>JBIQLC010000008.1:0-221510 GCA_044464625.1 Afipia sp. | reverse complement strand
GCGATGTATCACTCCAAGCGCATCGGCGGCGACCGCATCGACGTCTACAAGCCGGTGATGCGGGCCCGCAAGACCGACCGTCTGACGCTGGAAGCCGATCTGCGGCGCGCCATCGAACGTCAGGAAATCACCATCCTCTATCAGCCGATCGTGCGGCTCGAGGATCGGGTGGTCGCCGGATTCGAAGCGCTGGCGCGATGGGATCATCCCAAGCTCGGACGGATGTCGCCGGCAGAGTTCATTTCCATCGCCGAGGAAATCGGACTAATCGTCGATCTCGGCCTGTTCGTGATGGACACCACCGCGAAGCAGCTCGCGGCGTGGCAGCGGCAGGTGCGTGGCCGTGAGCCGGTGTTCGCGAGCGTCAACGTGTCGTCACGGCAGTTGCTGCGCCACGATCTGATCCACGATGTGCGCGGCGTGCTGTCGCGCTCGGCCGTGGCGCGCGGCTCGCTCAAGCTCGAACTGACTGAATCCCTGATCATGGAGAACCCGGAGCACGCCGCGCAGATGCTGCACCGGATCAAGGAGCTCGGCACCGGCCTGTCGCTGGACGATTTCGGCACCGGCCATTCGTCGCTGTCCTATCTGCAACGTTTCCCGTTCGACACCATCAAGGTCGACCAGTCGTTCGTGCGCACCACCAGCCGCGGCGCACGGCCAATCCTGCTCAAGTCGATCATCGCCATGGCCCACGATCTCGGCATGGAAGTGGTGGCGGAAGGCGCGGAAACGGATTCGGACGCGGTCGAGCTCTACCAGCTCGGTTGCGAATTCGCGCAAGGCTTCGCGTTCGGCGAGCCGATGGATGCCGATGCTGCAACCCGCCTCCTGACCGGCGAGAAAAACGAACCCTCCAAGCCGCCGCGCCGCCGCAGCCTGCGCCAGACGCCGAGCGTGCCCGCGACGCAGGAATAAACGCGCAACAGAAAGACGCGGCTATCGATCCGCCGCCTTCGCGCCTTTCCGGTTCGCACCGAATGTCTGCTCATGCGCGAGCAGAAAACGCTTGGCCTCGATCCCGCCGCCGAAGCCTGTGAGAGAACCGTTCGAGCCGATCACCCGATGGCACGGCACGACGATCGGCAGCGGGTTGGCGCCATTGGCCGAACCGGCGGCACGGATTGCCGCAGGTTTGCCTATTCTCTGCGCCAGATCGCGATAGGTGATGGTGCTACCATAGGGAATCCGCTGCAGGCTGGTCCACACTGCATTCTGGAAATCGGTACCACCAAGATGCAACGGCAACGTGAATGTCGTGCGCTTGCCGGCGAAGTAGTCGTCGAGCTGACGAAACACCTCGGCGAACGGCGCTGCATCATGCTGCCATGCCGGCTGCGGATGATGAATGCGACTGCCCTGCTGAAAAGCAATCAACTGCACGCGCGCTGCGTCACCCGCCACGAGCAATCGCCCGACCGGCGTGTCGTGGTAGGCATAGCTGACGGCTGATTGGAGCGTAGTAGTATCTTTCGACATGTCGCGACTTTAGCGCCGCATGCCTTTCCAGCACCACCCGATTTCCGGATGGAGGTTCATTCTGCGTCAGGCGTGGCCAGCGTCGTTCGACAGCATCGCAAGATCGATCCCGATCTTGGCGAGCGCGCGCTGATATTTGTCTTCGACATCGCTGCCGAAAATCAGATCCGGATCGGCCGGACAATGCAGCCAGCCGTTGTCCTGAATCTCATGCTCGAGCTGGCCCGGCGCCCACCCAGCATAGCCCAGCGCCAGAATCGCGTGTTTCGGTCCGTTGCCCTCGGCAATCGCCTTGAGAATATCCAGAGTCGCGGTGAGGCTGATGCCGTCGTCGATCGGCAGCGTCGCATTCTTGATCGAAAAATCGCTTGAATGCAGCACGAAGCCGCGCCCGGTCTCGACCGGACCGCCGCGCAGCACTTTCATCGTTTCGGCATTTTCGGGCAGGCGGATTTCGTCGTCCTTGTCGATGATATCGAGCTGCACCAGCAGTTGCGGAAAATCGATGCTGCCCGCTGGCCGATTGACGATGATCCCCATCGCGCCTTCGGCGGAGTGCGCGCAGATATAGATGACGGAACGCGCAAAACGCTCGTCTTCCATCACCGGCATCGCAACCAGCATCTGGCCGTCGAGATAGCCTTCCTCGGCATCGCTCTGCGCGACCGCGGTGGGACGGCGGCTGCTCGACGTCTTCCTGGGAGACTTCTTTTCGTCCATTTCAGGCGCTCTCATTCCTACGCATTATCCTGATATTGGGTGCAATTTCTGTCAATCAATCGCCCAGCGCTGGCCTGAATTTGCTATCACAAGCTGTTCAATGGTCTGGCATGAACCCTCCCGGTAAAGACGTCATATGATCGATATGGTTCCCTTCAGCAGACAGGCGCGCCTTTTGGGTGCTGCGCTGATCTGTCTCGTTGCGGCCCCCGCTTATGCCCAGGACTCGTCGCCATGGGTGGTCGAGGCGCACTCGTCAGCGCGTTTGCTGGCTGGTTCACGCAACGGCGCCGTTCTGCTCGGCGGTCTCGAAATCAAGCTCGAAAAGGGTTGGAAAACCTATTGGCGCACGCCGGGCGACTCGGGCGTGCCGCCGCGTTTCGACTTCGCAAAATCTGAAAATGTCGAAGCGGTGACTGTGCTGTGGCCGGCGCCAATGAAATTCGATGACGGGGCCGGTGGTTTCTCGATCGGTTACAAAAAGGACGTGCTGATACCGCTGCGCATCGCGCTGAAAAACCCCGACAAGCCGGTCGTGCTGCGGCTTCATCTCGATTATGCGGTCTGCGAAAAACTGTGCGTGCCGGTGGAATCGCAGATCGAACTGCCGTTCGTCAGCGTCGCCAGCACCGAGGACAGCACCCTCAGCGCAGCGATGGACACCGTGCCGAAACCGGCTAGCGTCGGCGATCCCAATCCCCTCACCATCCGTGATGTCAAGCGCTCCGGCGACAAACGTGTGGAGGTCGATGTGGTGGCGCCCCACGATAAGGATAAGAATAAAGATAAGGATGTTGCGCTGTTCGTCGAAGGGCCGACACCGGACTGGGCGCTGCCGATCCCCAAGCGCATCAACGGCGGCGGGGCAGACATTCAGCGCTTCGCATTTGATCTTGAAGGACTGCCTGCTGGCACTACGCCCACAGGAGCCGCGCTCAAATTCACCCTGGCAAGCGGTGGCCGCGGCTACGAATTCAACGTCAACTTGCCGTAAAGCCGGGCGCGACCGGGCACCGCCAGTGCTTCGGACACGCCGAAGTCCGCTTCGGTTCGGCTAGAAAATGGTCTAAGACACTTTCCATTGAGTTCACGGAGAACAATCATGACGATCAAAGTCGGTGACCGCCTGCCCGAGTCAAAGTTTCGCGTGATGACGTCGGACGGTCCGCAGGTCAAAACCACGGACGACATTTTCAAGGGCAAGAAGGTGGCGCTGTTCGCGGTGCCGGGCGCCTACACCGGCACCTGCCACAAGATGCATATGCCGAGCATTTTCCTCAATGCCTACGCCATCAAGGAAAAGGGCATCGACACCATCGCGGTGGTTTCGGTCAACGACGTGTTCGTGATGAACGCCTGGAAGCGCGACACCGATCAACGCGATGAAGCCGTGTTTCTCGCCGACGGCAACGCCGATTTCGCCAAGGCGATCGGGCTCGAACTCGACGCCTCCGGCAATGGTCTCGGCATCCGCTCCAAGCGTTACTCGATGCTGGTTGAAGACGGCGTGGTGAAATCGCTCAACCTCGAGCCCAACCCCGGCAAGGTTGAAGTCTCCGGCGGCGACACCTTCCTGTCGCAGCTCTGATTGGAAGGACGACCCTCATCCTGACGAGGCTGCGCAGCAGTCGTCTCGAAGGATGAGATCTTAATCAAGCCTCATGGTTCGAGACGCAGCTACGCTGCTCCTCACCATGAGGCTTTTCCGTGCTACCGATTTTCCTTGAGGCCATCCCGCGCCAATTGGTCGGCGCGTTCGTTCTCGGCATGGCCGGCATGGCCCTTGATCCAGTGCCAGCGCACCTCATGAGCCTTGAGCGCGTCGTCGAGCCGTTGCCACAGATCGACGTTCTTCACCGGCTTCTTGTCGGCGGTGCGCCAGCCGTTGCGCTTCCAGTTGTGAATCCAGCCGGTGATGCCCTGCCGCACATACTGGCTGTCGGTGGTGAGATCGACAGAGGCCGGGCGTTTCAGCGCTTCGAGCGCCGAGATCGCCGCCAGCAACTCCATGCGGTTGTTGGTGGTCGGATTCTCGCCGCCCTTCATCTCTTTCTCGACATCGCCGAAACGCAGGATCGCACCCCAGCCGCCCGGCCCGGGATTTCCCGAACAGGCGCCATCGGTGAAGATCGTGACATGCGGCAGATTCTGTTCGCTCACGCGACGAACCCCGGTTCGCCGACACCGTAATCACGGATGCTGGCAACGCTCTGGTTGAACCGCAGCTTGCGAACGTATTCGAGCGGATCCTTCGGCTTCACCAGCGCACCCGGCGGCACGTTGAGCCAGTCCACCAGCCGCGTCAGCAGAAAGCGCAGCGCGGCACCCCGCGCCAGCAGCGGCAATGCCGCGCGCTCGGTGTCCGACAGCGCCCGCACCTTTGAGTACGCATTGAGAAACGCCCGCGCCTTGGTGACGTTGAACGAGTGATCGATCTCGAAGCACCAGGCGTTGAGACAGATCGCCACGTCGTAAGCGAGAATGTCGTTGCAGGCGAAATAGAAATCGATCAGCCCCGACAGCTTGTCGCCGAGAAACAGCACGTTGTCGGGAAACAGATCGGCATGGATCACGCCGCGCGGCAGATCGCGTGGCCATGCCTTTTCCAGATGATCGAGTTCGGTTGCGAGAAACGCACACAGCCCCGGCTGCAGTTCGTCGGCGCGCGACGCGGCCGCGTCGAACAGCGGCCGCCAGCCGGATACCGACAGGGCATTGGCACGCGACATCGCAAAATCACCGCCCGCCAGATGTAGTTTTGCCAGTGCGTCCCCGACCGCGGCGCAGTGCGCGGCGTTGGGCTTGCGCGGCCAGACGCCTTCGAGGAAATCGATGATCGCGGCGGGGCGTGCGGCGAGCGTGCCTAGCGTCTCGCCCCTGTTGTTCCTGACCGGTTGCGGACAGTTGATGCCGCGCGCAGCGAGATGCGCCATCAGGCCGAGGAAGAACGGCAAGTCTTCTTTGGCGACGCGCTTCTCGTACAACGTCAGGAAGAAATAACCCGACGTCGTATGCAGCAGGAAGTTCGAGTTCTCGACGCCCTCGGCAATGCCTTTGTAGGACTGCAGCTCGCCGATGCTGTAACCGGTCAGGAAGCTTTCGAGATCCTCGGCGCCGACATCCGTATAGACGGCCACGCTTTTACTCCGCTGCGTTCTCGTGCCGCAGCGGGCGCGGCAGCGGGAAGAACTCGTTCTCTTCCGCAGCCGAGACGGTCTCGACGCTCAAAGTGTAGTGTTCAGCGAAGGCGTCCATGATTTCCTCGACGATCACCTCCGGCGCGGACGCGCCCGCGGTGATGCCAAGCCGTCTGACGCCCTCGAACATCGACCAGTCGAGTTCGGCGGCCCGCTGCACCAGCACCGAGCGCGTGCAACCCTCGCGCTCCGCGACCTCGCGCAGACGCTGGGAGTTCGAGGAGTTCGGCGATCCCACCACAACCATGGCGTCGACGAACGGCGCCACCTTCTTCACCGCCGCCTGGCGGTTGGTGGTGGCGTAGCAGATGTCTTCCTTGTGCGGCCCATCGATGTTCGGGAAGCGCTCCTTGAGAACGGCGACGATTTCCTTGGTGTCGTCGATCGACAGCGTTGTCTGGGTCACGAAGGCGAGCTTGTCCGGATTCTTCGGCTGGAACGCACGGGCGGCGTCCATGGTCTCGATCAGAACCACGGCGTCCTTCGGCAGCTGGCCGAGGGTGCCGACCACTTCCGGATGGCCGGCATGGCCGATCAGGACGATCTCCCGGCCGCGTTTGAAATGGATGGCCGCTTCGCGATGGACCTTGGTCACCAGCGGACAGGTCGCGTCCAGGGTAAAGAAGTTGCGGCGGTCGGCCTCGCTCGGAACCGCCTTGGGAACGCCATGGGCGGAAAACACCACCGGCGCCTCGGTCTCCGGGATCTCATTGAGTTCCGAGACGAAAATCGCGCCCTTTTCGCGCAGGCTTTCCACCACATAGCGATTGTGCACGATTTCGTGACGCACATAGACCGGCGCGCCATAGAGCTTGAGCGCCCGCTCCACGGTATCGATGGCCCGAACCACCCCGGCGCAGAAACCTCGGGGCGAGCACAACACGATCGAAAGAGCCGGTTTTTGAGCGTCCATGGTCATTTCAAGCCGGAATCGGGCCAATCGGGGCCAATATAGGGAGCCTGACGGGTGCGAACAGGCCTGTGGGGGCTGTGCAGGACTTGGGACCGCACCCGGCGTCCTGTCAAGGGCGATCCGGCAACCATTGCGCGGTTAGCCCCCGACGGATTATATAAGGACGAAATTCCCGTCATCACCGATGACCAGACGGCTTCGCCTGCAGGGGCGGGCGAAGCGTAAAGGAGATTTTGCCATGAGCAACGCGCCGCTGATGCCGAAAGCCACGGCCGTGTGGCTGGTCGATAATACCGCCCTGTCGTTCGATCAGGTGGCCGAGTTCACCAAGATGCACCCGCTCGAGGTCCGGGCAATCGCCGACGGCGACGCGGCACAGGGCATCAAGGGCATGGACCCGATTTCGACCGGCCAGCTGACCCGCGAGGAGATCGAACGGGGCGAGAAGGACACGAATTATCGGCTGAGGCTGAGCGAATCGAAGGTCATCCTGCCCGAGGCCAAGAAGAAAAAAGGTCCGCGCTACACTCCGGTGTCGCGCCGTCATGAGCGGCCGAGCGCGATCCTCTGGCTGGTGCGCAACCATCCGGAGTTGAAGGACGCCCAGATCATGCGTCTGGTCGGCACGACCAAGACCACCATCGCCAGCGTCCGTGACCGCACCCACTGGAATGCCCAGACCCTGACGCCGATGGACCCGGTGACGCTGGGCCTGTGCTCGCAGATCGAACTCGACTTCGAAGTGCAGCGCGCCGCCAAGGAGAAGCCCGCGACCCAGCAGTATGGCGGCGCCACCCTGCTGCCCGCCTCCGAGACCACGCGCCGCGAGGAAGAAGAAACCCCCGCCAGCGAGCGCCAGCGCGACGACATGGAAGTGGATGCCGTATTCGCCAAGCTGAAAACCATCGGCGGCAAGAAGCCCGACGACGAGGAATAACTGCCGGCGACAGCCGACGCAAAAAGCCCGCCGGTCGGCGGGCTTTTTGTTTTGTTGCTTGCGGCTTACTTCGACGTGGCTTTTTTCGCTGCCTCACGGGCATCGGCGATGGCGCGCTTGAACATCTCGATCGACAGGCCGCCGGGCACGCGGAAAGTACCAACGATGTAGGACGGCGTGCCGTTAAAGCCGAAAGCCTCCGCCTGCTCGTTGTTGCGCGAGATCACTGCGTCGATTTCCTTGCCGCGGGTTTCGAGATCGCTCTTGGCTTTCGCCACATCGATGCCGGCTTTCGCCAGCACCTCCTCGGTCACCGCATCAGTGAGACGCCCCGTGTGCGAGATCAACGCGTGATGGGCTGCGGGATATTTGTTCTGGTATCGCGCCGCCAGCGCCAGCCGCGCGGCGTATTTCGATGCATCGCCAAGGATCGGCCAGTCCTTGTGAACCAGACGGATCTTGCCGTCCTCCTTCACCACCTTGGCGAGATCGGGCGCAATCTTCTTGCAGTATGGACACTGGTAGTCGAACCACTCGACAATGGTGAGATCACCATTCGGATTGCCGAGCGCCGGAATATCCGGATCGCGCAGCACCATTTCGCGCGACAGCACGTCGCGCTCCTGCGCCTGCGCGACGACGGGTGACAGACTGCCCATGACGGCGGCGATGGCGGCCACTCCGGCCAGCCTGAGAATTGTTCTGGAAATCATGATCTCTCTACGGTGGCAGGCAGCCGAATGTTACTGCCCGTTCAACATTCTCTCGGCCATGTCCTTATGCGCGCGCTCGTAGCGCTCGCTGGACGCGGCGCGGCTCGCGGCAACATCCCGATTCTTGCGGCACGCCACATAAGCAGACGATCCTGGCGTCCCGGCCTTCTGACAATAGGCGTCGTCATCGACCACGGGCTCGCGGCTGGCGAGCGGTCCGCCGTCCTGGTTCAACTGGGCACAACCACCCACAGCACAGGCCACCGCGATGGCAGCCCAGATCAACGGTCGTCGCACGCTCATGAATCCTCGCTCGTCGGCATATCCGGCGGGACCATCGGCCGGAACATCCCGCATGGCAAGCGACCATGGCGGACTGACGGCAATTTTACCGCGATCCGATGGCTGCTACGGCGTTTTCGGGCGAAAAGGCTGGCCCTAGCCAAGATCAAGCGTGCCGTCGACGACGAAGGTGAGATCAACCTGCCCGACGGTCAGCGTCATTTTGGCGGGCAGCTTTTCACCGCCCTTGAGCCGACCCTGCGCGACCGCGTCTCGCACCGACTTCTCGATTTCACGCTGCGCGGTGACGCCGACCTGCTTGAGGAATTTGCGAATACTGGTGTTGAAGACGTCCTCGTTCATCGCAACCTCTTTTTTCTGGCCTCCGGCCCACGCCCGGTTTCAGCTCAGCCTACCCGACCCTTCAGCGCTTCGCCAACTTCATCGAGCACTTTCGGATCCTCGATGGTGGCAGGCATGGTCCAGGCATCGCCATCGGCAATCTTCTTCATCGTGCCGCGCAGAATTTTGCCCGAACGGGTCTTGGGCAGACGCGGCACCGTGACCACGAGCTTGAACGCCGCAACGGGGCCGATCTTCTCGCGCACCAGCGCGACGATTTCCTTCTCGATGTCGGCGACCGGGCGCGTCACGCCGGCTTTGAGCACGAGGAAACCGCAAGGGACCTCACCCTTCACCGCGTCCTTGATGCCAAGCACCGCGCATTCGGCCACATCCGGATGCGATGCAAGGATTTCTTCCATGCCACCGGTCGAGAGGCGATGACCGGCAACATTGATGATGTCGTCGGTGCGGCCCATCACGAAGACATAGCCGTCCTCGTCCTTGAAACCGGCATCGGAGGTTTTGTAGTAGCCTGGGAATTCGTTGAAATAGGCTTCCTTGCAACGCTCGTCCTGCTGCCACAGCGTCGGCAGGCACCCCGGAGGCAACGGTAGCTTGATGACGATCGAACCCATGCTGCCCGCTGCTACCGGCTTCGACGCTTCATCGACCACATCGACCTGATAGCCCGGCATCGGCACCGTCGGCGAGCCATGCTTGACCGGCAGCATGCCGATGCCCATCGGATTGCCGGCAATGCACCAGCCGGTCTCGGTCTGCCACCAGTGATCAATCACCGGAATCTTCAGCTGCTTCTCGGCCCAGTCCACCGTCGGCGGATCGGCGCGCTCGCCGGCGAGAAACAGCGTGCGGAATTTCGACAAATCGTATTTGCGGATGAAAGTGCCGTCCGGATCTTCCTTCTTGATCGCGCGGAAGGCAGTCGGGGCGGTGAAGAAGGCCGTCGCGCCATGCTGCGAGATCACGCGCCAGAACGCACCGGCATCGGGCGTGCCGATCGGCTTGCCTTCATACATGATCGAAGTCGCGCCCTGGAACAGCGGCCCGTAGATGATGTAGCTGTGACCGACCACCCAGCCGATGTCGGAGCCGCACCACCACACGTCTCCCGGCTTGACGCCGTAGAGGTTAAACATCGACCACTTGATCGCGACGAGATGTCCACCGTTGTCGCGCACCACGCCTTTCGGCACACCGGTCGTACCCGACGTATAGAGAATGTAGAGCGGATCGGTCGCCAGCACCGGCACGCAATCCGCAGTCTTCTTGGCGGCGATCGCCTTGGTGCGCAGCTCCGCCCAATCGTGATCGCGCCCCTTGACCAGATCACAGGTCTGCTGCGACCGCTGCAGGATGATACAAGCGTCCGGTTTGGCGCTCGACAGTTCGATCGCCTCGTCGAGCAGCGGCTTGTAGTTGACGATGCGGCCTGGCTCGAGACCGCAGCTTGCCGAGAAGATCAGCTTGGGCCGCGCATCGACGATACGCGTCGCCAATTCCTTGGCCGCGAATCCGCCGAACACCACCGAATGGATCGCACCGATGCGCGCGCAGGCCAGCATCGCCACCATCGCTTCGGGCACCATCGGCATATAGAGCACGACGCGGTCGCCCTTGGTGACCCCGAAATCCTGCATGATCGCGGCGAGCGTCTTCACCTCATGCAGCAATTCGGCGTAGGTGAACTTGGTGACGGTGTTGGTCAGCGGCGAATCGTGGATCAGCGCCAGTTGATCGGCACGACCGCCTGCGACATGGCGATCGAGCGCATTATAGCAGGTGTTGACCACACCGCCCGCAAACCAGCGGCCATACAGCCCCATGGACGGATCGAACACCTTTTTTGCCGGTTCGATCCAGTCGATCTCGCGCGCAGCATCGCCCCAAAACCCCTCCGGATCGCGCATCGAGCGGGCGTAAATTTCGGCGTAGTGGTTGTTGGACATGACATTCATCGCGCGATCTCCCGGCATCCACCCATTCTTGCGTCACGCCTCGACTCGTGCCGGGCATCGACGCCTTCATCTTGCTCTAAGGGAAACGAGACGTCGGTGACCGGACCAGCCCTGCAGAACGGCATTGGGCTTGCATTTGGCCGTATTGTCACGCCTTGCCGGAGAAGTTCAAGCCACAAAGGCTGCGACATTTGGAGGATGGCCGCAGCAAACGCGCGGCGCTACCGTCCCTGCCCCACGCAACTATTTCCGCTTCAGCGGCATTTGCGCCCCGAGACGCTCGATCTCGGTCGCCAGCGACTTGCGGTTGGCCCGCGCCGCCTCAAATTGCGGATCGAGCTTCAGCGCCGCGTTGAAATCCGCCAGTGCACGCATGCGATCGCCGTTGGCGCGCCATGCTTCGCCGCGCTTGTTGTAAGCTTCCGCCAACGCCGGATCGGCTTTCACCGCAGAACTGTAGGCGACGATGGCCCGGGCATTGTCCCCGGCGGCTTTCAGGTCGTCACCCTGCTTGATTAATGCACGCGGATCGGCCGGCGGCTCTTTGACGGGCGCGGCAGCAGCCGCGCCATCCGTCTTGTCGCATACGCTCATGATCGTGACGTTGGTCCCAACCGGATGGCCGAGAATGTCGGACAACGTGCGGCAACTCCCCTGCGTACATAGCCGCCATTCGCCGGCAACACCGGAATTGCCGAGCGCAACCTCATGCAGAAACAGCGGCTTCGGCGTCCACTGAAACCAGCCGTTGACCAGCCGGGCCTCGGGCGGCGGCTCCATGCCGGCGCCCGAGCCCTTGACGCGAGCCGCGACGATTTCGAGGCCTTGCGGCGCGACGACCCAGTCTTCCTGCCACTCGATCTTCTCGACCGAATGGGTCCACGACAGCATGAATGCCGCAACCGACAGCGCCTTGACGGCGCCGGCGGATGCGAAGCAGACGCTCAAGCGGTCACCACCGCCGGCGCCGGCCGCTTGTGCCACTGCCAGCCGATGATCGCGACGGCGAGCACGAAGCCGACCCAGTCGCTGTACTGGAATTCACCGAACAGGCAGAGCGCAGCGAGGAACGAAACGATACGTTCAATCACCGTCATCCGAGTGAACAGGAATCCGATCGCGACCATGCCGAACAGGCCGATCGACACCGCAGCCTTGAAGAACGCATAGGCTACCGCGCCATAGAAGCCGAGTTCGACCGCCATCGGGTCGCCGGGCTGCATCATCAACGCCGGCGAATAGACCGCGATGAACGGGATGACGTAACCCGCCAGCGCGATGCGCATCGCTTCCCAGCCGATCTTGTCCGGGTTCTCCTTGGC
Organism: Afipia sp.; assembly: GCA_044464625.1. Lineage (GTDB taxonomy): Bacteria > Pseudomonadota > Alphaproteobacteria > Rhizobiales > Xanthobacteraceae > Afipia. The sequence continues at coordinate 209,626 of JBIQLC010000008.1, read as the reverse complement.
GATCGGCGCTGCCGCGAGCGCGGCCAGCGCCACCGGCGGCGACAGATCCGCCATGATGCCGTAGTAGAACGCGAACATGTGGCTGACGATCAGTGGCACGCCGAGATTCGCCAACGCAGGCGCAGCCAGGGCCGCGACGATGATGTAGGTCGGAATGGTCGGAATGCCGGTCCCGAGCAAAATCGACAACAGCATGGTCATGATCAGCGCCAGGAACAGGCTGTGCTCGCCGAGACCGATCACCCAGGTGCCGAACACTGTGCCGACGCCGGTCTGGGTCATCATGCCGATGATGGTGCCGACGATGGCGCAGGCCATGCCGACAGTCAGCGCCGACTTGGAGCTTTCCGCCAGTGAATCGCGGCACGCCACCAGCGTCGCGCGACCGCCACGCGTCAGCGCGGCGACGGCGACCAGCACGGCGACAATTCCGGCGATGTAGCGGATGTCGACATTGCTGCCGTTACGGAACAACGCACCTGCAACCAGCGCAAGCCCGATCCAGAAGATGTAGCGCAGCGCTGTGTGGGAGAAGCCGAGCACGATGCTGGCGCCGAGGATCAGGGTCACCGTCAGCGCAAGACCCACGATGCCGGCATAGAGCGGCGTGAAGCCTTCGAACAGCATGTAGACCAGCACCGCCAGCGGCAAGACGAGATACCAGCGATTCACCAGCGCGCGCCATGCGCTCGGCGTTTCCTCCTTCGACATGCCGGTCAGACCGTATTTGCCAGCCTCGAGATGAACCATCCAGAACGCCGACGCGAAGTAGAGGATCGCCGGAATGACCGCGGCCTTGACGATGACCGAGTATTCGACGCCCAGCGTTTCCGCCATGATGAATGCGACAGCGCCCATCACCGGCGGCATGATCTGGCCGCCCATCGACGCCGTGGCTTCGACGCCGGCGGCGAACGCGCGGCGATAGCCGAACCGAATCATCAGCGGAATCGTGAATTGGCCGACGGTCACGACGTTGGCGACGCCAGAGCCTGAGATCGTACCCATCATGCCAGAAGCCACCACAGCGACCTTGGCAGGGCCACCGCGCGTGCGCCCGAACAATCCCAGCGACACATCGGTGAACAACTGAATCATGCCGGCACGCTCGAGGAACGAGCCGAACAGAATGAACAGGAAGATGTAGGTTGCCGACACATAGATCGGCACGCCGTAGAAGCCTTCGACGCCGTACGACAGATGGGTGATGATCTGATCGTAGAAATAGCCACGATGATTGAACGGCGACGGCAGATACTGGCCGAAGAACCAGTAAACGATACATGCGCCGCACATCAGCGGCAGCGCCCAACCCATCAGGCGACGCGTACCGTCAAAGATCAGGATGGCGAGAATAGTGCCGATGACAAGATCGAGCCGGGTCGGGTCGCCGTCGCGCTGAATGAGGTCGGCATAATAAATGTACTGATACAGGCCGCAGTAGAAGCCGACACCGCCAACCAACCAGCCGATCACGCGCTGCGTGTTGGTCTTGGCCGTGAAGTTGGCGACGAGGCCATAGCTCAGCAGGATGAGAAAGCCGACATGGATGCCGCGCACCGCCTGGCTCGGCAGGAAATTCCACGCCGCCACGAAAATCTGGAACACCGCGAACGCGATGCCGATCACATAGGCAAAGAGTCCCCATTTGCCGGGGCCGAATCCCTCCGGGAATCCATGTTCGAAATTATCAAGCTCAACCTTGACGCGCTCTTCGGCGCCCTGTTCCTGCAACATCTGTCCACATCCCAAAGACCAGATAGGTATACGGGACCGGTTGCTCCGATCTCCCGATTCCGATTTGTCGTTACCAAGACGGACGTGCCCGGCACGAGGCCGGGCACATTCGGTATTTGATGAAAGCCGTGTGGCCTTACTTGATCAGGCCTTTTTCCTTGAAGTACTTGATCGCGCCCGGATGCATCGGCGCCGGGCTGCCGGCGGCGGCGGCCTCAAGCTTGATGCCCTTACCGGCGGCATGGGCCTTCTCGAGTTCCGGCAGCGATTCAAAGACGAACTTGGTCATCTTGTAGGCGAGATCGTCAGACACCGCCGAGCTCGTCACCAGATAGTTGACCACTGCAGCGGTCGGCACGTCTTCCTTCTGGCCGGTGTAGGTGTTGGCCGGAATGGTGACCGACACGAACGGAGGGCCGATCTTGTCGACGATTGCCTTCGGCACCGACACCACGTTGATCTGGGTCGAACTCGACAAATCCTTCAGCGACGCCACGCCAAGACCGGCCGACTGCAGGGTCGCATCGAGTTGGCGGTTCTTCATCAGGTCGACCGATTCCGCGAACGGCAGATACTCGACCTTGCCGAGATCCTTGTAGGACATGCCCGCTGCGGCGAGGATCGCACGCGAGTTCAGTTCGGTGCCGGACTTCGGCGCGCCGACCGACAGCGTCTTGCCCTTGAGATCGGCCAGGGTCTTGATGCCGCTTTCGGCGGTCGCGACAATCTGGATGTAGTTCGGATAGATCGCGCCGATGGTGCGCAGCTTGCTCAGCTTGGTCTTGAATCCGGCTTCCGCATCGCCTTCGACGGCCGCCTTGAGCGAGTCACCCAGCGTGAAAGCAAGTTCACCGCGACCCTGCTCGATCAGATTGAGATTTTCGACCGATGCCTTGGTGGCCTGCACCTGCGTCTTCACACCGGGAATCTTCTCGCCGTAAATCTTTCCGATCGCGACGCCCATCGGATAATAGACGCCCGAGGTGCCACCGGTGAGAATATTGATAAACTGCTGCGCGTGGGCAGCAGGCGCAGACGACATCGCCGCAACGGCGGCCCCAGCAACGATCAGCTTCTTCAGCATTGAGACGCTCCTCCCGTGATTGCGGCGGGAAAATGACCGCCCCGAGGGCCGCGGTCAACCGCGAATGCGAAAAAAAGCCGCAGCCCTTGCGTATGCCAGATATCGATCCGCCCCATAGCGCGCCGATTGCACGCATCATCACCCATCTCGCAGCGCGACAAGTTCAACCAAAGTCGACCCCCAAGCGATCGTCGCGGACAACGTGACAGGCGTTCGCAAAAAGGAGGTTCACTTCGCAGCGCCCCCGGTTCCGGCCCGGACCTTGCCAGAGCCGGCAAAATCCGCCTGAATGCGGCCCAATAAAAAGCCGCTCAACGAAGCGGTCACAAAAACCAGGGGGGAGCATGCCGGCGGACAACCGATCGCCAGAAGCCGACGTCGACTCTGTTTCGACCGAGGCGCTGCGCAAGGCCGAATCTTTCATCGAAGCAGAAGAAGGCGCAACAAACCGGCTATCGGGATGGGCGGGACGGATCACCACGGCGATCGCTGTGGCGATGAGCCTGTTCCATCTGTACGCGGCATATGCGGTCGTTCCCACTCAGGAACTGCGTTACACCCACGTCGCCTTTACGCTGGTGCTCAGTTTCCTGCTCTTCCCCGTGGCGGCGACGTTCCGCAACAGGATGCGATGGTGGGACATCGTGCCAGGCATCCTCGCCGTCGTGACCATTCTCTATGCCTTGTGGGGCGGCGACGATTTCACCGACCGCGCCGCGGTTCCCGAACGCTGGGACGTGGTCGTGGGCGTGATCTTCATTATTCTGGTTCTCGAAGCGACACGGCGCACCACCGGGCCGATCATGCCCGTGGTCTCCATTCTTTTCATCGCCTACGCCATGCTCGGTCCGCATCTGCCGGCGCCGTGGACCCACCGCAGCTATGACCTGCCGCGGCTTGTCGGTCATTTGTTCATTACACTCGAGGGCATTTTCGGCGTCGCCGTCGACGTGTCCGCGACGCTGATCATCCTGTTCACCATTTTCGGTGCGTTTCTCCAGCAGTCGGGCGCAGGAAAATTCTTCATCGATTTCTCGCTGGCATTGATGGGCGGCAAGCCGAACAGCGCTGGCCGCACCGTCGTGCTGTCGTCGTTCCTGCTCGGCGGCCCGTCGGGATCCGGCGTTGCCACCACCGTGATGATCGGCACGGTGGCTTCGCCGATGCTGGCCAAGGCCGGATTCGAGAAGAATGCCGCTGGTGGATTGCTGGCGGCGGGTGGCCTCGGCGCGATCCTGTCGCCGCCGGTGCTCGGCGCAGCCGCGTTCCTGATCGCTGAATTTCTCAAGATCAGCTATCTCGACGTGATCTGGATGGCGACCATCCCGACCTGCCTTTATTACTTGTCATTGCTGTTCATGGTCGAACTCGATGCGCGACGCTTCGGCGCCCACGATGTCGTTTTCGAACAGGAGATGACGCTCGGCCAGATGACCCGGCGTTACGGCTTCCACTTCATCTCCCTGATCGCAGTGGTCGCCTTTATGGTGGTCGGCTACTCGCCGGCGCTGTCGGTGTTCTATGCAACCGTCACCACATTCGCCCTGAGTTTCCTGCGGCCCGAGTGCGCGCTTGTGCCGAAAAAGCTGATCCGCGCTCTCGCCGACGGGTCGATCGGCGCACTGAATGCCGCAACCACCTGCGCCTGCGCCGGCATCGTCGTCGGCGTGGTGACATTGACCGGCCTTGGCCTGAAATTCTCGTCGATCGTGATCGCCTACGCCGGCGGCAGCCTGTTGCTGACCGCGATCTACACCGCGCTGATCGTCTGGATTATCGGCCTCGCCGTGCCGGTGACAGCGTCCTACATCATCTGTGCAGTGATCGCGGCACCGGCACTGATCAAGCTCGGCGTGCCCGACTACGCTGCGCACATGTTCATTTTCTATTACGCCGTGCTTTCGGAGGTGTCGCCGCCGACCGCCCTGTCGCCTTTCGCGGCGGCGGCGATTACCGGCGGCGATCCTTACAAGACGACGCTACAATCCTGGAAATACACACTGCCGGCGTTCCTCGTGCCGTTCGTATTCGTGCTCGATCCGCAAGGCGTGGGGCTTTTGCTCTCGATTCCGAAGGGCGGCTCATGGGTCGACATTCTCGCCATTACGTTCAAGACCACGCTCGGCCTGCTGGCGTTGGCGGCGATGGCCCAGAACTGGGCGCTGCGACAAAATACGCCGATCGAGCGGGCACTTCTTCTGCTATCCGGACTTCTGCTGGTCTTCCCGAGCCTGATCGAAGCTCTGCTTGAAGCGATCACGGGATACGACCTTAGCTACACCTACCTGCCAGGCCTTATCATCGGCTTGGGTGTCATACTTTGGCAGGCCAAAACGCCGGCACCACCACGACCGGCACTGACAATATAAGAGGGAGGAAAAGTGATGCTGACGAAGTTCACTACATTGAGAAGTGTTGCCGCGCTGGCTGCGGTCCTTGCTGCAGGCCTGATGACAGGCGATGCCAACGCCCAACAGAAGACCATGTCGATCGGAACTGGCGGCACCGGCGGCGTGTACTACCCGCTCGGCGGCGCCGTTGCCAACGTGCTGACGAAGAATCTTCCCAACGTCCAGGCGACCGCCGAAGTCACCGGTGGCTCGATCGACAACCTCAAGCTGATCGCCTCGGGCCAGAGCGAACTCGGCTTCACTATGGCCGATGCCGCGCTCGACGCCGAAAAAGGCCAGGCCAAGTTCAAGGGTTCACCGGTCCCGCTTCGCGCGCTGCTCGTCGTCTATCCCAACCGCATGCATGTCGTGACTGTCGATGGCACAGGCATCGAGAAACTGTCGGACCTCAAGGGTAAGCGCGTCTCGACCGGCTCGCCGGGCGGAGCCACCGAAATCATGGCATTTCGCGTGATCGAGGCGGCTGGTCTCGACAAGGACAAGGATATGACGCGCGAGCGACTCGGTGTCGCTGAATCCGTCAACGCCATCAAGGATCGCAAGATCGACGCGTTCTTCTGGGTCGGCGGCATTCCGACCGCGGCGGTGACCGATCTTGCCGCAACCCCCGGTCTCAAGATGAAGCTTGTCGACCACTCCGAGGTGGTCGACAAGATGAACGCGAAGTACGGCAACCTCTACACTGCCGCGACCATCAAGGGCGGCTCCTATCCCGGCTACGACAAGGACAACAAGATCGCCGAGGTCTGGAACCTGATCGTCACCAGCGACAAGATGAAGGACGATGAAGCCTATACCATCGTCAAGACGCTGGTCGAAAAGAAGGCCGACCTGGTCGCCGTGCACAAGGAAGCCAATAGCTTCACGCTCGAAAACCAGGTTCAGGCGCGTTCGCCGATCCCGTTCCATCCCGGCGCGCTGAAGTACTTCAGTGAGAAGGGCGTGAAATAAATAGAACACGGTCATACCGTCGTTTCGACAAGGCGCGCCCTGCCAGTCCCGGCGCGCCTTTGTCATTTCCGGCATCGGCCAAGCATGCCCTGAATTGCGCGACCGCGTGTAATCGCGCTGGCAATCGGCCCGCGAGTGTAGGAATCTACGCTCAGGATTCTTGCTCGAGCCCCCGATGACCTCCCCTTCCAAGAGATCGCTGCTCTCCGCCAATGGAATGGCGGCGCCGCTGCGCCATGCCGTCTTCCGCCGCATCTGGCTCGCCAGCCTGCTCTCAAACCTCGGCCTGATGATCAATGGTGTCGGCGCGGCCTGGGCCATGACCCAGATGACCTCGTCGGCGGACATGGTGGCGCTGGTACAGACCGCCCTGATGCTGCCGATCATGCTGCTGTCATTGCCCGCCGGCGCAATCGCCGACATGTACGACCGCCGCATGGTCGGCCTTGCGGCACTGTCCCTCGGTCTCGCCGGATCCATCGCGCTGTCTGTGCTGGCACATCTCGGCCTGGTCTCGCCGACCAGTCTGCTGCTGTTCTGTTTTGTCATCGGCAGCGGCATGGCGCTGTTCGGCCCCGCATGGCAGGCCTCGGTCAGCGAACAGGTCCCACTGGACACGCTGCCTGCGGCGGTCGCGCTCAACGGCATCAGCTATAACATCGCGCGCAGTTTCGGCCCGGCGCTGGGCGGTGTGATCGTTGCAGCCGCCGGAGCGGGTGCCGCCTTCGTTTGCAACGTCGTTCTCTATGTTCCTTTGCTGGTCGTGCTCTATCTATGGCGGCGAGTGCTCGAACCTTCGCGTCTGCCGCCAGAGCGACTGCAGCGCGCCGTGGTTTCCGGCATCCGCTATATCGGCCACTCGCCATCGATCCGTGTGGTCCTGATCCGGACCCTGGTCACCGGCATCGCCGGCGGCTCGGTGCTGGCGCTGATGCCGCTGGTGGCGCGCGATCTGCTCGCTGGCGGCGCACAGACCTTCGGCATCATGCTTGGCGCATTTGGAATGGGCGGCGTTCTGGGCGCGCTCAACGTCGCGAGCATTCGCCGCTTTCTCGGTGCGGAGGCTGCCGTCCGCTACTGTGCGATCACCATGGGTCTGGCGATCGTCGCCATTGCCGTCAGTCACATGCCGGCGGTGACGTCGGCCGCTCTGGTGGTGGCGGGCGTCGGCTGGCTGATCTCGATCACACTGTTCAACATCAGCGTGCAGCTTGCGGTCCCGCGCTGGGTCGCCGGGCGGGCACTGGCGGCGTATCAGGCGGCGATTGCAGGCGGCGTCGCGATCGGAAGCTGGGTATGGGGCGCGGTCGCCGACATTGTTGGCGTCGGCAATGCATTGCTGATCGCAGGCATGGTGATGATCGCCTCGCCCCTGCTGGCCATCTGGCTGAAACTTCCTTCCAGCGAAAGCACCAACCACGACGCCACCGATCCGCTGGCCGACCCCGAGGTCAACCTCTCGATCACGCCGCGCAGTGGGCCGATCATCGTGGAAATCGAATACCGCGTGCTGCAGGAGCGCGCCCGCGAGTTCTACGGCGTGATGCAGAAGGTGCAATCCAGCCGCCAGCGCAATGGCGCCTATGGCTGGTCGATTTCCCGCGATCTCGCCGATCCCGAACTCTGGACCGAACGCTTCCATTGCCCGACCTGGCTCGACTATCTGCGCCAGCGCAATCGCGCCACGCTCTCCGAGCGCGCGCTGCATGCCAGCGCCATCGCGTTTCATATCGGTGAAGAGCCGGTGAAAATCCGCCGGATGCTCGAGCGGCCGGTGGGCTCTGTGCGCTGGAAGGATGACACCCCCGATCGCGCCCAGACCGACGTGGTGCCGATCCCTGCCAGCACCGGCAGCGGAGTGTGATCGCTCACGGCGCAACATGCGGCCGTGCGCAGTCGCGAGCAACGTGAGTTCGATTTAACGACCGTCCGGCGTGTACCAGCGGCTGGCGCGTTCATACATGCGCCAGTGGACCTTTTCCGTTTCGGCGAACTTTTCGTCGCTGAGAAACGGCCGCAGCGCTGCGATGGTTTTCTCCCATTCGGCACGGATCGGCTTCGGCGGAATATCGAAATTCAGCTTGGGAGTGCCGCTGGTCTTCATCGTCATCGCCCGCTTGTTGTGGGTCATATCGCTGACACGCAATCGACACATTTGACTTCGTTGTCGCGCCGGAAGCGAGCGGAATTTTTCACAGGCTGTGGATAAGCTCGATTGACCGCGCACCCAGCCGCCCAGGGTTGTCTCGTCTCGCCCGCATTGGGTTTGCACTGCCGCAATGCCTTGATATGATCGATATCATATCATTGACGAGACAGGCATTGCATCATGGTCGATTTCACCGCGCTGATAGAAAGCATCACGAATCGCAATGCCAGCTACTCCGTCACGGTGACCGACGACTGGCTGCAGGGCCGCACGATCTACGGCGGCCTGTCCGCAGCGCTTTGCCTCGCGGCTGTGAACCGGCACGCGCCCGATCTGCCGCCGCTGCGCTCGGCGCAACTCGCCTTCATCGGGCCGGCTACCGGAACATTGACGATGACGCCTGCAATCCTGCGCCGCGGGAAATCCACCGTCTTCGTCGGCGCCGATCTTTCCGGTGAGGACGGCCTCGCCACCCGCGCTGCATTCTGTTTCGGTGCCGCCCGGACGTCGTCAGTTCATCATGAGGGCATTACAGCACCGCAGGTCAAGGAACCGGAGGCCTCGCCGCAATTCTTCCGCGACGTGCCCGGCCTCAACTTCGTGAAGAATTTCGACGGGCGGCTGGCAGCAGGATCGTTTCCGTTCAGCAAAGCGCCGGAACCGTCAATGACGCTGTGGCTGCGGCATCGCGACGAGAAGGTTGTTCCCTCGATCGTGCCGCTGGTGGCGCTGACCGACGCGCCGCCGCCAGCTTCGATGGTTTTGTTCGAGACATTCGGCCGCATCTCCACCATGACATGGTCGATCGACATGCTGACAGACCATATCGAAACCGAGGACGGGTGGTGGCTAGTGCGCACCAGCGCCGAGAATGCCGCGGATGGCTATTCCAGCCAAAGCATCACGGTCTGGAATTCCGCGCGCAAACCGATCATGGTCTGCCGACAGAACATCGCGATCTTCATCTGATTCGCAGGTACGCCTGCGTCTCGGTCAGGGAGCAGGCTGTCCATGGCGCAATTCCAATGGCCCCGGATTGCCGGATTCGTTGCCGGTTTTATTCTCGCCACTGCGGTGACGTACATCCCGCCCGCCACCGCGCAGGAACTCGCGGCGAGAAAACCGGCCACTGCCCAGCAGATGGCCGAGTATCATCGCAAGCTCGTGGCCTACAAGGCGGTTCACGACAAGTTCGAGGCTCAAGCCAGTACATACTGGACAGCCATTTCGGACAAGCGTCGCGCGCGCAACGCCAAGCGGCGCAACAAAGAGGCTATCGGCGCCGAGGACTATGTGCTGACGCAGCCGCCGGTCTATTCCGGTCCGCCCCGGCCAGTAGATCCGTCTGAGCCTGAAAAACCACCAAGGCATCGCAAGCCTATTCCAGTGGTGGCCGATTTTCTTCAGCATGCCGCCGAGCAATTCCAGTTCGTACCGCGCCGCCCGCGCAACGAAACCGAATTCAAGGTCGCTTACGCGCGCGTGGCAAGCGCTGCCGGATTGACACGGGAGCAGGCCGTTCGCGTCTACAGCTTCGAGGCCGGCGGCAACGGCGGCTATAATGTGCAGGCTGGTCTCGAGCGGCCACGCCCCAATGCGCGCGCGATTTCCACCGCGCTCGGCTACAATCAGTTGCTCACCACCAACACCGTAGAACTGCTGGCCGAACAGGGCCACGGCATTCTCAAGGCGCTGGAATCAGCGGCATCGCGCATGCAGGGACAGCAGCGTTCCGCGATGGAGCACAAGATCGCCATCGTCCGGAAGATGGTCGCGTTCTGCAAATCCGTGCCCGACCAGTGGAGCGCGCATGAAAAACTCGGCGTGACACCGAAAGGCATTGGGGTCCATGCCCTCAATCTCGACGTCGATGTTGGACCGTGGCTGCAGACCCACAAGCTGCTGACTTCCGTCGAGTTCGCGCAGCGCAAGGGCTACACCAAGCCGCTCAGTGCGGCCGAACTGGAGATGATGAACTTGACCGGCGATGGCACAGGTTTCGACATGGTATCGATGCCGCAGGCGCTGCGCGAGATCGTGCCAACTTCCAATTTCTTCCAGCGCACTGGCTACGAGCGTAATCCGGTGGCGATCCGCAACAATACGGTCGCCAAGCTGCTTGCCGCTACCGACACTCGGATGGATCGCGAAAGCACCCTGCCTGGTGCCCGCGATATGACCGCAGCTTTTTCGGACCTCAGCCGGCGCTGAGCGCAGCGCAATTCAAACTTTGTCAGACCTGACTTGCACGCAGCCCAACCCGTACAGCGAAGACGGCTGGTCACATCGCATAACCGATGAAATACTCACCCTAAGATCGGCATCATGACCGGTCATCTTGGGAGAGCGCTCATGGCGGAACGACTGCCGCTCGACAGCAAGGTTGCCGTGGTGACCGGCGCGGCCGGAGAAATCGGATCGGCAACCACTCGTCTGCTGGCCGAACGTGGCGCGCGCATTGTCGCGGTGGACCGCGATGCCGACGGCTTGCAACGTGTCGTCAGCGACCTTCCGCAATCGGCTGATGCGCTGGCCGTCACCGCCGATGTCAGCCGCGAGAACGACGTTGCAGCCTATGTAAAGCACGCAATGGACGCGGCAGGGCGCATCGATATCTTCTTCAATAATGCCGGCATCGAGGGCGACATCACACCGATCACGAGCTACCCGCTCGAGACCTTTCGGCGCGTGCTGGATGTCAATGTTGTCGGCGTCTTTCTCGGGCTGAAGCACATCCTGCCGGTGATGATAGCGCAGAACTCCGGCAGCATCATCAACACAGCCTCGATCGCGGGCATGACCGGCACGCCGCATATCGCCGCTTACACCGCCAGCAAACATGCCGTGATCGGCCTGACCCGCAGCGCCGCGCTGGAATGCACGCAGACCAAAGTGCGCGTTAATTGCGTCTGCCCCGGGCTAATCGATAGCCGGATGCTGTCAACGATCATCACCGGACGCAACGGTGGCAAGCCAATGCCGACTGAGAAAGCTGTCGACCGGATTCCAGCACGCCGTCTCGGCCTTGCCAAGGAAGTCGCCGCCGTGGTCGCGTTCCTTGCTTCCGATGATGCAAGTTATGTGTCGGGCGCGGCCTACCCTATCGATGGCGGCCGCACCGCCGGCTGACGAATTTCAACAGCATCCCTTACTTTGCAGGTTCGACCAACATGCCCGTGATCCTCGATCCCGACGCCGCCACTGTTCTTCAGGCTTTTCGCGATGCCGGCCGTCCGCCTTATGAAACGCTGACGCCACCAGAGGCACGTGACTACTATCTCGCGGCGCGTCTGGTCACGAACCCCGAGCCGCCGGAAATGGCCACGGTCGAGACGCTGACGATCCCCGGGCCCGGCGGCGACATTCCCGCGCGCCTCTACAAGCCGAAGTCACTGCGGCAATCCGGCGGCATCTCGCCCGGTCTCGTGTTCTTCCACGGCGGCGGATGGGTGATCGGCGATCTCGAAACCCACGACGTGGTGTGTCGTACCCTTGCCAGCGAAGGCGAGATAATCGTGATTGCGGTGGATTACCGCCTCGCACCGGAGCACAAATTTCCAGCCGCGGTGGATGACGCCATCGCCGCTGCCGAATGGATTTCACGCCATGCCCGTGACGTCGGCATCGACCCGGCCCGGCTTGCTGTGGCCGGCGACAGCGCGGGTGGAAATCTCGCCGCGATTGTGTCCCTGCATGCGCGCGACGCCGGAATGAAGATCGCGGGCCAGGCGCTGATCTATCCCGCCACCGATTTCAGCATGAGCCATCCCTCGCACAGCGAACCGGAAACCGACTGTCTGCTGACCCACAGCGTGATCCGTTGGTTTCGCGATCACTATCTCAATGGCTCAGGCGATGCTGAGAACTGGCGTGCCTCGCCAGCGCGCGCCGCAACATTTGCCGGATTGCCGCCCGCCTTCGTTCTCACCGCCGGCGCCGATCCGTTGCGCGACGAGGGCGACGAGTATGCGCAGCGAATGCGCGAGGCCGGCGTTGCCGTCGAATATCGCACCTACCCCGGCCAGTTCCATGGCTTCATTACCATGGGCAAGCTGCTGCCCAAGGCCGGCGCTGCGCTGCACGATATCGGCGCCTGGCTCAAGACGGTGACATGATTTTCGTTTGAAACGAGTGAACTAATTTCAGAAGCACGACGTTTCTGTCTGCCCGTGTTGCACGATTGCTGCTTGCGGCCTGTCGCATTGCGAGGAATGCTGACGAACGAACTTGCCTGCAGAACGCAAGACACAAAGTGCAAGCTATTCAGGAGCACGCATCGATGTCCGCACTGTCGCAGACCAAGGACACCACACCCTCTTACGACGCCATCATCGTCGGCGCGGGCTTTGCCGGTCTTTATATGCTGCATCGGCTGCGTGGTCTTGGATTTTCAGCGCGGGTCTTCGAACAAGGCAGCGGCGTTGGCGGCACGTGGTACTGGAATCGCTATCCCGGCGCGCGCTGCGACGTGGAGAGCATGCAGTATTCGTACTCGTTCTCCGAGGAGTTGCAGCAGGAATGGGAATGGAGCGAGCGTTACGCGCCGCAGCCGGAAATCCTGAAATACGCCAATCACGTCGCTGACCGGTTCGACCTGCGCCGCGACATCCAGTTCGACATCCGCGTCGAAACTGCGCGCTTCAATGACTCCGCCAATCGCTGGCTGGTGGCAACGTCCGACGGCGAAACATACTCGGCGACCTATTTCATTCTCGCGACCGGGTGCCTGTCCAACGCGCGCATTCCGGATTTCTCCGGCCTTGCGGATTTCAAGGGCAAAACTTATCACACCGGCCACTGGCCGCATGAACCGGTCGATTTCATCGGCCTGCGCGTCGGCGTCATCGGCACCGGCTCGTCCGCGATCCAGTCGATCCCGATCATCGCCGAACAGGCCAGGCATCTGTTCGTGTTTCAACGCACGCCGAATTTCAGCATCCCCGCGCATAACGCGCCGCTCACACCAGAGCTTACGCGGGAGTGGAAGGCCGACTATGCCACGCGCAGGCAGCGTGCACGCACAGAATCGCGCAACGGCATTCTCACCGTGATCCCGCAAAAGGGAGCACTCGACGATGGCGACAACGCACGACGACGGGAATACGAAGCCGGCTGGGCGCGCGGCGGCATCAGTTTCATGGCCTCCTACAACAATCTCCTGATCGACCAGCCAGCCAACGACACCGCAGCAAATTTTGTGCGCGACAAGATCGCGGAGATTGTCGATGACCCTGCGGTCGCGAAGCTGCTGCAGCCCGACAACCACCCGATCGGCTCCAAACGCATCTGCGTCGACACCGACTATTATGCGACTTTCAACCGGCCCAACGTAACGCTGGTCGATGTGCGCGACAATCCGGTCGAGACGTTGCTGGCGCACGGCCTGCGCAGCGGCGGCAAGGATTACGAACTCGACGCTATTGTGTTTGCCACCGGGTTCGATGCCATGACCGGCTCGGTCGCCAGGATCGACATCACCGGCAGCGACGGCACCACGCTCAACCAGAAATGGGCCGAAGGGCCGCGCACCTATCTCGGCCTGATGAGCGCAGGCTTCCCCAATATGTTCGTCATCACCGGCCCCGGCAGCCCGTCAGTGCTCAGCAACATGATCGTTTCGATCGAGCAGCACGTGGACTGGATCGCCGACTGCCTCACCTATCTGCGTGCGCGCGGCGCGGAACGTATCGAAGCGACGGCCGCGGCCGAGGACAAATGGGTGGCCCATGTCAACGAGGTCGCCCACGGCACACTCTATCCGCAAGCCAACTCCTGGTATATGGGCGCGAACATTCCCGGCAAGCCGCGCATCTTCATGCCCTACATCGGTGGTGTCGGGGTCTATCGCCGGATCTGCGACGAGGTCGCCGCCAAGAACTATGAAGGGTTTACGCTGTCGGCGGGCCAACAGACCGTTTCCGCAGCGGCTGAGTAACTTTCAGTTGCGCACCGCGTAGAGCGGGGTGTGAAGCGTGAACTGGAACGCCGGCTTGGGCGTCCACGCGATCTCAAACGCGAGGCCAAACAGGCGATTGTCGTTATCGTCGAGCTTATCAAAGTTGAACCGCGCCACGGGCTGGGTGAATGGCTTGACGTCAAGCAGGTTTGCGATGCGCGCACCCTCAAAATGCTGGATGCCGACGCGTCCGGTGAATTTCCACTTGCTGGACCACTGATAGTAGCCACCACCCCAGACCACAACATCCGGCTCGACCCGGATCAGGGATGAACTCACGAACGCATTGACCACCTGAACGCCGGCAAGAACGCCGCGCGTTTCGTCCTCATCCAATGCGTAGCTGGATTCAAGCGCCGTCGATAGGGTCGCCGCCGACAGGATCGTCGCGCTCGTCCCGATTGTTTTGGTGTAGGTGGATTGCAACGTAATGGTCGGGATCGCGCCATCCTGCTGGATGACATCGGCGGTGAAGCCGATATTCCAGCTCGTCACCGAGAACGGCGACCATGACTCGCCATCAAGTTGGTAAGTGAGCGCGCTGATACCGCCATAGACGGAAAACCGATCGGTCACATCCACTGTCAGCGGCGCGTTGACTGTCAGATTTCTGCTCGATGAAGTCGACAGAAAGCCGACCGGCCCTAGGCCGAACGACAGGCTGTTGGCCGGAATGGCCGTGAACTGCGTGTTGAGATCGAGATACGTTGTCGGCCAGGACGGTGTCGCTTTTGTCGTTTTTACCTCATCGTCTCCATCATCCGTCGCATGCGCGGGGCAAACATAGGAGGCGACAATAAGAAAACTTAGCGCAAGGCTGCCAGTTGCTTGCGCCCACCGCCCCAACCCCATTGACGATGCGCGACAGTCCCACGCCATCGAACACTCCGCCCCACGACCTTCTCGACCGTCCTCATCATATCACAGGTCGAACTAGTATCGCCCACCCGGAGCGACCAGATTCTTGAGGTGCACCAGCAGCGTGAACACCCAGGCGATGGCGAACATGCCGGCAAGACCAAGGCCGGTGCGGCGATCCATGACCGACAAGCCGTGCCAGTACCAGATACGATAGATCCACAATCCAGCGACCGCTACGCCGAGCAGACAGATCAAAAGCTTGAGGCCACGCGAATTCGGCACTCCAACTGCAGCGAAGAGGATCGTCGCCGGGACGAGAAACATCTGGCAGACGGCGATCAGGCTTTCGTTCATGGCGGCTCCTTGGCGAATCGCAAGCGAGTATAGCGGTTTGCCAAGGTGGCGCGGAGAGCAAGGATGGCACGCCTGCCGCCGAGTCGTCACGAACGTGTTTGTCATTGACGCAGCGGCCGATTTGCCGATCCTGACGGACGGCATAGCAGCCGCGAGAAACACCATGACCACAAAACGTGACCGGCCTGGCCTCTCAACGCACATCCTGCCGGCGTCAGGCACCATGATCGGCGTCTCGGCCACGCTGATCGGACTGGTCAAGATCGCAGAAGATCGTATTGGGCCAAGCCATGTTGACGAGTATGCGGCGCTGGCGACCTTGTTGTTTCTCGTCAGCGCCATCGCCTCATATATTTCGATGCGCCATCCGGACCGCACGGCGCTTAGCCAGCGCTGCGAACTGATCGCGGACCAGACCTTTCTCGCCGGCCTGATTGGAATTACGGTGATTTCGATCTTTTTCGCCTACGAGATCATCTAGAGCCGCAGCAACATCGTTTCATTTGGCCAGGCTGATCCCTCTAGCCGCTGTTCTTACGCAACCACGCGCTACTTCGCCGTTGCCTTCTTTCCTGCGGCATCGAACTGCTTCAGATAAGCCACGACATCATCGATCTGCTTCGAATTCTTGAGACCAGGAAATGCCATTTTGGTGCCGGGAATCTTGGCCTTTGGATCCTTGATGTATTCACGGAACGTGACTTCGTCCCAGGTGATGCCGGAGTTTTTGTTGGCGGACGAGTAGCTGTAACCCGGGGCAGATCCCGCCTTGCGCCCGAAAAGTCCGTTCAGCTCTGGCCCAACCGCGTTCTTTGCATTCTCTCCAATCTGATGACACGCCTTGCATTGGACGAAGACCTTTTCCCCTGCCGCTGCGTCCTGAGCGTATCCGGGAGTAACCGCGGCGAATCCGGCATAGAGCACAAGGGCGGAACCAAAACTGCGCATCGAACCATCTCCATGATCACAACAAACCTCTTCGCGCAAATCGAGCGAAATCCCGATCTACCGACCCGCCCGATAGCAACGTTAGCCCAGCGAATTGATGATCTCGCGATAAGCAGCTTCCGGAAACGCCTTCAGCGTCCGGGTGCGAACATTTCCCAGCATCCCGAGTTGCAGATTGAACCGCGCGGCGACAGCGTCATCGGGCGCCTCGTAAACCGCGACGATGTCGTAATCACCCATCGTCAAAAAGAAAGCCTTAAAGTCGCCGTCCATCTCCTTGAGGGCTTTCTTGGCCGTATCGAGACGACGAGGTGAATCCTTCACGCTCTGCATCCCCTTCTCCGTCCAGTTTGCAAGCATGATGTATGTGGTCATGGCCGTCCTCCATCGCTTTGCTCCAACGAGTCAGGCCCCTGCCTTGAAAAAAACGATCCGGCTCAACAGCGTGTAGTCGGCCTCGAACATCATGATCCCGACAAACACCAGCAGCAGCGCCGGCGGAAGCAGAATGGCATAGGCGAGAGCCAGTCGCTCCCACGCCATGTGCATGAACACGGCGACGATCAGGCCGGCCTTCAACACCATGAACAGGATGATCAGCGACCATCTGAGATGTCCCTGAAGGCCGAAATAATCGACGAGATAGGAGCACGTGCTCAGGATGAACAGCCAAGCCCAGACCACGAGATAAAGCCTGATCGGATGCTGCTGACCCTCGGCGTGAGCTGCGGCTGGCGCAACCGCGTGCGTCGTGCGCGAAACCTCGTTCAATGTGACTTCGGCCATAACCCACCTCACCACAGATAGAAGAATGCAAAGATGAAGACCCACACCAGATCGACGAAATGCCAGTAAAGCCCGGTGATTTCGACGACCTCATAGCGCCCTTTCCTGCTGGTGAAGAAGCCCGGCGCCCCGGTATCGAAATCGCCGCGCCACACCTTCCGCGCAATGATGATCAGAAAAATCACGCCGAACGTCACGTGAGTGCCGTGGAAGCCTGTGATCATGAAAAAGCAGGCGCCGAACTGAGGCGCACCCCACGGGTTTCCCCAAGGCCGCACGCCTTCCATGATCAGCTTGGTCCACTCGAAGGCCTGCATTCCGACGAAGGTCGCGCCGAGCGCTGCCGTGACCAGCATCAGGATCGCGGTCTTGGCCCGATCGCGGCGATAGCCGCAATTGACCGCCATCGCCATGGTCCCGCTGCTGCTGATCAGCACGAAGGTCATGATGGCAATGAGGAGAAGCGGCAGCGAAACGCCGCCGATCGTCAGGGCGAAGACTTCGCTGGGATTTGGCCACGGCACCGTCGTCGACATTCGCGCCGTCATATAGGACAGCAGGAAGCAGCCGAAGATAAAGGTGTCGCTGAGGAGGAAGATCCACATCATGGCCTTGCCCCACGACACGTTCTTGAACGTGCGCTGATCCGACGACCAGTCGGCGACAATGCCTTGCCAGCCCGCGGGCCGCGTGGCGGCATTTCGTGTATCCGTCAGAGCAGCATCCGCCATTTGATCCCACTCCTCTTTAACTCAGCACCTGACGGCACATCGCAAGGAAGTCGCTTGCCGATCCGGTCAGCAGACCAAGCAGGACCAGCCAGACCACAAGCAGGAAATGCCAGTACATGGTGCACAATTCGATGCTCAGGCGCAGCTTCGGCAGCGCGAGGCCGCTGAACGCCCTGGCGATCATCCGGCCGAGAGCGACGAGACCACCCAGCAGATGCAATCCGTGCAATCCGGTGATCAGATAAAAAAAGGAATTGGCCGGGTTGCCTGCCAGGACATAGCCCGCGTCGCGCAACTGTTGCCACGCCAGCACCTGACCGATCAGAAAAGTCATCGCGGACACACCGCCGGCCAGCAGACCGGTCACCGCACTGTCCCTGTCGCCACGGCGTGCCGCGATCTGCGCAAGCTGGAGCGCGGCGCTGCTCACGATCAGCACGGCGGTGTTGAACCACAGCAGCGCCGGTATCGGCACGGTCCGCCAGTCGGGCACGTCGCTGCGCATGGAATAGGCGCTGATCACCAGCGCGAACAACGATCCCGCGACGGCGAGGAAAACACCGAGGCCCACTTTCGCCGGTAGCGGCGACGGCGCTTCGTCGCGCAGGTCGCCGATCACCCCTTCCTCGAGCCATGGCTTGGCGGAGAGCCGCTGGTGCGACAGCCACCATCCCGCGATCAACGCCATCCCGGCCATGAACAGGACGATCGCGGTCATGCGCGCGCTCCCTGGGCAGCCACCTCCGCCGGAGGCTCGTTCTGCGGGATGAAGTCGCGCGCGGCACCGGGCACGCTGTAAGCGTAGGCCCAGCGATAGACCACCGGAAGCTCCTTGCCCCAGTTGCCGTGAGCCGGCGGGGTCTGCGGCGTCTGCCACTCGAGCGTGGTGGCATTCCACGGATTGCCGCCGGCGTCGCGGCCTCTGGACAGGCTCCAGATCAGGTTGAACACGAACACGAGCTGGGCGAAGCCGACGACCAGCGCGGCGATGCTCATGAAGGCATTCAGGTCGTGCGCGGATGCCGGGACGAACGTCGTGTCGCCGATGTCATGATAACGGCGCGGCACGCCCAGCAGGCCAAGATAATGCATGGGAAAGAAAATCGCGTAGGCGCCGAGGAACGTGACCCAGAAGTGGAATCGGCCCAGCTTTTCGTTCAGCATCCGCCCGGTGATCTTCGGGTACCAGTGATAGATCGCGCCAAACACAACCATGATCGGAGCGACGCCCATCACCATGTGAAAATGGGCGACAACGAACATCGTATCGGACAGCGGAACGTCGACGACCACGTTGCCGAGGAACAGGCCGGTCAGGCCGCCGTTCACGAACGTGATGATGAAGGCGAGCGCGAACAGCATCGGCACAGTAAGGTGGATGTCACCGCGCCACAGCGTCAGGATCCAGTTATAGACCTTGATGGCTGTCGGGATCGCGATGATGAGTGTGGTCGTCGCGAAGAAGAACCCGAAATGCGGGTTCATGCCGCTCACATACATGTGGTGCGCCCAGACCACGAAGCTGAGCGCTCCGATCGCAACGATCGCCCAGACCATCATGCGATAACCGAAGATATTTTTCCGGGCGTGGGTGCTGATCAGGTCGGACACGATGCCGAAGGCCGGCAACGCGACGATGTAGACCTCCGGATGGCCGAAGAACCAGAACAGGTGCTGGAACAGCAGCGGGCTGCCGCCGCCGTACTTCGCAAGCTGCCCCATCTCCACCAGCGTCGGCATGAAGAAGCTGGTGCCGAGAAGCCGGTCGAGCAGCAGCATCACCGACGCCACGAACAGGGCCGGGAACGCCAGTAGCGCCATCACGGTCGCGGTGAAAATGCCCCACACCGTCAGCGGCATCCGCATCAAGGTCATGCCCCGCGTGCGCCCCTGCAGCACGGTGACCACGTAGTTCAAACCGCCCATCGTAAAGCCGATAATGAATAGGATCAGCGAGACCAGCATCAGGATGATGCCTGCCTCCTGCCCCGGGCTGCCGGACAGGATCGTTTGCGGTGGATACAGCGTCCAGCCGCCGCCGGTGGGGCCGCCCGGAACGAAGAAGGTCGAGAGCAGGACCAAAACCGCGAGCAGATAGATCCAGTAGCTCAGCATATTCACATAAGGAAACACCATGTCCCGCGCGCCGATCATCAGCGGGATGAGGTAGTTGCCAAAGCCGCCGAGGAATAACGCCGTAAGAAGATAGATCACCATGATCATGCCGTGCATGGTGATGAACTGAAGATACTGGCTCGCATCGATAAACGAGAACGTGCCCGGGAATCCGAGCTGCAGCCGCATCAGCCACGACAGCACCAGCGCCACCATGCCGATCGACAAGGCCGTGATCGCGTACTGAATGGCGATGACTTTCGCATCCTGCGAGAAGACATATCGGGTCCACCAGCTTCGCGGATGATAAAGCTCGACCTCTCCGACTTCTGCCGGCGGAACAGTGATGACTGCATCAGACGGGATATCGACCATCGGTATGCCCTCTTCCCATCAGGCCGGCCAGTCGGCTTTTACATGTCGAGCCAGCCGTTGTTGCGACACGCGTTCATTCGGAGCGGACCCTGTAAGTTGCTTTTACAATGGCGCGCTGCTTCTGCAGCTCCGCGAATGTCTGCTGTTTCTCGAGCCAGGCGTGATACTTGGCTTCTTCTTCGACCACGACCGTGCTGCGCATCTGCGCATGCGCGACGCCGCACAGCTCGGCGCAGAGCACCTCAAAGGCCCCGGTGCGAGTCGGGGTGAACCAGAAGTACGTGACCGAGCCCGGGACCATATCCATCTTGGCCCGGAATTCCGGGACATAGAAATCGTGCAGCACATCGATGGACCGCAGCAGCACCTTGACCGGCTTGCCGACCGGCAGATGAAGATCGCCGCTTTCGATGACCACATCATCCTTCCCGTTCGGATCGTCGGGATTCAGACCCAGAGGATTGTCGGCGCTGATATTGCGCGCATCCGTTGTGCCAAGCCGGCCATCTTTTCCCGGAAGGCGATAGCTCCAGCGCCACTGCTGGCCCATGACTTCGATTTCGGCCGCGCCCGCCGGAACGGTGACGAATTGATTCCAGACCACCAGACCCGGCGCCAGCATCGCGGCGACGCCGATCGCAGTCCCGATAGTCAGCCACCATTCGAGCTTCTTATTTTCCGGCTCGTAAGCAGCCCGCTGCCCTTCGCGGTGCCGGAAGCGGAGCACGCAATAGGCGATGAACGCCACGATGGCGACGAAAACCGCGCCGGTGATCCAGAATGTGATGATGATGGTGTGATCGATGTACTGCCAGTTCGAGGCAATTGGCGTCCACCACCACGGGCTCATGAAGTGAAAGAGCACGGAGGCCACTGCAACCAGAAGCAGTATGAGCGCTACAGCCATCTTCGTTCATCCTCGCCTCTCGGGCTGCGGATACGAACTAAAGGGCGAAGCTCGTGCCGTTATTGATGGCCGAATTCATTCTCGCCATCGTTGTGCCTGTTGCCTCGCCATTCCAGCAGTCGCGACGTCAAGCAAGACACTGAGTATCAAGTCCAATCATAGGCTTCAGCGAAATGGGCCCCGCATTCACATGACGCGGTCTTAACAATCAAAGATGGTACGCGTCGCGTCCGGCGTCAACGGAGCAGACTTCGCAAGCAGAGTGGTTCTGAGTTTTATTTGATACTGGCTCGGGAAGATTTAGCCGCAAAACCCTTCTCTGCACTACGTCACCGTGTGCAGCAGCCAGTTCACCCAACAGTGAGCGCAATTTTACAGCGGCAACCTTAGACTTGCCAGAGCATTCAGGCGACGACCGACCGGGGTCATTTGGGTGACCACGTTTGTCGGGGTTTAAGATTGCGCCTTGGTATCATCGCTTGAATGATGATCGCGAAAGAAAGGTATGGACTTCTTACCTTTCAAGACGAAACGCGCCCGGGATATCGGGCGCGTTCGATTCAACCGACTTAATAAGCGCGTTTGTGCTTACTCGGTCTCGGTGTCGTCGGCCGCTCCTGCACGGCGCGCTGATAGCAGGGAGCCCATCGGGCTGGGATAGCCAACGATCTCGATCAGATATGACGGCCCCGAAGGATCGTATGTCGCCCTGATGCCTTGGGTTTGTCCATTTGAGAGCTCACCGCCCCATCTGAATTCGATCGGCGCAGGTGCGTCGGCGCCTTTCTTATCCTTGTGGTGCAACGCTGCATCGATAGTCCTGATCACTTCACGCTGAACATCAGGCGGATAGAAATCCGTGACTTCCTTGTGCCAGATCGATTGTTCGTTCTGGTCCAAGCCGCAGAACGACGCCGTCAGGTCTCCAAAGTGGTACTCGCCAGACTTGACGAGCCTTTCGTATAATTTTTTTGTACGCGCCAGATTCTTTTTCGAAAAGGTCTCGTTGACGTCTGCTTTTCCCGGGATCTGTTTACGATAAGCAAAACCCATCGAAAGCCTCCCTTGGATGTCAGGACATTTTCAAGAATGCCTAACGGTAGGCGCAAAACACAACGCAGGCAAGAAAGGCTGCATGACCACATCGAATTGATGCTAGGTTACTCGTCTGGCTGAGGGGAATGATTTCGACCAAGTCGATTTCCGCTGCGAGAGTTGAAATACCTCTCAAAGGCCGGAGGCTTTATGGTCTGCGCGGACTGCGGTGCCGGGAATTCGCCTCAAGCCAAATTCTGTGGCAGTTGCGGCGCGCCACTGACTGAGCTTTGCGCCGCTTGTGGAGCATCGGTTACACGATCCAGCCGGTTTTGCGAGTCATGCGGTACTGCTCGCGGTGTCGGCCGCTTTTATAAAGCAAGCGGCGACCGAGAAACCATCGCGGCGCCGGTCAATCCGCCGCAACACCTCGCGAAGCGCCTTCTTGAATCCCGCGCAGCCATTGAAGGCGAACGAAAGCTCGTCACCGTTCTTTTCGCTGACATGAAGGGATCGACCAGTCTCATCCAGGATCTCGATCCAGAGGAAGTCGAAGCACGCCTGCGCCCCACACTTCAAATCATGATCGATGCCGTGCATCGCTATGAGGGGATAGTCAATCGCATCGAAGGCGATGGAATCATGGCGCTGTTCGGCGCTCCCTTGGCTTACGAAGACAGCGCTGTGAGGGCGACCTATGCCGCGCTCGATATGCAGAAGGCACTGCATATATCGTCAGCAGCCGAATCCGTCATTCGGGTCGGCCTCCACGCCGGCGAGGTGCTTGTTCGCGCCATCAACACGGACCTGTCGGTCGACTACGATGCCATCGGAGCCACCGTTCACCTTGCAGCCCGGATGGAGCAGATGGCCACGCCGGGAAGCATCTACTGCACCAGCAATGTGGCTCGGCTGGCAGAAGGGTTGATTGAAACCCGGTCGCTTGGCCGCGTTCCGGTGAAAGGCTTTCGTGACCCGCTGGACCTGTTCGAAATCATCGGCCACACATCCGCGCGCACGCGTTGGGAAGCCGCGGCGGCGAGAGGGCTTACTCGGTTCGTCAGCCGCGATGCAGAGATCGATATTCTGCGCTCTACAATGCGGTCGGCCGCCAAAGGTAGCGGCAAGCTGGTGGGCGTTGTGGGCGAGCCCGGCGCGGGGAAATCACGGCTGGTGCACGAAGTGCTGCATTCGCCTGACGCTTCAGCATGGACTGTTCTCAGAACGACGAACGCTTCCTACACGCGGAATGTTGCTTATCTTGCATTCTCAAATTTGATCCGATCCTGGTGTGGAGTTCAGGAGCAGGAAAATCTCGATGAAATCAACCAACGTATTCGTGCAAAGATGTCCGCGCTCAGTGTAGATCCGGCCGCAACATTACCTGCGATCCAGTCGGTTCTCGACATTCCCGTCAGTGATTCCGAATGGCAATCTCTCGATCCAGCCGCACGTCGTTATCGAATCTTGACGACCATAAAGAATGTGATCGTGCGCGCAGCCGCTATCCGTCCATTGCTTCTGTGGTTCGAAGACATGCAATGGACTGATGCCGAAACCCGGGCCTTGCTGGAAGAAATCACGAACGAGATTGAGACCGTCCCTCTGCTGATCATTCTCACTTACCGGCCGGAGTATGAGCACAAATGGGCTGGAAGAAGATACCATCGCGAGGTGGAAATCGACGCGCTGCAACAGGACGAAGCAGACAGGATGGTGCGAGGCATCCTTGGGAATGACAAGCTCAACAGGCAGCTCTGCGAACTTGTGGTTCAGCGCACCGATGGAATACCCCTCTTCATCGAAGAGACGATCCGTTCGCTGGTAGAAAAGGGCAGCCTAACCGGGCGCACGGGCGACTATCAGCTTTCAGGAGAGGTTAGCGATATCCGCATTCCCGAAAGTATCCAGGCGGTGATCGCAAGTCGCATCGATCGCCTTTCTTCTGCGCAGAGGAGCTTACTGCAAACAGCGTCGGCGATCGGAACCGATGTCCAGAGCGCCTTGCTTGAGAGGGTCATGAATATCGGTCATGACGAACTTCGCGAGTTACTGACCGGGCTGAGCAGCGCTGATTTTCTGTACCAGATTCCCGGCACGACTTCATTCCGCTTCAAACATGCACTCACGCACGAGGTCGCCTATGGCAGCCTGCTGTCGAAGGCACGTCGTAATCTCCATAGCAGGATCGCGGGAACGATCGAATCTCAGTACCACAGCAATGTCGCGGAAATGGCCGAAAGCCTGACCCACCACGCACTCGCCGGCGAGTTATGGGGGAAAGCACTAACCTATGCCCGTTTGGCCGGCGGCAAGGCTCTCGAACTTTCGGCTTTTCGAGAGGCGCGCATTTTCTTCGAGCAAGCGCTTCTGGCGCTTACACATCTGCCTTTGGATCGCGCTCATGTTCAGGCCGGAATCGATATTCGCCTCAGCCTACGCATGATCTTCGGAGCGACCACCGATTACGCCGCGCTCGAAGCATGCCTGCGTGAAGCTGAAACGCTGGCGATTTCGATTGAAGATCACCCTCGCCTCGCAGCGATCAGCATCGCACAGACCTTTGTGCACAATTGGCAAGGCGACCTCGAAGCAGGCGTCCGACATGGTGAGCGCAGCCTCAGCATTGCGCGAGAGATCGGGGATAGCCGCCTCGAATTGTCTGCAAGCTCGTTTCTCGGCCAAGCGTATATGTGGCGTGGCGAATTTCAGAAAGCCCTTGCGCTTCTGCGCGACAATCAATCATGGACCAGCGGGCCGCTGCGGCTCGAACGGATCGGAACGACAGGGACCAGTTCGGTGCTATGGCTCGGCATGCTCGCGGCGTCCCAAGCTTATCTCGGCAACTTTTCTGAAGCCGAGACGGCCGCAGAACAGGCGCGCTCGATCGCCGATGAGGTTCATCGCCCCTATGACATGGCGCTTGCTCACTGGTACGCCGGCTTCGTTCACGCGCATCAGGGCAATCCATCGCGCGCACTTGCCCTGTTGGAGCACGGTTATGATATCTGCCGTTCGGCCCGGATCAGTTTTCTCGTTCCAGTCATATCGACGAGTCTAGGGCACGCATATGTTTTGGCCGGGCGCTTTGACGAGGGAATCGAGCTTCTCACCAAGGCTGCCAATTATTCCAGGTCCGCCAAATTTCCTTACGGCGTGGCGTGGTCAACGGTTTATCTCGGTTTCGCCAATCTGATGGCCGGGCGCACTGAAGGTGTCCTTGAACAGGCAGGCACAGCGATCGATCTGGCCTGCCGTCATCAGTATCGTGCCGTCGAAGCATCGGCCCGCCGCCTGATGGGTGAAGCCTGCCAGCGCGGGGACCGTCGGGAAGCGGCAGAAACCTGCTATCTCGAGGCCCTCCAGATCGCATCCGAACTCGACTTGCGACCGGAAATGGCGCATTGCCAGCATGGACTTTCCCAGACCCTCTTCCTGCTGGGGAGGACAGACGATGGCAACCGGCTTCTGAGCGCAGCTCTCGCGCTTTATGCCAGCATGGGCATGCCGGTCTTATCGGAGCCTTCTCGCGATCATCGACGACGTAGTTTATAGTGCACGGGCACATGCGTGGGGCCTCCGACAAAAATAGACGCGCAGCGCTTGGGCTCGCCGCACAATTCAATCTCGTCGATGGCCGCCAGCAGTTCCTCGAAAAAAATACGCATCTCAAACCGCGCGAGATGCTGACCGAGACAGACGTGAACACCGTGACCGAATGAGACAGACGGTCCGGATGCGCGACCAATCCGAAAGCGATCCGGTTCATCGAAAACAGCTTCGTCGCGACTGCCAGACAGGTAGCACAGCATCAGCCAGTCGCCTTTCGCAACTTTCTGCTCACCGACTTCCGTGTCGCATGTCGCCGTCCGCATGAAGTGCTGCACTGGTGTCGTCCAGCGTACCGCTTCCTCCACCAGACCCGGTATCAGGCTGCGATCCGAGGCCACTCTCTTGAGTTCGTCCCGATGCCGGCACAATCCCCAGACCCCCCCTGCGATCGATGATGATGTGGTGTGATGTCCCGCGGTGGCGAGGATCAGGAGATAGCTGATCGCCTCGAAAGCATGAATGGGTTGCCCGTCGATTCTCGCATGTGCAATCGCCGAGAGCACATCATCGCGCGGGGATGCGATCCGCGCCTTGATCAATGGCTTGAAGTAGGCGCGAAAACCGGACAACACCTCAGACAGATGCTCTACGTGTCGCGCCGGATCCCGAGTAGAGGCCGTGAGTAGTCCATTGTCATCCTGACTGCGAAAGAACATTTCGGTCATCTCGAGCACTTGTGCGGCATCCTGGTCGGGGATTCCCAGAATACTCAGCATCACCTTTAGCGGAAACGGACGCGCAATATCGCGGACGAACTCGCATTGGTTTCCCAATAGGGCCATCTGATCGATACATCGGCGCGCCAGACCGCGAATGCGCTCCTCCAGTGCGTAGATGGTCTGCCGCGCGAACCAAGCGTGAGTGATTGCACGATATGCTGGATGATCGGGCGCATCCATGTGAACCGGCGTGCGAATGAGATGCGGACTGCCCCGCGTCAGCGCACGAATCTTCTCTTCGGTGGCATGCGGCACCAGCGAAGTGGCACGATCCCCGTTATGGAAAACGTCATGCTGACGGCTGACAGCCAGGATATCAGCGTGCCTGGTCACCGCCCAGAATGGGTCGAAATCCTTGACCTCGACGCGGCCGACCGGATTCACTTCTCGCAGATACCGAAACGCTGTCAGTAGATTTTTTTGACGCGCATACGCTTGCGGCGAGACGATCAGGTTTCCGATCGACTCGGGAATTTGCGACGTCCCCGGAGCAACGTTGCGCATACCCGGCAGTCTGTGTACAGGGCAACCCCAGCGCAAGCCCCTCTTTCGGGACCGATCCCTAGTCGACTTCAAAGCGCCCGTACACTGCACGGGTCGCTAAGGTGGACGACTCACGCGAGTTGAATATCCAGCCAGCCGAGATCGTTCACCGCAACGCGGTCGCCGGAATTGACGATAACGGTTGTGGTTTCCGCCTCGATGATCGCCGGTCCCTCAAGGGCGTGTCCCGGAGCGAGGGCTTCGAGCGCATAAACCGGAACTTCCCGCCACTCACCGAAGAAGGCCTTGCGTGACGATTTCGGTATGCACGGCTTTGCAGCCGGCGACAGCATGGCCTCATACCCGTTCCGCTTCACCGCGCCAACGGCGGAGACACGGGCATTGACGAAAACAACTTCCTGATCCGGAGAAGAGTACGTGTAGAGATCTTCGTGCCGGCGGTGGAAGCGCTCCTCGATCTGATCGACGATGGAAGGCGAATCCATGTCCAGCCCATCAAGCGGCACGTCGATCTCGAAAATCTGCTCGCCGTAACGCATCTCCGCCGAACGCTCGATGGCGATTGGCCCATTGAACCATGAGCGCAGGCGGCTCAAAGCTTGCTGTTCCAGTTTCGCGAATATCTCACGCACCTCGTTCGGCCGAATTCGCCCGCTCGAACCGAGATGCGTATGACTGACGTCGTACCGCAGATCGCTGGTCAACATACCCCATGCCGAGAGCACCGAAGCCGCAACCGGTACGATGATCCGCTTGATCTCCAGTTCGCGCGCCACTTCCGCAGCGTGCAGACCTGCCGCGCCACCAAAGCTCAACAGCGTAAAACGGCGTGGATCGACACCGCGCCGCAGGGTTGTCAGGCGAATACCATCAGCCATTTTCAGATTGATCATGCGGTAAACACCCGCCGCCGCCTGATCACGCGACAAGCCCAGCGACGCCGCCAACCGATCAAGCGCGGCGTCCGACGCCGCGCGATCCAGGGGTCTCGCACCGCCCATGAACGCTGCAGCGTCGAGATAGCCAAGAACGACATTGGCATCCGTGACCGTCGCGGCAGTGCCGCCATTGCCGTAACAAGCCGGCCCCGGCACAGAGCCCGCGCTTTCCGGACCCACATGAAATGTACCGCCCGCATCAACATTCGCGATCGACCCGCCGCCTGCGGCGATGCTGACGATATCGAGACTACGTAGAGCAATCCGCTGCCCGGCGAGCAAGCCGTCCGCCGAAAGCGCCGCGCGGCCATCGGAGATCAGCGAAATATCCGTACTCGTCCCACCCATGTCGAACGGTACGAGATCCTGAATGCCGAGCAGTTCCGCGCAGCGCTGACAGCCAGAGATGCCGCCGGCAGGACCAGACAGCACAGTGCCGGCCGCGAGCCGCGATGCTTCCTCAATCGGCGCCATGCCGCCGTGCGACAGAACGATGAATACGCTCGATCCAAGACCCGCTTCCTGCAACCGTTTCTCGAGATTGGTGAGATAGCGACGCACCGGCGGCGCCACATAGGCATTCACCATGGTCGTCGAGAACCGCTCGAACTCCTGGATTTGCGGAAGCACGTCGCTCGAGCGCGAAATATTGACGTCAGGCAATTCCCGCGCGATGCGCTCGGCCATCGCTACTTCATGTGACGAATTGCGATAGGAATGGAGGAAGCAGATCGCGACAGATTGCGCTCCGGATCGTCGGAGGGCGTCGATCGTTTCGTTTGCGGATTGGTCGTCGAGCGGAATCAGGACATCGCCATTCGCCTTGATGCGCTCCCGGACACCGAAGCGCAGCTCGCGCGGCACCAAAGGCTCGGGCGGGGGCGTACGAAGATCGTAGCGGTCACCCTTCAGACCTTCGCGCATTTCGATCACGTCGCGATGCCCTTCGGTGGTGACCAAAGCCACCTTCGCCCCTTTGCGTTCCAGCAAGGCATTCGTGGCTACAGTCGTTCCGTGAACCAGGCGGCTGGTCGCAGCCAGCATGTCGGCGCGCGTCATCCCAAGCCGGCGCGCCAGCTCCTCCAGGCCGGTCATCACACCGATCGACTGATCCGCCGGAGTCGAAGGAGATTTCGCAAAGACGGTACGTCCGCTCTCGTCGATCGCGACCAGGTCGGTGTAGGTCCCGCCGACGTCAATTCCAATCGTAAACATGTCTCAGGCGCCTACCGTCGTCGGATTGTTTTGCGTCAGTTCCTGTTCGGCATCCCGTTTCCGTGCGACCTCCGAACGCTGGGCCGGATCGCCCCAACCGCCGCCGCCCGCGGAACGGATCTCAAACCAGTCGCCGGGATGTATTTCGATGCCAACTTCCTTGGTGCGCAGGACGCGGGGATCACGGTCCTTCGACATCAGGCGATAGCGGTGCGGCATACCATCCTTGCCGCCCAACATTCCACATGCGCCATGGCGAGTGCCCTCGCCGGCCGTATTGGCCTTCGCGGATTTTGCAGTTTCGACAACAAGATCCAGCGCGACACCAAGACCACCGCGATATTTTCCATCGCCGCCGGACCCTGCCAGGAATTCATGATGGCCGAAATGAAGCGGGAAGCGGACTTCCGCGACTTCAAGGCTACCAAACTTGATCCCACCGACAGTGTGCCATTCCCCGATCGACGACCAACCGTCGCCATTCGCCGACGCGCCGCCGCCAGGACGGGCCTGAAACATGTGCCAGATGAAGTTGCGCCCGTTGCGTGGATCCTCGCCTTGAATCGCGATCCGGAATCGCCGTGACCAGCCGGCCATCGCGCGCTCCGGGCAGGATGCCGAAAGCGCCTTGACGATCGCCTCGACGATCTCGTTGGACGGATGACTGGTGCACAGCGTCACCGGCCGACCCGGATCGGCCCAGACGATCGTTCCCTGCTTCGCGATCACCTTGAGCGGCCGAAGCGAGCCATCGTTCTTCGGAATATCGGCATCGATCAGGTAGGCAAATGCCATCACCACCGCGGCCTGCATATTGGCGTGCGAGGAATTCACAAACCGCGTCGACTGCGCGTCCGAATCCGACAGATCGACTTCGATCTCGCTGCCGCGCTTCGTCACCTTCGCGGCGATCCGGATGTTCTCGCGCTCCCCGCTGCCGTCGTCGTCCAGAAACGCTTCGCCATGGAAGATTCCGTCCTTCCATGACGAAATCACTGCACGCGTCTGCTGCTCCGCGGCATCCAGAATGGCATCGACCGCAAGCTCGATCGTCTCGCCACTGAACTCGCGAAACAACCGAGCCATGCGCCGCTCACCGAGATGCGCCGCGCCGACCATGGCCGCAAGATCGCCACGGAAATCGCGCGCGTTACGAACGTTGAGGGCGAGAAGATCGAGCAGATCCTCGCGCAACTTGCCCGCCTCATAGAGACGGATCGGCGGAACGCGCAGGCCTTCCTGCCAGATTTCGGTAGCGGTGGGGTTGTAGCCACCGTGCGTCGCACCGCCGATGTCGCTCTGGTGCGCGCGTACGATTGTCCAGTACAAGCGGCGGTCGCCATCGAACACCGGGACGAATGCCGTGAGGTCTGGCAGGTGGCTGCCGCCATGATAAGGATCATTCAGCAGAATGACATCACCCGGCTTTACGTCGCTGAAGCGCTCCTCCACCGCCCGCGTTGCCCAGGGCAAAGCGCCGACGTGAACCGGAATGTGATCGGCCTGCGCGATCAGTCGCCCCTTGGTGTCGCAGATCGCAAGGGAGAAATCGCGGCTCGAATTGAGGATTTGCGAATACGACGTGCGCAGCATCGCTTCGCCCATTTCCGCAACGATCGAACTGAGCCGATGCTGGACGACGGATCGCGTGATGGGGTCAATCTTCGGAGGCATGGCACATCTCGTTTGAGCAGGGATGGCTTTCCCGCACCGAAACCAATCGGCACGCAGTCTCGGAATCTACCGGGCAGCGCATGTCAAGTTTTAGCGGCGGCAACCACGGCCAACGACTCGGACGCGGCGGTCACGATCGCATCGACTTCAGCAGCCGTCATGGGCGTCGACAACGCCATCAGCCCGTAGCCGGCTGCAAGAATACCGCGATTGAGCAGGCCCTGACTGAATATGGCCTGACGCTTGGCCGCCTCCTCTGTCAGATAGGCCGAGCGATAATCGCGGACCTCCTGATCGGAGAAGTGAATCTTGAGCAACGAGCCAAGACCGACAGTTCTGCCTGGCACGCCATGACGCCGAAACGCCTCGTCGATTCCCGTGCGCACCGCATCGCCGATCGTGTCGAGATGCTTGAACGCTTTCGCGTCGAGCAACTCCATCGCGGCGATGCCGGCCCGCATGGTCACCGGGTTTGCTGAGAACGTGCCGCCATGAGGCAGTGCAGGCTTGCCTGAACGTGGATCGAACACCGACATCACGGCGGCTTTGCCACCGACTGCCCCAACCGGGAAGCCGCCGCCCATGATCTTGCCCAGCGTGGTGAGGTCGGGATCGATGTCCCACAGCCCCTGCGCACCGTGATAGCCCAGGCGAAACGTGATGACCTCGTCGAAAATCAGCAACGCGCCAACCTCGCGCGTCACTGCGCGCAATGCTTCGAGATAGGCTTTGTCCGCCGGCACAAGCCCGGCGCGGTTTGGCATCGGATCGACCAACACGCCGGCAAGCTCGCTGCCATGCTCCCGGATCAGGCTGACCGCCGCTTCTGGATCGTTAAACGGAATCGTCACGACATCGGCGAGCACATTTTCCGGCGTGCCCTTGGCATAGGCGACGGACACAGGCGCGTTGCGTCCCCACGCCTCCGGAGTCGGATCAAGACTGACTTCGGCATAGTCATACGAGCCGTGATACGCGCCTTCGCATTTCGCGATTTTCGGCCGGCCGGTGAACGCCCGCGCAGCCTTCAGCGCCATCATCACCGCTTCCGTTCCGGAATTCGTGAACCGAACCTGCTCCACCGAAGGCAAACGTGACACCAGCAGTTCGGCAAGATCGACCTCGGATTCGGTCGGAAGGCCGACTGCCGAACCCAACGCCATCTGAGCGGTGGCGGCTTTCACAAGCGCCGGATGCGCATGGCCATGAATCAGCGATGTGAAATTGTTGATGCAGTCGATGAACTCGTTGCCGTCGATATCCCACACCCGACATCCCTCACCGCGCGCGGCGTAGATTGGATACGGCTTCATAAACACTGTCGTGCGTGTGTTGCCCCCGGGAAGACTCGCGAGTGCGCGGTTGTAGAGCGCCTGCGATTTCGAATTCGGGTCGGGATACATCTTCTCTCCTTCCACCGTTGCGAGCAGCCGAGACACGGCGCGCAACGCATTTCGAAACGCTCCTCCGAACTCGAGCACGGATCTACGCCAGCACTTCGGGCTCTTGACATTCGTTCCGTTTTTCGGAACTATATTCCGAATAATGAAAACGATATTTGGTGCCTGCGTGAGAGTCAAGGCGACCGAGAGCTGCCGTCTCCTCCTTCGTCGAATCCACCATCGAGTCCTGAGCCTATGAAAACAGACGATGCTTCTCCGGGGCCGCTCGGTCGCTACATGGAAGTGCTGGAGCTTGTGGCTGCCTTCCCCGGCGCACTCACGCTGGCGGACGTCGCATCAATTCTCGATCTGCCGAAGACCACCGCGCATCGGCTCCTGAAAGGGCTCGTCAAAGCTGGCCTCGCCAAAGACGGGGTTGGCGGACGATCATACGATCTCGGCGAACGGCTGACGCGCCTGGTGCATGCCACGGTCGAAGATGGCTGGCTCGTCACGCTGACAAATCCGCACCTGCGGCAACTCATCGAAGCGACTGGTGAAACCTGCTACCTGACGCGGCTGGTGGGTTCGCATGTCGTCGTCGCGGTTTCCGTCTCGCCCGATGTCAGGTGGCGAGGCTACGTCCAGCCGGGCGTCGAAATGCCGATCAACGCTGCGGCAACTGCAAAGGCGATCATGGCCTATCAGAGCGACGCGCTGATTTCGCAAGCGCTCGCCGAACCACTCCCCATGCTCACAGCCAACACCCGCAATGATCGCGCATGGGTCGGGGCCGAACTGCAGGCGGTGCGTGATCGTGGCTATGCGACTTGCATCGGTGAAATCGATGAAGGCCTTGCCGCCATCTCGGTCCCGATCATTTTGCCGGACGGCATCGTGCTTCATGCACTTGGCATGACCGGGCCGCTGCAACGAGTCATGAACGAGCGACTGCCCGAACGCATTGCGGCCCTGAATGACACGGCTGCGATGCTTTCAAAAGCGCTGGCGCTCGGCACTAAAATCCGCGCACGCAGCGCATCGTAAGCCAGACCGCGCAGCCAGCTGTATTAAGGTCGGCCGAGAATCTCCTGCAACACCGGCGCGATATACTTGCGGAATTGCGCGGGGTTTTCGCTCATCGGAAAATGGCCAAGCGCTTCCATGACCGTCGCCTTGGCGCCCTTGATCGATGCCGCGGTGCGTAGCGTGTCATCCGGCGAGCAGGAAAAATCGTACTCGCCCGTCAGCAGATACAGCGGGCACTCGCGGATATCAATTTTGCCGACGCGGTCGCGCAGATCGCCATCGACGCGATAGAAATACAAATCACCCTTGAAGATGCCCGGCCCGCCCTGCTTGTAACCCCACAACGTCTCGTCGCGGGCGGTTGCCGGTCCTTGCGGCGCGATCAGGCCGGATATCAGCGCCGCGCATACTTCGCCGCCGTGAACATCCGGCCGGTTCAGCCAGGCAGTGTCGTACCATGGCGACTGGAAATCGGCCGCTTCGAGCCCGATCAGAGCACGAAACTCCTTTGCATGGTCGATCGCAAGATTGAGCACGATCCGACCGCCGATCGAGCATCCCATGACCACCGGCTTCTCCAAATCGAGAGCCTTGCAGAACGCACGGATGGTCGCGGTATAGCTCGCCGTGGTGAGCCGATACTCGGTACCGTACTTGCTGTCCGGCGGATTCGACTTGCCGTGCCAGGGCATGTCGAACGCGATGATGCGGAAGTGTTTCGTGAACTCTGCATCGGTGAGCAGATGGCGCCACTGCCGAGCGTCCGAGCCCGCGGTGTGCAAACACACCAGCGGAATGCCCGTTCCGTTCTCCTCGAAATAAATGCGGTTGGTCTCACCATCGATCTCGACGTGCACGTAACGGCCAACGATAGGTTCGATATGGCCGGTCATGTGGCACCGCCGAAACCATTGCGGCGCGGAAGCGCCAGCACATCCTTGAAGTACTGCAGGTGCGTCATGAAGGGATGCAGATCGCCTTCGAGCGTCGCGGCACCGCGCTTGGTCAATGCCAACAGATCGTGCCAGCCAGGCCGCGGCATCCTCTGCCAGTAGGCCGCGAACGCCTCCGGCGTCGCACGATAGGAAAAGCGCGACGACCGCATCACGACTGGAGCGGGCGTCATGTCGATGATTTCGCCGCGCCGGATCGCGACGTGGAACGGCTGGATCGTCGGTCCGAGGAGGCAATCAACGTCAAGCAGACGCCCGGCTTCCACCAACGCCTTGTCACGCGCCAGCAGATCGGGAATGACTTTGAAAGTTTCAATCACCGCGGCATTGTCAGGGGTCCGCGAACCACCCATATCCGGTCCCTTTGTACTCATCTCATCACCTTCGCCGGGCACAACCGTCATCACTCAATTGACCGCAAGAACAATAGACTGCCGGCTAGCGCGATGCGACCGTTCTGGCCACCGAAACGATTGCGGACATAGGGAGAGCAATCACCGCGCGTCAGGAAACGGCCTGACTGACGAACTTGGTGTTCTGGAAGGCATACAGCCCTTCGATGCCGCCCTCCGATCCGACACCGCTGTCCTTGTAGCCACCGAATGGCGTCTCGGGCAGCGAGACCTGCCAGTGGTTCAGCACCACGTTGCCGCTCTCGATAGCACCCGAAATCGCTCGCGCACGCGACAGATCATTCGTCATCGCATAAGCGGCTAGGCCGAACGGCAGCCGATTCGCCAAAGTCACGACCTCGTCGAACGAGCCAAATGGAGTGGTCATCGCCAGCGGACCGAACGGTTCGATATTGGCCGCCATGGAGTCGTTGTTGACGTTTTCCAGCAGCGTCGGGCGATAAAAGAAGCCCCGGTTGCCGACCCGTTGGCCGCCCGCCGCAATACGAATGCCTCTTGCCTGCGCGTCACCAACCAGTTTTTCCATCGCCTCGACACGCCGCGCATTGGCGAGCGGGCCCATCACAGTCGCAGTGTCGAAGCCATCGCCAACCATAATAGCTTCGGCATGCTCGGCGAACTTTTCGACGAAGCGATCATGGATCGACTCGTGAACGTAAAAACGCGTCGGAGACGTGCAGACCTGTCCTCCGTTGCGATACTTCGCGGTTGCCGCAGACTTGGCCACAGCATCGACGTTCACGTCATCAAAAACCACCACAGGGGCATGGCCGCCGAGTTCGAGCGTCATGCGCTTCATGCCCTGAACCGCCAGGCCAGCGAGTTGCTTGCCGACATTGGTCGAGCCGGTGAAGGTGATCCCACGGATGACCGGTGACTCGATCAACTGCCGCGAGATCGCGACGGGATCGCCGAACACGATACTCAAGACGCCTTCGGGAAGGCCTGCTTCGAGCATCATGTGGCCGATGGCAAGTGCCGTTGCCGGCGTTTCTTCAGACGGCTTGATGATGACCGAGCAGCCCGCAGCCAATGCCCCACTAATTTTCCGCGACGGCGTAATAGTCGGGGCATTCCACGGCGAGAAAGCTGCGATAGGGCCGACCGGCTCTTTCACCGCAATCTGCTGGATCTTATCCGAGCGCGCGGGAATGACGCGGCCGTATGCGCGCTTTCCTTCCTCGGCATTCCATTCGAACATGCCCGCTGCCTGCTCGACCTCAAGCCGCGCATCGCCAATCGGCTTGCCCAGCTCCATGGTGATCAGGTTCGCGAGATATTCGCGCCGCTCGCGCATCAATTCGGCGGTGCGTCGCAAGATGCCGGCCCGCTCGTGGGGCGACTTGTGGCGCCACACCTGAAAACCCTTTGCGGCGGCGACAATCGCCTCGTCGATATCCGCGGACGTGGCATGCGGCAGCTCCGCAAGCACAGCCTCGGTGGAAGGATTCAGGACAGGCTCGGTCTTGCGACCGCCGCCACTCACCCAACGGCCCGCAATCAGCAATTCGAGAGCCGGATATTCCAATGACATGGATAATCTCCCGCAAAGGGTATCTGAAACAATGCGCGCTACGACGCGCGGCGGGCCGCCATATCGAGCAGCACGCTCACATCGGCGATGGTATCGACGGCCCAGAGAGTTGCGAGAAGCTCCTCGGCGGCATCCTTGCCCAACACCGGAACGACAAGATCCCTGAACTTCTGCTCCAGGCCCGCATCATCAAGTGGAAGATCGCGCGAACCGATGGCCTCGTGCGCTTCGCGGGTGAAGCTGCCTTTGCTCGTGGTCAGCAGGACACGCGCCGGTCGCTGCGCCGGATAGGTCCGGTCAAGATCATCATCGATGCGGACGTGAACACGCGAACATATCTCTGCCATTTCCGGATCGGCGCGAATGCCATCCTCGAAATGAGCGAGGTCAATCCGGCCGAACCGCAAGCCCAGCGCCATGATGAACGGAAAGCTGAGTTGAGCGCTCGCGAAGTCAGACCAGCCGGTGTCCGCATGAGATGCGGCGATGGCGTAGGTTTCCACCTCGATGCGGCGAACATCCTTCTCGCCGATGCCGTTCTCGTTGCGGAGCGCGATTAGTGCCTCGACGGCGGGCTGGAGATGACGACAACAGGCGTAAGGCTTGATGTAGCAATCGGTGATGCCGAACTCGACCGCAGGCGGCAACTGGAAATTGTCAATCGCGCGATCGGCGTCTCCAGGAAAGGCCTGGAAAAAACCATCGGCCGCTTCGATGACGGCTGGTGGCCCCTCAATGCCGCCTTGCGCCAGCAACGCAGCTGCCAGCCCTTCTCGAGCCGCATGCCCAGCGTGAAGCCGCTTGACGTCGGCGCCGCCACCAAGAAAAGCAAACAGACCAGCCGAGGCACTGGCCGCCAGGCCCAACGCGTGACTCGCTTGCTCCGGTGACAGATCGAGAATTCGTCCGGCCGCGATAGCGGCGCCAAGCGAACCGACGATGCCGGTTGGATGAAAGCCGCGGCGCCGTGCCGAAGGATGGCTCGCCCGCGCGATGGACGTCACCGTTTCATAACCGGCAACAACAGCTTCAAGCAGCCTTTCGCCAGAAACCGTCCGGCCATATGCGGCAGACAGAACAGCAGGAACGACGGCCACGCCGGGATGCACGGAGCCCTGGCGATAACCGTCGTCGAGTTCGATTCCGTGAGCGCCCGTTCCGCCCAGCCACGCCGCATCAAGACGGTCGACCCGGCGTGCGCGTCCCGGAACCGGCACATCACCACCGGTTCGAACTGTCGCGAGAACAGCGTCTGCCTTGGTCGCGACGTCGCCGATGCCGCCCGCGACCATCACGCCGAGCGTATCCAGCAAATGGCGCTTCGCTGCATGCCTGATCTCATCATCGAGATCGCTCCAGCGCAGACCCGCGACGAACTCAAGAAGTTCTGCGGTCGGTCGCTTGCCCGTATCCTTCCGTTCGCTGGTCGCATGCATCGCCATCTGAA
This sequence comes from Afipia sp., assembly GCA_044464625.1. Classification (GTDB taxonomy): domain Bacteria; phylum Pseudomonadota; class Alphaproteobacteria; order Rhizobiales; family Xanthobacteraceae; genus Afipia. Next base: position 171,806 of record JBIQLC010000008.1, on the reverse strand, counting down.
CTACTTTCCGCTGCCCTCGATCAGGTTGATCATCGCGGGATAGTAATTCTGGCTGTAACCGGCGGCATTGGTCTTTTCGAGCAGTCCCGCCGTCAGCGCCGCAGACGCTGCATCGACGCCGCCTTGTTGTGCAAGCTCAAGCGCGAGCTTGATATCCTTGATGGCGTAAGTAGTCGGGAACGTGTTTTCCGGAAAATGGCCCGGCACCAACGCCTTCTGTCCCGGCGTCCGCAACGCGAAGCTGTCCGCCGATCCCTTCGACATGACATCGAACAGAAGCCCGCCGTCGACGCCCGCCTTCCGCCCGATGGCAAGCGCCTCGGCCAGCGCGTTCACCGTCATGAAGACGACCATGTTGTTTAGAATCTTGACAACCTGTCCGCTGCCCGTATCGCCGCAATGGGTAACTTCCGTTCCCATGCAGGAGAGAAGCGGTTCAACCATTTTGAAGTCGCCGTCACTTGCACCAACCATAATGCTGAGCGTGCCGTCGATCGCGGCCTGACGCATGCGCGCCACGGGCGCATCAATCAACGTCAGCCCCTTGTCTCGTAGCTTAGCGGCAAGATCGCGCGTTCCCTTCACTGCGCTGGTGCTCATGTCCACAATGGTATGAGCGCGGCCCTTGGCAGCCGCGATGCCGTTCGGCCCGAGACAGACTTCGGTCACCTCGGCGATGCTGGGAAGCGACAGAAAAACGACATCCGAATTGTTCACGACGTCAGCGATGGATGGCTCTGGTCTGACGCCAATCTTGGCAAGCCGCTCGCGCGGCTCCGGACGAACGTCAGTCGCGTGAACAGGCAATCCCGATTTCTTGGCGAGATTTGCGCACATCGGTTCGCCCATGACGCCCAAACCGATGAACCCCAACGCTTCGACCCGCTTCGACATACTCGTCAGCCTTTCTTCACTCACGTTTTGAAAAGCTCCGGCGTCGAAACGCCGGAGCTTGGTTCAGATCAGTTCTTCTTGACCAGCGGGCACTCGCTCTCGGACAGCGGGCGGAAAGCTTCCTCGCCGGGAATCTTCGCCAGAGTCTGATAGTAGTCGTAAGGCCCCTTGGATTCCGACGGCGACTTGACCTTCATCAGGTACATGTCGTGAAGGACGCGGCCATCGGGACGGATCTTGATATCCTTGTTGTAGATGTCGTTCACCGGCATTTCGTGCATCTTCTTGGCGACCACTTCCGAATCCGTCGTTCCAGCAGCCTTCACCGCGCTGAGGAAGTGATGGACGCCGCTATACACACCCATGTTCACCATGGTCGGCATGCGTCCGCCCATCTGGCTTGCAAACTTCTTGGAAAACTTGCGGGTTTCGTCGTTCTGATCCCAGTAATAGGACGTGGTCAGGATCAGCCCCTGCGCGACCTTGAGACCGAGGGCATGCACGTCGCTGATGAAGACCAGAAGTCCCGCGAAGTTCTGACCGCCCTGGACGATGCCGAACTCGGCACCCTGCTTCAGTGAGTTGACGGTGTCCGTGCCGGCGTTGGCCAGACCGATGACCTTGGCCTTCGAGGCCTGTGCCTGCAGCAGATAGGAACTGAAATCCGAGCTGTTCAGCGGATGCTTGACCGCGCCAAGCACCTTGCCGCCAGCCTCCTCGACAAACCGTGACACGTCACGTTGCAGGCTGTGACCGAAGGCGTAGTCCGCGGTCAGGAAGAACCAGGTGTTGCCACCCTGCTTCACGAGCGCCTTTGCCGTTCCGTTCGCCAGCGCATAGGTATCGTAGTTGAAGTGGAAAGTGGTCGGCGCACAGGCCGCACCGGTGAAGTTCGTCGCCGCCGGGCCCGACACGACAAAAATCTTCTTGGCCGACTTGGCGACTTCATTCATGGCGAGGCCGGCAGCGGACGAGGCGCCGTCCGCGAGCAGGTCAACCTTATCGACCTCAATCAGCTTGCGGGTCAGCGATGCGGCGATATCCGGTTTGTTCTGATGGTCGAGAACAAGCACTTCGATCTTCCGGCCCAGCACCTCGCCGCCGAATTCCTCGGCAGCAAGACGCGCAGCGACGCCAGAGCCCGGCCCGCCGGCTTCCATGTAGACGCCACCCTGATCGTTGACGACGGCAATCTTGATCGGCGGCTTTTCCTGAGCCTGAGCAACTGACATTAGACAGCTCAGTGCTACTGCAGTCATCGACAGTGATCTGAACATTCTTCTCTCTCCTCCCAAACACGCGTGCGCGTGCAAAAATCAACTTTTACGACGTTGGCTTTCGATGGCCCCGATTTGTTCGAGAACCGGCTTGAGATAGCCAACAAACTTTTCCGGATCCTCGCTCATCGGAAAATGACCGAGGCCCTTCATGATCGTCACTTCGGAACCCGGAATAGACTTGGCTGCGGCAAGCGTCTCTTCGGGTGTGCACGAATAGTCATACTCGCCCGACAACAGAAACAGCGGACAGCGGCTCGTGTCGATGCGCGCAACCCGATCGCGGATGTCGCCATCGATCTTGTAGAAATACAAATCACCCTTGAACACGCCCGGGCCGCCTTGCATGTAGTGCCATAGCGTTTCCCACCGCTCCTTTTCAGGCGAGTTCGGGCCAACCAGACCCGAGACGATCGCTGCGCAGACCTCGCCGCCATGAACATCGGCGCGATGGAGGAAGTTCAAATCATAGTAGGGATCGACATGCGCCCCCGCCTGCAGGCCAATGATCCCGCGAAATCGATCCGGATGATCAAGCGCAAGGTGCAGCGCAATTCGTCCACCGATCGAACACCCCATGACAATGGGACGGTCGAGATCAAGCGCGTCCATTACCTCGAGGATCATCGTCGTATAGTCGGACGATGTGAGCCGATACTCCTCATCATGCCAACCGGCGGGCGGCGATGATTTGCCGTGCCACGGCATGTCGAACGCGATGACACGGTGCTTGGCCGTGATCGCAGGATCATTCATCAGGCCTCGATACTGGCGCCCATCCGATCCCGCCGTGTGAAGGCAAAGCAGCGGAACGCCCTCGCCCGCCTCCTCGATATATAGACGCTGCGGCCGGCCAAGAATTTTGGTGTTCAGATAACGGCCGAAGACCGGCTCGAAAGTCACAGCCATCACGCCGCCTCCCGCGCACGAAGTTTGGTCAATATCTCCTTGAAGTAACGAAGATGCGCCATGAAAACCTTCAAATCGCCTTCGGCCTTCAAGGCGCGCCGCTTGATCAGCGCCATAAGGTCATGAAATCCCGGCCGCGGATTCGCTTCCCAGAAGGCACGCCACTCGCTCTCCGGCGCGCGCAACGCAAAAGCCCATGATGGCATGACGAACGGGCCGCGCTCGACCGATACGATCCGTCCTTCGCAAACTTCAATGAGCCATTGCGTTTCACCGACCTCAAGAAGGAAGCGGGTCGCAAGAAAACGGCCGCGCCTCACAAGAGGTTCGTCGACATTGACCAGATCGGGAAGCTGCTCAATCAAACCATTCATCACGCAAGCCTCACAAGTGCATCGAGCGCGAGCACGCCCTCGCCTTCACGACGCACGATCAGCGGATTGATTTCCGCATCAATGACATCGTACTCATCGTCAAGCGCAAGACGGGACAAGGACACAATCGCCTCAGCCAGCGCTTCCAGATCGCCCGCGGCACGTCCGCGATAACCTTTCAGCATGCGAGAGATGGCAAGTTCCGAGATCATCTCGCGTGCCGTACCCAGCGTCACCGGCGCGAGCCGGATACTGCGATCACGGTAGATTTCGGTAAAAATGCCTCCGGCCGCGAGCAACACTACGGGGCCAGCATCGGCATCCTTGCGATAGCCGAGCAGGACTTCCCCCACTCCCGACGTCATAGGTTGAACAATGACATGTGTAACTGCGACGTCAGGACGCGCGCCGCCCACAGCTTTTACAATGGAAACTATTGCAGCCTTCAGCGCGCTCTCATTGCGAACATTGAGAACCACGCCGCCGACATCAGTCTTGTGCGCAATCGTGTCCGACAACAGCTTGACTGCGACGGGATAGGAAAACGGCAGATCGATCGCTTGTGCATCGACCGGAACGAGAGCCGATTCCGCGTGAGGAAGGCCGACCCGCTCGAACAACTTGTAGGCGTCCCATTCGTTGATTTGGGCCGGCCCAGTCCGTGGGGCGCGCTGCGGTGTCGGCGTCAGCGCTTTCGGCTCACGGCGCGCGAACGCCGCAACAATAGCGTCTGCGCACGCTTCAGGCGTCCGAAAGCTCGGCACGCCGGCCCGCGCCAGCATCGCCAGCGCTTCTGGCGCATCGGGCGCGAGAAACGAGACCAACGGCTTGCTTGCCGCCGCACGAGCGATCACCGGCTTCACCGCAAGTTCAGGCTGGAAGCGCGCCGATGAACCTGTCACCGCCACGACCAGATCGAACTCGGGCGCTGCGAGCATCGCATCCAGAGCAGCCGTCATGATATCGGGCTTCGTGCCCGCCATGGTGAGATCGACGATCAATCCGCTCTCGGCATTGACGCCAGCGCCCTGGAGTTTCGCAAACGTCTCATCAGATGGCTTGACCACGTCGACGCCGCGCAAGGCCAGGCCATCAACAACCATCGCCGCACCGCCGCCCGTCGTTGTCACCACGCCGACACGCGGTGCGCGACCACGAGCCGCGCCAGCCGGAACGCGATTGAGCAGCGGCAAGGTTTCAAGCAGCGCCTCGAAATTCTCGACCCGGGCAATGCCGCAATCCGCTAGAAATGCCGCAGCGATATCGTCCTCACCGGCCAGCGCCCCGGTGTGCGACAGAGCAAGCTCCGCTGCCTGTTCGGAGCGGCCAAGCTTGTACGCGACCACAGGCTTGTTGCGCCGGGCCGCCTCGACTGCAAACCTGCGGAGATCATCGGCGTGACGCAGACTTTCCAGAAATAGCAGATAGCCCGTGACAGCCGGATCATCGAGCGTCATCGCACAGATCTCGCCCAGCGTCAGGTCGATCTCGTTTCCGACCGACACCAAACCAGCGAATCCAACCGAACGCGCCTTGCCGCGGGAAACCAGTGCACCCAACATGCTGCCGCTATGGGACGCGACAAACGTTCCGCCAACCGGAAGGTTCGGCTCCGCAAACGCGGCGTTGGCCGTCAGCACTGCCTTGTGATGGAAGTTGACGAGGCCAATGCTCGAAGGTCCGAGAATTCGCAAGCCGCTGTCGCGCGTGATTTCTTCAAGCTGTTTGACGCGCTCCTGCCCATCGCTACCGGCTTCGGCAAATCCGGTCGCCAGAATCGTCGCAACGCGCACCCCACGCGCGGCACATTCGCGGACGGCGGCAACAACATCCTCTGCCGGCGCCAGAATGAATGCATGCTCCGGAGCTTCGGGAAGCGCGGATAGCGTCGGCCACGCCCGCTCACCAAGCACAATGTCCCGTCGCGGATTGATCGGATAGATCGTTCCCTGGTAACCGGCCTGCCGCAAATACTGCAACGGCCGCGCCGCCACCTTGGACGGATCGGCCGATGCTCCGACAATGGCTATGCTTTCCGGCGCAAGAAGAGCCCGTGAAAGACATTCCACCTGCTGGAACGTTCTATTCTGCAGCACGAATCTGTGCCCCTCGCTGATCGAAACGTCGCTCGAAGATATGCTCCGCGATCCTGTTTTTCAGAATCTCGGTCGAACCGCCAGCGATCATCCATCCGCGCGTCCTGCGCATGCAATACTCGACAAGCGATTCCTGGCTGTATCCTGCCCCGCCCATAATCTGAATGGCGTCGTTGGAAACGTCAAAACCGGCCTGATTGCAGGCAAGTTTTGCAAGCGCCGTATCGAACGCCGCCGGCAGTCCATCGGTCACGCGCGCCGCACGGTACAACAGAAGCTGCGCGGTCTCGAGCTTCAGCGCCATGTCGGCGAACTTCCATTGTAGTCCCTGGAATTCGCACAGCGGGCGGCCGAACTGCTTCCGGATCAACGCATGTTCACGCGCAACTTCAAACGCGAAGCGCCCAAGCGCCAGCGAGCGCGAGGAATTTCCGAGACGCTCCACGTTGAAACCAGCGATCTGCTTCTTGAAGCCGCCAATGCCGAGGAGAACGTTCTCGGCTGGAATCCGGCAGTCCTCGAAATAAAGCTGGCTCCATTCCTCGCCGCTCATGAAGGGCGATGGCGTGCCAACAGTGAACCCGGGCGTTCCGCGCTCGACGAGCACGGAGCCGATGCCGTTCACGCCAGGCCCGAAGCGGACATAGACTAGGAAGACCGAGGCATCAGGGCTGTGCGTTCCGAAAATCTTGGTCCCGTTGATAACGTAGTGGTCGCCATCCTGCCGCGCGGAGGTCTTCAACTCGGTAAGCGCGGAACCGGCATCCGGCTCGGTCATGCCGAGGCTGATGCAGATCCGTCCTGCCAGAAGATCGGGAAGGAATCGCCTTTTTTGTTCGGAACTTGCGTACTCCACGAACGTACGGATGGGGCCAAAATTTCCCGCCTGAACGACGTCGGCGCTGCGGGGACAAACCGCCGCAATCTGTTCGATGGCAATGATGGAATCCATCAGCGTGCCGCCCTGGCCGCCATCCTTTTCGTCGAAAGCGATGCCAAGCAGCCCCTGCTTCGCGAGAAGTTGCGCCACATCGAACGGAAACCGCGGGTTGTGCGCGCGCTCGATTGCGCCTGCCGCCAGATGGGCCTCGGCAAATCGCCGCACGGAATCGGCAAACGCACGCTGCTCTTCGGTCAATTCATAAGTCATCTAGGAGTCTGCCGCTTCTGGAATTGTCTCAGGAGTTTTTCCAAGAAGCGGATTTGACGCGCAACTACAGAAAGATTATCGCTACATAACCTTTTGTAATAAGGCGTACCCATGTCTGAAGCGATGCCGCCCCTGAATCCGCTTTATGTTTTCGAGGCGACAGCACGTCTTGGCAGCTTCACGAAGGCGGCTCAGAAGCTTCGCGTCACCCAGCCCGCGGTTAGCCGGCAGATCCGCACCCTCGAGAATTATCTTGGGGTCAGACTGTTCGAGCGGGACAAGCAGGGCGTTCGCCTGACCTCGGTTGGCGAACAGTTTCATCGCCAGATCGCGCCGGCATTCCAGATTATCGCAAGTGCGTCCGCGAACCTCACGGCGACCCGAAAAATAGAACCACTGAATGTTCGGACCTACACGACGTTCGCGTCGAAATGGCTGATCCAGCGGCTACCGTCGTTCTACGTGACGTACCCCAAGATCAAACTGAACATCAGCAACGTCGTGGCGCCGGTCGATTTCGAGAAGGATGGCGTCGATCTCGCGATTCAATTCGGCAATGGCCAATGGAGCGGCGCCGAATCCGAATTGCTGTTCAAGGATCTGATCCAGCCGGTCTGCAGTCCCAGGCTCCTCAGCCGGGTCGGGCTTGTGGAACTGGACGATTTGAAAAAGGTGCCGATGCTCCATTCGCACTATCGCCGCACCGACTGGCATGACTGGCTTGCGGCAGTTCACCGCACGGATCTGCTGTCCGAAAACGGGATCAGCTTCTCGACATCGATCCTGACCTACCAGGCCGCCGTGGAAGGCGTCGGTGTCGCCATGGGGCAGCTTCATCTGTTGAGAAACGAAATCAACGACGGCACGCTGGTGCCGCTGTTCAACGCACCCTTCGAACGGAAACTGGCGCACTATGTCGTTTGGCCGAAAAACCGACCTCTCAACCGAAAAGCCCGCAGCTTCCTGAGTTGGCTGCGCAAAAGCGTCGCCGATTTCTCGAAACCGGCATGATCTCGCCCCGGAAGCCATTACAAAATTTTATCTCTCGATAACTTTCTTGCAGTTGAAAGACTGCCTCTGTGCCGTTGTGGTGCCCCGAGAAACAAAAGCTGTCACGAACATGGGACAACAGCGATGTTGAACAAAGTCGAAGTACCGGCCGCCGATCAGGCAGAAGCGTGGGTTGCAGCCTTTGACCAGGCACTGGCCGCACGCGACAAGGCCGGGCTTCTCAAGCTGTTTGCCGCGGACTGCCACTGGCGCAATTTGTGCGGACTGTCCTGGGACATCGCCACGGTCAGCGGCCGCGACGAGCTTTGCGATGCCTTGCTGCGTAACGCCAGTGAAATGAAAGCCACGAAATTCTCTGTGGCCTCGGACCTCCTGACGCCTCGACGCTCGATCGTCGCAGGCCAGGCCGTGGTTGAGGCCATTTTCCGTTTCACTTCGGTGAACGGTCCCGGACGCGGCGTCATCAGACTACGACCCGGCGCGAGCGGCTTTTCGGAGGCGTGGACGTTGTCGACCTCGCTCGACATGGACGCTATTTGCGAACAGCGTCGCGAGGACAATGGACCGGAATCTCACGCACGCGACTTCGCCGAACCGAGCTGGCTGGTCCAGCGCGAGGCCGAGCTTTCGTATCGCGATCGCGAACCCGATGTCCTGATTGTCGGCGGAGGTCACGCCGGGATTTCTGCGGCTGTCGAACTGAAGCGGATCGGCTTCGATGCGTTGATTGTCGATAAGGAAGAACGCATCGGCGACAACTGGCGCCTGCGGTACAACGGGCTGAAACTTCACAACAAGACGCCGGTCAACCACCTGCGTTACATGCCGTTTCCCGTGACATGGCCCGACTACATCCCCAAGGACAAGATCGCCAACTGGCTCGAGACCTATGTCGAGAGCATGGACCTTAACTTCTGGACTCGTACGACGTTCGAGGGCGCGAGTTACGACGACGCCAGCCAGTCGTGGCGGGCGAACGTGCGGCGTGAAGATGGTTCTGTCCGCACGCTCCGCCCCAAGCACATCGTTCTCGCCACCAGCGTCAGCAGCGTGCCGAACGTCCCGCATATTCCTACGATCGAGAATTTTGCCGGCACCCTCCTCCATTCCAGCCAGTTCTCGAACGGTGCGGAATGGAAGGGAAAGCCGGTGGTCGTATTGGGGACCGGCACCAGCGCGCACGACATTTCGCAGGAACTGCAGGCTCAGGGCGCCGACGTGACGATGGTGCAACGAAGCCCGACCATGGTGATCAATGTCGATCCCAGCGCGCAGCTTTACGACAAGACCTACCTCGGAGACGGCCCTCCGATCGACGTGCGCGACACGCTGAACTCGTCGATCCCGCTCGCCGTGATGAAAGCCGCGCACAAGCTGATCACCGACGAGGTCAAGCAGCTCGACGCACCCCTGCTGCAGCGACTTGAGAAAGCCGGCTTCCGTCTGGAATACGGCGAGGACGGCACCGGCTGGCCGCTCAAATTCAGGACCCGCGGCGGCGGCTATTACTTCAACGTCGGCTGCTCAGAACTGATCGCCGATGGCAAGATCAGGCTGATCCAGGCCAGCACCATCAAGCAGTTTACCGCGAGTGGCCTTGAGCTGACCGACGGCTCTGTCCACAAGGCTGAACTCATCGTGATGGCCACCGGCTACAAGGGCCAGGGTCACATGGTGGGGGCGCTGTTCGGCGAGGACGTCGCCGACCGCATCGGGCCAATCTGGGGATTTAACGACGCCACCCAGGAGCTGCGCAACATGTGGATCCGCACCCGGCAACCCGGATTGTGGTTCACCGGCGGCGCGTTCTCGCAATGCCGCATCTACAGCCGTTATCTCGCGCTGCAGATCGACGCAATTGAAGCTGGACGGCTGGAAAAAGCGGCGAGCGCCGCCTGATCCTGAAGCTGCAAGAATAACGCCTTCGCTCATATGTGAGCGAAGGCGTTTTTATTCGACTGCGAACCAAATCGCAAACTTGCTGAATCACACAAGCTTGGCGCTACGGAATAATCCGCTGTGCCCGGAAATCCCCGATGATGTTGGACATCATCGTTTCGCTGTCGATCATTTCGGTGAAGCCGTATTGGTACGCTTTCACCATGCTGATCATATTGTCCCATTTCCGGCGGAAGACCGTGTCGGCATAGCTCCACGGCACGAGACGAAAAAGATCGGTTTTCCGCAATCCGTTCTTCTCGACGATCGCATTCCACAGATCTTTCTTGTCCGCCATGAATTCCGTCAGCTGCATATTCTTCACCGGACCGGGCTCGATGTCGAACAGCTTTGCGATGCGCGGCCACATGTGCTTCCAGCGGAAAGAATCGCCATTGCCGATGTTGAAGGCCTGATTGGCTGCGCGAGGATCGGTGGAGGCCCACAGCATCGCGCGATTGAGAATTCCAACATCCGATGCGAAGGTGATGGCGTTATAGGTCTCCTCGTCGCCCGGAAAAAACAGCGGCAGCTTCAGTTCCTTCATGATGGTACCGTAAGCGGCAAGCACGGTCATCAGATTGATCCGCGCGCCATTACCGTATCCGCAAACCGCGCCGGGACGGGTCGTCGACCATGACCACGATTTCCCCTGCTGCAACTTCAGCACATGGTCGTGCTGCGCCTCATAGAAATAGGACGGCACACATGGCGGATCGTCTTCACGCGCCGGCGTCTTGTAGGCGCCCAGATGATAGCCGTACCACTTCACGCCCTCCAGAACATGAACATGCTCAAGGTCGGACGCCTGCGGGATCGAGCCATCGAAGAAGTTTTGCGCCATACGCGCATTGAGATCGTTCTCTTCATCGAACGTCCGCCCGGTCAGCAGCGCCGTATAGAAGATATGGGTCACGCCCTTGACGTCGCGCAGGCCGGCGAGGGTCGCTTCGCGGTCGAGCAGATCGACCGGAATATGGCGGACCCAGTCGCCAAGTTCAGGATCACCGCGCGAAACGCCGATGACATCCCATTCGCCTGTCTCGTGCAGCATGCGCGCCATGTTGCCGCCGCACATTCCTCCGACGCCGGCGATCAACGCCACGTTCTTCTTCACTGTCGTTCCCTCCCATGCCGAGCAATCGATGCATGTCTTGCGCTCGAAATAGAACGGTGGCGGGCGGCGCTTTCAACTGCAATCAGATTATGGCGTCATAACATTCCTTGATGGAGCCCACGAACACCACGTCTGCGAGCAAACCCTTGCATGCTGGCGATGCCATCTTTGGCATCACCGGCAATTTGGCTTGTTATGAACTCGGTTCGGGCCAGTACGCGTTAACGAGCGATCATGGCAGCGCGCAGCCGATTTTGTGAGCGCGCCTTGCTCAACTGTTCATGCACCGCTCGAGGAAAGATCCCGACGCGTCGGACGTAACCAAACATGACCGAGGCCAGCACAGCACACACCGCGCGTGGCATCCGGACACCGATCACAAGCATCTGATTTTATTGATAAACAGTCACCTGAAGGGCGATGGTGCCCAGGGGCGGGATCGAACCACCGACACTGCGATTTTCAGTCGCATGCTCTACCAACTGAGCTACCTGGGCGCCGTCCCGGGACGAAGTCCGAGGGAGCGCCGGTTTATAGTGAGGCTAGGCGGCCATGTCCAGCCACCGGCGGCGATTTCATCGCCCTGGAGCGTGGAAAAAATCGCCGATAGTCCATCGGAATCAACGACCTCGCCGCGGCTCCGGCGGCTCTAGCGCACCGTCCTCGTCTTCCTCGTCGCCGTCACGTGCGGGAATGGCGTAGGCGCCCGAAAGCCAGCGGTGCAGATCGACGTCGCGGCAGCGTTCCGAGCAGAACGGCCGCGCCGCTTCGGTCGCCGGCTTATTGCAGATCGGGCAGAGCTTCATAGGCGCTCCATCAGAATGGATGTCGCAGCGTTGTGCGCGACTGCTCACTCGCTGGCGACGGCCTGCGTTCCGTCAACTGGCGTTGAGCCAGCCGGCGCGGATCGGGAAACCTTCACCACCGAGCAGCGCGGTCGATTCATAGAGCGGCAGGCCCACCACATTGGTGTAGGAGCCGACCATCTTGACCACGAACGACCCCGCGATGCCCTGCACCGCGTAGCCACCGGCCTTGCCGCGCCATTCGCCAGAATCGATATAGGTGCGGATGTCCTCTTCGGTCAGGCGCTTGAAGCGCACCCGGGTTTCAACCAGCCGCTGGCGGAAGCTCTCTTTTGGCGTCACCAGACAGATCGCGGTGTAAACGCGGTGATTGCGCCCGGACAGCAACCGCAGGCATTGCGAGGCTTCATCGACCAATTCCGCCTTGGGCAGGATGCGCCGGCCAACGGCGACCACCGTATCGGCGGCAAGGATGTAGGACCCACGCAAATCGTCGTCGAGGTGCACGGACTGCAGCGCCGCGTCCGCCTTGGCGCGCGCGAGGCGCGTGGCACAGGCGCGCGGCAGTTCACCCCGGCTTGGGGTCTCATCGACATCAGCCGGGCGCAAGGCATCGGGCTCGATACCCGCTTGATTAAGCAGGCTCAGGCGACGCGGAGAGCCGGAGGCGAGAACGAATTTGGGACGGCCGGACATACGGGAGATCAGTTCCGATGAGGGATTGGCGCGGAAACTATCGGAACGACCCGCTTTCGACAACCGCCACCAGCGCCACATTCAACGCGACGGCCAAGTCCATGACAGGCCGTCGTCATCCCGCACCACGGTCTCGCCAAGCCGCTTTTCCAGCACGATCTGCCGGCTCCCCTTCTCCTGCCTCAGCGCGGCGACGAGATCCGGCGCGTGCGACACCAGGATGATCTGTGACTGCGTCGCCGCCTTTGCGACCAGACGGCCCAACGCCGGCAGCAGATCAGGATGCAGACTGGTTTCCGGCTCGTTCAGGATCATGAGCGCCGGCGGCCGCGGCGACAGAAGCGCCGCCACCAGAAGCAGGTAGCGCAACGTACCATCCGACAGTTCAGCGGTCTTGAGCGGACGAAGCAATCCGTGCTGCTTCATCTCGAGTTCGAAATAGCCGTCAACCTGTATCACGCCAAGACTTGCGCCGTGAAACGCGTCGTCGATGGTGGCATCGAGTTCGTCGGGATTACCGATCTCGATAATGGTCTGGATCGCGGCCGCAAGATCGAATCCGTCGCTGGCGAGGACCGGCGTATAGGTGCCGATCTGCGGGCGTCGCGCCGGGGCATCGCGATCGGTACGCAAATGGTCATAGAAACGCCATTCCCGCATCCGCTCACGCAGCACCAACAATTCGACCGCATCACGCGGATCGGCGCAATGGGTCATCATGCTGTCGAAAGAAGCGAGGTTCTGAAGCGTCTCGCGCCAGAGGCCGTTGTCGTCGCGGATTCGGACATGCGGTCCGCGACGCTCGGCGAAACTGTTGGCGCGGCCGAGCAGTTCACCGGTCCAGATGCTTTCGGCCTTGATTTGCGGATCGCGCATGAACTGCGAGGTCGCGTCCGGCAGCGGCAGCCCGAGATCAATCGCGTAACCGTAGTCCTCACCGGAAAAGCCGAGCTTCAGCGCAACCGATTTGCTGCGCACGGTGCCTTGCACCGGCTGCTCACCCGCCTTCATCTTGCGCGAAAACGATTCCGGTCCGGCCCACAATGTCGATTGGAGGCCACCCTCCGCCGCAAGTGCCTGAATGATCCGCCCCTGCGCGATATCGGCCAGCAACTTCAGTGCGCGATAAAGGCTCGATTTGCCGCTGCCGTTGGCGCCGGTCACCACGTTCAGCGGGCCAAGCTCCAGCCGGATGTCGCGCAACGATCGATAACCTGCAACAGCAAGGCGCGTGATCATGCCGCCCCTCATTCGTTGGCGACGCTGGGTGGCCCGAAACGCTCGCGAATCCTTTTTTTCAGACCATCGCGCGTCGCCCGATAGGCATCGAGCTGCAGCTCGCGACGACCTTCGACGCCAACCGGATCGGACGTCGGCCAGTATTCCACCTCGGTCGCGAGCGTTGCTGTCAGTTCGAGCGCACGATGATGCGCTTCCGGCGCAAGCGTGATGATGAGGTCGAAGTTGAAGCCTTCCCAGTCTTCGAGATCGGCGACGGTCCACGGCTTGTGATGGGAGATGTCGAGCCCGATCTCGTTCATCACCGCCACCGCGAACGGATCGAGTTCGCCCTTGGTGACGCCGGCGGACTGCACATAAAGTCCGCGCGGCACCATCTGGCGCAGCAATGCTGCGGCAATCGGCGATCGAACACTGTTCTGGCCACACATGAACAGAACCGCCTGAGGCGAGCGTGCGCGAGGGGGCTCGGCCATGGCCTAGTCTCTCTCTCGCACGATGTGACCCGGAACGGCGCGATCAGGCGTCCGGATCATGCGTCCTGCCCTTTCCAGTGCAGGACTGAAATCAGCGTGAACAATCGCCGCGCGGTTTCGAAATCGACGCGCACTTTGCCATGCAACCGCTCCATCAATGTACGCGAGCCTTCGTCATGAATGCCGCGACGGCCCATATCGATGGCTTCGATCTTGTCAGGTGTCGCGGTGCGGATCGCGTGATAGTAGCTGTCGCAGATCAGGAAGTAGTCCTTCACGATACGGCGGAACGGCGTCAGCGACATCAAATGCACGACCACCGGCGATCCATCCTCGCGCTTGATGTCGAACATCAGGCGATTGCCGGTGATCGCGATGTGCAGAGTGAACGGGCCGATGGTGTCGCCTTCCGGCGCGAACAAATTCTCTTCGATCAGATCGTAGATCGCGATCGCCCGCTCATGCTCGATGTCCGGCCCCGAACGCCCGATCGATTCCTCGTCGAGCGTCACCGCCACGACACGGTTTTGGGAATCGTCCGCTGGCGGGGGCTGGGTCATGACAAATTCAAGCGTATTCCAACCGATCGCGCGTGAGCATCGAGACCTTCGGCCTCGCCAAGCGTCATTGCCGCCGGCCCCAGCGCGCGCAACTGGTCAGGGCCGCATTTGAGAATCGACGTTCGCTTCATGAAGTCAAGGACGCCAAGACCGGACGAGAACCGCGCCGAGCGCGCCGTCGGCAACACATGGTTCGAACCGCCAACGTAGTCGCCGATCGCCTCCGGCGTGTGCGGCCCGAGGAAGATCGCGCCGGCATTGCGGATGCGCGCGGCAAGAGATTCCGGATCGACCGTCATGATCTCGAGATGTTCGGCGGCAATAACGTCGGCAAGCGTCACCGCTTCATCGAGCGATTTCACCAGAATGATAGCGCCGAACTCGTTCCACGATGCCCGCGCGATGTCCGCACGTGGCAAAGTCGCGAGTTGCGCCTCGACCGCCCGTTCAACCTCGTGTGCCAGCGTCTCATCATCGGTAATCAGAATCGATTGCGAGTCAGCGCCGTGTTCCGCCTGCGCCAGAAGATCGGCCGCGATCCAGTCGGGATTCGCGGCGCGGTCGGCGATCACGAGCACTTCGGACGGGCCGGCGATCATGTCGATGCCGACCTTGCCGAATACAAGGCGCTTGGCCGCTGCGACATAGGCATTGCCCGGTCCGACGATCTTCGCCACCGGCTTGATCGCCGCGGTGCCGTAGGCCAGTGCCGCGATGGCCTGAGCGCCGCCGACACGGTAGATTTCCGACACGCCGCCAAGCTGCGCCGCGGCGAGTACGAGCGGATTGAGGATTTTTCCGTCCGGAGTCGGCACCACCATCACCACGCGCGGAACGCCGGCAACGACAGCTGGCACGACGTTCATAAGAACCGACGACGGATAGGCTGCGGTGCCGCCCGGAACATAAAGGCCCACAGCCTCGACTGCGCTCCAGCGCCAGCCGAGCTCGACACCTGCCGCATCCGTAAAGCGCTCGTCCTTCGGCATCTGCCGTTGATGAAACGCCTCGATCCGGTCTCGCGCGAATTTCAGCGCGTCGAGAGTTGCAACGTCACATGCCGCCACAGCGGCGTCGATCTCGGCCCGCGTGAAGCGCAAGCCACTGGCCTCGACGGAGAAACGGTCGAACTTCCGAGTCGCTTCGACGACAGCGGTATCGCCGCGAGCGCGTACATCATCAATGATTGCACGCACGACATTCTCGACATCGGCTGACGCTTCACGCTTGGTGGCGAGAAACGCATTAAACCGCTCGCTGAAGTCGGCGCTGTTGCTGGTGAGGCGGATCGGCATTTCAAGGTCCCGGTGGGCATCGCAAAGCCCGCCCCTGCTCAATGACGCGCGGCCAAATCGGCGTCAACCCTTTGTCGCCGGGGGACGACAATCGGACGCCCTGTCGGGCTTATCTGCGCTCATATATCAGTATCGGCAGAAATATTGCCTCCCGGCTCCGCCGAGTCGTCGCTGTCGAAGTGATCCTCGCCCAGATCCGCCAGTTCGCACTCGATACATTCGACGTCGAGCCGCAAGGCTCCGCCGCCCGAAAACATCAGCAAAACGTTGCCGCCGGGCTTGGGGCCCGGGTGGAATTCCAGCCCGAGCAGCTCGACCTCAAAATCCGGCTTGCTCATATCGATGTGGCGGGACTTGCAGGCGAGCACCCGATCGAATCGCAGCGCGGCGACCAGCCGTCGCGCCGCCGGCGTGCCGGACAGGGCCTGATCCCAATCCAACCGCTTCATGCCGACCACCAGACGCTTTTCGGACTGCCGCCAGACGATATCGCGGACATGGACTGACGCATCCTGAACGTGCGCCGAAATCACCGCGAGATCGTCTTCATCAAGCGCAATCAGCCGGGGATGAATCTCCATGGCAGCCCCACGTCAGATCTTGCGTGTCCGCATGGTCACGCGTTTTCAAGGTAACGAGATTACCCGCTGATGCGCTCGATGGTTGCGCCGCAGGCCGACAATTTTTCCTCAAGCCGCTCAAAACCACGGTCGAGATGGTAAATGCGGTTAACCATGGTCTCGCCTTCGGCAGCCAGCGCCGCGATCACCAGCGACACCGAGGCCCGCAGGTCGGTTGCCATCACCGGCGCGCCTTTCAGCTTCGACACGCCCTCAATAATGGCGGTCTCGCCATCGAGCGAAATCCGTGCGCCGAACCGCGCCAGTTCCTGAACGTGCATGAAGCGATTTTCGAAAATCGTCTCGGTGATGTGCGACGCGCCCTTGGCACGTGCCATCAGCGCCATCAACTGTGCCTGCAGGTCCGTCGGGAAGCCGGGGAACGGAGCCGTCTCCACCTTTACGGGGTTGATGCCCGCACCATTGCGCGTCACACGGATGCCCTCGTTATTCGGCGTGATGGTTGCACCGGCTTCGATCAGCACATCGAGCGCAGACTGCAACAATTCGGGCCGCGCGCCGGCCAGCTGCACATCGCCGCCGGTCATTGCCACCGCCATGGCATAGGTGCCGGTTTCGATCCGGTCCGGCAGCACAGTGTGGCGCGCGCCATGAAGCTTGCTGACGCCTTCGATCACGATGCGCGGAGTGCCCGCGCCGGAGATTTTCGCGCCCATCTTGTTGAGGCAGTCGGCAACATCGGCGATCTCGGGCTCGCACGCCGCATTGGTAATGACGGTCGTGCCGTTCGCGAGCGTCGCCGCCATCAGCGCGACATGCGTGCCGCTGACAGTCACCTTGGGGAATTCGATCTCCGCGCCACGCAAACCATTCGGCGCCTTCGCGATCACATAGCCGGCGTCGATGGTGATCTCCGCGCCGAGCTTCTCCAGCGCCATGATCAACAGATCAACCGGGCGAGTGCCAATTGCGCAGCCGCCAGGCAGAGAGACCCGCGCTTCCTTCATGCGCGCCACCAGCGGCGCGATCACCCAGAAGCTGGCACGCATCTTCGAGACCAGTTCGTATGGGGCCGTGGTATCAACGATGTTCGCGGCCGAGATGTGCAGGGTCTGCCCCTGATACTCATGGTCACCGGGACGCTTGCCCGCCGACATGATGTCCACGCCGTGATTGCCAAGGATGCGCTGGAGCAGCGCGACATCCGCGAGACGCGGAACATTCTCGAGAATCAGGGTCTCATCGGTCAAAAGCGCGGCGATCATCAGCGGCAGAGCCGCATTCTTCGCGCCGGAAATGGGAATCGTCCCGTTGAGCTTGTTGCCGCCGACGATGCGAATGCGATCCATGCGAAGCTGTGTCCCTGCCTGAGAGATGGTTTTAGCGTGTTTTGCGGACAGGGGGAAACCAGGCGCCGCCTCAGCCCCCGTCTGGCGAACATGGCTCACATCAGCCAGACAAAAATGCCCAAATCGTGGAACTTGCCGCCGGACAAGCCCTGCGGCCGCTCATTGGGAGCGCGAATCGTCCTGTGAGGGGATGGTGTCCTGGGTTTCCCGGCCCTGCCCGCTACCGGATCTCATAGCGGCATCGTCCTCCGGCGTCACCACGGCCCGGTCGGTCCGGCCACGGGCCTGCGATTTGCGCCGCTTGAGGTTTTCGCGCAGCGCCGCCCGCAGCCGCTCCTGGCGGGCATGATCGCGCTCGTCGTTCATTGTCCGTTTCTCCGGTTGCCAGACCGTCAACGCGCGGACGAATATCATATGCAGCCGACAAGAAGCATCCAGGGAGAACAGACAATGAGCGAGAATCCGGTGCTGGCGCCAGAGGTTCGACGCACGATCGAAGGCTGGCATCGCTTTGTCGCCACCGGCCGCGCCGACATTCTGCGGCCGTTGCTGGCGGACAACATCATCTTCCGTTCCCCTGTCGTGGTTGCGCCGATCCCGGGGCGGGAGGCGGCGATGCTCATTCTCACCACCGTGGTCCAGATTTTCGAGGATTTCCGATACCACCGCGAATTCGCGGCGGGGCCGGCTGATGTCGGGCTGGAGTTCAGCGCGCATATCGGAAAATGGCAGCTGAAAGGGATCGACCTCATCCATTTCAACACTGCTGGCGAAATGGCCGAATTCGAGGTCATGGTGCGCCCGATCAAGGCGCTTCAGGCACTTGGCGAGGAAATCGGTGCCCGGATCGGCCCGCAACTGGCGAAAATGAAGGCCATGGCCGGAACCTGACCCGGTAAATTGACCGTCCGGCGCTTGCGTAGCCCGGGCCCTTGTGGCAAGGATCGGCGCGCCTTCGGGGCCTTGTGCCGATTCCGTATCGCGCTCCCAAGCCTTTATGGTTTTGAAGCGTTTGTTCGCTAGAACCTTGCGCTTCCGACGTCTGGCGTTCGCTGCCGTAGCTCAGTGGTAGAGCACTCCATTGGTAATGGAGAGGTCGACAGTTCAATCCTGTCTGGCAGCACCAGCCAACCCCCTGATTTCGTTGATTTTGCTGGAAATACGGTCTGAAGCGTATCACAAGACCGTATCACAGTGGGTCAATGAAGCGCCGCCGTATGTACCTCATCAAGAGACCAGATTCGTCTAACTGGTGGTTCAAACTCCGAACCCGCGCCGATGTTATCGGCAAGTTGAGGGGCAGGAAGATTCTGCTGCATCTGAGCAGGGCCAGCGATACTCCCCTAACGGTGGTTCCGACCATCGGGGAGTTCATCACCTTTTCGGTTCAAACCGACGATGACCAGCTAGCCGGTTCTCGTGAGCGGAATGCCCTCGATCATTTGGAGAAGCTTTTCGCAGTCACCGCCGCAGCACCAAGCTCGATCAGCCATAAGGACATGGTGGCGCTCTCCAAGACCGCCTATGACCTCTACATCGAAATCTACTACGACGAACCCGGTTCTAATTTTCAATGGGCGGCCCATAAGGCGCTTTCCCGTGCGGCGCTTGAAGGCAGGATATCAAATCCGCCACAAGCGATCCCCGGCCATGCTAAGGCCGATGAACGGCTAGCACGGGAGCTATTCGGAGAGAATCTGACCGCCGGAATTGATGCGATGGAGGCCGGACAATTTTCCGACGCGCTGGATTTAAGATTCGGCCTCATCGCTGATTGGGTACTGATCCATCACCAGCTTTCCCTGACGCCAGATGACCGCACTCGTTTTCTCAAACTGGTCGCGACAGCATCGATCCAGTCCAACTGGACTCTGAAGCGCGCTTCTATTGGTGATTATTCACCTGACCCAGAGATTGAACGTTTCCCTTCAACCGATACCGTGAAAGCCCTTAGACCAAAGGTGACCATCACCGACCTTTTCGATGGTTGGTGGAAGGAAGCCAAGGCAATCGGACGCGCCGAGAATACGCGCAGAGGTTACAAGGGATCGATTGATAGGCTCATCGAACATTTAGGTCATGATGACGCCAGCCGAGTCACTGAATCCGACCTTCTGGCGTTCAAGGACAAACGGCTGGCAGTCGTTGATGCAAAGACGTTCGTTGATTCCGATGTCCCAGGACTTCGATCGATCTTTGCATGGGGTAAGACAAACCGCAAAATTGCGCTTAGTCCCATCCCGGATTTCAATATCAAACTTGCGAAGAGGAAATCTCTGCGACCAAAGGGCTTCACCGATGCTGAGGCAACAGCGATCTTTGACGCCTGCCTTAGCTACACGGCACAACCAAAAGAGGCAGCAACGACAGCGGCAGCCAAGCGATGGGGACCGATCGTCGCGGCGTATACCGGAGCGCGGATAAGTGAGGTCTTGCAGCTACGGAAGGAAGATATTTTCAAAGACTCCAGCAAAGACGTGCTGCGCATCACGCCAGAGGCAGGGACTGTTAAGACCGGGCAGTTCCGTTTGGTTCCAATTCACAGTCACCTTGTTGACCTTGGCTTCCTGAAGTTCGTCAAAGAATCTACGGATGGGCCATTGTTCGCGAAAGGCAGTTATAAGCGCGTCGTCGATTTTGTCCGGACGGTGGTTACTGATCCGAACGTTCAGCCGAACCACGGATGGCGGCACCGATACAAGACCATTTGCCGAAACCTCGGGTTTGATCCGAGAGTGGTGGACGCCATTCAGGGTCACGCACCCAAGTCCGCGAGTGATGACTACGGCGATGTATCGGTGGTCGCCATGGCTCGCGTGATGGCAAAGATACCGCGCATCAAGACTCAGGCTGATCGGAAGAAGCGCTCAAAGCCTCGCGGATGATGCCTGACGTTCCAGAGCAGCCTGCCGGAGCGCCATGCGTTCCTCTGCGATGCGCCGCCTGCTTTCGAGGTTCTCTTGCAGCGTGGCTTTCAGCGCTGCCTGCTCTGCGACGTATTCAGCCTTAAGCTCACGATTCTCAATCTCGCGGAGCATCTGAGCCTCAACTCTTTCGCGGCCCTTGGCTTCATTGAGGGTCCGGTTCGCGGCCAGAACGGCAATGGCCTCAGTTTGTTCGGATTCCTGCGCTTGCCGCTCTGCCGCTTCCTTTTCCGCAACGGCAGCGTCATGCGCTTGCAGTTCATCCGGATTGATCTTCCGGCAATAAGCCACGGCTAAGGCGAGTTTGTCCTGGAGGTTGGCAACATGGTCGCGCGCCAGAATTGCAGCCTCTGGGCGGCATTGCTTTCCGAGTGAGGTCAAGAATGCGAGCCTCTGTTCGGTTCGTTTCAGATCGGTTCGCAGATCAATGACGGCATCAAACGCCCGCTTCCTTTGCAGAATTTCGGCGCGGATTCGATTTTTTTCATTCATGATCTTCAATTTCCTGCAGCGGCGGCCAACTGGCGCGCAAGGTCCGGCTTGGTGTTTTCGAGCAGCATTTGCTGAGTGAGATTCCAGCTTTTCTGGTCCCAAGGATTTGGGCCATCATGGCCGGTGGGCGTTTGTGCTGGCTTCACCACTGCGGAGCGGGCGGACTCGGTAGCGATGATATCGGTCAGCGTCACAAGATGGCCGCCAAGGTCAACGCGGTATGCGCCTTTGTAGTCAACGAGCCGGTCAATGCTGAGGTCGATAACGGCGCGGCGGGCATCATCGGCAAGCTCAATGCCGAGTCCCTTCTCCGCGATTTCAACGGCTGCTTCCGCGACTGGACGGCCCTTCAAGATGCGAGCTTGGGTCATGCTGCCTCCCTCGAAGCTTTGCGCTGCCGGTTGAGCAGCTTTTCAATGACTGCCTGTCGGACGAATGCGGATCGGTTTGGGGCGGCTAGGTCGATGAGGGCGGCTGCATGGTCGATGGCGGCGATGACTGAGACCGGCATCTTGAGCGTGATAACGCTCAGCGGCTCCGACGCGATCTGTGCAGGGTCGAGTTTCATGATTGTGGGTCCTGAAAAGGAAAAGCCCACCGGTTCGGGTCCGGCGGGCTTCATGGAGAGATACGTGTCATAGAAAAAGCCGCCTCACCGTTAGGTGGGGCGGCTCTTTTACTCCTCGTGCGAGGATGCCGTAATTACTAGCACAGTACCCCCAAAAAGTCAAGACATTGACAGTTTTTGTAGTATCGAGAGACAATCTGTAGTATTATCGAGATGATAAAATCTAACAAATACATAGCATTACACCAATCTATCGATCAAAAAGCCTGATTTAGGAAATAAATCCGTTCTTTTATGGACTGTAAAGGTACGGAGGCGGCAGGCCACCCTCTACTCTCACACTGACCCACCCTATACTTACCGAATGCCTTTTGCCGGGACGCAGAAGCTCGTAGGCTAATTTTCCTAGCTGGCCGATGCCACCTAGCCCAAACAACCGGGAGCGCACCCTTGGCGCTCTCTGGCCGATAGAGAGGGTATCGACTGGCGAACCCTCTCTTGCCTGTTCAGATCGCTGCGCGCTTTCTTGATCGCGGTGCATTCAGATGGCTTGGCGTTGAGTCCAACTCATCTGTCCAACGTTCTCTGTCCAGCCACGTTGCTGGCACTGGCACCATTTCATCGTATGCCAGTTCGTCGAGGTAACGAACATAGCGGGCGACTCCATCCATGATTTCTTGGAACGTGGCTTTCTTGAGCGCGCGCCTGAATTGGAATCTGGCCTTATCCTCATCGCTCAGCCGATCATCGATCTTCCATTCGTCAGGATAATGCTCCCGGCTGGTCCATTCCGGATAGGCATTCCAGAACTGGTCGAATTTCTCGTCGTCAGTCAGGTTGTCATTCGCAGCCAGTCCGTCATTAGGACAGCCGGTCAATTCCCGTCGCGGAGCGATGGGGGAATCGTTTCCAGATTCAGATTTGGAGTGAAGCGGAGAATCTGAATCTGGTGTGAGGTTGAATCCGGAGGTTGTGTCTAGAGGTTCAGTTAAGAGGTTTGGGTGCATGTCCTGCGCACCCCCGTGCATGTCATGCACCCCTAGGGACGCCGCCACTTCAGACCAGATTTGATGCCATATTGGTCCCACCTCATAGAGGTTTGTCGTGCCGCTCCGACCAGTCACCGTGAAAAAACCAGCATCCTCTATTTCCGCAAGGGCATCTTGCGCCTTCCTCTTGCAGCAAGAAGCTTCACGAGCGATGAGTTTTACGCCTATCCAGCAATCGAGCGTCCTCCGGTTGATGTGCATAAGCAGCACGGTCGCAATCGCTTTCTCGTAGATCGTTGAGAACTTGCCGCTCTGGTAGATAGCGTCGCGGAATCTTTCCTTCGTTTGATAATATATTTTGTTCCGCGTCTTTTCCGTCAGATTGTGATTTTTCGATTTCTGATGTATATTCTTCAAAGTTACTGGACCTTACTTTTCTATACGTCCCCGGTGTTAGCGCGCCGGGGATTTTGCTTTTGCGGTCACTTCGCGAGTGCGGACTCAACCATCTCGCGAATGAGGGCGCTGACAGTCATGTCCCTGCTCTTGGCGCGTTCGCGCAACTCGGCGAAGGTGCTGGCTGTCAGTTTGAAGCCGGTCGATGTGGTGATCTCGTTCGCGGCGATTCTTTTTCTGCTCATGCGGACTTCCATTTGATTGATTCAATCTATAGTGTTCTCTTTTTGTTCACGTTTGTCAAATCACCGCCTTTACCGGTCATGAAGCGCTAGCTTCAGTGGCTGCTACTCCCTCGAACCAAGAAGCGAGCCATGGGGATCATTCGTGATTGGCTTTCGCGCATGTGGCACGGCGAAGCGCACCAGCTACAACGCGCAACGCAAGAGCCTGCATCGCCTTCTGTTAGCGATGACCCGGTAGCCGAACTGGCAGCGCTGATCGACGCCGGTGATGGTAGCCAGGAATCGCTAGAACGGGTCGCGATGCTGCTGGGGCAGACTGACGCGAAGCGCTCCGATTAAGAAGCGATCAAATCACTTGTTCTGCGACGCTTCAGTTACACTGACCCTGAGCGAACCATCCTCGGCATAGGCTTTTGATAGCTTCTCAAAAAGCGCCTTCTGTGCGTCTAGAACTTCTGGTGACGCCGGAAATTCTTTCACTGCCATTGGCAAGTTAGCCTCGCCTTTGAGTAGAGCCACGATGCCTCTGCGAATAAAATTCTGATCGTTTTCAAGGTCGCCATGAGCTGTCGGAAAATAGATTCGATTCATCTGGGCCACGTTGAAGTCGTAACCAACCCGCGAGCCGATAGCGGCGAGCAGCTTGACAAAGAGATCAAGGCGCTTGGGTCCCCAAGTAGGGTTATCGGCTGGAACATTCGTTAGGTGCGCGAAATATTCCTCCCACGCATCCATCACCTTTTTGTCTTTATAGAAATCGATAGGCACCGCATTCAAAGCCTCGACGTGACTCGGGCTCAAATTGGTCGCGCGTGTTGCCATGAGCGTCTGAAAAATCTGTAGCTTGCGATCACGCTTTGATCTCAGGGCCTCCAAATATTTCTGAGCTTGAACAGCCAAGACCGGCCCAAGCAACGTGCAAACTGCAATCAAATAATCGGACGGTCGCAAGCTCCAAAAAAATTCAGCCATCATCGTGCCCTTTCCACGCACGTCGCACTTTCGCGGATTCGTCGGATCACAGCTAGCTGATAGATGTTCCGTATTGACCGCAGGACGATAATGTTCCTATTTTGTTCTTATGCCGTCAAGGGAGCAAAAACGCCGGTTTCCGCCACCTTGGGTCGCGGAGAACACCCGACATGGCTACGTTGTCCGGGACGCGAACGGCGTTGCGCTGGCGCATGTCTATTGCCGGGATGATCTGCAAGGTTGGAGCTTCGCAGGCGAGCATCTAACCAGCGATGAAGCACGCCGGATCGCCTGCACCATCGCCCGCCTACCCGAACTGCTCAATCAACACCCGGCGTTCAAAGAGCGCGGTCCCGTCGTGCCGCAGCGCCGACATTGGAAACCCTCACACCCTTACCACGTCGCGCTTGAGGATTTCTTTGTGCGCGAGCGCTGGGACGAAATCGATGCGTGCTGCCGGTTCAATGACGTGCCGTTCGATGCTACGGGCGAAGTGTTCGACCATGACGGAAAGAAATGGCGCACCTATCACTTCATGCGCCAGTTCGAGGCAATCAGATTTTGGGATAAGTTCGAGGGGCGCTGGATGCTGGGCGATCAGTTCATTTATCCAGAGCGCCCAAAACATCTGATCGCGATGAAATCACTGAGGCGTCAGGGAACTATCTAGACCATACCTAACGAGCGCCACGTCCCGCGCATCTCACCGGCACATGCTTCCATATCTGACAAGTTCGGCGATCAGCTTGACGCACAACTTCGCATCCAGCATTTACTGGCACCACGTCAACTAGGATGCACAAATCATGCTCGCAGGCTTTGTCGGATTAGCCAGCATAATTTTTATGGTCACCATGTTAGGCCTGCCGCTGATCCCGGCGTTAGTGCTGGGGTTTGTATTGGGGTTGGTCCTATGCGGCGCGATTGGATTTGTGCAGGGAAAACTCGGCCGTTAAGTTTGGAAAATCTGCAGTGAATTGTCGTCTTACGGGAAAAGTGGTCGCCTCGCTTATCTTTGGCCTTTGCGCAATGAGTTTGTCAGCCAAAGCTGACATGATGACCGTCGAGCAACTTAAGAAGCTCTTGGCGCAGGGAAAGCCGGGCGAAGCGCTGGCTACATCCTACGTGCAAGGCGTTGCGGACGGCATGCTTGCGATGGAGACCATGCGGCGCAAGAGTCTTCTACGCTCGAAGGAATTTTGCCAGTTCTATGAACAGCAAGAGGCAGGGCATCCATTGCCACATCCTGCGTTTTACACTCGGCAGATTGTAGAACGGTGGGAAGCCGCAAAAAGACCAATGAATACTATCGCTGTAGACATGGTTCTTTCGTATCTTTCTGGATCATACGGCTGCAAATAAGAAGGAAACGCGCCCCGTAGGGCGCGCTTTAACTGTCGTTACTGCTCTGATCCCGCAATAGGCGGAAACTTTGCATCGAGGTAGGCAAGCAAGCTGTCGGCGGCCAATCTAGCCGCGCTCACAGCGCTCTCCGATCCCGACTCGCTGTAGAGATGTTTCACCAGTCTTTCGATTGCATCAATATCCATTACCCTGCTCCAGATACAAATGAGTGACGTGGATAGGATGACGGCGAGTCGGCGTGCTGTCCATTTGCACTCGCCTGAATTCAAGCGAATGCAAGCAAAAGCGACAAATTTTTTAGGTCACCTCCGGCTCAACATCGTGAGTGCGCCAATTCCAGCGTTCATCAATCCGACGCTGTACTAAGCTCGCGAGTGCTTCTGGATCGTGGCTGCCACCATTAATGTTGATAGCGACGGGGCCTCCAGCACCCAGCAGAGCAGACCCGTGGCGCTTGAGTAATTCCGCTGACGGCGACAACGGGACGTTTTTGGTCGCGGACTCGGTCGGAGAAGCAGGAAGGGTGATGTTAGGCGTATAACTATCCATCGCTCGCCGCCCCCACTTCAACCGGCTACTATAGGCTTTGACGCCAGCCTTCTCGTATCCGTTTTCGAAAGCGTACATGGATTGCTCCATGGTCTTTGTTCGGCGGACGCGATCAATAACGCCTCGATATTTTCCCATTAACTCGTGCTTGAGAAAGCCGTAGTTCGCTTCATCGGATCGAATATCAAGGCCATTTGCCTTTGCCCATGCTTCGAATTCACGACGACGCGGCCCGGTCCATTGTGCCCAACCGAAACCGCCCCGCGATCCGGGGATAAGCGGCTTGGCCTCATTGAGGGCCCTCATGCCACTAGACTCGTGGCCAAGGTTGCCGACGATACCGGCAGCCTGTTCGCGCGTCAGACTGAAGTCGGCCATGAGCTGATTCATCACAGCCGATGAACGGCGCCCGAAGTCGCCACCAATTTGAGAGAATCGCTTTGGCGCGGCGGTCGACTCAGTCGTGTAGCTTGCGGCCTTAAACGACTGGCTCGAATAGTCGAACGACTGTTTAGCCCGACGCGACCCCGAGAAGTCGGTCGCGCCAGACTCCCAGCTACCAGATGCGCCGTGTCTACCCGATCCCGATGGCCCGAACCCGAACCAGCCGCGAACGGAATCCCACACCTTTGTCGCGATGCTCTTGATAGCGTTCACGACGGGATCCACGATTCCAGTGAAGGCGCTGAATATCTTGTCCGCGATATTTGACAATGCGCGGTGAAAGATAAGTATGCCAGCGACAAAGATCGCGATGGCAGCGCCGCCGGTTCCTGCCAGCACACCCAAGCCCGCGACGAATGCCGTAATAGAGGCTATCACGGATAGAACTGGTGCAGCCACGGCCAGCGCCAGAACAAGGCCTGTGACCTTCGCGATCAAGTCGCCCACATCTCTAGCGCCAGTGGGCGACTTTCCGAACAGGAACGCGACTCCCGAAAACGCGGTCTTTACGCCACTGACAAAATCCCGCACACCCTCAAAAAATCCAGCGCCGAATTCCCGCCATTTGCCGATTGTCCCGGCATCGAACGAGTTGGCGACTGACCTGACAGCATCTTCCCAAGACTTAAGCCCGAACCCATCGCGCAAGCCGTCAACCAGAGCCGCAAAATGCGATTGCACCGAATTGAAGTCGAACTTATCGGCAAGATTTATGACGGCATCTGAAACCTGGGTCAGCATGGTTTCCCAGCCGCCACCAATCTTTTCCCAAAGAAGTCCGAAAGCAGCACTGATTGATGCCCACCGGCCTTGTAGCGATCTGATTTTCATCAACGCAGTTTTGTCGATGAAGCCCGGCTTATTCTGAACGTCTTTCAGAACGTCCTTTAGCTTGTTGCGACCAAGGACGACGGTCAGCAGTTCGTCCATCCACTCTCGGCCACCAAGTTGCTTGGCAACCTTGGTTCGAAGTGCTTCAGGCATACTTGCAAGGCTATCGAGAATGCGCTGGATGGCTTCCATTGGGGTATCGCGCATGACCTTAGCCATGTCGCCACGGCCACCGAAACCAAGCGCTCTTGCGGCGGACGCTAGGTCTTTGGCCTGCTGACCACGGGCGGAGTTAGCGCCAGCAATCTGGCTGGTTAGGAAGCTGGTGAACGTGCCCATCTTGTGAGGCTGGATGCCGAGAGAGATACCGGTGGAATCGAGAGCGGCAAGTTGCTCAGGCGTCATCTTCGTCGTAGCCAGCGCCGAAAGGCTTCGGCGCATAGCTTCGATGATCTCTCCACCGTCTGCGGCGGTGCTGTTGTTGGCTACGGCGATTGAGTTCAGGATTTCTCCGAACCTTGCCTGATTCCAGTCGATCTGTGTCGCCAGTCGTCCCATCAACTTGGCAACGTCATCGCCACTGACATCGAGACCAGCCTGCGCCTTCAACGATAGCTCTGCGAACTCTCCGGCGAATTTCTTGGGAATACCGGCTTTGAGGCCTTCCACTGCTGCGTCAATCACCTTCGAAGAACCGACGCCGTATCGAATACCGGCGCGATCTGCATATTGACTCCGGAGCGCGCGAACTTCTGTTTTGGAAAGATCGCCAAACATTTGCGCCGCGACCTCAGATTGATCGACCTCGATCCTTTTCTTGAGGGCGCTGCCTACGGTGGCACCAAGGGCAACACCGCCGAATAGCATCGACCGTGCAGAGGGGTGAGGAATGCGGCCAATACCGCGACCTACGAACCGCGAACTACGACGCTCGGCCTGACGTTCAGCGGCAACACTCCTCTCAATTTGGGATCGATATCTCGACTCCATCCGATCGAGTGCGCTGTAAGTGGCCCGCGCATCCCGGAGTCGATCGTTCTGCGCGCGTCGCCAATCAGCCGCATAATTCTTGCTGGCAGACTTAGCGGACGCGCTGAAGGCATTGAGGCGCGCCGTTACAGCGTCAGTAGCCCGGATGAAGCTATGCGTAGAGGCTGATCCGGTGCGGCCCATATTGGAGAAGGAAGCATTGATACGCTTCCCGGCAGTCTCAAGTTGACGAATGTTCGCCAGGAGTTTCCGGATAACCGGACTGGCCTCATCATGCGCCGTAAGTCTGGCGTGAACGTCGAGATTTTCGGACATAGTTTTCCCTTCGCGCAAACTGTCTTTTCGACGGTGCGCGCTGTTGTGATGACCTCCCGATTGGGGTGAGGTCTTTATTCTGGGTAGGGTGGCCACGTAGCTCGTGGCCAAAAATGGCCTTTTGTGAAATTCGATCTAGGGACGGGTCGCCCAGGTACCGCCCCCCTATCTCAATAAAAAAGAGCGGCCAACACCGAGCGCAACGTAATCGCAGGACGATGGCGCACCTTGGCGTGAGAGACATGGAAATTGCTGGCAACGCGCTAAACCGCTTTCCAGTCCCGTCCCGAAATTTCGAAGTAGCGCAAGATTCCACTTGATTGGTTCTGAAATCGTCTGTTACATATTAGTCAACGAACGTAGGCTAATATGTAAAATGAGGCTTAGATGACCTCCACGGGCAAATGGATCGCCTATTACAGGGTTTCGACCGATAAGCAGGGCCGTTCCGGGCTTGGCCTCGAAGCTCAGCGCACGGCAGTAGCCGCCTTCCTGAACGGCGGCGACTGGCAGATGGTCCGGGAGTTCACTGAAGTTGAGAGCGGCAAGCGCTCAGACAGGCCTCAGTTGCTGGCTGCGCTTGCGGCCTGCCGCATGTACGGCGCGAAGCTAGTCATTGCGAAGCTTGATCGACTGAGTCGCAACGCCTCCTTCCTACTCAATCTTCAAGAGGCTGGAGTCGAGTTCGTATGTGCCGACATGCCCGCCGCCAACAAACTGACGATTGGCATTATGGCTCTTGTCGCAGAGGAAGAACGCCGCGCGATCTCCACTCGCACCAAAGCTGCATTGCAGGCAGCCAAAGCCCGCGGCGTGAAACTGGGCGGTCATCGGATCGATGCGAATGGCAAGCCCGTGTCTCTCACCCCGGACGTCATTGCTAAAGGTCGAGAAGCGATTGCACGTCGCGCTAATGCCAAGGCTTTAGACATTGCGCCCGCCATTCGGGAGCTACAGGCGAACGGGCTAACCTCGTTACATAGCATCGCCACCGGCCTCAACGATCTTGGCATTCCGACGCCGCGCGGCAGACGATGGCACGCGGTGCAGGTTCAGCGAGTGCTGGACCGGACCAACCTACCCTAGTGCCATTTTGCACTTCTCAAGCTTGAGCAATCGAAGTCGCAATCACCGAGGCAAATCGTTAAAGCGGCCTTTGCCGCATCAACGCGAGTCGGATAATCATATCTGCAAACGAAGCGGCAACAGCAAAAACGCGTACTCAATCAAAGCTGGAAACAATAATTGTCCCGACTTACCGATCTGATCGCGCAGGCGAAAGCCAAAGACCTCGCTCTTGGACAGAGCCTTGAAAGGGAGTTCAAGGTTCTCTCGTCACGCCGATCATTCGGACTTAATTTCGAGCGGCATCACCCTGAGAACGTAGAACTGCCGGGCCGACCCGTTCGAAAAGGGGATAAGGTCCGCGTTCTACCTCCGCGAGGATCGACTGCCAAAGGCGACCAGCGACTTTGGAAAGTCCTAAAGCTTGAAATGGCTGACGGAAAAAAGATCGCGTACATTGAGCTCATCGATAGTCCTCAACCCCACCGTCAACACGCCCCTGCCGCAGACCTCATCGTCGTGGCCGAATTCAAAGACTACGTCTACCCCGGCCTTGTCAGCACCGGAAAGATCGAGCGCGGCGGAGACAAGCCATTTCATACCGTCATCAATGGTGAGAATTTCCACGCCCTAGAGGCGCTGACCTACACGTATCGCGGCAAGATCGACGTAATATACATAGACCCTCCCTACAACACTGGCGCTAAAGATTGGAAATACAACAACGACTATGTAGGTGAAGATGATCTATACCGCCACTCTAAATGGCTGGCCTTCATCGAGCGCAGGCTGCTGGTCGCGAAAGAGCTTCTAAAGCCGTCTTCTGCATTAATTGCGACTATTGACGAGCATGAGGTCAGTAGACTTGGATTGCTTCTTGAGCAAACCTTCCCCGACTTTACGATACAAAAAGTTACCATCGTTAATAACCCAAAGGGTGTGACGCAGGGCTTCCTATCGAGAGTGGAAGAATACGCATTCTTCTGCTTCGGGCCTGAGTGTAAAATCTACCCTGCCGATGATGATCTTCTCACATTTCGTGAAACAAAAGAGACTGTAGATGGTCTAGCTCGCCCGCGCTGGAAGGGCTTGCTGCGTTCGGGTGATGAAGCGCACCGGTCTGACCGAGAGCAAATGTTCTATCCTGTCTGGGTCAACCCAAAAACGCGACAGATTATCCGCGCGGATAAGTTCCTGCCGCTTGGGCAAGAGCCCGATTTCGATTTGAAAGACAAGAACGGGAACGTCGTTGTATGGCCAGTACGAAAAGACAAGAGTTTAGGTCGATGGGGCGTTGGCGCTGAGACTTTCAACTCACTCGTCGAGAGTGGATTTGTCGCTTTGGGAAAATACGACAAGAAGCGCAAAACTTGGGGCATCACCTATCTATCGGAACAGCTCCGAGACGACATCAGGTCTGGTTTGCTTGAGGTCATTAAGCGCGATGATGTGACAGGTGTCGCTGACGTCGTATATGCCGGTGATGCTACACGGAAGGTGAGAACAGTATGGCACCGTACCAGTCATGACGCGGGAGCTTACGGAACTGATTTTCTAGGTACTCTGCTTGGCAACGGGCGATCATTCCCATTCCCCAAGAGTCTCTACGCGGTGGAAGATTCCCTGCGCATACTAGTTCGAGGAAAAAAGGAAGCGCTTATACTAGATTTTTTCAGTGGCTCAGGCACCACTGCCCATGCCGTTATGCGACTAAACCACCAAGATGCCGGCCGGCGGCAGTGTGTCTCCGTGACTAATAATGAAGTGCGAGCATCCGAGCAGCAAACCTTGCGTGCAGATGGTCTTCGCCCCGGCGATCCTGACTGGGAAAAATGGGGCATCTGCGACTACATTACGAAGCCGCGCATAGCGGCAGCGATTACAGGCAAGACGCCAGACGGCAAGGATATAGAAGGCAGCTATAAGTTCACAGACGAGTTTCCCGTCGCTGATGGATTCGCTGAGAACGCTGAATTCTTCACTTTGACCTATGAGACCCCCGTTGCCGTGAGCCACAACCGTGCCTTTGCGCGGATTGCTCCACTGTTATGGATGCGAGCAGGATGTGAGGGGCGGCGTATTCAG
Organism: Afipia sp.; assembly: GCA_044464625.1. Taxonomy (GTDB): domain Bacteria; phylum Pseudomonadota; class Alphaproteobacteria; order Rhizobiales; family Xanthobacteraceae; genus Afipia. The sequence continues at coordinate 139,808 of JBIQLC010000008.1, read as the reverse complement.
AGGATTCCCTCTCAAGGCTGGGAAGTGGCACACACATATGGCCTATTGGTTGATTTGGATAAGGCGGCGAGTTTCTGCAAATCCATCGCAACCAAGAGCACAATCCGCATTGCCTACGTCGTCACCGATGATGAGCGCCGCTTCCAATCTGTCGTTCGTCGCTTACCAGAAAACGTTGAGCCAGTAAGGCTCTACGAATCCTATCTCACCAACTTCCGGTTCTCGATGCGGCGGTAAGGCATGAAATTCACGCTCAAAGACTATCAGGAAGATGCCGTCAAAGACGTCCTTGATAGGCTGAAGAAAGCCCGCAAGCGCTGGCATGAAGACCGCGACAAGCACGCCTTCTCCCTCACGGCCACTACGGGCGCAGGCAAGACTGTCATGGCCGCTGCCGTGTTCGAGGCGCTGTTCTATGGAAATGACGATTTTGACTTTTCAGCCGATCCGAGTGCAGTAGTCATCTGGTTCAGCGATGACCCCTCTTTGAACGTGCAATCGCTTTGGCGACTTCAAGAGGCGTCGGACAAGCTGACAATATCCGATCTTGTGACAATTGAGAATACTTTCAACCGGAATAGCCTTGAGCCGGGGAAGATCTACTTCCTCAACACTCAGAAGCTCAGCAAGAACAGCCTTCTTGTGCGTGGCCACGACACAAGCGATAACACTGCAGGCAAGGATGATGGACAAATCCGGATGATGCCGGATATGCGCTCATACACGATCTGGGAAATCATCCAGAACACAATCGAACATCCGGATTTAACGCTCTATCTCGTTCTCGATGAAGCTCATCGCGGAATGAAGGAAAGTGGAGCGACAAGTGGGGACAGCAAACCCACGATCGTGAAACAACTCATCAATGGCACCGGCTCTGTTCCTGGAATTCCAATTGTCTGGGGCATTTCGGCAACTGTGGATCGCTTCAACAAGGCCATGGAGGGAGCGAAGGGGCGAGACACCCTCTCGAATGTCGTCGTGGACTTGAGAAAAGTGCAGGATTCCGGCCTACTGAAGGATGCAATCATTCTTGATGTACCCGACGAGACGGGCGACTTCTCAACCGTTCTCCTACGTCGTGGCACCGACAAGCTGAAGGAAGTCTCTGACGCGTGGGCAGGCTATGCCAAGCAGCAGGGTGATGCAGCGACTGTACTTCCGCTCATGGTTTTGCAGGTTCCTAACTCACCAGATCACAAGGCCATCGGCCAAGCGCTCGATACAATCTTTGAACGATGGCCCGATCTACCTCAAAGCTGTGTGGCGAACGTCTTTGGTGAGCACAAGACCGAAACATTCGGCAGCCACTCCGTGCCATATATCGAACCTCAGCGCGTTCAGGAATCGACTTGGGTTCGCATCCTGATCGCAAAGGATGCCATCAGCACAGGCTGGGACTGCCCCCGAGCCGAGGTCATGGTGTCTTTCCGCACAGCAACGGACAAGACTCACATCACACAGTTACTTGGACGCATGGTCAGAGCGCCGCTTGCCCGACGCATTCCGGGCAATGATCGGCTGAATTCCGTCGATTGCCTTCTGCCCCGCTTTGACAAGAAGTCGGTGCAGGAAGTCGTCACTGCCCTCATGTCCGGTGGCGAAAGCGGCGAAGACTTGCCGATTCGCCGTGTCCTTATTAACCCTCGCGAGATGAAGCCCAACCCGGCTGTTCCTGAAGAGGTGTGGACAAAGCTGCTCTCCCTGCCTTCGCAGACGTTGCCGAAGCGCCAGTCTCGCCCTGTCAAACGACTCACGGCATTGGCGCATGAATTGGCAGCAGACGGGCTGCTTGTAGACGCAGGCAAGAGAGCTCACGCAGAACTGCACAAGGTGCTGGACGGCGCGCAGTTGCAATACGCTCAGGAAATCAAAAAAGCCCGTCAGTCGGTCCTTGAGGTCGAGGGCAAATCCGTGATGACCGATCTACAGACCAAAGCCATGACATTCGACGACTTTTTGGAAGCCGCCGACTATGTCGTGATCGAGGATGCCTACAAGCGCGCAGGGCGCATCATCAGCCCCGATCTAGCGACAACCTACAGCGAACGTCTGGCGGACCAGATCGACGGTAAAGACGAAGAGGAAGCCCTAATCGATGCCCATACCAACATCGCGGCGCTTGGCTTGATACCAGCAATCAAGGATCGCCTAGATTCTGAAGCCGAAAAGCTGACAAACGACTGGCTGACCGAACACAACGGCACCATCAAGAAATTGACTGACGAACGCCAAGAGAATTATCGGCAAATCCGAGAAATGAGTGCCCACCCGTTAGACGTTGACCTTGCTCGCCCCAGCATCTGGATGCAGCCGACAACCGCTCGCGAACCGAATGGGACAGAGTTTGACTTGCCTCGCTTCGAAAAACATCTCCTATGCGACAGCGATGGTACCTTCCCCGAAGACTTCACCTCATGGGAAGGCAGAGTCGTCGAGGTCGAATTGCAACGTGAAGGGACCATTGCTTGGTATCGCAATCCCGATCGCGCCAGTCAGGATTCTCTCGGAGTGACATACGAGGAAGACGGCGAAATAAAAATTGTCCGGCCTGACTTTATATTCTTCGCAAGGCAAGCTGACGGATCAATAGTCGCTGATATCATCGATCCACACGGGATTCATCTGGCGGACGCGCTGCCAAAACTAAAAGGCTTGGCAAAGTATGCCAAAGCGAATTTGAACATCTATCGCCGTATCGAAGCAGTCGCGAAGATTGAGGACAAGTACCGCGTTCTTGATCTTGCGAACGACAAAGTCAGAGAGGCGATTCAGGCTGCGGCTTCCGCCAAGTCGGTATATTCTGGTGACATAGCAAAGGACTACGCCCTATAGCCCCCGCGCTACATCATACCGCTGCAAGTAAATCCAATCGTTCGATCGGCATACAATACCGCTACCGAGCGGAATCTGTCGCGGCGATACACTATGATTTTGGAGCACGACTGTCTTAGAGTATCCACATGCGAATTTCCCTAGAGCTACGTCATGTCGGACAGTGAAGCAGAAACGCCGCTATTTCATCTCTATATTGACGAGACGGGCAGTAGACACCCCGATAAGCCGGGCACTGTAGCTAAGCATGGGAACGACTGGTTCGCCATCGGTGGCATTCTGATCAAGGACGAGGACCTTCAATCGGCCCGGAATCAACTGGACGCGTTCAAACAGCAATGGCCGCAGATCCGCGCGCCTCTCCACTTCACCGACATGAGAGCGAAGAAGAAAAACTTCGCTTGGTTAGGGAAACTTACGGACGGAGAACTCCACCGATTCTGGTCCGGCTATCGCGAGTTTCTCGCAAGCTTGCCTGTGGCCGGGACGGCGTGCGTAATCGACCGACCGGGATACATAGCGCGAGGTTACGGCAACCGTGAAGGAGATGCGAAATGGCTTCTGTGTAGGAGCGCTTTCGACATTCTGTTGGAACGGTCTGCGAAACTTGCAAAGCTCAACCAGCGCCGATTGCGCATCTATTTTGAAATGGCAGACCCGACCACGAATCAACGGCTGAAGAGCTATTACATCAATCTGAAACATAACGGCTTGGCCTTTGATCAGAAAAATTCTGCCAAATACTCTCCGATGACTACAGCCGAATTCAATCACGCGCTCTTAAGCATAGAAGGGAAAGACAAGTCCAACTCGATCATGCAAATCGCAGACAGCTATGTCTACGCGATTTCGCGCGGATGCTACGAAACGCACTACGACGTTTACAAGCAGATCGCAGACAACGGGCGATTGATCACCTCGCAAGTGCCCGCTGATATGACAGAGATTTTAGGTGTGAAAGCGTACTGCTTCGATTTGGTGAAACAGTCTTAGAAACAACAAAAGCCGGGTTTTTACCCCGACTTTTGTGCGGCCCCCATACGGAAGACCTACAGGCATAGCCTGACTTCTCAATATCTGAATCGCGCAATCGGTTCAATTGTAACCCGACCAAGGATGCTGGCCTAGGGTAAACAGTGCGTTACATGTGTGGCTTTCAAAGCACAAAAACAACGCCCGCCGCTTAAGAAAATACCTCTGCGTTCAATTCAACGAGAGAGGGGCGGAATATTTCCGGCACTTCCGCTGCTTCAAGTGACAGTGCAGGTATATTTCTGTACCTTAACGGACGTAGCACAATGCCGTATCACAACTGCTGATCGTCGGACCAAAAAGCCCAGTCGAATCAATATCAAATAGGCCTGCTGCAACTTTTCAATCCTGTCTGGCAGCACCAGCCAACCTTTTGAAATCAAAATCTTGTTGGATCATCCCTTCGCGCTCGCGCGGGTCAGATCGTGCTGAGCAGTGCACCGCCGGCGCCGCACAGAAGGACCACCAGCCAGGGCGGCGCATTCCAGAGAAACAACAACAGAAAGGCGCCGACGGCGAGAGCAAAATCCTGTGCGTTGAGGATGCCCGCGGTCCAGACCGGATTGTAGAGCGCCGCAAGCAGCAGGCCCACGACGGCCGCATTGATGCCCTTCAACGCCGCCTGAGCCGTCACCCTACGACGAACCGCATCCCAAAAGGGAAGCACGCCGAACACCAGCAGGAATGACGGCAGAAAGATCGCACCGAGGCACAGCACCGCGCCGGCCCAGCCGTTGGGCGCCGGTTTCATGATCGCACCGAGATAGGCCGAGAAAGTGAACAGTGGCCCCGGCACCGCCTGCGCGGCCCCATAGCCGGCAAGGAACGCATCATTGCTCACCCAGCCTGACGGGACCACGGCCGTTTGCAGCAGCGGAAGAACGACGTGGCCGCCACCAAAGACCAGCGATCCCGCACGGAAGAACGTATCGAACAGCCTGATGCCCTGACTGTCAGTGGCCGACGCGAGGATCGGAAGTCCCGCCAGAATGATAAAGAAGAATGCAAGTGCGAGACCGCCGGTTGTTCGGCTGATCGCGGGCGGCAATGACACGTGATCGCGTGGCGCATCGCTCCGGAGCAGCAAAACTCCAACCCCCGCTCCGACAACGATCGCGAGAACCTGCCCCCATGTCGACGGCACAGCGAGCACGATTGCCATGGCAACGACTGCAAGCGTCGCACGCGGCCGGTCCGGTGCAAGCGCACGAGCCATCCCGAAGACCGCAAGCGCCACGACCGCTACCGCGGCCACTTTCAATCCATGCAGCCAGCCATGATCCAGCCCGGACCCGAGCGTCCCGAGGCCAAACGCAAAAAACACCATGGCCAGCGCGGATGGCATCGTGAATGCGATCCAGGCCGCGAGCCCGCCGAGATAACCCGCGCGGCAAGCCCCGATCGCGATTCCAAGCTGGCTCGATGCGGGACCAGGCAAGAACTGACACAGCGCCAGCAGGTCAGCGAACGTATCTTCGGAAAGCCATTTCCGCCGCGTGACGAACTCGTTTCGGAAATATCCGATGTGCGCCACCGGCCCGCCAAACGAGGTCAGGCCGAGCTTCAGAAACGCCAGGAACACGTCTGTAGGTTTGCCTTCAAAATCCGTCTGCATCGCAATTCACTGCCTCGTGGCTCGCGATGAGTATCATGGCAAACCAATTCGGACTGACGACACAGAGAGCCCCAAAGGCTCTTCAACTGCGAGCCGAGCGTTGTCGTTCTTGCTGCACATCAGCCAAGATATTGAAATAGCTATTTATTTCGCTATGCGGAAGCGCCCAAAAACGTTGCGCTTTCGAAGTTTTATTAACCCGCTCGACTGATACTCCCGCCGGGCACTGAGGACTATCGAGGGCGGGGGAATACCCATGGCGTTGCCATTTCATTTTGGAACACGGATTCGGGCCGGCGTTACTCACATCGGCGCAGGACTCGCGCGCCTGCGCCTGGGCGTTCGCGGCAGTCTGTTCCTGGCGTTTGCAGCGATTGCGGCGATGGCCCTGATCATCAGCGTCAGCGCGAGCGTTCTGCTCAGCCAACTCGGCGACAACATGGTCCGGCTCTCCGGCCGCGATATTCCGCGTCTCGCCGCAAGCCTTCAGCTTTCGGCACTGAGCAACGATCTCGCAGCCCAAGGGCCGGCGCTGCTCAACTCCGACAGCGAAGAAGCACTGGTCGAACGCACCAAAGGCATGAAAGAAGTGCAGACGGCTGCCATGGCCAAGCTGCAGGAGATCAAAAGCCTCGGCGCCAACAAGGAAGTCGTCAGCGCCCTGCAGGAGACGGTGAAGAGCCTCGACGATACGGCCACCACCCTCAGCAACGCGGCGCGCGAGCGCCTCGACCTCGTCGCCCAGCACAACACGACGTTCGAGAATGCGCGCAAGGCTCATGCCTTCGCCGTCAACATCATCGGGTCGGAGGTCGATGCCGCCAAGGGCAATATCAATGCGATCCTGGCCAAGCCCGATGCAGATCACATGGAAGCGCTGAAGGCGATGCGCGTCATCGACACGCTCGGCAGCCTGCTGGCGGACGTCAACTATGCCGCCAGCAATATCAATGGTGCGGCGCTCGCGACCACAACAGAGAAGATCGAGGATCTTCAGCATACGTTTGACGTCACCAAGGACAGCATCGAAGGCTCTATCAAGGCGCTCAACCTCGACAGCAACAACGGCCAGATCGCCGATGGCGTCAAAACCCTGCTGGCTTTCGGCGGGGGCAAGACCAGCGTGTTCAAGCTGCGCCAGAAGGAACTGGATTCCGCGGACTTCGGCAAACTCATCCTCGAGGAAACCCGCAAGCTCAACATCGGCCTCGGCATGAGCGTCAAGCAGCTCACGGAGAACGTGCGCAAGGAAACCAACGCGTCGACTGCCGAGGCTGAGGGAAAGATCTCGTTCGCCAGCGTCGCGATGCTCGCGCTTGGCGCGTTGACACTGATCGGCTCGGCGCTGTTCGTTTGGCTTTATGTCGGACGCAACATCCTGCGCCGCATCGCCAACCTGCAGCACGCCATGCAGCGACTGTCAGAAGGTGACCTTGAAGCCGAAGTGCTGCGCAGCCGCCAGCAGGACGAGATCGCCGTGATGGCGCGGGCGCTCGAGATATTCCGCGAAAGCATGATCCGATCGCGCAGCCTCGGCGCCGAACAGGACAAGGATCGCATCGCCAAGGCGGAGCGCGCCTCGCGCATGGAAGTGCAGATCGCAGGCTTCGAAGACAAGGTACGCACCGCGCTCGGTAGCCTGATGAACTCGGCCAATTCGATGCAGTCCACCGCCGAAGGCATGTCCGCCAGCGCCGACCGGTCGAGCGCGCTTGCCAACGCCGTGGCCTCGGCTGCGGAAGAAACCTCGGTCAATGTCCAGACCGTATCGTCCGGCACTGAGCAACTCTCGTCCTCAATCGCCGAAATCAGCCGGCAGGTCACGAGTTCGGCGGAGATCGCGAGCAACGCGGTGGCCGACGCCGGCAAGACCGACACCACCATGCAGGGCCTTGCCGACAACGCCAACCGTATCAGCCACGTTGTCGATCTCATTCAGGAGATCGCCTCGCAGACCAACCTGCTCGCGCTCAACGCCACCATCGAGGCAGCGCGCGCCGGCGAAGCAGGTCGTGGCTTCGCGGTGGTCGCGGCGGAAGTGAAGAGCCTTGCCGAGCAGACGGCGAAGGCAACCGAAGAAATCCGCGCCCAGATCTCCAGCATGCAGCAGGTGACGACGTCGGCTGTCGGTGCGATCCGCAACATCGGCCAGACCATCGGCGAGATCAACGAAGTAACATCCGCAATCGCCGCTGCTGTCGAAGAGCAAGGAGCAGCAACGCGCGAGATCGCGCGTAACATCCAGCACGCATCGGGCGGCACCAGCGAAGTCTCGAGCAATATCGTCGGCGTCAGTCAGGCCTCAGCAGATGTCGGCGTGGCGGCGAGCGAAGTCCTCACCGCATCGAGCGGGCTGCGGCGCGAAGCCGACACGCTGCGCGCCGAAATCGACGCATTCCTGCTCAATATCCGGGCAGCCTGATCCAAGGCACAATTTTCCGCACTGGTATACGCAGACGGAAATTCAGCCCTGCAATTGACTTCAAACTTCTCGCATGGTCCCTGCTCTCGCGGCAGGGGCCATTTTTGTTTGCGTCAAACGCGGGAGCAACGCCATGATCACATCGACTGTTTCATCCGGTGACAACAAACATTCGCCGAGCGATGTGCGCAGCGACTGGACCCGCGATGAGGCACAGGCGATCTACGACCTGCCGTTTGCCGATCTGATCTTCCGCGCGCAAACCGTGCATCGCTCTCATTTCAACCCCAACCATGTCGAGACCGCGAGCCTGCTCAGCATCAAAACCGGCGGCTGTCCCGAAGATTGCGGCTACTGCTCGCAGAGCGCAAAGTATGACACCGGGCTCAAAGCAACCAAACTGATGGATCAGGACGCCGTGGTCGAGACTGCGCGCCGCGCGCGCGACGCCGGCGCGGCGCGATTCTGCATGGCGGCCGCGTGGCGTAATCCAAAGGACAAGGATCTCCATCGCGTCTGCGACATGGTCAGCGCCGTGAAATCGCTTGGCATGGAAACCTGCGCCACGCTCGGCATGCTGACGCCGGACCAGGCGACACGGCTGCGCGAGGCAGGCCTCGATTTCTACAACCACAACGTTGACACCTCGCCTGAATTCTACGGACACATCATCACCACGCGCACGATGCAAGACCGCATCGACACGCTCTCGCACGCACGCGAGGCGGGGCTCAAGGTGTGCTGCGGTGGCATCATCGGCATGGGTGAGCAAGTTGAGGATCGCCTCGGCATGCTGGTGCTGCTCGCCAACATGGCAGTGCATCCGGAAAGCGTGCCGATCAATATGTGGAACGAGGTGAAGGGCGTCCCGGTCAACGACACAGCGGAACGGCCCGATCCGATCGCGCTGGTGCGGATGATCGCGGTGGCACGCATCCTGATGCCGAAAAGCGTGGTGCGCCTGTCCGCCGGTCGCCAGTACATGACCGATGAATTGCAGGCACTGTGTTTCGTCGCCGGCGCCAACTCCATCTTCATCGGCGACGTGCTGCTGACAACGAAGAATCCGCAGACGGTGCGTGATGCCAGTCTGCTCGACCGGCTTGGCATCACCTCGAAGCTCGACGAGGCAAGGCCGGACGCGCCCCAAGTAATAGACGTTCCCTCGGCCGCTGCGGGTGTTTCCGCCGCATAGGCGTTTCAAACGGCCGCCGATGCATGGCATCCATGCCGCTGCATGGCGAAAAATGCGAAATTCGGCTGGCGCGGCAAGGATCGCCGCGTTAAGCCGATGCGACATAACGCGACTGCGAGACAATGGACCTCAAGACAACATCCGCCAGTGTGGCCGTGCCCCACGACGAATTGCGCTATCCGATCGAGACGCCGCCTGCCCCCGATCAGGTGATCGAGGTTGCACCCGGCATCCTGTGGGTGCGGCTGGTGTTGCCGTTCCGCCTCAACCACGTGAACTGCTATCTGGTGAAGGATGGCGACGGCTGGACGCTGATCGACACCGGCATCGGCAATGAGGCGACCATCGCGGCATGGACCAAGCTCTTTGAAGGTCCGCTGGCCGGCGTCAACATCACCCGCCTGATCGTCACCCATGCCCATCCTGATCACGTCGGCCTGGCCGGCTGGCTGGTGGAACGCTTCAAGTGCTCGTTCCACATGTCGCAGGTCGAATATTTGCAGGCCGCCTATCACCAGCATCGCGGCTCGCCGGAACGCAAGCTCGCGCAGCGGCTGTTCTTCCGCCGCCATGGCATGGACGAAGAAATCACTGAGGCGCTGCTCGGCCGCGGCCAGGACTACCTGACGCGGGTATCGATCCTCCCCGCTTCGTATTATCGCCTCTCGAACGGCGACGAAATCACGATCGGCGCGCGCACCTTCAAGATCATCACCGGCGGCGGTCACGCGCTCGATCAGGTCATGCTCTATTGCGCCGCTGAGAAGCTGTTCTTTTCGGCCGATCAGGTGCTGAGCAAGATCTCGCCCAACGTCAGCGTCTGGGCCGTCGAGCCCGAAGCCAACGCGCTCGGCGAATATCTCACCTCGCTCGCCGGCCTGTCGCGGATGCTGCCCGACGACACACTGGTGTTACCCGGCCACGGCGTCCCCTTCTATGGGGTGAAAATTCGCATCAAGCAGCTTGCCGACCATCACGAGGAGCGCTGCCAATTGATCGTCGACGCTTGCCGCGAGGTGCCGAAAACCTCGGCGCAACTGGTTCCGGTGGTGTTTCACAAGCACGTCCTCGACCCGCACCAGACCGGATTTGCCGCGGGTGAGCTCATTGCTCACGTCAACCACCTGCTCGTCGAAGGCCGGCTCAAGACCGTCGAACAGCCCGACGGAATCCTGCGATTTCGAGCTCCCTGACAATATTTGAGCCGGATTTGATCTGGCTCAAACCCAGGCCAAAGATTGGCCGGACGGACGATTTGCGCCCTCGACATCAAACCTGGAAAAGCTCTAAAAGGCTTCTGTCAGGCACGGTATACCAGCCGGAATGCCCTCCTGACCCGGTTCCCGTCCAGGGTTTTTGTGATGGATTACAACAAGTTCTTTAATGACGCCCTCGATCGCCTCCATGACGAGCGCCGTTATCGGGTGTTTGCCGATCTGGAGCGCCTCGCCGGCCGCTTCCCGCACGCCACATGGCACTCCCCGAAGGGCGAGCGCAGCGTCGCGATCTGGTGCTCGAATGACTACCTCGGCATGGGCCAGCATCCGAAGGTCATCGGTGCGATGGTCGAAACCGCGACCCGCGTCGGCACCGGCGCCGGCGGCACCCGCAACATCGCCGGCACCAATCACGCCCTGATCCAGCTCGAGAACGAACTCGCTGATCTGCACGGCAAGGAAGCCGCCCTCGTCTTCACGTCGGGCTACGTCTCGAACCAGACGGGTATCGCTACCCTCGCGAAGCTGATCCCGAACTGCCTGATCCTGTCGGATGCGTTCAACCACAACTCGATGATCGAAGGCATCCGACAGTCGGGCTGCGAGCGCATCATCTTCCGCCACAACGACGTCGCCCACCTTGAAGAGCTGCTGCGTGCTCATCCTGACCGGCCGAAGCTGATCGTGTGCGAGAGCCTCTACTCGATGGACGGCGATATCGCACCTCTGGCGAAGATCTGCGATCTCGCCGAGAAGTATGGCGCGATGACCTACGTCGACGAAGTTCATGCTGTCGGCATGTACGGCCCGCGCGGCGGCGGCATCGCCGAGCGCGACGGCGTCATGCATCGCATCGACATTCTCGAGGGCACGCTGGCGAAGGCCTTCGGTTGCCTCGGCGGCTATATCGCCGGCAATGCGAACATCATCGACGCTGTCCGCTCGCACGCGCCAGGCTTCATCTTCACCACCGCCCTGCCGCCGCCGATCTGTTCGGCCGCGACGGCCGCGATCCGCCATCTCAAGACCTCCGGATGGGAGCGCGAGCGCCATCAGGACCGCGCGGCGCGCGTGAAGGCGATCCTCACCGCTGCCGGCCTGCCGGTGATGTCCAGCGACACCCACATCGTGCCGGTGTTCGTCGGCGATCCGGAGCTGTGCAAGAAGGCGAGCGATATTCTGCTCGAGCAGCACGGCATCTACATCCAGCCGATCAACTATCCCACTGTGCCGAAGGGTACCGAACGCCTGCGTATCACGCCGTCGCCGTATCATGACGACATGCTGATCGATCAGCTTGCCGAGGCGATGCTGCAGGTGTGGGAGCAGCTCGGTCTGCCGCTGAACGCGAAATCGCTGGCCGCCGAGTAAACGCAGCCAAAACACTTTCTCTGAGTGGCGTTATTGGACGGTGTGCAGCCTTGGCTGCTCGCCGTATTGCGACAGCACGATCCGCATGAGATCTGCCGTATTGCGTGCGCCAAGCTTGGCCATGATCCGTGCACGGTGGACTTCCACGGTGCGCGGGCTGATCCCAAGCCGCCGTCCGGCTTCCTTGTTGGATGCACCGCGGGCGATCTGCCCCAGCACCTCGCGCTCGCGACCGGTCAAAAGCTGACGACCGGGAAAATCCGCCAGCCCATGGGCATATCCTGCAATCGACTGGCGATACCGCGCGACGGCATCCCGCACCCTGTCGGCCATGGCGCTGGCGGAAAACGGCTTCTCGAGAAAATCCAGTGCCCCGGTCTTGATGGCGGATACCGCGGTCGGAATATCCGAGTGGCCGGACATCACAATCACCGGCGGCGTAAACCGCCGGTCGGCAAGCTCCTTGAGAAGTGTAAGCCCCGAACTTCCTGGCAGGTGGAGATCGAGAATGACGCAGGCCGGCGTGACGGTCGCGATCGCCTGAAGAAAGGATGAACCGTCCTCGAAACTTCGGGCCGAGAACCCCTCGATCCGAAGCAGCAAAGTGAGTGCGTCGCGGACAGCCGGATCGTCATCGACGATGAAAACCGGCTCATCTGGCGGTGAGGGCTGGAGCATCTGGCCCATCCTTCTTGCTCAGTGGCAATCTGATCACACTACAACTATTGCGTGTATATCCTGATTCGCGCTTTTCACAAATCGATCGAAGCGGATGGCCTGACGAAGCAATTCCCAAGCGCATCGAAAACGCCTTAGATGGTGGTCGAGCGGCCATGTGCGGCAGAAGATCGCCGGCCGGATTCAGGAGGAGCTCCACAAATGCAGAACGGGGTCGTGATCGCAGCCGCGTTCGGCTACATCGGACTTCTGTTCGTGATCGCTTTCTATGGCGATCGCCTGAGCCACGCCCAGCGCGCCCGCGCCGGAATCACAATCTATCCGCTGTCGCTGGCGATCTACTGCACGTCGTGGACATTCTTCGGCTCGGTCGGCTTCGCAACGCGCACCGGCCCCGAGTTTCTTGCGATCTATGTCGGCCCGATCCTGCTGATCGTTTTTTGCAAGCCGCTGACCTTGCGCGTCATCGAGCTTGCGAAATCGCAGAACATCACGTCGATCGCCGACTTCGTCGCATCCCGTTACGGCAAGAGCCAGGCAGTCGCGGCGATCGCCGCCATGATCGCGATCATCGGCTCCGTCCCCTATATCGCGCTTCAGCTCAAGGCGGTGGCATCGTCGCTGGAAACGATCCTGACCAGCGATCAGGACGTTTCGAAGATTCCGTTCGCCGGCGACATTGCCCTGTTCGTGACGCTGGCACTGGCGCTGTTCGCAGTGCTGTTCGGCACCCGCCAGTCGGATGCGACCGAACACCAGCACGGCCTGATGCTGGCGGTGGCGACGGAATCGATCGTCAAACTGGTGGCCTTTCTGGCGGCCGGCATCTTCGTCACCTTCTACATGTTCGGTCCGGCCGACCTGATCGAGCGCGCAATGAAAACGCCGGAAGCGTTGCGCGCCATCAACTACTCGTCGTCGACCGGAAACTTCCTGGCGATGACGCTGCTCTCGTTCTGCGCCATCCTGCTGCTGCCGCGCCAGTTTCATGTCAGCGTGGTCGAAAACTCCTCTGAAGCCGAGGTCGACCGCGCTCAATGGCTGTTTCCCCTCTATCTCGTTGCGATCAATCTGTTTGTGATCCCGATCGCGCTGGCCGGATTGATCACCTTCCCGTTCGGCGCCGTCGACAGCGACATGTACGTACTGGCCCTGCCGATCGAGGCCGGATCGTCGGTGATGAGCGTCATCGTGTTCATCGGCGGTCTGTCGGCTGCGACCGCCATGGTGATCGTCGAATGCGTGGCGCTGGCGATCATGGTGTCCAACGACATCATCGTGCCGCTGGTGCTGCAGCGTGGCGCATCGTCGCCCGCCGCACGGCCGGATTTCGGCGGCTTCCTGCTCAAGGTCCGCCGTGCCGCGATCTTCGCCATCATGCTGATGGCCTATTTCTACTATCAGGCACTGGCCAACATTCATCTCGTCGCCATCGGCCTGTTGTCATTCGCAGCCATCGCCCAGCTTGCACCGGCGTTCTTCGGCGGCCTGATCTGGCGGCGCGGCACCGCGCGCGGCGCGCTCGGCGGCATGCTGGTCGGCTTCGCGGTGTGGGCTTACACGCTGTTTCTGCCGAGCTTTGCCGATGTCTATCCGCTCGGCACCGCCTGGTTGAAGGAAGGCCTGTTCGGCATCGTCGCGTTACGGCCACAGAACCTGTTCGGCAGCGAGTTGCCGCCCCTGATCCATGGCGTGCTTTGGAGCCTGTCGCTCAATATCCTGACCTATATCGTGTTCTCATTGTTACGGCAGCCGACCTCGATCGAACGGTTGCAGGCGGACCTGTTCGTGCACAACGAGCTGACGCCGGCGACGCCGACCTTCAAACGCTGGCGAACGACCGTGACGGTGCAGGATCTGCTAAGCACCGTGGCGCAGTATCTGGGCCCGGATCGTGCGCTGCAATCGTTCGAGGCGTTCGCCGCCACCCACCGGGTCACCATCGATCGCAGCGCCCCGGCCGATTTCCAGCTGCTGCGCCATGCCGAACATCTGATCGCATCGTCGATCGGCGCAGCGTCATCGCGACTTGTGATGTCGCTCTTGTTGCGCAAGCGGGCCCTGTCGCCCAAGGCCGCGCTCAAGCTGCTCGATGACGCTCATGCGGCACTCCACTTTAACCGCGAGATCCTGCAGACGGCGCTCGATCACGTCCGCCAGGGCATCGCCGTGTTCAATCCCGAGTTGCAGCTCATCTGCTCGAACCGCCAGTTCGGCGAAATTCTCGATCTTCCCGCTCATGTCGTGCAGATCGGCATCCCGCTCGGCGAAATCCTCGACTATATCGGCACGTCGGACGACACCAACCGCGAAGATCACCTGCAGAAACGGCTGACTGCCTACACCACCGATGGCGAACCGTTCTTGGAACGTTTGGCGGACCGCAGCATGGTGATCGAGGTTCGACCCAACGCGATGCCAGGCGGTGAACTCGTCATCACATTTTCGGACATCACGCCGAGCTTCGAAGCCGCCGAGGCGCTCGAGCGCGCCAACGCCACGCTGGAAAAACGCGTGCGTGAACGCACCGAGGAACTGACTCGCCTCAACAGTGAACTGGCGCACGCCAAGAGTTTCGCGGAAGAAGCTAACATCTCGAAAACGCGTTTCCTCGCCGCCGCCAGCCACGACATTCTACAGCCGCTCAACGCCGCGCGGCTGTACGTCACCAGTCTGGTCGAACGACAACACGATGGCGAGAATGCGCGCCTCGTCGACAACATCGACGACTCGCTGGAAGCCATCGAGGAAATTCTCGGCGCGTTGCTCGACATCTCTCGCCTCGATGCTGGCGCGATGACACCTTCGATCTCAAGCTTCCGGATGAGCGATCTGATGCGCTCGCTCGAAGTCGAATTCGCGCCGATCGCACGGGAGAAAAAACTCGACCTGACGTTCGTGCCCTGCACACTGGCTGTTGCCTCGGATCGCGTTCTGCTCCGCCGCCTGCTGCAGAACCTGATTTCCAACGCGATCAAATATACCCCCAAGGGCAAGGTGCTGGTCGGCTGTCGGCGCTCGGGCACATCCTTGAGAATTTCCATCTACGACACCGGCCTCGGCATTCCATTCGTCAAACGCGGCGAGATCTTCAAGGAGTTCCACCGCCTCGATCAGGGCGCGCGGATCGCGCGCGGCCTCGGTCTCGGGCTATCGATCGTCGAGCGCATCGCCCGTGTGCTCGGACACGGCATCGCCATCGATGCGACACACGGCGGCGGCTCGCATTTCTCGGTGACCATGCCGGTCGCGAAAACGGTCACACATGTCCCTTCGGTCGCAGGCGCCAGCGCCAGCTTGCCGGCGCGCTCGCCAATGAGCGGCACCACCATTGTGTGCATCGAGAACGATCGTGCGATTCTCGACGGCATGAAAACGCTGCTCAGAGGTTGGGATGCCAATGTGATCGCGTCCGTCGACCCGGCGACAGCGATCGAGGCCATTGCGGAAAACGGCGGGCCGATCACAGGGCTTCTGGTCGACTATCATCTCGATCGTGGCAACGGCATCGCCACCATCCGCGACATTCGCCAAAAGTTCGGCGCCGACATTCCCGCGATTCTGATCACCGCCGACCGCAGCCCGCATGTCCGGGACGCCGCGCGCGCCGACCGCATCGTGGTGCTGAACAAGCCGGTGAAACCCGCATCGCTGCGGGCACTGCTCGGGCAATGGCGGGCTCAACAGATGGCGGCAGCGGAATAAGCCGACGGCTAACCCGGCGTATCGCCCTGGCGCCACTGATTGCCGGAAATTTTCGCCGCAACGATCACCGCCTGGGTTCGGCTCTCGACGCCGAGCTTCTGCAGGATCGCGGACACATGGGCCTTGATGGTGGCCTCCGAGACGCCGAGCTCGTAGGCGATCTGCTTGTTCAGCAGCCCTTCCGACAGCATCATCAACACCCGGACCTGTTGGGGCGTCAGCGTCACCAGCCGGTCGCGCAATTTCGCCATGTCGGGATCGACGGTGGCGGTCAGGTCGACATCTGACGGAATCCAGATGTCGCCGTTCATGACTTTGCCGATGGCCTCGCGGAGGGTATCGACCCCGAAGCGCTTGGGAATAAAGCCCGATGCGCCGAACTCCATGGAGCGGCGAATCGTCGCGCCATCGTCGCTCGCGGACACAATAACAACGGGAATTTCGGGGTACTGCGCTCGCAGATAGATCAACCCGGAGAACCCGCTGATCCCCGGCATCGCGAGATCGAGCAGCACCAGATCGACCTCACTGTTCTGCTCGAGAAACGCGGTGAGTTCTTCGAACGAGCCGACCTCATCGATAGTCGCGGACGCCACCACGCTCGCGACGGCTTCTCGCAAGGCCCCGCGAAATAAGGGGTGATCGTCAGCGATCACGAGATGCGTGGTTGAGACTGCGGTCATCTGATCCATGCGATCCCGCATAACAAATCCGTTTAGGCCGGCATCGCTCCGGCACCTGTTTCCATACATCGCCGATGACTGACGGCGTTGCAAGCGATGGCCGGATTGAGCCTTAACAGACTACTGGCATCCCAGATGCCTGGTGTGCAACGGCCCACTCGACATCCTCGTCCTGTCCAAAAGTCTAACGTATCCGATTTTACCGCTAATGTTAGCCAATTTGCGAACTCCTCTCGATTTCAACTGGTGCAAGAGCAGTTCGAGTCCTCGCCCGATCACATCGGAACGGCTGGTTCGGGCGCTTCCTGCCGGCAATTGTGCTTGCGATCGTCTCCACGACTGATCATCGGCTACCTGTTCCTGCCGGAAACCAAGGACGTCGATATCACCAAATAGACCAACGGCCGGCGCAAGCCGGCCGGCATAAACACGGAGCGGCCATGGAGCGATCCATGGC
The DNA here is from genome assembly GCA_044464625.1 of Afipia sp. Taxonomy (GTDB): domain Bacteria; phylum Pseudomonadota; class Alphaproteobacteria; order Rhizobiales; family Xanthobacteraceae; genus Afipia. Next base: position 122,598 of record JBIQLC010000008.1, on the reverse strand, counting down.
CGTTTTTCGTTAGGTCACTTTCACCAGTGCGTCAGATTTTATCAGACAATTTCTTCTGCATGCGGTTCGCCATCTCGATGAGTTGGGTCCACACGCGTTCGATCCACGCCATCAGCTTGTCGTGGTCGGCAGGCAACTCCAGTTCGATCTTCGGCCGTTCAGCCTTGTCGACAGGTGCGTCCTTCTTCAGCGAATCTTCTTTCGCGAGCGGCTCATCGATCTTGCCGTTGATGGTCGAGTCGCGTTGCGCGAGCTGCTCCTTGAGTTTCGCATTCTCGCCCTGCAGCCGGCCGATCTCGATATCGAGCGCGGCGCGTTCATCCGGCACAACCCGACACACCCAGCCCCCTTTGCTTGTGCAAGTCGAGACCGCTCCACTGCGAGTATCGAGCCGCAGGAATCCATCGGCCACCGGCGACAGTGTATAGCGGCCGTTGTCGGTGTCGGGCGCAGACTGCGCGTGCGCAGCACCAGCGGCAACACCCCACGTCACCACAACAGTTGCAGCAACCGCAAGACACGGGCGCACTCGACTGCCAAACGTTCGTTTCTTGTCACTCACGTTCGCGCGCATTGACGCTCCGTACTCCCGTCGCACACAACCTCACACTGTGGATGTGTAGGCCTTGCGTCCCGATTTCAACGCATCCGACAACAGTTCGATCCGGTCCTGGCCCCAGAATACTTCACCATCCAGCACCCAGGCCGGCGAGCCGAACACATCGGCCGCGATCGCTGCCTGTCTATTCTTTTCGTATGCGGCCGAGACCTCGTCCGTCCCCGAGCGCTCGACCAATTTCGCACCCGGAAGACCGACATCATCGGCCAGCTTGGCGATGACAGCCGGATCGCCGAGGTTCATTTGATCTTCCCACACCGCTGCAAACGCTTTGCGCATGAAAGGATCGGGATTCTGGCCGGCCTCGAGCGCGGCGAGGATCACGCCATCCGCGATCCGCCCATTGAACGGCCAATGCGCCGGCTGGAGATGGAACTTGAGACCGCGCTTGTCGCGCCAGCGCTGCAGCTCGAGCATCCGGTAGCGCTGGCGCACAGGATGGCGCTTGGTAAGCGGCAGGCCGCCAGTCTCGGAGAACAGGTCGACCAGCAGCACCGGCTTGTAATTTACCTTGAGATTATAAGAGCTTGCGAGATCCTGAAACAGCGCGTGCCCGATATAGGCCCAAGGCGACTGCAGTGAGAAATAATAATCGATGGGGCGAGACATCGGTCCTCCGAATGCATTTCAATTCGCGCGTACGATAAACCCCTACAGACGGTGGCGACGCACGCAAGATCGGTGTTGGTAAACTCCTGCATTGCGCTGCGGCAATCGCGCGCGGCAGAACTTGTTTGTAGCGAATTACAGCTTTATTATCAAAGCGATAGCCCGGGATCAGCGAATCTTGACTTGACCGTATGCCATCAGTATGGTCCGCGCGGTTTCCGGGGCGCTTGGGGTGTTTTTTCCGAGATCTCGCGACGTGGACATGGGTGTCGGCGACAATGGCGAACGGCACGCACAACAACGGACGCGGCGAAGATGGAAGAACGGACAAGCCATCCGCCGAAGAAACCGCGCTCTCCGCAAGGCTTAACCGTCTGGACGACCAGCTTTCCGCAACCCGGAAAAGCCGGCATAGCCGGACGGATCAATCGGAAAGCGAGAACGGGAATGCATCCGCCAAAGCATCTGCAATGGCACGCGGTTTCCGGCTCTCCTCCGAATTGATAGCAGGGGTTCTTGTCGGAGCGGTCATCGGTTGGGGCATCGACAAACTGCTGTCGACGTCTCCCTGGGGACTCATCGTGTTTTTCCTGCTCGGCTTCGTGGCCGGCGTGATCAACGTGATGCGGACCGCAGGTGTCGGGTCCAGTGGTACGACAGATCGCTCCTGACCGGGCAAACAGCGCAACGGATTGAACGATGAAAGCCGGCGTGGCCGGCGCTTGATGAGAGATACCTGCGGATATGGCCGATCCGATCCATCAATTTGAAATCCACAAGATCTTCACCATTGGCCACATCGGCGGCCACGAGATCGCCTTCACCAACTCGTCGGCCTACATGTTCGGCATCGTGGCGATCGTTTCGCTGCTGATGATCGGCGGTAGCGCCGGCCGCCGCCTGGTCCCGACCCGCTTTCAGTCCATGGCGGAACTATCCTACGAATTTGTAGCCAGTATGCTGAAAGACAGCGCTGGCGAAGAAGGCATGAAGTTCTTCCCGTTCGTCTTCACGATCTTCATGTTCGTCATGACCGCCAACCTGATCGGCGTCATTCCCTACACATTCACCGTCACCAGCCACCTCATCGTGACCCTGTCTCTGGCGCTGCTGGTGTTCCTGACCGTGTTTCTGTACGGCCTCTACAAGAACGGCTTCAAATTCTTCAAGCTGTTCGTCCCCCATGGCATTCCCTTCTACATTCTGCCGCTGATCGTGGTGATCGAGATCATCTCGTTCCTGTCGCGCCCGGTGTCGCACTCGGTTCGTCTGTTCGCCAACATGCTGGCCGGTCACATCACGCTGAAGGTGTTCGCAGGCTTTGTCGCCGGTCTCGGCGCGCTCGGTACCGCCGGTATTTTCGGCGCGGTGCTGCCACTGGCGATGACCACGGCCCTGTCCGCGCTCGAAATTCTGGTTGCGTTCCTGCAGGCCTACGTGTTCGCCATCCTGACCTGCATCTATCTCAACGACGCTCTCCATCCCGGCCACTAACCGGTTTCGTTTCTACTCTCACACCAAACATCCAAAAGGAGTTTCACCATGGATCCTATCGCAGCTAAGTACATCGGCGCCGGCATTGCGTGTCTCGGCATGGGCGGCGCAGGCGTCGGCGTCGGCATGATCTTCAGCCAGTTCCTGAACGGCGCGCTGCGCAATCCGTCGGCCTCGCAGGGTCAGTTCGCCAACCTGATCTTCGGCTTCGCCGTGACCGAAGCGCTCGGCATCTTCTCGCTGCTGATCGCCCTGCTGCTGCTGTTCGCCGTCTAATCCACCGCGGATGATACGTCGGCCGCGATCCGCGCGGCTGACGTCAACAGGAGACGCCTATGGCGACCGATCACGGCAATGCCAAGGGCACGACCGCCCACACCGAGGTCGACGGGCACGGGAAAGGTAGCTTCCCGCCCTTCGAGAAGGACACTTTCCCCTCTCAGTTGGTGTCGTTCGCGATTGCCTTCGCATTGCTTTACGTCATCGTATCCAAGATCGCGCTTCCCCGCGTCGGTGGTCTGATTGCCGCGCGCGAGGGTACGATCGAGAACGATCTGGCTGAAGCGCAGAAGCTGAAGGACGAATCGGACGCGGCCATCAAGGCTTACGAAAGCGACCTCGCCGAGGCCCGCGCTCGCGCGCAGGCTATCGGAACCGAGACCCGCGATCGTCTGAGCGCCCAGTCCGAAGCCGAGCGCAAGAAGCTGGAAGGCAATCTCGCGACCCGGCTGGCCGAGGCTGAGAAGACCATTGCGGCAACGCGCGAAAAAGCCATGGGCAACGTCAAGTCCATCGCCACCGACGCCACTGCCGCCATCGTCCATCGCCTGACCGGCGTGGCGCCTGACAGCAAGACCGTCGACAGCGCCGTCGACGCATCCCTGAAAGGTTGAGACCGATGTTGATGCAAGCCGAAACCTGGGTTGCCGTCGCATTCCTCATCCTGATGGGGGTCTTCGGTTACTTCGGTGTCCACCGTACGATCCTGCAAGCACTCGATCACCGCCGTGACCGCATCCAGAAGGAACTCGACGACGCTCGTCGCCTGAAGGAAGAAGCAGTCAAGCTGGTGGCTGAGTATCGCGCCCGCCGCGAAAGCGCCGAGCGCGAGGCGCAGGAGATCGTCGAAAGCGCCAAGGCTGAAGCCGAGCGCATCGCCGTCGAGGCCAAGGCCAAGATGGAAGATTTTGTCGCCCGCCGCACCAAGTCGGCGGAAAACAAGATCGCCCAGGCCGAAATGCAGGCTGTTGCCGAGGTTCGCGCTGCCGCCGCCGATGCCGCTGTCTCCGCCGCAAGCTCGGTGTTGTCGCAGACGGTGAAGGGTCAGATCGCGGACAGCCTGCTCGATCAGGGCATCAAGGACGTGCGCGAGAAGCTGAACTAAGCGATCCACTATCGAAAACAAAAAGCCGGCCTCGAGATATCGAGGCCGGCTTTTTCATGTCTGCGATCAACAAGCCATGCGGCTTATCGATGTTTGCGCCCGCGCGCAGGTCGCTCGGGCTTCAAGCCCTGCGGATCGAAACCGACATAGAAGATGTAGTTGTCACCGGCCGATCCGACCGGCACCGGATAGACGATGTCTTCCGCAACATAGCTGAAGTCGGCGGTACCGGCGCCTTGCGACATATCAACGGTGGTTTGGTAAGCCTTGCTGAAAATCACCTTCTGCTGGATGCCTTCCTGCACCAGCGCGACACGCATCGGCACAGTCACGCTCGGCGGTGCACCGGCCGGACCGACAATGACCCGTCCCTGAATGCCGACGCGGGCGTGCACCTCGCCACCGGTCAGGGTGCAATCGCGCGCAGTACGCAGCACCGAAATCTGATAGCGCAGATCGTTGCCCGAGGCTTGCTTGCCCGGCAAACCGACCGGGAGGGTCGAAGCGCCGGCGCGAATGTCCACGCTCGGGCAGGTCGGCTCATTGGCCTCGGGTGGCGGCGGAGCTTCGCCGACAGCCTGCGATTTCGAACCAAAGAGTTGACTGAATCGGTCGCCAAGCGACGGGCCGCTCGATGCCGACGACGACCCGAACATGCTGCCGCCGCCGCATCCCGCCAGCAGTGCACCTGCTGCAACAAGGACGGCCAATCCGGCCACGCGCTGGCCTGCTGCTCGTTTTGGGAGCCTGTCACGCATCATGTCTTGAATTCCGGTCGATCTTTGATGGCAGGGAGATGAATGAAGCCGCCTTATAGCAGGGCAAAGACGGCGAACCAAAGGCTGAGATATCGGCGGTAATTGACCACCGAACAGCGCTTAACCGCGAAAATCCTCATCGAGCATGCCGAACAGGTAATGATCCTGCCAAACGCCATTGATGCACAGATAGCGGCGCGCGAGGCCCTCGCGTGCGAAGCCGCATTTCTCCAGCACCCGCACAGAAGGCGTGTTGGTGGGAATGCAGGCCGCCTCGACACGGTGCAGGTTGAGCTCGCCGAACAACGTCGGCAGCAAGACGCGCAGAGCCGCGGTCATGTAGCCGTGGCCGGCATAAGGCTGACCAATCCAGTAGCCGATGGTTCCGCTCTGCACGATGCCACGCCGGACGTTGGCCAGCGTGACCCCGCCGATCAGAGCCTCGTCCTGCTCCCGGATGATGATGAACGGATAGGCGCGATCTTCGGCGATGTCATCCGCGTAGCGTCGTAGCCGTCGCCGGAAGCCGGTGCGGGTAAGATCGTCGGATGGCCAGATCGGCTCCCATGGCGTCAGAAAAGCCCGGCTGCCACCGCGCAGATCGGACCATTGCTGAAAGTCGGACATTTGCGGCGCGCGCAGCAAAAGCCCATGGCCGCGCGGAGCAAGCGCGGGTGGAGTCGCGGTCGGCAGACGAAACAGCGCCACAATGCGATTCCTTTTGCGCCGGATCGGCGATCAGCGCCGCTGCATCAGTGCAGCAGCGAGCGCGCCTTCGGCTTTGCCAATCCTTCCGCAAAAGTCACGGCCTTGTCCAGACCCCGGCCGGAGCCAAGAGCGACCACCGCAGGCTGACTGCGGCTCAGCAGAGCGCGCGCCGCATCGCGCGTCGACGCGACGCTCACCGCGTCGATCCGCCCGACCAGTTCCTCGGCCGTCAGCGGCCGGCCATAGGCCAGCATATGACGCGCCATCTGCTCGGCGCGCGAGCTACAGCTTTCCAGCGCCATCAACAATCCAGCCTTCATCTGGGCCTTGGCGCGGGCGATTTCCGCCTCGGTCAGGGTGTCGACTGCATTGTTCATTTCGTCGACGATGACTTCCATCATCTCAGGCGCGTCGGCCGGGTCGGTCCCGGTATAGAGGCCGAAAAAGCCCGTGTCGGAATACGGCGCGTGGAAGGTGTAGATCGAATAACACAGCCCCCGTTTCTCGCGCACTTCCTGGAACAGGCGTGAGGACATGCCGCCGCCCAGAACATTGGTGAACACCTGGAGGCTGAACAGCACGGGATCCGACTGGGACAAGCCTTCGAGCGCCAGAGCGAGGTGCGCCTGTTCGAGATCGCGGCGCACGACCTTGGAGCCGCCCTGCCCGAATTTCGCCGGCAGCGGCTTCGGTCCGGTGGCGCCATCGAAGCTCGCAAAGCGCTCCTGCACTTCCGCGACCACCTGGCCGTGATCCACAGCTCCCGCCGCCGCGACCACCATGTCCGGGCCGCGATAATGCGTCCCAAGATAGCTGCGCAGCATGTTGCGATCGAAACCCTTGAGGGTCTGCGGCGTGCCGAGCAGCGAACGGCCGAGCGGCTGATCGGGATAAGCGATCTCGCTCAAATGTTCGAACACCAGATCGTCCGGCGTATCCTGCGATGCACCGATTTCCTGCACGATCACGCTCTTTTCGCGTTCCAGCTCTTCGGCGTCGAACGTCGGATTGGCGAGAATGTCCGACAGTACGTCGATCGCGAGCGGCACATCGTCCTTGAGCATACGCGCGTAGTAGGCGGTGGTTTCGCTGCTGGTCGCGGCGTTGAGATCACCGCCCGCGGCCTCGATCTCTTCGACGATTTCACGCGAAGTCCGGCGCACGGTGCCTTTGAACGCCATGTGCTCGAGCAGATGCGAAATCCCATGCTCGTTCGACTTCTCATCACGGCCGCCGACACCGGCCCACACGCCGAGCGCGGCCGTCTGCAACTGCGGCATCGTATCGGTGATGACAGTCAGTCCGGACGGAAGTTTGGTGACGTTCACGCTCATCCAGCAATACCCTCCTTTGCGGCGCGGCTGACCGACAGCACGAACCGCTCGATTTCAGTCTGATTGTTGCGCACGACAGTGATCTGTTCCGACCGTAACATCAGGCCATCCAGCCATGGCGGCAGTTCCGGCCGAGTGCCACATGCCGCCTCGACTGCATCCGGAAACTTCGCAGCATGGGCCGTGGACAGGATGATGTCGGGAATCTTCGATTCGGCGTTGTCGCGTTCGGCGACAGCAAGCGCGACCGCGGTATGAGGATCAATCAGATCGCCGGACTCGCGCCACGCTGCGCGAATCGCGGCGCGGGTTTCGGTCTCGTCAGCGCGCCCTGCATCAAAATCCTCACGCACCCGCGCCAGTACCGCATCGGGCAGCACGAAACGTCCGGATTGCGTAAGCGACGCCATCAGGCCGCGCACCATGGCGCTGTCACGACCGCTCGCCTCGAACAGCAGTCGCTCGAAATTCGACGACACCTGAATGTCCATCGACGGCGACTCGGTCGCGTGCACTTCACGCACTTCGTAGATGCCGGTTTTCAATGTGCGGGCCAGAATGTCGTTGACGTTGGTGGCGATCCGCAGGTGCCGCACCGGCAGGCCCATGCGCTTGGCGACATAGCCGGCGAAAATATCGCCGAAATTGCCGGTGGGAACGGTGAAATCGACCTGACGTGCCGGAGCGCCGAGCGCGACGGCCGAAGTGAAATAATAAACCGTCTGCGCGACGATGCGCGCCCAGTTGATCGAGTTGACGCCAGACAGCGAGACTCGATCACGGAATGCATGATGATTGAACAGGCCCTTCACGATCGCCTGGCAATCATCGAACGTGCCTTCGACCGCAAGCGCATGAACATTTGGCGCCGCCGTGGTGGTCATCATCCGGCGCTGCACATCGGAAATCCGGCCGTTCGGGAACAGTACGATCAGATCGACATTGTCGAGGCCGCGGAATGCTTCGACCGCCGCGCCGCCGGTGTCGCCCGACGTTGCAACCGCGATGGTCGTGCGCTGGCCGCGCTTGGCCAGCACATGATCCATCAGCCGCGCGAGCAACTGCATGGCGACGTCCTTGAACGCCAGCGTCGGACCATGAAACAGCTCGAGCACGAACTGGTTGGGACCGCTCTGATCGAGCGGCACCACCGCCGGATGACGGAACGTGGCGTAAGCCTCGTTCGCCATGCGCCCGAGATCGGCATCGGAAATCTCGCCCGCCACAAACGGCCGGATCACCTCGACCGCGACTTCCCAGTACGGGCGACCGAGAAAGCCTGCAATCACCTCGGGAGCAAGACGCGGCCAGGCCTCCGGCACGTACAGCCCGCCATCGCGGGCAAGCCCGGTCAGCATCACATCGCAGAAGCCGAGTTTCGGAGCCTCGCCCCGGGTCGAAATATAGGTCGCCAACACGTCCTCCAAAGACTCGTCATCCTAGGCAAGTCTCTGATATATATGAATTAATTCATGCCGCTAGAAGCGAATGAGCGGCGCACTCTATCGGCTGCGTCCGCTCTTAACAAGGAAGCCAAGCCCGCCAATGCGGCTGCAATCAGGCGCGACGCTGGGCCACCCAGAATCCGAACGCCACCAGCACCACCAGCGCAAGCCCGAACCAGGTGATCGCATATTGCATATGGTTATCGCGCAGATGGACCTGCAACGGCCCCGGCTTCGGCACACCGGACGGCGGCACCGGCGCTTCGAGATCGACATAGAAAGGCGCCACCTCGCCCCACGCCATGGCCAGGGCCATGGCGCGATGATCGCGCACGAACCACAACCGCTTGGCGCGATCCTCATGTGCCGAGAATAGTCCCGGTGTTTCCGGGAAACGCAGGTAGCCGGTCATCGTCACCGGCGCACCGGTAATCAGGCGGCCCACGGCCTGATCCTGCTGGGCGCGATCCTGCATGGTGTTCTGAACGAAACCCGCGTTGATGACGATGGCGCGGCCATCCGGGAGACGCGCCGGCAGAAAAGCCCATGTGCCGGGGCCGGAGACATCTTCGCGCACCGCCGACCCGGAAGTGTAAACCATCACGTCGGGCTTGCTCTCGAAGGTTGCGGTGAATGTGACCCGGCGGAATTCATCGCGCGCAGCATTGAGCGCTGCCCAATCGGCCGGAAGTTGCACCGGCGCCAGCGCCAACCGCTCGGTGAGCGCCGCGATCAATACATGCTTCTCGTCACGACGCTGAAGCTGCCAGATGCCTAGTCCCGCCAGCACGCCAACCATCACCAGCGCGATGATGGTCATGCCCAACGCACCGCGCGGCCGACTCTCTGCAGCGGTCATTGCGAGTCACGCCCCACGAGCCGGCCTTCGGCAGCCTTGTGATGATACTGCAGGGCGATCAGCAGCGATTTCATCGGCCGCAGCGGCAGTAATGTGGTGGCCGCGATCAACGGGATCCAAAGCACGGCGTGGACCCAGAACGGCGGCTGGTACTTGACCTCCACGACCAGCGCACATCCCACGACGATGAAGCCGGCCAGCAGGATGATGAAAACCGCCGGTCCGTCACCGGAATCGATGAAGGTATAATCGAGACCGCATCGATCGCAGCGCGGTCGCAATGACAGGAAAGCGCCGAACAGCTTTCCCTTGCCGCAACGCGGGCATTTACAGGTCAATCCCGCAACGATCGGCGAAACCGCCGGCGACGCTGGCGATTGATGGACAGGTTCGCTCATGATGGTTGCGGTTATCCCAAAGAAATGCGGCTATGTCTCCGCCAAAAGGCATGGCGATGAGGAATTTGAACGATGCGTGAGCCCTACGACGCCGTCCGGGAGTGGGAGCGCGCCTTCAACAGCGGCGTCGGCGATGCCGTCGCGCGGCTCTATGTCCCGGATGCCGTGCTGTGGGGAACGCTGGCCAGCGAGTTGACCACGTCACCCCACGATATCCGCAGCTACTTCATCGATGCGGTCCTCGCCGGGCTCAAGGTCAAGCTCGGCGACCACATTCTACGAACCACGTCCAGCAACGTTGCGATCGATGCCGGGCACTACGACCTGTTCCGGAGTCGCGACGGCCAGATCGCGACGTTTCCCGCGCGCTATAGCTTCGTCCTGGTGAAGCACGGTGCGGCCTGGCTCATTGCCCATCACCATTCCTCGATGCAGCCACAGCCGATGACTTGATGAATCAAACAAAAAGGGCGGCCATCAGGCCGCCCTTCGAACTGTTGCTACCGAAGAATCAGTGAGCAGCGTGTGCCATCGCCTCGGCGCCATGGCCCCAGACGTAGATGCAGATGAACAGGAACAGCCACACCACGTCGACAAAATGCCAGTACCAGGCGGCAAACTCGAAGCCGAGATGCTGCTTCGGCGTGAAGTGACCGGCATAGACGCGCAGCAGGCAGACCAGCAGGAAGATGGTGCCGACCAGCACGTGGAAGCCATGGAAGCCGGTCGCCATGAAGAAGGTCGAACCGTAGATGTTGCCGGCAAAGCTGAAGGCCGCATGGCTGTATTCGAAAGCCTGCACAACGGTGAAGCAGGCGCCGAGGATGACAGTGAGGATCAGGCCCCACTTCACACCCTGACGGTCGTTCTCGAGCAGCGCATGATGCGCCCAGGTCACCGTGGTGCCCGAGGTCAGCAGGATCAGGGTATTGAGCAACGGCAAGTGCCACGGATCGAAGGTCTGGATGCCCTTCGGAGGCCAGACGCCGCCGAACAGCGCTTCACGCGTGAAATGCACCGGATCGGCCGGAAACAGCGCGGCATTGAAGTAGGCCCAGAACCACGCGACGAAGAACATCACCTCGGAGGCGATGAACAGGATCATGCCATAGCGGTGATGAAGCTGCACCACGCGAGTGTGATCGCCCTGATGCTCAGCTTCGCGGATGACGTCACCCCACCAGCTCGCCATGGTGTAGAGCACACCGATGGTGCCAATGCCGAAGACGATCGGCGCACCGGCGAAAAGATGATGCATCCACGAAATCGCACCGATCGCCATGATGAAGGCGGACAGCGAGCCGACCACCGGCCATGGGCTCGGATCGACGAGATGATAGTCGTGATGCTTGACGTGGCCGGTAGCCATTTCAGTTTCTCCGTTGGCGATGCCGGTGTTAGCCGGCGCGTACGCGTGTCATCCAGTTCGAATTGTTACAGATTGCCCTTGCGTTTGTCCGGGTCTGCCGCCGCAACCGGCTTCGGTTCGGGATCGCGGACCGGAAAAAACGTGTAGGACAGAGTGATCGTTTTCAGCGTGTCGTTCTCGTGATCCTTGGCGATCTCCGGATCGACGTAGAACACCACCGCCATTTCCCGCTTCTCTCCCGGCGCCATGGTCTGCTCGGTGAAACAGAAGCAGTTGATCTTCTTGAAATACGAACCGACGTTCAGCGGAGCAACGTTGTAGGACGCCTGCCCCGTGGTCGTGCGTGCCGCCTGATTGGTGACGGTGTAATAGACCGTCTTCACCTCACCGATCTTGACGGTGACCTCGTTCTGCTCCGGCTCGAACTTCCACGGCAACCCGCCGCTGACGTTGGAATCGAAGCGGACGCCGATGGTGCGCTCGAGCGTTGTCGCCGGTGCGGAGGTCGCGACTTGCGTGGTGCCGTTGAAGCCTGTGGTCCGACAGAACCAGTTGTAGAACGGAACGGCCGCGTAGGCTGCGCCGACCATGAATGCGACCACCAGCCCGCAGATCGAGGCGATCATCGCATCACGCCCCATGCGCGGCTTGGCCTTCGTTGCTGGCAGTGTCGACGTCTGGACTTCGGGTTTGTCAGTCATATCACATCGGCCTGTTGAGAACGGCCGGCCCCTTCACGAGAGTGACGGCGAAAAACAGGATGACGAGCACGCCAAGCGCCAGGGCGATCGCAATCGAGCGCTCGCGCTGGCGACGCTTCTGCTCAGGGGTGAGAACGATTCCCTCAGGCGGTTTCTTGCTGTCCATGACCACACTCCCGCTCATGACCAGATCAGCCGCGCACCGCTCGCGACGACGACTTCCAGCAGAAGTACCGCGAACAGCATGAACAGGTAGAGAATCGAGAATTTGAACAGCGACCGCGTCGCACGCGATGCGGCATGACCTTCACGGTGGCGATAGACGCTGATCGCGAGCCACAGCATGCCACCACCCAGCACAAGCGAGGTCACGCCATAGACCGCATCAAAATAGCCGAGCGGCCACGGCAGCACGGCAACGGCGACCAGCAGCACGGTGTAGAGCAGTATTTGCAGACGCGTCACGTCTGGTCCCGCCACCACCGGCAGCATCGGCACATTCGCGCGGGCATAATCATCTGTGCGGAATAGCGCCAGCGCCCAGAAGTGCGGCGGGGTCCACAGGAAGATGATGAGGAACAGGAAAATCGGTTCAGGCGACAGCGAGCCGGTCACCGAAGCCCAGGCCACCACCGGCGGCAAAGCGCCAGCGGCGCCGCCGATCACGATGTTCTGTGCGGTCCAGCGCTTCAGCCACATCGTGTAGATCACGACATAAAAGAAGATCGTAAACGCCAGAAGCCCGCCGGCGATCCAGTTGACGAGGATGCCGAGCGTCATCACCGAGAAGAACGACAGGGTCAGGCCGAATGCCAGCGCTTCGCCGGGCGTGATGCGCCCGCGCGGCACCGGACGGTTGACGGTGCGTGACATCAGCGCGTCGATGTCGGCGTCGTACCACATGTTCAACGCACCGGACGCGCCAGCGCCCACCGCGATGCAGAGCAGCGACGTAATCGCCAGCACGGGGTGGAGTCCGCCCGGCGCGATCACCATGCCGACCAGCGCTGTAAAGATGACGAGCGACATCACCCGCGGCTTCAGCAGCGCGATGTAGTCGGCAACGCTGGCCTCGGAAATCCGGGGCGACAGCTCCGCCGCATGATGCTCGACAACGGACAAAACGGTGCTTCCTAACTCATGCCGGCCTGCACGACGCAGACCGGCGACTTCTTGATTTGTCGCTGCGGAGTGGCGAGCACTCCACAGCGGCAAGGGTTACTGGACGCGCGGCAGCGTCTCGAACTGGTGGAACGGCGGCGGCGACGTCAGCGTCCATTCCAGCGTCGTTGCGCTCGCACCCCACGGGTTGTTGCCGGCCGGCACCTTGCGGGCGAAGGCCTGAACCACACCGTAAAGGAAGATCAGGATGCTGAACGCCGCGATGTAGGAGCCGATCGAGGAGATCAGGTTCCAGCCCGCGAACGCATCGGGATAGTCCACGTAGCGGCGCGGCATACCCGACAGGCCGAGGAAGTGCTGCGGGAAGAACAGAATGTTGACGCCGATGAACATCACCCAGAAGTGCAGCTTGGCGATGCCTTCCGAGTACATGTAGCCGAACATCTTCGGGAACCAGTAGTACCAGCCGGCGAAGATCGCGAAGACCGCCGCGACGCCCATCACGTAGTGGAAGTGCGCGATGACGTAATAGGTCTCCTGCAGCACACGGTCGACGCCTGCGTTGGCGAGCACCACGCCGGTGACGCCACCGACGGTGAACACGAAGATGAACCCGATCGCCCAGATCATGGGAGCGCGGAATTCAATCGAGCCGCCCCACATCGTTGCGATCCAGGAGAAGATCTTCACGCCCGTCGGCACCGCGATCACCATGGTGGCGGCGACGAAGTAAGCCTGAGCGCTGGCGGACATACCGACCGTGTACATGTGGTGCGCCCACACCACGAAGCCGATGCCGCCGATCGCAACCATCGCGTAGGCCATGCCGAGATAGCCGAACACCGGCTTCTTCGAGAAGGTCGACACGATCTGGCTGATCATGCCGAAGCCCGGCAGAATCAGGATGTACACTTCGGGGTGGCCGAAGAACCAGAACAGATGCTGGAACAGGACCGGGTCACCGCCGCCTTCAGCCGAGAAGAAGGTCGTGCCGAAGTTGCGATCGGTCAGCAGCATGGTGATGGCGCCGGCCAGCACGGGGAGCGCCAGCAGCAGCAGGAACACGGTGACGAGGATCGACCACACGAACAGCGGCATCTTGTGCAGGGTCATGCCCGGCGCGCGCATGTTGAAGATGGTGGTGATGAAGTTGATCGCACCAAGAATCGACGAGGCACCAGCAAGGTGCATCGACAGGATCACGAAATCCACCGCAGGACCGGGATGTCCAGTCGTCGAGAGCGGCGCATACATCGTCCACCCGGTGCCGGCCCCGAGCCCGCCCGGCTCGCCCTCGACGAAGGTCGAGATGAGGAGCAACGAAAACGCCGCTGGCAGCAGCCAGAACGAGATGTTGTTCATGCGCGGGAAGGCCATATCCGGCGCGCCGATCATCAGCGGCACGAACCAGTTGCCAAAACCGCCGATCATCGCCGGCATCACCATGAAGAAGATCATGATGAGGCCGTGGTTGGACACGAACACGTTATAGACGTGGGTTTCGTGGAATAGCTGAACGCCCGGATACATCAACTCGATGCGGATCGCGATCGACATCGCGCCGCCGATAATTCCTGCGACCACCGCGAAGATAAGGTACATCGTACCGATGTCCTTATGGTTCGTCGAGTAGAGGTAACGGCGCCAGCCCGTCGGATGATCATGCGCATGATCGTCATGAGCGTGATCGGCATGGGAATTGGTCGCAGCGTTGGTAGCCATTTTCTAGATCCTTTGAACTTTCGCAGTCCGAACCTTCCGGTTTTTGCGCAACACGCACCGCTCGTTATTGCGCGGCCTGCTCAAGTGAAGCGAATGAGTTGGACGGCGCAGACGCGAACTTCTTCTTGGCGCCTTCAACCCATGCGGCGAATTCCTGGTCGCTCACGACGCGAATGGCGATCGGCATGAAGGCGTGATCCTTGCCGCAAAGCTCGGAGCACTGGCCGTAGAACATGCCGGTCTTGGTGGCCTTGAACCAGGTCTCGTTGAGACGACCCGGAATTGCGTCGATCTTGATGCCGAACGACGGCACCGCGAACGAATGGATGACATCGGCGCCGGTAACCTGGACGCGGACCACCTTGTTGACCGGTACGACAACCTCGTTGTCGACGGCGAGCAGACGCGGCGCCTTGTTCTGGGCCATGATCGAGTCGAACTCGAACTTGCCGTTATCGGGATAGGCGTAGCTCCAGTACCACTGCTTGCCGGTCGCCTTGATGGTGAGATCCGCCTTTGGAATATCGAGCTGTTCGAACAGCAGGCGGAACGACGGCACCGCGATGCCGACCAGGATGAGCACCGGAACGATGGTCCAGACCACTTCGATCAAGGTGTTGTGAGTGGTCCGCGACGGCACCGGGTTCTTCCGGGCGTTGAACTTGAAGATCACGATGATCAGCAGGGCCAAAACGAACAGCGTGATGCCGGTAATGATCCACAGCAGGAAGTTGTGGAACCAGATCACGTTCTCCATCACGGGCGAAGCAGCGTGCTGGAGCGTGAACTCCCACGGGGTCGGCTCGCCCATCCCGGCAAAGGCAGTCCCCGCTGCCACCATGGCGGCAGCACCCGCCGCAAACCCCAAAATCCGGCGGCTCATCCGGCCCCTCGACATCTTCATGCCGCTCTCGCTCCTGTCTTGCTCATCCAAGCGATTTCGCCAGCCGGCAAAACCTGCTTTTATTCCTCAGCGATCCCGTCATGAGCCGTCGGCCCGGCGATTAGAACGCCTCGAATTCCCGCCTCTCAAACCATAATTCGCTGCCTACCGCAATGCACGTAATAAGGTGCGCAGTTATTCGGAATCCCTCGCGAAATTGCGGTAAAACAAACATTCGGGCAGCCGCCCTGCTTGACACTCGGAATACCCGCTGTAGGCACGGGCGATGGCTGTGGCCGGGGGCCTGATTCGCCTTCGCCTGCGGCTTGTCGAGAGGCTGCCCTCAAGACGCCGTCATTCCCGTATCAGTCCATTTTTGGACGGACAGAGCCCGAGGGACCGACCCTGATGCACCCATCCAAGTATCTCGACCGGAGCCATGGCGATACGGCCGGAGACATCCGCGCCTCGCGCATGCCGGCTTGGGCGGCGTTTTTGGCGGCGGCCCTGCTGTTGGGAACGGTCTCGGCCGCCAGCGCCCAGGGCGCGGTCAAATCAGTCCACGGCGACTGGCAGATCCGCTGCGACACCCCTGCCGGCGCCCAGAAGGAACAATGCGCCCTCATCCAGAGCGTGGTGGCCGAGGACCGTTCCAACGCGGGCCTGACGGTGATCATCCTCAAGACCGCTGACCAGAAGAGCAAGCTGATGCGGGTGGTTGCGCCGCTCGGCGTCCTGCTGCCATCCGGTCTCGGGCTGAAGCTCGACGACAAGGACGTCGGCCGCGCGGGATTCGTGCGCTGCCTGCCCAACGGCTGCGTGGCCGAGGTGGTGATGGACGACAACCTGCTAAACCAGCTCAAGACCGCAAAAACCGCGACCTTCATCATTTTCGAGACGCCCGAGGAAGGAATCGGTTTCCCGCTCAGCCTCAAGGGCCTCCCCGAGGGTTACGACAAGCTGCCGTGATCCGGCCGAACCCTCGCCGTCCGCCGCATTCGTGCCTATCTTCGGGAGAACACCGCATGTTCTTTCGGCCTATCCCGGAGTTTCCATGAGCAGCCCGTCCGACTTTTCGACCACGACCTCCCTGATCGACCGCGCCGGCCTTGACCGTGACGAGGTCCGCAATGAGGTGGTGCGAGGGCTTGCCGGCGCCGACGATGGCGAATTGTTCATGGAGTACCGCCAGTCCGAGGGGCTGATGTTCGACAATGGCCGCCTTAAGCAGGCGACCTACGATACCGCTCAGGGCTTCGGCCTGCGTGCAGTCAAGGACGACGCGGTCGGCTACGCTCATTCCTCGGATGTCTCACTGCCCGCGCTGATTCGGGCTGCCGATGCGGTCCATGCTGTACGCGGCGGCTATTCCGGCACATTCGCAGCCGCGCCGCCCCATACCAACGTCCGGCTCTACGGCGACGAGAATCCGCTCGACGGCGAGGCTTTCGAGACCAAGGTCAAACTGCTCGCCGAGATCGACGCCTATGTCCGCGACAAGGATCCACGGGTGCGGCAAGTGTCGGTCAGTCTGGGGGCGACCTGGCAGGTGGTTGAAATCCTGCGGCCCGATGGCGAAAGTTATCGCGATATCCGGCCGCTGGTGCGGGTCAATATTTCGGTGGTCGCAGGTTCCGGCGATCGTCAGGAAACCGGCAGCCATGGCTATGGCGGCCGTGAAGGTTACGCCCGATTCATCGAGACCAAGGCCTGGCGCTCCGCTGCCGACGGCGCGATCCGTCAGGCGATGGTCAATCTCGAATCGGTGCCCGCCCCCGCCGGCGAGATGGATGTTGTGCTCGGCCCCGGCTGGCCGGGTGTCATGCTGCATGAAGCGGTCGGCCACGGACTTGAAGGCGACTTCAATCGCAAGAAAACCTCGGCCTTCGCTGGCCTGATGGGGCAACAGGTCGCGGCCAAGGGCGTCACCGTGGTCGATGACGGCACCATTTCGTCACGCCGCGGCTCGCTGTCGATCGACGATGAAGGCACCCCGACCAACAAGACCGTGCTGATCGAGGACGGCATCCTCGTTGGCTACATGCAGGACCGCCAGAACGCGCGGCTGATGAACATGAAGCCGACCGGCAACGGCCGCCGCGAAAGCTATGCCCACATTCCGATGCCGCGCATGACCAACACCTACATGCTCGCGGGCGACCGCGATCCGGCGGAAATCCTTGCCTCGGTCAAGAACGGCATCTTCGCCGCCAATTTCGGTGGCGGCCAAGTCGACATCACCTCAGGCAAATATGTCTTTCAATGCACCGAGGCCTATAGGATCGAGAACGGCAAACTCGGCGCGCCGCTCAAGGGCACGATGTTGATCGGCAATGGCCCGACCGACCTGCACCGCATTACCATGATCGGCAACGACCTCGAACTCGATGCTGGTATCGGCACCTGCGGTAAGAACGGTCAGGGCGTGCCGGTCGGTGTCGGTCAGCCGACACTCCGGATGGACAAAATCACAGTCGGCGGAACCAGCGCATGAGCGAAGCCAACTCCAGCCAGAAGCCTGCGCGCCACTGGTCGAAGCCTCTCGTTGAAATCGCCGCCGCATTCCTGATAGTGATGGCTGCAAAGGGCGCCCTCGCCGAGCCATTTTACGTGCCGTCGGGTTCGATGGAGCCGACACTCCTGATCGGCGATGCGCTGGTCGCCTCGAAATACCCCTATGGCTACAGCTCGGCATCGATCCCGCTGAACATGGCGTTGCCCTCGACCGGTCGCCTGTTCGGCTCCCTGCCCGATCGCGGCGACGTGGTCGTGTTCCGCTGGCCAGGCGACAAGTCGCAGGTTTGGGTCAAGCGCGTCGTCGGCCTGCCCGGCGATCATGTGCAGATGCGCCACGGCCGCCTGTGGATCAACGGCCAGCCCGTCGCCTTGCGTGACGACGGGATGGGTCGGGCTGAAAACGAGGAAGGCGCGGGCTTCCCAGCCGCGCGCTATGTCGAGACGCTACCCGGTGGCCGCGATCATACCATCTTCAAGATGCGCACTCACGGCGTGCTCGACGACACGCCCGAGGTGGTCGTGCCCGAAGGACATCTGTTCGTGATGGGCGACAATCGCGACAATTCCGCCGACAGCAGGGTGCCAGTCGCCGACGGAGGCGTCGGCATGCTGCCAGTCGACAATCTTGTCGGCCGTGTCGATGCCATTGTCGGCTCGTGGGACGTCGCCGCGAAACATCGGCCGGTCTGGGACTGGCTCTCGGGGCTCCGCCTCGCACGCTCCTTCACCGCCGTGCATTAAGCGGAATCTGCGATGACGTTCGACGATGTCGAAGCCATCGCGATGCAATGGCCCGGCGTCGAAGTCGGGACTTCTTACGGCACGCCAGCGCTGAAAGTACGCAAGAAGCTGCTGGTGCGTTTGCGAGAGGATGGCGAAACGCTGGTGATGCCGGGCGTCGGTCCTGACGAGCGCGATATGCTGATCGAGACCCAGCCCAAGGTGTTCTACTTCACCGATCATTATCGCGACTGGCCGATCGTCCTGATCCGCCTGCCCAAGGCGCGCAGGCAGATTGTCGAAGTACTGCTGCTGCGGCAGTGGAAAGCGCTGGCCTCGAAGTCGATGCTCAAGGCCAGCGGGCTCTGAGGGCGCGTAAGCCCAGGCAATCAGCTCAACTTACCGCACGACGCCGGAAATGAATCCCGGCTTGCGACGCGGAGGTTTGATCTTGTCTTTCAGATAACAGCGCGCGTCCTTGCCGATGTAGCCTGGGCGAGCGTAGGTCCACGCCCGGCATTTGTGATCGGCCTCGCAAGCCGCTTTGCAGGCGTCGCCATGAAGATCTGGGTTCACAGCAAGATTGCGATAGTCGCCACCAAAGCGATCGGTCGCGTTTTCAAGCCGGCTATTGCGCGGCTCCACCACGCCGGCGCCACGCACACCGGAGACGCAGCACGCACTCTCCGTGCGCGGCGGTACCGTACTTTTGAGCCGACACACAGCGCCATGTGAATTGGCTGTCGGATAGCTGAAGCTCCACGCCTTACACTTGCGGTCGCGCTCGCAGGTCAGCGCGCAATCAGCCGGATCGCCAGATGGAATTGCTATCCGCGCATAGTCATTACCAGGACGATCGAAATTCACCTGCGCAGCCACCGGACCAATCTCGGCAAGCAGCATTGCAAATGTCAGTCCGGCCAAAACGAACAATGCGCGCAAACACGTTGTCACTGAGCAGGCTCGTCAATTCATTACAGCTTCGCAATCTTCGCGGGAAAGCGGATGCCCGGATAGACGTCCGCAAATCGATTCAACCGCCACATTCATGTATGGGACATGAACGGCAGATAAATGCGAAACAACATTGCTTGAATGACGGCACGCCGCTGAAGGCAAGCGGCTGACTTAAAACGCGTATTCGCGATAGACGGGATCGACCGATCCGCCCCACGGACCGTGGAATTTCGCCAACAGGGTTTCGGCTGGCGTACGCCCGCTCTCAATCAGTTGGTCGAGCGGTTCGAGATAGTGAGCCTCGTCGCGCCCCAAAGGATCGCGATGTCCGCGACGCCGCAAGCCGGCATGCGCAAGTGTCAGGCACTCCCGCGCGATTTCAAGCACGGAGCGATTGCCGATCTTGGCCTTGAAGCCGAGCCTTGGAACGTCGTCGCGCAGGCCCTGACGCTCCTGCGCGGTCCAGCGCTTCGCGATGTCCCACGCCGCTTCCATGCTGTCGTCATCGTACAGCAGGCCGGTCCAGAATGCCGGCAACGCCGGCAGTTGCCCCCATGGCACGCCATCGGCGCCACGCATCTCAAGATAACGCTTGAGCCGGACTTCCGGAAAAATGGTCGATAGGTGATTGGCCCAGTCCGAGAGCGTCGGCCGCTCTCCGGCCAGCTTATCGTTCTTGCCGTCGAAGAATTTGCGGAACGATGATCCCGCAACATCGATGTAGGAATCGCCACGCTTAACGAAGTACATCGGCACATCGAGCGCGTAATCCACCCAGCGCTCGAAACCCATGCCGTCTTCGAACGCCCAGGAGAGCATGCCGGCGCGCGCATTGTCGGTATCGCGCCAGATTTCCGAACGGAACGACAGGAAGCCGTTCGGCTTACCTTCCGTGAAAGGGGAATTCGCAAACAGCGCAGTCGCAATCGGCTGCAGCGCTAGCGAAATCCGCAGCTTGCGCACCATGTCGGCTTCCGAGCAGAAGTCGAGATTGGTCTGGACCGTGCAGGTGCGATACATCATGTCCAGACCATACGCGCCGACTTTCGGCATGTAGTTGGTCATGATGCGATAGCGGCCTTTCGGCATGGTCGGAATCTGCGCGCGCGACCATGACGGCGTCATGCCGAGCCCGAGGAAGCCGATGCCGAGCGGCGTTGCGATCTCCCGCACCTGCGCCAGATGCGCCATCAATTCGGACGCGGTCTGGTGAATCGTCTCCACCGGCGCGCCGGACAGTTCGAACTGCCCGCCGGGCTCCAGCGAGATCGCGCCTCCGCCGGTGACATCGTGCAAACCGATGATATTGCCCTGCTCCATGATCGGCTCCCAGCCGAGCAGAAGTTTCATGCCTTCGAGCAGCGCGCCGATGCCGCGCGGGCCTTCGTAAGGAACAGGGTTGCAACCATCGAGCGTGAAGGGCGTTTTCTCGTGCTCGGTGCCGATGCGGAATTCCGACTTCGGCTTCACGCCGGCTTCGAGCCACGCCACGAGTTCGTCGCGCGACTGCAGCGGCGTCATATCGATCTGGTCACGCGCCATAAGAAATCCGAATGTAAAGCGCGTTCACACACGCAGGTTGCCGACCGCAACGGGTGCGAAAACCCGTAATTCCCAGAAATGAAAAAAAGGTCATCGGGCAGACGCGACTTCTTTGGTGACGGTCTGACCCGTACCAGTACACGAGCAGCCGAGCCGATCTAGCAACCCGCTCAACTTCACGGCATCCGCATCCGATAATTTCGAGCCGACATAGCGCTCGATCGCTGCAGAATACGCGCCCCACATCTTCTTCTGCAATTCGCGTCCCGCATCGGTAATCTCGACGAACAAGCCACGTTTATCCATCTTGCACTCGCGGCGCACGGCGAGCCCCTCGTCGACCAGACGGTCGATCAGCCGTGACGTCGAATATTGCGGAAGCAGCATCTGCCGTTCAAGCTCGACCGGGCGCAACTCGCCGCCCGGCGCACGCGACAATTCGAGCAGCGCATCGTACCAGGCGAGCGGCGGAAAGCCGGCCTTCTTCAAATCCTGCTCGACACAGTCGAGCACCCTGCTCTGGACCCGCATCAGGCGAATCCAGGCTTCGGTCGCTTCGATCGAAGGTTTGCGCTTCATGGCCTTGCCCGTAACATCAAATCGCACTGTAGCCCACTCGATGCACCTGCATCAACGTTGACTACTCCATGCAACTGCATTTAATGGGCCCGCGGTGGCTTGCCAAGATGGACAAAACCGCACGTCCAGAGAGGAATTCGCCATGAAACTTTACTATTCGCCGGGCGCCTGCTCACTGTCGCCCCATATTGCTCTGCAGGAAGCCGGCCTGCCTTTCGACCTCGTCCGGGTCGACCTGAAAGCCAAGAAGCTGGAGGACGGCACCGACTACACCAAGATCAACCCCAAGGGTCAGGTCCCCGCGCTCGGCCTCGACGATGGCGAATTGCTCACCGAAGGCGCCGTGATCGTACAGGCGATCGCCGACAAGGTGCCCGCGAAAAATCTGGCCCCGGCCAGCGGCACCGCGGAGCGCTACCGGCTGCAGGAATGGCTAAACTTCATCGCCAGCGAACTGCACAAGAACTTCAGCCCGCTGTTCCAGCCGGTCATTCCGGACGACGTGAAGAAGTTCTTCTCCGACCGCCTGATGGGCAAGTTCAAGTACACCGACCAGGCACTCGCCGGCCGCAACTACCTGATGGGCGACTCCTTCACCATGCCCGACGCCTACATGTTCACAATGCTGGCCTGGGCCGACCGGATGAAAATGGACCTCTCCGGCCTGACCCACCTGATGGCCTACAAGGCGCGCATCGCCGCGCGGCCGAAGGTGCAGGATGCGCTCAAAGCCGAGGGGCTGCTAAAGGCGTCTTAAAGCCACCACTCTGGAAAAGAAAAAGGCCGGATCATCGATCCGGCCTTTTTGTTAGTTGCCCCTCATGGTGAGGAGCCGCGTAGCGGGCTCCCCAGGACGAGGGCAACGATTACGCTGCCGCCTTCTTGGGCGGGAAGCGGCCGTAGAATGTCTCACCCTTCGCGGCCATGTCGAGCAGCAGTTTCGGCGGCGCGAAACGGTCGCCGTACTTCTTCTCCAGCTTCTGGCACAGCTCAACGAAGGGCTTGCTGCCCATGAAGTCGATGTAGGACAACGTGCCGCCGGTGAACGGCGCGAAACCGAAGCCGAGAATCGAGCCGACATCGGCCTCGCGCGGATCGGTGATGACGTGATCCTCGACCGTGCGTGCGGCTTCCACCGCCTGCACCGCAAGGAAGCGCTGCTTCAGTTCGTTGACGTCGATGGTATCGGGATCAAGGTGCTTGGGCTGCAGCGTCTTGAGATCCGGCCACAGCTTCTTCTGACCCTTGCCCTTCTCGGGATAGTCATAGAAGCCCTTGCCGTTCTTGCGGCCGAGGCGGCCACGCTTCTCGACCATGTCGACCAGCAGGCTTTTCTGGTCCTGCTTGATCGCGTCCGCGCCGAGATCGGCTTCGGTCGCCTTCATGATCTTGAGCGCGAGATCGATCGCGATCTCGTCGTTGAGCGACAACGGACCGACCGGCATGCCGGCCATCTTGCCTGCGTTCTCGATCATTGCCGGCGGCACGCCCTGGAGCAGCATCTCGTAGCCCTCGGCGATGTAACGCAGCACACAGCGGTTAGCAAAGAAGCCGCGCGAGTCATTGACGACGATCGGCGTCTTCTTGATCTGGCGTACATAATCGAGCGCAGTGGCCAGCGCGACATCGCCGGTGTTCTTGCCGACGATGATCTCAACCAGCATCATCTTCTCCACCGGCGAGAAGAAGTGGATGCCGATGAACTTCGCCTGGTCCTTGAATTCCTCGGCGAGCGAGTTGATCGGCAGGGTCGAGGTGTTGGAGGCGAAGATCGCATCCGGGCGCACCAACGGCTGCGCCTTGGCATAGGTCTCTGCCTTGACCGTGCGGTCCTCGAACACGGCCTCGATCACCAGATCGCAGTCCTTGATCGCGGCATAATCGGCAGTCGGCGTGATGCGCGCGAGGATGGCGTCGCCATCCGCCTGTTGCATCCGCTTCTTGGCGATCTGCCCGTCGATCACCGACTTGGCGTGGCCCTTGCCCTTGTCGGCACTGGTCTGATCGCGATCGATCAACACCACATCAATGCCGGCCTGCGCCGACACATAACCGACGCTAGCGCCCATGAAGCCGGCACCGATGATGGCGAGCTTCTTGACCTTGGTCGGCGGCACGTTCGGCGGACGCCGCGCACCTTTATTGAGTTCCTGCATCGACACGAACAACGAGCGGATCATCGCCGCCGCTTCCTTGGAGCGCAGGATTTTCGCGAAATAGCGCGACTCGACGCGCAGCGCCGCATCCATCGGCAGTTGCAGGCCTTCATAGACCGTCTGCATCACCGCACGCGCTGCCGGGTAATTGTCATAGGTCTCGCGGCGGTAGATCGCATTCGCCGGCGGGAAGAACTGCATGCCGGCCTTGGAATAGACCGGACCGCCGGGCAGCTTGAAGCCCTTCTCGTCCCACGGCGCGACCGCCTTGCCGCCGTTCTTGATCCAGTCCTTCGCGGTCTTGATCAGATCGCCCGCCGGCACCACCGCGCCGATGATGCCCGACGCCTTGGCCTTGGCGAGATCGATGGCTTCGCCCTTGAGCAGCATCTGCAGCGCGTCCATCGGCTGGATCATGCGCGGCAACCGCTGCGTGCCACCGCCACCCGGAAACAGGCCGACCTTGATTTCAGGCAAGCCAAGACGGGTCTTGGGATTCTCCGACGCCACGCGATAGTGGCAGGCCAGCACCATCTCGAACGCCCCGCCGAGCGCGAGCCCGTTGATCGCTGCGACCCACGGCTTGCCGCCGGTTTCGATGGCGCGCAGGGTCAGCGACAGCTTGCGGCTCTCGTCGAACACGAATTTGTTCGCCGCTTCCTCGCCCTTGCTTTTGAGCATGTCGACATAGGCGCGGTTGATTCCTTCGAGCATGCCGAGATCGGCGCCGCCCGAGAACGCATCCTTGCCAGAGGTGATGACCGCACCCTTGATCGCCGCGTCATTGGTCACCTGATCGACAATGGCCGCGAGCTCGGTTCCGGTGGTTTCATCGACGACGTTCATCGACTTGCCGGGAATATCCCAGATCACCAGCGCGATGCCGTCAGCGTCAGTCTCGACCTTGAAATTCTTGTAGGTCATGGGGTGCTCCTCAAACGCGCTCGATGATCGTTGCCGTGCCCATGCCGCCGCCGATGCACAACGTGACCAGCGCGGTGGACTTATTGGTACGCTCGAGTTCATCGAGCACGGTGCCGAGGATCATCGCGCCGGTGGCACCGAGCGGGTGGCCCAGCGCGATCGCGCCGCCGTTGACGTTGATCTTGGCGTTGTCGATGTTGAACGCCTGAATGAAGCGCAACACCACCGACGCGAACGCCTCGTTGAGTTCGAACAGATCGATGTCCGACAGCTTCATGCCGGAACGCTCCAGCACCTTCTTGGTGACATCGACGGGACCGGTGAGCATCATCGCCGGCTCGGAGCCGATATTGGCGAACGCGCGGATCTTCGCGCGCGCCTTCAAACCATGCTTGGCGCCCGCCTCCTTGTTGCCCAGCAGGACGGCACCGGCGCCATCGACGATACCCGACGAATTGCCGGCGTGATGCACGTAGTTCACTGCCTCGATTTCCGGATGCGACTGCACCGCTACCGCGTCGAAGCCACCCATTGCGCCCATCGCCGCGAACGACGGCTGCAACTGCGCCAGCGACTGCATGGTGGTGCCGGGACGCATATGCTCGTCCTTGTCGAGGATGGTGATGCCGTTGACGTCTTTCACCGGCACGATGGATTTCTTGAAGCGGCCTTCCTTCCACGAGGTGTCGGCGCGCTGCTGGCTCTGCACCGCATAGGCATCGACGTCGTCGCGCGAGAAGCCGTACTTGGTGGCGATCAGGTCCGC
This sequence comes from Afipia sp., assembly GCA_044464625.1. GTDB lineage: Bacteria > Pseudomonadota > Alphaproteobacteria > Rhizobiales > Xanthobacteraceae > Afipia. The sequence continues at coordinate 97,032 of JBIQLC010000008.1, read as the reverse complement.
GGCCACACCTTGCGGCATGAAGTAGGACGGCACCGCCATCGACGGGTCCATTGGCCACGCCGCGCCCGACGACATGATGCCGACACGGCTCATCGACTCGGCGCCGCCGCCGATGGTTAGTTCGTGCTGGCCGGACATCACCTGCGCGGCCGCGAAGTTCACCGCATCGAGACCTGAGGCACAGAAGCGGTTGATCTGCACACCCGGCACCGACTCGTCGAAGCCGGCATTCATTGCCGCGAAGCGTGCGATGTCGCCGCCGGCCTCGCCGACCGGATCGACCACGCCGAGCACCACGTCATCGACGCTGTCGGCCGGCAGGTTGTTGCGTTCCTTCAGCGCCTTGAGCGGCGTGGTGGCGAGCGCCAGCGCCGTCACCTCATGAAGCGAGCCGTCGGCCTTGCCCTTGCCGCGCGGCGTGCGAACGTGATCGTAGATAAATGCCTCGGGCATATTGCTCTCCCTCGATCGTGTGATGGTCCGCGCCGCTGCCGGTCGCGGGCATGGTTTGATAGTTCAGAAACTCAGAAGGCCTCGGCAGGCAGTTCCATGATCGTGCCGGCGCCGGCCTGAATTCGCGCCAAACGCATCGCGGTTTCCGGCAGCATCCGCTCCATGAAAAACTGTCCGGTGACGAGCTTGGTCTCGAGATAAGGCTGCTCACCGGCGCTGGCGATCTTGTCCTGTGCAACCTTCGCCATCTTCGCCCACATGTAACCGAGCGCGACGAGGCCAAAGAGATGCATGTAGTCCGTCGACGCCGCACCGGCATTGTCGGGCTTGGCCATCGCATTCTGCATCAGCCACATCGTGGCCTGCTGCAGATGCTTCACCGACGCATCGAGCGGCGCGAGGAACGGCTTCATCGCCTCATTGGCAGCGTTCTCCTTGGCGAACGCGCCGACCTCGTTAAAGAACGAGGTCAACGCGCGACCGCCGTCGCGTGCGAGCTTGCGGCCGACCAGGTCGAGCGCCTGGATGCCATTGGCGCCTTCGTAGATCATGGCGATGCGCGCGTCGCGGACAAACTGCTCGGCGCCGGTCTCGACGATATAGCCATGGCCGCCGAACATCTGCTGCGCGGCGACGGCGTTGGCAAAGCCGATATCGGTCAGCACGCCTTTGATCACCGGCGTCAGCAGGCCCATGTGGTCGTCGGCCGCCTGGCGCTCCTTCGGATCGTCGGAACGATGCGCGAGATCGCTTTTCAGCGAGGTCCACACCACCAGCGCGCGTGCCGCTTCGTTGAACGCGCGGATCGACAGCAAGGTGCGGCGCACGTCGGGATGAACGATGATCGGATCAGCCGGCTTGTCCTTGGCGACCGGGCCGGTGAGCGCGCGGCCCTGCAGGCGCTCCTTCGCATAGGCTGCGGCGTTCTGATAGGCGACCTCGGATTGCGCGAGGCCTTGAACGCCGACGCCGAGCCGCGCCTCGTTCATCATGACGAACATCGCCGTCATGCCCTTGTTTTCCTCGCCGACCAGCGTGCCGACCGCGTTGTCGAAGTTCATGACGCAGGTCGAGTTGCCGTGAATGCCCATCTTGTGCTCGATCGAGCCGCACGACACACCGTTCGGCGCGCCGGGCGAGCCATCGGCATTGAGCGTGCGCTTCGGGACGACGAACAGCGACACGCCCTTGATACCGGCCGGCGCGCCTTCGATCCGCGCTAGCACCAAGTGCACGATGTTCTCGGTGAGGTCCTGCTCGCCGCCGGAAATGAAGATCTTGGTGCCGGAGATCTTGTAGGTGCCGTCGGCCTGCTTCACTGCCTTGGTGCGCATCAGGCCGAGGTCGGTGCCGCAATGCGGCTCGGTGAGGTTCATGGTGCCGGACCATTCGCCGGTCATCATGCGTGGCACGAAGGTTTTCTTCTGCTCGTCGGAGCCGTGCACGAGCAGCGCCGCCATCGCGCCCATGGTAAGGCCGCCATACATCGAGAACGCCATATTGGCAGAGATCATGAACTCGTTGACCGACTGCGACAGCGTCACCGGCAGGCCCTGCCCGCCGAACTCCTGCGGTCCCGAGAGGCCGAGCCAACCGCCTTCGGCGAGTTGCTTGAATGCGTCCTTGAAGCCCTTCGGCGTGGTAACGCGGCCGTCGTCGTGGCGGGTGCAGCCTTCGAGATCGCCGGTGTGATTAAGCGGCTGCAGCACCTGTTCGCTGAACTTCGCCGCTTCCTGCAGGATCGCCTCGCGCACATCGGCCGATGCGTCGCTGAAGCCGGGCAGATTGTCGTAGCGGTCGATCTGGAAAACGTCGTTGAGCAGGAAGGTGAAGTCTTCCACGGGCGCTTTGTAGATCGGCATGACGTCCTCTGGGCTTGAGCTGAACCGGAAAGCGGAACCTCACTAGAGGCTTTTTTGCGGTGCGGCAATTCTGTTTGAGAACCTTACGACCAAAAGCGGCGTCCGGGCAGCGCATGCGTCAACATGTCTGGTCAGCGCGCGAAATCGTGAGTGGTCGGCGGAAGCGCGAAATAAAATGTCGCGTCGTTAACTTTTCGGTCGCCATAACGGCCGCCTTAACCCGTTGTTTACTCTAACATTGAAAAGTCGGGCCGTAATCAGACCACCCGCGCGGGAATTTGTTTGTCTCTACAACGAGACGCGGGCGGCTGAAGCCTCCGGACAGAGCCGGGGCGCCAAACCGGACCGAAGCATGGCATCGCGCGGACAGTGGAGTATTGACGGACTTGAGCCATCCGTCCGGGAAAGGGCGGAAGCCGCCGCACGTCGATCTGGCATGTCATTGAATGATTGGGTGAATTCGGCCGTTGGCAGCCAGACTACCCCGGCGCCGGACGCCCGCGAAGTGGCCGAAATCCACCAGCGCCTCGATGCCATCGCCCGCCAGGTCGAGCAGATTTCGCAACCGTTCAACCAGCCATCCCGTAACGAGCCCGCGGTCGCCCGCCAGCTCAACGACGCGATTTCCCGGCTCGATGCTCGGCTGTCCCAGATTACGAATCAACGCCCGGCGCAGCCGCAGCGCGAGCCGGCCTGGCAGGCCTCGCCGCCGCTGAGCCCACCCGAGAATCCACAAATGGAATTCTCGGTCGCCGAGATCATCGCCCGCCAGGGTGAACTGAATAGCGACAGATCCCATCAGACCGCGGCGCGGATGCCACCCCCCAGCTTCGTGTCGCCACAGGCCGACTCTCGATTGCAGCCGGATTTTTCCGGGCTCGAACGGCAGCTCGCCGACATCACCAGTCAGATCCAGACGCTGCATCGTCCGGACGACCGCATCGAGCAATCGATCACCGCGTTCCGCAGTGAACTGGCAGAAATCCGCCACGCGATCACCGAGGCGCTGCCGCGACAGGCCATCGAGTCTCTCGAAGGTGAAATCCGCTCGCTCGGCCGCCGGATCGACGAAACCCGCCAGACCGGGATCGACGGCAGCGCGCTCGCCGGCATCGAACGCGCGCTCAGCGACATCTACAGCTCGCTCCGCACGCTGACGCCGGCGGAGCAACTCGCCGGCTTCGACGAAGCGATCCGCAATCTCGGTGGCAAGGTGGACTCGATTGTCCGATCGAGCACCGATCCCGGCACCATCCAACAACTCGAAGGCGCAATCGCGGCGCTGCGCAATATCGTCGCCAATGTCGCCTCCAACGAAACACTGGCGCAACTGGCCGGCGACGTGCGCGCGCTCTCCACCAAGGTCGATCAACTGGCACAGTCGGCGGGCAACGCCGACATTCTTTCGGCGCTCGAACAGCGCATCGCGGTGCTGACCTCGGCGCTGGAACAGCGCGAACGTGCGCCCGTCGCCGATTCAAGCTATTTCGACAACGCAGTGCGGACCATTTCCGACCGTCTCGATAACCTGCAGGTCGGCAGCGACAGTTCGGCGACCTTCAGCCACGTCGAACAGCGCGTCAGCCATCTGCTCGAACGCCTCGAGGCAACCGAGTCCCGCCCCGCTGCACTCGGCCGGGTCGAAGAAGGTCTCTCGGACGTGCTGCGCCTGCTGCAGGACCAGCGGACAGCAAGCGTTCCGAGCACGCCGCAAGGTGCGCCGATGATGGATCCGGCGCTGGTGGATGCCATCAAGCGCGAATTGGCAGACCTACGCTACAGCCAGTCGGAAACCGATCGCCGCACCCAGGACTCGCTCGAGGTCGTTCACAACACTCTCGGCCACGTGGTCGATCGACTGGCCCATATCGAAGGCGATCTGCGGACCGCAAGGGCAACGCCACCGTCTCCCGACGGGCAGCCACGAACGTCGCCGCCGCCGGCTGCGCCGAAAGCCCCTGCAGCCCAGCGCCCGATCGCTCCGGCGCCCCGCCCCGAACTACCGAATCCAGCGCTGGCGCAGGCCGCGCCACCCCAACGTGCGGTTGCCGATGCGCCGTCGATGAAGGACGTCGTGATTCCGCCCGCACAGCGCGAACCGGCGCCAATTGCACCTGCCGCGCAGCCTCCTGCGCCTCGCCCCGCGCCGGCCGCACGCCAGCCGATCGATCCCGATCTGCCGCCCGATCATCCGCTTGAGCCCGGCACGCGCCTGCAGCCAGGCCGCGCCAGCCCGGCGGAGCGCATCGCGGCATCCGAGATCGCGCTGAGCGAAATCAAGACGCCGCCGCTCGAGCCGATCACATCGACGAACTTCATTCAGGCTGCGCGCCGCGCCGCGCAGGCCGCCTCCTCGACGCCCGCCGCCGACAAGCCCAACCGCGTGACCGCGCTCAACGATGCAGCGCGCGCTGCCGCCAAGGCACCCGTCGCCGCTTCATCGCCGATTGCTTCGAAAATCCGCGCGTTGCTGGTCGGCGCCAGCGTCGTCGTCATTGTGCTCGGCACCGTGAAGATGGGCATGAACCTGCTCAGCAGCGGCGATCCGATGAAGTCGGCGCCTGCGACCGAGACCAGCGTGACACCACCGCCGGCTTTGCAGCCTTCGCCGAGCGAGGCACCAAAGCAGGACGAAGCGCCGCAACAACCACGTTCCGAAGCGCCATCGATGACATCACCGACGCCGATCGACAAACAGTCGATGACAGCGCCGCCGGTACCCTATCTGGCCCCAGCGGAATCGGCATCTGGTGCGGCAGCCGACATCACCGGCTCTGTGACGCAGCCCTCGCCCATTCTTGCCTCGGCAACCGATCAATTGCCTGAAGCGATCGGCGGGCCGGTGTTGCGCTCCGCAGCGCTGAAAGGCGACCCGCACGCTGCCTACGAGGTCGGCTTGCGCTACGCCGAGGGCCGCGGTGTTGCATCCAACTACACCGAAGCTGCGAAATGGTACGAGCGCGCGGCGCAGGGTGATGTCGTCCCCGCCATGTTCCGGCTCGGCACACTGCATGAAAAGGGTCTCGGCACCACCAAGGACATGGCTGTCGCCAAACGATTCTATGAACAGGCTGCAGCACGCGGCAACGCGAAGGCGATGCACAACCTTGCAGTGATCGAGGCTGATGGCGGCAACAGAGGCCCGAACTACAGGGCCGCCGCCAACTGGTTCCGGAAAGCCGCCGATCGCGGCGTCGCCGACAGCCAGTTCAACCTCGGAATCCTCTACGCCCGCGGCATCGGGGTCGATCAGAACCTCGCCGAATCCTTCAAGTGGTTCAGCCTTGCCGCGGCGCACGGCGACACAGACGCCGGTCACAAGCGCGACGATGTCGCGAAACGCCTTGATGCGGAATCGCTGGCCGCAGCAAAGCTCGCGGTACAGACCTTCACGCCGGAAAAGCAGCCTGACGAGGCCGTGAATGTGCCGGCACCGGCCGGTGGCTGGGATGCCACGCCGAAGAAGAGCGCCGCGAAACCGGCTTCAGCTAGAAAAAGCGCTGCACATTAACGAAAACCGTTCACCATCTTGCACATCGTGACCGGCGAATCGCAAAAAACCGCACGATCCCCGAATCTTTAACCCACCCGCAGTCGATTTCAGCTAAGCAGAAGCGCGGCGCATGACCCCGCAGATCAAGCGTCGCGGCCCAGGCTAAGCCGCGGGGGGTGTGCCGCCTCGCGCAAGAACAGAAGTCGACGCGCGTGCAGCTGTTTCTTCCCATCGCCGATATTCCGGTCAACATCTTCCTGATCCTCGCGCTCGGCGCTGCGGTCGGGTTCGTGTCCGGCATGTTTGGAATCGGCGGCGGCTTCCTGATGACACCGCTGCTGATTTTCATCGGAATCTCGCCAGCCGTCGCGGTCGCGTCGGTGCCGAGCCACATGGCGGCATCCTCGTTCTCGGGGGCGCTGTCCTACTGGCGCCGTCGCGCGATCGACCCGATGATGGCTGCGATTCTCGGCTGCGGCGGCGTGATCGGCACCGCGACCGGCGTCTGGCTGTTCACGCTGCTACGTTCGCTGGGCCAACTCGATCTCATCATCGCACTCTCTTACGTCGTGCTGCTCACCGTGGTCGGCAGCCTGATGTTCTGGGAAGGCACCCGCGCGATGCTGCGCCTCAACAGCAAGACGACGGCGGTGAGCCGTCGCGCGCGTGCGCAGGGCTGGATTCTCAGCATGCCGCTGAAGATGCGGTTCAAGCGGTCCAAGATGTACCTGTCGGTGATTCCGGTCGTCGGCATCGGACTCTTTATCGGCTTTCTCGGCGCAATCATGGGCGTCGGCGGCAGCTTCCTGCTGATCCCGATCATGATCTACGTGCTGCGCATCCCTACTGGCACCGTCATCGGCACCGCCATGGTGCTCACCCTGTTCACGATGGTGTTCGCGACCCTGCTCCACGCCATTACCGATCAGTTGGTGGATGCCGTGTTGGCGCTGGTGCTGATGGTCGGCGGCGTCATGGGCGCGCAATTCGGCACCCGCGCAGGACAACGGATTCGCGGCGAGCATCTACGTTTACTGCTCGGGCTCCTCATTCTGTCGGTCGGCGTTCGTTTTGCCGTGGAACTGGTGATCCGGCCGGAGGATCTGTTCTCAATCGGCGAATTGAGGGCGGGCCGATGACATACCGCCTGCTCCTGCTGCTCGCCTGTCTCCTGCTCCTGCCTGTGGCATGGACGGGTGCGCATGCCGAAAAACTGATCGTCTCGGTCTCCAACCATCGTGTGACGGTCACGCCGAACTATTCCGGCGAAGAACTGGTGCTGTTCGGCTCTATCGAGCGTGACGGCAAAAGCCAGACGCCCGTACCCGATTACGACATCGTGGTCACGGTCAGTGGGCCGCGCGCGAACATGGTGACGCGCCGAAAGGAGCGCGTGCTCGGCATCTGGGTCAATCGGGAATCGCGCGAGTTCATCGAGGTTCCGGCCTATCTCGGCATCTTCGCCAACCGTCCGGTCAGCGCGATCGCATCGCCCGACGTTCTGCGACGGCTGCAGCTCGGCCTGTCCAACGTCACGCTGACGCAACGCATTGGGCCCGACTTCGCCGACGTGGTGCCGAGCGACCCGTTCCGCAGCGCCTTCGTGCGGCTGCGCTCCGAGCATGGTCTTTATCGCGAGACGCCGGGCGCGGTAACCTTCCTGACGCCGACACTGTTCCGCACCAGCATCCCGTTGCCGGCCGCGGTGCCGATCGGCACTTATCAGGTCGACATCAAGCTTCTGGTTGGCGGCGCCATGGTTGCGAAAACCGAAACCGCGTTCGAGATCGTGAAAGTCGGCTTCGAACAGTTCATCGCCAACTCGGCCCATCACCATGGCTGGCTCTACGGTCTTGCCACCGCGATGATGGCGCTGATGACCGGCTGGCTCGGCTCGGTGGTCTTCCGTCGCGATTGATTTCTTCCGTTATCCCGTGCGCGCAGGCGGTGTGATCTCGGTCGCAACGCCAGGTTTCAGTAGTATGAGCCGATCGCTAAACCCCAGCGCCTTGAACGACATGTCGAGATCGTTGTCGTTCTGCTTGAAATGCGCCCAGCTATCGTGATGAACCGGCACTATTGTCGCGTTTGAAAACGCACGTGCGGTCTCGATGGTGTCGTTGACGTCCATCGTGAGATGAAACGGCCCGCGGGTTTGCGCAGCACCAGCGAAGGGCAGCACGATGCCAGCATCGAACCGGCGCGCCACCTCGGCAACGCCGTCGTACCAGACCGTATCGCCAGTGATATAGATCGGCCGCCTTGCGCTATCAGGGAACGACAGCACGAAACCAATGACATCGCCAGACAACGGCTCGATTCCGGCCGGGCCATGACGCGCTGGCGTCGCTGTGACTTGCAACCGGCACCCGTCCGGCTTGGTCAATTCCACGCTTGCCCATGGCGCAAGCCCCTCGGCATGACCACCCAACCGCTTCGCACCGGCTACCGTGGTCAACATCTGACCTGCACGCGCAAGAAAGGCGCGACCGGAATTGTCGAGATTGTCGCTGTGCTGGTCATGGCTGAGCAGCACGACGTCAACTGCGCCGATTTGATCGGCGCCCAGTGCCGGGCCAGCGGTCTTTTCCAGCGTCACATGCGGAAGCTTGTACGTACCTGGCACATCGAAGGTCGGATCGGTGAGCAGGCGGAAGCCATCGACTTCGATCAATGCGGTGGGTCCGCCGATCAATGTTATGCGAACTGCACTCACGGCGCTCTCCTATTGCAAGACCGATTTCGACCGCACTGGCCGCGTCACCAGATAGATACCAAGCGCCACCGGAACGATCCCGAGCAGATCGCGCGCAGCGACATGCTCGCCAAGGATCGCCCAGCCGAACAGCATGCCAAGCGGCGGCATCAGGAAGTGATAGGCGCTCGCAGCCGTTGCGCCGAACACCGTCAGCAGGCGAAACCACAGCACATAGGCGACGACCGATCCGAGAATCACCAGAAACAGGAAAGCGCCGAGAAGCCGTGCGCTCGGCACGATATCGCTGACGCTCGACAGCATGACGGCGAACGGCGCCACAGCAAGACCACCGGCAACATTCTGAATGCCGTTGCCGATCAAGAGGCTGCCCTTCGGCGCCAGCACCTTGAACAGGATCGTGCCCGCCACGATCGACACCAGCGCGCCAACCGAGAACGCGATGCCGATCGGGCTGTCACTGCCCGCCGCCATGCGGTCGGCCACGATCCACGCCACGCCGGCGATGCCGAGCAACAACCCCACCACCTTGCGCCATGTGATCTGCTCGCCGAGAAACGCCGCCGCCAGCATCGCTGTAAACACCGGATTGGCGCTGACGATCAGCGCGTTCAGCCCTGCCGAGATGGTTTGCAGGCCGATATAACCGAGCCCGAGATAGAGCGCGTTGTTGGCGATGCCGATGACCGCGAACACCAGCACGTCACGCCGGGTCAGGTTCCATTCGCTTCGGCGAAAAGAGGAAAAACCGAGGATCAGCACACCCGCGGCGAGAAAGCGCGCAGTCAGCAAAATCAGTGGCGGACAATCAGTGACGCCGATCTTGCCGGCGACGAAACATGCGCTCCAGATCAGGCAGAATGCCACGACATAGAGCGGCATCAGATTAGTCGAGGTGCGGGGTGCGGCCACGGGAACAGCGAGGGTCATGGCAAGTCTCCTTCGCCCGCTGATCTAGTCCTCCGCCTTGATATTTGAAAATTAAATAGTAAAATCTAACCCAGTGGAAAAATCGATAGATGGCAGCAATGCTCGATCTCGAACTCCTGCGCAGTTTCGTGTCGGTGGTCGATGCCGGCGGGTTCACCCGCGCCAGCGAGCGCGTCCACCGCACACAGTCGACCGTGAGCCAGCAGATCAAGCGGCTGGAAGACGACTTTGGCCGCGTGCTGCTGAACCGCAACGGCAGGACCGTGACGCCGACCGAGGATGGCGAGCGGCTATTGTCTTATGCACGGCGCATCCTGTCGCTCGCGGAAGAAGCCCGCGACGTGCTGGCGCGCCCGTCAAGCGAAGGCGCGGTGCGGCTCGGCATTCCGGAGGATTTCGCCGCTTATCGCCTGACCAAGCTGCTGGCGAAGTTCGCACGATCACGCCCGGGCCTGCGGCTCGACGTGCGCGCCGACCAGAGCAAATATCTGCGGCGAGATCTCGAACGCGGCGAGATCGACCTTGCGCTGCTCAAGCGCGATGCCGGAGAGAAAGGCGGCATCGCTGTTTGGCCCGAGCGCGTGCACTGGATCACCAGCCGGTCCAACCCGATCGACACCAAAGTCCACTCGGTGCCGCTGATTTTCTTTCCGAGCGGCTGTCTTTATCGCGCACGCGCCATCCACGCCATCGAAGCTGCTGGCCGCGCCTGGCACATGGCCTATACGAGTTCATCGCTGTCGGGCATCCAGGCCGCCGTCGCAGCGGGCCTTGGCCTCAGCATCCTGCCCGACATCGCGATTCAGAATGATCATCGCGTGCTGACCGCGAAGGACGGCTTCGCGCCGATCGACAAGACCGAAGTTGCGCTGGTCGCCGCTCCCGACGCCAGTCCAGCGACATTGCGCCTGGCGGATCGTCTCGCAGAGTTCTGCAGCGAGGTGCAGGCCAAGGCCGCATAACAGAAGCCCTCATCCTGAGGAGTGATCCGCAGGATCCCGTCTCGAAGGATGAGGTCTTGATGTTCTCTGGCGTCATGGTTCGAGACGGCGCATGCGCCCCCTCGCCATGAGAAGTTCGCTCCAATTCTGTTCAATAACATCTTGCGGCGGCAATGCTGTGGACACGACGATCACCCAGCACATGCGCGGTGAAGGCGAGCGTATTGAAGATTGCCGCGAACGAGGCGTCACGAATGCTCAGGCCGCCGGTATAGGCGCCGAACGCCGGCATCACCGCGCGCACGCCGTCGCTGGCGAAACAGCGCCGCTCGACGGAGCGCCCCCGCGTCGTCACCCGCGCCTTGGGATGAAGATGGCCGGCGATCTCGCCAACCGCACCGGTCGGCTCATGGCGGAACACGATCGACCCGATCGCGACATCGGCCGCAACGGTGCCGCCGATCTCGCGCGGCAACGCCGGATCGTGGTTGCCCGAAATCCAGATCCAGTCGCGACCGCTTTGCAGCGCGGACAACGCATCGCGATCCGTCACCGACAATCGCTGATGTGCTTCGCCATCATGAAAACTATCGCCGAGCGCGATCACCCGGCGCGGATTATGACGCGCAATCGTGGCACCCAAACGCGCCAGCGTCGCCGCGGTATCGAACGGCGGCAGCAGCACGCCGCGCATGGCGAAGCTCGATCCCTTTTCGAGATGCAAATCGGAAACGATGAGCAGGCGCTCGTCGTGCCAGTAAAACGCACCGGACAGATCGACGGAAAAATCGATGCCAGACACATGCAGCATCGATGCCTGCTTGTTGCGTTGTTCCGCTGTTGTAGCCGTAGGCGTCACGATACACCCTGGTCGTCACTTGATCGGTCAATCCGACGTGGCTTCCCGCACGAGTTCCTCGGCGGCTTCCGCCAGCAACTCATCCGAGGCTTCGCCATAGACCTGTTCGCGGCCGATTTCCAGCATCACCGGCACAGCCAGCGGAGAGACGTGATCGAGTTCCCGATGAACGATATGCGACTTGATTCGCATCAGCATATCGCTCAATCGCCGCAAATCCAGCAGACCGGTGGCGGCATCGGCGCGGGCGGCGCGCAACAGCACGTGATCGGGCTGGTGCTTGTGCAGCACGTCGTAGACGAGATCGGTTGAAAACAACACCTGCCGCCGCGACTTCTCCTCGTTGGTGAAACGCCGCGCGATCAGCCCCGAGATCACCGCACAAGTCCGGAACGTACGCTTCATCAGCGCCGATTCGGCAAGCCACGCTTCAAGATCGTCACCCAGCATGTCGGGGTCGAACAGCGCGTCGAGATCGAGACGTCCCTGCTTGATCATCAGCGACATGTCGCCGAGGCCCCATACTGCCAGCGCGTATTCGTTGGCGACAAACCCCAGCGGCCGCGCACGCGCGCGTTCGAGCCGCCGCGTCAGCAGCATGCCCAGCGTCTGATGCGCCAAGCGCCCCTCGAACGGGTAACAGACGAGATAGTGTTTGTTCGCCCGTGGAAAGGTTTCGACCACGAGTTCACGCGGGCCCGGGATGCGTGAAAAATGTGACTGCAGCGACAGCCATTCGCGCACCTGATCCGGCAAGCCGCGCCACGCCTGCTGATCCGCGAGCATCAGGCGGACGCGCTCGGCGAGATAGGTCGACAGCGGAAACTTGCCGCCCATATAGGAGGGCACCTTGGCGTCAGCTGTGTTGGCCCGCGACACGTAGACCTGGTCTTCCACCAGTGCCTCGTAGCGCACCACCTCGCCGCCGAACACGAAGGTATCGCCCAGCACCAGACCTTCGATGAAATACTCTTCGATTTCGCCGAGCATCCGCCCGCCCCGCGCCAATGGCCCAGTCGATCCCGAACCGCCCCGGCGCGAGCGCACCAACTTCACCTTGAGCATCGGCTCCTCGACGATGGTGCCGACGTTGAGGCGATAGCTCTGGCGCACCTTGGGATTGGCGACCCGCCAGCGTCCGCTCTTGTCCTGCTTAATGCGGGCGAAGCGCTCGTAGCTTTTCAGCGCGTAGCCGCCGGTGGCGACGAAATCGATGGTGTCGTCAAAATCCGCGCGAGACAGGTTCGCATAGGGCGCGGCGGTCCGCACCTCGTCATAGAGTTCATCGACAAGGAATGGCTTACCGCACGCGCAGCCCAGCACATGCTGCGCCAGCACGTCGAGTGTGCCGCTACGCAGCGGTGGCGTATCCTGCGCGTTCTCGGCAATGGCATCTATCGCCGCACGACATTCCAGAACCTCGAAGCGATTGACCGGCACCATGACAGCGCGCGAGGGCTCATCGAGCCGATGATTGGCGCGGCCGATCCGCTGCATGATGCGCGAGGCACCCTTCGGCGCGCCGACATTGATGACGAGATCGATATCGCCCCAATCGATGCCAAGATCGAGCGACGACGTGCAGACCACGCCGCGCAGCCGGCCCGCCGCCATCGCATCCTCAACCTTGCGGCGCTGCGCCACATCGAGCGAGCCGTGATGAAGGGCGATCGCCAGGCTGTCGTCGTTGATGCGCCACAGGTCCTGAAACAACATCTCCGCCTGGGCGCGGGTGTTGACGAAGATCAGCGACGTCTTGTTGCGCTTGATAAGATCATAGATCTCGCCGAGCGCATGGCGCGCCATATGCCCGGCCCATGGCAGGCGTTCGCGCGTATCCAGCATCTCGACGATAGGCGCGGCACCGGCATCGGCGATCACGAGATCAGCCATATTGACCGCATCCGCGCGCTGCGGCACCAGATAGCGCCGCAGATCGTCCGGCTCCGCCACGGTGGCGGACAGGCCCGTCGTCGTGACCTGAGGAGCCAGTTGCCACAACCGCGCCAACCCAAGCGACAGCAGATCGCCACGTTTCGACGTCACCAGCGCATGCAGTTCGTCGAGCACGATGCGTTTGAGCGACGAGAACATGTACGGTGCGTCATCGGATGAGAGCAGCAGAGCCAGTTGTTCCGGCGTGGTCAGCATGATGTCCGGCGGATAGCGCCGCTGGCGCTGCCGGCGCGAGGCCGGCGTATCGCCGGTCCGGGTCTCGACCCGGATCGGCAGATTCATCTCGGCGACGGGACGTTCGAGGTTGCGCGCGATATCGACGGCCAGCGCCTTGAGCGGCGAGATGTAGAGGGTGTGGAGCCCTCCTGCCTTTTCTACAGCCTGCTTTGCACCGGACTTTGCTCTTGGAGCACCTAGTTCCACCAGCGTCGGCAGAAAACCGGCCAGCGTCTTGCCGGCGCCAGTCGGTGCGATCAGCAGGGTCGAGCGCCCATCCCGCGCCCCTCGCAGCAATTCGAGCTGATGCGCGCGCGGTGTCCACCCCTGCGCGGCGAACCAGCGCGCGAAGGTGTCGGGCAATTGCGAGGGGATGATCAGTTGGTCAGTCGCGTCCACATCGCGAAGGTAGGGTGCGGGACCGCAGAGGTCGAGGCCTTACCTGCGCGCCACCGCCACGAGGCCGGGAACCGGCTCGTGATGTTCGGTGCGCGTCGAGGCCGAGGTCAGGCTGCATAACTCAAGACCTGCTGCTGCGATCTGGTCGCGGACATAAGCCGGGGCATGGCAATAACGCAGACCGGCGCCAAGAATGACGCCGGCATCGCCATGGGTTTCCGTGGTGAAAGCGAGAATGCCGCCGGGCCGCAGGACGCGCGCGGCCTCCGTCATAAGCGGCGCCAGATCGCGCAGATAATTCACCGCATCGGCGGCAAGGACGAGATCGATGCTGGCGTCCGGCTCGGCGCGCAATCCCTGCACCATGTCCGCAACATCAAGCTTGGCATAAAGGCCGGCGATACGCGCTTTTTCGATCATGCCCGGCGACAGATCGACGCCGATGAATTCGCCGACATTGGCGGCGAATTCGCGGGCCGCAAGGCCCGTTCCACATCCGAGGTCAGCCGCCCGCTTGAAGAAAGCTGGGCGGCCGGTGTCATGGAAGATAGTAAGCACCGCTTTCAGCAATATTTCCGGACCGCGATAGTTCAGGCCGCCGACCAGCGCCTTCTCGAAGCGGGGCGCGTACTGATCGAACAGCGTCCGTACATAGTCCGGCGGCATTTCGGAGGGCTCCAGCGCGCCGAGCCGCATCAGCCGCAGCCTGGCGCCATGCCGGTCCTCGGCATCGGAATCACAGGCATGGCGATAGGCGTCGATCGCGCCATTCCGCTCGCCGAGCTTTTCCCGCAACTCGCCAAGGGCGAACCAGGCCGAGGCGAAACGCGGCGCCAGCTCCACCGCCTGCGCCATCAACTCGATAGCCCCGATGACATCCCCCCGGAGCTGGAAGTCCCGCGCAAAATCGTAACGACGGTCTGCGATCAGATCGCCGGACGACAGGAATAGCGGGGCTGCCATGGATGGGCTCGAATGGGATGAACGCCCACCTATATAGCGAAGATGCGTCCGCACGCTATCCTGAAACCTGTCGCCGCCGGACTTTGTTGCCCTTCCGCTGGCTTCCATATCGACCCGGTCCGCCCGGTGGAGCGGGCGCTGATCACCCATGGTCATTCCGACCACGCCCGGCCGGGCCACGGCGCGGTGCTGGCCACGCAGGAAACCCTCGACCTGATGCGGCTGCGCTACGGTGACAATTTTGCCGGCAGCACCCAGGCTGTGGCCTATGGCGAGACCATCAAGCTTGGCGACGTCTCCGTGACCTTCCATCCGGCCGGCCATGTGCTCGGCTCGGCGCAAATTGCAGTGACGACTGGCGGCATCCGCATCGTTGCTTCCGGGGACTACAAGAACACGCCGGACCCGACCTGCGCGCCATTCGAGGTGGTGCCGTGCGACGTGTTCATCACCGAGGCAACCTTCGGCCTGCCGGTGTTTCGCCATAGCGACCCCGTGGGCGAGATCGCCAAGCTGCTCGACTCGGTCAGGCTATTTCCCGAGCGCGCTCATCTGGTTGGCGCCTATTCGCTCGGCAAGGCGCAGCGGGTGATCGCGCTGATCCGGGCCGCCGGTTACGACGCGCCGATTTATCTCCATGGCGCGATGGAGAAGATCACCGGCTATTACCAGAGCCGCGGCGTCGTGCTCGGCGATCTCCGTCCCGCGAAAGGCATGGCAAAGGCGAACCTCGCCGGCACCCTCACCCTCGCCCCGCCCACCGCGATCACCGACATCTGGACCCGGCGATTTCCTGATCCTGTCGCGGCCTTCGCCTCCGGCTGGATGCGGGTCCGCGCCCGCGCACGGCAGAAGGGGATCGAACTGCCACTGGTGATTTCCGATCATGCCGACTGGGACGGACTGTGTGCGACCATCGAGGCGACTGGCGCGGGCGAAATCTGGGTCACCCACGGACAGGAAGACGCGCTGGTGCATTGGTGCCAAAGCAAAGGCCTCAAAGCGCGGCCACTCGATCTGGTCGGCTATGGCGACGAGGATGAAGACACTGCGCTTGTACCCGACGGGGCCGGCGCATGAACCGCTTCGCCCAACTGCTCGATCGCCTCGCCTACGAGCCTGGCCGCAACAACAAGCTGCGGCTGATCACCAACTATTTTCGCGGGGTCGAGGATCCCGATCGCGGCTATGCACTGGCGGCGTTGACCGGTGCGCTCTCGTTCCGTCATGCCAAGCCCGCGCTGAGCCGCGACCTGATCGCCGCGCGCACCGATCCGGTATTGTTCGCGCTGTCCTACGACTATGTCGGCGACCTATCGGAAACCATCGCGCTGATGTGGCCGGCGGCACAACGCGCTACCAACTCCCCGCCGCCGCCGACACTGACCGAAGTCGTCTCCACCCTGAATACGCTCGGCAAGGCCGAGATGCCGGCGCAACTCGCGCGCTGGCTCGACGAACTCGACGAGACCGGCCGCTGGGCGTTGCTCAAGCTTGTTACCGGCGGCCTACGCATCGGCGTGTCCGCGCGTCTCGCCAAGACCGCAGCCGCTGCGCTGGGCAACAAGGATGCCCACGACATCGAACTGATCTGGCCGGGGCTGAAGCCGCCCTATCTCGATCTGTTCGCGTGGCTCGAAGGCCGCGCCGACAAGCCGGTCAATCGCGACCCTGCGCCGTTTCGACCTGTCATGCTGGCCCATGCGATCGAGGACACCGACTTCGCATCGCTCGATCCCAGGGACTTCATCGCCGAATGGAAATGGGATGGCATCCGCGTGCAGGCAGTCAGCGGTCGCAACGCGCACGGCGATGTCATCGCGCGGCTCTATTCGCGCACCGGCGAAGACATCACTAAAAGCTTTCCCGATCTCGTCCCATCGCTGCGCCTGCCCGGCGCGATCGACGGCGAATTGCTGATACTGCGTGATCGCCGCGTCCAGACCTTCAACGTCCTGCAGCAACGACTCAACCGCAAAACGGTGACGCCGAAGCTGATCAAGGACTTTCCGATTCATCTGCGCGCCTACGATCTGCTCGACGATGGCGAGAACGATCTGCGTACATTGCCGTTCGCAGAACGCCGCATCCGGCTTGAAGCGTTCATCGACCAGCTCGATGACCTGCGCATCGACCTTTCGCCCATCGTAAATTTCAAGACGTGGAATGATCTCACCGTAGCGCGCGCCGATCCCGCGCAGGCTGGCGCGGGCGACGATGCCGATGCTGTCGAAGGCGTGATGCTCAAGCGGCGCGATGCGCCCTATCTGCCCGGCCGCCCCAAGGGGCAATGGTGGAAGTGGAAACGTGACCCTCACATCATCGATGCGGTGCTGATGTATGCCCAGCGCGGCCACGGCAAACGCTCGTCTTATTACTCCGACTATACCTTCGGCGTGTGGACCAGCGGCGAAGATGGCGATCAGCTCGTTCCGGTAGGAAAGGCTTATTTCGGATTCACCGACGAAGAACTGATCCAGATCGATCGCTTCGTGCGCCGTCACACCACCGAAAAATTCGGACCTGTGCGCCACGTGGTGCACGAACCTAATCAGGGATTGGTGTTTGAAGTCGCGTTCGAGGGACTGGCGCGCTCGGCGCGGCATAAATCCGGCGTCGCCATGCGCTTTCCCCGTATCAATCGCCTACGCTGGGACAAGCCGCCCGGTGAAGCCGATCGACTGGAGACGCTGGAGCGGATGCTGAAGACGGAAAGCGAAACGCCGGACAGCGAACTGGAAATCTCGCGGAAGTAACTGTGAACGTCATCACCGGGCCTGTTCCGGTGATCCCGATTCAGCGGGGACGGTGTGTCCCAAAGCGAGATGGCCGGGACAAGCCCGGCCATGACAAGCCTACGATAGAAACGCCCTATCGAAGCTGATGCTTCGCCCGCAAATGTTCGACCTGCTCCTGAGTCAGCGGCCGCGTTTGCCTGTCCTGCAACAGCAGGAACAGCCGCGCGGTCTCCTCCAGTTCTTCGGTCGCATAGGTCGCGTTCTCAAGCGACGTGCCCGCGACCACCGGCCCGTGATTGGACAGCAGCACCGCGTGATGATCGCCGGCGAGTTTCTCCACCGCGCGCGCAAGGTCTTCGTCTCCCGGCGGATAATACGGCACCAGCGGCAGGCGGCCGACGCGCATCACGTAGTAGGCGGTGAGTGGTGGCAAACAATCATGATGATCGATGCCATGGAGGCACGACACCGCCACCGAATGAGTCGAATGCAGATGCACGACCGCCTGCGCATCCCTGCGCTGGCCGTACATCGCGCGATGAAGAAACGCTTCCTTGGTCGGCGCATCGCCGCTGACGAGTTTTCCTGTTGCATCGAGCTTCGACAGTTTCGCCGGATCGAGATCCCCGAGCGAGGCATTGGTCGGCGTCATCAGCCAGCCGCCATCGGGCAGGCGCACCGAGATGTTGCCGGTCGAGCCGAATGTCAGCCCGCGCTGGAACAGCGAGGCGCCGGTGCGGCAGATTTTCTCGCGGATCGCGCTGTCGCTCATACTGCCCTCACGAAAGCCGGTCCCACGCCTTGAGGAAGAAGTCGCTCGCGCCGAAATTACCCGACTTCAGCGCCAGCGCCATATCGACGCCGGCAATGCTGCGCGTCCATGGCACGCCGGGATCAATCTCGGGGCCAATGGTCAGCACATCCGCGCCGAGCGCCTGCACCACCGCGCCGGAGGTCTCGCCGCCCGCGACAATCAGGCGCGTGACGCCGCGCTTCGGAAGCTCGGCCGCGATCTCGCCGAGCAGATGCTCGATTAGTGTCCCGGCCTTGTCGCGACCGAGCCTGTCCTGCACCTGATGCACGGCATCGGGATCGTCGCTCGAGTAAACGAGAAACGGCTTGTCCTTCGGCTGCGCGTCGATCCATTGCAGCGCCTGTGCTTTGGTCTGCCGGCCATCCGCCACCGCCAGCGGATCGATCCGCAGATGCGGCACGCCGGCATCAATCGCCGCTTTGACCTGTCCGCGCGTCGCAGTGGAACACGATCCCGCCAAGATCGCCTGCTGCCCTTTCGTCGCGACCATCTGCGTCGGCGGCGGCGTGAGCTTCGCAATCAACCCCGCATCGCGATACGCTGTCGGCAACCCCATCGCCACACCGGAGCCGCCGGTGATCAGCGGCAGATGAGCCAGCGCAGCGCCGATGGTGCGCAGATGAGCATCAGCCACCGCATCGACGATGAATATTTTCTCTGACGATGATTTTTGCTCGAACGCCGCGCGCAACGCCGCTGTACCTGTTTCAACCGCGTCATAGGGGAGCAATCCGACCGGCAACGTCGTCTGCCGCTGCAGCACGCGCGCCAGATTGGCATCGCGCATCGGCGTCAGCGGGTGGTCCTTCATCGGGCTTTCGTTCAACGGCATGCCATTGACGAACAGATACCCCGCATAAATCATGCGGCCAGCTTTTGGGAACGCAGGACAGGCGATCGTCGCGCCGCCGCCGACAAAGTCGAGCAGCGCTTCCGCCACCGGGCCGATATTGCCTTTGTCGGTGGAATCGAACGTCGAACAATATTTGAAAAACAGCCGCTGCGCACCGAGTTGACGCAGCAGCTTGGCCGCATCAAGTGACTGCTTCACCGCCTCTTGCGGATCGATAGTGCGCGACTTCAGCGCCACTACCACCGCATCAATCTGCGACACGTCGAGATCAGCCGGCGGCAAGCCGGTGGATTGCACCGTGCGCAATCCCTCACGGGTCAGCATCAGCGCCAGATCGGTCGCGCCGGTGAGATCGTCGGCGATGCATCCGAGCAGCATGGTCACGCCCTCGCGCGGGTGAACCAGGTGAGCCCCGCCTTGGTCTCGCCGGTGGGACGATACTCGCAGCCGACAAACCCCTTGTAGCCAAGGCGATCGAGGGTAGCGAACACGCGCACGTCGTCGAGTTCGCCAGTACCCGGCTCGTTGCGGCCAGGCACCGACGCGGTCTGGATATGGCCGATGATCGGCATCATCGCCTCTAGCCCGCGGATCACGTCGCCATGGATGATCTGGCGATGATAGATGTCGAACTGCAGTTTAAGGTTGGGACGGTTTAACCGCTTCACGATCTCTGCCGCCACATCGAAATTGTTGAGGAAGTATCCCGGCACATCGCGCGGATTGATCGGCTCGATCACAATATCGAGTCCAGCCAGCTGCGTCTTGTCGCAGGCGAATAGGATGGCGCTTTCGTAAGCCGCCTTCGCCGTCGCATCGTCGTGACGCGCGATACCCGCCATCAAATGCAGGCGCTTCACGCCGGTCGCCTTCGCGTAAGTCAGTGCTGTATCGATCGATGCCTCGAATTCGGCGCGCCGCGCCGGGAACGCTGCCAGCCCGCGCTCGCCGCCTTCCCAGTTGCCCGGCGGGCAATTGAACAGCGCCTGTTCGAGTTTGTGCTGCTTCAGTCGCGCCGCGATGTCTTCGGGCTTATGTTCGTACGGAAACAGGAATTCGACCGCATCGAACCCCGCATCTGCCGCCGCAGCGAAGCGATCGAGAAACGGCACCTCGGTGAACATCATCGAGAGGTTGGCGGCAAAACGCGGCATGGGACGAGTCCTTCCAGCGAGTTTCTTGTTGTGTCAGGCTTTCTTCGGCGCGGGCAGTTCGACACCCGTGACCTGCGCGTACAACCGCGCCACCGATGAATCATCGTCCTTCGCCATTCCCGCGGCGGCGGTCATCAGGAACATCTGCAGCGCGGCAGAGGCCACCGGCGTCGGGAATTTCTCCGAGCGCGACATGTCATTGATGATGCCGAGATCCTTGGTGA
Organism: Afipia sp.; assembly: GCA_044464625.1. Lineage (GTDB taxonomy): Bacteria > Pseudomonadota > Alphaproteobacteria > Rhizobiales > Xanthobacteraceae > Afipia. The sequence goes on along the minus strand of JBIQLC010000008.1, from coordinate 76,461 downwards.
ATATCTCCACCGCACTGCGCGGCGCATAGTCACCGTCGAGAACATGCGGCATCCGGTTCTCGAACATCCAGGAGTTGCCTGCCGACGCGGTAATCACGTCGTAGACCTTGGCGATATCGAGCCCGAGCTTCTTCGCGAAAACCAAAGCTTCCGACGCCGCGGCGATATGCACGCCGGCGAGCAGCTGGTTGACCATCTTGAACGACGAACCGATGCCCGGCTCATCACCAAGCCGATAGACGTTCGCCGCCATGGCCGCGAGCGCCGGCTCCGCCTTGGCCATCGCAGCCGGAGCGCCCGATGCCAGCACGGTCAGCGCACCTTCGGCCGCCCGTTGTGCACCGCCGCTGATTGGGGAATCGACGAAGAGCAATCCCTTGGCCTCCGCCGCAGCCGCGAGCGCACGCGCCCGCTCCGGCGCCATGGTCGCGCATGACATGACCACGGCGCCCCTGGTCATCGCGTCAGTGATGCCATCCTTGCCCAGCAGCACGGCCTCGGTCTGGTCGGCATTGACCACCACGATCACGACAATGTCGGCATCCTTCGCCGCATCCCGCGCCGAGGTAGCCGCCTGTCCGCCATGTTCGGCCGCGAACCGCGCCGACACCTCCGGCCTCACGTCATAGGCTTTCACCGCGAATCCCTTGCGGCGCAGGGACACGGCCATGCCGTAACCCATCGAACCAAGCCCGATGACCGCCATTTTCGGCGCGACAGAGGAAAAACCGGACATGTGTGAAGTCTCGCAAATGCAGTCAGGAAGGGACGCGATACGCACTCTAACCTGCCCCGCCGCGACAACGCCAGCGCCCAGCGGATACCGCGAAATCCCACACAGGAAGACCGGCAATGCTTGACGTGCGGTCGTTTTCCCACCACTTGCGTGATAGGATGGGTGCAACGCACCAATGGCAGGAGACCGGAATGCCGGACGACGTGAGAGAATTGCCCGCGCGGGACGATCAGCTGTCCCGTTTCCTCGGCGGTTCGCCGATGGGCGTGCTGTTGCGGCTGGTCGCAATGTCAGTTCTGGTCGGCGTGGTTCTGGCCGCGATCGGGTTCGATCCGTGGAATATCGTCGCCAGCATCCAGCGCCTGATCGAATGGATCTGGAATCTCGGCTTCGACGCCATCAACGGCCTGTGGCGCTATTTCCTGCTCGGCGCCGTGATCGTGGTGCCGATCTGGCTGATCTCGCGGATTTTCAGCTCGAACCGGCCGCGCTGATTGAGCAAGCCTTTTGAAGTCACGACGGGGCGGGTGTTTGCCATCGCCGCCCCGGCGATGCTGGCCAACCTCACGACGCCATTCCTTGGCATCGTGGCAACGGCGGCTGTCGGCCGGTTGGGTGAGCCGTACCTGCTCGGCGGCGTTGCCGTCGCGTCGGTGATCTTCGATTGCGTGTTCTGGCTATTCGGCTTCCTGCGCATGGGCACTGTGGCCTTCACCGCGCAGGCGGTCGGGGCCCGTAATCTCATCGAGATTCGCGCAACCCTCGCGCGCGCAATCTTTCTCGCGGCCGCGATCGGTCTGACACTGATCGCAGTTCACGTGCCGCTCGGCTCGACCATCCTCACCCTGATGGGCGGCAGCGAAGCAGTCACTGGTGCAGCGCGCACTTATTTCAACATCCGTATCTGGTCCGCGCCGCTGGTGCTCGCGAACTATGTCATTCTCGGCTGGCTGATCGGCCAGGCTCGAACCACCATCGCGCTCGTGCTTCAGGTTCTGATCAACGTCACCAACATGGCGGCGACCGCATGGCTGGTGCTGGAGATGAACACCGGCATCGCCGGCGCCGCCATCGCGGCGATCTTCGCCGAATTCATGGGCTTCATCGCGGGCGCCATCATCGCGTGGCGCGGCCTCGGTGGGCGGATCGGCGTCTCCCCGCGATTGCTGTTCGATCGCGACAAACTTCTGCATATGCTCGCGGTCAACCGCGATATCATGATCCGCACTGCCGCATTGATTGGCGCTTTCTTGTTTTTCACCGCGCAGGGCGCACGCGCCGGCGACGACACCCTCGCCGCCAATGCCGTGCTGAACAATTTCATCCTGATCGGCTCGTTCTTCCTCGACGGATTTGCCACCGCCGCCGAGCAGCTTTGCGGCCACAGTGTTGGTGCGCGGGATCGCGTCGGCTTTGCGCGGGCAATGCGGCTGGTGCTGGCGTGGGGATTTGCATTTGGCGTCGGCGTCACGCTGATCTTGGCGCTCGCCGGCGGGCCGCTGATCGACCTCATTACCACCAGCCCGCAGGTCCGCATCGCTGCGCGCGAATTCATGTGGCTCGCCGCGCTCGCACCGGTGTGCGGCGTCATGGCCTACGCGTTCGACGGCATCTATATCGGCGCGACCTGGGCGGCAGCGATGCGCAACCTGATGGTCGCGTCATTCGCGATCTATCTGGCAGTGTGGTGGCTGCTGCAGCCGTTCGGCAATCACGGCCTGTGGCTGGCGCTGCGCGCCTTCCTGATGGCGCGCGGGCTGCTGCAGGCCTTGCGCTGCCCGGCATTGATACGGGCAACGTTCAGCGACACGCCCTCGCCCGCCCTCAGACCGGCCAGTCCTCCGCCGTGATCTGTGCGGCGTCGGCACCGACGATCTCGGATAACGATTCGCGCCCGGTTCGCACCAGGGTCGAGATCAGATCGGCCTTGATGTCATCGATGAGGCTGAGGCCTTTGTAGACCAGCGACGAATAGAGCTGGATCAAGCTGGCGCCGGCGCGGATTTTCATCAGCGCCGCGCCACCTGTGTCGATGCCGCCGACGCCGATCAGCGGAAACTTGCCTTCGGCGCGGACATAGGTCTCCGCCACCATGCGCGTTGAAAGCCGCAACAGCGGACGACCCGACAGGCCACCCTGCTCTTTCGCTTTCATCTTCTCCCGCAAGATCGATGGGCGCGCCAGCGTGGTGTTGCTGACGATCATGCCATCGACTCCGCGCGCACGGGCGACGTGAACCACGTCGTCGAGTTCCTGCAAGGTGAGATCCGGCGCGATCTTGAGCAGTACCGGCGAATCGCCGGCATTGACCCGCACCCGCTCGCGCGCCTCGATGACCCGCGCCAGCAGATCGTCCAGCGCCGCCGCCTGCTGCAGGTGGCGCAGGCCCGGCGTATTGGGCGACGAGACATTGAGGGTGAAATAGCTCGCCACAGGCGCGAGCACCTCGATCAGCTTGACGTAGTCGGCGATGCGGTCGGCCGAATCCTTGTTGGCGCCGATGTTGACGCCAACGATGCCGCCGTGATGGGCGCGCGTCGCCAGCCGCCGCAGCACCGCTTCGCCGCCGTCGTTGTTGAAACCCATGCGGTTGATGACCCCGGCATCCTGTTCGAGCCGAAACAGACGCGGCCGCGGATTGCCGATCTGCGGCAGCGGCGTCACCGAGCCAATTTCGACGAAGCCGAAGCCGAGACGCAGCAGCGCGTCCGGGACTTCCGCGCTCTTGTCGAAGCCCGCCGCCATGCCGATAGGATTCGGAAAGTTCAACCCGAACGCGCGCACCGCAAGCCGCGAATCGTCGGGCCGCGCCTTGGGCATCGGCATCATCTGCAATCCGCGAATCGCCATCCGGTGCGCGTCTTCGGGATCGAGCAGCCGCAGCAGCGGCAGCGTCATGGTGTCGAACGCGCGGATCACGGCGCCAGCTCCGGAATCTGATGCGATCCATCCGCACCCAAAGGCAGCGCCGTCACGCCAATTGCGGCGCCAGGCGCCAGTTCGCCATAGAGATGGGGAAACAGGTCGCCGCCGCGCGACGGCTCCCACCGCAGCGCCGCACCCAAGGCTTCGGCGGGAACCGCGACCAGCACCAGATCATCCTGCCCGGCAAAATGCTTCGCCGCCGTCCCCGGAACCTGCGCCGCCGTGGAAAAATGGATAAAACCGTCGCGGACATCGTCGGCGCTGCCGCGATAGGCCCCCTGCCGCTCGGCCTCGCGCCACGCCTTGGCCGGGCAAATCTTGTAAATCGTCGTCACGAACCGGCGATTCCCGCTAGTTATTGGATTTGTTGCGATTTTTGGAGCGTTACCACCGCGACCGTATCGACGGCCCCGGCCCACTTCAAGAGCGAGCACGCGACAATCAAGCCGGATTGCGGAAAATCTTCCGCCAAGGTAATAATTCCTAATCTGCAGATAAAATTCACCTCGCCCGGCCGGTCGCCGGACCAGCTTTCGGCCTTCGCATGCTGACACACGAGCAGATCTGGAACGCGCTCGACCGCCTCGCGACTCGCGCCGGGCTGTCGCCGTCGGGCCTCGCCAAACGCGCTGGCCTCGACCCCACCACGTTCAACAAGTCGAAGCGCATCACGCCCGATGGGCGCGAGCGCTGGCCTTCGACCGAGTCAGTCGCCAAGGCATTGGCCGCAACCGGCGTCACCATCGACTCGTTCGTGCAGTACATCGAGAACTCCGCGCGCGCGGTGCAGGCCGTGCCGTTGCTCGGCTTCGCCGAAGCCGGCAGCGGTGGCTATTTCGACGACGGCGGCTTTCCGGTCGGCAAGGGCTGGGACGAAGTCGGGCTGCCATCGGTCAACGACGAACACGCCTATGCGCTGGAGATTTCCGGCGATTCAATGAAGCCGACCTACCGTGACGGCGACGTGATCGTGGTGTCACCCGGCGCGCCGATCCGGCGCGGCGACCGCGTCGTCGTCAAGACAAAGGACGGCGAAGTGATGGTCAAGGAATTGAGGCGCCGAACGCAGAAGGTGATCGAACTGCAGTCGCTCAATCCTGCGCATTCCGATCGCACGTTGCCGACCTCCGACGTCGAATGGGTTGCCCGCATCGTCTGGGCGAGTCAGTAGCGCGCTTTAAGCTACCAGCGGCGCGACGACAGCGTTCAGCACCTTCGTCGCATCGTGCGGATTGAGCCGCACCTGCAATCCACGCTGCCCGCCATTGATGTAGACGAGATCGTGCGCCATCGCCTGCTCCTCGATGGCTGCGCGCGGCGGACGCATCTGTCCGAACGGACTGATGCCGCCGACCTTGTAGCCCGACAGACGCTCCGCATCCGCCGGCTTCATCATCTGCGCCGATTTTCCGCCGAACGCGGCCGCGAGTTTCTTCATCGACACTTCGCGATCGGACGGCACAATCACGCAGACCGGCTTGCCGTCGACCAGCGCCATCAGCGATTTCAGCACACGCGAGGGGTCTTCGCCGATCGCCTCGGCGGCCTGCAGACCGATACGATCGGCATTGCCGTCATACTCGTAAGTGTGCACCGAAAAGGGAACGCGTGCCTGCTCCAGCATCCTGGTCGCGCGCGTCACCTTCGACATGGCTATGAAACCCTAGCGCTTGAGCGCGGCATCGATCATCGCGATCGCGTTTGACACGCCGTAAACCGCGACGAACGAGCCGAAGCGCGGGCCTTTCTCCTGCCCGAGCAGCACCTGATAGAGCATATTGAACCAGTCGAGCGACACGCCAGGCCGGCCATCCTTGCCGGTCTTCTTGTGATCGAGGAAAGGTTCGCGACGGCCGATCTCGTACACCACGTTCTGGATATCCTCGGCAGACGCCTCGGCCGGTAATTGCGCCAGCGCATTGCGCAGGTCGGTCAGTGCCGCACGCTCGCTGTCGGTCGGCTCGCGGAATGTCTTCGTCGGCGCCACGAAGTCCCGATAATAGTTGATCGCGTAACCGACCAGCGCATCGAGCTTCGGATGAGTCTGCGGCGTCACGCCCGGCCGGTAGCGTCCGATGAAGCCCCACAACGTCTCGGCGTTTTCCGCGTTCGACGACGACACCAGCGTCAACAGCAACTGGAAGGTCACCGGCATATCGGCCTTGGGCGGGTTGCCGGCATGAATGTGCCACACCGGATTGCCCAGCCGCTGCTTGCCATCCTGACGCGGATAGCCATCAAGGAATTGCTGATAGTCATCGACGTTGCGCGGGATGACGTCGAAATACAGCCGCTTCGCCGCCTTCGGCTCGCGATACATGAACAGAGACAGCGATTCCGGCGAGGCGTAACGCAGCCACTCGTCGATGGTCAGGCCGTTACCCTTCGACTTGGAAATCTTCTGGCCCTTGTCATCAAGGAACAGTTCGTAGTTGAAGCCTTCCGGCGGAGTGCCGCCGAGCGCCGTACAGATCTTGCCCGACAGCTTCACCGAATCGATCAAGTCCTTGCCGGCCATTTCGTAATCGACGCCGAGCGCGACCCAGCGCATCGCCCAGTCCGGCTTCCACTGCAACTTGCAGTGACCGCCGGTGACAGGGACGGTCACACGCTCCTTGGTGTCGGGATCATCGTAGGACACCGTGCCAGCCTTGGCGTCATGCGCGACGATTGGTACCTGCAGCACCACGCCGGTGCGCGGCGAAACGGGCAGGAATGGGGAATAGGTCGCGGCGCGCTCCTCACGCAGCGACGGCAGCATGATCGCCATCACTTTCTCGATATTCTGAAGCATCTTCAGCAGCGTCGCGTCGAACCGGCCCGACTTGTAATACTCCGTCGACGAGGCGAATTCGTAGTCGAAGCCGAACGTATCGAGGAAGGCGCGCAGCCGCGCATTGTTGTGTTCGCCGAAGCTCGGATGGGTGCCGAACGGATCGCGGACCTGGGTCAATGGCTTGCCGAGATCCTGCTCCAGCATCTCCTTGTTCGGCACATTGTCCGGCACCTTGCGCAGGCCGTCCATGTCGTCGGAGAACGCCAGCAGCCGGGTCTTGATCTTGTCCTCGGTGAGAACGCGGAAGGCGTGGCGCACCATGGTGGTGCGGGCGACTTCGCCAAAGGTACCGATATGCGGCAGGCCCGACGGACCGTAACCGGTCTCGAACAGCACCTCGTCCTTGGGTTTCTTCTTCAGCCGGGCAACGATCTGTTTGGCCTGCTCGAACGGCCAGGCATTGGACTGCTCGGCAAGCGCGCGAAGATCGCCGGCGCTCATATCGTTCAGGCTCACAGACGGTTCAGTCGACATCAAATTCTCCGCGCACTTCCTAAACCGGCTGGCGCCGCGCGAGCCACCAGCCGATCACAACGACAACCGCACCCAGGATCGCGCAGACCACGACCAGACCAGCGGCATTTTGCATCACCTGCGCGTATCCCAGCTTTCCAGCATCGATAAAGGGATACGGATAGAACTCGGCCATCCGCCCGCGCACGAGGATCAGAAACAGATAGATCAAAGGATAGATCAACCACAACAGCGGATCGTACCACCGCAGGCCGGCCTTGCGCACGCAGGCCAGCCAGAACACCAGATACCCCACCGGCATCACATAATGAAGGGCTACGTCGGCCAGCCATTGTGCGCCCTGCGGCGCCCATAGCGGCCGCAGCACCGTCGCGTAAACGAGGCCAACCATCGCGATATAGACCGCGACCGCCGACCGCACGAACGGATGCACCCACCACTCGTCCAGCGGACGCTTGATCGCAAACGCCGTCAGCACGAGGCAGGCAAGGATGTTGATCTGGATGGTGAAAAACGAAAAGAACCGCAGGGCGCTCTCGGTGCGCGACAAGCCGAGGCCGTCAGCGACCTGAACCATCAGATAATACTGCAGCAGCAGCGCGCACCAACCGACCGCCGCCAGCGTGGCGGCGCCGGCTCTTTTCAGTCTCGCCGATCCGATAGGCTTGGTCATGATGCGTTTTAGAACGGACTGACGGAGAAATAGCGCAGCCACAGATCGGTATAGCGGCCTTTTTCCCAAAGTCGGAACATCGCCCAGTTGATCGCCTGCCGCAGCACATCGTTGCCGCGTTTGACGCCAATGCCGATACCTTCACCGAAATAACGGCTTTCGATGAACGGCCCACCGCTGAACGCACAGCAATCGCCGGAATCGGTGCCGCTGATCCAGAACGCCAGCGAGATTGCGTCACCGAAAATAAAATCAACGTCGCCGCGCCGCAGGGCTGCACGCAATCCCTCGTCATTGGGGAAACCGATGATCTGCGCGTCGGTAAATTGCGACTTCAGATAAGCCTCATGGGCTGAGCCGGTGATGACACCGACCTTCTTGCCGGACACATATTCCGGACGGACCTCGGGCATCACCGCATCACGCCGCGACGCAAACCGCGCCGGCGCCCGATAATACGGGTCCGTGAAATCCAGCCGCGCGCGAGTCTGCGGCGTCACTGACATCGAAGCAATCACCGCATCACCGCGGTTGGCGTTGATCGCATCCACCAGGGTTTCGAACCGGCGCATCTGGATGGTGCAGGTAACCTTGATCTCCTCGCAGATCATCCGCGCCAGATCGACATTGAAACCGGCCGGATTGCCGTCGGGTCCGGTAAAATTGAACGGCGGATAGTCTGTTTCGGTAATGAAACGGATGCCGCTCAAACGCGACAGGTCGGGACGGTCGGGTCGCCGCCGCGGATCCCAGAAGCCCGGCACCGCCTGCGGCGCGGCCTGCGCCCCCGACCGCGCCGGGGCAGCCGGCTGAGCGTGCGCCGGCACCGATCCGGCGATCGGCAGGCCAATGGATACAGCTGCGCACCAGCAGGCGAACAGGCGTGGCAATCGGGCGTTGCTGGGGTGCGCTATCTGTGGTTGCATCATCAGGGGCTTCCGCAAGGTGGTCTTATAGACCATCCGGCGGCGGACGCGAGTAGCGTTTGAGTGGGCGGGGTGGCGTTGCATGGCCTGGGCTGAGGGCCTCGCAGAGCGCACGACGGGCGCAAAAGAACATTCGCGCGGCAGCAGGCCGGCTGTCGCACGCTATCTGACGTCTGTCATCGGCAGATTCCGGGCGCCGCGTGGTGAAGCCGAACCTCGCGAGCCGGCGGCCACGACCGAACACCTCTCCGAACTCGATTGCCTGCGTGGTGTCCTTGCGCCTGCCCTCCTGCGGGAAGCGGAGCAGCGCAGCCGCGCAACCGGTGTTGGCGCGGATCAGGTCCTGATCCAGCATGGAATCATCGCGGAGCAGGCGTATCTCGAGCGGCTTGCGGATCACACCGGTATCGCCCTTGAAGATTTTTCCGCGATCGCGCGCCACGACTGCCCGCTTTCCGACGATCAACTGGCCTATGCGGCCCAGCACGACATGTTGCCGGCGCGGGTTGAAGGTGAGCCCTCCTATATCTTCACACCCCGAGGCGTAACCGCGCGACGGCTGAGTGAACTGGCCTTGCGGTTTCCCGAGGCCTGCCAGCGCATCCGCCTCGCATCCCATCGCAATCTGCATCGCTTTCTGACGGGCCAAACCGACAATGTGCTCGCGAGCGAAGCGGCCGATGGGTTGCGACGTCGGGCGCCCGCCATGTCGGCAGCGCCTGCAACAATCTCGCGTCATCGATCGTGGTGGCGTCACGGCATGCACGCCGCTGTGTTAGCTGTGCCGCTGATACTTGCACCACTTTTGGTCGTTCAACTAACTGGCGCGGTGCTGGCATTGTGGTTCCTGCTGTTCACCAGTCTGCGGCTCGCCGGCAGTTTCGCACCACGGCGCAAACCGAAAGTCTGGCCGCGCCTCCGCGACGACCAGTTGCCAGTCTACACCGTCGTGGCGGCACTCTACCGCGAAGCGCGTTCCGTAGGGCCATTGCTGGCGGCGATCGACGCGCTCGACTATCCGCGCGAAAAACTCGACGTCAAAATCGTGCTCGAGCCCGATGATCTCGCGACCCGCGCCGCGATCGCACGGCTACACCCGAAGCCGCATGTCGACGTCATTATCGCGCCGGCCTACGGTCCGCGCACCAAGCCGAAAGCGCTGAACTATGCGCTGGCGTTCGCACGCGGCAGTTTCATAACGGTGTTCGATGCCGAAGACCGTCCGGATCCCGGCCAGTTGCGCGACGCGCTCGATGCGTTCCGATCCCAGGGCGGGGAGGTTGCCTGCGTTCAGGCCAGCCTTTGCATCGACAACGCATCCGACGGCTGGCTGCCCCGCATGTTCACCGCGGAATATGCCGGACAGTTCGATGTATTCTTGCAGGGTTTTTCAAGCTTTGAAATGCCGCTGCCGCTCGGCGGCTCCTCGAACCACTTTCGCACCGGCGTGTTGCGCCAGATCGGCGCCTGGGATGCCTACAACGTCACGGAAGATGCCGACCTCGGTTTCCGGCTGGCCCGTTTTGGCTATCGTTCGGTGATGTTCTCATCGACGACCTGGGAGGAAGCGCCGGCGCTGTTCGGCGCCTGGCTGCGCCAGCGCACCCGCTGGATGAAAGGGTGGATGCAGACCTGGAGCGTGCACATGCGCTCACCACGCCGGTTGTGGCGTGATGCCGGAGCCAGAGGCTTTTTCACGCTCAACCTGATTGTCGGCGGCAACGTGCTGACCGCACTGGCCCATCCGGTATTCGTCGGCGAGATGCTGGTCCAGTCGACCATGCAGGCGCTCGACAGCAATGCCACGACATTTCTCGCCAGCCAATTCGCCGAACTTCACGTCGCCACCATCGTGGCCGGCTATCTATCGACAATCGTCATCGGCCTGATGGGACTGGCGCGCCGACGCTTGCTGAATCATGCGTGGGTGCTGCTGCTGACGCCGCTTTACTGGCTCTGCCTGTCGCTGGCGGCATGGCGCGCGCTATACCAGTTCCTCACAGATCCCTATCGCTGGGAAAAGACCGAACATGGCCTTGCTCACCGGCGCTCATGGAGCACCGCGGTCACTCCTCAACCGATGGTCGCGCTGGTGCGGCAGCCTGCGACCCGACGACGGTCTAGAGAAAACGCTTGAGGTCGGCAGCGGCCTCTTCCGGGGTCCGCTTGAGATTGAACGGGGCGACGAATTGTCCGCTCCTGTCCATGAGATAGATCAGCGCAGTGTGATCCATCGTGTAGTCGCCGTCCTTGAGCGGGACCTTCTTGGCATAGACGCGATAGACCGACATGACCTTCGCGACCTGCTCCTCGCTGCCGGTCAATCCCTTGAGGTGCGGATCGAAGCTTTGCAGATAGGTCTTGATGACGTCCGGCGTATCGCGCTCCGGATCGACGGACACGAAATAGGCATTCACGCGATCCGCATCCTTACCCATCGCGCGTAGCACCTCGGACATTTCGAACAGCGAGGTCGGACAGACATCCGGGCAATGGGTAAACCCGAAGAAAATCAGCGTCGGGCGGCCCTGCAGATTCTTCTCGGTGACCGTCTGGCCAGACTGGTCGGTCAACTGGAACGGGCCGCCGATGGCGGCGGGCGGGGTCACGCCGCGCAGACCTCCGGTCAGCCACAGGACGACCAGCAGTCCGACCGCGAGGCTTGCCGCGAACGCAGCAATCATCACCAACGGCCGGGTGGTCTTATCGGTCATGACGTGTCCTTTGAAGGTGCCGGCAGGCGGCAATCTGGCGCAATTCAGCCCGGGCGGGCCAAAAATTCAGGTTCCAGATAAAGACAGCCCGCGCCGCGGGCAAGCCAAATGGCGTCGCACCCCGACACGTCACGCTGAGCGGATTTTGGTTGATCAGCGGGCGCGTGCCTGCGCGTCGAGATAGCACGGCCGAAACAGCGCGTTCAGTTGCGCGCCGCGCAGAAAGATCATGCGCGGTTTAAGGCCACCATGCCGGTTGATCCACCGCCGCACCGGAGCTGGATACATCTCGTAAAGCATATGAGTCGCTTCAACATTGGTAACCGGCCGGCCGCCCCGTCCGGGGTCCCATGCTGCATGGAAACCGAGCGCCGCGCGGGAGGTCACACAAATCTTGTTGTGAGGGACGGCACCCAACACAATGGTACAGGCGGACGCGCAGAGCCCGTCAATGACCACGGTTTCGCCGGAGTTGCGCAGGCTCTCATAGCGGTCGACGTAGGTTCCGATGCGGCCCCCGCGATCGTCGGAAATCCGCACCACGGCGTGGCTGGTGCCGATCCCTGCCAGAAGCAGCACCGCAGCAAGCAACCCCGTGACAATCTTCATGACCCCGCCCCAGTTCCTCGACAACGAACGTGCTGTCGAAGCATTGCCAGCGTGTTGCGAGTCCGGCGTTTTGTCCAGATCGCTGATACTTACCAAACAAGATTCCGTTCTGGTGTTGCAGTCATGATGCACCGAACGGCCGCTCCTCAAAACAAACTCGTGCGAATCGCACCGCGAAAACCATGCGCACAAACTCCCGCCACATTTTGCCGTTGACCGCGCTTCGTCGCGCACGCTTCAATCGGCTGATCGCGGGGGAACAAATCATGGCGACGGATGCGGATGTCATTGTCGTAGGATCCGGGCTTGCGGGACTGGTTGCGGCAACCGAATTGGCCGACGCTGGTAAGCGGGTCATTATCGTCGAGCAGGAAGGCGAGCAGAATCTCGGCGGCCAAGCGTTCTGGTCGCTCGGTGGATTGTTTCTGGTTGATACACCGGAGCAGCGCCGCCTCGGCATCAAGGATTCCTATGACCTGGCGCTGCAGGACTGGATGGGCACCGCCGGTTTCGACCGCGACGAGGATCACTGGCCGCGCAAATGGGCCGAGGCCTATGTGGCCTTCGCGGCTGGCGAGAAGCGCGGCTGGCTGCAGGCAATGGGCCACCGGATTTTCCCGGTGGTGGGCTGGGCGGAGCGCGGCGGATACGACGCCATGGGCCACGGCAACTCGGTTCCCCGCTTCCATGTGAGCTGGGGCACCGGCCCCGGCGTGGTCGAGCCGTTCGAGCGTCGCGCCCGTGAGGCCGCCAAGACCGGCCGGATCGTGTTCAGGTTTCGCCATCGCGTCGATGCGCTGACGATATCGGCTGGCGCCGTCACCGGCGTGAGCGGTAAAACCTTAGAGCCTTCCCAAGAGCCGCGCGGCAAAAGCTCGTCACGCGTGACGGTCGGAGATTTCGCGTTCAACGCGCAGGCGGTCATCGTGGCGTCCGGCGGCATCGGCGGTAATCATGACCTCGTCCGCCAAAACTGGCCGAGCCGTCTCGGCACCGCGCCGAAACGCATGGTGAGTGGCGTTCCGGCCCATGTCGACGGCCGCATGATCGGTATCACCGAAGCCGCCGGCGGACGCCTCATCAACCGCGATCGCATGTGGCACTACGTCGAGGGTGTCCACAACTGGGACCCGATCTGGCCGGGCCACGGCATTCGCATCCTGCCGGCGCCGTCGTCGATGTGGTTCGACGCCACCGGCAAGCGCCTGCCTTCGCCACTCTATCCCGGATACGACACGCTCGGTCAGCTCGATTACATCATGAAGACCGGCTACGACTATTCGTGGTTCATCCTGACCCAAAGCATCATCAAGAAGGAATTCGCGCTCTCGGGCTCCGAACAGAACCCGGACCTCACCGGCAAAAGCTGGCGCATGACCCTGCGCCGCGCATTGCACAAGGGGGCACCCGCACCGGTCGAAGCGTTCAAGCAGCACGGCGTCGATTTCATCGTCCGCGACAACCTGCGCGACCTCGTCGCGGAAATGAACAAGCTCAGCGGCGACAACCTGCTCGATGTCGCCAACATCGAGCGCCAGATCGCCGCGCGTGATCGTGAGATCGATAATCCTTATGTCAAGGACACGCAGGTGATGGGCATCCACAATGCCCGGCGCTACATCGGCGACAAGCTGATCCGCACCGCCAAGCCGCATAAGATTCTCGATCCTGCGCACGGGCCGTTGATCGCGGTGCGTCTGAACATTCTGACGCGCAAAACCCTCGGCGGGTTTGAGACCGACCTCGATGCCCGGGTGTTCGGGACCAATGGGAAAATCATTCCTGGACTCTATGCCGTCGGCGAAGCAGCCGGCTTCGGAGGCGGCGGCGTTCATGGCTATCGCGCATTGGAGGGAACGTTCCTCGGCGGCTGCCTGTTTTCAGGTCGTAACGCCGGACGCGCCGCCGCAAGGGCGGTGGTGTAGCGACAGGAGCGTGGCTGCCGCCTCAGAAGCCCATCCAGTAATTCTCGTACGGGCGCTCCCGATAGCCCCAATCGATCTCGCCGTCCGCCACATAGGCGGGCGCCTTCTGCAGTTCCTCGTCGCTCATCAGCGTGACAAGTTCATAGGCTTCGATCTCGGGATTGTATTTCATGGTCGCCCACGGCAGCGAACGATAGTGCTCGCCCATTCCGAGAAGACCACCGAATGACAGCACCGCGTAAGCAACGTTGCCGCTGATCTTGTCGATCATCAACCGCTTGACGGTTCCGATCTTCCTGCCATCGGCGTTGAAGACCCGCGTTCCCTCGACCCTGTCACTGGCGATCAGGCGGTGGGGTTTATAGGCCATCTCCGCATGCATCTGAGCCTCCAGAGCTTGATCCTGCCTGGAAGACATCTGCCGCAGCATCACCAGCGACGGCATGGTGCCTTCGCAGCCCACGATCCGTTTTGCCGGCTCGCTCAATGCAACTCATGCCGGCGAGACCCGGCGACAGCATCGGCACCCTGAAAATATATAACGCCGCCAAACGGCTTCAAGCCGCCGCTGCGCGAATGTCCCTCGGCGTCAGGTGCGGCGAACCGCCCCTGGCCGCCTCAGCCTTGCGGATCAGCGCCACTGTCGCCGCCGACAACGGTGTACGGAGAGCGTGCTTGCCCGAGAGAGCAACAATCAGCCCCTGAAGATGATCGATCTCGGTCCGGCGGCCACGTTCCAGATCCTCCCACATCGACGATCGCGCCTTGGGATCGATCTTCACCATCGGTGCAGCCACCGCGCGAAAGGCAAAATCCGGCAGCTTGAGGATGCAAGGCGTCCAACCGGCCGGGAGCGGCGTCGACGCTACCGGCGCGATCCCTTCTGCTTTCAGCGCGGCCAGCGCCTCGCGCATCTCATCGGCGAACAACGTTCGCCATTCGCGCTGCGCGAGCTGATCGCGCAGCGGCAAGCCGGACAGCGCGTTGAGTGCATTGTTGAGGTTGAGGAGCAGCTTGCCCCACTGCACGCCGATCATGTTCTCGGTTGCTCTGACCGGCAGGTCCGGAACAGAAATTGTGCCGGCAGTATTGTTCGCATCCTTGTCGATCAGGATGTCTCCGGATGTCGCGCGGTGAAAATGGCCCTGCCCGAGAGCAATCACGTTGAACGGTACCACGCCGGCAAGAACCGTGCGGCCCGGCAGCCGGCTTTGCAGCACTGGCACGTTGCCGATGCCATTCTGCAGGCTGACGACAATCACATCCGGCCGTGCGTGGCGCGCGATCAGATCGGCCATCGCTTTGGTGTCGTCGCTTTTGACGGTGACCAGAACGATGTCAGCGTCGGTGAGTATCGCGGGGTCATCGCTCAGCGCGATCTCGCCAGCTGACAGCCGATGTTCGGCGCCGTTGAAACTCGTGACCGTCAGGCCGTTAGCCTGGATGTCGTCGATCACGCGCGGCCGCGCCAGCAGCGACACCGGCCGGCCGCCCGCGCGCATCATGCCGCCGACATAGCAGCCGATGCTGCCGGCACCGGCAACGCAGATGGATGGACCGGACATGTAAAGCTCCCAGACAACGCCGCATCAGACCGACGCGGCGCAGGAGCTTGGGTCAGGCCTTGCGAAATGGCAATGCCGGACCGTCGAGCCTGCGCAGGCCGGGCTCGCGCCGTTCCAGCCACCAGCCGTATTGTTTCGGCCACTTGCCGAACACGTCGCCGAATCCTTCCTTGGCGACCGCCTTACCGGTCAGTGCCAACTCCGCATGAAGCGGCCAGTTCGGATCGAACAATGCCTCGCGGCCGATGGCGATGAGATCAGCCTTGTCGTCGCGCAGGATATCCTCGGCTTGCTGCGGATGCATGATCAGGCCGACCGCCATGGTGGCAACATCCGTCTCGCGGCGAATCTGTTCGGCGAACGGCACCTGGAAACTGTAGCCGCGGGGAATTCGCGCTGCAGTGGCCGAACCCATCAACCCGCCCGACGAGCAATCGATCACATCCGCTCCGCGCGCCTTGGCTTCGTTCACAAACGCCACCGAGTCCGCGATATCAATGCCGCCATCGACGCCATCTACCGACGAGATGCGCACGAACAGCGGCCGATCCTCCGGCCACGCCGCGCGCACCGTCTCGATGATCTCGAGCGGATACTTCATCCGCCCGGCGCGATCGCCGCCATAGGCATCGGTGCGCTGGTTGGACAGCGGCGACAGGAATTCGTGCAGCAGATAACCATGCGCACAATGAACTTCGAGCAAGTCGAACCCGGCCTTGACCGCGCGCAAGGTGGCGAGCCGCCAGTTCTCGCGCAGCGCCTTGAGGTCCGCATCAGTCAGTTCATGCGGCATCAGCCAGCCCTGCTCCATTGGGATCGCGCTCGGCGCGACGATCTGCCAGGGCTTATCGCCGCGCGCGTGATCCTCGGCCGTCAGCGCGGCGTTGCCGAACCATGGCCGCTGCATGCTGGCCTTGCGCCCGGCGTGAGCGAGCTGAATTGCCGACACCGCACCCTGGGCGCGGATGAAATCGGCGATACGCGCCAACGGCGCGATCTGATCGTCAGCCCACAGGCCAAGATCGCCGTGGGTGATCCGGCCTTCCGGCGTCACCGCGGTCGCCTCCGCCATCACCACGCCGGCGCCGCCCTGCGCGAACTTGCCGAGATGCACGAGATGCCAGTCATTGGCCACGCCGTCCGTGGCCGAGTACTGGCACATCGGTGAAATCACGATCCGGTTTCGGGAGGTAACGCCGCGCATCGTCATCGGCGTGAACAGGCGGGGCTGCGACATCTGGCCTCTTGTTCTCATTGTGGAGTTTTGGGTGTCCGAGCAATCCGGAGGGCTGGAGCGGGCGAAGGGAATCGAACCCTCGTATGCAGCTTGGGAAGCTGCCGTTCTACCATTGAACTACGCCCGCGAGCCGGCGGCACCATCGCCCAAATAACCGGAATTTGCAACGCAGCGGGATGCCCCGCATTAACCACCGCACAGGGAAGGCAACCCGCGTCACGGAACGAAAGGCTATCTTCCGGCTTGGGGCCATCGAATGGAGGTCGACCCTATGATGCGCCTTGGCCTGGCACTGTTTGGCGTGATCCTGACGGCCGGAACGGCGGCTGCGAGCTCCTATTGGGTGGTCGGCAATCGCGCAACCGGTCGCTGCGACATCGTCCAGAGCAATCCGGTGATCGACGGCGATATCTTTTTCGGAGATGGTCCCTACACCTCGAAAAAGGACGCAAAAATCGCGATCAGCACGATCTCGTTCTGCCCCAAGGATTTACCCAGGGAACAGGACAAAGATCAGGGCCACACCAAGGACTAGCCGCACCCGATTTCCGACAACCCCACTGCGCAAGACGCCGATCGCGCCTATATTGCGTCTATGAGCACCGGATTCGCATTTTTCGATACGGCCATCGGCCGTTGCGCTATCACCTGGGGTGAGCGCGGCATTCTCGGCGTGCAATTGCCCGAAGCCGATGACAACAGAACGCGCGATCGGCTTCTGACCAAAAGTCCGGGCGCCCGCGACATGGCGCCGCCGCCCGAGGTGCGCCGCGCTTGCGAAGCGATGACTGCGTTGCTTGAGGGCAAGCCCGACGATCTCACCGACATCGAACTCGACATGAGTGAGGTGCCGGATTTCAACCGTCAGGTTTACGACATCGCGCGCACGATCCGGCCCGGCGAAACCATCACCTATGGCGAGATCGCCCAGCGTCTCGGCGACAAGACTCTGTCGCGCGCCGTCGGCCAGGCGCTCGGGCAAAATCCGTTCACGATCGTGGTGCCGTGCCACCGCGTGCTGGCAGCCAACGGCAAGACCGGTGGCTTCTCCGCCAATGGCGGCGTCACCACCAAGTTCAAGATGCTGACCATCGAGCGGGCGAAGATCGGCCACGACACCGATGACGCACCGATGCTGTTCGAGCCGGAATTCTCCGTCGCGCCACCACTGCGCCGGCGCTAGGACATCGCACCATGTCGGCGACCGTCATCTTCCAGTCCGATGCGGTGTCCGTGATCGATTATCGTTGCAGCATGGGGCCTGATGACAAACCCTATGTCGAACAGCACCGCTATCATTCCTTGTCATACGTCCGGCGCGGCACCTTCGCTTACGAATGTCGCGGCACGTCCCATGACATGGTGCCGGGAGCGATCATGGTCGGCCATGCCGACGACGAGTATGTTTGCTCGCATCGTCACCACCTCTGTGGCGACGAATGCCTGTCGATCCAGTTCTCCCGCGAAACCGCGGACACCATCACGCGGAACGAGAATTTGTGGCGAACCAGATACGCGCCGCCGCTACCTGAACTCATGGTTCTTGCCGAACTCGCCGATGCCGCAGCGAGCAGCACCAACGATATCGGCGCCGACGAAGCTGCCCTGCTGTTCGCGGCGCGCTTTGCTGATCTCGTTGCCGGCCGGACACCGCAGGCGCGCACCATCCAGGCGCGTGATCGTCGCCGCGCGGTGGAAGCTGCGCTGTGGATCGAGGCCAATGCCTCTGACGACATCAAGCTCGAAGATACCGCCCGCCAGAGCGGATTGAGCGCCTTCCATTTCCTGAGATTGTTTTCGGACACGCTTGGCGCGACCCCGCACCAATATCTGGTCCGTTCGCGGCTGCGCCACGCCGCCCGCCTGCTTGCCGACGACACGCGCTCGATCACCGATGTCGCGTTCGATGTCGGATTCGGCGACCTGTCGAACTTCGTTCGCACCTTCCATCGCGCCGCAGGCGTTTCGCCGCGCCATTTCCGGGCCGCGGCGCGCGGCGACCGCAAGATTCTCCAAGAACGGCTGATGGCCGGCCGCGTAGGGTGATCCTCCATCAAGGAGAGATCGCATGTACGACCATATCGGACTTCGCGTAAAAGACCTCGACGCCGCGGTGCGGTTTTACACCGCCGCATTGGCACCCCTCGGCCATGTTTTGTGCTCGCGCGACGACAGCGGCGCGGGTTTCGGGCCAAAAGATGCTCCGGCGCTTTGGCTGCATTTAGCAAAAGACGGAAACCGCGACGGCGCCCATATTGCTTTCCGGGCTCCCGACCAGGCCGCGATCAAGGCATTTCACGCTGCCGGCCTGAAAGCGGGCGGTCATGACAACGGCGCCGCCGGGCCCCGCGCCGACTACAGCCCAACCTACTACGCGGCCTTCCTGATCGACCCTGACGGCAACAACATCGAGGCAGTCTGCTCCTAGCCGGCGGCCTACGGAGTGAACATCATGGCTTCAATCACAAAACGGGTTTCCCTCGACGCATCCGCTGACCGGGTCTGGGACGCGGTGCGCGATTTCGGTGAGGTCCATCAGCGTCTCGTTCCCGGGTTCGTTCTCAAAACCAAAATGGACGGTGACGCGCGCATCGTGACATTCGCCAACGGCACGGTCGCCCGCGAACTGCTGGTCGATTGCAACGATAACGCGAAACGCCTGGTCTACGCCGTGATCAGCGAGCGGATCAGGCAGCACAGCGCATCCGTGCAGGTCTTCGCTGCAGGAGAAAATCGCAGCGAGTTGGTATGGATCGTCGATGTGTTGCCGAACGAGATCGCGCCCTATATCGCGAATCAGATGGACGCGGCCACATCCGCAATGACGAGGACCTTCGTGTTATCAACAGCACGCAGCTGAATTTGCCGATGTGAATAACCGCAAAGAATGAGACAGCGCTGCAAATGTCGCCGCGAGAGAATTCGCGACGACATTACAACCGCGAATTGATTCACGATGAGCGCCGACGACATTTTTGACGATGGCAGAAGGCAAACGGCGATTTCGGCGCGATGTGCGCAAACTGCCCGCAAAGATCGTTCAAATTTTACGCAAATCCCAAGCTTTAACCTTACCTGACCTCCTACTTGGATGTTTCGGGATTTCCTTATTTGCAACGACTCCGTGACGCTAAGACTCTCGCCACGACTATCGGAGGTGAGAATGATCAGAGCGATTCTAGCGGAAGCCGACAAAGTCACGACCTTCGGCCAACGCAAGATCACGCCGCGTGCATGCATCGCCGACGGCAAGAAACACATCCGGATGTTCCTTGCCGAGACCCTCGAGGAACTTGGTTTCATCACGGCTGAATCATCCTCATCGAGCGATCTCGGGCCGATCCTCGATTTCGAGGCGCCGGATCTCGTCGTACTCGGCCTGTCGTCCGACGGCGTCGAGGTCGGCAAGAACCTGAAGGTGCTCGCGGACAGAAAGTTCGACGGCAAGGTGCTGCTGATCGGCCCGCGCGATTCGATTCTCGTTGCCGCGGTGCGCCAGCTCGGCGAGGAATTCGGCATCCCGATGCTGCCGCCGCTGGCGACGCCGTTCAGTGCCGAAGGGCTACGCGCGAGCCTCGTTGCGCTGCTGCCATCCGAAGCCCCACCCAGCCCGGCGGTCGATGTCGCCGAAGCCCTCAAGGCGGGTTGGCTCGAACTCTGGTATCAGCAAAAGATCGATATTCGCACGCTGGCGCCACGCGGCGCCGAAGCGCTGGTGCGCATGCGCCATCCGTCATGGGGTGTCGTGCCGCCGTCATCATTCATTCCCGACGAGAAGGATCCGCATTTCACCCAGTTGTCGGAATTCGTGGTCAGCCGCGCGCTCGACGACTGGCACTACTTCGTCGGCCAGCACGGCCCGGTCGATATTTCGATCAACCTGCCGCTGTCCTATCTGAAGGACCCGGCGGCGGTCAGCGAACTCTGCCAGCGCATTCCAGATCATCCGGCGTTCGGTGGATTGATCGTTGAGATCAAGAGCACCGAGATCATCCAGAATCTCGATTTCGCTATCGATCTTGCCAAGCGCGTCCGCTTCCACAACATCGCGCTCTCGATCGATGATCTCGGCGTTGACTGGCCGGCATTGATGGATCTGCCGGTCTTCCCCTTTGTCGAGATCAAGGTGGACCGTGAATTCATCACCGACAGCGCGGACAATCGGCTGAAGCGCAACGTCTGCAGTCGGATCGTCGATCTCGCCAACAGCTATGGCTCCCGCACCGTTGCAAAGGGCGTGGAATCGCGGGCGGACTTTCTCACCGCGACGGAAATCGGCTTCGACCTTGCCCAGGGCTACCTGTTCGGCAAGCCGGCCGGGGTGAAGAAATTTGCGCGGTCGGCGCTCGCACGGCCAGTGTCGATCTCGCGATAATTCAGATCAGGAAGGTGAAACAGTCAGCGGCGAGGGCTTCGGCCCCCATCGCGTGATGCGAACCGCTGCCGCTGCCAATATGCCGAGGACGATCATCGAAATCGACGCCAGCCAGAAGAAGCTTGAACTCGAAGCGCCTTGCGCCGTGAGCACCCACCCGCCGATAATGACGAACACCAGTCGCGCGGTCTGTGCCAACACCGGCCCCAGCACCCGCGCGGCGCCCTGCGAGGAGAAATACAGCGAGATCGACACGCCGATGAACGCGAACATCGGCGCCGCGGTCGACAGATAACGTCGGCCGGCATCGCGCACGCCCGGATCGTCCGTGAACAGGTTCACCCATAGATCGGGGAAGATCGCGATAAAGCCGCCGAAGAGCCCGACCGCGAGGAGCGACACGCCGCTCGCGGTCCATGCGATCGCACGGGCCCGCGCCACACGTCCCGCGCCGATCGCCATGCCGACCATCGGCACCGAGGCAATGCCGACTGCAAACGCCAGCGAAGTCAGCATGAACTCGAGGCGCGCGCCGATGCCATAGCCGGCAAGCACCTCGTTACCGAACTGCGCCAGCATGTGCGTAAAGATCGTGATCGTCAGCACCACCTGCAGCGGCGAAAAGCAGGCGATCGCACCGACCTTCAGGATGTCGTAGAACAGCGCGCCGCGAATCCGGAAGCCCTTGAGATCGAAAGTGATGCGGCTACGGCCGGACAGCACGTACCACAGCATGATCGCAACGCCGCTGGCGAACGCGATCAACGTGCCGGCGGCGACGCCGCGCATGCCGAATTGCGGGATCGGCCCAAGGCCAAGACCGAGAACGCCGCCGAGCACGATCTGACAGAACGCCGACCACAACACGATGGCCGATGGCAGCTTCATGTTGCCGGTGCCGCGCAGGATCGCCGCCATGGTGTTCATCAGCCACGGGATGGTCGCGCCGCCGAAAAATATCTGACAATAGCCGATTGCCTCCGACAGCACGCGGCCACGGCCACCCAGCAGCGTCAAAAGAAACGGCCCGAAGATCAGAATGCTCACGGTGAAGAACAGGCCGAAGCAGAAGCCGATCATCAGCGCGTGGATCGCCAGCGTCGACGCGCGCTGCACGTCATCGGCCCCGAGTGCGCGGGCAATCGCCGAGGCCACACCGCCGCCCATGGCGCCGCCGGACATGGTGAGGGTCAGGATGACCAGCGGAAACACCAGCGCCATCGCCGCCAGCGGCTCGGTGCCGAGGCGGCCAATATAGGAGGTTTCCGCAATCGCGACGCAGGTGCCCGCGCTCAGCGCCACCACATTGGGGGCCGCGAGACGCAAAAGCGTCGGCAGAATGCGGCCGTCGAGCAGCGGATTTCGCGCCGGCCGGTCGACACGCGGCAACGGCGGCCGCCCGCCCTCGACCACGGGGATTTCTGCGACTCCGGCCTCTGTCATGCGCCTCCGCGGGCGCGGCAGTTTTCGGATCTGGTGGGGGAACGCGCCGCTGGCACACTACCATTGCCCGAAAGGCACGCCATATCCGCGCCGCGCATGGGCTTACCGCGAAATCGACTGACGTTTCGCAGAGCGGTCAGAGCCGGAAGTGCTTGGACAGCTTGAGGCCCTGCCCCTGATAGTTGGATGCGATGCGCGTGCCGTAAAGCGCGTCCGGCGACGACAGCATCTTCTCATAGACCAGCCGCCCGACGATCTGGCCGTGCTCCAGAATGAACGGCACCTCGCGCGAGCGCACCTCCAGCACCGCGCGTGAACCCTGCCCTCCGGCGCCGGCATAGCCGAAGCCCGGATCGAAGAAGCCGGCGTAATGAACGCGGAATTCTCCGACCAGCGGATCGAACGGCACCATTTCCGCAGCGAAATCCGGCGGCACCTGCACCGCTTCCTTCGAGGCAAGGATATAGAACTCGCCAGGATCGAGGATCAGACTGCGGTCCGGCCGCGCCTTGATCGGCTCCCAGAACTCGCCAGCCGAATAACCGCCGCGGCGATCGACATCGACCACACCGGTATGGCGCTTGGCGCGATAGCCGACAAAGCCATCCGATCCCTCGCCGGACAGATCAACGCTCAGCGCAACGCCGCTGGTGAGATCGGCGTCGTCGCTGTCGACCAGCCGCTCATGCGCATGAAGATCGGCGAGCGCCGCATCGTCGAGCAATGCGTGGCCGACACGGAAGCGGATCTGCGACAGACGCGATCCTTCGCGCAACAGCACCGGGAACGTCTTGGGGCTGATCTCCGCATAAAGCGGGCCATGATAGCCGGCCTCGATCATATCAAAGCGGCGCGTCGCATCGGCAATCACGCGGGTGAACACATCGAGCCGCCCGGTCGAACTTTTCGGATTGGCGGCGGCCGAAATCGACGGCGGCAGAGCGAGGCTTTCGAGCAGCGGGACGATGTAGACGCAATTGGTCTCGAGCACCGCACCATCGGACAGGCTGATCTCGTGCAGCTTCAACTCGTCGATACGTTCGGCGACCGTGGTATCTGGCCCCGGCAGAAAGCTCGCGCGCACGCGATAGGCCACGTCGCCAAGCCGCAGATCAAGGCTCGCCGGCTGGATCTGGCTCTCGACGAAAGGATAGGCCGGCAGGATCAGACCTGAATCCGCCATCGCCGCAATCATGCGATCCGGCAGAATTCCCCGTGCGTCCGGCGCAATCGAGAAGGTCACGTGTCGATCCTCATACGTCCCGCGCCTGGCGCAGGATAATCCTCTTACCGGTTATCCGATGGGTCGCTTGACGGAAAGACCATGGCGGATTAAGGCTGAGACTTATCCCGTGGTGATTTGGGCCGGCCGGCTTGCAGCCACGTAAAATAAGTCGCTAAACAGGCCGAGGACAGTGTGATCCCGGCCTGTGGATGTTGATCCAGGCCGGTTTTTTTGTGCCGTTTTTCAAGCGGCCCGCGTTGGAGGTCACATGTCTGAGGTCAAAACCCCATCCCGCACCTGGCGTCCGGAAACCCGCCTCGTCCATTCCGGTACGATGCGCTCGCAATATGGCGAGACATCGGAGGCGCTATTCCTGACCCAGGGCTTTGTCTACGACAGCGCGGAACAATGCGAGGCGCGCTTCAAGGGCGAGGACCCGGGCTTTCTCTACTCGCGCTTTTCCAATCCGACCGTTGCGATGTTCGAGCAGCGCATGGCCGATCTCGAAGGCGCCGAGACCGCGCGCGCCACCGCGACCGGCATGGCTGCCGTCACCACCGCGATGCTCGCGCCGCTGAAGGCCGGCGATCATGTCGTTGCCGCAAAGGCGCTGTTCGGTTCATGTCGTTATGTCGTCGAAACCCTGCTACCGCGCTACGGCATCGAATCCACGCTGGTCGATGGCCTCGATCTCGACCAGTGGAAGAAGGCGATGCGACCGAACACAAGAACGCTTTTCCTCGAAAGCCCGACAAATCCGACACTCGACGTGCTCGATATCGGCGCGATCGCTAAAATCGCCCATGCCGGCGGCGCACGCCTTGTCGTAGACAACGTATTCGCAACGCCGATCTGGCAAAGCCCGCTGGCGCTGGGCGCCGACGTTGTCACTTACTCCGCCACCAAGCACATCGACGGCCAGGGCCGTTGTCTCGGCGGCGTCATCCTGGCGTCGAACGATTTCATTCAGGAACACATTCACACCTTCCTGCGTCAAACCGGTCCGGCGATCTCACCCTTCAATGCGTGGGTGCTGCTGAAGGGACTTGAGACGCTCGGCATCCGGGTCAAGACCCAGACTGACAGCGCCGCCACGATTGCCGACGCGCTGGCAAAGCATCCGAAGATCTCGCGGCTGATTTACCCCGGCCGCGCCGACCATCCGCAGGCCGCGACCGTGAAGAAGCAGATGCGCGGCGGCTCGACCATGATCGGCTTTGAAGTCAAGGGCGGCAAGGCTGCCGCTTTCCGCACTCTCAATGCGCTCAGGATCGCCTGCATCTCGAACAATCTGGGCGACGCCAAGAGCATCGTCACCCACCCTGCGACTACCACGCATCAGCGCCTGTCGCCTGAGGACCGCGCCGAGCTTGGCATCAGCGAAGGCTTCATCCGCTATTCAACCGGGCTGGAGCATGTCGAAGATCTGATCGACGATCTCACGGGAGCGCTCGATAAGGCGTAAATGCGCTCCGCTACTACGCATTATCGCTGCCTCGATTTAGAATCTGGAGAACGTCATGCCCGGCCTTGTGCCGGGCATCTCGTTTGGGGAGACACTGTGCCCATTGAACAGAAATGGCCAGAACAAGTCCGGCCATGACAAACGCAAGCTAACACATCGTAAGAACGAAATAGATTTTTCACATCGGCCGGAACGTCATCACGTTGCTCGGCACTTCGATTCCGGATTTCACTTCGCCGACCGAACGAATGATGGTGTCGCCAAGCAACTGGGCAAAGCATGCATAGCCCCAGTCGTTCATGTGAAGCCCATCATTGATGACGAAGCTCTCGAACGGAATTTTGTCGTCCTCGTGCCATTGCCTCATCACTTCAAAGCGCGGGAACACCGAAATGCGCTTGAGCCGGGCGACGTCGCTGATCAGCTTCACCATCTTGCTCGCGCCTTCCTTGTTGGCATTCACCGCCGGCACATATTGCGGATCGACCAGCACGACATCGGCGCCCGCTGCCTGCATACGTGACACGCCATCCTCGGCGAGCGCGGCCAGGCGAGCGACATCATGCCTCCGCACCACCGTATTGGTGCCGAACTGCCAGATCACCAGATCCGGATGCTCGGCCAATACCGTATCGAGACGCGCAAGCATCTCTGCGACTTCCTGGCCTCCCTTGCCGAGATTGACCACGGTGATATCAGCGACCGGATAGGCACGGCGCAATTGCCCGGCGAGGCGATTGGGGTAGGTATAGCTCGGCGAAGTGACGCCAAACCCCTCGGTCGACGACGATCCAAACGCAACGATCTTGACGGGCTCACCATGCGCGATCCTGCGCGCCACGCGCGGCAGCGAACCTTTCGCGGCATTGCCTTTCGGCTTCAGGCATGGCTTGCGGGTGAGGATATCGCCGGCGCTCTTCGCTGCGCCCTTGGCGGCTTCGATCGCCTTCGTGGCCAGACCTTTCTGAGGAGCCGGCTGGCTCGTCGCTGGCGGCGCACTGCCGGCATTGTCCTGAGCCCGCGCCGGCGACATTTCGGGAAGTGCGAACGACAATCCGGCACAGAGAGACGCGAGGATGACCACCCGCAAACAGAACGCAAACATGATCAACGCTGGGTCCCAAGCTCCGCCGGATTGATATGCGCGGCCTCGATCACGAGTTTCGCCAGCGCACGACCGATGCAATCGTGCACGCGCTTGGCCATGCCGAAACCGTGGACCGCGCCGAACAGATCGAAATCACCGGTCTCGTTCCAGTGGCGCATGATGTTGAAACGGTCGAACAGCGGCGCGTGCCATTCCTGCGCGACCACGCGCATGGTGTCGTTATAGGGTGACGCCGACAGGATGGTCTCGGTCCGCGGGCTGTATTGCAGATTCATCAGGATCACGTCGGCACCCGATTTCTGCAGCGCTCCAATCCCTTCATCGAGCGCCAGCCGGAAATCGTCTGGATCGATGGAACGCATCGCATCGACCGTTCCGGTCTGCCACACCACCAGCGTCGGCTTGCGCTCCTCGACAAGTTTCTGAAGACCCCCGCTGACCTCGGCGGTGATCTGCTTGGGATGGATATCGGTCGCCAGATTGATCGTGACGCCCGGCAGCTTTTCCCGCAGGGCATCAACCATCCGCGCCGGATAGGACGCGCTGGGGCCGTCAGGCCCGCTGAGTGAGGATGAGCGGGTTCCTACTACCAGGATGTCCAGCGGCTGACGCGCCTTGACGGTTTCCGCGGTCTTGGCGAGCGTCGCTTCCGTGGTGAGGAGATAGGACGGGACTGCGCAGCTTTCCGGATTCTCGGCCCGCGCCGGCGCAATCGCCAGCACCCCGGCGAGAACCAGTGCGTAAAGCGGCGCCCTCATGATCCACCTCCCGCAAGGTCAGCATCGGAATCGCCGATCCTTGCTGGCTTTTTGCCTTTTCCTGTCTCTGTCTTGTACCACGAAAACAGCGCCGCTGCCGCCGACATGATGACGATTCCGACCACGCTGACGGCGAAATGCATCCACGCCCCGCCCGAAAGTTCGGCCAGGATGAAGTGGCCGGCGAAGGCAAGGAAGACGCCGATGCAGAAAATCTCCAGCGAATGCTGGCCGCACAGGATCAGCGGCCGCAGCCAGGGCGAACGCAACCCCGGCCAGTCCTTGGGCAGGAAGTGGACTGTCAGCGCCGCCAGCGCCAGGAAATGGACGAAGCGCAGGACATCGAGGTCCGGCTTGTTGATCGGATACATCCAGTTCGCCAGCCAGTACGGCACGTAGACGCCGAGCCGCGGGATATGCCAGGTCAGCGTCACAAAGAACGCAAATACAAGGTAGGCGACGCAAAGCCACAGCGTGATCGGGGATTCCAGAATGCGCGCCATCTTGCGCGCGCCACCCAGTGCGCACCATGCCCCGAACACGAACAGGAGCTGCCAGGCGAACGGATTAAAGATCCATGAGCCATGGGGATAGGCCGGAAGCGAGAAGCCGAACTCCCAGGTCAGGGCGTACAGGAGTGCGGACAGCGCAAGGGTGAGATCGGCCCGCCGCAGCATCGACCACAGGATCAACGGAAGAAAGATCATCAGCACAATGTAGAGCGGCAGCACGTCCATGTTGACGGGCTTGAATTTAAGCAGCAGCGCTTGCACGATCGTGACATCCGGCTGCTTGAGGAAATCGAGGATGCCCATTTCTTCCGCGTAGAGCGGATTCTCGAAGCTCGTGGCGACGTAGGAAATCTCGGCCAGATAAATCGTGAACAGGAACACGTGCGCCACGTAGATCTGCCAGACGCGCTTGAAAATGCGCGCGCCGGAAACCAGAAAGCCTCGCTCCAGCATCGCACGGCTGTAGACGAACGCAGCGGTGTAGCCCGAAATGAAAATGAATATCTCGGTGGCGTCGCTGAAACCGTAATTGCGGATCGTGAACCAGGTGAGAATGTTGGGCGGCAGGTGGTCGATAAAGATCAGCCACAGCGCAAGGCCGCGAAACAGGTCGAGCCGCAATTCGCGCTCGCCGGTCGCCCCCGGCAGGGCAACCGCTTTTGCTTCGGCCGTCGTGGCGACCCGATCCGGCAGTTGGGCAGTCGGCGATGTCATTGTGATCGGCGTCGTTCAGACTGACAGCTAGCTTAAGGGACTTCCATTCGCCCGGCAAACCGCGCGTTTTTGTGATCATGGTCCGGATCACCCGACGCGAAAGAGGTTCCATCGGCAGATCCGGCCCATTGGGCAATCACCGTTCTTTCCGCTATTCTGCAAGCGAAATTGTCGTGAAGTCTGGACTGTTCGATGTACCGCGCCATAACCCGCCAGATCGAAGTCATGGTCGAGCCGAGCTTCCTGCCGGAACGCTCGTCGGTCGAGAAGCAGCAATATTTCTGGGCTTACACCGTCGCGATCGTGAACAAGGGACCGGAAACCGTCCAGCTCAAGACCCGCCACTGGATCATCACCGACGGCTCGGGGCGCAGCCAAGAAGTCCGCGGCGAAGGCGTGGTGGGTGAACAGCCGGTCCTCGGCCCCGGCGAGCGGTTCGAGTACACCAGCGGCGTGCCCTTGCCGACCTCGTCCGGTTTCATGACCGGGCGCTATCAGATGGTGACCGAAGACGGCGAGGCGTTCGAGATCGACATTCCGCTGTTTTCGCTCGACAGCCCGGATGCCCGTCGCACACTCAATTAGCGCCTGGACGCGCTTTCTTCAGGCGAACCGGTGTCCACTCCGCTCGAAAACGCTATCGGCGGCGTCAGACGCCCGCTTCTTCCGGCGTGAACTCATAAGACGAACTGCAGAATTCGCAGGTCACGACGACCTTGCCATTCTCCACCATGTCGGCACGATCCTTGGGATCGAAACTTGCGAGCATGCCGGCGACGGCATCGCGCGAGCACGAACATTGCGCGCGAAGCGACTGCATCGGGAATACCCGCACGCCGCGTTCATGGAACAGGCGGAACAGCAACCGCTCGCCCGACAGATCAGGATCGATCAGTTCGACATCCTCAATGGTCGCGAACAACGACTGGCTTTCAGTCCATGCATCGTCTTCGTCGACCGTATGCGGCTCGTTGCCTTCAGGCGCATCGCCGGGATGCAGATCCGCTTGCAACGCACGCTCGGGCGCCTTCGGCAGAAACTGGATCAGCATGCCGCCGCCACGCCAGCGATGCTTCGGCCCGTCGCCGCCACGGAATTCCTCGCCAACAGCGAGCCGAACCCTGGTGGGAATCTGTTCCGAACGCAGGAAGTATTCATGCGCGGCATCTTCGAGGTTGCCGCCCTCGAGCGCGACCAGACCCTGATAACGGCTCATGTCAGGGCCCTGATCCACGGTCATCGCCAGATGGCCGCGACCAAGCAGCGCGGCGGAATCCATACCCGGCTCGATGCGCGTCTTGTCGAAACGCGCATAACCGCGCAGCCGGTCAGGCGCGGCAAAATCGACCACGATCAACGAGACCGGGCCATCGGTCTGGGTCTGAAGGATAAAACGGCCGTCGAACTTGAGCGACGACCCCAGCAACGTCGTGAGGATGATGGCCTCGCCCAACAGCTTGCCGACCGGCGCGGGATAATCGTGCTTGGTGAGAATGTCGTCGAGCGCAGGTCCCATTTTGGTCAGGCGCCCGCGCACGTCGAGCGCGCTCACCTCGAAGGGAAGGACCGCATCATCGACAGGCGTTGCCGAAGGGGGGCGAACAGAGGTTTGATCCGCCATTTCGGCAATGCTCTCCGTGTGGACGATGGAATATTCGGGCTGAAGTCCGTGATCTAGGAACGGAACAGGCCCCAATCAAGACCACGTGCCACGCTGCTCAGGGCAACGCGTCGAAGCACCAGGCCAGCACGCCCTTTTGCGCATGGAGGCGGTTTTCCGCCTCGTCGAATACCACCGACTGCGGTCCATCGATCACCTCGTCGGTGACCTCATCGCCACGATGCGCCGGCAGGCAATGCATGAAGACGGCGTCGGGATTCGCCAACGCCATCAGTTCCGCATTGACCTGGTAGGGCCGCAGCAGGTTGTGGCGATGCTCTCCTTCCTTGTCGCCCATCGACACCCAGGTGTCAGTGACGACGCAGTCGACGCCCTTCACCGCCTCCTGCGGATTGGTGCCGATGGTCACCGGCGCGCCGCTCGCCTTGATCCAGTCTTTCAGCAGCTTGTTCGGCGCGAGCTCAGGTGGAGTCGCAATGCGCAGATCAAAACTAAAGCGCTCCGCTGCGTGCGCCCACGACGCTAGCACGTTGTTGTCGTCACCGACCCACGCCACACTGCGCCCCTTGATCGGACCAAGGTGTTCCTCAAAGGTCATGACGTCCGCCATCACCTGACACGGATGCGAGCGCCGTGTCAGACCGTTGATCACCGGAACGGTGGCGTGATTGGCCAATTCCATCAGCGAGTCATGGCTGAGGATGCGGATCATGATCGCATCGACATAGCGCGACAGCACCCGCGCCGTATCGGCGATGGTCTCGCCGCGGCCGAGCTGCATCTCAGCGCCGGTCAGCATGATCGGTTCGCCGCCAAGCTGACGCATGCCAACATCGAACGACACGCGCGTGCGGGTCGACGGCTTCTCGAAGATCATCGCCAGTATCTTGTTGGCGAGCGGCGCGCTGCGCTTGCCGCTCTTGAGCTCCTTCTTGATGATGGACGCGCCATCAAGAATCGCACGCAATTCGCTGGTCGGAAGGGTGGACAGATCGAGGAAGTGGCGCAGTGTCTTGCTCATCACACCGCTTCCCGCTTCGGCTGATCCGCCGACAGTTTGGTGCAGGCCCGCTCAACACGGGCAACGGCTTCCCCGATCTCGGCCTCCGACACGATCAGCGGCGGCAGCAGGCGCACGACATTGTCGCCGGCGCTTACGGTCAGAAGCTTTTCATCGCGCAACGCCAGAACGAGATCGTTCGCCAGCACCACGGCCTTGAGACCGATCAGGAGCCCTTCGCCACGCACTTCGCTCAACACGCCCGGGTGACGATCGACGATCGATGCCAGCTTCTGCTTGAGCAGCAGCGACATCCGCTTGACGTGATCGAAAAATCCCGGCGCCAGCATCACATCGAGCACCGCGTTCGCCGCGGCCACCGCCAGCGGATTGCCGCCGAAGGTCGAGCCGTGGGTGCCCGCGGTCATGCCGGAGGCAGCCTCGTTGGTGGCGAGACAAGCGCCAATCGGAAAACCGCCGCCCAGCGCCTTGGCGAGCGCCATCACATCCGGCGTGACCCCGGTGCGCTGATAGGCGAACAACTCGCCGGTGCGACCCATACCCGACTGCACCTCGTCGAACACCAGCAGGATCTTGTTGTCGTCGCACAGCTGACGCAGCGCCTTCAGGAACGCATTCGACGGCGAACGCACGCCGCCCTCGCCCTGCAGAGGTTCAATCAGGATGCCGGCCGTATTTGGACCGATCGCCTTCTTGGTCGCCTCGAGGTCCTCGAGCGGAACCTGATCGAAACCTTCGACCGGCGGACCGAAACCTTCGAGATATTTCTGCTGACCGCCGGCGGCGAGGGTTGCCAGCGTGCGGCCATGGAACGCACCCTCGAACGTGATGATCCGATAGCGTTCCGGGTGCCCCTTCGCGGCGTGATATTTGCGCGTCACCTTGATCGCGCACTCCATCGCCTCGGCGCCGGAATTGGCGAAGAACGCCTTGTCAGCGAAGCTCACCTCGCACAGGCGCGTCGCCAGCCGCTCGCCGTCCGGGCTGCCGAACAGGTTGGACATATGCCACAGCTTGGTCGCCTGCTCCTGCAGCGCCGCCACGAGGTGCGGATGTGCATGGCCGAGCGCGTTGACCGCGACGCCGCTGGTGAAGTCGAGATAGCGCTCGCCATTGGTCGCCGTCAGCCAGGCACCCTCCCCTTTCTCGAAGGCAAGATCGGCCCGGGCGAAAACGGGCATCAAGTGGGTGGCAGCGGTGTTGGTCATGGCAACCTGATCGAGCTGGGGCCGGCAAATGAGGGCGCCTTGGCGCGATCAGCTTGAAAATGCCTGCCCGGAAACGAAAACGTGCCGCCCGGAAAAGGCGGCACGTGCGGTCATTCTATTGGCGCCGCCCACGCTGTCAACACGGGATCGGACGATTTCTGCCACGCTACCAGCAGCTTGGGACGGCATAACACAGGCACCTGCAAGCCTTTCAGGCATGAGCTGTGAGTGAGTGAGGGTCCGAGCAAAGCGGTCGGAGCGGTGTTGCACAAGTCGCACAACAAGCGAATTTGCTTGCTTTCAGTCGAGAATGTGTGGACGCGGTGAGTCGGACTCTTGCGCGTGAGTCACGGCATATTGTAGCGTTTCACGCGTTAAGTACGATATCTCGTGCGGCAGTTCTGATCTTCAACGGTCCTGTGTTCCGGCGTAACGCCCGGTCGCTTTGTGCGCGACCGGCGAGGGCTAAGGGATTCTGTCAGCAGGGATTTTCGGCACCCTGAAATCGCGACGCCGCTTCCTTGGAGGCTGGCGCGATAGAAAAGGAAGAGTGCGATGACGGTAATGAGTTGGACCGACGATCGCGTCGAACAATTGAAGAAGCTCTGGGAGGCCGGCCTCTCGGCCAGCCAGATCGCCGCCGAGCTCGGCAACATCACTCGCAACGCCGTGATCGGCAAGGTGCACCGGCTCGGCTTGTCCGGCCGCGCCAAGAGCCCATCCTCAGCGGCACCGCGGCCGCGCAAGGTGCGCCCGGCACAACACATGATGCGGATCAGCCGCCCGATGTCGCGCGGCAATACCGCGCTCGCCCACGCTTTCGAGGTCGAGGCGGAGCCAGATCCGATCGCCTATGACAACGTCGTGCCCATGAGCCAGCGTCGCACGCTGTTGGAACTCACCGAGGACACCTGCCACTGGCCGATCGGCGATCCCGGCAGCGCAGATTTCTTCTTCTGCGGCGGCAAGTCGCTCTCCAGCCTGCCCTACTGCGCGCATCACTCGCGCGTCGCCTATCAGCCGGCGGCGGATCGCCGACGCGATCGACGGCCTAACAAGTAGTCGTCCCATCGTCTCAATGAAAACGCCCCGTCTGATGACGGGGCGTTTTCATTTGTGCTCATAACGGAACGTCACTCAGCCGCCTTGGCAAACCGATCATCGAGCGCATACCCCGCGCCGCGCACGGTACGGATCGGATCCTGCTCACGGCCGAGGTTGAGCAGCTTGCGCAGCCGTCCGATATGCACGTCCACTGTCCGCTCGTCGATGTAGATGTCGCGGCCCCAGACGCCGTCGAGCAACTGTTCTCGGCTGAACACCCGGCCCGGATGTTCGAGGAAGAACTCGAGCAGGCGATATTCGGTCGGCCCGAGATCGATCGGGCGGCCGGAGCGCGCGACACGACGCTTGTCACGATCGAGTTCGATGTCTCCATAGACAAGAACGGTCGCCAATCGCTCCGGGCTGGCGCGACGCAACAGGCCCTTCACCCGCGCGAGCAGTTCCGGCACCGAGAACGGCTTGACGATGTAGTCGTCGGCGCCGGTCGCCAACCCACGCACGCGCTCGCTTTCCTCACCACGCGCGGTGAGCATGATGATCGGAAGCTGCTTAGTTTCCGGCCGCGCCCGCAGACGCCGGCACAGTTCGATGCCGGACAGGCCGGGCAGCATCCAGTCGAGCACCACCAGATCAGGCACCCGCTCCTTCAGCCGCGTATCGGCATCGTCGCCGCGCCCGACTGTCTCCACATCGTAGCCTTCGGCATCGAGATTGTACCGAAGCAGCGTCGTCAACGCCTCTTCATCCTCGACGACCAGAATTCGTGCTCCCATATCCCTATCCCGTTTCAGCCAACCGACGATGAGTTGGCAAAGGTTGTCATGTCGCCCTTGGGGCGCGGGTCGGCGATCGGCCGGCCCTCGATCATGTAAAACACCGTCTCGGCGATGTTGGTTGCATGATCGCCGATACGCTCGATGTTCTTGGCGCAGAACATCAGATGGATACACAGCCCGATATTGCGCGGGTCTTCCATCATGTAGGTCAGCAACTCGCGGAACAGCGAAGTACAGATCGCATCGACCTCCTCGTCGCCCTTCCACACCGTCATTGCCGCCGGCACGTCGTGAGCGGCATAGGCATCCAGTACCGCCTTCACCTGCGACTGCACGAGCTGGGTCATGTGATCGAGGCCGCGGATCAGCTTGAGCGGATGGAAATCGCTGTCGAGCGAGGCGACGCGCTTGGCAATGTTCTTGGACAGGTCGCCGATACGTTCGAGGTCGGTCGCAACCCGCAGCGCGCCGACGATCTCGCGCAGGTCCACCGCCATCGGCTGACGCCGCGCAATGGTGAGAACGCCGCGCTCCTCGATCAGATGCTGCAACTTGTCGATCTCGACGTCCGCGGCGACCACGCGCTTGCTCAGCGCGACGTCGCGGCGGATCAGGGAATCCACGGAGTCGACGATCTGACGCTCGGCGAGACCACCCATTTCGGCGACCAGTCGCGTCAATTCCTGCAAATCGTCGTCGAATGCCTTGGCGGTATGTTCGTTGGCCATGATCTGAATCTTTCGCGTCTCAGCCGAAACGGCCGGTGATGTAATCCTGGGTACGGCGATCGGCCGGCGAGGTGAAGATCTTGTTGGTCTCGCCGAATTCCACCAGTTCGCCGAGATACATGAAGGCAGTGTAGTCCGAGCAGCGCGCTGCCTGCTGCATGTTGTGGGTCACGATCGCGATCGTGTAGTCCTCTTTCAGCTCGCTGATCAGTTCCTCGATCTTCGCGGTCGAGATCGGATCGAGCGCCGAACACGGCTCGTCGAACAGGATCACCTCCGGCCGCACCGCCACCGTGCGCGCGATGCACAGACGCTGCTGCTGGCCGCCCGACAGGCTGAGGCCGGAAGCATTGAGCTTGTCCTTGACCTCGTTCCACAACGCGCCGCCGCGCAGCGCCTTCTCGACGCGGTCGTCCATTTCCGACTTCGACAGCTTCTCGTACAGCCGCACACCGAACGCGATGTTCTCGTAGATCGTCATCGGAAACGGCGTCGGCTTCTGGAACACCATGCCGACCCGCGCCCGCAGCAGATTGAGATCGAGCTTGGCATCGAGAATGTTGGTCTTGTCGAGCATGACCTGACCTTCGGCGCGCTGCCCCGGATAGAGATCGTACATCCGGTTGAAAATCCGCAGCAATGTCGATTTGCCGCAACCCGACGGGCCAATGAAGGCGGTCACCCGATTGGTTTCGAGCGACAAGTTGATGTTCTTCAGCGCGTGGTGCTGGCCGTAGTAGAAGTTCAGGTTACGCGCACTGATTTTGGCCGGGCCGGCCGGCATCGCCATGGGCGGCATGGTCGGCGCGTGAGGCAGCGTCGCAGTCGAGGACATGTCGGTCATTTTGAGGTCCTTTCGGCGCCAAGCAGGCGAGCGCCGATGTTGAGGGCGAGAACGGCGAGCGTGATGAGCAACGCGCCGGTCCACGCCAGTTCCTTCCAGTAGGTGTAGGGACTCTGGACGAAGTTGTTGATGGTCACCGGCAGGTTCGCCATCGTTCCGGTCAGGCTGAAGGAGAAGAACTGGTTGCTCAACGCGGTGAACAGCAGCGGCGCGGTTTCACCGGCGACACGCGCGGTGCCAAGCAGAACACCGGTGATGAGGCCGGTGCGCGCGGCGCGATAGGCCACGCGCCGGATCACCAGCGAGCGCGGCAGGCCGAGCGCGGAGGCCGCTTCGCGCAGCGGATTGGGCACCAGCAGCAGCATGTCTTCCGTGGTGCGCACCACAACCGGAACCACGATCACTGCCAGCGCCAGCGCGCCGGCCAGTGCCGAGAACCCGCCCATCGGCACCACGACGGCGCCATAGATGAACAGACCGATGATGATCGACGGTGCGCTCAGCAGAATGTCGTTGATGAAGCGCACCACTGAGGTGAGCTTGTCGTGCCGGCCATATTCGGCGAGATAGGTTCCTGCGAACAGGCCAAGCGGCGCGCCGATGCCGACACCGATCACCGTCATCACCACCGAACCGAAGATGGCGTTGAGCAAGCCGCCTTCGTTGGCGCCAGGTGGCGGCGTCATCTGGGTGAAAACCTGAAGGCTCAAGCCTGCAAGGCCATTGTAGAACAGCGTGAACAGGATCAGCGCCAGCCAGGCGACACCGAAAGCAGCCGCAGCAATGCACAGCGCGCGAATGATGGTGTCGAAGCGGCGGCGGGAGGCGTAAATCGGATTCATGATCAGTTCCCCGCCTTACGCTCGAGCCGCATCAGCATCAGGCGCGCGGCAGCCAACACGAAGAATGTCAGGATGAACAGCAGAAGGCCGAGCAGCATCAGGCCCGACTGGTGCAGGCCATCGCTTTCGGCAAATTCGCTGGCGATCGCCGCGGAGATCGTCGTGCCAGGCGCGAAGATCGACGGTGAAATCCGGAACGAATTGCCGATGATGAAGGTCACCGCCATGGTTTCACCAAGCGCGCGGCCGAGCGCCAGCATGATGCCGCCGATCACGCCGACCCTTGTGTAAGGCAGCACGACATTGCGGACCACTTCCCAGGTGGTGCAGCCAACGCCATACGCAGCTTCCTTCAGCACCGGCGGCACAGTGGAGAACACGTCGCGCGAGATCGCGGTGATGAACGGCAGCACCATAATCGCCAGCACCAGCGACGCATTGAACAGGCTGAGATAGGACGGTGGCCCGCCGAAAATCGAGCCGAGCACCGGCACGCCTTCAAACAGCCCGATCATCGCCGGCTGGAACGTATTGGCGAGGAACGGCCCGAGCACGAAGAAGCCCCACATTCCGTAGATGATCGAGGGAATGCCGGCGAGCAACTCGATGGCGATACCGATCGGGCGGCGCAGCCATTGCGGACACAGCTCGGTCAGGAAGATCGCGATACCCAAGCCGACCGGGATTGCGATCACCATCGCGATCACCGATGTCACCAGGGTGCCGTAGACCGGCCCCAGGGCGCCGAGAACCGGCGGATCAGCCGACGGCGCCCAGCGTGCGGTCGTCAGAAACCCAAGGCCGTATTCCTTGATCGCCGGCCACGAACCGGCGATCAGCGAAAGAATGATGCCACCAAGAATGAGTAGGACCGAGATCGCCGCGATACGCGTGGTCCAATAGAAAACCTTGTCGCCGAACTTGAATGCGCTCAGCGCGCGCGCTCGATCGTAAGGTCCCGCAGCTTCCAACGATGTCCCCTGAACGGCCAGATCTGCCACGCCACACCCCTTACGATATATCCCGGACCAAATCCGGTCAGCCCCAAATCCGGCAAAGACATGCCGGACAAAACGCCGGGAAAGGACTGCTCCCTCCCCGGCGCAACGCCACTCAGCTCTTGATCTCGGACGACCAGGTCTTCTCGATCAGCTTGACCACGGAGTCCGGCATCGGGATGTAGTCGAGTTCCTCAGCCATCTTGCCGCCCTTCTCGAAAGCCCACTTGAAGAACTTCACGGCTTCGGCAGAGGCCGCCTTGTCGACCGGGTCCTTGTACATCAGGATGAAGGTCGCGGCGGTGATCGGCCACGAGGCTTCACCCGGCTGGTCGGTGAGGATCACGTAATAGCCCGGAGCCTTCGACCAGTCGGCATTGGACGCCGCCGCCTGGAACGCTGCGATGGTCGGCTGCACGGTCTTGCCAGCCTTGTTGATCATTCCGGCGTAGGTCAGCTTGTTCTGCTTGGCGTAAGCGTATTCGACGTAACCGATCGAGTTCTTGGTCTGGCCGATGTTGCCGGCAATGCCTTCGTTGCCCTTGGCGCCAACGCCCACCGGCCACTCGACCGCAGTGCCGGAGCCGACTTTGCTCTTCCACTCGGCATTGGCCTTGGAGAGATAGTCGGTGAAGTTGAAGGTGGTGCCCGAACCGTCCGAGCGACGGACGACGGTGATCGCAGCCGACGGCAGCTTCACATTCGGATTGAGCTTGGCGATGGCCGGATCGTCCCACTTGGTGATCTTGCCGAGATAGATGTCGCCGAGAAGCTCGCCCGAGAACACCAGTTCACCTGACTTGACGCCCTCGATGTTGACGACCGGCACGATGGCGCCCATCACCATCGGCCACTGCGCCAGACCTTCCTTGTCGAGCTTGTCGGCCTTGAGCGGCGCGTCGGTCGCGCCGAAGGTCACGGTCTTGGCGAGGATCTGCTTGATGCCAGCGCCCGAACCGATCGACTGGTAGTTCAGGCCGTTACCGGTCTCTTTCTTGTAGGCGTCAGCCCATTTCGAATAGACCGGGAACGGAAAGGTTGCGCCCGCGCCGGTGATGTCGGCGGCAAATGCCGACGTCGATGCGGCGACAAGGCCAGCAGCGACGATTGCTTTAAAGAAATTCATGGCTGTCTCCATCTGGTGAGCGAAGCGCTGGATGACGCCCGATCGCGCTCACGCCGCTCGTTTAGGAGCGGTCGATGCTGCTTTTATGAGAGTTGAATGACAGTCGGATGACAGCGCTAAGATGCTGAAATTATTTCAATTTCAGACTTCTGTGACAGCCTTAGGCTGGGGAAAACAAGCGGTGAAGGTTGCGCCCTTCCCATAGACGCTCTCGATGAGCAAACGCCCCCCGTGCCGATTGGCGATATGCTTGACCAGCGCAAGGCCAAGGCCGGTGCCGCCCTGCGCGCGACTGTCGCCAACATCAACGCGATAGAAGCGTTCGGTGAGGCGCGGCAGATGCTCGGGCGCAATCCCAGGACCAAAGTCGCGCACTGCGAAACGAATCTCCGGCACGCCGTCAGCGTTGGCGGCGTTCGTCAGCGATACGACGATCCGTCCGCCCGACGCGCCGTATTTGAGCCCATTCTCGACAAGGTTCTCGAACAGGCGCAGCAATTCCTCACTGTCTCCGGCGATGACCACGGGCGATGCTGGAAGGTCGGCCTCGATCGTCACTTGCCGCTCCCGGGCCAGCGGTTCCAATCCATCGACGACTTGGCGCAGCAGCGGCACGACATCGATCTGCGTATTGGGGCGAACGTGCGCGCTCAATTCTACACGTGACAACGACAGCAGATCATCGATCAGACGCGCCATGCGCGACGCCTGCGCGTGCATGATGCCGAGAAATCGCTCGCGCGCCTTGGGATCGTCGCGCGCCGGGCCCTGCAACGTGTCGATGAAACCCGACAGCGCCGCCAGGGGCGTGCGCAGTTCGTGGCTGGCATTGGCGACGAAATCGACGCGCATCTCCTCGACCCGGCGCAGCGGCGTCTGGTCGTGAAAGGTCATCAGAAAACAATTATCGACGCCGCCGAATTCCGTCGGCACCGTAACCGGCGTGATGATCAATTCCATCCACCGCTCGACCGGAACGCGGTCGACAAACGTCGCGCGCTGGGTCTGGGTGGTGGCGATCGCCTCGCGCAGCGCCGCGATGATCTCAGGCGAACGCAGGGCAAACAGCGCAAGCTCATTGCGCCGCAAGGCCGGCGCAAGCTGCGCTGCCGCGGGATTGATATGCAGAACGCGGCCGACGCGATCCAGCAGCACGGCAGGGTCCGGCATCCCCATGACGACCGAGCGAACCGCCGCGCCTTCAGCTGAACGCAAACTTGTGGCGCTATCGGGCGATCCGGCCGTCCCGCTCAGCGGCAGGGGCACCAGCGCCGCGCCCGCGATGCACAGGAAAACCAGCAAGGCGCGGGCTGGCGCCACGTCACCGAGAATCACAAGCGAGAGCAACGCCACTCCGGCCGCGAGCAGCACAATACCCGAGCGCCGCAGCCGATCTGACAATGGCGCAGGTGTCGCCGGTGACGAAGGAGCATTAGTAACCATCAGACCCTTGGCCTCCGCCGGTGATCTCGCGCGAACACTCGCTGCAGTCAGGGCGCTTCCGGTTTCGACTTATCGCGCAACCCGGCTGGCTTGCCTCGCGCCCGAACGCTGAGAATGATCTCGCGAAGCGTCAGCAGGATGACCGAGATTACAAATGGCGCAAGATAGTAAAGGATGCGGAACAGCAGCATCCCCGCCAGCAGCTCTTCCTTGTCGAACTGAAAAAGCCCGACCAGCATCGCCGCGTCGAACACACCGAGACCACCTGGCGAATGGCTGGCGAAGCCGAGCAGCGTCGCCGAAACGAAAATCACCGCGACGATGACGAACCCGACATGGGGTTCGTCCGGCACCAGTATGTACATCGCCAGCGCGCAGAACCCAAGATCGACGATGCCGATCACGATCTGCAGCAATGTCAGCGGACCACCCGGCAGTCCCACGGTCCAGTTACCGCGGCCGACCCGGCGCGGACCGCTCCACACCCACACGACATAGGCTAGCAACACGAGGATGACGCCGATCGCGGCGACACGATTAAGCCATGGCGGAAGCTGGTCGATCGAGGACGCCGCTTCCGGATGATAGGCGACGCCGAGGCCGAGCACGGCGGCGTTGCCAAGCCAGAAGGTGAGACCCGCGAGGAAACACACCTTCGCAACGTCGATGCCGCTGAGACCCCACGCCGAATAGACCCGGTATCGCACCGCGCCACCGGTGAACACACTGGCGCCGACATTATGGCCGATCGAGTAGCTCGTGAATCCGGCGAAAGCCGCGACGCGATAAGGCACATCGCTGCGGCCAATCGCACGCAGCGCGAACAGATCATAGAAGGTCAGCGTAAAATAGCCCGCCGCCACGCACAGGCCGGCAAGCATGATAGTCTGCAGGTCGGTCCCGCGCATCGCCTCCATGACATCGTCGATGTCGAGGTCCTGGAGCATGTGATAGAGGATGTAGCAAGCAACCGCGATAATCGTGACGCTGGTCGCGACGCCGAGTTTGTGCAGGATTTGTTTGTCGCGCAGAAACGCGATGGCCCTGCGTAGCGATTCCGGCATCCAACCCTCGATATCAGCCAGTTGCAGCTAGATTTCCTAGCAGACCCGCCGTTCAACTGCGAGGGCGCGAACCTTAAATTCCAGTGATTTCGCGGACTTGGTTAGACAATTGAACTGCGACGTCCGCGCGCAGCCTGGAGTGCTGTCAGCCGTAGCTAACGCCTCAGGCCGTCGGGGTCGAACGCGATACAACCTGATGGCGCAGCCAGGAACCGACGAAGCAGCCGGCGAGGTAAACCGTGAGCATGACAAGGGCGAGATCGAGCCAATAGCCCGGCCGCCCCGGCAGCAGCCGCGACAACGAAACCACCACCAGGACCAGCAGCAGCACTCCCACGCGCTGGAACGCCGTACGGGACAGACCATCGCCGTGCTGGACTACCGCAATCCAACCCATGGCAAGCCCGATCAAGCCCGCCCCAACCAGCCACCCCCAGTTGAATGTCGCAAGGTACATCATCACTTCACCACGAAATCGATGCGGCGGTTTCTCGCCTTGCCTTCGTCGCTGTCATTGGCTGCCACCGGCTGGGTGCTGCCATAGCCCACTGCGGTAACACGGCTCGCAGGCAAGCCAGCGCCGATGAGATAATCCGCCACGGCCTGCGCGCGTTTTTCCGACAATGCCAGATT
Organism: Afipia sp.; assembly: GCA_044464625.1. GTDB lineage: Bacteria > Pseudomonadota > Alphaproteobacteria > Rhizobiales > Xanthobacteraceae > Afipia. The sequence continues at coordinate 34,872 of JBIQLC010000008.1, read as the reverse complement.
GGCCGCGGCATCGCCGTCGCTGTCGGTGTGTCCGGCAACTTCGATATTCGCCGCCGGGCAGCGCAGAGCCGCCTCGATCAGTCGATCGAGCAGCCCCTTGGAGTCGGGATCGATGGTGGCCTGCCCCGATTCAAACCGGATCTTGCCCTTGCCGAGCAGTTCGAAAAACAGCTGCTGGCACACGGTCGGATCGACCGGGCTGGCGCCGGGCTTGACCGAAACCTCCGCCTGCGGCTTCCAGCCTTGCGGAAGCGCGGTCGCAAGACTGGCGCGGATCTGTTCGGCGGCGCGCGGATACAGCGCATCACCCGACAGCTTGACCTCGCGATCGGAGATCGTCAGCGAACCGGTGGACAGCCGCGACAGATCGCCAAGTGCCGCAGTAACGGCATTCTGGAAATCCTTCGGCGCGCCGATACTGGCCTTGAGATTGTCGACGATCTTGTCGCTAAAAAACTTGCGGGTCGCGGCAGCGACGATGGCAGCATGGATGGTGTTGTCCGGCACATAACCCGACAGCGTCAGCGTCGACGTCACCGGATCCTTGTTAGCCTGAAAGACGTAAGGCGGCGCGGCAATTGTATTGCTCGCGACCGTATAACCTTCCGGCAGGTTGCGCAGTGACGCGGCAATCGCCTCGCGGCCACCCAGCTCGCGCGCCATTCCTGACAACGTGACCTGAGTATCGGACAGCGTGATCTTGCCTTCCTTCAACTTCCCGACCTGATCGATCAGCAGCAGCACCGCGGAATCGAAACGCTGGGGCGCTCCGCGCGACAGGATCATCTTGTCGGAGACTTCGGTGCCGTTGGCGGCATTGCGGGCCGCCTCGAGCAGTCTCGCCTTGATTGCCGGCAGCGGCGCGCTGCCGCCAAGCGTGATCCGCACCACATCGCGCTCCGCCGACCATACGAACGGCTTGGCTTCCGGAATCAGACGGGTTTCGTCGCGCACCAGGCGCACGCCGGTAACGGACTCGACCTGCGACACCGCACTGCGACGGCCCTGCTCCGAAAACGCATCGGCCACGAACCGGACATCGCGGCCCGCGACCTCAATACGGGTCTTGTCCAGGACGGTATCCTTGATCGCGGCCACAGCACGACCGCCGAGATCGCTTTCAACCGGCAGGGTCGTATTCCAGACAGCCGCAGCCCAAAGCATCGCCAGCGGGATCAACCCCGGCCACCATTTACGGACCCAACTCCAAAAATCGCTCATTCTGACCCTTCTGCGTGCCGGAGAGAGACAAAACAAACCCGCCACTGGGTGTCAATTTAGAAATAGCGCGGATAGTCCGTTGTTTGCATGGACTTATCAGATAACCGTTTGTTCAGCCGTTTCTGCCAAAACGCCGGTTTCACAGGTGATCGCCGGGCTTTCCGATGAAACGACTGCGCAATGCGGTGATCCGCGCCGGGCTGGATGGACTTTATGTCACGGGGGCCCACCGTATGCTGCGCCCGGTGCTCGGCGGGGTCGGATTGATCCTGATGCTGCATCGGGTGCGGCCAGCGGTCAGCGACGCCTTTCAACCCAATCGCCACCTCGAGATCACGCCCGACTTCTTGCGCACGGCGCTGCGCCATCTGCACGCCCAGAACATCGACATCGTCACCCTGGACGAAGTCCATCGCCGCATGACGGCAGGCGACTTCACCCGCCGCTTCGCCAGCTTCACCTATGACGACGGCTATCGCGACAACCGCGATCACGCCTTGCCGGTAATGCGCGAATTCGCTGCCCCGCTCGCGGTTTATGTGGCGAGCGATTTTGCACAAGGGACCGGACGGTTGTGGTGGGTCGCGCTGGAGCGCGCCATCGCGGCAACCAACTCACTCGACATGACGATCGACGGCACCCATGTACGCATCGAATGCTCGACGCCGATCACCAAACAGGCCGCGTTCAATCAGGCTCACGACTGGCTCCGGCGGTTGCCGACCGACAACGACGTGCGCGACGAAGTTCACGCGCTCTGCGTCAGGTATGGGATCGACGACGGCGCCATCAGCCGTGAACTATGCATGTCATGGGATGAGTTGCGCGTCTTTGCCGACGATCCGCTGGTGACGATCGGCGCGCACACCATCAGTCACTGCAATCTGGCGCATGAACCGGAAGAAATCGCGCGGCAGGAAATCCGGATCAGCAAGGACCGCATCGAAAGCGCACTGCAAAAGCCGGTGCGCCATTTCGCCTATCCCTACGGCGACAAGGCGGCCGCAGGTACACGCGAATTCGCCACCGCCCGCACATTGGGTTTTGCCACCGCTGTCACCACACGGCCGGGCATGATCTTTCCTGATCACGCCGAACACCTCACCGCATTGCCGCGCATCTCGCTCAACGGCAGCTATCAGAGCGAACGCTTTCTCTCGGTGCTGACCTCGGGCGCAGCCACCGCGTTATGGAATCGCATGCGTCGTCTCGACGTCGCCTGATCCGAGACTGTTTCAAACAGACGGCAATATCTTGCGCATCTACGTCTGATCTGTCTTTCGGGTTCGTGCCTTTCTTGACTTGCTCCAGCGGCAAAGGCCAAATGCCGGCCAACCAGTTGGAGGATCCATGTTCGAGAATCTGTTTTCACTCAAAGGCCGCGTTGCTCTCGTCACCGGCGGATCGCGCGGCATCGGCAAGATGATCGCCAGCGGCTTTCTCGCGCAAGGCGCGGCGAAAGTGTATATCACCGCGCGCAAGGCCGGCCCGTGCGAAGCTACCGCCAAGGAATTGACTGCGATGTTCGACGGCGAATGCATCGCGCTGCCGATCGACATGTCCACCGTCGCCGGTTGTCAGACGCTGGCTGACGAGATCATCAAGCGCGAACCGAAGCTCGACATCCTCGTCAATAACGCCGGCGCAGCGTGGGGCGCGAACTTCGACGAGTTTCCGGAGAATGGCTGGGACAAGGTGATGAACCTCAACGTCAAGTCGCTGTTCTTCCTGACCAAGGCGCTGGCCAAGCCGCTGCGCGCCGCGGCTACCCATGAGCGGCCTGCCAAGGTCATCAACATCGCATCGATCGACGGCATCTTCGTCAATCCGCTTGAAACCTATTCGTATCAGGCCAGCAAGGCGGCGGTGATCCATCTCACGCGGCGCATGGCGGCAAAGCTGATCCAAGATAACATCGTCGTCACCGCGATCGCGCCGGGCGCATTCCAGTCCGACATGAACACCGCTGCGCGCGATCATGCCGACGCAGTCGGCGCGGCCGTTCCCGCCAAGCGCATCGGCACACCGGAAGACATGGCGGGCGTTGCGATCTATCTTGCCTCGCGCGCCGGTGACTATGTGGTCGGCAACACCATCGCGGTGGATGGCGGCATCGTTTACGCGAGCCCAGGCCTGCCGGTGGCCGGCGAAGGCTAAGCGGCACCGCACTCCAGATAAATGGCCGGGCTCGCCCCGGCCATTTCGTTTTTCCGAAAATTTCAGATTGACGCGCGCGTGCGCGATCACCTGCTAGTACGTCTCAACGTGATAACGCCCGCTCTCGCGCATCGCGGCCTTCAACGTCGCCCAGTCGATCGACGCGCCGCGGCAGGAATCGGCAAACGCTTCATCGACGCCGGTCTCCATGCCTTTCAACCCGCAGATATAAACATGCGTACGTGAATCGCCGAGCAGCGTCGCGACCTTCGCCGCTTCAGCACGAATACGGTCCTGCACATAGACGCGAGGTTCGCCAGGCACGCGCGAGTAGCAGAAATACTTTCCGAGCAGTTTCTCCGGCACCTTCTGGAGCGGGCCAAAATAGGGCAGCTCTTCCGGGCGACGCGCGCCGAAGAACAGCAACAGGCGCCCCGGCGCATCGGGCATGGCGCGGCGGCGCCGCTCGGTGAAGCCGCGGAACGGCGCGGAACCGGTGCCGGTGCAGATCATGATGATATTGGCCGTCGGATCGTCCGGCATCAGAAAGGTAGCACCGAATGGGCCGGTCACCTGGATTTTCGCACCGCGCGGCAGGTCGCACAGATAGTTCGAGCACACGCCTTTGTCTTCGCGCTTGACCGTCAACGCAAGATTATTGGTGTTCGGCTTCTCCCCGTCACGCGAACTCGCCACCGAATAGAGCCGCGGATGATGCGGCTTGCCCTCGGCATCTGTGCCTGGCGCGACGATGCCGATGCTCTGGCCTTCGAGGATCGGGAAACGCTGATCGCTGAAATCGAGAATGATGTGGCGAACATCCGAATCCGCGTTGACATCGGTTAACCGGAAATTGCCCGTGACGGTCGCCGTCGCGGTGCGGCTGCTGTTGTAGAGGTTGACCGTCGGCTTGCTGGCGGAATGCGGCGCTACCGGCTTGCCGCCGAGACCCTTGCGCGCTTCCTCGAGCAGCTTGCTGACTTCATCCTCAAGTGCTTCGACGACGCTCTCTCCGCCCCCACCCGTCGGAATTTCCTCCTGCGCCGGCAGATCGCTCCATGAGAACTGTTCCTCAAGCGTGTAGGCCCGCGTCACCACGCGCCAATTGTCGATCGATCCGGTCGGACATGGCGAGATGCAATCCATGCAGTGATTGCAGATGCTGGCATCGACGACGTAGTTGTTGCCGTCGTGAGTCACCGCATCCACCGGGCAGGTCTCTTCGCAGGTGTTACAGCGAATGCAGATCTCGGGATCGATCAGGTGTTGTTTGATGAGTTCTGCTGTTGCGCTCATAATCGACCAACATACTCGGTCGTCATCACCGAGCTTATCCCGGTGATCCACGCCTTGCTTCCAAAGCACAAAGACGTGGATGGCCCGGTCAAGCCGGGCCATAACGGGTTAAAAATCTTCACGCGGCGATCTTCACGTACTCGAAATCGCCAGGCTTGTTGTCGATGCCGACCTTCGGCGGCGCGATCCAGCTTGCAAACTTGCCGGGCTCGCTTACCGGCGTCATCAGCGAGGTGATGAAATCGCCATCCTCCAGCGACGGCAGATAATCGTTGCGCACCTTCGCCCATTCCGCATCACTAAGCAGCACGCCCTTCGGAGTGGCGTTGATGTTCTTGAATTCGCCGATATCGCGATGAAATGCGGTGTGCGGAAGCTCCAGCCGGAAGTTGACGCCAGCCTTTTCGATGATCTTGTTCCAGCGCTCGACACCCTTCTCGCAATCGAGGGTATAGTCGTCGCGCAGCCGCATGTTGAGCGCGGTCAATGCCGGCTCGTCGATCAGCTTGATCTCGCCGTCCACCAGCTTGAGCACCTTGTAGATGTCGTCGGTCAGGCGATGATCGTCGTCGATCTTGGTTTCCTGGAAACGTCCCTTGAGGCCGGCATTGTAGAAGTTCGCCGCGTTGGTCGAAACTTCAGAGCCGAACAGGTCGAGCGACAGCGAATAGTGCAAGTTCATCTTCTTCTGCATGGTCGGCAGGTCGATCACGCCGAGCGCGCGGATCTTTTCGATCTCATATGGATCCTCGATACCCGCCGCCTTCATCGCCTCGCAGGTACGCTGCAAGGTGCGGCCGACGCCGGTCTCACCCACGAACATGTGATGCGCTTCTTCGGTCAGCATGAAGCGACAGGTGCGCGACAACGGATCAAAGCCGGATTGCGCCAAGCTTTCGAGCTGCATCTTGCCGTCGCGATCGGTGAAGAACGTGAACATGAAGAACGACAGCCAGTCCGGCGTCGCTTCGTTGAAGGCGCCGAGCATGCGTGGCGCGTCCTCGTCGCCGGAGCGGCGACGCAACAAATCGTCAGCTTCCTCACGGCCGTCGCGGCCGAAATACTTCTGCAGCAGATAGACCATCGCCCACAGATGGCGACCTTCCTCGACGTTGACCTGAAACAGATTGCGCATGTCGTAGAGTGAGGGCGCGGTCTTGCCGAGATGGCGCTGCTGCTCCACCGAGGCCGGCTCGGTGTCGCCCTGGATCACGACGAGGCGGCGCAGCATCGCGCGATATTCACCGGGCACTTCCTGCCACGCCTTCTCGCCCTTGTGCTGACCGAAATTCACCAGCCGCTGTTCGTCCTGCGGCGCCAGCAGCACGCCCCAGCGATATTCCGGCATCCTGACGTAGTCGAATTTCGCCCAGCCTTTGGGATCGACGCTGACCGCGGTGCGCAGATAAACCAGCGACTCCTGGAAACCCTCCGGCCCCATGTCGTTCCACCAATCGAGATAACCGGGGTGCCAGCCCTCCAGCGCCTTGAGCACCTGACGATCTTCGGCGAGATTCACATTGTTCGGAATCTTGGTGGTGTAGTCGACGTTCATGGCGTTCATGGTCAGTCTCCGTCCGGTTGCAACGTCATTGCGAGGAGCGTTTGCGACGAAGCAATCCATTCTTGTGAAAACTGGATTGCTTCGCTTCGCTCGCAATAACGACGATTCAAAATCGTCAAACCCGCTTCATATCGAATTGCGCTTTCACGCCGGTGCCGTAACGCAGCAGCGCACCTTCCTCGCCTACCGCGTTGGCGCGCTGGAATATCCAGTTCTGCCACGCCGTCAGCCGCGCGAAGATTTTAGATTCCATCGTCTCCGGGCCGACGAAGCGCAGATTGGCCTCCATGCCGGTGAGGCTGTCCGGCGAGAAGCTCGCACGCTCCTCGAAGAACACGCGAATCTCGTCGTCCCAGTCGATGTCGTCGAGCGCGAAGGTGACAAGGCCAAGCTCTTCCGCAGCTTCGGCATCGAGCGCCTCGCCGATGCGGGCCTTCGCGGTGTCGTTGTCGGAGGGATCGGCCTGAAACCGCGACTGCAGCCGCGTCAGGCCATGGCTCATCGGATACGGACCGAAATTGGCTTCGGTCAGCACGATCGCCGCCGGCTCGCGGTTCTCGCCCTGCTTCTCGCCGATCAGCATATAGGAGCGATCCGCCGCCAGCACGAGTTCGGCGAGCACACCGACGAAACACGAACCTGGCTCAACCAGCGTCACAATCGTGCGCGAGGTCACGTCAATGCGCTTGAGGACGCGCTTCCAGTAATGGCGAATTTCGTTGATCAGCCAATGCGCCTTATGCGTCTCGAGGAACGCGTCATAAGCCAGCACCCGAGCCCGCTCGCCGTGTGATTTGAACACAAGCATTGCGGTTTCGAGTTCGTTGATGCGCAGATGCAAGATCGCATCATCAAGCTCGCGCGCCACCTGCAGCGGCCAAAAGTTCGCACCCTGCACAACCATGTCCGCGACGTTCGCAGGCGGTTCGGCGTCGGGCGCCTTGATCGAGATCGTCGCGATCCGGCTGTCGCGGTTGATGTCGACGCTGACAAAGCCGTAGCTGATTCCATCGTCGCGGATTTCCCGCTGCAGCGGGGTGAGCGCAATGCCATTCCCCTCGCCTGCGCGCTTCGACGACGAAGCGAACTCCTTGGCGCGCTCGGTGACCTTCGCTTCGAGCTTGGAGTTTGGCACAATCTCATCGACCAGCCGCCACTGCACGGCACGCTTGCCTTTGATGCCCTCCTCGATCGTACAGAAGTAATCGGCATGGTCGCGACGGACCTTGCGCTTGTCGACCACGCGGGTCAGTCCACCTGTGCCCGGCAGCACCGCGAGCAGCGGCACTTCCGGCAACGCCACGGCGGCCGAGCCGTCATCCGCCATCATGATGTGGTCCGCAGCAAGCGCGAGTTCATAGCCGCCACCAGCCGCCGTCCCGTTCACCACGCAGATGAAGCGCTGGCCGGAGTTCTCGCTGGAATCCTCCATGCCGTTGCGGGTCTCGTTGGTGAACTTGCAGAAGTTGACTTTATGGGCATGGGTCGAACCGGCGAGCATACGGATGTTGGCGCCGGCACAGAACACACGGTTCTTGCCCGAACGCAGCAGCACCACCTTTACCTCGGGGTGCTCGAAACGCAGGCGCTGGATCGCATCAGCGAGTTCGATGTCGACGCCGAGATCGTAGGAATTCAGCTTGAGTTGATATCCTTCGAACAGGCCCCCATCCTCATCGACATCCATGGTCAGCGTGGCCACATCGCCCGCAACGTCGAGCTTCCAGTGGCGGTAGCGCGACGGATTGGTCTGAAAATCGATGAACGTCGCCTGATTGGCGAGCTTGCGGTCTTCGACGGCCATGACGCTCCTGAACAGCTTTGTTGATGGCTTTGATGCAAAATAATGCAGGAAATTTCCGAAGTCCAGAGAATTTCTCGGCAAAGATGCATTTTATTTCATGTCAAGCGGCGCGCGGCAGCCGCCCTTCACCATGGGTCGCCAGCAGCCGATTGGCGAAATCAGCGGTGGCCTTCAGTGTCGCCTCCAGCGCCTCGCGATGCGGCGAATGGGCCGCGTCGGCGATCACCGTCACATCCACCGGGCAGTAGCACTCCTCTTCGGCGATCTCGATCTGCCGCACGGTGCCGTAGTGATCGTCCTCGCCCTGGATGATGGCGACCGGCACGCGCAGATAGGCGAGCGATTCCGTAATGTCCCAGTTGTGGAATGCCGGGTTGAGCCAGGCATCGTTCCAGCCGCGGAAAGCGTTATCGACATCGCTGTGCCAGCGCGCGAGCTTGGTTTTCAGATCGGTCGTCGCATACGCCTGTCCGATTTCCGCGATCGACTGCACCGAAATGTCTTCGACGATGAAATGCGGCGCCATCAGGATCAATCCGCGCACGCGATGATCCTGCACGCCGCCGGCATAGATGGTCGCGATCGACGCGCCATCCGAATGGCCGAGCAGCAGGCCGCGACGGAAGCCGATGGCATCGAGCAGCTTCGGCAACACGTCGAGCGCTTCATCATGCATGTAAGTGATCGGCCGCGGCAGCTTCGCCGGGCTCGAGGCGCCATACCCTGCGCGCGAATAGACGAACACGCCGGCGCCGGTCGCCGCCTGCAGCTTGTCCGGGAAATCGCCCCACAGGCCGACGCTGCCCAACCCTTCATGCAGCATGATGATGGTCGGCGCCTTATCCGGCATCGGCCCGATCATGCGGTATTCAAGATCGCTGTTGCCGATCGTCAGCTTGCCGGATGGTTGCAAGGTCATCGTGGCCTCTCTCACTTCACGTTGACAGGCATCAGCCTGCTAAACTCTCTACATCGTCATTGCCGGGCTTGACCCGGCAATCCATTTTCATCGTCACGGCTCGACTGTCAGATGGATGCGCGGGTCAGCCTGCGCATAACATTCATAAGGTCGTAGCCGCGCCTAGTTCGCCTCTTCCCGCAGTTTGAACCGCTGAATCTTTCCCGTCGCCGTTTTCGGCAGTGCATCAACAACAACGATCCAGCGCGGATATTTCCACGGCCCGATTTTCTGTTTGACGTGCTCCTTTAACGCAGCGTCGAGATCGCCGTTTTCGCTGCCGGGCCTCAGCACCAGAAAAGCCTTCGGCTTCAGCAGGCCCTCGCCATCCGCCGCCGGCACCACGGCCGCTTCGAGCACGGCAGGATGGGCGATCAATGCGCTTTCGACTTCGAACGGCGAGACCCAGATGCCCGAGACCTTGAACATGTCGTCCGAACGGCCGCAGTAGGTGTAACGGCCATCTACATCGCGGGTGTATTTGTCGCCGGTGCGTGTCCAGCCGCCTTCAAACGTCTGGCGGCTCTTGCTGCGCTGGTTCCAGTAGCCTTCGCCCGCCGACGGCGCATTGACGATCATTTCACCGACTTCGCCATCCGGCACATCCGCGCCGCTCTCGTTGACGAGCCGCACCTGATAGCCCGGCACCGGTTTGCCCGACGTGCCGTACTTGATGTCGCCCGGCGCGTTCGACAGGAAGATGTGCAGAAGCTCAGTCGAGCCGACACCATCGAGAATATCGACGCCGAACCGGCTCTTCCAGCTTTCACCGACCAGTTCCGGCAACGCTTCGCCCGCCGACGTACACACGCGCAGACGCCTGGTGCGCGGCTGGTTCTTGTGCGCGTCATCGTTGAGCATTGAAGCGAACAGCGTCGGCACGCCAAAGAAGATGCTGGGATCATGTTTCGCGATCAGATCAAACATCATCGCCGGCGTCGGCCGTTCGGGATTGAGGATCGTGGATGCCCCGACCGACATCGGGAAGGTCAGTGCATTGCCGAGGCCATAAGCAAAGAACAGTTTCGCCGCCGACAGACCGACATCATCCTCGCGAATGCCGAGCACCTGCTTGGCATAGGTTTCGGCCGTCGCCTCGAGATTGGAATGCAGATGGCGCACGCCTTTGGGCATGCCGGTCGAGCCCGACGAATAGAGCCAGAACGCCGGCTCGTCCGGATGGGTCGCAGCGGTCTCGAACCGATCGGACTCCTTGGCAAGTTCGTCGCCGAGTTTCAGATGACCGTTGGCATTCGCGCCGGAAACGACGACGTGTTCGAGCGCAGGCAGCCGAGGAAGAACATCCTTCACCACCGGCAACAGCGCTTCGGAAATGAACAGCACCCGCGCGCGGCAATCCGCCAGCACATAGGCATATTGTTCAGCGGTCAGCAGCGTGTTGAGCGGCACCGGCACCACGCCGGCACGCATCGCGCCGAGGAACACGATCGGAAAATCGATGGTGTCGAGCATCATCATCGCGACGCGCTCTTCACGCCGGACACCAAGCCGCTTCAGAAAATTGGCGAGACGGCGCGTCTGCGCCTGCAACTCACCATAGGTGATTTCGGAAACCGGATCCTTGAAAACGACCTTGGCGCCGCGCCCCTGATCCACATTGCGATCGAGCAAATAAGTCACGGCATTGTAGTGCCTCGATGAATCGCTCATGGTTTGCGCCCCTGAGCAAAACATCCTCCATCATCGCCAAGCTGCACGATGTCCCTCCCATAGTGTTTTTAGAATTATAATTCATATAAAGTCACTGCCTGAGCTTGCTGTCAATCCTTTCCGGCATTATGTTTCAGGTTACCGCAACGGCCCAAAAACATGGACCTGCATCGCGCATGAACGAGCAACCCGAGCCAGAAGTCGAATTTCTGGAACAACTTGGCCAACGGGTGCGGACCATGCGCGGGCTGCGCGGCATGTCCCGCAAGGTGCTGGCGCGGGTTTCCGGCATCTCCGAGCGCTACATCGCCCAGCTTGAAAGCGGCAAAGGCAACGTCTCGATCGTGCTGCTGCGCCGGGTTGCCTCCGCCCTCGGCGCCCACATCGAGGACATCATTCCTACAGCGGAAACGACGCCGGACTGGCTGGTGATCCGCGACCTGATGCGCAAGGCGACGCCGCGCCAGATCGCGCAGGCTAAGGATGCGCTCTCCGCGCAAACCTCCGCGCGCCAGCACGCAGGTTTCGCCGGCATCGCGCTGATCGGATTACGCGGCGCGGGCAAATCGACCCTCGGCCGACTGCTTGCGAAAGCGATCGGCTGGACCTTCGTCGAACTCAACAGGGAAATCGAACAACAAAACGGCCTCTCGATCGCCGAAATCATCGCGCTCTACGGCCAGGAAGGCTTTCGCCGCATGGAGCAGAACGCGCTGGCGCAACTGCTCGCGCGCAACGAGCCGATCGTGCTGGCGACCGGCGGCGGCATCGTCTCCGAACCGCTGACTTTCGATCGGGTGCTGTCGTCGTTCTACACCGTGTGGCTCAAGGCCGAGCCGGAAGAGCACATGGCGCGCGTGCGCAAGCAGGGCGACCTGCGGCCGATGGCCGACGATCGCTCGGCGATGCTCGAACTGCGCACCATTCTGCTCAGCCGCGAGCCGCTTTACGCTCGCGCCGCCGTGCAGGTCGACACCGCTGGCCTCACCGTCGAGCAGGCGGCCGAACGCCTGATCGATGCGGTGCGGCCGGTGCTTGCCGACACCGCCGAGCCACGCGCGGCGGCGCGATGACACCTTTTGTGACGCTGAAAGACCTGCTTCGCGCACGCGGATTGGATGCGCGCAACATCGTTGCGATCCGCAATGCGCTGCACCCTGACGATACCTGCGATTCCTTCCGCACCATCGACGACGTCGTAGACGCAGGCGCGTTGCCGATGCTCGACCGTATGCAGGACGGCCCACTGATCGAGCACGACACGCTGGTGCTGTCGTTTGTCGCCATGCCTGATCATCGTGCGAAGCTGACGGGCTTTCGCCGCTTCCTGATGCGGCGGCAGGGCGTGGTACCCGGCGATATCGTCTACGATTACGAGGCCGCGCATCTGTTGCACAGCTTCATCGCCCGCGCATCTGTGCCTGTGTTTTACGACGCTATTGATGAAGACGGACTCGACGACCTGGTTGGGCAACTCATCATCACATGGCCCGAGTCACCGATGCCGCATATCCGCGACGCTGGCGATCCGATGCTGGAAGTGATTGCGGCGGAGGCAGTTCTGGCGACGTCAGCCTGACCTATCGTCCTGCGCTGTCATCACCGGGCTTGTCCCGGTGATCCACGTCTTGTTTCGCAGAAGTATAACGTGGATGCCCGGGTCAAGCCCGGGCATGACACTCTTCACAATCCGGGATCAAACCCCCAGATGCTTTTCGAGCAGTTCGGGATTGGCCGACAATTCCGCCGGCTTGCCGTCGAACACCACCGTGCCTTTCGACAGCAGCACTGCGCGATCGGCGATCTTCGACAGGCTCCTGAAATCCTTGTCGACCACGATGGTGGCAACGCCTTCGCTGCGGATGATGTCGAGCGTGCGCCAGATATCCTGCGCGACGAGCGGCGCGAGGCCTTCGGTGGCTTCATCGATCAAGATGAGATCGGGATTGGTCATCAGCGCGCGGCCGATGGTCAGCATCTGCTGCTCGCCGCCGGACAATTGATGCCCGCCATTGGCGCGGCGCGCATGCAGGCGCGGAAACAATTCGTAGATGCGCTCGAGCGTCCAGCGTGCATGGCCATCGCGGCCGGGCCGCGCCGCCATCACCAGATTCTCCACCACCGACAGCGAGCCGAATACGCCGCGCCCCTCCGGCACCAGCGCGACACCGGCGCGCGCAATGTCTTCCGGCGCAGCACCCGCGATATCACGATCGGCAAACGCGACCTTGCCGCGGCAATTGCCGACGAGGCCCATGAGCGAACGCAGCAGCGTGGTCTTGCCCATGCCGTTGCGGCCAAGCAGCGCCAGCTGTTCGCCGCGTGCGACGTTGAGGTCGATACCGTGCAGCACCTGGCTTGCGCCGTAGAACGCCTCAAGCCGCTCAACCGTGAGAAGCGCGCTCATGCATCTTCTCCATGATTGCCGAGATAGGCGGTGCGCACCGCTGGATGCCTGCGCACCTCCTGCGGCAAACCGCTGGCGATGACTTGACCATCGGCCATCACCGTCAAACGATCGGCGAGTTCGAACACCGCGTCCATATCGTGCTCGACCACGAGCACCGCATGATCGGCTTTCAGCGATGCGATCAGATCGACAATGCGGCGCGCCTCCGATTGGCCCATGCCGGCGAGCGGTTCATCGAGCAGAATGATGCGTGGCGCGGTCGCCAGCACCATCGCGATCTCGAGCTGGCGCTGTTCGCCGTGGCTGAGATGGTTGGCGACGACATCGGCGCGTGCGGTGAGGCCGGCCTTCTCCAGCGCCTCATGCGTGCGCCGGTTGACCTCGTCATCGGAGTGAACGCCGCCGAACATTTTGAGCGGCCGGGCGGCATGCGCCTGGGCCGCGAGGCGGACATTTTCGTAACAATGACATTGTGAAAAAATCGTGGTCTTCTGATACGAGCGCCCGAGCCCCGCCCGCGCCCGCCGATCCGGCGCCAGCCGCGTGATGTCGTGGCCATCGAGGACGATTTCGCCAGCGCTGACCGCGAGGTCCCCCGACAACAGATTGATCAGGGTCGACTTGCCGGCGCCGTTGGGGCCGATCACCGCGTGAATTTCGCCGCAATGGACTTCAAGCGACACATCGGACACGGCGGAAACGCCGCCGAAATGTTTTTGCAGACCTTCCGCGCGAAGAGCAACGTGAGCGGCAACCTCAACCACGGCTCGCTCCCGTCGCAGATTTCACGATCCTGTCTTTCACCGGCGTGGGCGCATCATCATCGGATGGACCGAACAGCAGCGGCATCAACTGGCGCACGCCGTTCGGCAACGCAAGCACGATGGCGATCACGATCAGGCCTTCGATCAATTTCCAGTAGTCAGTGCTGGCCTTGAGAACTTCCTCGAGCCCGATCAGCACCAGCGCACCGACCAGGGGGCCGGTGACCGAGCGCAGGCCGCCGATCAACACCATCACCAGCGCGGTGGCGGAAACATGCCAGCCGAGCATCTGCGGCGCGACGAAGCCGAACTGCGCGGCGGCGAAGTAGCCAGACAACCCCGCGAGCGCGCCGGAGATGACGAAAGCAGTGAGGCGCACGCGAAACACCGGAAAGCCGAGCGAACGGGCACGACGCTCATTATCGCGTGCGGCGGAGAGCGCGTGGCCGAACGGCGAGCGCACCAGCATGGTGAGCAGCGCGATGGTGCCGACCAGCAGCGCGAGCACGACGAAGTAAAAGACCGAAGGCTTGTCGAGATCGAGCAGTGTCATGCCGGCGATCTCAAGCACCGGCTTGAAATAGACGAATGCGCCGTCGGAGCCGCCGGCGAACTTGGTGTCGTGAAAGAAGTAGAACAGCATCTCGCCGAAGGCGAGCGTCACCATGATGAAGTAGACGCCGCGGGTCCGCAGCGCGAGCGCGCCGATCACCAGCGCGGCGAAGGCGGAGGCCGCAACCGCGATCGGCAGCGTGGTCAAAAGCGACGGCGGATCGTAACGGCCCGCGACCAGTGCCAGCACATAGCCGGCGAGGCCGAAGAACGCCGCATGGCACAGACTGACCATGCCGCCCTGCCCGACCGCAAGGTTGAGCGCTATGGCGAGGATGCCCATGATCATCGCCTTGCTGGCGAACTGCACATAGTAAGTCGGCGCAAGGAACGGCAGCGCCAATGCGACGACCAGACACACGGCGGGCACGAGCCGTGAAGTGAGATGCTGCGATCCGCCCATCTCAGACATCCCGCCGGCCAAGAATGCCATTCGGCCGCCACAGCAGCACCGCGGCCATCAGCACGTAGATCAGGACGCTCGACACCGAAGGAAAGAACACCTTGCCGAACGTATCGGTGAAGCCGATCAGAAGCGCGCCGATCGCAGCCCCAGCCACCGAGCCGATGCCGCCGAGCACCACGACGACGAACGACAGGATCAGCATGCCGTCGCCCATGCCGGGAAACACCGTGGACACCGGCGACACCACGATGCCGCCGAGCGCTGCGAGCGCGATGCCGACCGCGAACACGTAACGGTTGACGACGTCGAACTTGATGCCAAGCGCGCGGGTCATCTCGCGGTTCTCCGCGCCGGCGCGCACGATCATGCCGATCTTGGTGCGCTGGATCACGTAGAAGATCACCGCCGCGACCGCGAGACAGAACACGCAGATGGCGAGGCGATAGACCGAATAGGACAGATTCTCGGTGAGCTGGATCGAGCCGTCGAGAAAAGCCGGCGCCGCGACCGAGTGAACGTCCTTGCCGAACAGGATCTGGCGCACCTCGTCGATCACCAGGATCAGGCCGAATGACAGCAGCACCTGCGCCAGATGATCGCGGCCATAAAGCCGGCGGATGAACACGTTCTCGAGCGCAAGCCCGATGACGAAGGCGATGATGACGCCGGCAACCATCGCGATCCAGAAGCTGCCGGTGTAGGCGGCGATCCAGTACGCGAGATAGGCGCCGAGCATATAGAACGCGCCGTGGGCGAGATTGATGACGCCGAGAATGCCGAACACCAGCGTCAGGCCGCTGGCGACCAGAAACAGGACCATGCCGTACTGGACCGCATTCAGAACCTGAACGCCGAAGGTGATGAGGTCCATCTACAAAGCCTGTGGTGAGAAAAACGGAGTCAGTTGAATCGAGAGATGTCATGCCCAGCCTTGTGCCGGGCATCCACGTCTTCCTTTCAAGCGCGCTCGGCAAGTCGTGGATGGCCGGGACAAGCCCGGCCATGACGACATTCAATCATCGGATGCCGTATCCGCTCACGAAATCCGGCAGCCGCGCGCCGGATCGTCGACGTTGGCCTGCGCGATCGAGATCATCTCGTTGCGGCCGTTGCGGACCTCGCGGAGATAGATGTTCTGGATCGGGTTATGCGCCTTGTTGAAGCTCAGCGGCCCGCGCGGGCTGTCAATCTTCGCCGCGCCCATCGCCGCGATCATCTTGTCGCGCGCAGCAGCATCGCCGCCGACGGCACTGAGGCCGATGTCGAGCAGCGCACCGGCGTCATAGCCCTGCACGGCGTAGATGTCGCCGGTGTTGCCGGTCTTGGCGTGGAACGCCTTGAGGAAGGCGACGTTGGCCGGATTGTCGAGATTGTCGGCGTAATGCAGCGTGGTCTTGATGCCGTTGGCGGCCTCGCCCTGCGCCGGAATGGTACCGTCGGTGAGGAAGCCCGCGCCGTAAAGCGGAATGCTCTTGTTGAGGCCCGACGCCGCATAGTCCTTGACGAACTTCACCGCGCCGCCGCCGGCGAAGAACGAGAACACCGCATCTGGCTTCAGCGTCGCGATGCGGGTGATCAACGCCTGGAATTCGACCTCGGGGAACGGCAGCGTCAGATCCTCGACCACGGTGCCGCCGAGCTTCTTGTAGTTCTCTGCGAAGGCGCTGACCATTTCCGCGCCGGCGGTGTAGCGCCAGGTGATGGTCGCGACCTTCTTCAGCCCGGCGTCGAACATCACCTTGCCCATCGGATAGGTGGTCTGCCAGTTCGAGAACGACGTGCGGAAGATGTTCGGTGCGCATAGCGGGCCGGTGGCGTCGTTGGCGCCGGCGTTGGGAATGATCATCAGCGTCTTGGTGTCGCGCGCGACCTTGACCATCGCCATGGCGACGCCGGAGTGCACGGTGCCGACCACGACGTCCGCCTTCTCGCGGCCGACCAGACGGTTCATGTTGTCGGTGGCGGCTTCCGGCTTGGATTCATCATCGACCTGCACGAACGTGATCTCGCGGCCGCCGAGCTTGCCGCCCTTCTGCTCGACATAGAGGCGGAAGCCGTCGTCGATATATTTGCCGAGCTTGGCGTACGTGCCGGTGTAGGGCAGCATCAGGCCGACCTTGAGCGGCGCCTTTTGCGCGATCGCGGGGGCGCGCAACTGCGGCACCACCGCCAGGGTCGCCGCACCGGCGGCGCCGGTCAGCAGCGATCGGCGGGTGACTTTCAGTATCTTGTCGTGATTGCGCATCGGCGTGTCCCTCTCCTGAAAATGTTGTGTCGTTTATATCGTTGTGGTGTGGCTGGCGACGTCAGAACCGAGTGTCGTCCGGCGCCTGAATTCCCGCGCACCATAATTCGCGGGGCTTTGCGTTTGCAAGGCGAATAGAGCCGGAAAACGCCGCTGCAGCTTCGACTTAAGGCGCGCGGCGCTCACAGTGGGCAGCCGATCCAGTCGCGCGGCGCGTCCGCATCGAGCCGTGCCACTTCGCCGGCGCGGCGCGACAAAACCGCGCGCTGGTTGATGTAGCCCTTGTCGGTGATCTCGCCGCCGTCGACCGAGGGTGGTTCGATCATCAGCAGCGCCCGTGTGGCGTGGGCCGACGACGCGCCACCGCTGTTTTCTTTAAGTTGGGCAAGCCCGCGCGTCACCGCCGCGCGGATCGCCTCGTGATTGAGGACATCGGCGAGGCCGGCATCGTCCGGCAGCTTCGCCAGCGCGCGGCAGGCGGCGATATTGGGAAACACCAGGAAACGCACCTCATCGGCGTTGTGACCCGTCACAACAATATCCTGCGCCAACGGCGCCAGCGCGGCGATGCCGGCGACGCGCAGGGTGCCGACGCTGACCCAGGTGCCCGAGGTGAGCTTGAAATCCTCGCTGACGCGGCCGTCGAAGAACAGGCCGAGTTCGGGGCGCGCGGGATCGGCGAATGCCATCGCATCGCCGATCAGATAAAAGCCGTCGGCATCGAACGCCTGCGCGGTCTGCTCCGGCGCCTTCCAGTAGCCCAGCGTGACGTTCGGCCCGCGCACCCGCACTTCGAGCTTGTCTCCGTTGGGCACCAGCTTCAGTTCGGTGCCCGGCACCGGCACGCCGATATTGCCGGAACGCTGCGCCTGGAAATGGCAATCGGTGGCGAGCGGCGCGGTTTCGGTCGAGCCCCAGGCCGACACCATCGGAATCGCGCGGCCCACTGTCTCGATCGAGAGCTTTTCCAGCGCGTCCCACAAATTCTGCGGCAGCGCCGCGCCGGCGTAGAACACCACTTTCACATCGGTGAAAAAGCGCTGGCGCAGAGCGGCATCTTCGCGCAGCGCCGCGATCAGCATGTCGAAGCCGCGTGGCACGTTGAAATAGATCGACGGGATCACGCTGCGCAGATTGGCGAGCGAAGTGGCGAACAGGCCGGGCGCCGGCTTGCCGCCGTCGATATAGAGCGTGCCGCCGTTGCGCAGCACCAGATTGAAATTGTGGTTGGCGCCGAAGGTGTGGCTCCACGGCAGCCAGTCGAGGATCACTGGCTTCTCGCGCTCGAGGAACGGCCACACCTGCGCCTTCGCCGCCTGGCTCGACGTCAGCATCCTGTGGGTGTTGATCACCGCCTTCGGCGTGCCGGTCGAACCCGAGGTGAACAGGAATTTCGCGATGGTGTCCGGCGTGATCGCCGCGAACGCCGCATCCACCGCCTCGCCCGGCAACGCCGCCGCCACCACGCGGAACGGCAGTGCATCGGAGCTGGCGGCTTCGCCGGTGACGATCACCGCATCATGCAGCGGCGCGATGGCCGCGAGAGCGGACGCGAACTGTCTGGTGCTGACGACATAGATCGCGCCGGGCTTGATCAGCGCGACCATGCTTTTCAGCTTGTCGAAATCCTTCGACATCAGCGAATAGGCCGGCGAGATCGCCGCCGCCGGCACGCCGACATGCATCGCCGCCAGCGTGAACAGCGCATGATCGATGCTGTTGTCGGAAAGAATGGCGAGCGGGCGCTGCGCACTGAGACCTTGTGCGAGAATCCATGCCGCCGCGCCGCGCACTTTGCGCAGCGCCTCGCCGTATGTCACCGTGGTCCACGGCGCTTCCACGCTGGCACGCTCGGCAAGGAAGATGACGTCGGGCGCCTCACGCGCCCATTTTTCCAGCCAGTCGCCGACGCAGCGATCCGCCGCTCTCAGCGCGACGCGGGATTTCAAAATGATCGCGCCGTCCGGCCGCCGCTCGGCGGACACGCTCGGCAACGCAAACAGGGACGACACCTGATCGAGCACGCTTCCCCCTCCGGCCGGCCTTGAAAAATAATGCAGTCGAGTGCACAGCGCCTTTGCCAAGAGGAATTATAATGCATGAGTTTTGATGTGAGTCAATGACAACGCGACGGGTGGGTCGGCAGGAGAAAATCCGCTGGGATGTCAGTCGATTGTCGGAACCGTTAGCTCCGCCGGTGCACGACCCTCATGGTGAGGAGCCGCTTCGTAGCCAAGTTTACGCAGGCTACGCCTGCTATGGCGGCGTCTCGAACCATGAGGCGGAGCGAATGACCTCATCCTTCGAGACGCGATCCTACGGATCGCTCCTCAGGATGAGGGGTGCCGCACCGCTCTCGATGTCATGGCCGGATTTATTCCGGCCATCCCGCTTAGGGATGCACCATGTCCGCCTGATCGAGATCGCCGGGACAAGCCCGGCGATGACATCGAGTATGTTGGAACATCGGGCAAGATGAATCCTCCCCAAAGGCGAAAGCACAAGCACTTCTCGTGAGGCGAACGCCTACACCTCTGCCCACTGGCGCAGGAGGTTGTGATAGTGCCCGGTCAGCGCCGGCAACGAGGCATGATTGGGCACATCCTGGGTCAACTGGATGATCGCCATGTCGAGATCGAACAGCATGGTGCGATGGCTGACGTCGCGGATCATGCTCTGGGTCCAGAAGAACGAGGCAATGCGCGAGCCGCGGGTGATCGGCGTCACATGATGCAGGCTGGTCGCCGGATAGATCACGAGATCGCCGGCCGGCAGCTTGACCGCGTGGCTGCCATACGTGTCCTCGACCACCAGCTCGCCGCCATCGTAATCCTCCGGCGCGGAGATGAAGAGCGTCGACGATACGTCGGTGCGGATGCGCACCGGCTGCACCGGGTGGGTGCGGATCGAATTGTCGATATGCGCGCCGAAGGTCATGCCGGCGTCGTAGCGATTGAACATCGGCGGATAGAGCTGCAGCGGCAGCACCGCCGACATGAACATCGGATGGCGCATCACCGCGCTGCGCACCATGTCGCCGAGTTCGCGCGCTTCGGCGGATTCCTCGGGCAATTGCAGGTTGTTCTTGACCTTGCCGGCCTGATGCCCGGCGGTGACGTTGCCGTCCACCCACGCCGCTTTCATCATCACATCCTTGCAGCGCGCGACCTGCTCGGGGGTGAGCACGTTAGGGATGTGCAGCATCATGGCGGTGTCTCCAAAACGATTGCGGTCCGCAACGCTGTGGTATCAGACGTTGCGGACCGCCAAAACCCCGATCGGGCAAAGAAGGTTACTTGTCGTACTTGACGGCTTGAACCTCAGAACGTGGCGCGGGCCGAGACGCTCACGTAGCGCCCCTGGCCGGGTATGGCGTAACCAGCACCGGCCAACGTGTCGTAATAGTACTCGTTCGCCAGATTGTAGACGTTGACCTGGACGGTGAAGTCCCTGGTGACCTTGTAGGCCGCCATGGCATCGAAACGCCAATAGCTCGGAACGCGGCCATCGTTCGTCACGCTGGTCCAGCGCGAGTCGACAAACACAGCGCCGCCGCCGATCGTCCATTGCGGAGTGAGATCATAGGTCGACCAGATCGAGAACGAATTCTCCGGCGTGTTGGCAAGCTGGTGGCCGATATTCGCCGCGTTGAGCGAATTCGTCAGCTTCGATTTCAGATAGGTATAGCCGCCGTAGATGGCCCACTGATCGGTGAGCTTGCCCTGTGCTCCGATTTCGAAACCCTCGACCTGCGAGTCGCCAATAGCGACATAGTTCGGTGCAGCCGACGTGCCCAGATTCTCATAATCGTTTTTCTTCTTGGTGCTGAAGAGCGCGGCGTTGAGGCTCAGGCGGTTCTGAAGAACATCGACCTTCACGCCGACTTCGTCGGTCTCCGACATCACCGGATCCAGCGACTGCTGGCCGTTGGTGATGGTCGTGAACTCTGCCGGCGGATTGGCCGAGGTGCCGTGCATGTAATACACGCTCGAATTCTCGGTCGGATGGAACACGGCGCCGACGCGATAGGTCACGAAGTTGTTGTTGGCGCTGATATCGACGATGCCGCTCTCCGCGCCCGTCGCGCGCGTAATCGTGGCGGTTCTGGCGCTGGCCGAATAGTTGTCGAAACGAACACCGGCGAGAAGCTCGAACCACTTGGTGATCTTGATCTGGTCCTGAATGTAGACGCCGACTGTATTCGACGACGAATTCACCAGCGAACTCGTTGCCGCCAGATTTCCGGAAACGTACGGATTGGGGTTAGCGATATTGATCCGATAAGCATCGACAATGTTTGTGCGAAGCTGCTCGCGATCTTCGCGGCTGATTTCGAGGCCCGTCAGCACGTTGTGCTCAAGAATGCCGGTGTTGAACTTGGCGTTCAGGTCGCTGACGTTGCTGATCAACTGATTGGTGGTCTGATTCTGGAAGTGGTTGGTGTTCGCGACCCAGATATTGCTGAGCGGCGTGCCCGGCAGCAGAGGGTTGCCCGGCGTATTGTAGCGTGCACCGCCAACCGGAGAATCCCAGAGGTTGGAGTTGCCTGTGTTGAGACCACTGATCTGCACCGGCCGCGTCCGGTTGAAGCGATCGACGTAGGAGAAGCCGGTGGTGTTGGTGAATTTCAGGCCAGGCTGGAATTCATGCTCGAACTTGTTGATGAGGTTGTGAGCCTCGGTCTGTTCGACATCGTTCTGACCAGGCGTCATGACACCGAAGTAGGTATTGCGCGGCACAGGAGCCGGCTGACGATAGCTGGTTCCGAAATACGATCCGGGCAGCATAACCATGCCGCGATCAGCGATGTTGTCGTCCTTCTGGTAGATGTAGCTGAGCGTATTCTTGGTCTGCTCGTTGAACTTGTAGGTGATCGACGGCGCGAAGCCGTAACGCTCGATACCCACATAGTCGCGGCCCGCGATATCGGTCTTGTAGGCCAGCGCCGACAGACGGACGGCGAAATCACCATAGGCTCTGTTCAGATCCACCGTGCCGCGGGCGCCAGCAGCCGACGTGCCCGAGGCTTCGACCGTGGTGAAGTCGCGGAATTGCGGCAGCTTGGAAACGATATTGATGGCGCCGCCGGTCGAGCCGCGGCCGAACACGAACGATGACGGCCCTTTGTAGACCTCGACGCGATCGAAGCTGAACGCATCGCGCGTGTACCAGCCCGGATCACGGATGCCGTCACGATAGATGTCGTTGCGCGCCGTGTAGCCGCGAATGTTGATCTGATCGCCCTGAACGCCACCTTCGCCGGCGGTAAAGGTGATGCCGGGCACGTTGCGCAGCGCCTCCTGCACCGAGGTCACCTGCTGATCTTCCATCAGCTGCTTCGGCACGACATTCACCGTCTGCGGCGTATCGCGCAGCGGCGTCGGAATGCGCGTAAGCTGCGAATTGGTGGTCTGGTAACCGCCGCCTGCAGTGTCCTGCACGTCGATGGTCGGCAGCGCGCCGCCGTCCTGCGCCATCGCGCTGGTCGCCAGCATCACCGAGGCCAGGCTGAGCATCGCCGGGCCGGGCTTGCGGATGGACGAGCGGACGAAGGAAGCCGGTTGAGCGGAAGGCTGTTTCTCGGGCGCCAGAGTCCTGTGCTTGGTGTTCTTGTTCTTTCTGGAAACCTTGCCCCGCCGCATCATCTCGCCCCTTTGAATTCGGATTCATAACTCCGCGCACGCATTCATCTGCGTGGCGAATTCGCGGCGCCGTTGTGAAAAATCGGTAAGGTCGAGGCAAGAGGCTGAACTTAGAACCTCTTCAATGTTGCGCCATTTGGCCGATTCCGAATTGCGACGCTATGGCGAGTGCGACTAGAAGAACCGCAACAACAGGCTGCATGGCAGCGCGATTTAGAATCGCTCCAAAGTCGAAAACTTAGAACCAATCTAACAATCAAACTCAAAAGAATGACAGCAAGCCCTTCATCACCGCAGGCATCAATGTTGTTTCGTCGTGGATGGGCGGCGCGCCTGTGGCGCAATATTCATCTCTGGCTCGGTATCGGCATGTTCGTGCTGCTGGTTCCGGTCGCGCTGTCGGGTGCGATCCTCGTCTATCATGACGACATCGGCGACATGATGAACACGCCGAGCGGCGCTGTAGCGACCTCGGCCGAGCTCGACATCGCCGCTGCCCTTGCCAATGCGACCAAAGCCGCAGGCGACAAGTTCCAGCCCACCGCGATCCGCTTCCCTGAGGATACCCGCGTACCGGTCAGCGTATCGGTGCGCGGCCAGGCCGCGCGCGGCGAGCGCCCGGCGTTCCTCACCGTGCTGGTCGATCGCAACGACGCGCATGTCATCAAGGTGGTGAACTTCCGCGAGTCGTTCTTCGGCTTCATGCACATCTTCCATGAAAACCTGACCATTCCGAATTACGGCCGCAGTATCGTCGGCTGGACCGGCGCGGCGATGCTGGTGCTGTCGCTGACCGGACTTTATCTGTGGTGGCCGCGGCACAATCAGTGGGCACGCGCGTTCGCATGGCGCCGCAAGCCTTCGACCTCGTCGAACCTGCATCACATGACAGGGTTCTGGATCTGCTTCCCGCTCGCCTTCCTGTCGCTCACCGGCATGTATCTGGCGTGGCCGCAGCAGGGCCGCGCGCTGCTGTCCTCCGTCGCCGAAGTCACGCCGCAGCAGCGCGGCCGCACGCCGGTGACGCCGGAGCGCAGCGCCACCGAGATCTACGCCATCGCCAAGGCGCGGCCCAACGCCGACGTCGCGGCGATCATGTATCCGACCAAGCAATCGAACGGCTGGCGCGTGCAAATGCGTGAAGCCGGCAACAGCCAGCCGGTGACGCTCAGCGTCAACGACAAGACCGGCGCGGTGTCGGTGATCGAGCCGCTCAAGGGCGATCGCATCGGTTACTGGATCCGCTGGCTGCATGAAGGCAGCCATGCCGGCGAGGTCTGGCGCTTCATCGTGTTCCTCTCCGGCGTGATGCCCGCGATCCTCGGCGTCACCGGCATCATTCTCTGGCTGCGCCAGCGGCGGCAGCGTGCGCTGGTGCACGCCGGCGCCGCGAAACGCAACACTCTTTCGACGCCGCCGCTCGCCGGCGAAACCACTCCCGCAGAATAGTCTGATCGGATCAACGCCATGACCACAGCAGCACACAAGCGCACCATCTTCCCGGCCCTGCGCAGCCGCGCGCGCATAGTGGCGGCCATCACCGGCATCGCGCTGTGGAGCGCCCCGGCGCTGGCGCAGATGGCGCCGAACACGCCTGCTGCAACGACACCTGCTCCGGCGACCTCGGCCGCAACGCCAGGCGCGGCCACTCCTGCTCCGACGACACCACCGGCCGCGACACCATTCGCCGCGCCGAACGCGACTGCGCCCACGACAACTCCAAGCACCGCAACGGCCGCTACGCCTGCGACTGCGACGCCGAGTGCACCTGCCGCTCCGTCAGCGACGCCCGCGCAGCTTCCGCCGCCGAACAGCCTGCTGCCGCACGACCTGTCGCCGTGGGGCATGTTCATGAATGCCGATATCGTCGTGAAGATCGTGATGATCGGCCTTGCCTTCGCCTCGCTGGTGACGTGGACGATCTGCGTCGCGAAGATGCTCGAGCTGCGCAGCGAAACCAGCAAGGTGAAGAAGCGGCTGCGCGTGCTCGAGCACGATCCCTCGCTCGCCCAGGCGATCCATGATGCCGGCAAGGGCAAGGACGCGGTGGCGCGGCTGGTTCAGGCCGCGGCGCGCGAGGCGGAAATCTCCGACATGTTCGACGGCAGCTTCACCGATCGCGTGACGCTGCGGCTCGACCGCATCCAGGCGGCAGCAGCGCGGCGCATCGCGCGCGGCACCGGCGTGCTCGCCACCATCGGCGCCACCGCTCCGTTCGTCGGCCTGTTCGGCACGGTGTGGGGCATCATGAATTCGTTCATCGGCATCTCCCAGTCGCACACCACCAACCTCGCGGTGGTCGCGCCGGGCATCGCGGAAGCATTGCTCGCGACCGCGATGGGCCTCGTCGCGGCGATCCCTGCCGTCGTCGTCTACAATCATCTGGCGCGCATGGTTGCCGGCTATCGCGGCCTGCTCGGCGATGCCTCGGCGCAGGTCATGCTGCTGATCAGCCGCGAACAGAGCCGGCGCTCGCTGCGCAGCGTCTCGCGCGCCGCGGAGTAACGTCATGGGCGCGAAACTCGGCGGCAACATTGCCGGCGCCGACGACGATCTGGTCGAGGCGCATGAAATCAACGTCACGCCGTTCATCGACGTGATCCTGGTGCTGCTGATCATCTTCATGGTGGCGGCGCCGCTCGCCACCGTCGATCTCGGCGTCGATCTGCCGGCCTCGAGCGCGCAGCAGGCGCCGCGCCCCGACAAGCCGATCTTCGTCACCGTGAAGCCGGATCTGTCGATCGGCATCGGCGAGGAGATCGTGCCGCGCAATGACTTCGCGGGCCGCCTCGACGTTGTGACCCAGGGCAAGAAGGACGAACGCATTTTCGTTCGCGCCGACAAGGTCGTGCCCTATGGCGACCTGATGGACGTGATGAACCTCTTGCGCAACGCCGGTTATCTCAAGATCGCGCTGGTCGGGCTTGAAGCGCCTCCGGCACAGGCCGCGACTCCCGCAGGTGCACCGAAATGAGCGCACTGGCGCTTCGCGACGGATTCAACAAGACCGAGATCACGCGCTGGGGCCTCGCCGCAGCGCTGGTCGTCGGCCTGCATGCCGCCGTGATCGCCGCCGCCGTCTACACCTATCCCGATAGCCCGCCGCCGGGCGCGCCGCTGGAGGCGATCTCGATCGACCTCGCGCCGGCTTCGGCCGCGCCGCAGGTGCAGGAGCTCGACGTCGCGCCGGGACCGGAGATGCAGGAAGCCGAAGCGCCGGAGCCCGAGCCCGAACAGCCGAAGCCGATCGAAGAACAGATCGCGCCGACGCCGGTGCAGGAAAAGCCTGAGGTCGTCGCGCCGCCGGAAGAGAAACCAAAGCCGGTCGAGGAAAAGAAGGAAGAGAAGCCGAAGCCGGTCGAAAAGAAAAAGCCGAAGAAGCCGTCCGAGAAGCCGGCGCCGCGCACCACCGCCGCGCCGAAGGCCAACACGCGTGCGGATCAGGCGCGCGAGGCGCGTGCGGGCGCTGCCGCGGCCGCGCATGCGATGCCGTCCTACCGGCAGCGGCTGGCGGCGCATCTGCAGCGCTACAAGCAGTATCCAAGTTCGGCGCGCGCCGCACATGAGGAAGGCACCGCGATGGTGACGTTCACTGTCACCCGCAACGGCAGCGTCACCAGCGTACGGCTGACGCGCTCCTCGGGCCATCCCGCGCTCGATCAGGAAGCGGTGGCCGCGATCCGCCGCGCCCAGCCGCTGCCGTCATTCCCGCCCGAGATTACGCAGGCGGCGATGACCTTCCCGGTGCCGTTCAGCTTCCATCTGCGGTGAGGAGAGGTCACTCCACGCACTGTCATGCCCGCGCTCGTCGCGGGCATCCACGTCTTGGCCAATGATAGGCACGATAAAGACGTGGATGGCCGGGGCTTCGCCCGGCCATGACGAAAGAAGGATCAAGCGCTGGGGACGTGCATCTACGCATTCATCGAGTGATAAACCTTCCCTCTCCCCGCTTGCGGGGAGAGGTGAACATCTTTCGTCGACAGGAATAGTTAAGACGATGACACCGTCATCATCACCGTGCTGATGACGCGATCGATCACACCATCGTTGAACTTCTGATTGTTTGTCTCAGCACAAAGAATACACTCATAGGATGGCTGACATTCGATACACTCGCGGTACTTGAATGCCGCGAGTGCCGTGTTATATCGATCAGCGAACGACACATCGGAGACTCTCGCGATGTTCGACGGTTTCAGCGCCATTGACCTGGCCCGTGCGCAATTCGCGTTCACGATGTCGTTCCACATTATCTTCCCCGCTTTCTCCATCGGCCTCGCGAGCTATCTCGCCGTTCTCGAAGCGCTGTGGCTGTGGACCGGGCGCGAGGTCTTCATCAACCTGTTCAATTACTGGCTGAAGATTTTCGCCGTCGCGTTCGGCATGGGCGTCGTGTCGGGCATCGTGATGTCCTATCAGTTCGGCACCAACTGGTCGGTGTTCTCCGACAAGACCGGGCCGGTGATCGGGCCATTGATGGCTTACGAGGTGCTGACCGCATTCTTCCTCGAAGCCGGCTTCCTCGGCGTCATGCTGTTCGGCCTCAACCGCGTCGGACCACGTCTGCATTTCCTCGCCACACTGATGGTGGCGGTCGGCACGCTGTTCTCGGCGTTCTGGATCCTGTCGGCGAATTCGTGGATGCAGACGCCGGCCGGCCACGCGGTGAATTCCGTCGGACAGTTCGTTCCCGCCGACTGGTGGGCGGTGATCTTCAATCCGTCGTTCCCCTATCGCCTCGTGCACATGGTTCTCGCCGCCTATCTCACCACTGCATTCGTGGTCGGCGCGGTCGGCGCATGGCATCTGCTGCGCGATTCGCGCGCCGAGGGACCGCGCGTGATGTTCTCGATGGCGATGTGGATGGCGGCGCTGGTGGCGCCGATCCAGATTTTCGCCGGCGACCAGCACGGCCTCAACACCCTCGAACATCAGCCCGCTAAAGTGATGGCGATGGAAGGCCACTTCCAGAGTCATCCCGACGGCGCGCCGCTGATCCTGTTCGGCTGGCCCGATCAGAACGCCGCGACGGTGAAATATTCCATCGAGATTCCGAAAGCCTCATCACTGATCCTCAAGCACTCGCTGGATGCGCCGCTCGCCGGCCTCGACACCATCAAGCGCACCGACTGGCCCAACGTGCCGCTGGTGTTCTGGTCGTTCCGCGTCATGGTCGGCCTTGGTTTCCTGATGCTGGGCATCGGCGTGCTCAGCCTGTTCGCGCGCTGGCGCGGCAAGCTCTATCACTGGCCGTGGCTGCATCGCTTCGCGCTGGCGATGGGACCGGCGGGCTTCATCGCCGTGCTGGCGGGCTGGATCACCACCGAAGCCGGACGCCAGCCGTGGACGGTCTACGGCATGCTGCGCACCATCGATTCCGCCTCGCCGCTCGACGCGCCCGCGGTCGCGACATCGCTGCTCGCCTTCATCGTGGTCTATTTCATCGTGTTCGGCATGGGCGTGTACTACATCCTGCATCTGATGGTGCATCCGCCGCATCAGGGCGAGGAAGGCCCGAGCAGCGAGATGCCGGCGCGCGCTTCCGGCATCACACCCGCCGCCGGCGCACCGGCGCACGGACATGGCCACGGGTGACACATGGAAAGCCTGTTCGACATCGCCGTGATCTGGGCCTTTATCATCGCCTTCGCGGTGTTCATGTATGTGGTGATGGACGGCTTCGATCTCGGGCTCGGGATGCTGTTTCCGCTGTTTCCCGACAAGCGCGACCGCGACGTGATGATGAATTCGGTCGCGCCGGTGTGGGACGGCAACGAGACCTGGCTGGTGCTCGGCGGCGGCGGCCTGTTCGCGGCGTTTCCGCTGGCCTATGCGATCCTGATGCCGGCGCTCTATGTGCCGATCATCGCCATGCTGATCGGCCTCGTGTTTCGCGGCGTCGCCTTTGAATTCCGCTGGCGCGCGCATCGCGAACGCAATTACTGGGACATCGCCTTCGCCGGCGGCTCGCTGGTGGCGACACTGGCGCAGGGCATCGCGCTCGGCGCGATTTTGCAGGGCGTGCCGGTCGAGGGCCGTCATTATGCCGGCGGCTGGTGGGACTGGCTGACGCCGTTCAGCATCCTCACCGGCCTCGCGCTGGTCGCGGGCTATGGCCTGCTCGGCGCCACATGGCTGGTGATGAAAACCACCGGAACCTTGCGTGATCAGGCCTACCGCATGAGCCTGTGGCTCCTGATCGCGACGCTCGGCGCCATCGTCGCGGTCAGCGCCGCGACGCCGTTCCTCGAGAACGAATACTGGCGGCGCTGGTTCGAATGGCCGAACATCCTGTTCACCGCGCCGATCCCGATCGCGGTCGCCGCGGTGACGCTGCTGCTGCTCCGCGCCATCGCCAACAAGCTCGACTATCAGCCGTTCTTCCTGTCGCTGGGATTGTTCCTGCTGTCCTATGCCGGACTCGGCGTCAGCATGTGGCCGCATATCGTGCCCAAGAGCGTCACCATCTGGCAGGCCGCGGCGCCGGAGAAGAGCCTTCATTTCATGATCGTCGGCGTCGCCGTGCTGGTCCCGATCATTCTGGTCTACACCGCATGGGCCTATTGGGTGTTTCGCGGCAAGGTCAATCCCGACACTGGCTATCACTGATGGGCACTCACTAATGCCGCCGCGCGCGCCACAATCGCCGCTGGGCAGGCGGCTTCTCTGGTTCGTCGCGCTGTGGGCGCTCGGCGTCGGCGCGGTCGGGCTGGTGTCGTTCATCCTGCGGCTGTGGATCGCGCCGCATTGATCGAATGTTGCTCACTTCCTCTCACGGCCCACACAGGCGGCGGGATAACGCAACGTTTCATTGTTCACCTGTCCCACTCCTTGTTCGTCCGTCCCGCACGCAGGAAAAGGCACGCCATGCCTCTCGGATACGACAAGTGAAGCATGGCCCCTGCCCGTCACCGTGACTTGCCAGCCTGCGGCAGGTCATGTTTGATACCGGACATAGTCCGCAGGGGGTTTCATATGGCGCAATTTCGGCTTCTTGGTCTGCTGGCTGTGCTGGCGAGCGTGGCGATGTCATCGCCCACGGCCTTCGCGCAGCGCGACAACACCCAGCTCGGCGACCAGCCCGGCTATGTGCCGACCGAGGCCGAAGAACAGCTGCCGCCGGAATTCCAGCGCACCGTGGTCTATTTCCGCACCACCGAGGCGCCCGGCACCATCATCATCGCCACCCAGGAGCGCTATCTCTATGTCGTGCAGGGCGGCGGCCGCGCGCTGCGCTACGGCATCGGGGTAGGTCGCGAGGGCTTTCAGTGGCAGGGGCTACTGAAAATCACTCGCAAGGCCGAATGGCCGGACTGGACGCCGCCGCCGGAAATGATCGCGCGCCAGCCTTATCTGCCGCGCTTCATGGCGGGCGGCCCCGGCAATCCGATGGGTGCGGCCGCGCTCTATCTCGGCACCACGGTCTACCGCATTCACGGCACCAACCAGCCGCAGACTATCGGCAGCGCCGTGTCGTCGGGCTGCTTCCGGCTGGTCAATGCCGATGTCACCGACCTCTACAATCGCATCCCGGTCGGCACCAAGGTGATCGTGCGGCAGAAGCCGCAAATCTGATTTCACGTCGACGTTCCCCTTCCCGCTCCGCATCACACATCCCAGAGCGAGACCATCATGTTCAAACGTATTCCACGCACCTTCCGGTCGGGCCTGCTGCTCGGCACGATCCTCGCCCTGATCGTCGCGGCGATCGCCATCACCTATGAGCGCTACGACACACGGACGCTGAAGCGGACCCTGCGGCGCGACGCCGTGCTGTGCGGCGTCAACACCGGCCTGCCCGGCTTCTCGAATCCCGACGCGCAGGGCAAGTGGAGCGGCTTCGATGTCGACATCTGCCGCGCGGTGGCGTCCGCGATCTTCGACGATCCCAACAAGGTGACCTTCGTGCCGCTCGACGCCAGCGAGCGCTTCAAGGAGCTGCAAAGCCGCAAGATCGATATCCTGTCGCGCAACTCGACCTGGAGCATGTCGCGCGAGACCGATTTCGGGCTGAATTTCGCGGCGGTCTCCTATTACGACGGCCAGGGCTTCATGCTGCCGCGCTCGCGCAACATCGAATCGGCACTGGCGCTGAGCGGCAGCAAGGTCTGCGTGCAGACCAACACCACCACCCAGCTCAACCTCGCCGATTATTTCCGCGCCAACAACATCAAGTTCGAGGAAGTGAAGTTCGGCAGCCTCAACGAGGTGCTGAAGGCCTATGAAGGCGGCCAGTGCGACACCCTGACCGCCGATATCTCGCAGCTTTATGCACTGCGGCTCAAGCTCGGCCAGCCCGCCGACCACATCATCCTGCCCGACGTGATCTCCAAGGAGCCGCTCGCGCCCGTGGTGCGCCAGCGCGACGACGACTGGCTGCTGATCGTCAAGTGGACCGTGTATGCGATGCTCAACGCCGAAGAGCTTGGCGTGACCTCGAAGAACATCGACGAAGCGATGAAGTCTAAGAAGCCGGACGTGATGCGCCTTGTCGGCACCGAGGGCGCCTATGGCGAAGAACTCGGCCTGACCCGCGACTGGGCCGCGCGCATCATCCGCCATGTCGGCAACTACGGCGAAGTCTACGACCGCAACGTCGGCGCCAACTCGCCGCTGAAGATTCCACGCGGCCTCAACCACCTGTGGAGCGAAGGCGGCATCCAGTACGCCCCGCCGATCAGGTAGGATTGTTTCGCCGAAGGTATGAGTCCCTCATGGTGAGGAGGCGCTTTAGCGCCGTCTCGAACCATGGGGCCAAGGCGCTCGCGGCCTCATCCTTCGAAACGCGCGCAAGATGCGCGCTCCTCAGGATGAGGGGCACTCTGAGCGACCTGCATCACAGATCGTCATGGCCGGGCTTGTCCCGGCCATCTCGCTTAGGGACGCACCGCGCCCGCCTTATCGGGATTGCCGGGTCATAGGCGGACGGAAGCGACGCCATTCCTCGAACGGCTACGCCCGGTGACCACAATGAGTGTGGAGTGAGCGTGCCCCGGCAATCGCAATGACAGCTCCGAGCAATCAGTTTGTATAGTGCTCATCCCTCCCCCTTGTGGGGAGGGTGGCGCATCGAGAGCGCAGCGATCGATGCGTCGGGTGGGGGAATTACTGAGGCGAGCATTCAGCGCGAGGCACCCCCACCCCGGCTTCGCTGCGCTCGCCGACCCTCCCCACAAGGGGGAGGGAAAAGGCCCTCAATAATTCTTCCAGCGCGCCAGTTGATCGGCGTGGAAATTGGTGTCGCCGAACAGTTCCTGGCACACCCGCGCGCGCTTCATGAAAAAGCCGATGTCGAACTGATCGGTCATGCCCATACCGCCGTGCATCTGCACCGCTTCCTGCACCGCCAGCGTCGTGGTCGAGCCCGCCTTGGCCTTGGCGACCGCGACCGCAGGCCCGGCATGTTCGAAATCGCCGTCGAGCAGTTGCTGCGCCTTCATTACCGCCGCGCGGGTGACTTCGAGTTCGCAATAAAGATGCGCGGCGCGATGCTGCAGCGCCTGGAATTCGCCGATCAGCTTGCCGAACTGCTTGCGCTCTTTCAAATAGGCGACAGTGCGCGCAAACGCTTCCTCGCCGGCACCCAGCATTTCGGAGGCCACCGCGGCACGGCCGACATTGAGAATGCCATCGAGCAGCGCGCCGCCTTGATCGACCTCGCCGAGCACGCTGTCGGCGTTGACCTCGACGTTGTCGAACTCGATGCGCGCGGCGTTATGGGCATCGACCATCGCGGTACGCTCGATGGCGACACCCTTAGCCTTGGGGTCGACCAGGAACAGCGTCAGCCCGTCGCGCTCGCCCGGCTTGCCGGCCGAGCGTGCAGCGACGATCAGCAGATCCGAGACATGGCCATCGACCACCAGCGCCTTTGCGCCATTCAATTTGAAACCGTTCCCGGAACGCACCGCCTGCATCGCAGTATGAGACGGGCGATGCTTGGCGCCTTCGTCGACCGCGAGCGACGCGATCAGCTTGCCGCCAGCGATCTTGGCGAGAAATTCCTTCTTCTGCGCGGCGCTGCCGCCGCGCGACAATGCGGTCGCCGCCAAGACAGCCGTAGACAGAAACGGCGACGGCATCAGCGTGCGGCCGATCTCCTCCATCACCACGCCGGCCTCGACGCAGCCGAGCCCGCTGCCGCCGAATTCCTCCGGCACGATCAGGCCTGACAGGCCCATCTCGGCAAAGGCGGACCACACCTCGCGCGAAAAGCCGGTGGCATCCTTGGTGTCGCGCAGATGGCGCAGATGACTGACCGGCGCCTTGTCGCCGATCAGGCCGCGTGCGCTATCGCGCAGCATGGATTGTTCTTCAGTGAGGACGAGCGCCATGTGAGTGATCCTGAAATCTGCTGTGTCGTTGTATCGCTTGTGAGTTGACCCTCATGGTGAGGAGCGCATCTTCGCGCGTCTCGAACCATGAGGACGAAACCCGCTCATCCGTCGAAACGCAGGCTGCGCCTGCTCCTCAGGATGAGGTTCCTCTACGCTCCCGGCAGATCGAGGATGCGCTTGGCGACGATGCCGAGCATCACCTCGCTGGTGCCGCCTTCGATCGAATTGGCCTTGGTGCGCAGCCAGGCGCGCGGCGCGGCGCCTTCCTTCGAACGCGGGCCTTCCCATTCCAGCGCATCG
Organism: Afipia sp.; assembly: GCA_044464625.1. GTDB lineage: Bacteria > Pseudomonadota > Alphaproteobacteria > Rhizobiales > Xanthobacteraceae > Afipia. The sequence continues at coordinate 1,482 of JBIQLC010000008.1, read as the reverse complement.
ATGCCGCCGGACGACATCAGCAGTTCATGGCGGCGCTTGTTGAGCTCGGTGCCGTAATATTTGAGCGCCGACGAATAGGCCGGATGGCCCTGGCCTGATTTGGCCAGATCAACCGCGCGCTCCGCCGCGCAACGCAGCGCCGCTTCGTCGATCTCGAACGACGCGATCTGGCCGCGCAGCATCGGATCCTCCAGACGGCCCTGCTCGTCGGCGCCGATCGAATCCGCCGCGACCTGCCCGAGCGGACGATTGCCGCCGCGTTCGCCCATGCCCGAGATCATCGCGCGTTCATGCTGCAACAGATACTTCGCGACATCCCAGCCGCGATTGACGGTGCCGAGCACATGCGACTTCGGCACCCGCACATTGTCGAAGAAGGTTTCGCAGAACGGCGACTTGCCGGAGATCAGCAGGATCGGCTTGGTCGAAACGCCGTTCGAGGTCATGTCGAACAGGATGAAGCTGATGCCGTCATGCTTCTTCGCGCTCGCGTCGGTGCGCACCAGGCAGAAAATCCAGTCGGCGAAGTTGGCGTACGACGTCCAGATCTTCTGGCCGTTGATGATGAAATCGTCGCCGTCGCTTTCGGCGCGGGTCTGCAGCGAGGCGAGATCGGAGCCAGCGTTGGGTTCCGAGTAACCCTGACACCAGCGGATCAGGCCCGAGGTGATCTTGGGCAGATGCTCGCGCTTCTGTTCGTCGGTGCCGTATTTGAGCAGCGCCGGGCCGAGCATCGAAATGCCGAACGACACCAGCGGCAGGCGCGCCGAAATCGCCGCCATTTCCTCGCGCAGAATCTTCGTCTCATCGGGGCTGAGGCCGCCGCCGCCGTATTCCTTTGGCCAATGCGGCACGGTCCAGCCCTTGTCGCGCATGCGCTCGAACCAGACGCGCTGCGCGTCGGATGAAAATTTGGCGTTGCGCCCGCCCCAGAAGGTGTCTTCGTCGTTCACCATCGGCTGACGCATTTCGGGCGGGCAGTTCTCCGCCAGCCATGCGCGCGTCTCGGCGCGGAATTTTTCCAGATCGGCCATGTATTTGTCCTCGCGCAGTGTCCTCGCACGCGACGCGCGTATCGTCGCGCGGTCGCGGTCATCGTTCGCTCGCGACTGTAACGGCGGCGATGCGGAATTCAATATCCGTCGATGGCATGCCATCACAACCGCGCTATGATCACGCGCACGCGCGCCCAGAGATTCTTGTTTTGACGCGTTTTCTTCACGCGAACCGGTATCCACTTCGCTCGAAAACGCTTTAACCGACGTTTCAAACACACGAGGAAACCCATGCGCCCGATCTTTCTTTCGCCTGGCGAAATCAGCATCGACCAGCAGGCGATTTTCGACGAATGCGCTGCCGGCAAACGGGGCCGCGTGACGCCGCCGCTGCGCGCATGGATTCACAGCCCCGAGATGGCGCGCCACTCGCAGCGCCTCGGCCAGTTCCTGCGCTACGACACCTCGCTCGGCGCGCGGCTGTCGG
>JBIQLC010000007.1:33338-226616 GCA_044464625.1 Afipia sp. | reverse complement strand
CCGGGAAGAAATCCTTGGTGAGCACCGCCACCTCGGTGCGGTTGCGCGCTTTCAGCTACAGGCCAGGTAGCACAGCCTCCATTCGTCGGCTCCAAAGTCCGCCGGCGCCTGCCACGGCGCCTTTGGCGTCAAAGAAGCGCACGAAATGCCCCATAACGCCTATTCCGCGAACTTTCCCCATGCGCGCGAACTCCGCAAATGCGTGAGCAACTTTGAAATGGGGCTTGATCCCTGAGTTTTTTCGCGATAGCTCGTCCTTGTCCTTAAGTGAGCACTGGGAAGTAGGTGAGTGACTCGCTCCTGCACAGATGGTGCAGTCGGACGCTGAGAGGTCGCATATCGGAAGGCGACTGAAGCCATAGCCTACCCGGGCTCCAATAGAGAGCCTTTATCTCATCGCTTTAACCAGCAATTGGCTGGCGGTCATCTGTGACTCGTCGCAGGTACGCGCTCGCCTATGGAGACGGGTATGCTCAATGTCCAGTGGGTGCCCATTGGCACTCTCAAATCAAACCCGCGCAATGCGCGCACTCACCCAAAAAAGCAGATCAAACAAATCTCCGACAGCATCGATGCCTTCGGATGGACGGCACCGATTGTTATCGATGAAAACAACACGATTCTCGCCGGTCACGGCCGCTACCTCGCGGCCACAAGATTGGAGCAAATAAAGGTTCCGGTCATCGTCAAGATCGGGCTCTCCGATATACAAAAGAGAGCACTTGCTATTGCCGACAACAAAATTGCGTCGAATGCCGATTGGGATCGCACTCAGTTGGCGTCGGAGTTAGGCGAGCTGGCAACCCTTCTGCCCGAATGCAATCTCGACTTGCAGATCACGGGCTTTGAGGTTGCCGAGATCGACAGTTTAATGGGCGATCTCGTCGACGCTGAGAACGAACCCGGCGATGTCATACCTGATGTCGAAGCACGAGCCGTAAGTCGCAGCGGCGACCTATGGATCCTTGACCGACATAAGCTCCTGTGCGGGGATGCTCGGAACAAATCCGATATTTGCGCGCTAATGGGCCGCGATCGTGCTGACATGGTGTTCGCCGACCCGCCCTACAACGTGCGAATCGGATCCGTACAAGGACGGGGCAAGATCAAGCACCGCGAGTTTGCTCATGCTTCAGGCGAGATGTCTCGCCCGCAATTCACTGACTTCCTTGCAGCGTGGATGGTCCCAGCCGCAAAATTTTCTACAGAAGGCGCGATCGTCTTCTGCTGTATGGATTGGCGACATATCGGCGAATGTCTCGCCGCGGGCGAAAAGGCGTTTGGCGAACCCAAAAACATCATCGCCTGGATTAAAACCAACGCCGGGCAAGGAAGCTTCTATCGCTCGCAGCACGAACTCATCTTCGTGTTCAAGAATGGCGAAGGCCCTCATCAGAACAATATTGAGCTCGGTAAGCACGGCCGGTCGCGATCAAATGTCTGGCAGTATGCTGGGGTCAATACCTTTCGGAAGGGCCGCCTCGCAGAATTGAGTGTTCATCCAACGGTCAAACCCGTCGCGCTGGTGGCCGACGCGATGCGCGACTGCTCGCGTCGTAGCGACATTGTCTTCGATCCATTTATGGGTTCGGGCACAACCATTCTGGCCGCCGAAAAAGTCGGCCGCCGCGGCTATGGCATCGAAATCGATCCGCTCTACGTCGATGTCGCGATCCGGCGCTGGCAAGACTTCACCAGGCGTGACGCGATTCTCGAGGGTACCGGGCAGACGTTCGACGAGGTCGCGGCGGGCAGATCTACGCCCCTCAAGCGCGTGAGGAGGACACGATGAGTTCGAACGATCAACCTCGACGTGTCCAACGTGTCCTCAGAAAGGACCGGCCGAAGTCCCGCGATAATGATGTCGGTTACGGCAAGCCTCCCAAGGCACACCAGTTCAAACCGGGCCAAAGTGGCAATCCAAAGGGGCGCCCTAAAGGAGCGAAAAGCCAAAAAACAATTTTTCTCGAAGTTGCCAATCGCAAAGTCACCCTGCGACAGGACGGGAAAACCCGCACAATCACTTGCCAGGAAGGAGTCATCCACAGAGTCGCTGAGAAATCGCTTCAGGGCGACATCAAAAGCGCGACACTTTTCCTAAGCCAACTGGCAGCGATCGAGTCGACACCGGGCAAAGAGCTTGAAATGGGTCCCGACGACAAGGCCGTCCTTGATGCCTACGTGAAACAGCTTCAGTCAAAGCCTTCAGGAGACAAATCATGAATGATCAAAGCGTCTTTTATGCACTTCTGCGGTCTGATTTCGAAAGCTTCCTCCATCGCTGCTTTCTGACGCTCAATCCGGGCGCAACGTACCTGCCCAACTGGCATATCAAAGCGATCGCTTATCAGCTTGACCGGATACGCCGAGGAGAGACCAACCGCCTCATCATCAATATGCCGCCGCGCTATTTGAAGTCGCTGACGGTGTCGGTGATCCTGCCCGCCTTCCTGCTCGGGCATGATCCTCGCATGAAAATCTTCGGCATTAGCTACAGCAACGATCTGTCAGCCAAGCATGCCGCTGACTTTCGCGCGATCGCGCAATCGCACTGGTACCAGCGAGCGTTCCCGAACATGAGGATCGAGCGCGTGGCCGATTCCGATGTCTTCACGTCCAAACGTGGCTTTCGCCGCTCGACTTCGGTTAATGCCACACTGACGGGCCTGGGGGGCGACATGATCATTATCGACGATCCACAAAAGCCGGTCGATGCCCAGTCCGACACGTCGAGGAAATCACTCAACCAGTGGTTCACGAACACCCTGCTCTCACGGTTGGATAATAAGGCCACCGGCGTGATCATTGTGGTGATGCAACGGGTGCACCTGCATGATCTGACCGGCTTTCTGGTCGAGAACTCCAGCGACTGGGCGGTTTTGAGCCTGCCGGCCATCGCCGAATCTGACGAGAAGATCGCGATCGGTGATGGCGAGTTTTACCTGCGTTGCGCCAGCGAAGCTCTTCATCCTGCATATGAGCCTCTTTCAACTTTGGAGAAGCTCCGCACAGGAATGGGATCCTCCGTCTTCAGCGCACAGTATCAACAATCACCCGTGCCTGATGGCGGAGCGATGATCCGGCGCGAATGGCTGCGTTATTACGATCAACTGCCTGAGCGCACATATCGCACCAAGATCATCCAAAGCTGGGACACGGCCGCAAAAGACGGTGTCCAAAACGACTATTCGGTCTGCAGCACCTGGCTTCTTGTCGACAAGTGCTTCTACCTGATCGATGTGACACGAGGCCGCTACGATTATCCGCGCCTCCGCGCAACGGCGATCGCTCTGGCTGAGCGGTACAAGCCTCAACAAATCCTGATAGAAGACGCGTCAACTGGCATCGCTCTCGCCCAAGAGCTCCGCCAAAACCGTATTTATGCGGTCCGGCTGGTGCCAGTCGAACGTGACAAACGCGGCCGCTTATTTGTGCACCAAGGAAAATTCGAGGCTGGCCAGGTGTTGTTTCCGCGGAAGGCAGCGTTCCTGGCTGAGCTTGAATCAGAGCTTTTGATGTTTCCGCAGGGCAAGTACGACGACCAAGTCGATAGCCTCAGTCAGGCCCTTTCATACAAGGGAGGGTACGATACAACAATGTCGTGGGTAGGATGAAAGCGCGATCCATTTAGGTTGGCGGTGAGAGCTTACGGATCGATGAAAAGCGCATGGTAAAAACCGGGCTCTTCATCGATCCTGCCAAGGTCACGCTCCGCTCACGCACGCAATCGAGAGTCGATGGAAAAAACTCTCCAGAGAAACGGACGGCGTCGCCTTTTTTCATCCCAGCCAGTGATTTGAAAAGTTGGGTGTCGGGATCGATCAGAGTCTTATCGGAATAATCCGATAGCGCGTTGTTCCAGGTCGAGACCTGCAAACCGGGCTCAAGTTCGAGCGTAATCACACCTCGGCCCTCCCCATTGGTGGATAGATAGGAGATCTTTGCGATCCATCCAGCCGCATCCCGCCCCTGCAGGACGCTACAGATCGCCTGCTGCCTGGCTTTCCGAATTCCGCCTGCAGCTAGTTCATTCGGGGCTGCTGCGAATTGAGATCGCGCCCGCGTAACGGCCGCCATGAAACGAGCCTGATCGGATGGAGGTGGTACACTCGGGGCCGGAGGAATTGCACTTCGGCCGCCACCGACAAAGGCTCCGACAACAATTGCTCCCAACGCACAGCCCAACGCCGCCTGGATTGCAATATTCATAGACTACTCCCAACTGTTTTTCGGTGCTCCCTTCCGCCGCCTCTTGAATCGCTCGGCAGGGCGGATCAGCACATCGCTTCCCACCCGATCGAAGTCCACAGCACCTTCGGCCGTCGATGCCACTATCACCGCGGTCGGTTAATAATATCCTATTTTGGGATAATCCATTTTTGGGATCAGATTACGTGCCGCCGATTCACGGCCCTGGCGGCGTATGCAAAAGACCCTCACATCCGCGGACTATGCGCGTCTCATCAGATTTTTGGTGGCGGCGCGGGAAAGAGCTGGAATCCGTCAGCGTGCACTCGCCGAGGCGCTTGATGTCCCGCAGTCCTTTGTCGCCAAGTATGAAGGCGGCGAGCGACGGCTTGATGTGATCGAGTTCATTACTATCGCAAGGGCGCTCGGTGCGGATCCTCTCAAACTGTTACGCGACTTTCTGGCCGGCAAAAATCCGTCTACGGCCAAAAAACGCGTTTGAGCGGCCGAATGTCGCTGAACCTGAGCATCTTGTGATCCGGATCACGCGAACATCGGCACAAGATTGCTCGCACTTCCACTCGACTTCTTCTTCGAACAGAGCGTCACTGCGTGCACCAAGCACGGAGTTGAGCATGGATCGCAGCCAAATCGAACCAGCCATCAAAAGTATTCTCGCCGAAATCCACCGGCGCATGATCGAGGCCGCCCGCATCGCCAAAGCGGCCGATGCCTGCGCACAGGCTGGCAGTATTGATGAAGCAGTCACGGTTTCGATGGAGCTGGAACAGATTTTCTACGAAGCGGGACGTCTGCAGGATGCAGCGTCCCTGCTGAAACGACTATCGAACAGCTAGCCTCGGCGCGGGTTGGCCTCACAGCCAACAACACTCCTCTGCTCGGCCGCTCCCAACGATCCGATAGGAGCATTGCTTCGGCGATCGTCTGTTGCCGTGGTCGTTCAAAGCCTTCGCAGAGCGCTCAAGCGTACGCTCGGTGAGCGCCTTTGCGAGTAGACCCGGTCAGCATCAGACGGCGTGCGCTAGAATCACAGTTTAGAAACGACGCTGAAAACTGCGTCCTCTTGGAGGGTATCGTTGGAAACCAAGAACAGATTGAGGCCGTTTAGTCACGCGTCGAAGTTGTTCAACAATGAAGCCCACGCCTTCCGAGAAGCTTTTCTCCGCGTCGAGGCCTTCGCGATGCACTTTCACGAAAGAGTCGCGCGACACTGGCGTTAAATATGCTCTGCCAACCCGGCTAATAGGGTCGAGCCGCCAAAAGACCGGTGGCCCGTCCGCTTCGAGAATACCCAAATCAAAATAAACGGGCACACTACTCGAATGCCAATCCCGCAACAGTGCGCATTCTTCGTGATTGGTAACGTGAAGGATGAAAGGTTGGCGGCCCCATACGCATGGTCCGATGGACTTCAATAATTGCGCGGCATCGCGTTTACGTCTGCGCCCATCTACCACCCAAACCATCTCGCGATAGAACAACTCGCGCGCCATGCGTTCCTCCGCTTTGAGGAACGAGTGCTGAAACTCAATGACCATGCCGCCTTGCGTCTTCACGTCGGCGACGTGCTTCTCGCCGCTCCGCGCGAGATGCACAACTTCCTGCCAGTCTGCCGGGAATTCGTTTTTCCAAGCCCTATGCCATTCTGTTTCCGACTCCCACCACGGATCGCAGACGCGAACGCCGCGATGCGCCCAGTGCCAAACTCGGAGATCACCACATTTAGCGGTCACGGCGGCTCCGCAAGATGGGCATGTAGCTGAAAGCCCGGGTTGAGCTTCGCGACGTTGGCTTTCAATGTCTGCGAACTTCATATTCTGTCACGAGCTGAATAGCGCTTTGAGCCACTGCCAGAAGCGCTGCCACAGGCCCTTCTTCGCATACATGGCGTCGTAGTACGCCTTGCGGCGGTTCTGCTCACCACGGCGCCCGGCGGCGATCTGTGCCGCTGACCACTGATCGTGCCAGATAATTTTTCCGTTCTGAATGACGTAGTGCGACTGGCACGCTTTCTGCCAGTTACCGACTGATGGCCAGACGCTAGGCCCTCCCGCTGTCTCTTTAACCGACCATTCCGTAGGACCGAGGGGCGTACGAATCTTCTCGCCGCACCCGCATGCGCACAGATGGGCTGCGGTGCTGAATTTTTCAGACACGTAGAGGATGCCGGGCTCAAGTTGCTTCGGCATGTACTCGACGCGTTGGAGTTTGAGAGCGCTAAGTTTCATTCTGACTCGACCTGGTGACGATCTTACAGTCACTCACGCCGAAGAGAAGATGAAAAGAATCCGGATCATCCTCAAGGTAGAAGCCCTTGAGCTGCTTGTACCGAATCATGGCCAGCGCCGCGTTGAGCGCGTTGAGCTCGCTGATCTGGATGTTGGTCTTGTATACGTCGTCGGGCTGGTCTGCCAGCGGGGCCAGCGCCTTGTCCCGAACCTGCTGCGCCCCTTGATCGGAATAATATGTCGCTCTCATCATGCCTGAGATCGGACCGTTCTTCCGGCTCAGTCCCATCCCGACATCAATGAACGGGATTTTCTTGGCGATCATTAAATCGAAGATGCCCGCGCGTGAGCTGCCTCTATCGACGCAGACGAAGGCAAACGTGACGCCTTCGAGATCGTCAGCGCAAGACGCATCCACGAACTTTGCGTTTAGCTTGAGGCCGCGCCGGAAATTCTCATACCGGCCCTGATAGACCTCCGCCTTGGAGCGCGTGAACTCCGCATCGTCAAACCGTCCGGGCGATCGGAATGCATTGTGAATGTGAAAAGGGTCAACGTCGAAGCCCCGGATTTCCTTGACGGGCGTCTTGACGAGAAAATCGAGAAGATAGGCTCCGGTACCGCCGAGGCCGATAACCGCGACGATCTCGTTCTTGAACTTGGCCGCGAGATCGGTGATTTCCGCCCGACTCGTCAGGGTGTCGTGAATTTTAAACACCGAATCATCCGCGATCTTCTCGACAGACCGGAACGTCAGGACCGTGCCACCGTGACGCGCGATCGCGGGTCCAGAGATGATGCTGACATAGCTTTCGATCTTGGCGAAGAAGTCGGCGAACGGAACCTTCTGCCCGTTGACAATCGGCTTATTCGAGAATTGCCGCTGAACGACCACATCAGACGCCGCCTCGCTCAAGGCAAGCTTGACCGCGCCGCCGCCGAGATTGGCAATCGGGCTGCCGTCGAGATTGTGCGGATGCGATCCGGCGAAGAAGATTTGGTGGTCTTCTTGAATGACGTGACCGGGCTTGGTTTCGACGAGCTTGGTGACAATCGCCCCGACACGCCGCTCCAGCTTGTCATCGAGATAGAGGATATCGCGGACGATCAGATAATTGCTATCAAAACCGACCGCGTACCCCTTCTCGACGAGCCGACGGATGTCCTCGTTATGACTGACCAGTTTCTGAAACATTGAAGATCATTCCGTCTTTGACTTTGACCGACTCGCCCTTGGCGAGATCGCCCTCGGGTTTGTTGCCCTGCCCCTTCTTGTAGGTGACCGAGTAGGTGATGTCGGGGTGCTGGGCGTAATCGGGAACCTCAAGGGTCACCACTTCGCTGTAGGTGATTTCCTTCTTGCCCCATTCATGCGCCGTGCCTTCCACGATGATCGTGACGGTGTGGTCGCTGCCACCACCACCGTGACCGGGATTATCGCCGCCGTGGCCCGGGTTGCCCCCACCTTGGCCGGGATTCCCGCCGCCGTGATCGTCGTCGTCCTTAGCCATTCGGCTCTCCTAAGTTCCTTATCCCAATGACAAATCTATTGCGAATTCGCAATCGATTTGATATTTATAATTCAAGTACAGCTCGATTGCAAGTTCGCAATCGATTGTTTTTTCAAAATGGAAACCTCATGCCCGACGAACGCTTCGACAGCGACGCCTTCTATGCAGCCCTCAACGCCGCGCGCTTGAGCCAACAGAAAACATGGAAGGATGTGGCGGAAGAGACCGGAGTGAACGCATCGACGCTAACAAGAATGGGGCAAGGAGCAAAACCTGATGTCAACGGACTAGCAGCCCTGTTGTCTTGGTCGAATCTAAAAGCTGAAGCGTTCATACGAGGCACGACGAAGCGAAAGGCGGAGCCGATCGCAGAGATAACCGCACTGCTCAGAGCCGACCCGAATCTTACCAAACCGAATGCAAAGCTGATCGAAGACATAGTTGTCGCGACCTACAATAAGTTGAAGGGGGCATGATTGGCGTTTCGACGGGGATTCAAGGCCGAAGCGAACCGCATCGCATTGCGCGTCCGTGCTCAGATGGGCTTGAACGAGATCGACACTATCGACCCCGTCGGTATATGCGTCCACTATGATATTCCGCTATTTAAACTCAGCGAGATCCAACCTGATTCCCCTTTTCTTGATCCGCGAAGCAATTCCGCGTTCTCTGCGGTGACTGTGCCGTGCGGCTACCGAACGGCGATCGTTCATAACGACACTCACCATCTTCATCGTCAGCGCAGCAACATTTGCCACGAGCTCGCGCATTGTTTCTTGGGGCACGAGTCGACGCCGCCATTAACATCGGAGGGGCGCCGCTCACGAGACGGCGCGTTGGAAGAAGAAGCGAATTTCTTGGCTGGCACTTTGCTCTTGCCGAATGAAGCCGCTTTGTACTTGGTCAGCTCGGGCTTGCTATCCCAAGGGCAGCGCCTCTACGGAATCAGTAGGCCGATGCTGGATTACAGATTGCGGGTGAGCGGCGCGCACGTAATCTACGAACGACGCATGATGGCGGCTCGGCGACAGGCAGTTTAAACGTGGCGACCATACTAGAGAGATTAAAGACGCTGGCAGAACTGCCATTATCAAACCCGAGTCCATGGCTTGCGGGTGCAGAAGAAGGCGTTGGCTTTCTGAAAGATCATCTGCAAGGCGATTACACCGTGCTGTATGCGTCACTGAACGCTGTTTACATTCATGGTGTTCTCGTCCCAGAAGCAGTTTTGGCGAATGTCAGTCACGAAGAATTGGCCCGGGAGTTTGTCGCGCCTGATGCAAGCTGGATTATAGAGCATGTTTCGGGCGGCGGCGAACCTGATCGTGTTTATCTTGACCCGCCGTTGCGCCGTCTGGGCGAGCGATTCAAGGACGGAGAGAAACTGGTATTCAAGCGCTCGTTTTCCGGCCGCAAGGGACCACCTTCAGTCGAGATTAGCCAAAAACTCGTGCACTCGCTCGATTTGCATTACATGGAGGAACGGAGCTCGTGGTGTCGTTTGGATGACGATGGAGACATCGTGGATGCCATCAAGATCATTCGTGAACATTATGACGATTGGACAAACGACGTAACATTGGTAACGATTCCAACCGAGGACTTTGCCAAGTACATGCGCATCTCAGGCGCAGCGTTGCTTTACTTCTTCGATTTCACGCGCACAAACCCGCGTTCTTTCACTGGATGGGATTGCAGAACGCCGATCAATTTCGACGGTCCGGACCTGTTTTATCGTGGAGGCGTCTCGAGTCAGGGCAGTTACGTGAATGGACGCATGATCGTGCGCCCCGCCGTAACCTACGAATCGATTGTTGCCGAATATATGGAGCGCCGGAATCCGACCACGCGGCAGTACGCGACGTTCAAGGCAATTGATTTGGAAACCCGCCAGCGGATCGAAGTTTCGGCAAACCCGCAAGACCTTCGGAATTATTTTCAAGCAAAGTCTGAAAAGCCGCTGGAAATGTCTCCCGTGTTTTTCAAGGCGGAAGTGCTGCAGCGTTATAAATCCGACGCGGAAAAATATGATCTGGAGGACCGTTCTATCACCTGTCGCGGCGCGTGGAACCTGCGCACGTTTGACGTTAACGATCAGGGACAGGTTACGACCTACCTGCGTTATCTTGGCGAATTACCTTACAAGGAACAGTTATATTGGCAGTCGTTTAACGAATGGCCCAAAGCTTGGCTCGCCGAACGAACGATAACAACTGACTTCAAGGGCGAGTTCTACGTCAGTGAGGATCCGCTGAATGAACTGAAGTCGTCAATCCGTGCTCTCGATGAGGCTCCACCTGCATGGTGGCAGCCACGCGGAGAAGAGTTGCGCAAAGCGGTGCGCTATCCGGTGACATCGTCACAATTGGAATGGGGCAACGAGGTTCTGGCGCTCGACCAACTCGTGAATGAAGGTTTTCGCGTTGCGCCGCTCCGCAAGCTGGCAAAATCACTCGGCGTAATCGTTGAGCCTGATTGGCGATCGTTCAGGCTTCTCGAGGAGTGTCTTGCAAAAAAGGGAGACGACTCTGTGGACGCAAAGGCACTCCTTGACCATTTGCGTCGATTGCGTGAGTTGCGCAACCATTTAAAGGGACACGCATCTACCAAGAAGCAAGAATTAACGAAAGAAGCGCTGACAAAATTTGGCTCGTTTCGGAGCCACTACGAGATGCTGTGTAATGATGTGCACGAAAGTTTAAGGGCCGTCACATGGGCGCTGAGTTAGGCTGCTCGTGTTCCCATGGTCCAAAGTCCACGGGTGCTGGATACTGGATGCACATCATGCACCGGGGGATGCACGGGGACGCGTCAGCGAGTCCGCTTGCCAAGATGGGCGGGTAGCGGTTGTGAAGAGATTTTTTCTCGATACAGGATGTCCCTGCCTACAATAGGCCCTAGTCTTTTGCGCATTGTACATAGCGTAGTCTCTCCATGAGTCCGGCTTCGCGACACTATCTAATGGGGCAATCGCTGCGATCCGCAAACGGGAGAGTGAGATTAAAGGCTTGCGACTCGACGGATCATCAGGACGCCTCATGGCGCCCAATCAAGATCTGTCAGTCGGTTTCCATCCGATATCGAGCACTTTCACGACGCTCGCCGGGAAGATCGGCGCGATCACTGGCAAGGGTGCTTTGGTGCTGTTGGAGATGGAAACCATGGACCCCTGATCCGTTACAGTCGATTATCGGACGCTGATTGCAGCGCTAAGCTAATATCGGGATTACTGAACCGCGGTGGTATCCGAACTCCTAGTTATCGTATTCTGATTAAAGCTCGGATTTTCGGCGATATCAATCAGACCGTCCTCGGCCTTTTTAGTCAACGTTTCGGTGAATAGCCTGGTTACCAGCGCTTCGTTTGAAATATATGTTGCGGCTGTTAGCTTAACGATGGGCTCGGGATCATCTTCGATCCATGGCTTAAATTTGCCCTCGTCATCTTTTCGCTTTTTATCGCGTCCGAAAAGATCGCGGTATCGATATGGGGAAATACCAATAAACGGTTCGAACACGACCCGCTCTTTTGATTTTACTCGTCCAATGATTATCGCGTCACTGTGGAGTTGCTCGGCATAGCTCTTTGGAAATGGTTCAATGTAAACAACTCGCTTGATCCCCGCCGCGATTATGTGTTTCGCACACATATGGCAAGGAAACGTGGTGCAATAGAGGGTTCCACCTCTAATAGAGCTGCCGCCACGCGCCGCATCACAAATGGCAGACATTTCGGCGTGGATCATCCTGCCAAACTCAAGCAGGTCCATTAGTTGAGCGTTTCTCAATTTACCCCCGCGAGATGTCTCGGTAACGATGAAACGCGCAACGTCGGATTCTTTAATATCGGACTTTAGATAGCCGTTTTCTTTCAGGCGTTTTGTGAAATCTACCAAAAGCGATCGCTTAATGCGTTCGTTTGAATCGAAACCTTTTGTCAGATCCCTGGCGTCTCCTTCATCATCAGTCCAGTAAGTACCGCCAAGCGGCTTTGGCACTTCGTTGCAACCTACCGAAACGACTTCGTCAGAGGGGGAGAAGACCGCAGCTCCTACTTGGCGCGATAAATCCACGGACCTTAGAGCTGTTGTCCGAGCCAAGTACATGCCGTATTCATCATGCGTGGGGCTCATAGCGTTGGAGCCGAAAAAGGCATCCAAGAATCGCCTAAGCAGTTTTTCGGCTGATGGTTGATCGTCAATATCTATAAAGAGATCCGCTGTCGGAAATGCATCCTCAAGCCCCTGACCATGTGGCACACCCTCCTCCGTCTGGTCTCTTTGCATCAATTTGGAAGCGATCGTCTTATGGTCATCAGCCAATCTAGCTTCGGCGTGGTCCGATGCTATTCGGTTAACTAAGTTTTGCTGGCGAGTGGTTCGCTCTGAATAAACCGAAATGACAATGAACAGGCGACCGTAGACCTGACGGAGAAGATCAAGTTCTTCCTTTCGCTTGAACTGATCAAAAACATATGCTTGCGAGTTGATAGGGAGATCATCTTCTCCATTCCGATGCTTCCTGCGAAAATGTCTGACCGCAGCGCAGCAGTACATCGCCAGAGCATAGTTGAGTTTGAAAATTTCACGGATGCGATTAGCGCATTTGATATACGAATCATACCGATCTTCGATCGGGCTCTCTCGTAGTGTAATGTCTGTTGGCTTGGCTGACTTCATCAGCTCGGTGACTTTGAAGTATGCAGCATTGTACTCGTACTTTTTTAGAGCCTCAGATAGCAAGGTATAAACCTTCTGAGTGTCGACTCCGATCGGCGCACAAATGCCGAAGAAAATTTCGGGCGAAGGCAAGGAAGGCAGCATAATTGTTTCCCCAACTAATGTTCATTTTTTGTTCGTAATTTTCTGATTCTATGATACATATATAGTCCGAATCACTAGCGGGAGTTGAATTTCATGCAGTATCTTGACCCCTCCTGGCTCAGTGTCGAATTGACAGCAATCCAGCAAGAGCAACAGACTTGGGACAATTCTCTCAAGGCGTCTTACGATGCATCGATGCAACGCGTGTTCGCCTTTCAAGAGCGTGGTCAAGAGACGGCACCACGATCCAATCAAGTCGATCAGCCCGCTTGATAGATGTCACTGAAGTTAGTTGTAAGCCTCACCTTTGGTGAGGCTTTTTGTTTTTCGAATTGTGAAATCGCACTCGTCACAGCCGATACCGCGGCAAAATATTCACCGAAGTGATCTGCTTGCCTTATGACACACCGTACATTGATGCTGCCATCGGGTCGATGTCAGACGCAAGTGCTGGCGGACTCGAAGAGACACGCTGTCCGCCGTTGATTACGCGGTTGCGGGTCGGATATTGCGAATATTCGATAGCACGTAGCGTCCTTTGATACAGCAGGTAGGGTATGCGTTGCCGGTGAGCGGCCGCGCAACTCTCAACGAAGGACCGTAAAAACCGTAACCGCTGCTATTACGACCGCATCACTTCGTGCAGATCAACCTGACATCCATCTCGTGGCAAAGAGTGGTCCGAAGTACAGGAGTTCATCCGTGCCACGCGTCGGCACTCAAATCTGGCGACAAAGTTAGAATTAATGGCTCAGTTATTCCGGGCCTATCGCGCGGGTCGATGAGGTCGACAGTAAGGGACAGCTTGAACTATTGTTCGGGATGATCCGACACATTTACCGGCTCATGGTGCTGACAGATGATAAATTTGCGTTCGGTATCACGCTGTCCACTCGGGCCGCAGTCTTTGGCGAGGGTTTTTGGTGACGTATGACTCTGGTGGCAGCGTTTCGGATAAATAATGTACCCGTAATTATAGGCGACATGCTTATTACAGACGAAGCGAAGGAAAATCACTCATTAATGCCCACCAGACCCGACTTGGCAAAATCACCTAAGGAGGGGGAGCGAAGAAGATCCGGTGCCAGACTTAAAATCTCCGTCTTGAACGATAGGCTAGTTGTCGGATTTACGGGCCAAGTTGATGCTGGAAAACACCTTCTGAGAGAATTGAAGGCGCGATATGAAAAGAATGTTCCAAGTCCGGATCAGCTTAGTGCGGCACTAAGATCATCTAATATTTTGTTGTCGGGAAAAGCCCATCTTGTGGGATGGCTAGCCACTTCGGAGCCGCGCTGCTTTCAGTGGTCAGCACGACCAGGGAACCATGTGGAGTGGGTCGATTACGCAATTATGGGCTCGGGAGCCCAACATTTTGAACAAAAAATTCTTCCCATCGACAAGCACAATATTAGCTCGGAACTACAAGGACAAGAAGCCGCAGCATATATCGCGCTGACAAAATTGAACGAAATGTTGAGCAGCGAGCTGCGCGATGCTGAGACGTTTCGAAATAACTACGGGTATGGCAGCGAGGTTATAATTTGGAACGGTGAGCGGTTCTCACATCGTAACAAGATCACCTTCTTCTTCATCGAGGCAATTGTCGCAGCCGACTCATTCAAATCAAGACCGGTGCTAGTCCGCATCTATGAGAGAAGAGAGAGGTTTGCCTTGGTGCAGACCTGCCCGCTTTACGATCATCTCGGCCCTAATGGAAAGTCAGGTCAGCACTACTACGTCGATATGGTCTCGCCTTTGGAAGATGACATCGAAGATGTGAAGGTTGAGAAAGTTGCTCTCGATCCTCAATCTCCGATTTTCTGTGTGGGGATAGGGTTTTGTAATCCGGAGAGGACCAAGGGCGGCTTCATGCATTATGCTGGTGAGAAGGATCTGGTTGAGTTGAATGGCAGTGCAACGAAATTCCAGCTTCGCCTCAAAGACTCAAAGGGCTTAATAGCTCAACTTCGAACCATACTCGGGTACATCTGAAATTCTTCACGATCATCGTGAATAGTTACCAGCTTAACGTACTGTTGGAGGCCGGAAACGGTGCCTATCTGCACCTGCTCGGAGCAATGCCTGAGACCGAAGCAGTTGCTGGCCTAAGCACCTATTCCAACTCGATAAAGATGGCGCGCCCGAACAGATTCACACTCTACACCTCAGGTTCGCAGTCGGGCACTGGTGAACTCCAGTTGTACTGGCCGTTTGCAGCACGACAAATGAGCAACAAGATTGCTCAGAATTGACTGGCATTCCTTCGCAAACGGAGCGTTGCTGTGGACCCCGAAGCCAGTAACGGCGGAGCTTTAGGATGCACCCCGCAGCGAGACTATCGTGTGCGGGGTCGAGGTGGTGCGGCGGACAGCGTCGCGCAATCTCGAGGATCCCATGAGCAAGACAAAGTCGAAGGGTGTTAAAGCGCGGGCAAGCCGCCCGACCCGGACGTCCAAACGCGTCAAAACCTCGCGTCCGCGATTCATGGCACGGCCTGCATCGATGCGCAGTAATTCCAAACAAGCCAAAGTGCTGGAGCTGTTGCACGCACCGGCTGGCGCCACGATCGCTGCGATGATGAAGGTGACCGGCTGGCAGTCACACTCAGTGCGCGGGTTTCTGGCGGGCGTCGTGCGCAAGAAGCTCGGGCTTGATCTGCTGTCCGAGGCGGGAGACGACGGCCGCATCTATCGGGTGAAGCCCGAACCTTCCAGGACTGCGGCCACGACGTGAAGGCTGCGGCCAAGACACGTCCCGCCCGTCGGACTCAGATTAGGGAATCGTCGATCGAGGTCGAGATCACGCATTTACGCGATCTCGACCTGTCAGGCCTGCGCGCGCGATGGAAGGGTGAGTTTAGGCGTGAACCTGCCCCTCACCTGCCCCGGCATTTGCTGTTTGCAGTGCTGGCCTATCACATTCAGGCCAGCCGGCTGGGGGACCTTCGTGCCGACGTGAAGGACGTGCTGGACCGCAGCATTCCGGACGAGAAGCGATCGGTCGTGATCGCCCGAATCGCGAAGCTGGACCGCCAACAGACGCGACTTGCTCCCGGGACGATGCTGACGCGGTCATGGAACGGTCGATCCGAGCGCGTGATGGTCATGGCGGACGGCTTCGGCTGGAACGGCAAGGTCTATCGCAGCCTCTCCAAAGTGGCATCGGCGATAACCGGCACCCGTTGGAATGGTCCGCGCTTCTTTGGACTGAGAGACAAGGAGGTTGTGACCGATCGCGATGCCGGGGGGCCGCAGCCGTGAGCGTGCGAGCCGCTAAAAGGAGGTCCGTACGGTGCGCGATCTACACCCGGGTCTCCACCGATGCTGGCCTCGATCAGGACTTCAATTCGCTTGACGCGCAGTACGAAGGGGCTTCGGCCTATATCCGAAGCCAGGCCCATGCTGGCTGGAGTCAGCTGCGCACGCGGTACGACGACGGCGGCTTCTCCGGCGGATCAACCGACCGCCCGGCCCTACAGCAACTTCTCAACGACGTGCGCTCTGGCCGGGTCGACATCATCGTCGTCTATAAGGTCGACCGTCTGACGCGGTCGCTCGCCGACTTCGCCAAGCTGGTCGAGCTGTTTGACGCGCATGGTGTGTCATTTGTCTCGGTAACCCAGCAGTTCAACACCACAACCTCCATGGGGCGGCTCACCCTCAATGTGCTGCTGTCCTTTGCCCAGTTCGAGCGCGAGGTCACCTCGGAGCGGATCCGGGACAAGATTGCCGCGTCCAAGCGCAAGGGCCTTTGGGTGGGTGGCGTGGTCCCGCTTGGCTATCACGCGAGGGATCGCAAAATCACCATCGTCGAAAGCGAGGCCAGAGCCGTTCGCCATATCTTCAAGCGCTATCTGGAGCTGGGCAGCCTCAAGCTGCTGTTGCCCGATCTGAAGCGTTCCGGCATCACCACCCGGGTTCGGCGGCTCGCCGATGGCAGGACCATCGGCGGCATACCCTTCGCCCGAGGTGCCCTCGCCTACCTGCTGCGCAATCGTTTCTATATCGGCGAAGTCAAATACAAGGGCGAGGTTCTGGCCGGCCAGCAGCCCAGGCTGCTCGATCGCGCCCTGTTTGATGCAGTCCAGGCCAGGCTCGATCAGCAGCGAAGCAATTATGTGACGGCCCGCCAGTCCTCCGAGTCCATTCTCATGGGCCTGATCCATGACGACGCCGGCAACCTCATGACGCCGACCCATACGCTCAAGAATGGCAAGCGCTATCGGTACTACATCTCAACAGCGCTCTTGCAGGGAGAGGCGTCCCGAGCCGGCCGCGTCAATCGTATCCCCGCCGAGCAGGTTGAACGACTCGTTGCGGACGCCATGCGCACGCGATTGATCGATCAAAAAGGTAGGAGGCCTAGAGTCGGCGCCAACGCACCCAATGCCGATCAACAAACATCCTCCACAGGCCGAGATGCAGGGAAGCTTCCGATCAACACGCGAGCGACCGACACAAAGAGACATGAGGTCACGACGAGTTCACTCGACGACAAGCATCTCGTTCGATCCCACCTGCGGCGGGTGGATGTTCACATCGACCACCTGGTCGTGTCGATGACACGTCACGCCGCCCACGAGAGTATGCCGATAGATACAGGTGCGAACTATGACTCAAATGGCCGCAGATCTGCAGCAGGTCGCCCGATCGTCATCCGCATTCCCTGGACCAAGCCGCCAGCAAGGACCGCGCGTGAGATCGTCGCTCCTGCCAAAGCGAAACAGCGATCTGACAGTCGTCCGATCCGTGCGGAGACTCGTGCCAAGCTCGTCACTGCCATTGCGCAAGGACGACGATGGCTTGATGAACTCATCTCCGGCACCGTAACCTCGACGCAGGAGATCGCCGAGCGGCAGCGATGCAGCGTCCGTCAGGTGAACCGCGCTATCACACTGGCCTTTTTGTCGCCCCGGGTCGTCGAAGCCGCCATCGAAGGGCGTCTCCCGCGGGGTATCGGTGTTACGTCCATCCGGCATTTGCCCGCCGAATGGTCAAAGCAACACGCCGCGCTCGGCCTGAAACTCTGATATCACAGCCGCCATCGACGTCTGCCAGGACCAGAATTATTGTGGCGCGTCAGTCTACCACGCGTAGCGCAGCGTGCCCGTTCCGGCATACGTTTGGGAGTTTCCCGACAGTTCGGCATCCAAGCGGGCGCGCACGGACCAGGCAGGTGTCAGGAACAACTCCGCGCCGGCGGAAGCGAGCAGCGTGTCCTTCGCGGGTATTGCTCCGCCGACAACAAAGCTCGAACCGGGTAGCGACTGGAAGGCCGCGGTCAGCGTCGGATCACTGACCCAGTCATGAGCCCATGCGACGCGACCGCGAACCGTGAGCAGCGCATTCGAGTCGAGGAGCATCGTGCGGTCGTAGCGCACGCCAAATTCGCTCCGCGTATCGGTTGCATCGCGCGAGCCGTACGACAACGCCAACACCCCTCCGGCGACGTCCGTCTCGTCGTAGGCCGGCGTATGGAATGCCATGGCCTGCGCGGCAGCGTATGGCGTGATGCCGCCAAATCGCGTCGCGAAGCGATAGCCGCTTTCCAACCGCCCGCCATAGCTCTGCGCATTGAAATTTCCCGTGAGACGGCTACCGGCCAACGCATAACGGTCAGTCGACATCCAGTGATTGGCAAAAGCAACCGCGGCGGACGCGTAAGTGCTTCCCCATCGCCTCGAGCCGTAGAAGCCCGCCTGAAAGGCGTCGCTCTTTCCGCCACCAAGCCCGCCGGCAAGGCCCCAGCTGGTGCCGGCGCCGGCAAATGCGAAACCGACGGTCGCGTCGGGCGAGACGTGATAGTCGACCCCGCCGGCAGAGCCATAGACCCGCGTGGTGCTGTCGTGCGAGCCGGACGCGATGTCACCACCGGTTTTGCTAGATCCGCCGAAGCCGGAGACCCACGTATTCCATCGCTGCTCGAATGATGGCGGTCCTTTGATCGCCGACTTGAATACAGCGGCATAAGCGCGAGCAATGGCCGGCGACATATCGCGCTCTGCGGCAAAGCCGAGTGCCGGTCCTCCCCCGGCATGCCCAGCGCCGCCCATCGCGGGATCGAGCATGATTCCGAAAAACCCGTTCATGAGCTGGAACGCGCCCTGCTGCGCGTCCGTGGCCGCTTCTCCGGAAACCTGGGACAGCGCATCGCCGAGGCGACCGCCGCTCAGGCTGAAGATATGGGAGAAACTGGAGGGCAACATGCCGCCGTTGTTGAAGTAGTCATTGATGGTGTTGGCGACATTCTGCTGGTTCCGGCCAAGCCCCTGCCCCGCGCCGAGAACCGCCGACGAAATCGTCACCACCGCATCATGGGCCGTATAGCCGAGCGAGGTGACGAAGCCCGGCATGCTGGTCTGCAGCGCATTGAACGTGGTGCCGCTCAATCCGCCGGCGGCGGAGAGGATGGTGTAGCTGCCCCTGATGTAATTTCCGGGAGCAAAATTCACGTAGGCGGTACCGGCGAGGTTTGCCGTCCCGGTGACGCTGGTGTGCCCGGTTGCGGTCGGCGAAGTCTCTACCGCGTAAGTCGCGCCGGTGTTGATCGTCAGGTTGCCATTCACGGTCAGAGCGGCGGTGGTGCTGCCGGGGGCCAGCGTGCCACCGCTGGCAATGATCGTCGACGGAAGGAAGCCCGAGCCTCCGACCGATCCGCCCGCATTCACCTGGACGCCGCTCGACGAGGCGATCGAGCCATCGACCATCAGGCGTCCGCCGCTGACCGTCGTCGCACCGGTGAAAGTGCTGATGCCCGAGAGCGTCAGCGTACCCGTTCCCGCCTTGGTGAAGGCCGTCGCCGCGCCTCCATCCTCGATCACGCCGCTGAAGACCGTCGAACTGTCGTTGCCGTTGGCTGTCA
This sequence comes from Afipia sp., assembly GCA_044464625.1. Taxonomy (GTDB): domain Bacteria; phylum Pseudomonadota; class Alphaproteobacteria; order Rhizobiales; family Xanthobacteraceae; genus Afipia. The sequence continues at coordinate 206,982 of JBIQLC010000007.1, read as the reverse complement.
ACGTCGCCGCACTGGCGCCGCTGTTGGTGACCGCTCCGGCTCCGGCCAGCGCACCGATCGCTTGATCGAAGCCGTTGAGGTCCAGGATGCTGTTCGCCGTCACCATGGTCGTCGAACTGGCGCTCAACGCGTTGACTGCGCTGCCCTTCAAAGTCGCTGCCGCACCCGCCGTGCCGTCACCGACGAAGGTGGCCGCGGTGTAGGCATTCGGGCCGTTCAGAGTCAGCACGTCGGTCGACGCGTTGCCGGAGGTGCCAAGGATATTGACGTCGCCGGAGCCGACGATACTAGTCAGCGAGTTCGCGCCGGTGACCGCGATATTCGGATCGCCCGAGACATTGACGGTGTTGGCGATCTGCGCGCCCGCAAGATGCAGCGTCGTGTTGGGATCGAGCACCACGGCTCCGGTCCCGAGCGCGTCGTTGCTTGCCAGACTCAATGTTCCCGCGACGACACGCGTGCCGCCGGTATAGGTGTTGGCGCCGGACAACGTCAGGTCGCCGGTCCCAATCTTGACGAGCATGCCGCCGGTCGCCCCGGGCATGGAGCACAAGCTGCCGCCCGCGCCGCAATCGCTGATCGCCCCGCTGACCGTCGTACTCTGGTTGTTGCCGCCGACAGTCAGTGCGTTGCTGCCGAGGTAGAAGTCTCCGGCTCCCGCAATCGAGCCGGCGCTGATCTTGTGATCGCCGTTCGGCCCGCTGCTCCGGGAAAAATCGACGACGCCGCCGACATTGTTCGTAATCGCCGCATTGCCGGCCGTGCTGGTGTTAGCGAAAGCAAGAAAGTCATTATTGACAAGAATTGAACTGCCAGCGGTGCTGTTATCCTCAAACGTCAATCGAAAATTATTGGTGATGGCTGCGTTGGACGCGCTGGTGTTGTTACTGAAAAATGTGAAACCGGAATTGTTCAGGCTTGTAATTCCGGTCGTGTCCGCGTTGACAATAAAGAAAAAGCCGCCGCCCGATGCGACCGTAACATCCCCAACGATCGAACCGACGTGGGTGGCATCGCCGAGTTGCAAAGTCCCGCTGCTGATCGTGGTTCCGCCGGTGTAGGTGTTGGCGTTGGTCAGTGTCGTGACGCCGCTGCCTGTCTTCACCAGCGAGCCTCCGCTCGCGCCGCTGTTCGCGCAGGCCGTCCCGCCGGCGCCGCAGTCGCTGATAACGCCGCTGACCGTCCCATTGCCGTTGGTGAGGGTGACGGTATTGCTTCCCAGGTAGAAATTGCCGCTGCCGATGAACGATCCGACGCTGAGTTTTCCATCGCCTAAATAGCCGGTGCTTCCGGACAGATCGACCACCCCGTTGGCGCTGTTGGTGATGGCCGTGCCCAGGCCGTTGCTGTTGCCCGTGAACCCGATATATCCGTTATTGGCGATACGAGCGCCACCGCCCGTACTTTGGCCATTGAACGTGATCCGGTCATTATTCACGATGGTGCTGGCACCGGCCGAGCTGCTGTCGTTGAAGATGAGCTGGCTGTTGTTGGTGATCGTCGCCGCTCCGCCCTCGCTGTTGTCGCCGAAGGTCAATTTATTATTGTTGGTGATGGTCGCATTGCCCGCGGTGCTGTGACCGGCGAAATTGATCTCGCTTTTGCTGTCGCCGGTGATGGTCGCATTTCCGGCGCTGCTGGTGTCGGTGAAATTGACGGAGCTGGTGCCAACGACAAAAGCGGGACCGGTGATCGTGATCGTCGCGTCGCCCGCGGTGCTGCTGCCGAGAAACTGTACGACACCCCGATCGACGTTTCTGATGGAGGCATTGCCGGCACTGGCGTTGTCGGAAAACTGCAGCGTGGCGTTCTGGTTGAGAATGCTGGCATCGGCAGCCGTGCTGGTGTCGCGGAAACCCACGATACTGACGACGCTGGTGATGGAGGCGCTGCCTGCGCTGCTGCCGTTCTGAAATTCTATCCCGCCCCCGTTGGAAGTTTCGATCGCGAGGCCGCCGCCATTGATGACGATGCCGGCGCCGGTAAAAGACAGCTGCTGGAAGGTCCCCCGATTGTCGAGTGTGTAGTTCGACGCTCCGGTGTTGAACGTCCAGCTGTCGATCATGGTCTGGAGACTCACGCTTGTAAGCTCAAGCGTGGTGATGCTCGACGCGCCGAAGAAGGCCGTTCCGGTCGGAACCGTGCCGGCGCTCCAGTTCAAGCCATTATTGAGGTTGGCGTCGGGTGGATTGGGGAGCCACGTCGCATCCTGCGCACGTGCCGCATCGGGCAACAGCACAAAAGCTCCCGCAAGCGCGAAAGCTGCAAGAACGACATAAGAACTGCTCGTCCAGACTGTTCCTTTTGACAGCCCGGCGCCCTTCCGAAGAAGGACCCCCTCTCCCCGCATCTCATCCCTCTCGCGACCGCACACGCGCGCACCGCGCGCGCCAACGCGCACCGCGCCGCCGCGAAGACCAACATCTCCAAGGAGAAGCCGTCCTGACCGGTTTCGCTGCGCGCCGAACCGAATGCGGCACCGTGTTGGGAAAATTGAGATTTTCTGTCGCGCCAGAACAGTCGCTGTTTGGCTAACGAGCCGTTAGCCAGCGCGCAACGCCGACGGCTGCCGACTCAGACGGAGGCCTGGCTGTGGCTCGCGCGGCTGTTCGGCCATCGATAGTGGCGCGCGGCCGTAACGGCCGCCGCAACGGCCGGACTGTGCGGCCGGCCGGCGACCGTTGCCAGGCTGATCTGCCGGAATACTTCCGGGTCAATGAGCGGACGCATTTCGAGCCCGGGCAACAGCGGCAGGTTTTCGGGCATCACCGCGCAACCGAGGCCGGCCCGGACCAGCGACTGGATCCAGTCCTCGCGCTCGCCGACATAGCGGATATTGACCGCGTCATAAGGTTTGGGAACGCCGAGCCGCGCCAGGTTCGAGGGGAATTCGCAATGCAGACGCTTGACGTAATCCTCGCCCTCGAGTTCGCGCAGCGGCACCGCGTCCATCCGGCCGAAACGATGGCCCGGCGCAAACGAAATGTAGAACGCCTCGCGAAACAGCGGCGTCATGCGGATTCGCTCGTCGAGATCGGGAGAACTGGTCACCGCGATATCGATCTCGCCGCCGAGCAGCGCACCTTCCAGTTCTTCGCAATTGGCTTCCCAGATGTGGAGTTCAAGCTGGGGCGCATGATTCCGCAAGGTCGTGAGGTACCCGGTCAGCACGTCAGCGCCGATCGAGGCGAAGATGCCAAGTTTCAGCCGCGAACCGGTCAGCCGAGTATAGTCGCTCGCCTCGCGCTTGGCTGCATCGGCGGCGCGGCTCATGATGGAAAAATGTTCGACCATCAGACGGCCGAGGTCTGTCAGATGTGTCAGGTGCCGCTCGCGCCGGAAGAGTTGTCCGCCCAGTTCTTCTTCCAGCTGCCGGATTCCGCGACTGAGCGAGGGCACGCTCACGCCGCACTGTTCCGCCGCGCGCGTGAAATTCAGCGTCTCCCCCGCTTTGAGGAAGTACCGTATCTGGTGCATTTCCATGATCAGCCCCTGATCGATCCCGATAACGGGTCCGGCCAATTGTAAGCTCAGTCATGGACGCATCGCCAGCGCGGTCGCGCGCGTCGAGAGGCTCTTCCCGCACAAGTCATCTCAAAAGTGTCGCCATCGATGTCTGCCAGGACCAGAATTATTCGGCTCCGGAGACCACCCGTCCCAAACCCGCACTTTCCGTCTCTGACCGCGCCGGATAGAGACGGAACGTCGAGAAAAGCCGCAATATCACTGCCTTTTTGACGGCGTCAGGCGAGACAGCGGTGTCCAGAGAACGCGTGGTGGGCCTGCCTGGACTCGAACCAGGAACCAGACCGTTATGAGCGGTCGGCTCTAACCATTGAGCTACAGGCCCGCCGTGCCGATCATGTCGGACAACGGTGCCCCCACCCCATACAATGTCATGCCCTGCCGGGCAATCGACAGGGGGGCCATGCCAAGCCATTCCATCCGGCCGCTTTGGAAAAAAGGTCTCCAAATGGCGGACCAGCTTTTGGCCAGCGAACAATCGTCTATCGATGTCGATGGTCAGCCCTGCGACGCCAGAACCATCCGGCGGCGCGCACGGAGCAGGAGCGCAATACAAATTGTCAGATTGAGCGCATTCCAGGCCAGCCCGTTGATGAAGGCCGCGGCGTACGATCCCGTGCTGTCGAAGATCACGCCGGAAATCCAGCCACCAAACGACATTCCGATCACCGACGCGAAAATAACGATCCCGACGCGCGTGCCGACTTCCCGCACAGGCATCGATTCACGAACGATGATAGCGTAGCTCGGGACGATGCCGCCCTGGAACAGGCCGAACATCGCGGAGATGATGTAGAGCGACGTCAGGCTGTCGAAGAACACATAGAACAGCAGCGCAACGCCCTGTGCGAGCGAGCCGACCAACAACGTACGCAGCCCGCCGATGCGATCGGCGAGATAGCCTGACCCGATGCGACTGATGATTCCGAACGCCAGCATCAGCGACAGCATTTCGGCGCCTCGCGCCACGCCATAGCCGAGATCGCCGCAATAAGCGACGATATGCACCTGCGGCATCGCCATCGCCACGCAACAGGCAATGGATGCGATCGACAGAAGCACCGTCAACGTATTCGTGCTGACGCGCAGATCGACCCGCGGCGGCGGCGCGTTCTCATGGGACCGGACTTTCTCGTCACCGATCTGCCAGCGCAAAACCGCAACAACAGCGATCATCAGAAGAGAGCATCCGATGCCGATGGCGATATGTGTCGTGCGCCAACCCACATAGGCCGTGCCGCGCTCGACCACCGTCGGCCAGAAGGTCCCTGCGACATAGTTGCCGCTGGCCGCAATCGTCACCGCGAGGCCGCGATACTTTTCAAACCAGTGCGAGGCCTCGGCCATCAAAGGGCCGAACGTTGCCGCCGCACCAAGGCCAATGGCGAAATGCATCAAATTGAACTGCCACAACGCAGCCGAATAGCCCGCGCCGATATAGCCGATGGCGAGAGCCAGGATTCCAAGGCCGATTGCCGGCACGATGCCATAGCGATCCGAAATCTTGCCCATCCCGACGCCTCCGGCGCCGAAGCCGAGCATCGTGCAGGTAAACGCAAGGGATGCAGCCGCACGCGTCGCGCCGAATTCGCCCTGGACGGCCGGGATCACGACCACCACCGACCACATGCCGACGCTGCCCAGTGACCCGATGATCAGGGCAATACCCAGCCGCATCCAGGCGGCGCGGGAATCGGGCTGGAAATGGGAGAGATGGGGTGCTGAATCGGCGGAGATCGTCACGGACGCAACTTCGTCGCCTTGGACAGTCCGGTCAAGTCATTCTCCGAATGAGCCCCATGCGAGAATAATCATCCTCCCGACACGGCGATACCACCGGTGGCGGGCCCGCATTAACCCTTTGCTAACCATACACCGGGCAAATTTTGCCCAGTGAAGTCGCGTGTCGTCGGTCGTGCAAAACGGGGGATCCCGTGGACGCAAGTGCGGTGAGCCACTTCTCGGTCGGCGGCCCCACGGCCGCCGCGAAAACGTTTGGCGCCCGGGAACGGCATGGGCGCGGGGAAGCGGCGACGATGGTGGATGTGACGGCGGGACAAGGCGGCGCGGCGCCAGCCTCGGGACTCCCGAGCTTCAGCGACATCAAGGCGATGCTCAAACGCGGCGATCTCACGCTCGCGTTCGGCGTTCTGACCATCCTGGTTGTGCTGATCCTGCCGCTGCCGTCGATGGTTCTCGACCTGTTTCTGGCGATCTCGATCACGTTGTCGATCCTGATTCTGATGACCGCCCTGTTCATTCAGACGCCGCTTGAGTTCTCAGCCTTCCCGACGGTCTTGCTGATCTCGACCATGCTGCGCCTGTCGCTGAACCTGGCGTCGACGCGCCTGATCCTGTCGCATGGTCACGAAGGCACCGCCGCTGCCGGCCATGTCATCGAAGCATTCGGCCACTTCGTGATGGGCGGCAATTTCGTCATCGGCATCATCGTGTTCACCATCCTGGTGATCGTAAACTTCGTCGTCATCACCAAGGGTTCGGGCCGCATCGCGGAAGTCGCAGCCCGTTTCCATCTCGACTCGATGCCGGGCAAGCAGATGGCGATCGACGCCGACCTCGGCGCCGGACTGATCGACGAGAAGACCGCCAAGGAACGCCGCAAGGCGCTCGAGGATGAAAGCGGCTTCTTCGGCGCCATGGATGGCGCCTCGAAGTTCGTTCGCGGCGACGCTGTCGCCGGCCTGCTGGTGGTGTTCATCAACGTCATCGGCGGCATCATCATCGGCGTTGCCCAGCAGGGCATGAACTTCGGCGATGCGGCGCGGACCTACACGCTGCTCACGGTCGGCGACGGCCTCGTGACCCAGATTCCTGCGCTGATCGTTTCGACCGCGGCCGGCTTGCTGGTGTCGAAGGCCGGTATCAGCGGTGCTGCCGACAAGGCCATGATGAAGCAGTTCTCCGGCTATCCGCAGGCGCTCGGCATGTCGTCAGGCGTGATGCTGGTGCTGGCGATGCTGCCCGGCATTCCGATGCTGCCGTTCCTGATGCTCGGCGCCGGTGCCGGCGCGCTCGCACTGACGGCACGCAAGCGCAACAACTCGGCCAAGGTCGAAGAAGCGAAGGCCGCCGCAACGCCGGCGGAAGCCGCCGCTGGGGCAGCGGCTGCGGCTGAAGAACCAATCGCCAGCGCACTGAAGATCGACGATCTGAAGATCGAGCTCGGCTACGCGCTGCTGCCGCTGGTCAACGGTCCCGACGGCACCGATCGCCTGACCGACCAGATCAAGGCGCTGCGCCGCACGCTCGCGATCGAGATGGGTTTCGTGATGCCGGCGGTGCGCATCCTCGACAACGTCCAGCTCGAAGCCAACACCTACATCATCAAGATCAAGGAAGTGGACGCCGGCACCGGCCGCATCTGGGCCAACCAGTTCATGGTCATGGACCCGGCCGGCAATCAGGTCACCGTGCCGGGCACCCATACGACAGAACCGACCTTCGGCCTTCCCGCTACCTGGGTCGATGCGGCGCTCAAGGAAGAGGCGTCGCTCAAGGGCTACACGGTCGTCGATGCGCCCACCGTGCTGTCGACGCACCTGACCGAACTGCTCAAAGCCAACATGTCGGACCTGCTGTCCTATGGCGAGGTCCAAAAGCTGCTCAAGGAGTTGCCGAAAGAACAGAGCGAACTGGTCAAGGATATCGTGCCAGGCCAGATCACCGTTTCCGGCATCCAGCGCGTGCTGCAGCTTCTGCTCGCCGAGCGGATTTCCATTCGCGACCTCTCGACCATTCTCGAAGGCATCGCCGACGCGCTGGCGTTCTCGCGCAATCCGGCGACCTTGGTCGAACACGTTCGTGCCCGCCTGGCGCGCCAGATCTGCGCGCAGAACACCTCGATCAACGGCTACCTGCCGCTCATCGCGCTGTCGGCCAAATGGGAGCAGGCTTTCGCCGAATCCATTATCGGCACCGGCGAAGACCGTAGCCTTGCGATGCAACCGTCGCGGCTATCAGAATTCATGACGGCGGTGCGCGACCGTTTCGAGCAGGCGGCTCGTGAGGGCGAGTCGCCGGTGCTCGTCACGTCAGCGTCCGTCCGCCCATTCGTTCATTCGCTGGTGGAACGGTTCCGTGCCCAGACCACGGTCCTGTCGCAGGCGGAAATCCATCCGCGCGCGCGGCTGAAGACGGTTGGCAGCATCTAAATCGACCCTCGGGACGGGTGATTTGCGCCGTCTCGAGAATGGTTTTTTCGCCACAGACAAGCATTTTCTGCCGGGGAGCCGGATCGCGTGATTTTTGGCACCTCTTCGATCACGGCCTAATATATTGATATTACTATATAATTTTTCCAACGATCACGCAGGTCTCTCGACCGATCAAGACTTATCACTGCCTTGTGAACGCCCCTACGAAACAAATTCGAGGTGCACTACGTTGATGGTCGTGAGTTTGAACCGATTAACCGGAGAGTGACACCAACGGTTCAGACCCCAAATGGGGCCGTGGGAGGCTGACATGAACCACTCTTTTTATAGCGCGGATCGTATGACCCACCTGAAGATCGTGGTGGTTGCGCTCGTTGCCGCTATTGGTGTGGCCGGTCTCAGCATCTCCGCCCATCTGACCAGCGACCTGACCCAGACTGCACGCGCCAGCGGTCCGGCCGTGAAGGCAACCAAGACCATTGCGATCACCAGTTCGGAGCAACAGGTCATTCGCTAGCGCGTTTGAGAATTCAAGAATTCACAAGGCTCTTCCCCTGCCCCCCGAAGTCGCTTTGTGGATGTAGACGGCCCCACAACCCCAAGTGGACTCTGTCGACAGAAAACGCCCGCTCCCCAACGGGCGTTTTTTGTTGTCCAGCGTAAGGCTGCATCTCAGTGTGCGGGCACACTCTCTACAAGCTTGCCGGTGTAAACAATCGGACCGGTGGCGACGCCGGTCGGCGAGCCGCCCTTTGGCTCAATGGTCACCGCATAGGTGGCGTTGCTGACCACATCCGGATCATACGCCTGCAGCGCAGAGCGTGCGGTGAATTCCCCTTCGCCAATCACCCCAAGCGACCGCGGCTGCGGCAATTTGTCGGACACCAGCCACAGTTCGTAGCTCTTGCTGGGCTCCGGAGTTGCGCCGACACGGCGTACGGTAAACTGTCGTGTCGTGGTGTCGACGGAGAGAATGAAAGCCGGCTGCGCACTCCCCTGCTGCAGGACCGCTACAAACTGCGCCGGGACCGCAGTCGCCGGTGCCTTGACTTCAACAATCTTGACCTGCGGCTTGATCCGCAAGGCCTCCGGCAGCAATTCCGGCCGGTAGGCCTGCAATGCGACGACGGCTGCAAGCGACGCAGCAACCGCAGTCATCACGGGACCGTAAAGGCCCATGCGTTTTGGTGTGGGCAGCGGCACAACATTTGATGGTGCCGCTGCGATCGCTTCCCGATCCCCTGCCATAACGTCCGGCGCGACAGGCGCTGCTTCGGACGCGCCAGAAGCAGCGGGCAATCCTGCATCGCTATCGGTCGTTGCGGAAGCGGTTGCGATTGAACCTGTCGTCTCGCTTTCGGGCGTGATCACCGCTGAATCGGCAGGAGCGTGAGACACACCAACGCCCGCGGCGACCTTGATCCTGTCCCAGAGATCGGCCGGGGGTTCGACAGCTTCGACCATCTGATGCAACGGGGCCAGTTTGCGGTCCCACGCATCGACAAGATCCTTGAAGCCAGGATCGACGATCATCATCGTTTCGACGAGTGCACGCTCGTCGGCATCGAGCGTGCCAAGCGCATATTCTGCGGCGAGCGCGATGTGGTCTTCACTGTAAGCCATCACGCCAATCCCAGACATTCGCGAATTTCAATCATGCTCCGCCGCAGCCACGTCTTCACCGTGTTGAGCGGCGTATTGAATTTTTCAGCCAGTTGCTCCCGGCTCCAGCCGTTGTAGTAGGCCAACAAGATCAACTTCTGCCGCTGCTGATCGAGCTGACCGACACAATCGAGAACCCGCTTCAATTCTTCCGTCATTTCCCGTCGGGCCAGCGGCTCCGGAATATCGGACGCGACTTCGACCGCCTTCGGCTCCTCCTCGATCGAGACCTCGCCGCGTTTGCGGACGACATCGATAGCCCGGTTCCTGGCGATCGAAACCATCCAGGTAATCGGCGATCCCATTGCCGGGTCGAACTGCCCGGCACTGTTCCAGATTTTCACATAAGCTTCCTGGACGACCTCCTCCGCGAGATCCTGACGGCGCAAGATACGGAGCACTACGCCAAAAAGTTTCGCCCGCGTGGCCTCGTAAAGGCGCTCAAAAGCGGCTTCATCGCGCTTCGCAACGGAGGCAAGCAGCCAAACGAGTTCTGCGGGCGTCAACATCGGCGCTCCTGGGCAGTAATTCTTAAAAGTAAAACCCCTCAGGCCCGCTCAATGTGCGTGCCTGCCGTCCCGTCGCATCTTGAGCGAAAATAGCGCAGCCGTCGACAAAAACACAAAGCCCGAGCCAAGGCCCGGGCTTTACCGTTGCAAATTGCCGCACGTCATCCAGCCATGGAGACGGCAGCAGTGCCTCAGGCCATCGCGCCAAGTCGCGCGCGCATGAGGCCAATGCTGTCAAGATCCGCCTGCTCCCGGGCGCTTTCCTCAGCGCGCTCACGCGCCTGATCGCGCTCGTCGAGCAGTTCCACTTTCTTCAGTTCCTCAAAAGCCTCGCCGAGTACCGCCTTGGCGTCCTCGAGCTGAACGCGAAGTTCGTCGGCGGACCGGGTCAGATTCTCGCGGCGCTGGATCGCTGCCTTGGCGTAAGTCGGGTAAGCAAAGTGGGTCGGGTCGTCGATCCCGGCGCGCTCCTGTTCGGTCTGGATTTCACGCTCAAGCTCGACTGACATGCGTTCGAAATCCGCGATCATGCCCTCGATCTGGGCAACCCGGCGGCGCTTCTCGTCGACCTGAAATTTCTTCAGGCGGATCAGCGTTTCACGTGACTTCATCGACTCGTACTCCCCAGAAGTCCCGAACTGACAGCGGGACAAGACCGGCTTCCCGAACGCGAGCAGGCCGGCCGAAAACACACCGCGGGATCATGGCCCGACAAAGTTAGCGTTCCGTTTCCAAGGTCTTGAGGATTTCTTCCAGTTGGCGATAACCGTCGGCCAGACCGGTCGCCTCGCCCTTCCCCTGGCGCAGGAAGTCCTCGAGCGGCTCGTGCAACCGGATGGCTTCATCCACCTCCGGACTGGAGCCCGCACGATAAGCGCCAAGACGGACCAGTTCCTCCATATCGGAGTAGGTCGCCATCACTTGACGCGCGCGGGTCACGCTCGGCAGGAACGCAGGATCGGCCGAGCGTGGCATTGTTCGCGACACCGATTTGAGCACATTGATGGCCGGATAACGGCCGCGCTCGGCGATCGACCGCTCCATCACGATATGTCCGTCGAGAATACCGCGCACGGCGTCGGCGACCGGCTCATTATGATCATCGCCATCGACCAGCACCGTAAAGATGCCGGTGATCGTTCCTTCGCCGAGCCCGGGCCCCGCCCGCTCCAGCAGCTTCGGCAGTTCGGTGAAAACCGTGGGGGTATAGCCCTTGGCGGTGGGCGGCTCGCCGGCCGACAGACCGATTTCGCGCTGCGCCATGGCAAAGCGCGTCACCGAGTCCATCATGCACATGACGTCCTTGTCTTCGTCGCGGAAGTACTCGGCGATGGCGAGCGTCAGATAAGCAGCTTGCCGCCGCATCAGGGCTGGCTCGTCCGACGTCGCGACAACCACCACCGATCGCGCGAGACCCTCTTCGCCAAGATCATCCTGCAGGAATTCCTGAACCTCGCGGCCGCGTTCGCCGATCAGACCGATCACCGAAACGTCGGCATCGACGTTGCGCGCCAGCATCGATAGCAGCACCGACTTGCCGACGCCGGAGCCGGCGAAGATGCCCATGCGCTGGCCGCGGCAGCAGGTGAGGAATGTATTGAGCGCGCGCACGCCAAGATCCAGCGGTTCGCCGACACGCTTCCGGGAGTGAGCCGGCGGCGGCGAGTTGCGGTAGGGCATCGGCGCCGCGCCCTGCACCAGTGGCCCCTTGCCGTCGATCGGTTCCCCCATCGCGTTGACGACGCGGCCGAGCCACGCCGCCGACGGACGGACCTGACCGGCAGCGTTGGCGATCACCGCGCGGCAGCCACGACGAACGCCCTCAAGGCCGGCGAACGGCATCACCACGGCGTTGTTGCCGGTGAAGCCGATGACCTCGCAGGGAATGAAACGGTTGGTGCCGGTCTCGATCACGATCCGGGCGCCGACCGACATGGCATGGATCGGCCCGGCGATCTCGACCATCAGGCCGCGAACCCCGATCACCCGCCCATAGATATTGACGCCGTCGATATCCTGGATCTGTTCGGCCAACGCCTTCACGAAAAAGCTGCCTTCATTGCGAAACCCTTAAGTTTCGCCGATTTGCCGGCGATCCCTTAACCCCGTGTTTACCCGCATCGTTAATCATTGCGTCACTGTCTTTGGTGACTGAAAGCGCTCGACCATCAGAAAGAAGGTGCGAGTCGCAGGAGTCGGTTAGCACCAACTCTTAATGTGGATACTGAACGGCGGAAGGTACGAAAAGCTGCTTGGCTGCAACATCTTAGCGCGATTCGACAAAAATTGCACGAATAGAGCTTGCGGCCAGGAATCAGCATTTGTTAACCATATGTCGTCAGGATTCGAATCAGTTGTTCAAAGGCGTTTCCAGTGCCGCGACTGTGCGGCCGACCTGACGCCCGGAGTGGCGACTATTAGGGGACTGGCATGCGCGTATTGCTGATTGAGGATGACAGCGCCACTGCGCAGTCGATCGAGCTGATGCTCAAATCCGAGAGCTTCAACGTCTACACGACGGACCTCGGCGAAGAGGGTGTCGATCTCGGCAAGCTCTACGACTACGACATTATCCTTCTCGACCTGAACCTGCCGGATATGTCCGGCTATGAAGTGCTCAAGTCGCTTCGGGTTTCCAAGGTCAAGACACCGATTCTGATCCTCTCCGGCCTCGCCGGCATCGAGGACAAGGTCAAGGGTCTCGGCGTCGGCGCCGACGACTACATGACCAAACCCTTCCACAAGGACGAACTGGTCGCCCGTATCCATGCGATCGTCCGCCGTTCCAAGGGACACGCCCAGTCGGTCATCCAGACCGGCGACCTGGTGGTCAACCTCGACACCAAGACCGTCGAAGTCGGCGGCCAGCGCGTTCACCTGACGGGTAAGGAATACCAGATGCTGGAGCTGCTCTCGCTCCGCAAGGGCACCACCCTCACCAAGGAGATGTTCCTCAATCATCTCTATGGCGGCATGGACGAGCCCGAACTCAAGATCATCGACGTGTTCATCTGCAAGCTGCGCAAGAAGCTCGCCAACGCTTCCGAGGGACGCAACTTCATCGAGACCGTTTGGGGCCGCGGCTACGTGCTGCGCGAGCCGAGCGACGACGAGGTCCGCATCCCGGCCTGATCGCGTGCTGGAGCCTGTACGGCTCTCTCCTCCCGACTTGAACCCCGCCGCGAATGGCGGGGTTTTTGTTTGTGCAGGCCGTCGAAGAGCTTTTGTTTGACTGAAAACCGTGGCGAACACGAGGTCAGCGCACCAGCGAGGCTGCCGGCTTAACCCCTGAGCCCATACCCGGCGCGAGCGACGGCGAACGGGTCATGTTCGGGATGTAGAGCCCGCGATGATCGGGGCACGGACGATAGGTGTCGGTCAGGCCGACCACGGTTTCGGCGGCGCCGAGCAGAAGATAACCGCCCGCTTCGTGAACGCGCAGCAGCCGATTGAAGATCGCCACCTTCGTCTCCTGATCGAAATAGATCAGCACGTTGCGGCAGAAGATGACGTCGAACGTTCCGAGGTGCGCGAAGTCATTCAGCAGGTTGAGCTGACGGAACTGCACCATCGCGCGTATATCGGAGTTGACCTGCCACATGTCGCCGATCTGCTTGAAATGGCGAACAAGCAGTTGAATAGGCAAACCGCGCTGCACCTCGAACTGACTGTAGATGCCCGACTTCGATTTCTCGAGCACTTCCATCGACAGATCGGTAGCGACGATCTCGATGCGCCAGCCGGCGAGCTCCATGGCCATATCCTTGAGGATCATCGCCAGAGAGTACGGCTCCTGTCCGGTGGATGCAGCCGCGCACCATATCCGCAGGCTGCGCCGGGCAGCGCGCTCGCGCAGCAGGCTGGGGAGAATGGTGTTCTTGAAATGCTCGAACGGCACCTTGTCGCGGAAGAAGAAGGTCTCGTTCGTGGTCATGGCCTCGACCACGTCGACGATCAGGGCCTCGGCTCCGCCGCCTTTCATCTTCTGGACCAGCTCACCGATACCGCTGATGCCGGCCTTGCGGGCGAGCGGCAGCAGCCGGCTTTCGATCAGGTACTGCTTGTCGTCGGACAGCACGAGACCGGAGCGCTCCTTCAAAAGCTTTCGCAGGTAATCGTAATCGAACGGTGTCACGAACGATCTCCCGAGAACACGCGGCCAACCTTTGCTGCGATCTGGTTGAGCGGCAAGATCGCCGAACAGATGCCTGCGTGGGCCACCGCGCCGGGCATTCCCCACACCACGCTGGTCGGCTCGTCCTGTGCGATCACATTGCCGCCGGCGGCCACAATATCCTTGCCGCCCTGCATGCCGTCCGAACCCATGCCGGTGAGGACAACAGCGAGCACGCCGCCTTGCCAGACATCGACTGCCGACTTGAACAGCGGATCAACCGCCGGACGGCAGAAATTGATCTGAGGCCCGGAATCGAGCGCGATCACAGGGCTCATACCATGGCGTGTAACCCGCATATGAAGGCCACCGGGGGCGAGATAGATGCGGCCGGCTTTCACCGGCTCACCATCAACGGCTTCAAGCGCGGGATGCCTGCTGGTGCGTGCCAGGTGCTCTGCCAGGATCGTGGTGAAGGTCGGCGGCATATGCTGGGTGATCAGCACCGGTGCGCGATCGATGACCGGTCCAAGATCCGCCACCAGCGCCATCAGGGCCTGCGGCCCGCCGGTCGAGGATCCGATCACGAGAGCATGGGGGATGTTGGTGCTGAACGGCCGCAACGTCACCTTCGGCGGCGAAGCAACCGGGTGAGTCGCCGGCATGCGCAGCGGCGTCGTTCGCGCCCGCGCTGCAGTTGGGGCAAGCGGTGGACTCGCAACCGTCGGCGCACGACGCACCCTGGCGCCGAGATGACGTATCTTCAGAACGAGGTCATGGCGGAACTCGTCCGCGCTGGCGAGCTTGCTCTCCGGCTTCGGAATATAGTCGGACGCGCCAAGCGCAAGCGCCCTGAAGCTGATCTCGGCGTTACGGCGGGTCAGCGTCGACGCCATGATGATGATCAGGTTGCGCTTCTTCTCCAGCAGCAACGGCAACGCCGAAATGCCATCCATGTCCGGCATTTCGATATCGAGGATCATGACATCGGGATCGACCCGCGCAACCTGGTTGATCGCGTCGAGGCCGGTTCGCACCGATCCCACGACCGCCATGTCGGGTTCGGCTTCGATCCACCGGGAAATCAGACCGCGGATGACGACGGAGTCGTCCACGACCATGACACGCAAAGGCTCGCTATGGGAAGAAGTCGTATTCGAGGACGCGGCTACAACAACGCTCATTACGCCTACCAACTCAACAGCCGCGAACCGCGCAAGCCGCACCAATATTACGAGCGCTACGTCATATGACCGCGCCCGCCACTCCTCAGATCAAACCGACTTCGTGGAACTTCGCCGTCACGATTTCCTTGTCGAACGGCTTCATGATGTATTCATTCGCACCGGCATGAAGCGCGCGGGCGATATGAGCGACATCATTCTCCGTCGTGCAGAACACAACCTTCGGCTTGTCGCCACCCGGCATCATGCGCATGTTGCGCAGGAACTCGAGCCCATCCATCACGGGCATATTCCAGTCGAGCAGCACCGCATCGGGCAGTTCGCGCTTGCAAGCTTCCAGCGCCTTCTCGCCGTCCTCGGCTTCGACGATATTGAAATCGAGTCCTTCCAGGATCCGCCGCGCGACCTTACGGATCACGCTGGAATCATCCACAACCAGACATGTTTTCATTTCGTCCTCTATTTTCCTCTCAGTCCCTTCTGGGCGTTTCCATCCAGCCGGTTAAGCCGCCATCGCATCAGGCGGAAATTCGAGAATGCGATCAACGTCAAGCACCACCATCAATTGCCCGTCGAGGCGATGAATGCCGCCTGCAACCTTCTCCATGCGCGGATCGAGATTGACGGGGTTGAGTTCACGCCCGCTGTCAGACAGCCGCAAAACCTCGCCGATCTTGTCGATCAGCAATCCATAGGACTCGCCGCGCAGATCGACGCCAACGGCCATCGGCGGCTTGCCATCCTCGTTGCGGGGCAGACCAAGGCGCGCACGCATATCGATCGCGGTCACGATGCGGCCACGCAGGTTGAGAACGCCGGCGACATGTTCGGGCGCCAGCGGCACGCGGGTCAGCCGCTCCGGCATGAACACGTCCTGCACCCGCGCAATCGGCAGGCCGAACAGCTGATCGCCGATCATTGCGGTGACGTATTCGGTCGTTCCAGCGTCGGCATTTGTCACTTCAGAATTCATCGTCATCCCCTCATGCCGCCTGGTTGATCTGCGAGGTCTGTTCCTTGAGCGCCGCAATCAGACCTGGCCGATCAAATTTTGCGACATAGTCGTGGAAGCCAACCTGGCGACCACGCTCGATCGCCGCCGGCGACACCAGCGACGACAACGCGATGATCGGCACCGCGTTCATGCGCTGATCTGCACGGATCGCTTCCGCAAACTCGAAGCCGTTCATCTCGGGCATCTCGATGTCGGTCAGAACCACGTCGATCTGCCGGCCCGAACGCAGCACGCCGAGGCCCTCATTCGCGCTGGTGGCGGTAGCGACATGATAACCTGCCGCCTTGAGCACCGGAGCGAGCATATTGCGGAAGAACGCCGAGTCATCGACCAGCAACACCGATTGCGAGGCGGCGGACGGATTCATTTCCTTGCGGCTGAACCAATCGGCAAACGCCATCGGAAGGAAGTGACCGACGTCGATCACTTCGGTCGCCTGCCCCTTGATGACCGCGGAGCCGAGGATGCCGTCGTGATTGCTGGTAACTTCGATGTTCAAGTTCTCTTCGACGATGTCGATGATCTCATCGACCACCAGCCCCATCGAACGGCCGTCATCGACGAACACGAGAATCGGCTGTACGCCGGTATCGCGAATGGTGACGCCTTCGACCTGGACCAGCGGCATCAACTGCTCACGGTACTGCACCATGTAGCGACCGTTCGAGAGCTCGATCTTGTCGACCGCGATTTCTTCCAGACGCGTCACCAGTGCAAGCGGTACGGCCTTCGGCTGCGACGAACCGGCGCTGAACACCAGCAGCGACGTCATCTGCTCGCCCGAACCCGCGCGCGACGCGGCGCTGTCGTCCGCGATCTCGCTGTGCCCGGCGATCGAGGTCCCAATCGCCTGTGCAATGCCGTTCGGATCGATGATCATGATCACCGCGCCGTCGCCGAGAATCGTATTGCCCGAGAACATCCCGATGTGGCGCAGCTTGGTCGACATCGGCTTGACGACGATTTCCTCGGTGTGGAACACGCCGTCGACCACGATGCCGAAGGTCTGACTGCCGACCTGCATCACGACGATGAAGCCGTTCTCCGGATCGCTCGAACTGCCGTCGTCAATCTTCAGCAGCTTCTTCAGATGCAGCAGCGGCAACAGCTTGTTACGCAGACGCAGGACCGGCGTGTCCTTGATCCGCTCGATGCGATGCTCGGAGTTGGCCCGCGCACGGACCAGTTCGACCACCGCGATCTGCGGAATGGCGAAGCGATCGCCCGCCGCCTCGACGATCAGGGCCGAAACGATCGCGAGCGTCAGCGGAATCTTGATCGTGAAGCTCGACCCTTCTCCTGGCACCGACTTGACGTCGATGGTGCCGCCGATCTGGTCGATATTGGTGCGCACCACGTCCATGCCGACACCGCGGCCGGACACGCTGGTGATCGCCGCGGCCGTGGAGAATCCCGGCGCGAAGATGAATTTGTGGATCTGCGACTCGGTCATCTTCTCGATGTCCGCCTCGGTCGCCAGTCCGTTCGCAATCGCCTTGGCCTTGATACGTTCGGTGTTGAGACCACGGCCGTTGTCGGCGATGCAGATAATGATGTGGCCGCCTTCATGATAGGCGGACACGCGGATCGTGCCCTGCTCCGGCTTCCCGGCGGCGAGACGCTCCGCGCCGGTCTCGAGTCCATGATCGGCGGAATTGCGCACCATATGGGTGAGCGGGTCCTTGATCAGATCGAGCACCTGGCGATCAAGCTCGGTGTCGGCGCCGTGCATCTCGAGTTCGATCTGCTTGCCGAGTTCGCTCGACAGATCGCGCACGATGCGCGGCAGCTTCTGCCAGGCGTTGCCGATCGGCTGCATGCGCGTCTTCATGACGCCTTCCTGCAGTTCGGCGGTCACGTTCGAGAGCCGCTGCAGTGGCACCTTGAATTCGTTGTCTTCGTTGCGACGGCTGATTTCAAGCAACTGATTGCGGGTCAGCACCAGCTCCGACACCATCGTCATCAGATGTTCAAGAGTATCGACGTTGACGCGGATCGACTGGGTCGCGATCTTGTCGGCCTCGTTGGCTGCATCCATCTCGATGGCGGTCTTGCGCGCTGCCGGCTTCTTCGCCGGCTTGGGCGGCGCTTCCTGTGCAGCCGCAGGCGCAAGCGGCGGCGAGGCGATCTCGGTTTCGGTCTCGCGGAAAGCGCGCTCCAGTTCATCGAGCGACACTTCGCCGGAGCGCAGTTCGCGTTCGAGAATCTGATTGACCAGTGTGCCTTGTGTTGCGGAAGGCTTCGCCGACGCAGCCGCAGACGACTCGGTCTCCATTGCCTGCATTCCCGCTTCGACCATCTGCTCGAGCGCGCCGATCAGATCCGGGTCCGAGCCTTCGGGCTCTGCTTCGGTGGCTTCGAGCTGCGAAAGGATGTCCTTGATCCGATCGATGGTCGAAAGGATCAGTGAAACCGCTTCACCCGTGACTGGCATGCCGTCACGGAATTTTCCCATGAGGGTTTCGGCAGCATGGGCCAGCGCCTCGAGACGAGGCAGGCCGAGAAATCCGCACGTACCTTTGATCGTGTGAACGAGGCGAAAAATATTATCGAGAATTTTTGCGTTATTTGGATCCTGTTCGAACTTCACCAACTGATTGTCGACGGTGTCGAGACTTTCGTTGGTCTCCGTCAGGAATTCGCGCAACAGATCGTCCATGAACCCAGCCTTCTGCCAAGAGCGTGCCGACTGCACGCTTTTCGGTATCCGGCCAGTTTCGACGGAAAGCGTTTAAGTTTGGTTGAGCAAAGCCAAAAGGGCGCTCCGGACAAGGAGATAAAGGCCGCAGGTAAAACCCGCGACGCCAAAGCACCCGTTAAAAAACGATGAAAGATGTTCAGGATGCAGTGACGGTCACCGCTCCTGTCTCCGAGGCGACGGCGATCGACAGGCTACAGGCCTGCGCCAGCAGCGCGGTATAATGCGGCTGCACAGCATGCGCCGTCACCGAAGCGGCATTCTCGACGCTGAGTTGTTCGACGATGTGCTGCGGCTCACGGGCATGCTGCCCAGCGGCACGGACGCGGAAACCCATGGTCTCCCCCTCGCCGATCGGATCGACCGTCAGCTCGCCGCCACGCGGGATCGCCTGCTGGGCGATGACCAGCATGTTCAGGAGTAGCTTGACCCGATTCTTGGCCATCAGCATGTGCGGCATGTTCCAGGTCAGCATGGTCCGGTCATCCTGAAGATGGCCGCGCGCCACCTTCTGGGCCTCGCCGAGGTCGATCTGGGTCCCGGCGGAGCCGGCGGCGCCATAGGCGATCCGACAGAACTGCAGCCGCGCCGAGGTACTGGTGGCGCTCTTCCGGATCAGATCGAGAGCAAATTCGCGATCTTCCGCCTTGTTGCTACTGTCCATCACCTCCAGGCCATTGACGATCGCGCCCACCGGGTTGATGAGATCGTGACAGACCCGCGAACACAGCAGCGCGGCGAGATCGAGAGCATCGAGGGCTGGGCCGGACGTGCCAGACATGCGATTTTCCTGTTATCTGTTCAGGCCATCGGAATGATGGGGAGGATGACGGGAAAGTTCCGCGACTGACGCCGCGAATCAGGGATGTGTGTAGTTTGATACACTGCGAACGTAACCGCTGCCACCGGAGCAGCGCGTCAATCACAGCCGGTTCAGGGTCGATGCGGCAGGCCGCACAAAGCACATTTTTCGCAGATGTCGTTGTCTCAATGGACATTTCGCGATGAGCAAAACCACTCCTCCAGCCCCCTCCATCGATGGACGGGCCGCTCTGGCGCTGATCGAGCCGCTGACCGATCTCGTCGCGGAGGCGGGAGCCGCCATTCTCGCCGTCAACCGCAAGGTGATGAAGGTTGAAGGCAAGAGCGATGGATCGCCGGTGACGGAAGCGGACCTTGCCGCCGACCGCATCATCGCGGCCGGGCTGGAGCGCCTCGCCACGGACGTTCCCGCGCTGTCGGAGGAGCGAACCCACCTCGCATGCCGGCCCTATCGCGGCAGCTTCTTTCTGGTCGACCCGCTCGACGGGACCACCGAATTCGTCAGCGGCCGCGATGAGTTCACCGTCAATCTGGCGCTGGTCACCGACGGCACGCCAGTGCTCGGCATCGTCGGCGCGCCCGCGCTGGGCATGATCTGGCGTGGCATCGTCGGCCATGGCGCCGAGCGGCTGCTGGTCACCAAGGATGCCAAGTCCCGGGCGGCCTCCCCGATCCGCACCCGTGCCCTTCCTGCTCCCGGTGCCCCATGGATCGCCGCCGTTAGCCGTTCTCACAGCGACAGGCGGACCGATGCCTTCATTTCCGAGCGGCCCGGCGCTGTCCGGCAGGTTCTCGGCTCCGCGGTCAAGTTCTGCCGTGTGGCCGAGGGTGGTGCCGATATTTACCCGCGATTGTCGCCCACATCGGAATGGGACATCGCCGCAGGCCACGCCGTGGTTTGCGCGGCCGGCGGCAAGATCACCGACGGCAACGGCAACCCGTTGCGGTTCGGCGAGGCGCGCGAGGGCTTTCTCGTGCCCGAATTCATCGCATGGGGCGATCCGTCCGCCGCGGATCAATAATCCGACAGTGTCGCCCGCAAACGCGGCCAGTTCGCCGCCGCGTCTCCTGTGAAACGCGAGGGATCGCGGACAAAGGCCTCGCGATTTTCCTGGCGGCTGAACAGATAAAGGCGCTCGTTCGAGATCAGCCAGACGTTGAAGCGTCCGGCAATGATGACGCCCCGCGCCACATCGACAGGGTCATAACCGCCGAACTGCGGGGCATAGACATCGGGATGGGCGAGAAAAAAATCACGATTGTTCTCGTTGGAGAACCGCCAGATCGCGCCCGCCTGCTCGGCCTCGACGCCGGGACGGCCGATCACAGGTTTTCCGTCGGTGAAATAGGCAACCGGGTCGTAACCGCTGATGGCAAGGCCGGTATGGCGATCAACCACGACGCGCTCGGTCGTGGCCGCGCGGACCGCACCAATTGATACCGGCCACAAGGCAAAGCAGGCCGGAATCGCCGTCACGAGAGCGGCTATTCTGAGGCGATGCCCTTTATTTTCCTGCCGCCGTGCCGTCATAGTTGATGCCGATAAACGTGAGTCGGGGATGAGACCGCAATCTAGGCCATGCTTCTCAGTAAGGCGTTAAGCGCGGGCTTCAAAGCCGATCCATTGGTTTCAAGAGGTTTCCATGACCTTCGTCTCGCGCCTTGCGGCCCTTGTTTTTGTGATCGCACTGTCCTTCGCGGCGCCGGCCTCGGCGCAGCAACGCGGTGGTGCCCCTCACACATACGGCCCGGACGAACTGGTCAACGCCGGCCATCGTTTCTTCGGCAACGTGTCGCGCGGCCTTGCCTCGGTGATCGAGAAGGCGGTGAGCCAGTGGGGCCTGCCGAATGGATATGTGCTTGGCGAGGAAGGCAGCGGCGCGTTCGTCGCCGGCCTGCGCTATGGTGAAGGCACGCTCTACACCAAGAACGCGGGCGATCTGAAAGTGTACTGGCAGGGCCCCTCCGTCGGCTTCGACTGGGGCGGTGATGGCGCCCGCACGATGGTGCTGGTCTACAACCTGCCGGCCACCGAGGCGATCTATCAGCGGTTCGCCGGCATCGATGGTTCGGCCTACTTTATCGGCGGCTTCGGCATGACTGCGCTGACGGCGAACAACATTGTTCTGGTGCCGATCCGTGCCGGTGTCGGCCTGCGGCTTGGCGCCAATATCGGCTACCTCAAGTTCACGCCGCGCGCGACCTGGAATCCGTTCTGACGCGGTCTGCCCGGTTATCTGCCAGCTCTGCAACCGAACCGGTGAAACCCGCCCGCGGCATACGCCGTTAATGCGTTGTTCCGCTGGCTTTTTCCCCCGCCACCAAGGTAAGAGAAGAGGCAATTTCCGCGGGGAGCACGTCCATGGTCGAAACGATCATGTATCTGGCGATCGGTTTTCTCATCTCGACACTGCTCGGGCTGATGATCATGCCGCTCGTCCATAACCGCGCGGTGCGCCTCACGACCAAACGGCTGGAAGCGGCGACGCCGCTGTCGATGGCTGAAATCCAGGCCGACAAGGACCAACTGCGCGCTGAATTCGCGATGGCCGCGCGCCGGCTCGAAATGACCGTCGAGCAACTCAAGAACAAGACGATCAGCCAATCCGCGGAACTCGGCAAAAAATCCGACGCCATCAACCGGCTCAAGATCGAACTCGGCGAAAAGAACGCGGCAATCTTCGCGCTCGAAGCGCGAGAGAAGGCGTTGCGCGATGAATTGCGCGGCACCGAGGAAGAGTTCAGCGCCAAGGCCGAGGCCCTGCAGGGCGCTGAACAAGCACTCGCGAACAAGCAACGCGAACTGTCGCAACTGACCCACGAACTGACCGACCGTTCGGCAACCGCCGAGAGCCGTCAGGCGGAACTGGCCACCGTTCAGATTCAGGTGGAAGCACTTCAAGCCCGTGTCCACGAGGCAGAGAAGGAATTCACCGATACCGAACAGAGGCTGGTGGAACAACGCGGGCAATTCGATTCCGCGAGCCGCGATCTCGGTGAGGCAAGATCCCGCGTCGAGAACCTGACCGTCCGCGTCGCCGACCTCGATCGAGACCTGATGACGCGCTCGAAAGAAACAGCAACGCTCACAGAACGGGTTGGCGACCTCGAATCGAAGCTGGTCGCCCAGGGCAAACTCCTGAGCGAACGCGAACATGAAATGGGTCTGCTGCAGCAGGAAGTCGAAACCGGACGGAAGGCCGAGCAGACGGTTCGCGAACAGGCAGCCATGATCGAACGGCTGAAAGCAGAAAAGTCCGCAATCGAGGAACAACTGATCGCGGTACGTGACGAGCGCGCGCGCCTGCAACGCGAGGAAGGCGCGACATCCAGCAGCGATCCGGCCGGAAATGCGCTGCTCCGCGAGCGCATCAATGACATCGCAGCCGAGGTGGCGCGGCTGGCGATCACGCTGGAAGGACCGGAATCCCCGATTGAGGCGATGCTGGCCGCGGAGCCGGGCAAGCCGGCGATCAGCACGATCGTCAAAGGCAAAGGCGGCAACCGGTCGGCTGAAACCCACGTGACCCTGGCACAGCGCATCCGCGCTCTGCAGGACAAGGCCGGCGCGTCCGCGAGACCTGCCAAAAAAGCGTAATTCGGCGTCATTTGCGCGACTATCCCATGGCCGCGCTTGACACCCAGCCCCTCCCCTTCGTAAATCGCGGCTTCAAACCGGACGACCCCCAGCGGAAGTCCCGGGCGCATAGCTCAGCGGGAGAGCGTTCCCTTCACACGGGAGAGGTCCAAGGTTCGATCCCTTGTGCGCCCACCATTCGCATCAACGGCCAATCAGTGCTGTTGCCGCTGCCGGAATGATCCATGACCGACAATTCGATCTCGACCGGCCGCTTTGACATTCAGGCCATCGCCAGCGCGCTGCCTGAAACCGCAACGACGCTGCTTGCCGACACCTATCTGACCGACCGTCCCGAAGCGAGCGCACGCGTCTTCCGGGTGTATCGTCCGACGCCAGCGCACTATCACGCGACCTGCGACGAGTATCTCTACGTCTTTTCAGGACGAGGCACGTTCTGGATGGGCGATGAATCGACCAAGGCCGAATTCAGTCCCGGCCAGTTGCTGTACTTCAAGCGCGGCACCGTGCACGCGATGCCCGAACTGTTCGAGCATCCGGTCGTGTTCCTGTCGATCGACACACCGCGGCGCGAACCGACCGACATCATCTTTGTCGATCCGAAGGACGGTTCACCGGCAACCTTCATGGCCCGCAACGCATAGCAAGCGCCAGCGGCTATCCACGCGATCAGTAGCGCGCGATTTATTGGATCGACGAACTCAGGCCGCTGAACAGGTTGCTCATCGAGGTACCGATCCCGAACAGTGCCGCCATGATCGCGAGCGATATCAGGGTCACGATCATCCCGTACTCAATCGCTGTGGCACCAGCCTCGTCCCGCAGGAAGCGTTTCAGCATCGTCGTGCTCTCCTCGCGGCGGTTGTGGCATGGAGCCGCATCGTGGCGCGAGGGCTTCGCGCGATCACCGGTAACCTACCCCAAAGATGCTGCCGAAAATTTAACTCAACCTGACAGGTGGATCACCCGGCCGGTCAGGCCCGCGACTGTAGCGCCAACAACGCCAGCAACCTGAGCCGCTCCGGGTCGCGCTCACCCTGCGACGTCAGGTCGACAATGTTTTTCGCAAGGGCCTGCACATGCCCCGACGACACCGGTTCAGGCAACGTCGCCACCGCCTCTTCCAGGGCCTTGGTCATCATCGCGATGGTGTCGGGACTGAATGACGTCCCGTGAAAGATTTTCATGACCGACCGTGGGGGTGATCCTGCCAACTGAGGCAGGATAACCCCACGGTCCGCATGCGGTTCCTTTACATCACGACTTCGATCAGCCGCGGCCCACTGCCCGCGACGGAATCGGACAGCGCCTTGTGGAAGTCTTCGGCGGTGGTCACGGACTTGCCGGGCACGCCCATGCCCTTGGCCAGCGATACCCAGTCGAGCGTCGGGTTATCGAGGCTCAGCATATGCTTCGCCTTCTCGCCGGGCTCGCCGGCATCGACGCCCGCGAATTCGCCCTTGAGGATCTGATAGCTGCGATTGGCAAACACCACCGTGGTGACGTCGAGACCTTCGCGCGCCTGGGTCCACAGCGACTGCAGCGTGTACATCGCACTGCCATCGCCGACCATGCAGATCACCTTGCGGTCCGGACACGCAACGGCAGCGCCGGTCGCGACCGGTGTCGAGAAGCCGATCGAACCGCCCATGTTCTGCAGCCAGTCGTGCGGCTTCGCCGCAGCAGTCGGCGGAAAAAAGCCACGGCCCGTGGTGATCGATTCATCGACCACGATCGCATTCTCCGGAATCGCGGACGCGATCGCCTGCGCGATCGACGCATGGTTGAGCGCGCCGGTCGGCTTAACCAGTTCGACGAGCTTCTGCTGCTGTTCGTCCTGCGGCTTCGCGCCGAGCGCATCGGCCAGCGCCTGCAACGCGCCGACCGAATTTTCGCCCGCCTCGCACATGCGATGGATCTCGCAGCCTTCCGGCTTCAGCAGGCTCGGCTTGTTGGGATAGGCAAAGAACGCAACCGGATCCGCGGTCTCGATGAGGATGATGTGGCGGAAGTCCTTGAGGATCGGCAGCGCCTGCTCGATGACGTAGGGAATACGGTCGATCGAGTAGCGCCCCTTTCCGCGCGCCATACGCGGATTGTAGGTCTGGCCCATCACCTTGCAGCCGGTCTTGCCCGCGATGCGCGATGCAAGCTTCAGGCCTTCTTCGGTCAGAGCATGACCGGTGAGCAGCAGAAGCGTCTGCTCGCCGCTGCGCAGGACACGCGCGGCTTCCTCGACAGCCTGCGGCGAATAGCTCGGCCGCTGCGAACTCGCGGGCACCTGCGCAATGCCGTCGGCCTCGTTCCAGGCAGTGTCGGCGGGCAGGATCAGCGTGGCGATCTGCCCCGGGTGGCTGTTGGCGGCAGCGATCGCGGCCGCGCCGTCACGCGCAACCGACTTCGCATCGGGCGAAGTCCGCACCCACGCCGACATCGGCCGTGCGATGCCTTCGATGTCCGAGGTCAGCGGTGCGTTGTAATCAATATGATAGGTCGCGTGCTGACCGACGATGTTGACGATGCCGGAGCGCGCCTTCTTGGCGTTGTGCAGATTGGCGAGGCCGTTGGCGAGGCCAGGGCCGAGGTGCAGCAAGGTCGATGCGGGTTTTTCGGTCATCCGGTAGTAGCCGTCGGCGGCTCCGGTCACGACGCCTTCGAACAGGCCGAGAACGCAACGCATCCCCTCCACCCGGTCGAGCGCTGCGACAAAATGCATTTCCGACGTGCCCGGGTTGGTGAAACACACGTTCACATCGCCAGCCACCAGCGTCCGTACCAGACTTTCCGCACCGTTCATCGCGTCACTCCCGTTGAATTTTTCTTTGTAAGAAAGATCAATCATCCTTTGGGGTGCCCGTCAAAGCCCCGAGCAGAATAAATGCGATGCGCAAATGCGGTTCACATGCAGCAAAGCCTCGCAAGCGCTGCATTCAGGTCACGCATCGCCAGCAAATGACAGCCTCACGCCACCGCGTCTTGCGAAACATGGCGATTTATGGCCTTTCTCAGATGGAACATCCCGCCGAACTCCGTGAGGTCCTATGAAAAGCCTGCTTGCCGCCATGTTAGCCGCCATGACCTGGGTCGCAATATCGCAGCCCGCAGCGGCCAGAGATCGCTATCCGCAGCAGGATTTCGTGGTTCAGGAGGCCCCGTTCGGCGGCTTCTTCCGCGGATTCGGGCTGGGCGCCAGTTCCGGCCCGGTGCAACGCGCCTATGTCAATTTCAACGGCAACTACAAGCCGGGCTCCATCGTCATCAGCACGTCACAGCGTCGTCTCTATTTTATTACCGCTCCCGGTGAAGCGATCCGCTACGGCATCGGCGTCGGCCGCGATGGTTTCCGCTGGGGTGGCGTGCATCGAGTGACCGCCAAGAAGGAATGGCCGTCGTGGACCCCTCCGGCGCAGATGCTGCGCCGCCGTCCTGATCTGCCGCGCCACATGGAAGGTGGACCGGACAATCCGCTCGGCGCGCGTGCGATCTATCTCGGCTCGACGCTCTATCGCATCCACGGTTCCAACGAACCCGAGACCATCGGGCAAGCCGTTTCGTCCGGCTGCTTCCGCATGGTCAATGACGACGTGGTCGACCTCTACAATCGCGTCTCGGTCGGCGCGACGGTTTACGTCAAGAACTGAGATACCCCGACATTGCGGAAAAGGGCCGGTGCAATGCCGGCCCTTTTTTATTTTGATCGTCCTGTCGCGCCGCGCTTGCGGAGATCGGCGACTTCCGGCTAGCTCCGCCGTCATGCACGCTTTATCGATCCGATCTCTTCTGGCTGTCGCGATTGTTCTCACAAGCCCGATGCTTCAGGCCATCGCGGCCGAGAATCCGGCCATCGCCAAACGGCGCCTGCACGAGAAAAAGACCTTCACTGATGCCGAGATCGTCGACGGCTTCATGAGAACGGCATTCGGCGCCGAATATCATCTCGCCGGACGGATCGACCGGATTCGGAAATATGACGGTCCGGTGAAAGTCTTCATTGCGGGTGCCAACCGCGCCAAACGCCACGCGCAGCTTGCCGGTGTGATCGCCGACATCGCCAAGCGCGTTCGCCATATCGACCTGAGCACGACCACGGCCCGCAATGACGCCAATGTCGTGATCACGCTGGTCCGCGACCGTGATCTCTACAAGACCATCCACACGCTCTATGGAGCCCAGCGGGCGAAGGAAATTCGCCGGTCGCTCGACCCGCAGTGCCTGTCGGGTTTCCGCAAAAACGAGCGCTACGAAATCCAGCATTCCGACGTCATCCTGACGGTCGACAACGGTGATTTCGTTTTCCTCGACTGCGCCTATGAAGAGGTGTTGCAGTCTCTGGGACCGATCAACGACACCGATGCAGTGCCGTGGACCATGTTCAATGACGACGTCTCGATGGGATTCTTCGACGTCTACGACCAGTACATCCTGAACATCCTGTACGATCCGCGCATCAAGCCCGGCATGACGGTGCAGGACGTGCAGGCTATGTTGCCTGCCATCCTGCCCGATGTCCGCGAATGGGTTGCCCGGACGAACGATCTCAAGCCGTAGCGGCCAGTTCGGATTTCATGGCCTCATGGTGAGGAGCACGGCCTAGCCGTGCGTCTCGAACCATGAGGCGCGCAGACCTTGGATCCTCATCCTTCGAGACGCAGCGCAAAGCGCTGCCCCTCAGGATGAAGACATGCGATGCGGCGCCCTTACGCCGACTTTTCGAACAGTTCGCGCCCGATCAGCATACGGCGGATTTCGCTGGTGCCGGCACCGATCTCGTACAGCTTGGCGTCGCGCAGCAGGCGCCCTGTCGGATAGTCGTTGATGTAGCCATTGCCGCCCAGCAGCTGGATCGCATCGAGCGCGCATTGCGTCGCGCGTTCCGCCGCATAGAGGATCGCGCCGGCGGCGTCCTCGCGGGTGGTCTCGCCGCGATCGCAGGCCTTCGCCACCGCATAAACATAGGCGCGCGACGCATTCATCGTCACGTACATGTCGGCGACCTTGCCCTGCACGAGCTGGAAGCTGCCGATGGGCTGACCGAACTGCTTGCGCTCGTGGACATAGGGCATCACCACGTCCAGACACGCCTGCATGATACCGAGCGGCCCCGCCGAAAGAACGGCGCGCTCGTAGTCGAGACCCGACATCAGCACATTGACGCCCTTGCCGACGGTGCCGAGCACGTTTTCCTCAGGCACTTCGCAATCCTCGAACACCAGTTCGGCGGTGTCGGAGCCGCGCATGCCGAGCTTGTCGAGCTTCTGCGCCGTCGAAAAACCTTTCATGCCCTTTTCGATGATGAAAGCCGTCATGCCGCGCGGACCCGCCGCCGGATCGGTCTTGGCGTAGACCACCAGTGTCTCGGCGATCGGGCCGTTGGTGATCCACATCTTTGCTCCGTTGACGATATAGCGGTCGCCCTTCTTGTCGGCCCGGGTGGTCATCGACACCACGTCCGACCCCGACCCCGGCTCCGACATCGCCAGCGCCCCGACGTGCTCGCCCGAAATCAGCTTCGGCAAGTACTTGCGCTTCTGTGCGTCATTGCCGTTACGGCGAAGCTGATTGACGCACAGGTTCGAGTGCGCGCCGTAGGACAACCCGACCGATGCTGACGCGCGGGAGATTTCCTCCATCGCGATGCAATGCTCGAGATAACCGAGGCCTGACCCGCCATACTCTTCCTCGACAGTGATGCCATGCAGGCCGAGTGCGCCGAGCTTGGGCCACAGGTCGCGCGGAAACTGGTTGGATTTGTCGATCTCGTCGGCGCGCGGGGCGATCTCGTGGCTCGCGAAATCGCGAACCGTCTCGCGGATCGCATCGGCCGTCTCGCCGAGGTCGAAGTTGAAGGCACTGCTCGCGTTCGGAATCATAATCTCTCTCCAGAGGCGGCTCGTGACAAGCCAGCGTTATTGGGCCGGACATTGCCACGAGCAGGTTGCGGGGAGAAGGGCCGGAGACGCGGAAAGATTTCCGGCGAAATGTCGTCTGGCTGACATTTCGCCGGCCAGAATTCGTCGTCTCCGGGCTTGTCCCGGCCACGACGAACGAGAGGCAACGTTCCTCCCTCCCGGCACAACGCATGGGCGATGCTACGCCAGCGCGCGTGATGCCTCTTTCACCTTGCGGGTCGCTTCATCCACCGACCGGGCTGCGGCCGCGATATCGTTCATATTGGTGTTGATATCGGTCACGCCCTTCGCAGCCACCTGCATGTTGGACGAGATGCTCTGGGTTACCGACGCCTGCTCCTCGACCGAAGCCGCGATCGCCGCGGAGATTTCGTTGACCCGCGAAATGGTCTGGGTGATGGCCTCGATCACACTCACCGCAGTCGTTGTGGTGCCCTGAACCTCGGCGATCTGTGCGCTGATCTCATCGGTCGCTTTGGCGGTCTGGGTGGCAAGGCTTTTCACTTCGGAGGCCACCACCGCAAAGCCCCGCCCCGCCTCACCGGCGCGCGCCGCTTCAATGGTCGCATTTAGCGCCAGAAGGTTGGTTTGATCGGCGATGTTGTTGATGAGTTTGACTACGTCACCGATTTTCTGGGCTGCCGCTGCAAGACCCGAGACAATCGTATTGGTCTCGTTGGCCTGCTCGACCGCCTGCAACGAGATATTGAGCGCGTCCGACGCCTGGCGGCTGATCTCGCTGACCGATGCAGCGAGTTCCTCCGCGCCCGATGCCACTGCCTGCATGTTAGACGATGTCTGGGTCGAGGCGCCGGCTGCGGACGTGACGCGTTCCGACGTCGCGGCGATCGATTCCGTGATCTGGCCAAGGTCAGTGTCGATCGATTTCTGCACTTCGGCCCGGCGCAACCGGTCTTCGACCTGCCGGGTAATGTCGGTCGCGAACTTCACGACCTTGGCCGCTTTACCGTCAGCGCCGTAGATCGGATTGTAGGACGCCTGGATCCAGACAGCCTTTCCGCCGCTGCCGATCCGCTTGTATTCGCCGGCCTGATATTCGCCGCGCCGTAACGTATCCCAGAACTCCCGATAGGCGACGCTGTCGCGATGGGCAGCCTCGACGAACATGCTGTGATGCCTGCCCTGGATCTCATCCAGCCGGTAGCCGACCGTCGCCAGAAAATTATCATTGGCCTTGGTGATCGTGCCGTCGAGGTTGAATTCGATGACCGCCTGCGACTTGTGGATTGCCGCAATCTGCCCCTCGTAATCAAAGTTCTTGAGCTTTTGTGCGGTGATGTCGGTCGCGAACTTGACCACCTTGAAGGGCTTGCCGCTGCGATCCAGCAACGGCGTGTAGGAAGCTTGGATCCAGACCGCGCGCCCGCCCTTGGCGATCCGCATGAACTCTCCGGCTCGGAGCTCGCCGCGCCGCAGCGCATCCCAGAACTCGCGATAGGTAGTGCTCTCGCGTTCGGCCGTTTCGATAAACAGGCTATGATGCTTGCCCTGAATGTCTTCGAGCCGATACCCCAGCGCATTCAAGAAATTTGAATTCGCCGTGATGACCGTTCCGTCGAGTTTGAACTCGATCACGGCCTGCGAGCGATCAATCGCATCAATCCGCGCAGCAGTATCCTGCGTTCCGCCAAACAGTCGCATCGTGGATTCCCCATGCCCGTCATCAGGATCGCAGCCAACCATTAAACAAGCTTTGCGAAGGGCATTCGTATGATCACCGACGCTGCGGCGGAGCCAGGCACCTCCACGTGCGACGCGACCAATCCGGGAACCGCCCGCGGCAAGACTTCCGCTTGCCCGCCGGCAGGTATCAGGGTGTAATCGCCCGAACAGCCGCGTCGAAACGACGGTCAACTCGGGGAAACGCCAATGCACGGCACACGCGATCTGGCGCGCGAGTCCGCAGCTCAGGCTGCGCGGGACAAGGCCTACGCCATTCCGCTCGATGGTTTCGATCCGGGACATCCGGAACTGTTTCGGACCGACACCTTCTGGCCCTACTTCGAACGGCTGCGTCGAGAGGAGCCGGTTCATTACTGCAAGGACAGCCTGTTCGGACCCTATTGGTCGATCACCAAATACAACGACATCATGGCGATCGAGACCAACCATCAGGTCTTCTCGTCTGACGCGGGTTTCGGCGGCATCACGATCCGCGACGCCGGCACCTACTTCAGGCGACCGAGTTTCATTTCGATGGACCCGCCCAAACACAGTGCGCAGCGCAAGACCGTGGCGCCGATGTTCACGCCGACCCATCTCGACGAACTCGCCGGAATCATCCGCAAGCGCGCCGGCGAGTGCCTCGATTCCCTGCCGCGTGATGAAACCTTCGACTGGGTCGATCGGGTTTCGATCGAACTGACCACACAGATGCTGGCGACACTGTTCGACTTCCCTTGGGAAGAACGCCGCAAGCTGACCCACTGGTCCGACGTCGCGACATCGCTGCCTGCCGATGACGAGGCGGAACGCAAGCGTCAGGCCGAACTCGAGGAGTGCGGCGCCTATTTTGCCAAACTCTGGAACGAGCGCATCAACGCTCCACCAAAAAGCGACCTGTTGTCGATGATGGCTCATGCCGACGCCACCCGCGACATGGACCCTCGGACCTTCCTCGGCAACATGATCCTGCTGATCGTCGGCGGCAACGACACCACCCGCAACTCATTGTCGGGCGGCATCTACGCGTTGAACGAGAATCCGGACCAGTTTCGCAAGCTGCGCGACAATCCGGCCCTCATCGACAGCATGGTGCCGGAGATCATCCGCTGGCAGACGCCGCTCGCCCACATGCGACGCACCGCCTTGGCGGACATCGAGTTCGGCGGCAAACAGATTCGCAAGGGCGATAAAGTCGTGATGTGGTACGTCTCCGGCAATCGCGACGACGAGGTGATCGAGCGGCCGAACGAATTCATCATCGACCGGGCCCGGCCACGCCAGCATCTGTCATTCGGCTTCGGCATCCATCGTTGCGTCGGCCTGCGCCTCGCCGAGCTGCAACTGAGGATCGTCTGGGAAGAAATTCTCAAGCGGTTCGCGACAATCGAAGTGACCGACGCGCCCAAGCGGGTATATTCAAGTTTCGTGAAGGGCTACGAGACGCTCCCGGTTCGCATCGCATCGTAAGCGGACCGTCCGGCGCAGGAATTAACGGAGAGCCAGATGCACGGAACCATCACCACCGCGCGTGACGAGCGGCTGCGGGCGGCGCGCGAGAAGGCCTATGCGATGCCGCTGTCCGAATTCCACCCGGGCGCGCCCGAGCTGTTCCGCTCCGATACGCTGTGGCCCTATTTCGAGCGGCTGCGCAAGGAAGAGCCGGTCCACTACTGCACGACCTGCCCGGTCGGCGATTACTGGTCGGTGACCAAATACAACGACATCATGCATGTCGACACCAACGCCGCGATCTTTTCCTCGGACGTCCGGCTTGGCGGGATCAATCTGCGCGACGTCGGCGAGAACTACAACTGGCCGAGCTTCATCGCGATGGATGAGCCCAAGCATGCACCGCAGCGCAAGACGGTGTCGCCGATGTTCACGCCGTCGCACCTCGACAAGCTCGCGATACTGATCCGCGAACGCGCGGCGGAAATCCTCGACAACCTGCCGCGCAACGAACCTTTCAACTGGGTCGAACGCGTTTCGATCGAACTGACGACCCAGATGCTGGCGACGCTGTTCGATTTCCCGTGGGAAGACCGCCGCAAGCTCACCCGCTGGTCGGACCTTGCCACCGCGTTGCCCAAGAGCGGCATCTATGACAGCGAGGAACAGCGCCTGACCGAACTCGGCGAGTGCGCCGACTACTTCACCCGGCTGTGGAACGAGCGCGTCAATGCCGAGCCGCGCAGCGACCTGATCTCGATGATGGCGCACAGCGACGCCATGCGTCACATGAGCCGCGAAGAACTGCTCGGCAACCTGATCCTCCTGATCGTCGGCGGCAACGACACCACCCGCAACTCGATGAGCGGTTCGGTGCTCGCGCTCAACGAGAATCCGGATGAATACGACAAGCTGCGCGCCAACCATGCGCTGATCGACACGTTCGTGCCCGAGGTCATCCGCTGGCAGACGCCGCTCGCCCATATGCGCCGCACCGCGCTGCAGGACACCGAACTCGGCGGCAAGCTGATCAAGAAGGGCGACCGCGTGGTGATGTGGTACGTCTCCGGCAACCGCGACGAAGAGGTCATCGAGCGGCCGAACGAATTCATCATCGACCGCGCGCGGCCGCGCACCCACATGTCGTTCGGCTTCGGCATCCATCGCTGCGTCGGCATGCGGCTGGCGGAGCTTCAACTCCGGATCATCTGGGAAGAGATCCTGAAGCGGTTCGACACCATCGAGGTGGTCGGCGAGCCGCGGCGGATCTATTCAAGCTTCGTCAAGGGTTACGAGACCCTGCCGGTCCGCATTCCGTCCTAGGCCCGATTTCGGCCCGACTGCGCCTCCCGACCACGGCTCGCGGCGGGAACGGCGCAAATTCATGGCTCCCGCGAAAGCCATTCCCGCTGGCGGCGCCATAGGTGTTGCCAAGAGCGGAATTTTCCCCAAAAACGATCCTTTCGGGCGCCTGCGGGCGCCCGCAACCGCCCCATGCGCGCCGCAGTCCCAAACGGTATCGATCATATGACCCATCAGCACGATCACGACGATTACTCCGACATCCGCGACGCCGTCGCCAAGCTTTGTGCCCAGTTCCCCGGCGAATACTGGCGCAAGCTCGATCGCGAGATGGCCTACCCGACGGCGTTCGTGAACGCGCTGACCGAGTCGGGCTATCTGTCAGTGCTGATCCCTGAGGAATACGGCGGCGCAGGCCTGAAGCTGTCGGCGGGCGCGGCTATCCTCGAGGAAGTCCATCGCGCCGGTTGCAACGCCGGTGCCTGCCACGCGCAGATGTACACCATGGGCACGCTGCTGCGTCACGGCAACGACGCGCAGAAGAAGCAGTGGCTGCCGCGCATCGCCAGCGGCGAAGTCCGCCTGCAGGCGTTCGGCGTCACCGAGCCGACCAGCGGCACCGACACCTCCTCGCTCAAAACCACCGCGCGGCGCGAGGGCGACAAGTACATCGTCAACGGCCAGAAGATCTGGACCAGCCGCGCCGAACATTCCGACCTGATGATCCTCTTGGCGCGCACCACACCGAAGGAACAGGTGACCAAGCGTACCGACGGCCTGTCGGTATTCATCGTCGACATGAAGGCGGCGCGCGACAAGGGCCTCACCATCCGCCCGATCCGCACCATGATGAACCACTCGACCACCGAAGTGTTCTTCACCGATCTCGTGGTGCCCGCGGAAAACCTCATCGGCGAGGAAGGCAAGGGTTTCCGCTACATCCTGTCCGGCATGAACGCCGAGCGCATCCTGATCGCGTCGGAATGCATCGGGGATGCCAAGTGGTTCATCAAGAAAGCCAGTGACTACGCCAAGGAACGCGTGGTGTTCGGCCGCCCGATCGGAAAGAACCAGGGCATCCAGTTTCCGATCGCCAAGGCCTACGCCAACATGCGCGCCGCCGAACTGATGGTGCGCGAAGCCGAGCGCAAGTATGAAGCCGGCATGGATTGCGGCGCCGAGGCCAACATGGCCAAAATGCTCGCCGCCGATGCCTCGTTCGAGGCGGCGAACGCCTGTATCCAGACCCACGGCGGCTTCGGTTTCGCGGAAGAGTATGACGTGGAACGTAAGTTCCGCGAAACGCGGCTTTATTCGGTCGCGCCGATCTCGACCAACCTCGTGCTGTCATTCATCGCCGAGCACGTGCTCGGCATGCCCCGCTCGTACTGAGACCTGCCATGCTGCCGCTTGAGGGAATGACCGTCATCGCCGTGGAGCAGGCTGTCGCCGCGCCGTTCTGTTCGTCACGGCTCGCCGACGCCGGCGCCAATGTCATCAAGATCGAACGACCGGAAGGCGACTTCGCCCGTGGTTACGATGCGGCCGCCAAGGGCCAGAGCAGCTATTTCGTCTGGCTCAATCGCGGCAAGTCGTCGGAAATCGTCGACCTGACCACCGCTGACGGAAAGAAGACGCTCGAAAAGCTGATCGCCAGCGCCGACGTGCTGGTGCAGAACCTCAAGCCCGGCGCGATGGACAAGCTCGGCTTTGCCCGCGAACGGTTGCGCAAGGATTATCCGGGGCTCGTCATCTGCACGATCAGCGGCTACGGCGACGATGGACCCTACGCCCAGCGCAAGGCCTACGATCTCCTGATCCAGGCCGAGAGCGGCCTCGCCTCGATCACCGGCGGTCCTGAAACCCCGGCGCGCGTCGGCCTGTCCATTGTCGATATCGCCACCGGCGCTACCGCGCACGCGGCAATCCTCGAAGCGCTGATCAAGCGCTCGCGCACCGGCGAAGGCGCTGACATCCGGATTTCGATGTTCGACGTGATGGCCGACTGGCTGACCGTTCCGCTGCTCAACGCCGAGGCTGGCAACATGCCGAAGCGCATGGGTCTCGCTCACACCTCGATCGCCCCCTATGGCGTGTTCCGTTCCAAGGATGGCCGCGACATCCTGATCTCGATCCAGAGCGAGCGCGAGTGGAAGAAGCTCTGCGCCGAAGTGATGGGTATGCCCGACCTGCCCAACGACCCGCGTTTCGCCAACGGCGTCGAGCGGGTGCGTAACCGTGCGCTGACCGACAAGACGGTTGGCGATGTGTTCGGCACCATGACGCGCGACGACCTGATCAGGAAGCTCGACGACGCCGACATCGCCTTCGCCGAGGTCAACACCATGGACGACCTGTCGCATCATCCGCATCTGCGCCGCATCGAGGTTCAAACTCCGAACGGCCCTGTTCAATATCCCGCGCCGGCCGCCATCGTGATTGGCGAAGATCGGCCTTACCGGCCGGTGCCCGCTGTGGGCGAAAGCCCGGCTGACACCAAACCGCAGCGGAAAACCTCATGACAGAAAAGCTCGACATCGATCATCTGCGCCAGTGGATCGGCCGCACCCAGGAGGCATCCGACATCATCACGCCGCAACTGGTGAAGGGTCTGCGCGCCACGCTGTTCATCGACATCAGCGAGCCGAAGACCGGCGACGCGGCGCCGTTCACCACCCACTGGTGTCTGGCGCAGCCCGTTGCGCCCGCCAGCGAACTGGGACCCGACGGCCATCCCGCGCGTGGCGGATTCCTTCCACCGGTGCCGCTGCCGCGCCGGATGTGGGCCGGCGGCCAGCTCGAATTTCTCGACAACCTGCGTGTCGGCGACACCGTGACCCGCTCGTCGAAGATCGTCGATGTCACCCAGAAGACCGGCAGCACCGGCACGCTGTGCTTCGCCTCGGTCGATCACACCATCACCACGCCGCGCGGCGTTGCAATTCGCGAACGACAGGACATCGTCTATCGTGACAACCCGCCTGCGGACGCGAAGCCCGCCGCTGCCCCTGCTCCGAAAGCTGCGCCCAAGGCACAGCACAGCGAGAGCCATCTCGCCGATCCGGTGCTGCTGTTCCGCTATTCAGCGCTGACCTTCAACGGCCATCGCATTCATTACGATCGCGACTACGTCACCAAGGTCGAAGGTTATCCCGGCCTGATCGTCCACGGCCCGTTGCAGGCTGCGCTGCAGGTCGAATTCGCCGCCAAGCTGCACAACGGCCAGGCGCCGAAGAAATTCGCTTATCGCGGCGTGCAGCCGCTGTTCGACGGCGCGAACTTCACGGTCAACGCCAGCGAGGACGGCGCCGCACTGTCGGTGTGGACCGCCAATGCCGACGGCACGCCGACCATGAAGGGCACCGCAACCTGGTAGCGGTTTCCAGGCCGAAACCACTTCACCACTGCGCCCCGGACGATATGATGCCGCCAGCGTCACATCGCCCGGGGATTTTCATTTGGCTTCCAAGACAAAAAACGCGCCTGCCACCGTCACCGTGAAGCAGGCCACGCTCGATCTGCTTCGCTCGTTCGGCATCAAGACCGTATTCGGCAATCCGGGCTCGACCGAGTTGCCATTTTTGAGCGATTGGCCCGACGACATCGAATACGTGCTCGGCCTGCAGGAAGCCTCGGTCATCGGCATGGCAGACGGCTATGCGCAGGCCACCCGTAACGCGGCCTTCGTTAATCTCCATTCGGCAGCCGGCGTCGGCCATGCGCTCGGCAACATCTATAACGCCCACCGCAACCAGACGCCGATGGTGATCACCGCCGGACAGCAGGCGCGCAGCATTCTGCCTCTGCAGGCATTTCTCTATGCCGAGCGCGCCTCGGAGTTTCCGCGACCTTACGTGAAATACAGCGTCGAACCCGCGCGCGCCGAAGACGTGCCCGGCGCCATCGCCCGCGCCTACTATGTCGCGATGCAGCCGCCGTGCGGGCCGACCTTCGTCTCGGTGCCGATCGACGACTGGACCCATCCGACACAACCGATAGCGGCGCGGCGGATCAGCCGCGAGGTCCGCCCCGATCCGGCTGCGATGCGCGATCTTGCCGACGCGATTGCAAAGAGTGAGCGGCCCGCTTTCGTGGTTGGCCCCGGGGTCGATCGCGCACAGGCTGTCGACCTGATGGTGCAAGTGGCAGAACGTGCGAAGGCCGCAGTATGGGTCAGCCCGTTCTCGCCGCGCGCCAGTTTCCCCGAGCGGCATCCGCAGTTCAGCGGCTTCCTTCACGCCTCGCCTGCGCAACTGTCCGACGCGCTGCGCGACAACGATCTGGTGGTGGTGATCGGCGCGCCGGTGTTCACCTTTCATGTCGAAGGCCGCGCCGAGATTTTCGAAGGCGGCACCACGCTGTTTCAGGTCACTGACGACACCGACAACGTTGCAGTGACACCAGTCGGCACCAGCATCGTCGCCAGCATCGCGCCTGCCCTGCAAACGCTGCTTGAGCTTTTGCCCGACGCGAAACGCGCACTGCCGACGCCGCGCGCGTTTCCGCTGACACCGCAGGCCGCCGATCCGATCCCGGTCGAGTTCCTGTTGCATGTGCTGTCGGAAACCATGCCGAAGGATGCGGCAGTGGTCGAGGAAGCACCGTCGCATCGCCCGGCGATGCAGAAATTCCTGCCGATGCGGGGACAGGACAGTTTCTACACCATGGCGAGCGGCGGGCTCGGCTATGCGCTGCCCGCGTCGGTCGGCATGGCGCTCGGCCGCGGTGACCGACGTACCATCTGCCTGATCGGCGACGGCTCAATGATGTATTCGATCCAGGCGCTGTGGACCGCCGCACAGCGCAAGCTTCCGCTCACCGTTGTGGTCATCAACAACTCTGGCTACGGCGCCATGCGTTCGTTCAGCCAGGTGATGCAGGTGCGCGGCGTACCCGGGCTCGACCTGCCGGGGCTCGATTTCGTCAAGCTGGCGGAAGGCCTCGGCTGCGACGCGGTGCGCGTCGACAAGGCCGCCGATCTCACCGCCGCGCTGGCGCGCGGCCTGTCGCATCCCGGCGTGTCGCTGGTCGAGGTGATGGTCGATTTCGCCGTGCCGCTGCTCTACGGGCAGAAGCACTGAAATCTCTCGTTGTCGTGCCTGTAAACTCTCGTTGTCATGCCCGGGCTTGTCCCGGGCATCCCGCTTAGGTGAGCACTGTGCCTATTGAATCGGGATGGCCGGGACAAGCCCGGCCATGACAGTCTCCGAAACCCACTACTTCGCGTAAGCTTCTCGCAACTTGGCCTGGATCTTCGCCATGCCGCCGATCCAGCGATCATAGTTCTCGGTCTTCTTGCGCATGTAGTCGATCACCTGCGGATGCGGCAGGATCACGAAGGTTTCGCGATCGATGCCTTCGAGCGCGGCTTGCGCCACCGCATCCGGCGTCAGGTCGCCGTCGCCCGACTGCGGCCCCTTGGGGATCGACCGCAGCATGTTGGTATCGACGCCCTGCGGGCACAGGATCGAGACGCGGATGTTGTGCGCCTTGTGCGAGATCGCGAGGTTCTCCGCAAAGCCGACCGCCGCATGCTTGGTGGTCGAATAGGCCGCGCTGCCGACCTGTGACAACAGGCCCGCCGCCGAAATCGTGTTGAGGAAATAGCCACCGCCGCGCGCCCTCATGCGCGGGATGAGATGACGCGCCGCGTAGACATGCGCCATGACGTGGATGCCCCAGCTCCGCATCCATGGATCGTCCGATGTGCCACCGGCATTCTCCGACAACGGATCGAACCCGCCGCCGATCCCCGCATTGGAGCAGAACAGTTCGATCGGGCCGAAACGCTGTTCGGTTTCGTCGATCACATGCTTGATGTCGGCTTCCTTGGCGACGTCGCAAGCAAACGCCGCGCCACCAATGCTGTCGGCCACCGCCTTGGCGGCAGCGCCATCGAGATCGGCGACAATGACTTTCGCCGCGCCCTCGCGATGGAAGATTTCACACAAGGCCCGCCCGATGCCATTGGCACCGCCGGTGACGACCACAACTTTTCCGCTGACTTTCATACCAAAGTCATAGGTGGAAAATTCGCGCGGATCAATCCGCTGCTTAAGCGGAGATCACGACCAGATCGAGCACCGCCGTGTAGTGGCAGGCGGCGGCGAGCAGCACGAAGGAATGCCAGATCGCGTTCTGAAACCGCAGCCGCTCCCAGGCATGGAAGATGACGCCGAGCGAATAGAGGATGCCGCCGGCGGCGATCAGCCACAGCACGCTGTCTGGCAGCGACGCAGCGATGGAATCGTAGGCGATCACGCCGCTCCAGCCGAGCGCAAGATAAAGCCCGACCGACAATCTGTCGAAGCGGCCGGGCAAAAGCACCTTCAGCGCGATGCCGGCGATCGCCACCATCCAGACACCGACGAGCAGCGCGATGCCGACGACGCGATCATGCATCTCGACCAGAAACGGTGTGTAGGTCGCGGCGATCAGCACATAGATCGCCGAATGGTCAAAGCGCCGCAGCAGCCATTTGGCGGGAGAGACCGGCCACAGATTGTAGGTCGCTGACATGCCGAGCATCGCCACCAGCCCGGCGGCGTAGATCGACACTGAGACGATCTGCGCGGCGGAGGCATAGACACCGGTGAGGACGATCAGGGTGGTGGCGGCGATCAGGCCCAAGGCGATGCCGACCACATGGACGACACCATCAGCGATCAGTTCAGCGCGGTCAAATTCCCAGCGGATAATGCCGCCGACATTGCGGGACGCATTCGCCAATTGCTTCAGTCTGAAAATGCTCATGGCGCAATCGAACTCAATACAAACACAGCCAATATGCTCCGCACCTCAATTGATGGATTATAGGTAGGAAACCGTCAACGAACCTTCAAACCTGCCACGATCAATATTGATCTCAAAAACTTGATTTTCGTGAGGCAAAGCCACAGCTTCACGAAAGCGTCACATTATCAACGTTACAGGCCCTGCCTCGGATTTTGACCAAACATGGCATCGACCTTTTCCGATTTCATCGAGGATATCCGTCTCTCGACCCGATCCTTGATCGACTACGGCGAAGGTCTTTTCAGCCCGACCGTCCGCCTTGGCGTCACCGGCCTGTCACGCGCCGGCAAGACGGTATTCATCACAGCGCTGGTGCACGGCCTCCTGCGTGGCGGGCGCTTTCCGGTGTTTGAATCGCTGGCGACGGGACGCATCGCCCGCGCGCGCCTCGAACCGCAACCGCACGATGCAGTGCCGCGTTTCGCCTACGAAGAACATGTCCGCACCCTGATCGACGAGCGGCGCTGGCCTCACTCCACCACCGACATCAGCGAGTTGCGGCTCGCCATCGACTATCAGCGCGAGAACGGCGCCGAGCGCACGCTGACGCTGGACATCGTCGATTATCCCGGCGAATGGCTGCTCGACCTGCCGCTGCTCACCAAGAGCTACGAACAATGGTCAGCCGAAAGCCTGTCGTTGTCGCGGCGCGGGCCGCGCGCGGCGCTTGCCGGCGAATGGCACAAGCACCTTGCGACACTCAAACCGGAGCAGCCGGAGAGCGAGCAGGAAACGCTGACCGCCGCACGGCTGTTTACCGACTATCTGCGCGCCTGCCGCGACGAGCGCTTCGCCATGAGTCTCTTGCCGCCCGGCCGCTTCCTGATGCCGGGGAGTCTCGCCGGCTCCCCTGCCCTGACCTTCGCGCCGCTCGATGTGCCGGTAGACGGTTCTGCGCCATCCGGCTCGCTGTGGGCGATGATGCGGCGGCGTTACGAAGCCTATAAGGACGTCGTGGTACGCCCGTTCTTCCGCGATCATTTCACCCGGCTCGATCGCCAGATCGTGCTGGTCGATGCGCTCGCCGCGTTCAACGCTGGGCCGGACGCGTTGCGCGACCTCGAAGGCGCGCTGTCGGGCATTCTCGATTGCTTCAATGTCGGCCGCAGCACGTTCCTCACCTCGCTGTTCCGCCCGCGCATCGACCGCATCCTGTTCGCGGCCACCAAGGCCGATCATCTACATCGCTCGAGCCACGATCGGCTCGAAGCCATTCTGCGGCACATGGTGGAGCGCGCCGCCTCGCGCGCCGAGTTCGCCGGCGCCAAGACCGATGTGGTCGCGCTCGCCGCGGTGCGGGCAACGCGCGAAGCCATGGTACAACAGGGCCACGAGAAATTACCGGCGATCCTCGGCACCCCGATCGCGGGCGAAAGCGCCAACGGTGAGATGTTCGACGGCGAAACCGAAGTCGCGACCTTTCCCGGCGACCTGCCGACCAACCTCGATACGCTGCTGACCGACGATGCCGCGTTCCGCGGCCTCACCGCCGGCTCGCACGAGCAGGCCGACTATCGTTTCCTGCGCTTTCGCCCGCCACGGCTGGAACAGGGTGACGGCGAGCCGGCTTTGCCTCACATTCGTCTCGACCGTGCGCTCCAATTCCTGATCGGAGACAGATTGCAATGAGCGACCAACCTCATCGCAAACCCGCTGCCTTCAAGCTCGATGATCCGCGCGTCGTGGTCACGACGGCCGACGACGACTCATATCCGGGGCGCGGCAAGATCCAGATCACGCCGGAGCCCGACGCGCCGCTGCCGGTGCCGGTGGAAGACGCCATCGCGCCGGCCCGCAAGCGCTTCAGTTGGGGGACGCTGTTCTGGACCGCGCTCGGCGGTCTCGTCCTGCTCGGCCTCGGGCTCGGCACCGCGAACCTCGTCGAAGACCTGTTCGCGCGCAGCCAGAGTCTCGGCGCAGTCGGGCTTGGCCTCGCGTTGCTGGCTCTGCTTGCGCTGTTCGTCGTCATCATCCGCGAGGCGTTGGCGCTGACGCGGCTTGAGACCATCGAAAAGCTTCACGCCCGCGCCGCCGCCGTGCTGATCAGCGACGACCGCAAGGAAAGCGACACTATCGTCCACGATCTGCTCAAGATCGCCCACGACAACCCGCGTCTGGCACGGGCGCGGGCGACACTGGCAAGCCACTCCGGCGATATTATCGACGGCGCGGACATGCTGCGCCTCGCCGAACGCGAGTTGATGGCGCCGCTCGATCAGGAAGCACGGCGGCTGATCTCCAGCGCCGCACAGCGCGTCTCCATCGTCACCGCGGTCAGCCCCGGCGCGATCATCGACATGCTGTTCGTGTTCGCCGCGGCCCTGCGGCTGGTGCGGCAGTTGGCGCGGCTCTACGGCGGCCGCCCGGGCACCCTCGGCATGATCCGCCTGATGCGCCATGTCATCGCCCATCTCGCCGTCACCGGCGGCATGGCGGCGAGCGACAGCCTGATCCAGCAGGTGCTGGGCCATGGCGTCGCCGCCAAGCTGTCGGCGCGGCTGGGCGAAGGCATCCTCAACGGCCTGCTCACGGCCCGGCTCGGCCTCGCCGCGGTGGACGTGACCCGGCCGCTTCCTTTTGCCGCACTCCCGCGTCCCGTCCTGTCCGATCTCGTCAAGGACCTGCTGCGCCGGGCCGGCGACGACAACTGAAGCGATAACAGCAACTTGGACGGATGGTAGCCGGCCATCGGCAGGTTCGTCGCGCTCATTTTCCGCGCGATCGAACCGCGAATGAACCGATCGGCCTCCGGGCGCCACCAATGTGCGATGGGCCGACAGGACCCTCACACGATCAACCCGGAGAACGACCATGTATCGCAAACTTGCCCTTGGACTTGTCGCCGCTATGTCCCTCACCGCCGCCGCCCTCGCGCCCACCGGCGCATCCGCCCACGGCTGGCATGGCCATCATCATCACGGTTGGCATGGCCATCACCATGGCTGGCGCGGTCCGGTGTTCATCGCCGGCGGTTATGGCGGCAGCTGCTACGTGACCCGCCGCGTGCTGACCAAGTACGGCTATCGTCTGCGGACCTTCAACGTCTGCTACTGATCCGCTC
Source organism: Afipia sp. (assembly GCA_044464625.1). Lineage (GTDB taxonomy): Bacteria > Pseudomonadota > Alphaproteobacteria > Rhizobiales > Xanthobacteraceae > Afipia. The sequence continues at coordinate 163,478 of JBIQLC010000007.1, read as the reverse complement.
GCGGTTCGATAAAACGGCAGAAATCCCCGGTCGCCTCGCGCGGCCGGGGTTTTGCCATTCAGTCTGGCCGCAATCCGAAGCACATGCCCGATGGCGCCGGCACGCGACGTCCTCTAACATCCCATCATGCCGAAGGCCGAGCGCGGGCGGGACGGCTCCGAGCGGCCTTCGACGAGACGACGCAATGACTGAAACCAGACGCCCTCTCCTGAAATCCGTGCGCGCGATAGGTTTGCGTCAGGTTCGCCTCAGCTGCGGCCTGATCCTGTTCAGCTATCTGCTCAGCCATTTCATCAACCACGCACTTGGGAATATCTCGCTCGGCGCCATGGCCGACGGGCTCTGGTATCATATGGTGTTCTGGCAGAGCCTGCCGGTGACCATCGTGTTCTATACCGCGGCCCTGACTCACATGTGCCTCGGCCTGTGGGCGCTTTATGCACGGCGCCAATTCCGCTGGCGCACGATCGAAGCGACACAACTCGTGTTCGGGCTGAGTATCCCGCTTCTCATCATCGCCCATATCATCGGCATGCGGGTTTCCGCCGGACTGTTCGACATCGAGAAAGGTTATCCGCAGGCCTTCTTCGCTGCCTGGGTTTCGCAAACCCGTTTTATGTGGATGCTCTACACCGCCCTGATCGTGGCGTGGGTTCATGGCTGCATCGGCATCTACTTCTGGCTGCGGATCAAACCATTCTACAAGCGCGCCGCCGCATTCCTGCTGGCGACCGCGGTGCTGATCCCGACGCTGGCCTTGCTCGGCGTGTATCAGGGCGGACGCACCATCGTGCGGGCCAGCGCGTCGCCGGAGTGGCGCGCCGACAATCTCACGCCCGATCAGGTTGGCACCCGGGCGCAACAAGCCACGCTCCAGCAGATCACCGACTACAGTTTCTATGGCTACCTCGGCCTGATCGTATTTGCTTTTGCCGCACGCGGCGTCCGCGCCATCCGCGAACGGCGCAGCGGCTTGATCAAGCTGTCCTACGGCGAAGGAAAAACCGTCCGCGTGCCGGTCGGCCTCAGCGTGCTCGAAGCCAGCATCCGCCACAACATTCCGCACTCCAGTGCTTGCGGTGGCCGGGCGCGCTGCTCGACCTGCCGCATCCGCATCGTCGGCGACCATGACGTGCTGCCGCCGCCGTCGAACCGGGAGGCCTTCGTGCTTGCCCGGATCGGCGCCGGCGACGATCCGGGCGTCAGGCTGGCCTGCCAGTTGAGGCCGGAAAGCGACCTGTCGTTCTTCCAGATCTTCCCGGCCAACACCGACACGGCATTGCCGGCCAAAACCAGCGCGGCGCATGCCGGCAAGGAGCGCTACGTCGTCAGCATGTTCGTGGACATGCGCGGCTCGACCAAGCTCGCCGAGCGGCTCCTGCCCTTCGACACCGTCTTCATCATCAACCGCTTTCTCACTGCGGTGTCGCACGCCGTGGTCGAGTGCGGAGGGCAACCCAACCAGTTCGTCGGTGACGGCCAGCTCGCGCTGTTCGGCCTCACAACATCGCGGCAAACCGCCGCGCGCCAGGCCATTCAGGCCGCGGTGCAGATCGCCGCCCATATCGATGAACTCAATGCCTTCCTCGGCAAGGACGTGCCCGAGCCCTTGCGGTTCGGCATCGGCATCCATGGCGGCGAGGTGATCGTTGGCGATATCGGCTCCGAAGACCACCGTGTGTTCACCGCGCTGGGCGATGCGGTGAATGTGGCCGCGCGGCTCCAGGACATGACCAAGGCGCTGGAATGCGAGGTCGTGCTGTCCGATGAGGTTTATAATGCGGCCGGCCTTCCCGCCGATGGCCTTCCGAAACAGAGCATCGACATCCGCGGGCGCGCAGAACCTTTGAGCGTGCGCACGGTTGCCAGCGCGGCATCCCTGTCTGCTCTGACCGACGCCTTCGCAGTTGCAGCAGCGTAACTGTGCATCGCGAGACCAGAGTCGGCTCGCCGATTTTTCAGTCTACCCAGATGCACGCATAACGCGTAACGTGCGCGCCCGTTGGAAACGCCGTGCGCGGACTGCCGACTGTTGTTGTATTTATTCTGGAGACTGACTGATGCCGAAGGGGACTGTGAAGTGGTTCAACGCGACCAAGGGGTATGGATTCATCCAGCCCGCAACGGGCGGCAAGGATGTGTTCGTGCACATCTCGGCGGTTCAACGCGCCGGACTGACCACGCTCAATGAAGGACAGACGATCGAGTTCGAAGAGATCGCCAATCGCGGCAAGACCGCTGCGGAAAACCTGAAAGTCTGATCGCCGGCTCACGTCGGCTTCACCGGTAACGGCGGGGAGTGTCCAGCCTAGGTCAGACCGGTGATCCTGTTTGCAATTATTCGTTAATCAGCCGGGACAACCGGCGACATTCCCGGGACCGGGACGCTACCTTAACAAGAAGCGCCCCACCCTTTCGGGAACGGAATGAACGGCCAGGCGCCGCCATCGGACCCCGAACAATCGGCGGCATCGTCGCCCGGCTCAAGCAGGCCACCGCAGTACGGGCAAGCGTTGTCGTTGTCGTGCGCGAGCGGATAGCCCATCGCAGCGTCAGTCACTTCCGCCGCAAAAAAGTTAACCACATTGCTTCGCGAGATCGTTCGTTTGCCGGACATGCTCGTTCCTCTTGGTCAGAGGCGGCACCATGGCAGGAAGATCATGCTGTAGCGTTCAAGCGAACGCTAGAATTTTAGCTTTGCAAATAGGGCGTGATTTTGATTCTGGAACCGGGCCGCAGCGCCAGCATGCGACCCGCAACGTTATCCAGTGCTCAGCGCGCGACGATCAGGCCGCGGCTGGTAACGACGACCCAGCGACCGTCCTGACGACGAATGGCATCGACGCGGCCGACACCCGGCAACGGGTCGCCGGCGAAAACCTCGAACACGCCATCACGTCCTTCGACCGTGGCGCTGCCACGACCGACACCCAGCAGCGTCCAACCGTTCACGACCGGCAAACGGCTCACAGCAGGAGCCGGTGTCGGCGCGGGCGCAGCCGTCGCAGGCTTTGCGACAGATCCGGTGGCTTCAGCGGCGCGCAGCTTCTCGACAGCCTCGCTCAGCTTGGCAAGCTTCGCGGCCGGTTCTGCCTGCGCTTTTTCAACCTTGCTGACGCGATCTTCGAGCTTCTCGATCTTGCCGACGCGATCGGCGTGGGATGCTGCGCTGGTCTTGAGCGCCGCCACATCGTTCGTGAGCTTGGCGACCGCGTTCTGCGTCGCGCGATACTGATTGGCTGCCAGCACTGACGCGTCGTCGTCCGAGAGATAATGGGCGATCCCGAACGTCGCCGCAGAACCGCCGACCGCACCGACCAGCGCGGCCAGCACGATGACCGCCGCCATCGACAGATAACGCCGCGCGTTCGATGAGCCTGCCTCAGCCGATCCGTTCGACGGCTTTGCGCCGCCCAGCGCCGGGTCGTCCCACGAGGAATGAGGCGTTAACCGCTGCAGCACGATTTCCTTGGATGACTCCTTTACGGGCCCCGCGTTCGCTGAACCAGCCGCCTCGGACGCAGCTGCACCCGGCGCCCCATCACTGGCCTTGCCTGCCGCCGAGAAGCTCGGCTCGATGTGCTGGTCCGAGTCTTTGGGATCGCGGTCGGCGCTGGAATCGGTCATCGGCGTGGTCTCCGAGGAGGTTTGACGATTTGGTAACCATCAAGTGGTTGCCAAATGGTTACCAAACGTCGATCGGAGCCGGGACCATGGCTAGGTGGGGCGTTCGAGGTCCGTCTTCAGCGCCATCAGGAACCGCGCGGCCTCGCCGCCGGTCACCACGCGATGGTCGAACGACAACGACAGCGGCAGGACGCGACGGACCGCCGCCCGGCCGTTATGCGCCATCACGCGGGGAGCGATGCGGCCGGCGCCAATGATCGCCACCTGCGGCGGTACTACAACGAGGCTGGCGAAGCGGCCGCCGATCATGCCGAAGTTCGACAGCGTGATGGTGGCGCCGCGCAATTCCTCCGGCGGAATCCGCCGCGCCGCCGCGTCAGTTCGCAGCCGGTCGAGCCCGGCGCGCAGGTCGTGCGCATCGCGCGCAGCGACGTTGCGGACGATCGGCACGATCAGCCCGCCTTCAGTGTCGATCGCGATCCCAATATCGACACGCTCGATCGGACGCAGTTCGCCGGCACGGGAATCGTACCAGGCATTGAGCACGGGTTCGGCCTTGCACGCCGCCGCAATGGCGCGCATCAGACGGACCGTGGCATCTTCGTCCCTGCGCCATTCTTCGATGTCGGCGTCGTCGGTGACAGTGGCCGGAACGACCTCGGCATGGGCCGCCGTCATGCGCTGCGCCATCGCGCGCCGCATCCCGCGCAGGGCCTGCGCCGGTCCCGCTTCCGCAAGGCTGCGCGCGGCGCGCTCGACATCGGCGCGGGTGATGGTGTTGTCCGGCCCCGTCGCCTGGACCGTGTTGAGGTCGACATCGAGTTTCTGCGCGAGCGCACGCACCGCCGGCAAGGCCTGCACTGAGCCTCGCCGCGCCGGCACGACCTTCGCGGCCTTCGCGTCGCGCTCTTCGTTGCTCTCAAGCTGGCCGACGATGGTGCCGGTGTCCTGTTCGACGTCGCCAGCGAACTCCACCAGCGGCGCACCGACCTTCACCAGGTCGCCTTTCTGCGCATGTAGCCGCGCGATGCGGCCACTCCATGGCGACGGCACTTCAACTACTGCCTTGTCGGTCTCGACCGAGAGCAGCGGCTGGTCGGTGACGACATGATCGCCCTCGTTGACATGCCAGGCGACGACCTCGGCCTCCTCGAGGCCCTCGCCCAGATCGGGCAATGTGAATTGCTGCATTTGCCGTCGCTCCGCTCGCGTCAATTGAACCGGCAGGCTGCCCGCCCGGCAGCGACGATGCGGTCGACTGACGGGATGTAATGCTGTTCGAGCCGCGGCAGCGGCATGATGGTGTCGTAGCCGGTGACGCGAGCAATCGGCGCCAGCAGCGAAGTCAGTCCACGCTCAGCAATCAGCGCCGCGATCTCGCCGCCGAACCCACCGGTGCGCGCCGCCTCGTGCACGATGACGCAGCGCCCGGTGCGTGCCACTGATGCAAGTACAGTGTCTTCATCGAACGGCTTCAATGTCGCGAGGTCGATCACCTCGGCACTGATGCCTTCCGCGTCCAGTGCATCAGCGGCAGCGAGTGTTTCACGCACCATCGCACCCCAACTGATCAAGGTGACGTCGCGCCCCCCGCGCAGCACGAAGGCGGCATCGAGCGGCAGCGCCACACCGTCGTCATCGACTTCGCCCTTGGCCGCGCGATAGATGCGGGTCGGCTCAAGGAAAACCACCGGATCGGGATCACGGATCGCGGCAAGCAGCAGACCATAAGCATGCTCCGGCGACGACGGGATCACCACGCGCAGGCCGGGAATATGCGCGAGCATCGCTTCGGTGCTTTCCGAGTGATGCTCGGGAGCGCGTATGCCGCCGCCGTGCGGCACACGCAACACCATCGGGCAACTGAGCCGCCCCTGCGTGCGATTACGCAGCCGCGAGGCGTGGTTCACCAGTTGATCGATGCAGGGATAGATGAAGCCCATGAACTGGATTTCGCCGACCGGCCTGAGACCCTGGCTCGCCATGCCGACGCACAGTCCGCTGATCAACAATTCGGCCAGCGGCGTGTCGAGCACGCGGTCCGCCCCAAAGCGTTTCTGCAGATCGACAGTCGCGCGGAATACACCCCCATTGACGCCGACATCCTCGCCGAGCACCACCACCGCCGCGTCGTCGGTCATCGCTCGCGCCAGCGCCATGTTGACGGCTTCGATCAGGGTCACCTGCGGCATCAGCGATCCTCCTCGACCTCGCGGCGCTGCGCGGCGTAGACCGGCGGCAACGTGGCGTAGAGATGATCGAACATCGTCTCGGGCGCACGCGGCCCCGTCGCCAGATAACGTTCGACCGCCGCCTCGATCCGCGCCGCGCATTCGGCGACGAGTTGTTCTTCTTTCGACTTGTCCCAGGCATTGCGGCCGACGAGATAGGCGCGCAGCCGCCCGATCGGCTCGTTCTTCCAGCGCGCCTGCACCTCCTCGGGCGGACGATAGCGCGCCGCATCGTCGGCGGTGGTGTGATCGCCGAGCCGATAAGTCACCGCCTCGATCAGGCGTGGACCATGACCGCCGCGCGCAGCCGCCATAGCATCAACCGTAGCCGCATGCATCGCGACAACGTCGTTGCCGTCCACCTGTTCACCGACGAAGCCGGCAGCGATCGCCTTTTGCGCCAGCGTCTCGGACGCGGTCTGCAACCGCAGCGGCACCGAAATGGCCCACTGATTGTTGGCGACGACGAACACCACCGGCAGCTTATGCACGCCGGCGAAATTCATCGCCTCGAACACATCGCCCTTCGAGGTCGCGCCATCGCCGAACAGACACACAGCGACGCGCGGCTCGCGGCGCAGCTTGAATGCATAGGCAACACCAGCGGCATGAGGCGCCTGCGAGCCGACCGGGACGCAGAACGGGAAATCGTGAACAGGTCCGGTGAAATGATTGCCACGTTCGTCGCCGCCCCAGAACAGCAGGATTTCCTCGAGCTCGACGCCGCGCCAGATCAGCGCAGCGTTGTCGCGATAGGACGGCAGCAGGACGTCGTCCTGGCGCATGGCGCTGGCGACACCGACAGAGACCGCTTCCTGGCCGAGCGACACTGCGTATGTTCCGAGCCGCCCGGTGCGCTGCAGCGCCACCGCCTTAAGGTCGAAGGCGCGCACCAGCACCATGGCGCGATAAAGCGAAACCAGCAGATCGATTTCGGAGGCGAAGGTGGGGGGCGGCCGGGTGAGCGTGCCATCCGGCGCGAGGTAATTGCGGTAACGGACCTCGAAGCGCGCGATTACCGGAAGCTGGTTGTCCGGCCAGTTCTTGGTCATCCGGTTTTCTCCCGTGACCGTGGAACGCTCTAAGTCTTCTTTTGACGCGTTTTCTTCACGCGAACCGGTGTCCACTTCGCTCGAAAACGCTCTCACTCAACCAGATAGTGTGCCTTCCAGTTCATGCCATGGCACGGTTTCGTGAAGCCATCCGGTCCGTCCGCAGTTTGAATCAGGAATGCACTTCCGCGCGGGCAACCTCCTCCAGCACTTCCGCGACACGCTCGATTGCCCAATCGATCTCGGATTCCTCGATGATCAGCGGCGGCGCGAAACGGATGGTGTTGCGATGGGTGTCCTTGGTCAGCACGCCGGCTTTCAACAGCCGCGTTGCCACCGCGGCAGCGCTGGCGACATCACGATCCAGTTCGATACCCGCGAACAGCCCGCGCCCGCGCACCTCGCGGATGATCGGATTTTTGAGCGTGCCAAGTCGAGCGAGCAGATGCGCGCCAAGACGCGCGGATCGCTCGACCAGCCGCTCCTCGATCAGCGTATCAAGCGCCGCCAGCCCGACCGCGGCAGCGATCGGATTGCCACCAAAAGTGCTGCCATGGTCACCGGGTGTGAATACCTGCATCACCTCGCGACGCGCCAGAAACAACGACACCGGCAGAAGTCCGCCGCCCAACGCCTTGCCCAGCGTGATCGCGTCCGGCGTCACGCGATCGTGCTGGCACGCCAGCAACTTGCCGGTGCGGCCGAGGCCGGACTGAATCTCGTCGCAAATCAGCAAGACGTTGTGCTCGCGGCAGATGCGCGCGACCTCGGCGAGGTAACCCGCCGGCGGCACATTGATGCCCCCCTCGCCCTGAATCGGCTCGACCAGGAACGCGGCGGTGTTCGGCGTGATCGCCGCGCGCAACGCTTCCACATCTCCGAACGGCACCAACCTGAAGCCAGGCGGGAACGGCCCGAATCCGTCGCGATATTGCGGCACCGACGAGAAGCCGACGATCGCGATCGTGCGGCCGTGGAAATTACCTTCGCACGCGATGATCTCGGCGCGGTCGCGCGCAGGATTGTATTCGACGATCTCGATGCCGACGCAGGATGTGCCTTCGATCACGGCGCTCCATGGCGCCATGAAATCCGCTGCATGAATGCCGTCGGGCGCCGGCGTGCCGACACCGGGCGCCTCAACCGGATCGAACGCGTCAAGATCGAGCGATACGCCGTAGCCGGTAGTCCCGCGCGTCGCGATCGCGTGCGCCTCCGCAAGCACGGCCTTTATACCGCGCCGCTGCACCTCCGGCATATCGATGACACGCACGCCATGCCGCTGCGCAAACACGACCTCTTCCGGCTCAAAGCTGCGCACACCGATCAGGCACAGGTGACGCGGATCGATCGCCGCGCCGCCTTGCGCAACCGAGGTCAATTGAGGCGCGCCGTAACCGAGCAGCGCCGCCACCGGCATTCCGTTGATCGCGCCGCTATGGCTGGTTTCCGGAACGTGCATGTCCATGTGCGCATCGATCCAGATCAGGCCGAGCGGCCCTGATGGCCGCAACGCGTCAGCGACGCCGCTCCAGCTGCCGATCGCACAGGAATGATCGCCGCCGACCACAAGGAAGCGATCACCCTCGCTAACAAGCCTGCGGGTGACACCAGCAGTCCAGCGCGCGGTGGACGCCACCGTGTCGAGCGGCGACGCAACAAGATCGCGCAGACTCTGCGGCATGTGCCGCCACGCCAACGTGACGCCGTGTGCGCGCAACTCCGGCTCGACGTACTGTCGAAATCCGGCAGGCCCGTCACGACACCCAGGATCCTTCGCACCCGCCCCGATCGCCACTTCAATTGCAGCGACCGTTTGCGACCGCGAACCTGTCCCGAAGCCATAGAGCATCGTGCGCTCCTACCGAGAGCAGCCGAATTGCAACCGAGCCTGTCTTTCATGTGGGAGCGCAGGGCGGGAAAGCTAGAGCCACTTCGCATCAATGCGACAGATTGGCTGCATCGGCCGGCGGACAGTGATGCCCTTTGGCGCTATACTCCCGCAGTGACACACAGTTAGCCGCCCATCGTGCGGCAAAGCCCTCACGGTGGTCGCTGGCATCTGCACCGGAGGTTGCGTCATGTCCATCGCTCCCACACTCCAGAAATATCTCATCGACGAAAACATCCAGTTCGAAGAGATCGCACACGAGCCCACTATGTCATCCGCGCGCACCGCGCAGACATGCCATATCCCTGGCGATCGTCTCGCGAAAGGCATCGTCCTGCGTCGAGACGGCGAATACATGCTGGCCGTCATGCCAGCTTCGCGCCGTCTTCGCATGCCCGAGCTTAGAGCCGCTCTCGACAGCGATGTCGACATGGCCGACGAAGCCGAGATCAACGAGTTGTTCCGCGACTGCGCGCACGGCGCGGTGCCAGCCATTGGCAAATGCTATGGGCTGAATCTCATCGTCGACGACAGCATCAACGCGCCGCCGGACATCTATATGGAAGCCGGCGATCACCAGACACTGCTGCACCTCAGCCAGGCGCAATTCGCACGCCTGACGGCCGGCGAGATGCACGGACATTTTACAGCGCACGCCTGAACGCAAGCGCGTTGATGATGAGACATTGCGCTGGCGCAATCACAATGGCGCGAGACCGAGTCATCATGGCTTGATAAAAACGCAGGCCCTCGAAAGTCTCTTGATCGCATCATTCGCGGCGATGATACTTCGTCATCTCGAACTGACTGAAGCAAACCCATGGCAAGCTCCATCGCCGTTGTTCAGGGTGCCGATAGCGAAAGCATCCAGCGGCTGTTCACCGCCGTCGCGACCGAATTACGGGTCGAGGGTATCAACATCGCCGGCATGACCGCAGAAACCCTCGGGCTTCCGAACAGAAGCTGTAGCGCCGGAATCCTCCGCAATCTCAAATCTGACGAACGTTTTTCGATTTATCTCGATACCCAGCCGGCCAACACGTCATGCCATCTCGATGCAACAGGCGTCGAAGCAGCGTGCGCGGCGGTGCTTGCCGACCTGCCAAACTGCAAGCTCGTCGTGCTGAGCAAATTCGGCAAACTCGAAGCCGCGCATGGCGGACTGTTTCCAGCATTCAAGACTGCAATTGCCGCGGGAACGCCGGTGCTGACGACGGTGTCGAGCAAGCACCTCGATGCCTGGAAATCCTTCGCCCCCGACGCCGATTATCTCGACGCCACCCATACCGATGTGCGTGAATGGTGGCTTTCGGTCGCGAGCTGACTGATTCACGCAGCCTGATCGTCCCGCTGCGCTCGCGCGCAGACTCAGTCGAGAAAAATGTGAGGGAAATCAATCGCGACGCGATTTTGGCGCTCCCTAGGGGAATCGAACCCCTGTTTCAGCCTTGAGAGGGCCGCGTCCTAACCGCTAGACGAAGGGAGCTGCACACCGCAGGCAATAGCCTTGAACGGCGGCGAGGGCAAGTATCGAAGGCCACAGAACCTGAATTCCGGCAGCGCGCGCCTGCCATTGCGGCGGCGGGCGGTCCACGCCATCCGAAATCTTCGCCGCTCATTGTCTCTGTTTCACCCGTCAACAAGCAACCACGCTGGGCCGCAAGGGGTGTTCGGGGCCAGCGCCCTGCCGACATCGTCACATCGCGCCGATATCCGCGCCAGCGAAATCGCAGCGCGGCGCGCGGACGGAAAACCAGAAAACCTACGGCGCCGTCACGAATTTCAGGGTTCCGGCCGGCTTGAGCGAGCGGGCGTCGTAGGTGTGGATTTCGGTGACTCCGCCGATATCGACCGTCACCACGATGCGGTCGGCGGTGGTGGCGGTGGAGACGATCTTCGCGCCCTTGGGCAGCATTGCCGCGCTGGCCCCGCCCGGGGTGCTTCCCTCGACGTGGAAAAGACGGTAGCCCACGGCAATCAGCACCGCGCCGACCCCGATCGCCGTGGTCAGGCCGGCGATTAGCATCAGCCGGCGCACGCGGGCAATCATCGCGGCCTGTTCGGGGGTCGGTTCGGGCGTCACGGATTCGGTCATGCAAGGCTCTTACACAGACGCGCCCGCCGAGGGAAGCGAGCGCCACGAGGTCACCGCCAGCGGCGAGGAAGGCTCGCCGCGGCTCGATCGCGTGCTCGCCGCCCATTGCCCGGACCTGTCGCGCACCCGCATCAAGGCCTTGATCCTCGACGGCCGGGTCGCGGTCAAGGGCGCCGCCGTCACCGATCCTGCCCATCATGTCGCAGCCGGCGACACCCTGACCATCGACGTGCCGCCGCCGGTGCCCGCCGAGCCCGAGGGCGAGAACATCCCGCTCGACATCATTTATGAGGACGACGATCTCATCGTCATCAACAAGCCCAAGGGCCTCGTCGTCCATCCCGCCGCCGGCCACGAGACCGGCACACTCGTCAACGCGCTGATCGCCCATTGCGGCGCCAGCCTGTCCGGCATCGGCGGGGTCAAGCGACCGGGCATCGTCCATCGCCTCGACAAGGACACCACCGGCCTGATGGTGGTGGCGAAGAACGACCGCGCCCATCAATCGCTGACCGCGCAATTCGCCGATCACGGCCGCACCGGCGCGATGCGGCGCGGTTATCTGGCGTTCACCTGGGGCGTACCCAACCGGCCGCGCGGCACCATCGACCAGCCGATCGACCGCCACCCCCACGCCCGCGAGAAAATGGCGGTGCGCCAGGGCGGGCGCGAAGCCATCACCCACTGGGAAATGGTGGACGCGTTCGACAGCGACGACGGCAAGCCGATCGCCGCCCTGCTCGCCTGCCAGCTCGAGACCGGACGCACCCATCAGATCCGCGTCCACCTCGCCCATACCGGTCATCCGCTGATGGGCGACGACGTCTACGGCTCGGGCTTCAAGACCAAGGCCAAACATTTGCGGCCCGAAGCCAAGGCTGCGCTCGCCGCTCTTGGAAGGCAGGCGCTGCATGCCTATCTGCTGGTTCTGGAGCACCCGACCACTGGAGAAATTATGGAGTGGCAGACCTGGCTCCCGGAGGATTTGCTTCTCCTCGAGGCGGCGCTCCGTAGCACAGACTAATGGAGGTGTGCTAAAAAGCCGCATGGTTACAGACATTTAACCCGTGTCACGGGTTCGTGACCCCGTTTTGTTCTTCCCTTTCCGCTCCCCTTGGGTGTATGCTGCACCTGCGCTGGAGATGTCCCAGCGTGGAACTTCGCAGCTCCGCTGGCTTTGACAAAGCAGCAGCCTGCCCGCCCGCCGTGAACGGGGGCGCGAACAAGATGGAGGGCGCTTACCATGGCCCGTGCAGCCACCTTGCCAGTTCTCAACGGAGAGTCTGGTCTTTCCCATTACCTCGCCGAAATCCGCAAGTTCCCGATGCTGGAACCGCAGGAGGAGTACATGCTCGCCAAGCGTTGGCGTGAGCATGACGACCGGGATGCGGCGCATAAACTCGTCACCAGCCATCTGCGTCTCGTGGCCAAGATCGCCATGGGCTATCGCGGCTATGGCCTGCCGATTTCCGAAGTCGTCTCCGAGGGCAACGTCGGCCTGATGCAGGCCGTCAAGCGCTTCGAGCCGGAGAAGGGCTTCCGCCTTGCCACCTATGCGATGTGGTGGATCAAGGCGTCGATCCAGGAATACATCCTGCGTTCGTGGTCGCTCGTGAAGATGGGCACCACCGCGAACCAGAAAAAGCTGTTCTTCAACCTGCGCAAGGCCAAGAGCAAGATCTCTGCGCTGGAAGAAGGCGATATGACCGCCGATCAGGTCAAGCTGATCGCCAAGCGGCTTGGCGTGACCGAGAAGGACGTGGTCGACATGAACCGCCGTCTCGGCGGCGACGCCTCGCTCAACGCGCCGATCCGCGACGACGGCGAACCCGGCGAATGGCAGGACTGGCTGGTCGATACCGCGCCCAACCAGGAAGCCGTGATGGCGGAGAACGAGGAGTTCGATCATCGCCGCACCGCGCTGAACGGCGCAATGGGCGTGCTCAACCCGCGCGAACGCCGCATCTTCGAGGCGCGGCGCCTCGCGGAAGAGCCGATGACGCTGGAAGACCTCGCCGCCGAATTCGGCGTGTCGCGCGAGCGCGTGCGGCAGATCGAGGTCCGCGCGTTCGAGAAGGTGCAGTCGGCGGTGAAGTCCACCGTCGCGCGTCAGGAAGCGGCCCGCGCCGCGGCGTAACCTCTCGCGCACCACAGACAACGAAAGCCGGCGTTCGCGCCGGCTTTTTTGTGCGCTCAGTAATAGTCCTGCAGATAATCCGCGAGCGTATCCGGCTCGTAGATCGAACCGCTGCCAAGCGGATCGTTGAGCATGGTTTCCGCGTTGGTCTTGTAATCGGCGGCGACATCGTCCGGCGCCGGCCCCAGCGGCTGCGCCAGGATCGAGCGATAGGATTCGTAATTGTCCTTGTTGCCGACGAAGATGCACACGCAGCCTTTCGGATCCGCGAACAGATAGCGCGTCTTGCCGTTGACGGTGTGGATCACGAAGCGATGCGCCGGCATCGCGCGCAGCGCCTTCTGCCCGGCGGCATCGTTGGCGAACTTCGGGCGGAAGCCGGCCGAGGTCAGGTAGAACGCGTTCTTTTCCAGGAACGGCTTGCCGGGTGAGCGCTCCTGCGCCGCCAGCGGATCCGCTGCCATCAGAAACAGCGTCGCCGCTCCGAGCGACATCGTGGACGTCATCCGCATCACAAAGCCCCTGCCCTGCGCGCCGATCGCGGCGCGTGAAGTTGCTGCAGGCTAACGCAGCGCCTGCGCGGCCGCAAACGGCTGCTGGCTTAGTTGAGTTGTCATTGCCGGGCCTGACCCGGCAATCCCGACAAGGAACGCACCGTGCTCGCCTCATCGGGATCACCGGGACAGGCCCGGTGATGACACTGAGCAAAGGGCAAACGCCCTTTCCCTCTCCCCTTGTGGGAGAGGGTGCTGAGCGGCGAAGCCGCGAAGCGGGTGAGGGGGATTTCCGTCGCGCATGCGAACTTTGATCGTGGACACCGCGAGCACTTCCCCCTCACCCGGCACAATCTCGCTGCGCTCGATTGCGCCACCCTCTCCCACATAAGAGCGTTCACGCTCGTCTTCGACGAGCTATGGGGAGAGGGGAAGAAAGAAACGCTTGCTCTGCGGCACACATGGCCGACAAAAGCTGATGCCCGCGCGCCGAAGCATCTCACCCACGCCGCTTCTCCGCGCGCTCCAGCGCGGCGCGATTCGCCGTCGCCACCTCATACAGGCGCTCGATGGCGAACCATTCCTGCTCTTCGGTAAGCGGAAGCTGGCAGATCGTCACGCACACCAGACTCGGCGCGATGCAGCGCCGCGCCCGCTTGCACATCTTCTCCGGACAGACGCGATAGCCGTGCACCTTCTCGGACTGCGCGCGGCGGATGCGCGCCTCGTACACCGCGATGTCGTAATCATACTGCGCGTCGTCCCGCTGCCGCTTGATCTCCCACGGCGCCTCAACGAGAAATTCATCGCTCCATTTCCGCCGCATCCTCGCGCTCCTTTCCCGCGTCCCTCTCTCAAGACACGCCTCCGCGTTCGCCGTGCCAAAAATGCGCGGACGTCGCCAAACCCAATGCTGCCCCCGAAAACGTCCCCTCGAATGTGAGGGGGCGGAGCGCCGCAAGGCGCACCGAGTGTGAAGTGACGCGAAGCGGACGAGCCGCGTCGCGCATCGCCTTGCGGCGCTCCACCGCGGCGATTTATGGCTTCGGGATCGTGCTTCCGGGGCAGGACGGGCGCGTAGCGTCCCTGATCCGGCGGGCTTTCGCCCGCCTTCATCCTGTCCGCGTCCAGCCCTCGAAGGGCAGAGCTCCATAGTGAGCCCGGACGATGACCCGAGGCCTCCCGAGTGCGAGAGAGATCGTCTCCCCCTCGCCCGCAGGCGCCGCCTTCCCGCCCCGCGCATCAAAGCGTCCCAGGACACGCCCCTCAACAAGGGGACGGGATGCGCGGAGGATGGATCAGGGAAGGAATAATGTCAAGGAAATTATTCCTAATAACAATCCGCAGTTGGAAAGATGCGGCTCGCTGGTCCGAAGTAGTCGAAGGCATAAGTTGTTTTCGTCATGGCCGGACCCGGCCATCCACGTTTTCCGCCGGAGTCTCATCAAGACGTGGATGGCCGGAATAAATCCGGCCATGACGTGCTTAGAGAGCTGCCGCGTTTCATGGCCGCTTTCAAATCGGATCTGCTAAGGACAAGAACGCGTGGCCCAGTTCATCACAATCCTTGCGAACTGAAGCTCACATCACAGCGAAATAATAGACCGAGGTTGCGAGCAGGATGGCGGCACCAAAGGCGACGGCGCTGAGAAAGCAACGCTCGACTGTGTTTGTTTTTGTGAAGGCGGACATCACACTGCTCCCTTGAGGCGGGCGGGAGCGCGATTGGTCTCTCGGTCACCGATGAATGCCACAGGCGGTGCGGTGATGCTTGCAGCTTGCGCCTTTCGACGAACGGAAAGCGAGTCTTTTCTTTCTCCGTTTTGTCGCAACCTTTGGCCGCGGTGACGTACGTCACGTAAGGCAGACGTCGTGACCTATCGATATGAGTTGCTGTCTGTCCGGATGCCGACATTGCTGCCCATCGGTTCTTGCTCGCGCGTCACCTGATGCGAATGTGATCGCAACGCGTGTCGCGCGAGCGCGATGATCGTTCGACGATCGTGTCGGCAAAATTTTACGAATCCGCCGCGACGCATTTCATGCGGACATGTCGCGCAAACACTCTTGACTCTGAAAGAACAAAACGAGAACATGACCATCCTTCAAATCAGACCGGATGGATGCCACGCGATGTCGGCCGTGCCCGAACTCGACCCGCAATCGGAAATGCAACGGCTCGACGCTGCGGCGGACGCTGCAATCGCCGCGTGCGGCGGCGATCTGCGCAGCACGATCCGCTCGCTGATTCTCGCCAACGAATTCCTCGAATACGAGATCGCCGAACTGTTCACGGCGGTGTCGAAAGCCTACGTCAACGGCAAGCGGCGCGGGCGCAGCGAGGGCAAGCAGGCGCCGGCCAACCGGCGCGACTGGTACGATTGATGTGCTGCTGACCGCGCGTGGGGCGATCCTTGATGGCGCCGCTTTGCAAGACAACCATCTAACGTGATGCCAAATGCACTCACCCGACCCGACCGGCCTGCGTAGCGCCGGGGTGGGGGCGAACATTCAACCTGCACTCTTACACCACCCTTACACATGGTGCGTACCTTCACCGCTCAGCATCCTCTCCACACCAGAGCGTTTACGCGCGACGAGCCATGGGGGGAGAGAATGAGAAAAGAAGACCTCGTCTTAAAAATATTTTCCTGCGTGCACATCGGCGTGAACGGAATCACGCAACGTCACCACTGTTTGACGATGATGTGAAAGCACTGCGGCACAGGGCGATTCTGCTTCTCATCCCCACTACATGTGGGGCGAAATACGATGCAGTGCATCAAGATTCGCGCGCAGGTTAACGCATGAAGGATTTATGTCTTGAACGTTTCCAACATCACATCGGCGTATACGCGCACTCACCCGTTTGCCTGACTCACATCGGCCCAAATTGCTCTCTACCTTGCGCACGCATCAAGAGAGGGAGTGACATATGGCCAATCATTCGCCGCAACTGTTCGACGCAGACGTGGTCCATACGTTGAGAAGGATTCTCGACATCGCGGTGGAGCAGATCGCCGAAGAGAATCGCACGCCCGCGACGAAGGCGAAGATGGCGGAGACCATCGTGCGGCGCGCCGCCGACGGCGTCACCGATGCCCATATCCTGGTGTCGATGGCGGTGCACGAAGGCGAAACGCCCGCGGCGTAACGCAATTCCCGGTTGCGGGAACCGGCCGGCTCCGATGGCGAGCCGGCTTTTTTGTGCCGCAAGGGGATGTGGCTGCGTCTGTGGATAACGGGGACACCCCGCCCCTGCCCCGGAACGGTAAGCGCCGGTTCACGATTGGGCCCCAGTGTCGCAGGACACCAGACTGCATCAAACCTCTCGGAGTCCGACATGTTCCAGACCACCATCAAGACAGCGGTCGACAATTACGAGGACGCGGTGGATGAAGCCATTGCCATGTGCGGCGGCGACATTCGCGGCGCGCTCAAGGCGCTGATCGCGGCCAACGAATTCCTCGAAGCGGAATTGTCATCGCTCTATGCATCCGAACTCAGCGGGTTCGGCCGCGGCGATGTCAGCCGCGTGCACTGACCGGTTCAGTGACGTTCGTTACGCCAGTTTCGGCGCCAGGGTTGCGAACTGCTCGTCCTGCGGCTTCGACGGCAGCGAGCCGAACGTCTTGGCGTGATCGATCACCTGCGCCAGCAGCTTGAGGCCCAGCGGCGCCAGCGCGCGCTCCCACAGTTCACGCGCGGTCTCATCCTTCTTCACGAAGCACCATTCCTGTGCAGCGATCGCGCCGGCATCCATGCGCTCGGCGAGATGATAGATCGTGCCGCCGGCGATCGGATCGCCTTCCTTGACAGTCCACTCCACCGCCGCGATGCCGCGATGCCGCGGCAGCAGCGAAGGATGATAGCCGATGCCGCCGAGCCGCGCCGCGGCCAGCGCCTCGTGGCTCACGCGGGCATGGCTGTGCGCGGTGATGATGAGGTCGGTGCCCGGCGCGATCTCAGACGCCTCGATGCGCTTGGGATTGTCCTGCACCACGACATCGATGCCCGCGGCCTTGGCCGTGGTTGCGAGACGATCGTCGGCATCCGCCACCACGACGCGCGCGATCTCGACGCCGTGCTCGCGCAGCATATTGAACGTGATCACGCCGAAATGGCGCGAGCCGGCCAGTGTAATCCGCATGCAGTTATTGCCCCCAGGCCGCGAAAGCGTCGTTGAACACGCGCTCGCCGGGCGGCCCCTTTTCGATCGACAGGATTGCTCGCTTGCCGTTGCCATAGACCATCGGAATGTCGAGCGATGAGCGTTCCTTCAGCACCTGAATGTTGCGCGCACGATCGGTCTCGACGTTCGACAGACCGATCAGGAAGTAGCCGTCCTGCACCTTCACCGAGGTCGCGGCGAGCGGCGTGCCGCGCGGCTGGTCCGGCGACTTGGCATAGATGCCCGGAACGTTGGCGATGGTGGTGCCGAAGTCCGGTGGCACGGTGAAGACCACCTCGATGGTGTGGCTGGTCGCGGGCATCGCCGGATCGGTGTTGCGCAGGATGGTCACGGTGACCTTCATCTTGCGGTCGGGAATCTCGATGTCGGCGCGGATTGCGGTATCCGGCTTCTGCTTCGACGACGCCGCGATCTGATCGTTGCGCCACACCACCGTGCCGACCGACTGCTTGCCCTGCGGGTCCGACGGATCCTCTTCATAAAGGATGGCGCGCTGCGCCACCGGCGCGATCTGCTGCGACGAGCCCGGCTGGCCGACGCGATCGGTGATCTTGGGCTGCACGGCGTTGCCGTTCTGCGCCGGCGTCGTGGCCTGCTCGACCGGCTTGGATTTCAGCAGCGGCAGAATCTTCGGCGCGGCCCAGAAGCCGCCGCCGATCAGCATCAGCAGCACGCCGACAATGACCGCGGCCTTGAGCGGAAAGCGCCGCCCGGCGCGGACTGGCGTTTCCTCGTCATCGAGCGGCGGCGTGTAACCGGGCTGCTCAGCGCCGCGCTGCTCCATGCCCGGCTCGAGGCGATCGAATTCCGGCGATGGCGAGGGCACCTTGGAATAGGTCCGGCGTGCGGCGCGGTTGGCCTGCGCGGCGGCATTGCCGAGATCGTTGGCGTCGGCGACGACATCGCGGAAACCGCGCGTGCCTTGACCCGGAGCGCCGGGGCCACGGGGACCGCCGGGCGGACGCGGGCCGCCGGGGCGGTTGTCACGGGCGCGGGCGATGTCCTCCCAGGAATCCTGTCGCTGATCCTGCTTCTGATCCGGGCGCTGATCGTGCGGGCGGTCGTGAAGATCGTGCTGCGTCTCGACACGCAGGTTGCGCGGAATGCGGTCGCCGGGTCCGGCCGGCGGCTGCGAACGATGCGCGTTGCCGGCCGCGGCCATGCGCGCGGCAGCAGCACGGGCGCTGTCGCGCAGCGCATCGCCCGGGCGCGGGCCTTCGCGATGCGACCCTTCCGGGGGACGCGAGCGCGGCGGCTCGGGCCGTGATGGCGGCTGGTCGGGGCGCTGCGCGGAACGCTGGCGCTGCACGGCTTCGGCCTCGACCTTGCGCACCGCTTCCTCGAGCGCCAGGCGCTCGCGGGTGATCTCAGCCTCGGTCAGCGCCGGCTCGACACTGCGCAGTTGCGAGATCAGCGCGGTGCGCGCCCGCTCATACAGCGCGCGGCGGCTTTCCCCTGACGCATTGGGGTCCAGTCCAGAAATGGCGCGAGCTATGAGCGGGTAGTAATCTGCCATCCTTATCCCGTCAGCGAGCGTTTCGGTAAGGGCGCGTGGTGAATCCGGCGCGAATCCTAATCAATCATGCCTCGAAGGGGTTTTGCACCAGAATAGTATCTTCGCGTTCCGGACTTGTGGAGAGCAGGGCAATCGGACAGCCGACCAATTCCTCCACTCTTCGGACATATTTGATGGCCTGCGCCGGAAGGTCGGCCCACGACCGTGCATTGGCGGTCGGCTCCTTCCAGCCTTCGATGGTCTCGTAGATCGGCTTGACCCGCGCCTGCGCGCCCTCGCCCGCCGGGAGATGGTCGATCTCCTTGCCGTCGAGCTCGTAGCCGACGCAGACCTCGATGGTGTCGAAACCGTCGAGGATGTCGAGCTTGGTCAGCGCGAGGCCGTGGATGCCGCAAGTGCGCACGGTCTGGCGCACCAGCACTGCATCGAACCAGCCGCAGCGCCGCTTGCGCCCGGTGTTGACGCCGAATTCCTTGCCGCGACGCCCGATCTCTTCGCCGATCTCGTTGTCGAGCTCGGTCGGGAACGGACCCTGACCGACGCGCGTGGTGTAGGCCTTGCAGATGCCGAGCACATAGCCGAGCGCGCTTGGGCCCATGCCGGTGCCGGTCGCGGCCTGCGCAGCGACGGTGTTCGACGAGGTCACGTAAGGATAGGTGCCATGATCGATGTCGAGCAGCGCGCCCTGCGCGCCTTCGAACAGGATGCGCTTGCCTTCGCGGCGCTTGTGATCGAGCAGATTCCACACCGAATCGGCGAACGGCAGCACCTTCGGGCCGAGCGCGGTCAATTCCTTGAGAACCTCGCCGGCATCGATCTCGGGCAGCGACAGGCCGCGGCGCAGCGCGTTGTGGTGCGTCAGCAGGCGATCGATCTTGTGCGGCAAGGTCTGCGGATCGGCGAGGTCCATCAGGCGGATGGCACGGCGGCCGACCTTGTCTTCGTAGGCCGGACCGATGCCGCGCTGGGTGGTGCCGATCGCGGTGGCCTTGTTGGCGTTCTCGCGCACCGCATCGAGCTCGCGATGCAGCGGCAGGATCATGGTGACGTTCTCGGCAACACGCAGGTTGTCCGGCGACACCGCGACACCCTGGCTGCGCAGCTTGTCGACCTCGGCGACGAACGCCTGCGGATCGAACACCACGCCATTGCCGATCACCGACAGCTTGGACGAGCGCACAACCCCGGAGGGCAGCAGCGCCAGCTTGTAGGTGTTACCATTGATGACGAGGGTATGTCCGGCATTATGCCCGCCCTGGAAGCGGACCACGATGTCGGCCTGCTCCGACAGCCAATCGACGATCTTGCCTTTGCCCTCGTCGCCCCACTGTGCACCCACGACGACGACGTTAGTCATTGCGATCAGCCATTTGAGCCAGATTGAGATAAGCCATGTCCGAGAGGGTCCTCAATGCCGCCCGCCAACAGCCCCAAAAAGGGCGCTGTACCTTGCTGCGCGGGCCGTGCTTGCGCGAGGCATGTCACCCGATAAAGGATGACGGCATGGGACGCAAGCAAAAGCGGCTGTTGACGCATGACGAAAACGTCATGCAAACCGTTGATAATCCCGAATAAATCGGTTCGGTTCCCGACACCGGCGATTCCCCTGATGACCCCGCAACCCCACAGTTCTCCGCGTGCGTGGCTGATGAACCGGCCTTATCTGCTGCTGTCGCTGACCTCGCTGTTCTGGGCCGGCAACGTGGTGATCGGGCGTTTCATCGCCGGGCAGATTCCGCCGGTCACCCTGTCGTTCCTGCGCTGGACCGGGGCCTTCCTGCTTGTGCTGCCGTTTGCCTGGCGCAAGCTCGCCAAGGACTGGCCCGCGATCCGCCGGCAGCTCGGCCTGATGATGCTGGTGTCGTTTACCGGCATCTCGAGCTTCAACACCCTGGCCTATTGGGGGCTTGAATACACCCAGGCGCTCAACGCGCTGCTCCTCAATTCAACCGGTCCCTTGTTCGTGGCGCTATTTTCGCTGGTGCTGTTCGGCATCCGCCTGACCTGGACACAGGTGTTCGGCATCACGGTGTCGATGCTCGGCGTGCTGGTGATCCTGCTGCGCGGCGATCTCGAGACGCTGCGCGCGATCCGGTTCAACACCGGCGACGTGTTGTACACCGTCGCGCTGATCGTCTTCGGCCTCTATTCGGCACTCGCCGCGCGCCGTCCCAAAATCCACGCAATGTCGTTCCTCGCCTTCACCTGCGGCTGCGGCGCACTGTTTCTCATTCCGTTGCTGACCTGGGAGATCGCGTCGGGCCGCGTGATGACGTTCAACCACGCCACGCTGCCGGTGCTGATCTATGTCATGATCTTCCCCTCGACGCTGGCTTATCTGTTCTTCAATCGCGGCGTCGAACTGATCGGCGCCAACCGCAGCGCACCGTTCTTCCATCTCATTCCGGTGTTCGGCTCGGCACTAGCGATCGTGTTTCTCGGCGAGCGCCTCCAGATGTTCCACCTCGTCGGCTATGCGCTGGTGCTGGCGGGCGTGTTCATCGCCGCGCGGCGCGGATCACCGGCGGCTGCGGCGGGGTAGACTCTTCTTTCCCTCCCCCTTGTGGGGAGGGTGGCGCATTGAGAGCGAAGCGAACAATACGTCGGGTGGGGACTAACAAATGGACGATTTATAGCGAAGCCCCCCACCCCGGCTTCGCTTCGCTCGCCGACCCTCCCCACAAGGGGGAGGGATGAAGAAGAGTGGCAGCGAAACTGCATTGGCGAAATTCGGGATTGTCGCTTGTCCGGCGCAGCAAATCAGGCACAACTGCCGTCATACAAACCCGACCCCGATGACCACTGCCGAGCAGCATCTGCCCCAACCCTCCCTCGTCGCGCGCCTCTACAGTCAGCCCTATCTGCTGTTGAGCCTGATGGCGCTGTTCTGGGCTGCCAACATCGTACTCGGGCGATTCGTCGCCGATCATGTGCCGCCCTTCGCACTGACCTTCGGGCGCTGGGCCGGATCGTTCATCGTCATCCTGCCGTTCGCATGGCCCCATTTGCAGCGCGACTGGCCGCTGATGCGGCGCCATGTGCCGCTGCTGCTGTTCCTGTCGCTGACCGGCTTCGCGCTCAACAACGCCCTGTCCTACTGGGGCCTGCAGCACACCCAGGCGCTGAACGCGCTGCTGATCCAATCGTCCGGTCCGCTGTTCGTGGCGCTGTGGTCGCTGATCCTGTTCGGCGTCCGCCTGACCTGGGCGCAGACCGTCGGCATCGTGATCTCGCTGTCGGGCGTGCTGGTCATCATCCTGCGCGGTGATCTCGCCGCGCTCGCCGCCATCGAGTTCAACATGGGCGACATCATGTTCGCCGCTGCGCTGGCAGTGTTCGGAGTCTATTCGGCGGTAATGCCGCGGCGGCCGAAAACCCATCCGCTGTCGCTGATCGCCTTCACCACCGGCTGGGGCGCGTTGATGCTGCTGCCGCTGGTCGGCTGGGAAGTGGCGCACGGGGAAACGCTGAAATTCGACACCCTGACCATCGCGACGCTGGTGTTCGTGGTCATCTTCCCCTCGACGCTGGCCTACATGTTCTTCAATCGCAGCATCGAGCTGATCGGGCCGAACCGCGCCGCGCCGTTCTTCCACCTGGTGCCGGTGTTCGGCTCGGCCATGGCGATCGGCTTTCTCGGCGAACAGCTTCGGCTGTTTCATCTGGTCGGCTACGCGCTGGTGCTCGCCGGCGTGGTGATCGCGTCACGGAAGCCGGGACACGCCAAGGCAACCAAGCGCGCATAACGCTTCGCTACACGCGATGTCATGCCCCTCTTCTCCCTCCCCCTTGTGGGGAGGGATGACTCCACCACGCCGCATGTGAGTTAAATCAGAAAACAAAAACGCCGCGGACGATGCCGCGGCGCTTGTTGTTACGATGTTGAGATGGCGCGTTAGGCCGCGCGCACCTTGGACAGGAAGTCGTTCACCGCCTGATCGAGCTTGCTGGCCTGGGCATCGAGCTCGCGGGCACTCGACAGCACGTCCGACGCTGCCGTGCCGGTGGCGGCCGCCGCCGAACTGACGCCGCCGATGTGCGAGTTGATCTCGCCCGATCCCGCCGCGACCGACTGGATGTTTCGGGCGATCTCGCGCGTCGCCGCACCCTGCTCCTCGACCGCGCTCGAGATGTTCATGGTGATCTCGCTCATCTGCGCGATGGTCTGGCTGATGCCCTGGATCGCCACCACGGCATCGCTGGTGGTCGACTGCATCGTCGCGACCTGCGCCGAGATTTCCTCGGTCGCCTTGGCGGTCTGGTTGGCGAGCGCCTTCACTTCCGACGCCACGACCGCGAAGCCGCGACCGGCTTCACCGGCACGCGCCGCCTCGATGGTGGCGTTGAGCGCGAGCAGGTTGGTCTGCGCCGCGATGGTGTGAATGAGCTGCACCACCTCGCCGATCTTCTCGGCGCCGCCGGACAGCACCTGCACCGTCGCGTTGGTACGCTCGGCATCGGCCACCGCCCTGCTCGCGATCTCGTTCGACTGCGCAACCTGACGGGAGATTTCGGCCACCGACGACGACAGTTCTTCCGCAGCGGCGGCGACGGTGTCGACGTTTTGCGACGCCTTCTCCGACGCGGCGCCGACCGTGGCAGCGCGGGTGCTGGCCTCGCTCGCGGTCGTGGTCATGCCCTCGGCGGTCGACTGCATGCCGGCGGCGGAATCCGCCACCGAACGGACGATGCCGTTGACGTTGCGCTCGAAGTCGTTGGCGAGACTCGCCATCATCGTGGCACGCTCGGCGGCGGCACGCTCCTGGGCGTGATCTTCGGCATGTTCGAGATCGCGGATGCGGATGGCGTTGTCCTTGAAGACCTGGACAGTCGTCGCCATCGCTCCGATCTCGTCGCGACGGCCGATGCCCGGGATCTCCTCGTCGAGCTTGCCTTCGGCAAGCGCCTGCATGCGATGGCCGAGCTGGCTGAGCGGGCGGGTGATGCTGCGGCCGATCAGCCAGGCGATGATGCCGGCGATGGCGCCGATCGCGAGGATCGCCGCGCCGAGCGCCATGGTAATCTGCATCGACTTGGCATCGAGGTCATCCACATAGGCGCCGGTGCCGACGAAGATATTCCAGCCCGGAATGCCGGCTGCGTAGGAAATCTTCGGGGACAGTTCCGCGTGGCCGGGCTTCTGCCACGAGTAATAGATCGTGACATTGCCGTTGGCTGCAACACCATCACGCATCTCGCGGGTGGATTTGCGGCCGTTCACTTCCTTGTCGAGATGGCTGGTCCCGATCTCCTTCGGATTGAGCACCAGCACCGCGATGCCGTCCATCGTGTAGGCGAACAGGTAACCGCCGCCGTTGTCGTACTTCATGTCCTTGACCCGCTCGACCCACTCGGCGATCGCGGCGTCCTTGGTCATCTTGCCGGCTTCGACCTGCTTTTGCAGGCCCATTGCCATGGTGCGGGCGGTATCGACGATCGCGTGAAGCTGCTCCTTCCGCGCGCTGAACATTTCATTTTTCATCATGCGGCCGGCAAAAAAGCCCGCAGCAACGAGGCCAACAAGGGTCACACCCACCAGAACGCTCAGTTTCAGAGCGATGGGCCAATTATTCAGGAATTTCACGACGGCTTCTCCGAAGGAATTTGGCGCGGACGCGCCCCCAAGTAAGAAATCATTCCAATACCGGAAGACTATTGAATCTTCCTTACTCAACCCATGGTGGTCCCGTACCGCCCGCGGCCGGGCATGAAAAAAGCGTGGCCACCGAGGGTGGCCACGCTTTCGGTACGATTACTCCCTCTCCCCTTGGGGGAGAGGTGAAAGAGAAGCGCTGCTCAGAACTGCAGGGCCTTGGCCTGCTTGACCTGGGGCAGCTTGGCGACGTTGGCCAGCACGTCCGCCGGGACCGGGCCATCGACCTCGACCAGCGCGATGGCGTCGCCGCCCTGCTCGTGACGACCGAGGTTGAAGGTCGCGATGTTGACCTTGGCATCGCCGAGCAGGCTCGCGAACTTGCCGATAAAGCCCGGCTTGTCCTCGTTGGTGATGTAGATCATCGACTTGCCGAAACCGGCGTCGACCCGGATGCCCTTGACGGAGACCAGGCGCGGCTTGCCGTCGGCATAGACCGTGCCCGACACCGAGCGTGACTGCCGTTCGGTGGTCACCGTGATCGTGATCAGGCTCTCATAGTCGCTCTGGGCGGCGCGGACGACCTCGTCCACCACCATGCCGCGTTCCTTGGCAACGACCGGGGCCGAGACGACGTTGACGTCGCCCAGCATCGGCCGCAGCAGACCGGACAGCGCCGCCGAGGTCAGCGCCTTGATCTTCATTTCGGCGACATGGCCCTCATAGGTGATCTCGACCTTGGAGATGCCGGTCTCGGTGAGCTGGCCGGCGAACGAGCCGAGCTTCTCGGCAAGCTCGATGAACGGCTTGAGCTTCGGCGCTTCCTCGGCGGTGATCGAGGGGAAGTTGACCGCGTTCGAGATCGCGCCGGTCAACAGATAGTCCGACATCTGCTCGGCAACCTGCAGCGCGACGTTCTCCTGCGCTTCCGTGGTGGAGGCGCCGAGATGCGGGGTGCAGATTACGTTGGGATGGCCGAACAGCACGTTGCTCTTGGCCGGCTCCTCGGTGAACACGTCGAAGGCGGCGCCCGCGATGTGCTTGGAATCGAGCGCATCGACCACCGCCTGCTCGTCGACCAGACCGCCGCGGGCGCAGTTGATGATGCGCACGCCCTTCTTCATCTTCTTGATGGCATTGGCGTCGATGATGTTCTTGGTCTTCTCGGTCAGCGGCGTGTGCAGGGTAATGAAATCGGCGCGCTTGAGCAGATCGTCGAGATCGACCTTCTCGACGCCGATGTCCTTGGCGCGCTCCGGCGACAGGAACGGATCGAACGCGATCACCTTCATCTTCAGGCCGATGGCGCGGTCCGCGACGATCGAGCCGATGTTGCCGCAGCCGATCACGCCGAGCGTCTTGGCGGTGATCTCGACGCCCATGAAGCGGTTCTTCTCCCACTTGCCGGCCTGGGTGGAGGCGTCGGCCGCCGGGATCTCACGCGCCAGCGCCAGCATCAGCGTGATGGCGTGCTCGGCGGTGGTGATCGAGTTGCCGAACGGCGTGTTCATCACGATGACGCCCTTGGCGGTCGCCGCCGGGATCTCGACGTTGTCGACGCCGATGCCGGCGCGGCCGATCACCTTCAGCTTCTTGGCCTTGGCGAGAACCTTCGCGGTCGCCTTGGTCGCCGAGCGGATGGCGAGACCGTCATAGTTGCCGATGATTTCGGCGAGCTTGTCCTTGTCCTTGCCGAGATCGGGCTGGAAATCGACCTCGACGCCGCGATCCTTGAAGATCTGCACTGCGGCGGGAGACAGGGCATCGGAAATGAGAACTTTGGGCTTGGCCATGGAAGACTCCAATCGGAAACGGTGAATGCGATCAGTTGTGGCGCGTCTCGATGACGTCGTAATGCTGCGAGGTGGCATCGAAACGCGAGAGCACGGCGCGCGCCTTGGGCGGCACGACGCCTTCTTCGTAATTGGGACCGGCAAAGGCGATCACGGCATCGAGCGAGTCGAACAGCATCACGGTGATGAATTCGACTTCCTCGCCGACGTTCCGCCGCAGCAGGTCGATGGTGCGGAAGCCCGCGATCTTGCGCGCCAGGATGCCGGGGAAGATTTCCGTCCGCAGCAGATGCTCGTAGGCATCCGCGTTCGCGGGCGTGGTCCAGCCGTGCCAGATGCGGGAGATCATAAGAGCCTCCGAAACCAGTCGCCGTGACACCCTCCCCCGCAAGGGAGAGGGTCGAGCATCACGCCGCCTTGGCGAGCGAGGCCTTGGTCTCGGCGAAGGCCCAGTCGAGCCACTGCGTGAGCACCTCGACGTCCTTGGTCTCGACGGTCGCGCCGCACCAGATGCGAAGGCCCGGAGGGGCATCGCGATAGGCGCCGAGGTCGTAACCCGCGCCTTCCTTCTCGACGGCCGCGACCAGCTTTTTCGCGAAATCAGCCTGCGCGTCGGCGGAGAGCGAGGTGATCGCCGGATCGACGACCTTCATGCACACCGAGGTGTTGGAGCGAATCGCGGTATCCGTGGCGAGGAAATCGACCCACGGGGTCTTGGCCTGCCAGTCGGCCAGCACCTTGGTGTTGGCGTCGGCGCGGGCGATCAGGCCCTTGAGGCCGCCGGCGGCCTTGGCCCAGTTGAGCGCATCGAGATAGTCCTCGACGCAGAGCATCGATGGCGTGTTGATGGTTTCGCCGACGAAAATCCCCTCGATCAGCTTGCCGCCCTTGGTCATGCGGAAGATCTTCGGCATCGGCCACGGCGGGGTGTAGCTCTCGAGACGGGCCACGGCGCGCGGCGACAGGATCAGCATGCCGTGCGCGGCTTCGCCGCCCAGCGCCTTCTGCCAGGAGAAGGTGACGACGTCGAGCTTGGCCCAATCGAGCTTTTGCGCGAATGCCGCCGAGGTGGCGTCGCAGATGGTCAGGCCTTCGCGATCGGCCTTGATCCAGTCGGCATTCGGCACGCGAACGCCGGAGGTGGTGCCGTTCCAGGTGAAGACGACGTCGGAATTCTTGTCGACCTGCGACAGATCGGGCAACTCGCCGTAACCGGCCGAGAGCTTGACCACGTCCTTGAGCTTGAGCTGCTTCACGATATCGGTGACCCAGCCGTCGCCGAACGATTCCCACGCGATGGTGGTGACCGGACGCGGGCCGAGCAGCGACCACAGCGCCATTTCGACAGCGCCGGTATCGGACGCGGGAACGATGCCGATGCGGTAATCGGCCGGCACTTCAAGCACCTCGCGCGTCAGATCGATCGCGAGCTTGAGTTTGGCCTTGCCAATCTTCGCGCGATGCGAGCGGCCGAGGGCAGCGTCCTTGAGATTTGCGGGGGTCCAGCCGGGGCGCTTGGCGCAGGGGCCGGAAGAGAAATGCGGCACGTTCGGCCGCGCAGCGGGCTTCGCTACAGTCATCATCTATCCTTCCAGATAGCTAGCCTCCCGTTGGGGGGAGGTGTCCCGCCGCCGTCAATATGGGAGCTTCCGGATTTCGTCAAGAAACTTCCGGTGGGGATAATCACAAAGGTGGGATGCGAAATTCGCGTGCCCCGGACGCCGCGCAGCGCGAGGTACGCGCCGTCGTCCCGGCGAACGCCGGACCCATCACCCCTGTCGTCGATGCTGACAACTGAAACCGCTGCATTCCATCGGAGAGTCCGGTGGTTATGGGTCCCGGCGTTCGCCGGGACGACGTGGAGAAAGAAACCTCACAAACCCAGCGTTTTCTCGCAATCGCCGACCCAGCGCCGGATCGAGGCATAACCATCGAGATGGAAGCTGCCTTCGTGCGCGACGCGGGTGTAGGCCAGCAGGGAAATGTCCGCGAGCGTCAGGTCATCGCCGACCAGGAACCGCGTGTCGTGCAGATGATGCTCCATACGCGCCAGTGCGAAGTAGCCGCGCTTGACCTTCTCGGGATCGAGATCGCCCTGCGACTTGCCGAGATAGACCATCTGCATCCGGCACACCGCGATATAGGGCTCGTGGCTGTACTGCTCCCAGAACAGCCACTCGTCCATTTTGGCGGCGAGATAGTCGTCGTCAGGAATCAGGCTGCTGCCGCGCGCGAGATAACGCATGATGGCGTTCGACTGCGCCAGCGTGCGCCCGTCATCGAGCATCACCACCGGCACCTGCCCTGCGCTGTTGAGCTTGAGGAAGTCCGGCGTGTGCGTGGCGCCCGCCATCGTGTCCACGTCGATCCAGGTGTAGGGCAGCGCGAGGGCGTCGCACACCCACTTCACCTTCAGGCAGTTCCCGGAGTTCTTGTCGCCGTGGATTTTCATCGCTGCGCCTCCTGACGGATGCACCAGCCCAACAGGCAAAACGGCCGCTGTCAACGACAGCTCCGAGATGAAACGCGTGTCCCGGGCGCGACGCAACGCACTTGCGTTGCTTCGCAGACCCGGGACCTTCGAAAATTCGGAATGTGGAACGGCCCCGGCTCTGCGGAGCGGTGTCACACACCGCACCGCGTCCGGGGCACGAGACGACGATTAGAACTTGTAGCCGAGGCCGCCTCGCACGGTATTGATGCTGGTATCGACCGATCCGGCAAAGCGGACATATTCGTATTCCGCCCGGGCAAACAGCCCGCCCCACAGCATCACGTCGACGCCGACGCCGCCCGAATAGCCATAGAGCAAATGGTTGTGCTGAGCATCGCTGCCGGACACGATCGCGGGCGCCGCGGCGATCGCGGCCGCTTGCGTGGGGCCCCACTGGTCGGACACCGTCACGCTGCGCGTGATATTTGCGTTGCCGAGTGCGACGCCGCCGAAGAGGTACGGCAGGAAATTCTCGTAGGCATAGCCGGCGCGCACGCGCAGCGTCCCCATGTCGGTGATATCCATCGAACCGACCGAGGTCGCGGTAACAGCGTGGAAGTTTCCGTCGCTTAACTGGGCGCCTGAAATCCGGCTCATGCTTGCGGATGAATTGCCGGCGAAACTGCCGTGCATGTAGCTCGCTTCAACACCGAGCACGACATCTTCCCATTGCGCGTTGTAGCCGGCGAAGGCGCCGAAGGCCGAATTCCGCTGCGACGTCTTGCCGAGGGCGAGCGGCCATTGCGACACCGCCATATCGTTCTCGATCACCGTGTTGGCGAGGATCCGCGATGTGATCCCGCTGTGCGAGCCGGCGAAGTCCATATCGGCCGAGCCGTAACCGGCCTGTCCGCCGACGTAGTAGCCCTGCCAGATCACGCTCGTCCGGCTCAGGCCTTCGCTCAGGCCGCCGCGCAGCACCGGAAAGTCGGGTAGGTCCGCGGCGTGCGCTCCCTGCACCGCTCCGACCAGTGCCGCCGCAACTATCAACCGACGCATCGCCCCACTCCGTCATAAACGCTTAACTGTGTTTGATGATGCGCTGTTAACCTTAACCAATCGTTCCCGCGCGACACCTCGCGCAAAAGAAAACGGCGCGGGAGAAACCGCGCCGTGAGGAGATAGACAGCCAAGTGTAATTCAGCGTCAGCCCTTGGTGACGAGCGGCGGCGGAGGCGGCAGGTAGGCCGGTTCCGGATCGATCGCCCAGCGCACGCCGAGTTTCAGATCGTGCGAGGTGATGTGCTTGAAGGTCATCGGATTATTGACGGCGTTAACACCGGTATAGGTCACCAGATCGCCGCTCAGCGCATCGCCAAGATCGACATAGCGGTATGCCAGTTCCATGGTCAGGTTCGGCGAGACCTTGTAGGCAAGACCGGCGTGCACAGCCCAGGCAAAATTCCACTTCGATGCGGTCGCGCCGTAAGCGAAACTCGGTACGCCGCCCGTTAATCCGGTGTCGGTGAAGCTCGAGATCGTGTTGCGCGATCCGCCGATACCGACGCCGACGAACGGCGTGATGCACCACCAGGTGCCGAGATCGGCGTAAGCGTTGGCGAGGAACAACCACTCGGACTTGCTGCCGGTGTAGTTGTCGACGCCGCTCGGCGCGCCATTGAATAGAACGAGATCCGTACCGTGGAAATTCGCACCACCGCGATATTCACCGGTCACGTCAGCGCGGAACCAGTTGTTGAACTGATAGCCGGCACCGAGTCCGAAGATGCCTGCAGTATCGAAACCAAGGCCCTGGTGAATGACCGACGTGCCCGGCGTGTAATACAGCGCGTTGTCGAGGCTCTTGACCTTCTGATTGCTGAAGCCGATGTCGCCGCGCAGATACCAGCCACCGAAATCCTGCACCGGCGGCGGCACGTACATCGGCGGCGGAGCGATCGGAAGATCGGCGGCCATCGCCGCGCCCGACATCAGCGCCAAGGCGCTCACGGCCATCAGAAATCTGGAGCTACGCATAAGTCCGGTCCTTTCACCGGTGGGGCAAACGAACGCCCCACACTCAAAAACTCTCGGACCGGACCATCGCACCAAATGCTTAAGCGCCACTTAACCCTAATTCTTAACCGCGATTTTTAATCAGCCCTAAGAAGCGCGGTTAAGCTTTCGCTAACGTGCGCGCCATGATTGGTTAAGGATATGTTGATGGGCAGCAACAACGCATGACGTTCCTCATCCTGAGGCGCGCGCATCTCGCGTGCGTCCCGAACCATGAGGATTGGCTACTCAGACCCCTGAGCGGAATGGCCGGAACAAGTCCGGCCATGACATCGCGCGCCTTACGCCCGCTTCTTCCTGACGTTCGGCAGGAACACCGCGAGCAAACCGATCGCCGGCAGGAATGCGCAGACCTGATAGACGAAGTCGATGCCCTTGAGGTCGGCGAGCGCGCCGAGCACTGCGGCGCCGATGCCGCCGATGCCGAAGGTGAAACCGAAGAACACGCCCGAGATCATGCCGATGCGATGGGGCATTAGTTCCTGCGCATAGACCACGATCGCAGGGAACGCCGACGAGATGATGAAGCCGATGAGGATGCTGAGCACCGCGCTCCAGAACAGGTCGGCGTGCGGCAGCATCAAGGTGAACGGCAGCGCGCCGAGGATCGAGAACCAGATGACGTATTTGCGGCCGAAGCGATCGCCGAGCGGACCTCCGAAGAACACGCCGGCGGCATTCGCGCCGAGGAAGATGAACAGATAGAGCTGCGACGCCTGCGCCGACAGGCCGAACTTGTGAATGAGATAGAGCGTGTAGTAGCTGCCGAGGCTCGCCATGTAGATCGCCTTGGAGAACACCAGCACCACAAGGATCACCAGCGCGAGCTGGGTCACGCGATCCGACAGCGCATCCACATGCGCGACCGGTTTTGCGGCCTTGCGCGGCACGATCCGCGGCTTGTACCAGCGGCCGACCTGAAACAGGATGACGATGGCGAGCGCGGCAACCAGCGAGAACGCGGCGATGCTGCCCTGCCCGAACGGCACCACGATCAGCGCCGCCAGCACCGGACCGATGGCGGTGCCAAAATTGCCGCCGACCTGAAACAGCGATTGCGCGAAACCAAACCGTCCGCCGGATGCGAGGCGCGCGATGCGCGACGATTCAGGATGGAAGATCGCCGAGCCGGTGCCGACCAGTGCCGCCGCCACCAGGATCACCCAGTAATGATGGGCGACGCTGAGCAGGATCAGACCGCAGAAGGTGAAGCTCATGCCGATGGCGAGCGAGAACGGCTTCGGATAGCGGTCTGTGTAAAGACCGACGATCGGCTGCAGCAGCGACGAGGTGAACATGAACGCCAGTGTGATCAGGCCGATCTGGGTGAAGTCGAGCGCGTAGTTGTCCTTGAGGATCGGATAGACCGAGGGGATCAGCGACTGCATCAGGTCGTTGAGAAGATGCGAGAAGCTGATGCCGGCCAGAACCGTCATGGCCGGGCCGGCCGGCGACGGTGCCGCCTGGGCGGCCTCGACCACCACGGGCGCTGCGAGCGTTTCTTCGGTGACGACGACGGGCTTGTTCACGGATCGATCCGGCAAATGAATTGGGTTCAACATGGGCCCACGGCGGAACCGCAGCGGCCGTTGCCCTCACCTAAGGCCTTGCGCAGCGTCAGGCCAGCCCGGTTTCACCATGGCTGCAATGCGTAAGGGCTTTTCGCTGCTCATGTAACGCGTTTTCTTGACGCGAACCGGCATCCACTTCGCTTGAAAACGCTATGGAAGGATCAGGCGGCGGCGGTGTAGCTCAAGGCCGACACGATCAGGTCGACGGCCTCCTCGACCACGTCGCGGTCGTCGCCCTCGCCCATCACCCGGATCACGGGCTCGGTGCCGCTGGAGCGGACCAGCAAGCGGCCGCTGCCGTTGAGCCGCTTCTCGGCGGCGGTGATCGCCGATTTGACCTCGGGATTGTCGAGCGGCTTGCCGGTGCGATAGCGCACGTTCTTGAGGATCTGCGGCAGCGGCTCGAAGCGATGGCAGACCTCGGACACCGGACGGCCAAGCTTCTGCACCACCGACAGCACCTGCAGCGCCGACACGAAGCCGTCGCCGGTGGTGGTGAAGTCCGACATGATGATGTGGCCCGATGGCTCGCCGCCGAGATTGTAACCCTGGCTCAACATCTGCTCGAGGACATAGCGATCGCCGACCGGCGTGCGCACGAGGTCGAGGCCTTCGCCCTTGAGGAAACGCTCGAGGCCGAGATTGGACATCACGGTGGCGACGATGCCGGGCTTGGCGAGCCGGCCGTCTTCCTTCCAGCTCTGCGCGATCACCGCGAGCAACTGATCGCCATCAACCAGATGGCCGCGCTCGTCGATCACCAGCACGCGGTCGGCGTCGCCATCGAGCGCGATGCCGACATCGGCGCGCATCTCGCGCACCTTGCGGCTCAGCGCTTCAGGCGAAGTCGATCCGCATTCCTTGTTGATGTTGAAGCCGTCCGGTTCGACGCCGATGGCGATGACGTCCGCGCCTAGCTCCCACAGTGCTTCGGGCACCACCTTGTAGGCCGCGCCGTTGGCGCAATCGACCACCACGCGCAGCCCTTCAAGGCTGAGGTCGCGCGGCAGCGTGCGCTTGGCGAATTCAATGTAGCGGTCATGAACGCCGTCGATGCGGCGGGCGCGGCCAAGGCTTGCGCTTTCGGCCAACCGCTTGTCGATGTTCTCGTCCATCAACTGCTCGATCTGCTTCTCGACTTCGTCGGACAGCTTGAAGCCCTGCGGGCCGAACAGCTTGATGCCGTTGTCGTCAAACAGATTGTGCGAGGCGGAAATCATCACGCCGAGATCGGCGCGCATCGACTTGGTGAGCATCGCGACCGCCGGCGTCGGCATCGGACCGAGCAGCAGCACGTCCATACCGACCGACGTGAATCCGGCCACCATCGCATTCTCGATCATGTAGCCCGAGAGACGGGTGTCCTTGCCGATCACCACGCGATGACGATGTTCGCCGCGCTGGAACACGAGACCAGCGGCCTGACCGACCTTGAGGGCGAGCTCCGGTGTAATCAAACCGTTGGCTCGGCCACGAATCCCATCGGTCCCGAAATACTTGCGCGCCATAAATAAAAATCCCCTGCTCCGGCCGAGCGCCAGACGTCTGCTCGGCGGGCACCCCACTATATTCTTGTCGGACTTATAATGCTCCCGCCGCTAAAGCGGCTTCAAAAAATATGATGAATCATTACGGCGGGCCGCCCGCTCACGGCCCGCATATCCTATTGAAACAGCTAGTTTTTTCAGAAAGAAGGACGACTGTTTTGTCCACAGGAGGTAGGGCTACCTCTTTCGCTTGATGTCCCGATCATGCTTCGAGGGCGCCGGCTGGGTCACGCTCACCGGGTCCGACCCCGGAAACGATTCCTCAAGTCCCTCCTCCAGCGCTTCATCAAGTTTCTCTTTGCGGGTCTTCGAATCCTTGCCCTTGGCCGCGTCGTGTCCGGCGTTGTCGTGCTTGGCGTGATCCTTGGAATGGTCCTTGGCATGGTTCTCAGCGGTCGTCATATCGCGCTCCGGTTATGGCCGAAACCAACGCGCCAGCGCGGCGGCTGTTCCCCTTCCCGGCAGCGAGGCCGCGCCCTCACTTGTCGGTCTTGTCGCCCTCGCCAGGCTCCGCCGGCGCGGGCTGGGTCACGCTGACCGGATCGGATGCCGGGAAAGTGCCCTTCAGGCCTTCCTCAAGCTCCTGCTCGAGCGCGCGCTTTTCGCTCTCACGCTTCTTGGCTGCGTCCGGGCTGGACCCGTTGTCGGTCATGACGTCCTCCATCATGCGGCGCTATTTGCAGATGCACCAACCATGTTAGATGATCACTGGAACCGAAAAAACAATAAGCGCCCGAGGACATGACGATGAAAGACATCACCTGCATCGAGGATTTGCGGCTGCTCCACAAGCGCCGCGTGCCGAAGGCGTTCTTCGATTACGTCGATCGCGGGTCCTATGCCGAGGAAACATTGCGCGCCAACCGCAGCGACATGGAGCGCCTTAAATTCCGCCAGCGCATTCTCGTCGATATTGCCAAGCGCGAGCTCGACACCACGATCCTCGGCGAGAAGGCCAGCATGCCGCTGATCTTGGCGCCGGTGGGCTCGACCGGCATGCAGTATGCCGACGGCGAAATCCACGCCTGCCGCGCGGCGCAGGCCGTGGGGATTCCCTACACGCTTTCGACCATGTCGATCTGCTCGATCGAGGATGTCGCGGCGAATGTCGAAAAGCCGTTCTGGTTCCAGCTCTACGTCATGAAAGACCGCGGCTTCGTGAAGGCGCTGATCGAACGCGCGATCGCCGCGAAATGCAGCGCGCTGGTGCTCACGGTCGATCTGCAGGTGATCGGCCAGCGCCACGCCGACATCAAGAACGGCCTGACGGTGCCGCCGCATCTGCTCAAACTGAAAAACATCATCGACTTCGCCACCAAGCCCGGCTGGATCGCCGGCATGGCGCGCACCAAGCGCCGCAACTTCGGTAACATCGCCGGTCATCTCGCCGGAGTCGACGATGTCGGCTCGGTCTCGGGTTGGGTGGCGTCACAGTTCGATGCGTCGCTGAACTGGAAGGACGTCGAGTGGATCCGCAGCATCTGGCCCGGCAAGCTGGTGATCAAGGGCATCCTCGACGTGGTCGATGCGCGTGAGGCGGTGAAGACCGGCGCGGAGGCGCTGGTGGTGTCGAACCATGGCGGCCGCCAGCTCGACGGCGCGCCGTCGTCGATCTCGGTGCTGCCGGACATCGTGCAGGATGTCGGCTCGCAAATCGAAGTGCTGTTCGACGGCGGCATCCGTTCGGGTCAGGATCTGATGCGCGCGCTCGCGCTCGGCGCGAAGTCGTGCATGATCGGCCGCGCCTATATCTACGGCCTCGGCGCCGGCGGACAGGAAGGCGTCGCCACCGCGCTCGACGTCATCGCCAAGGAACTCAGCGTCACCATGGGCCTGTGCGGCGTCAATCACGTCCGCGACATCGACCGCCATGTGCTGACCGACTATTTGCAGACCAACGCGGTCAGCAGCCCGCGGAGTTGAGGTGCTGCGCTCGCTCTCACTACGGGAGAGTTAGAGCATTGCATTGCAATGGCGGAGATGTTTGTCGCACCCCTTCCCCTCTCCCCTTGTGGGAGAGGGTGGCGAGAATGAGCGAAGCGAGTTCGAGCCGGGAGAGGGGGAATAGCGCAACGATCGCGAAGCCCCCTCTCCCGCTTCGCGGCTAACGCCGCTCAGCACCCTCTCCCACAAGGGGAGAGGGGAAGAAGTGGCCGCCGCTCGTACACCCCTACTCGCAGCTCCAGCGATAGGTGTCATCCGCCGCCAGCGTAGCAGTGCAGGACTTCTTCTCCTGCTGATCGCTGCCTGCCGCCTTGAACGACACCGTGCCGGCAAGATGGCGCGGCTGGCCGCCACGGCGCATGTCGACATCGACCACCGTGTTGCCCTTGCGGGTGAAGTCGTCGCGGATCTCCTGCTTGATCTTGTCGATCATCGTCGGATTGAATCCGCGCGCGCCCTGCCAGGTCGCGTAGCCCGCATAGGCGGTCGCCACGAGGATCGCGATCACGACCAGCTTTCCGTTTCGATTCATCAACTCAGTCCTGTGTAAGCCGGACGGTGGTCCGGTTGCTTGCGTCGGGTTGTAGCCCAATTGCGCGGGTGGTGCAGCCGTCGCGGATTTATTTCGCGAGATCGGCTTCGACCAGCGCGCGCAGTTCCGGCGTCACCTGCGGCCGCTTGCCGAACCACAGTTCAAACCCGCGCACCGCCTGATGCAGCAGCATGCCGAGACCGTCGGCCGTTTTGAGCCCGCGCGCTTTCGCAGCCTGCAACAGTGTCGTTTCAAGCGGCACATAGACCAGATCGGCAACCACGGCATCGCCGGGCAATCGCGCGAGATCGACGTCGAGCGTCGGCTGTCCCTTCATGCCGAGCGAGGTGGTGTTCACAAGCAAGCCAGCGCGCGGCAATGTCGCACCGACATCATTCCAGTCGAGCACCGACACGCGATCGCCGAACTGCTTCGCCAGAACCTGCGCGCGCTCCGCGGTGCGGTTGGCGAGATGAACGCGCGCGATGCCGCGATCGAGCAGGCCGAAGATCACCGCGCGCGATGAACCGCCAGCGCCCAGCACCAGCGCCTCCTGCGCGCGATCCCACCCTGGCGCCGAGGCATCGAGATTGCCGATGAAGCCTTCGACGTCGGTATTGGTCGAATGCAGTTCGTCGCCCACGAAATACAGCGTGTTGGCGGCGCCGACCGCGCGGGCGCGCGCATCGGGCGTTGAGCGCGCCAGCGCCTGCTCCTTGTGCGGAATGGTGACGTTGGCGCCGCGATAGCCGTGTGCGCGCAGACGACCGATGAACTCGGCGAAAGCCGCGGGCTCGACCGCCTCGATGCGGTAGTCGCCATCGATCCCGAGGGTGCGCAGCCAGTATTTGTGGATGATCGGCGAGCGCGAATGCGCGGCCGGCCACCCGATCAGGCATGCGGCGGGACTTGCACTCATCGACGACAGCTCCGTTGGATTCGACCAGCCGCGCGATCGTCGCGCGACAAGCGGTCAAATCACGCGGCGGCGGCGGCTGTCAATCCGGCCTTGCGGCAGCCTTGCGCTTGATCTCGTCCACTGCGCTGGAAATGTCGCTACGATAGCGCACGCGCGGCGGCCGTGCGCCGTGAATCAGCAGTTCGCGCCGCACCCGCGGCGAGGCGCCGGTGAGGAACACGCGGATGCCCTGGTGACGCGCCTTCTCGGCAACGCGCGCGATGACGTTGGCGGCGGAGGAATCGAGCAGCGGCACCGCGGCGAAGTCGATCACCAGCCCCTTGTGGCCGCTCGGAATCCGGTCGAGCACCGCGCCGATGGTGGACGCCGCGCCGAAGAAGAACGCGCCCGAGATGCGATAGACGATGACGTCGGGATCGGTGGCGAGCGCCGGATCGTAAGGCACGCGATCGCCGTTCGACGTATCGGCCTTGTCGTCCAGTTCGAGCGGCGCGCGGCTTTCGATCGCGGTCGCCGAGGCCATGCGATGAATGAACAGCATCGCGCCCAGAGCGAAGCCGACCACGATGCCTTCGGTGAGATCGCGAAACACGGTGAGCAGGAACGTCGCCAGCAGCACGGCAGCATCGCCCCACGACGAGCGGACCAGCAGCGCGAATTCCTGCTTCTCGGCCATGGTCCACGCCACCACCACCAGCACCGCCGCCAGCGCGCACAGCGGAACGTAGCTCGCGAGCGGTGCGGCGATCAGGATGAACAGCAGCACGAACACCGAATGCATGATGCCGGCGACCGGACTGCGCGCGCCGGCGCGGATGTTGGTGGCGGTGCGCGCGATCAGGCCGGTGACGCAGATGCCGCCGAACAGCGCCGAAGCGATATTCCCGACGCCCTGCGCCACCAATTCACTGTTCGAACGATGGCGACGCCCGGTCATGCCATCGGCGACCACGGCGGAGAGCAGCGACTCGATCGAGCCCAGCAGTGCGAAGGCGACGGCGTCGGGCAGCACCGCCTGCATCTTCTGCAGCGAGAACGCCGGCAGCGCCGGCGCGGGAAGCGATTCCGGAATGCCGCCAAAGCGCGAGCCGATGGTTTCCACCGGCAGGCCGAGCATCGAGGCCGCAATCGTCGCAGCGGCCACGCCGATCAGAATCCCCGGCCAGCCCGGGCGCAGGATGCGCAACGCAACCATCACCGCGATGGTCCCCGCCGCCAGCACCACTGCTGACGGATTGATGGTGCCGATCACGCTGCCGAGCGCGGCGAGCTTGGGCAGGAACGCCGCCGGCTCGTGGCCCGGCAAGGTCAGGCCGAGAAGATCCTTGATCTGGCTGGCGAAGATAATGACGGCGATGCCGGCGGTGAAGCCCACCGTCACCGGATAGGGGATGAACTTGACGTAGGTGCCGAGGCGCAGGAAGCCCGCCACGATCAGGAACACGCCGGCCATCATCGTCGCCAGGATGACGCCGTCGAGACCGTGGTTCTGCACCGTCTGCGCGACGAGGACGATGAACGCCCCGGCGGGACCGCCGACCTGAAAGCGGCTGCCGCCGAGCAGCGAAACGAAAAAGCCGCCGACGATGGCGGTGTAGAGACCACGGTCCGGCGTCACGCCTGAGGCGATGGCAATCGCCATCGACAACGGCAGCGCGACAATCGCCACCGTCAGTCCCGCCACGACGTCGGCGCGGAAGCCCGCGAGGCCATAACCCTCGCGCAACACCGTAATCAGCTTTGGAGTGAACAACTCGACGAAGCTCGGTTCAGTGGAAGGGCGTACCGCGCGAGTCGTAATGTTCATCTCCAAATGTCCAGCAGTTGGGAAGTTAAGCCTGTGGCGGATCCTTCAGCCGCACGCCGCGTCCGCCTGTCTCGCTGCGCGCGTTGTCACCGATCAGTTCGACGCCGGCCTGATTGAGGGCGTCGACGACGCGGGTCAGGGATTCGACGACACCGCGCACGACACCGGCGCTGGCCTCCATCCGCTGGATGGTCGGCAGCGACAGGCCCGCCATGTCCGCAAGGGTTTTCTGGTCGATTCCGAGCAGCGCGCGGGCCGCGCGCATCTGGGCTGATGTAATCAATAGCTTTTATCCGCGTTGAGACATTATATCTGAGGTATATCATATCTTCAATGATGTACAAAACATCAATCATAAAACATCAGAGCCCCGGCGGTTAGCCGGGGCCCTGAGAGCACGGAAGGTCAGAGATCGATCAGGCGGCGTCGCGATTTGCGGCGACGATCTGATCGGCGGCGCGGCCGATCACTTCGGCCATGCGGTCGAACTGCCGGGTGAAGCTGCCCGCCCCCGCCGTCGCCGAGCGCAGTTCGACAATCAGGTCGCCGATCTCCGCCTCCGGCATCATCGCGCGCACGGTGTCCCAGCCGGACCAGCCGTCGCGGCCGTCGAAGCCGAGGATCTGCGCGCGCCGCCCGGACAGGATGGCGTTGATCTTCGCCGTCGCTTCCGACGGGCAGACGATCTCCACCGTATCGATCGGTTCGAGCAGCACCGGCGCGCATTTCGGCAACGCCTCGGTGATGCCGATCCGCGCCGCGGTCCGGAACGCCTGATCCGAGGAATCGACGCTGTGATAGGAGCCGTCGGTCAGCGTCACCTCGACATCCACCGCCGGAAAGCCGAGCGGCCCGCGCGTGAGACCGTCGCGCACGCCCTCTTCCACCGCGCCGATGTAGTTCTTCGGCACCGCGCCGCCGACAATCTTCTCGCGGAACACGATGCCGCTGCCGCGCGGCAACGGCTTAATGTCGAGCACCACGTCGCCGAACTGGCCGTGGCCGCCGGACTGCTTTTTGTGGCGGCCACGCTCGGTGGCGTGCTTGCGGATGGTTTCCTGATAGCCGACCGACGGCGAATGCTGTTTGACGTTGACGCCGAAGCGGTCCTGCAACCGCTCGAGCGCGACACGCAGATGCATCTCGCCCTGCCCCCACAGAATGATGTCGTGGGTGCGCGGATTGTGAACAATGATGTAGGACGGGTCCTCCTCGCTCAGCCGCGCCAGCGCCTGACCGAGTTTGACGTCGTCCTTGCGATCGTGCGCCGACAACGCCGTCGCCAACACCGGCGCCGGCGGACTAAGGTCGACCAGCGCAGCCGGCGCGATCTTGCCCGTGCTCAGCGTCTCGCCGGTCTTCACCGCATCGAGCTTGCCGAAGTTCACCGTGTCGCCGGCCTGCGCCGAGGAGCGCTTGCCTTCCTGGCCGCCGTTGACCGGCACGATGCCGGACACGCGCCCGCTCTCACCGCTCGACGCCT
The DNA here is from genome assembly GCA_044464625.1 of Afipia sp. Lineage (GTDB taxonomy): Bacteria > Pseudomonadota > Alphaproteobacteria > Rhizobiales > Xanthobacteraceae > Afipia. The sequence goes on along the minus strand of JBIQLC010000007.1, from coordinate 122,544 downwards.
GCACCGTGGCGCCATCGTCGAAGTGGCCCGACAGGATGCGCGCCAGCGACAGCTTGCCGCCATGCTGCAGATGAATGGACTTCATCACATAGGCAAGCGATGCGCCGTCAGTGGGTACGCCGAGCCGCTTCGCCGTGGCGGTGACGTCCGGCGCCTCGTGGCGGAGCGCCTTCATCAGCCGCAGCACGCCGTTCTCGCGCGTGGCCGAGCCCATCAGTACCGGACAGATCAAGCCGTCGCGCAATTCGCCGGCGAGATCGTCGAACACCGCATCGCGCGGCGGCGGAATGTCCTCGAGCAACTGCTCCATCAGCCGATCGTCGTGATCGGCGAGTTTTTCGAGCATCGAGAACCGCGCTTCCTTCTCGCGATCGAGATCACCACCCTTGAGTTCGATCACTTCGGACGGCATATGTTCGCGATAGACGAAGGCGCGCTCCAGCGCGAGATCGACGAAGCCGGACACGATGCCGTCGTTCCAGATCGGAATCTGGCGCAGCACCAGCGGCGTTCGCGATGCCTGCTGCAGCACCTGCAGCGTTTCGCGCACGCGCTGCGTCGCCTTGTCGATCTTGTTGAGAAACAGGAAGCGTGGAATCTTCGCTTCTTCCAGTTCACGCATGATCAGTTGGAGCAGCGGCAGCTTGCGCTCGTCCGCTTCGCACACCACCACGGCCGCATCGACCGCAGGAAGCACCGCGCGCATGTCGTGCGCGAATTCGACCGAGCCCGGACAATCGATGAAGGTGTAGGTCTCGTCCATGAAAGTGGTCGACGCTGCCGTCAGCGCCACGCTCATGCGATGACTGCGCGCTTCCGCCGACGCATCGCCGACGGTCGTGCCTGCTTCGACTGTGCCTGATTTTGAGATCGCCCCGGTGCGGGACAGGATAGCTTCGAGGAGTGTGGTCTTGCCGCTCTGGAATGGGCCCACCAGTGCAATGCACCGGGGACCGCGGGGACTTCTGACGCTCTGTCCCATTGCCGCCTCCTTGTCTGGAGCTCGGCCCGTGATCGGGTCGGCAGCCCTGATCGTCTCAGGGGATGCCGCGCTTGGCAAGAAAGAAACTTGCGGCTGTGCAGCACAAGACGTCAGTTCCACCCAAAGTGGCGATCAATAAAAATTGCATGACGAGTTTTGCGCGCCGGCAAACCGAATCCGCTGCGTCAGACCCGTCCGCTGAACAGTGCGCGGTGATCTTCCATGAATGTCGCGAGCGAGCGCGGCGCGCGGCCGAGCAGCATCGCAAGATCTGGCGACACCGCATTGTCGGACGGCGCATAAGCCGACGCGATATGCGCGAGATCATAGGCGCGCCACGCCGGAAGTCCGGCCGCGAACAACCGCGCTTCGGAAGTTTGCGGCGGCACCGCCTCATAGCTCACCGCACGCCCGGCAACGAACGCCATCGCAGCAGCGACATCATCATAGCTGTAGGCCGCAGGGCCAGTGAGGCTGTAGGTCTTGCCGGCATGCGCCGCCGGATCGCGAAGCACCACGGCAGCCGCTGCGCCGACATCGCGGGTGTCGACCAGCGGAAAACGGTTCTCGCCCATCGGCGCCGACAGCACGCCGTCGCGCCGCACAGCATCGACAGCGCGCAATAGATTCTGCAGATAGAGATGCGGCTTGAGCAAGGTCCACGCTGCCAGGCCGTGAAGAACCTCTTCATCGACCTCGTGATGCTCGCGCATCAGGGCCACTGGCGACTGCGCCGACGCGCCGATCGCCGACAGCTTCACGATGTGCCGGACGCCGGCGCGGCGCGCCTGAGCGAGAACACGCCGGTGCTGCTCGACGGCATCCGGACTGTCGCGGCCCGCCAGCAGCATCGTCGCGACGCCATCGAGCGCGCGGGCAAGCGAAGCATCATCCTCGAAACTGCCCTGCACCACCTCGACGCCCGCTGGCATGTCGGCGCGGGACGGGTCGCGCACCAGCGCACGCAGCGGCGCGCCGGTGGCGATCAACCCATTGATGGCCTCGCGGCCGACCTGCCCGGTCGCCGCCGTGATCAGGATCATCGCAGCCGCCTTAGCGGCCGGGACGCAATTCCATGCTCTGCACGCCGCCGGCGGCAGAAAGGCCGGTCTGGCCCTGCACGCTGAGCGGCTGAAGCGCGAAGGAATTGGCCGAGCCGCCGATCATCGCATTGGCACCGAGACCGACGCCAACGGAAGCGCTGGCAGTGACACCGGCATAATTGCCGGAGAGATCGCCACGGCCGACTTCCTTGGTCGGCGCGAACACCGCCCATGACAGCACCGTCTCATTGGTGATGCCGATATCGAGGCCGAGCTTGGTGATGGTGGAGACATAGAGATCGTCCGGCCGCCCCTCGGCGCGGAAGACGCAGCCGAAATTGGTGACCGAGCCGACGATCATGCCCACGGTAGGACCGCTGCGGCATTCCAGAACGCCGACCTGGGTGCGCCCCTGCTGCGCGCTGACGGCGACAACGGACGAAGCGAACGCAACGGCAGCGACACACAGAACGGCGGAAAAGCGGCGCATGACAATCTCCGGGTGACAAACAGATGAATGAACGGCGGCACAGCCGCCGCGCGAAATGAGCGCCGTCATTTATCCACAGCAGCGAAGATTGTTCAACGCGCGGCGATGCTCAGCCTTTCCCAAACGTGAAAGAAGGCTTCCAAAACGAAAGAGGCCCGCTTGCGCGGGCCTCTGACAAAAACCGATCGCCGGTCTTAGCGGTGATGGCGATGATGCTTCTTGTGACGGCGGTGATGACGGGACTTGCCGTGATGCACGATACCGGCCGGACGCAGCTCCATGCCGACGAGGCCGCCAGTTGCGTTGAGGCCGGTCTGGCCCTGAAGGCTGAGCGGCTGCAGCGCGATCGAATTGTCCGAACCGCCGATCAGCAGGTTGCCGCCGCCGCCGATGCCGATCGAAGCGTTGCCGCCGACGCCACCGTAGTTGCCGGACAGGTCGCCACGGCCGATGCGGCGGGTCGGAGCGTTCACAGCCCAGGCGAGGTCGGTACGCTCGGTGACGCCGATATCAAGACCGAAGCGGGTGACGTTCGCGACGTAAGGCTCCGGACGACGGCCCTGGCTGGTGAACACGCACTGAAGCTGGGTGGTCGAAGCAACGACCATGCCGACGTTCTGGCCGCCGTGGCACTCGAGGAGACCAACCTGCGTGCGCCCTTCCTGCGCATTCGCGGTGGCGAACGATGCAATGACGATGGCGGCAGCAGCGCCGAGCAGGTGGGGCAGTCGCATGAGATAGTCTCCAACTTGGGGTTTTTACGCAGAGGCGGGAAAACAAAGAAGCGACGTGCACGTAGCACGCCGCTGATCAATTGTAAGTCACGAAATCGAGATTAGTTCCATGCAGCACCGGCTGTGGATTTATCGCAAATTGCCGCAAAAGCGCTGGATTCGCTTGCACGCATCTTCGAGATCGCTGGTTTTGGTGGCGTAGGAGATGCGGAAAGCCGGGCCGAGGCCGAACGCCGAGCCCTGCACCACCGCGACGCCTTCGCTTTCAAGCAGCTCGGTGACGAAGTCCTGGTCGGTCTCGATTTTCTTGCCCGACGGCGCTGTCTTGCCGATCGTGCCGGCGCAGGACGGATAGACGTAGAATGCGCCTTCCGGCCGCGGGCAATCGATCCCATTCGCCTGGTTGAGCATCGACACCACGAGATCGCGGCGCTCCTTGAACACCTTGTTGTTCGCGGCGATGAATTCCTGCGGACCGCTCAGCGCCTCGACCGCCGCCCACTGCGAAACCGACGACGGATTCGAGGTCGACTGCGACTGGATGGTGGCCATCGCCTTGATGAGCTGCTCAGGCCCGCCGGCGTAACCGATGCGCCAGCCGGTCATGCAATAGGCTTTCGACACACCGTTCACCGTCAGCGTCCGGTCCAGTAGCTTCGGCTCGACCTGCGCCGGCGTCACGAAGGTGAAATCGTCGTAGACGAGGTGTTCGTACATGTCGTCGGTCATCACCCAGACATGCGGATGCTTCACCAGCACGTCGGTGAGCGCTTTCATCTCCGACTGGGTATAGGCCGCGCCGGTCGGGTTCGACGGCGAGTTGAGGATGATCCACTTGGTCTTCGGCGTGATCGCCTTTTCGAGATCGGCAGCCTGCAGCTTGAAGCCATGCTCGGCGGTGCACACCACCGGCACGGACTCGCCGCCCGCCAGCGCCACCATTTCCGGATAGCTGACCCAGTACGGCGCCGGGATAATGACCTCGTCGCCCGGATTGATGGTCGCCATCAGCGCGTTGTAGAGCACCTGCTTGCCGCCGGTGCCGACCGTGATCTGGCTCGGCTTGTAGGTCAGGCCGTTCTCGCGCTTGAACTTGGCGACGATGGCGTCCTTCAGCTCGGGAATGCCGTCCACCGCGGTGTACTTGGTCTTGCCAGCCTCGATAGCGTGGATCGCCGCCAGCTTGATGTTGGCCGGGGTGTCGAAATCGGGTTCACCCGCGCCGAGGCCGATGACGTTGCGTCCGGCCGCTTTGAGCTGACGTGCTTTATCCGTGACCGCGATGGTCGCGGACGGCTTCACACGGTCAAGCGCAGAGGACAGGAACGACATCATGATCTCCTAGGAGGGGTGTAAAAAGCCCGGAATCGCAGTATCGCGCGGGCGGACGCACCCTAAAGCGCCCAACACTGCGCCGCAACCGTCGGATTGCGCGAAACTGTCATGTGAACAGCGAGTGTTGTCATTGTCCCACGCTCCGCGGCTCCACAAAGCGGGGCAAACCCTTCCGCAATCTTCTGTCCCTCTCCCGCAAGGGGAGAGGGACAAAAGCATTGTCCGGGGCCGCATCCGGCAGACAAGGGGACTCGCAAAAGCCGCGATGGTTCAGGAAACATTAAAAGCGGGCAGCTAGGTTCGGCGCAACATTCATAGAGCGCGCGGCAATGTCCCTCCTTGTGCAACGGCTCCGGACTGGCGAATGGCTGACGCCCGCGCGCATCCGCGCTTACAGCGTGATCCTGCTGGTCGTCAGCGCGCTCGCCATCGTCGGCTGGATCGCGCTGTCGGACGGCCTCGTCGACCGCAACGGCAAGCCGATCGGCACCGATTTCTCCAGCTTCTACGCGGCCGGTTCGCTGGTCCTCGACGGCCGCGCCGCAGACGTCTACGACATGGCTGTCCACTATACCCGGCAGCACGAGATTTTCGGCGCGGCGGTGCAGACTTACGCATGGCTGTATCCGCCGATCTTTCTTCTCGTCGCCGCGCCGCTGGCCCTGATGCCCTATCCAGTCGCGCTAGCGGTATGGCAAGGCAGCACGCTTCTCGCCTACCTCTTCGTCACCGGCCTGATCGTGCGGACGGCGCGTGGCCCACAGGGGCGCGTGAGCCGCATCTGGATTTTGGCAACGCTGGCGTTTCCCGCCGTGTTCGTGAATCTCGGTCACGGGCAAAACGGATTTCTCACCGCCGCGCTGTTCGGCGGGGCGCTCGTAGCGCTGCCGACGCGACCATGGCTCGCCGGCGTGCTGTTTGGCTTGATGGCCTACAAACCGCAATTCGGACTGATCATTCCCATCGCCTTGCTTGCCGGAGGCCAATGGCGCGCGATCATCGCCGCGGGGCTCACAGTGGCTGCGCTCGTCGGCATGACGGTGCTTTTGTTCGGCGTCGACACCTGGCTCGCGTTCGCCGCGACCACCGACATCTCCCGCAAAGTGCTGCTTGAACAGGGCGCCGTCGGCTTTGAAAAACTTCAAAGCATTTTCGCCGCGGTACGGCTCTCAGGCGGCAGTGTGATGCTCGCCTATGCCATCCAAACCGCAGGGACACTCGCCGCCGCTTGCAGCGTTGCATGGATCTGGCGATCACCTCTCGACTATCGACAGAAGGCGGCCGTCCTGGTGATCGCGACGCTGCTCGCCTCGCCTCATGTGCTCGATTACGATCTCGTGGCGCTCGGCGTCGCCATCGCGTTCATGGCGACGACTGGCCTGACACACGGTTTCAGGCCTTACGAGATCACCTTACTGGCCATAGCGTGGACCGTGCCGCTGATCTCGCGCGGCATTGCAACAATCATTCCCGTGCCGCTCGGGGTCATCGCGTTGCTCAGCCTCTATGCCATTGCACTGCGCCGCGCCGCGCGCGATCGGCGTGAGATCGCGCAGCAGCGCGCAGCGTCCACCCATCCGGTCACCGCAGTTTGAGCGCCAGTTGCGGCCTTTTCGCGCAGGCGTGATCCCGCCACTGGTTCCGGATCGGTAGATTTGTTCTGGATGACTGCGCCGCGGCGGCGGGTTTCGACCATTTCCAGCCGCAAGCCCTTGCGACGCGCGCCCCGCCACATCATTGTCTGACAGAACAATGATCGCGATGTTTGAAGGACGGAATGTACAAGCTCTACTCGATGCAGCGCTCCGGCAACAGCTACAAGGTTCGCCTTGCGCTGGCGCTGTTGAGCACGCCCTATCAGGCTATCGAGGTCGACATTCTGCGCGGCGAAAGCCGCACGCCTGAATTCCTCGCCAAGAATCCCAGCGGCCAGGTGCCGCTGCTCGAGGTCGCCGAGGGGCGCTTCCTCGCCGAGTCCAATGCCATCCTGTGGTACGTCGCGATCGGCACTTCGCTGGCGCCGGAAGATCGCATCGATCGCGCCGAAGCGCTGCAGTGGATGTTTTTCGAGCAGCACGCGCTGGAGCCGAGTGTCGGCGCCGCGTACTTCTGGCTGGCGCTGGTGCGCGGCGGCCGTGATCTGCAGACCCACGCGCTGGAAGACTGGGTGGAGCGCGGCTACGCGGCGCTGCGGGTGATGGAGAACCATCTCAAGACCCACGACTACTTCGCCGCCGGCCACCTCACCGTCGCCGACATCGCGCTCTACGGCTACACCCACGTCGCCAACCAGTGCGACTTCGACCTGTCGGGTTATCCGGCGGTGCGGGCATGGCTGAAGCGGGTCGAGCGCGAACCGAGATTTGTCGCCATGAACTGGACGCCCGACACCCCGGCCAATGACGAGGATCTGGTCGCGGAAGCGTGATTCCAGCGGAAAACCCGCAAATTGCGGGCATAACCCACTTCGGTCAGCGTCCGCGCCATGGTTTGGCCACTTTCCGCTCGTGTTGCGCCGCAATCCTGACAGCGATTCCTGCCAAATCTGCCGAACGCGGGTGATTCGCCCGCGCCATGAGGGATTTACGGCCATGATACGGTCGCTCGCCACGGGCCACGGATTTGGCAGCCGGCCCGCGCGCATTGCTTCTTCTCGTTTGACCCACGCCGTCGCGGCATCACTCGCGCTCGGCTCGTTGTCGCTATGCCTGGTCGTCGCCCTTGCGGCGCTGTCGATCAGGGTCGCGGCCGCCGCGCCACTCGGCTGAGGGCCGGGCCGGCCTTGGGAGCCGGCGGCGCGCGCACGTATTCAAAGCAATCGGGGCACTGGTCTGGTTGGCGGGCAATACGCCCGACGGAGACATTTCATGAAAGCACCCCTTGTTATTGTCGCCGCCTCGCTGACGGCTGCGATCATTCTGACCGCGTCACTACTGATCGCGACGCGCGGCGCCAGCGCGACCTACGACGCCGGCCATCTCCTGCGCGTTGCGCCAGAGGCGAAGTGAGGCGTCACGACCATTTGTGGAAGATGAAGAACGCGCCGAGTGCGATGAACAGAAAGCCGAGGGCATGGTTCCAGCCGAGCGGCTCCTTCAGATAAAGCACCGAGAAGCCGGCGAACACGATCAGGGTGATGACCTCCTGAATCGTCTTGAGTTGCGCGGCGCTGTAGATCGCACTGCCCCAGCGATTGGCCGGAACCGCGAGCCAGTATTCGAAGAACGCGATGCCCCAACTTGCCAGGACGACCACCGGCAGCGCGCTGGTCTTGAATTTCAGGTGACCGTACCAGGCGAACGTCATGAAGACGTTGGATGCGAACAGCATCAGGATTGGCAACACATACGGCGAGATGAAGGTGGGCATGGATATCCTTTCGGCCCCAACGTTCGGCAATGGCATTGATCCGCGCGACAAGTGCATATCCGGGAATTTGGTTCCTGTGGAGAAGTCCCGCTGTCACGACGATGTAACAGAGCATGCCTAGCCTGTGCGAGCGTCTGATCCGTCCCCGTCATGATCATTCGCCCAAGCGGTCCCCGGTCGCGCAACCTTCCCCCCTTGCGCAGCGTCTGACGGGGGCCGCATTTTTTTGTTCCGATTCATCCCGAGGGTATAACCGCCCCGCGTTCATCACCCGGACCGTGACATGATCCGTGTCGTCTTCATCTTGGCCGCTCTGATACTGCTGTTTCTCGTGCTGGTGCCGTTCCAGATCATCGGAATCGTCTTCAACACCAATCTGCAGCGCACGGTGCCGCATCTGTTTCATCGCGTGCTGTGCAAGGTGATCGGCGTCCGCATCACCGAGGTCGGCACGCGGACGCGCGAAACCCCGGCGCTCATTCTCGCCAACCACGCCTCATGGCTCGACATTCCGGTGATCGGCGCCATCGCGCCGGTGGTGTTCGTGGCGAAATCCGAAGTGGCGACATGGCCGATATTCGGCACACTCGCAAAGCTCCAGCGTACCGTCTTCATCGAACGCGAACGCCGCCACAAGACCGGCGAAGCCGCGCGCGCGATGGCCGAGCGGCTGCGCGGCGGCGACGCGGTGCTGCTGTTTCCCGAGGGCACCTCGAGCGACGGCGTCCGCATCCTCCCCTTCCGCTCGGCATTGATCGGCGCGGTGCATCATGCCATCGGCGATTCCACCCATCATCAGCAGGTGACCGTGCAGCCGGTGTCGCTGGCCTATGTCGGCATCGGCGGCGTGCCGGTCGGCCGCGCGCTGCGCGACAAGGTGGCGTGGTACGGCGACGCCGACCTGCTGCCGCATCTGTTCAATGTGGTTGCCGCCGGTGCGGTCGATATCACCGTGACCTGGGGCGAGCCGGTCGCCTACGACATCAATGCCGACCGCAAACAGATCGCGCGCAATGCCGAAGCCGCAGTGCGGCGCATGTCAGCACGGGCTTTGCGCGGAGCGCCGATCTCCGGCAACATGGGCATCGAGGAAACAGAACAACTCTCGATTCCCGCCCATCCCTGACAGGAACCTCAACAAAATGGAAACAAGAAACCTCGGCGGCTCCGGCTTGCGTGTCTCGGCTGTTGGCCTCGGCTGCAACAATTTCGGCCAGCGCAGCGATCTCGAAACCTCGCGGAAGATCATCCACAAGGCGATCGACCTCGGCATCACGCTGTTCGACACTGCGGACATCTATGCCGGGCGCGGCGGCTCGGAAAACGTCCTCGGCCAGGTGCTCGGCGATCGCCGCAAGGACATCGTACTGGCGACCAAGTATGCCAAGCCGATGGCAGACGACGGCACCAAGCAGGGCGCGTCGCGGCGCTACATCATGCAGGCGGTCGAGGACAGCCTGCGGCGATTGAAGACCGACTACATCGATCTCTATCAACAGCACGACTATGACGACCTCACGCCGATCGACGAGACCCTGCGCGCGCTCGAAGACCTGATCCGCCACGGCAAGGTGCGCTATATCGGCTGCTCGAATTTTCCGGCATGGCGCGTCAGCGAGGCGCAGCACGTCGCCAGGCAGATCAACACCCATGCCTTTGTGTCGTGCCAGGATGAATACAGCCTACTGGTGCGCGACATCGAAAAGGACCTGCTGCCGATGGCGCAGACCTACAACCTCGGCCTGCTGCCATTCTTCCCGCTGGCGAACGGCCTGCTTGTCGGTAAATACAAGCGCGGTGAAAAGCCGCCGGCGGATTCGCGCCTCGGCAAGGTCGATTACCTGCGCGAGCGCTACATGAACGACCGCAACCTCGACATCGTGCAGAAGCTCGACGCCTTCGCCAAGCAGCACGGCAAGACCCTGCTCGAACTGGCGTTCTCGTGGCTCGCGGCGCGGCCGCAGGTGTCGAGCGTGATCGCTGGCGCGTCCAGCCCCGAGCAGATCGAGCAGAACGTGAAAGCGATCGCGTGGACGCTGACGGCGGACGATATGGCGACGATCGACCAGATCACGAAGGGCTGACGCTCTTTCGATCAGGCGATCAATCCCGACATCGGCTTCACCTTGCCGCTGTCGGGAAACACCGCATCGGCAAGCGTGTGTTCGCCGAGCCCGAGGTGATCGCGCAGCACGCCCTTGATCACGCCGCGCAGATCGGCGGTCGGCTTGAGGTCGCGACCTTCATAGAGGTTCGCCATCTTCAATCCTGGCCAATCGGCGATCACGCGGCGGCCATTGACCGCGCCGCCCGCCAACAGCGCCACCGTGCCGGTGCCATGATCGGTGCCGTCGGTGCCGTTGATCCGCGCGGTGCGGCCGAATTCGGTGACGGCGACGATTACCGTATCGCGCCAGCGCTCGCCCAGCCCGGTTTCGAACTCGGCGAACGCACCATCGAGACCGGCAAGCAGCGCGGCCAGACGGCCGACCGGCCCACCCTCGCGGGCATGGGTATCCCAGCCGTCGAACGCCAGCGCCGCGATGCGCGGACCATCGTCCGCCGCCATCAACTTGGCCGCGCCCTTGGCGGCGAGCCGCATCGCGCCGATGCCGCGCGCCGGCGCCATGCCGTCTTCGCGCGCCGCGATCTTCTCGATCTGCAAACCTTGCGACAGCGCGGTCGCCAGCGCCGGATCGCGATGGGTGTAAAGGTCCATCAGCCGCATCGCGGTATCGTCTGCGGCCTGAGGCAGTTTCGCCGGGACCCAGCCGACCGTGGGCGCGGGGCCGCGCAACACCAGCGGCGTCACCGCGCCGACGCCGAGCCCGCTCATCACCCGCTCGCCGCGCGGCAAACCGCCCAGCGTGCGATTGAGCCAACCGGTCTTGACGTGTCCCGGCCCCGGCTGGCCGCTCTCCAGCACATCCTGACCGTCGAAATGCGAGCGCTCGCGATAGCCCGTCGCCACCGCATGGACAACGGCGGCTTTCTTGTCGCGATACATCCGCGCGAACTGCGGCATCGACGGATGCAGCGCGAAGAACGAGTCGAGCATGATCGCTGCGTTCGGGCCCTCGCGCGTCAGCGCGATCGAACCGTGCAGATCGGCGTAGTCCGGATCACCAAGCGGCGCGACCGTCGCGAGCCCATCCAGCGCCCCGCGCAGGATGATCGTCACCAGACGCGAATCGCGCCCATCGGCAGCGCGGGCGAACTTCGGCAGATAGGCCCACGCCGAGAATGTCGCCGCGCCGAGCAGCAGCGAGCGCCGGCTGACGCCGCGCACTGTGCCGCTTTCACAGCAATCGAGATCGAGACCGGTCATGCTCATCTCCTCTGGAATTCAGGCGACATCAGCAGCAGCGCAACGGCCTGCTGTCGGGTTTCGGCGCGCGCGACCGCCTGCCGCGTCTCATGCGAGGCGGCGGCGCCCGCCGCCGCGTCGAGCAATTGCAGCGGCTCGATATTGTCGCTGACACGCGTCGCGATCCGCGAGGCGATATCGAGCCGCAGCTTCATGCCTTCGGGCGAGGACCACGCCGCGTTGGTATCGGCAAAACCGTTCGGCCCCGGCGGCGTCCATAGCGGCTGGCCGAGAAGACCAAGCGACGACAGATAACGATTGGGATCTTCCGGAATCCGGCCCATCAACCGACCGGACGCGACGAGGAAATCATACGGCGTGCGCATCTTGGTCATCGGCGCCTGCCATGCGGCGTCGGCATCGAGCAGCGCCATCGTCATCGACCGCAGATCGCCATCGGTCTTTTTTAACACGGTTGCGAGCGTCTCGACCAGCGCGGGCGGTGGATCGTCGGCAACGAAATGCGCGGCAAATTTGTTCGCGATGAACTGCGCCGTCGCCGGATGACGCGCGATGTCCCTGAGCGCCGCCTCGCCCTGCGCCACGCCGCTATCGGGATAAGTCTTGCCGAGCAGGCGCTGCGCGCCCGGTTCGTGCGCGTTGGCGTTGAACACGAACGTACCCGGCGGGCCGAGACGGCCCTTGCGCCCGACGAACGTCCAGCCAGTGAGAATCTGCGCCAGCGCCGTCACGTCCGCTTGCGTGTAACCGCCGTTCACGCCGAGCGTATGCAGCTCCATGATCTCGCGCGCTAGATTCTCGTTCAGCCCCTTGCTGCGCCGCTGCCCGGCGCGCGAGTCCGGGCCGATCGATTGCTGGTTGTCGAGGAAGAACAGCATCGCCGGATGCTGCTCGACGGCCATGAGCATGTCGCTGAACCGGCCGAGCACATACGGGCGGATCGCTTCGCGCTCATAAGCGCCGGCCCACATCCGCGCGATCTGACCTTTGCCGGCCGAAATGCAGAAATGATTGGACCAGAATGCCACCAGCCGTTCGGCTATGCCGCACTCCACCATAGTGGCGCGCTGCAACCGCGCCAGCGCCTCGACGCGATAGGTCTTCTGGACAATGTTCGGCGGGCGCGGCTTGTCCTTGGCAGGCGCTTCTGCCGACGGCGCGGTGGTCATCGCCTGACCGGAAGCAGTTTTCGGATCAGCCATCCCGGTCTCGGCCGATGCGGCCATTCTCGCCATAGCCTGGCGCTGCTGTTTCACATCCTTTTGATAGTCGTACACCTGCTGCGTCAGAACCGGTGTCGGCTCCAGCCCGGGCGCATCGAGGATCGCCGCATTGGGCCGGTTCAACTCCGCCTTTACAAATCCGCGTGGATCGGACGCCGCTGACGACAAATCGCCGGCCGCGCCGCCGCGCGCGCCGTAACCGAACCGGTTGAGTGCGACCAGAGCGCCTTGCGGATCACGGGCCATTTGCTGTCTCGCAATTTTGTATCGGCCGGATGCGGGGGCATGATAGCAGCATAGGCCTCGTGTTACGATTCCTGCGCCTCGCCCGATGAACCGGCGATGAAGACCGTGGCGGAAACCGGCTTGCCGATGACAGACCCTTCAGCACATCGTGACCGGGTTCCCGAACCCCGCGCCCTCGCCTGCCCGCGCTGCGGCACCGCGTTCACCTGCGACCTGTCGGGGCGATGCTGGTGCGCGGATGAAACGGCGCGGCTGCCGATGCCGGTCGAGGGCGAGGACTGCCTGTGTCCGAACTGTCTGCGCGCCGAGGCCGCGAAGCGTGCAGCCGATCAGCCGTAGCGCAGTTTCATTGCAATGATGATCAAGGTCAGGATCAGCGACACGCCATTGGCAGCGATCAGCGGTCCGTTGCCGATCGCGATCCCGTAGATCAGCCACAGCAGGATGCCGGTGGCGAACACGAGATTTGTCGTCAGCGAAATCGCGCGGGTGTCCTTGAGGCGGACGACGCGCACCGCCTGCGGCAGCCAGCACAGCGTCGTCAACGCGGCGGCCACCGCGCCGATTCCATGCACGAAGGCGGGAATGGATTCTGTCACATGCGAGCAGCTAACGGCGATCTGTTATCGCCGTGTGACAGTCCTCGTCTCTACACCGCGTAAGCCGGCACATTGCGCGCCAGGCCGCCGAAGGCATCGAACAATTTCTCGCGCCAGGCGTAGACCGGGTCATCCTCTTTCAGCAACTTGAACGGGCTGACGATGCGCGCCCACTGGAACGGGCCGAACACGATGTAGTCGGCATAGTTCAGCTTGTCGCCGCCAAGGAACGGCTGCGAGCGCAGCGTCAGCCGCAACGGATCGAGCGACTTGCGGAAGGCATCGACCTTAGTCTCGCGGCTGGCCGAGACTTCTTCGAGCGGGCGGCCGAGACGCGCCTCGCGGCTTTCGCGGAAATAGATTTGATCCTTTTCCGGCAGATGCTGCGGAATGTCGGCGACGATCAGCGGAAAGATGCCGCCGAGCACCACCGTGTCGCCCCACCAGTTCAGCATCCGCCCCATGGCGCGGCCGCCCTCGCCGCCGAACAGCGACGGCCGGTCCGGATAAGCATCATCGAGATAGTTGGCGATGATCCAGGAATCGACCACGGCCTTGTCGCCATCGAGCAGCACCGGGACCTTTTCCGATTTATGCGGACGGATCGCGTCCTTCTCGGTGAAGCGCCATGGAATGGTTTCATGATCGAGACCCTTGTGCGCCAGCGCCATCCGCGTGCGCCAGCAATAGGGGCTGAACACGCGCTCCGAATCCGTGCCGCAGAGTTCGAACAGCTTGCGAGTCATGATCAGCCCTTCACCACGGCGGCGGTCTGGCCGAACAGCACCTTCTTCTGCTCGTCGGTGCTGATGGTGGGATTGGGATTGATCTTCGGACCCTGCTCGTAAGCCCGCACCGTGGCCGGCCGCGCGCGGATGGTTTCGAACCAGCGCTTGAGATGCGGAAAGTCTTCCAGCTTCTGGCCCTGCCGCTCGTAAGGCACGATCCACGGATAGGCCGCCATATCGGCGATGGAATACTCACCCGCGACGAATTCGCGATCGGCGAGGCGCTTGTTCAGCACGCCATAAAGACGGTTGGTCTCGTTGACGTAGCGAGCGATCGCATAGGGCAGCTTTTCCGGCGCATAAACGCTGAAATGATGGTTCTGGCCGGCCATCGGGCCGAGACCACCCATCTGCCACATCAGCCACTGGAGCACGTCGAAGCGCTTGCGCAGATCCTGCGGCATGAACTTGCCGGTCTTTTCGGCAAGATAGATCAGGATCGCGCCCGACTCGAAAATCTTCACCGGCTCGCCGCCGTCCTTCGGCGCCTGATCGATGATCGCCGGCATGCGGTTGTTCGGCGAAAACGCCAGGAATTCCGGCTTGAACTGATCGCCCTTGCCGATGTTGACCGGATGGATCGTATAGGGGATGCCGGTTTCCTCGAGAAACATCGTGATCTTGTGGCCGTTGGGCGTCGGCCAATAATAAAGATCAATCATCTTTTCAGTCCTGCTGATGTGTATGGGGTCCGGCGCACTGAAGCGCTGCCGAATTAGATGCGATTGCATGAACTTCGCGCTAACCGGCCGACAAGTCAATGCCCGAACCCCCACCGGCGATCCTGTGCGCAGCTGATGGCACGCATGCATTTCATTGAACTCTTCGACAACACGATGTGACAAACTTGCGGTTGCGCCGGCGCGGCGCGCCACGGAGCACCCGATGCAACATTCAAGCGACGATCTGCGGGCGGCGGCGAAGGCCGGCATCCTCACCACGGCCCAGTTGGAATCGTTGCTTGCCTTTCTTGGGACTCGCACCGCCGATGCTCCCGCAGCCGGGCCGAAATTCGATATCGTGCATGTGCTGTGGTACGCTGGCGCGCTCATTGTCATCGGCGCCATGGGCCTGTTCAGCACGCTGGCGTTCTCGCAAATGGGTGGACAGGCGCTCACCGCGACTGCGCTGGTGTATGCCGCGCTGTTCGCCTGGGCCGGGCATTATCTCTGGGCTGTCCGCAAACTTCATACCCCCGGCGGACTGTTGATCGCCGTCGCGGTGTCGATGGCGCCGCTCGCGGTTTACGGCCTGCAGGATACGTTCGGCTTGTGGAGCAAGTTCGGCAAGCCCGGCGCGGCGCGCGACTTCTACGTTTGGGTCAGGGGCAGCTGGGTGTTCATGGAAATCGCCGCTGTCGCTGCTGCGGCGCTCGCGCTGTACTTCTATCGCTTTCCCTTCATCGTATTCATCGCCGCCTTCGCGCTGTGGTTTCTGTCGATGGACATCGTGCCTTGGATCACCGGCGCGGCCCACGGCAATTGGGAGGTTTCGCGCAAGGTCTCGATCTGGTTCGGGCTCGGAATCCTGATCGTCGCCGCCATCGTCAATGCGCGACAGCGCTCGGGCGATTTCGCCTTCTGGCTTTATCTGTTCGGCGTCATGGCCTTCTGGGGCGGGATCACCGCGACCTCCAACGGCACCGCGCTCGACAAGGCGCTGTACTGCGCCATGAATGTCGGCTTCCTGTTCCTTGCCGTATTCCTTGGGCGCCGGGTGTTCGCGGTGTTCGGAACCATCGGCATCGCCATCTATCTCGGCGATCTGGCCGAGAAGGTGTTCAAGGATTCGCTGCTGTTCCCGTTCGCGCTGTCGCTGATCGGCATCGCGATCATTGCGCTGGGGCTGTATTACCACCGCCATCAGGATGCGGCGCGTGCCTGGGTCGACGCGAATTTGCCGGATTTTTTGAAACGCCTCCGCCCGGCGAACGCATGACACATGGCCTCGCAGCGGGCCCTTTTCTCGCGCCGCGACTCCCCCCATATTCCGGCCATGGCGAAGAAACCCGGCACTCCGAAAAAATCCGTCAAAACCCCGAAATCGAAAGCGCATCGTCCCGATGTGCAGCCGATCGCGCCCGCGCTGGCCGAACTCCTGAACCCGGCGATCAATCGCGGCGAGAGCGGCATCGGCTCGTCCACCGGACTGCAGCCGCCGCCGGATAATTCATGGGATCGCCGCTCCGGCGGCGAGGCCGCAATCCATCGCGCGCGCAAATCGACGCCGAAAGATTTCAATGAGGGCGAACCGCGCGCCACGCCCGAGCAGCCGCATGGCCCCGGCTTCGATGAGGCGCCGCAGGCGAACTACGGCACCAGCGCCACGATCCCGACCCTCGACCCCGAACTCGCCAAACAGCTCGGCTACGATGTCGAGGACGACGACTCCTTCCGCCCCGCGCGTAACAAAATGGAGTCGCTTGGGGTGAAGGCGACAGCGGAATCGCTTGAAGCGCTGCTGCGCGACGGCCGCCCGGAATTCCGCAAGGACGACGGCAGCCTGAAAGTGTGGACGCCGCATCGCCCGCCGCGTCCGGAGAAGTCCGAAGGCGGCGTACGCTTCGAGATCAAGTCCGAGTACACGCCGAAGGGCGACCAGCCGCAGGCGATCAAGGAGCTGGTCGAAGGCGTCACCCGCCACGACCGCACGCAAGTGCTGCTCGGCGTCACCGGCTCGGGCAAGACCTACACCATGGCGCAGGTGATCGAGGCGACGCAGCGACCGGCGTTGATCCTCGCGCCGAACAAGACGCTGGCGGCGCAGCTCTACGGCGAGTTCAAGAACTTCTTCCCCGATAACGCAGTCGAATATTTCGTTTCCTATTACGACTACTATCAGCCGGAAGCCTACGTTCCGCGCACCGACACCTATATCGAGAAAGATTCATCGATCAACGAGCAGATCGACCGCATGCGCCACGCAGCCACCCGTGCGCTGCTGGAGCGCGACGACGTCATCATCGTCGCCTCGGTGTCGTGCATCTACGGTATCGGTTCGGTCGAAACCTACACCGCGATGACCTTCGCGATGAAAAAGGGCGAGCGCATCGACCAGCGCCAGATCATCGCCGATCTCGTCGCGCTTCAGTACAAGCGCACCTCGGCGGATTTCACCCGCGGCACCTTCCGGGTGCGCGGCGATACCATCGACATTTTCCCGGCGCACTATGAGGATCGTGCATGGCGCGTGAACCTGTTCGGCGACACCATCGACACCATCGAGGAGTTCGATCCGCTCACCGGTCACAAGCAGGACGAGCTTGAGTTCATCAAGGTCTACGCCAACTCGCACTACGTGACGCCGCGCCCGACCCTGATTCAGGCCATCAAGGGCATCAAGAGCGAATTGAAGTGGCGGCTCGATCAACTCAACGCGCAGGGCCGCCTGCTCGAAGCCCAGCGTCTCGAGCAGCGCACCACGTTCGATCTCGAAATGATGGAAGCGACCGGAAGCTGCGCCGGCATCGAGAACTATTCGCGCTATCTCACCGGCCGCAAGCCGGGCGAACCGCCGCCGACGCTGTTCGAATACGTGCCGGACAACGCACTGGTGTTCGCAGATGAGAGCCACGTCACCGTGCCGCAGATCGGCGCCATGTTCAAAGGCGACTTCCGCCGCAAGGCGACGCTCGCCGAATACGGCTTCCGCCTGCCGTCGTGCATGGACAACCGTCCGCTGCGCTTCGAGGAATGGGACATGATGCGCCCGCAGACGGTCGGCGTGTCGGCGACGCCGGGCGGGTGGGAATTGAACGAAAGCGGCGGCGTGTTCGTCGAACAGGTGATCCGCCCCACCGGCCTGATCGATCCGCCGGTGCATATCCGCCCGGCCCGCACCCAGGTCGATGACCTCGTCGGCGAGGTCCGCGCTGTCGCCCAGGCCGGCTATCGCACGCTGATCACGGTGTTGACCAAGCGCATGGCGGAAGACCTCACCGAATATCTGCACGAGCAGGGCATCCGTGTGCGTTACATGCATTCGGACATCGACACCATCGAGCGCATCGAGATCATCCGCGACCTGCGGCTCGGCGCGTTCGACGCGCTGGTCGGCATCAACCTGCTGCGCGAAGGCCTCGACATTCCGGAATGCGCGCTAGTCGCCATCCTCGATGCCGACAAGGAAGGCTTCCTGCGCTCGGAAACCTCGCTGATCCAGACCATTGGCCGCGCCGCGCGCAACGTCGACGGCAAGGTGATCCTCTATGCCGATCAGATGACCGGCTCGATGGAGCGCGCCATCGCCGAGACCGATCGCCGCCGTGAAAAGCAGGTGGCCTACAATCAGGCCAACGGCATCACGCCGGAGAGCGTGAAGAAATCGATCGGCGACATTCTCAACAGCGTCTACGAACGCGACCATGTGCTGGTCGAGGTTGGCGACGGCGGCATGGCCGACGACGTGATTTCGATCGGGCACAATTTCGAGGCGGTGCTGGCCGATCTCGAAGGCCGCATGCGCGAGGCCGCCGCCGATCTCAACTTCGAAGAGGCGGCGCGGCTGCGCGACGAGGTCAAGCGCCTGCGCGCCACCGAAATGGCGGTGGTCGACGATCCGACCGCCAAGCAGAAGACCGTCACCGGCAAGGCCGGCGCCTATGCCGGCACCAAGAAGTATGGCGACTCGGCCAACCTGCCGCCGAGCGCGGCGCGAGCGCCCGGGAAAGGCCCGCGCATCCACAAGCCCTCGCTCGACGAGATGGGCATCGCCAGTTGGCACGAAGTGAAGCCCGATCGCCCGGGCGCGAAGACCCGCGCACGCAAACCGACGCTCGATGAAATGGGCCCCGGCACCGAAAGCCGCATCTTCAAGCCGCAATCGATGCGCGAGGGCGGCCAGGAATTCAGCGGCGTTGTCCGCGACGACAAGTCACCGCGCTCGACCGGCGGCGCGCCGGGCAAACGCGGCGGGTGGAAGCGGCGGTGATAGGCAGTCACTCCGCGTGAATGTCACGACGGACTGAACGCTCGCGTGAAGTCAGCAGCGTCTGACGTCATCGTGCGACGCTATCTTTTATCTCCCTTGCCAATTCATAGCCGTGTGCAATGATGGAACTCGCTAAGCCGGGTGTTGCCTGATGTTTTTTGCTTTAGTGCATTTTTGTCTTGAGTGGAGGGCAGCTTGAGCGAGTTGCTTCATCCGAACGCGCCGCACCATCTGCCCTCGTTCATCACTGCACCCGGTGACACCGACGTCTTGATGGTCGTTGTCGGCATCATTCTGATCGGAGCGGTGCTGGCGGTCGGTAATATCTATCTGCGGCTGCACACCCTGCCCGAGCGCATGGCGCACAAATCGCAGAAGCTCCAGTTCGAGATCGTCGCCGTGCTCGGCCTCCTGGCGCTGTTCACCCACATCCATCTGTTCTGGGTCGCGGGGCTGTTGCTGGCGATGGTCGATTTGCCCGATTTCAGCACGCCGCTGCGCAGCATCGCGGGCTCCGTCGCGAGGATCGCGGGCGTGCCGCCGGAGGCGTCGCTTCCGGCCGACACACCGGATGCAGCGCCCGCTCACGTCGCACCACCTCCGTCAACGGGCGATAGGACGCCCGCAGAGATAAAGAAGCCAACCGAAGACTCCAAGCCGGCCGGCGAGGTGCAAGGTCATGCTTGAGCTGCTGCTGTGTTCGCTGCTGACGATATTCCCCGACTATCTCTACCGGCGCTATGGACAGGGCAAGCGACTGGGTCGCGAGATCACGCTTTTTTCTGTGTGGTTCGAGTTACGATGGGGCATCACCGCGTGCCTGATGCTCACCGTCGGGCTGATCACGCTGATCTTCTATTTCCATCCCTCGACCACGACGGCGACGCTGTTTTACAGAACTGTGCCGATCATCTCGGAAGCGACCGGACGCGTGGCGGAAGTTCACGCCGATTTCAGCGCACCCGTAAAGAAGGGCGAAGTGCTCTTCAAGCTCGACAGCACGAAGCAGGAAGCCGCTGTGGAAACTGCGCGGCGCAAGATCGCCGAGGTAGATGCAGCGCTTGTGGCGGCGCAGGCCGATGTGGTCAAGGCCGATGGCCAGATCCAGGAAGCCAAGAGTGCGCTTCAGCAAGCCTCCGACGATCTCGAGGTGAAACGCGAACTGCAGCGGCGCAATCCCGGCATCGTCCCCCAGCGCGACATCGAGAAGCTGGAGGTGCTGCTCTCGGGGCGCCAGGGCTCGCTCGATGCGGCCAATGCAGCCAAGCAATCTGCAATGGCGCGGGTGACGTCGCTGCTTCCGGCAGAAAAGGCCAGCGCCGAAGCCGCCCTCGCCCAGGCACAGGTCGATCTCGACAAAACCACCATCCGCGCCGGCGTCGCGGGACGTGTCGAACAATTCTCGTTGCGGCCGGGAGACATCGTCAGCCCGATCATGCGGGCTGCCGGCATCCTGATTCCAGAGGGCGCGGGACGGCAAACACTGTCTGCCGGGTTCGGCCAGATCGAGGCACAGGTGATGAAGGTCGGAATGATCGCAGAAGCCACGTGCATCTCGAAACCATGGACAATCATTCCCATGGTCGTGACCAACGTGCAGAACTACATCGCCGCCGGCCAGTTTCGCGGCGGTGAGCAGCTCGTCGAGGCCCAGCATGTCCTGCGCCCCGGCTCGATCCTCGTCTTCCTCGAACCTCTCTACAAGGGCGGCCTTGAAGGCGTCACGCCCGGAAGCAGTTGCATCGTGAATGCCTACACCAGCAACCACGATCGCATCGAGGCGAAGGACACCGGCGCGTTCAAGCGGTTCGCGCTTCACGCCGTCGATGCCGTCGGCATCGTGCATGCCATGCTGCTGCGGATCCAGGCTCTCGTGCTTCCCGTCAAGACACTGGTCATGAGCGGACATTAAGGTCGCTGGCGATGCCGCAGTCACCGGCATATGCCAGCGATAACCACGACACGATCCCGCGATTGCAAAGCCCCCGTCGCTCCTGCTAGGTCGTTGGACGATTTTCCACACGACCCAAGAGGCAGGACATGGCGGGCGCTGATCTGGATGCGGTGATCCGGAAGCTTGCGAAACAGCAGAACAAGGCTTTGACGGCCGCAGTCAAAGGCACGCGCGATCGTTTCAACGCACTCGCCGCGAAGGCCAGGGATGGCGAGACGCGGCAGCGTTACAAGGCGATCGCCAAGCAGGCCGCCGAGGAAGGCAACGCCGCGATCCGGCGGCTGCAGATGTCCGCCGACAACATCGCCGACAGCTATGCGCGCGCGGTTCGGCGCGTGACCGAAGCCACCCTCTCCGCTCCGAAGCCTGCGGCGAAGAAGGAAACTGCGCCAGCGAAAGCCGCGACGCCGGGCAGAGCAAAAAAGACAAAAGCCAAGAAGGCCAAGGCTTGAGCGAAATCGTGTCGCCCTCCACTCCCATCACCTATGACGACTTCGCCAAGGTCGATCTGCGCATCGGCCGCGTGGTGGAAGTGCAGCCGTTTCCGAAGGCGCGCAATCCGTCGTGGAAGGTGCGTGTCGATCTCGGCTCCGAGCTCGGCGAGAAGTGGTCCAGCGCGCAGATCACCAACTATACGGCCGACGAACTGATCGGCACGCAGGTGGTGTGCGTGTGCAATTTCCCGCCGCGCAACATCGCAGGCTTCCAGTCCGAAGTGCTGATCCTCGGCGCGCCGGATGCCGACGGCAGGATCATCCTGCTATCGCCGCGCCGCGAGGGCAGCGGCAATGGTGCGGTCGCGCCCGGCTCCAAGGTCTATTGAGCCCGGCGCGCCGCAAGTCCGCGCGGGCACATCGCAAGACTCGACGATGTTGCAAAACTTGCCGGCGTTCGACTGCTCAACCCGAACGACGATTACTGGTGTTCTGCTTGAGATTGGCGTGATCGCCCTGCTCGTCGATGTTTTGCTTTTCGTCGTTCCGATGACCTTTGGTGGTGTCGGTTTCGACTGGGGGCGCACTTCCCGGTCCCTTGTGACTCTTGTTGTCTTCCGGAACAGGTTGAACGGGTTTGGTCATGATTAATCCCGTGTTGGCTTGGTGAATGAAGGCAACGCGGTACCGCGTGGCATCGTTCCGGATGAAACATCTGACATGGCGCGGCGATTGCGCGCGACTCAATGCGACAATGCATCGCGCGCGTAGCGTTCACGCGACACCGATCGATACAATTGCAATCAGCGCGGAAAGAGTTCGATAAACCTTGTGGTATCCCTTGCTTGATCGCGCTCAGGTTCCCTCATAGGAACCGCCCCATTGGGGAAATGCAATGACCGCGAAACAAACAGAAAAATGTGTCCTGACTTTTCTTGAAGCGTTTTACGCCGGCGACATCGCCGAAGTGGAGCGATGCTGCCACGATGCGCTGACATCCATCACCTACACGCCGGTCGAAGTCTTCCCACATCACGGCGTGAAAGAAGGCAAGGCTTGGGTCGGACAAGCGGTCCGGGTTCAGGAGCAGCGCTACTCGCGACGAACCTACGACCTGCAGACCATCGTCGTGGACGACAACCGCGCAGCAACCATCGTCGAGGCACATCTGACCAAGCGCAAGGACGAACGCGTCGTGCAATTGACGATCGCTGAATTCTTCACGCTACGCGACGGCCTCGTCATCGAACACCGCGCGTTCTTCGACTCATTCGATTTCGTCCAGCAACTCCTCGGCCGTGATCTGGCCGATCAGTTCGCCAGCAGTGTCGCTGCCGCGATGAGGGCCTAACGCCGCCCGCGCAGATTAAGGTTTTTGAAACCACAGATTTCGGGGACGGCCCTGCGGGCGCCCTTTACCGCCATACCGCTCAGCGTGATCGCCGGTATCATTATAGGTGCCGCACGGGCTGTGATCGCGGCCCAGGGACATCAGCGCGGGTGAACTGGGCGAGCGACCAGGTGTCCCGCGCGCCGCGCATTTGTGCATTGCAATAATTTTAATTGTGCAATTGCGAAAAATGCCTATGTGACCAGCAAATTTTAAGGCCAGCGTCGGGCGCGAGTCATTGTGGGCCCGCCGGCGCCGTTTTTGCACATCGTTTACAGGACACCCTCATGACAGAGCACAGTCTCTGGCGTTTATCGCGCGCGATTCATCGTGCGCTGAACGACCATCAGTTTGACGAACTGGAATCGACCCTCGACGACAATGTCGAGTGGACCATCTACGGGCCGGTCGACATGTTCGGCTTTTTCGGCACCCATCGCGGCAAGGTCGCGGTGATCGGCATCATCCGGCAGATCGCCGACCTTTTCCGCGTGATCCGCTTCGACCGCGAAACCGTCATGCTCAGCGAGGATTCGGCGGCGACCTTGATACGCTATTCGCTGGCGGCGAAAAGCGCGAACCAGTCGATGAGCGTGCGCCTCGCGCAATTCGCACAGTTCAAGGGCGGCCGGCTAACCAGCATGCGGATTCTGGTCGACACGTTCGATCTGGTCGAACAGGTTCTGGGGCGACAGATTCATCTGCCCAAAATCGCCTGACCGAACTCGTCTCCGCGCACAGCGAAACGGCCCCGCTTGCGCAGGGCCGTTCGCGTCAGACCGCTTTGTCGATCACGGCCGGATCACAATGGCCGGGCCGCGACGATGATGGTGGTGACGATAGCCGTATCCGTAGTGGCGACGGGGCTCGACGCGAACGGGCCGCCAGCGGCGATGATCGTGATGGCGCCAGCCATGACTATGATGATGGCGATGCGCGCCGTCGCGAATGACAACCGTCTGCGCCGAAGCCGGAACAGCCATACAAATCGCAGCCGCCGCGGCAAGTACCAAAGCAATCTTCTTCATACATCCTCCTCCGGAAATAATGCGCAGGACAATGTTTTGCCTTCCGATCGGTTCCGCGAAAAACCTTTGGAAACGGGCCTATCTTTGCATCATGCATGGGAACGAAATGGTCACGACCGAATGCGCGTTCATCATGTTGTGTGCAAACGATCACAAAGAGGTGCGGAGACCTGTCATCGAAAGATGATATTAACCCGCGTCGTTCCACCTGCCTGATGGTACGCACCGTCAGATGAACTGCCATGATGTCGAAGTCCACTGCTCTGCATATACCCCGCTTCTTGCTCGTTCGTCCGCGCAGCGCGCTGCTGATCGCGACATGCGCTGTTGCGCTCGGCATGGCACCCGCGCGCGCGAACGAGAGCGAGCCGGCGCACGATCAGACGCAAGAGCCCGCGCAGGATGTCGCGACCACGGGCGCGACCGATCAGGTCACGATTCCCGACGACATCGACTGGAGCCTGCTCAACTCCGATGTCAGCGCACTGCCCGGCAAGACTCCGAAAGAGCGCAAGGCTGGCACGATCACCGACGATCACGCCGACTGGAAACGCTCGCACAACGACGACGGATCCTCTGCCGTCTCGGTGCGGCAATCGCTGTTTCCGTTCTGGGATACGAAGGTCGGCGTCGACATGAACGTGGCGTCCTCTCCGGCGACATCCTCCTATGAAGTGCTGAACCGCAAGCTCGAGGGCACCGATCCCTATGGCCAGTCCGCCGGCAGCGCCTGGGCCGGCATGACCGCGCCCGGTGTCGGCACCATCTGGGACAAAACCACCTTCGAGGCGCGCATCAATCCGTCCGCGGACCAGACCACCTTCGGCACCGCGATCAGCAAATCGCTGCCGCTGGGTAGCGACCGGTACTCGCTCAGCATGCAGAGCGGCTACAACCTGATCCAGCAGGGCCACACCCCGCTGGCTGGGCTTACGGGCGGCGCCAGCAGCAATCTGGCGATCGACAATTCCGCCAAGCTGAACTTCCTCGGCACCGGGACCAGCCTGATTGCCGGCCAGACCCTGTCCACCGCCGACGACCGCTGGCTGAGCCATGTCGGGGCCGAGCAGAAGCTGTTCGGCGGGGTCAGCGTGACCGGATCAATCAGTGAGACCGCCGAGGGCTATGCCGAACGGAGTCTGAAGGCCGGCTACAAGTATCGCTGGTAGACCGGGCCGGCCGGCCGGCCGCTGGTTGCGGTTTATTTACCCTCTTTCGTCAAGGGAATAGTCGGGGCGCGCCGTCAATCGGCCGCTTTCTGGTCATGATCGGCTGTATTCATGCCGATGTGACTTCGTCGTGCGGAGACAGCCGCGCTCGCTTACCGCGAAACAAGGGAAACAGCCGATGACTGCCATTCGATCCGAAATGCCCGAAGCCACGGAAGAGGATGCCGATCTCGCCGCCGTCTCGGACGTCGAAGCCGGAATTCGTGATTTCGTCCGCAAGGACATCGCCTATCTGCGCCGCGCGCCGTCGGCCCTCAACAGCGACGCGACGCCGGACGTGAAGGCTGACGCCGATGCGGCCGTGAGCAACGTCAACACCCTGATCCAGCGCGTCGCCGGCGCATCGGTCAGCGAGATCGAATCGCTGATCTCCGAACTCGATAGCCTGCGCAGCTTCATGCACAGCGAAGGTCAGCGCGTTCAGCGCGAGCTCGCGAGCTTCGCCCAGCTCAGCCAGACCGCGATGAAGTCGACCCGCATGATCGCCGACAACCTCGCTCAGTGGAAGCGCGGCACGCCGCCCACCGAAACGCAGGAATAAGTCTCCCTGGTCCGGGCTCCGGTCCGGATTTATGGCCGCCGCGTTCCGAAAGGGGCGTGGCGGTTTTCTTATTGCCGTTTGAACCCGCCTCCCTGCCCGCGCGACACACAGCGAGCGCCGTCACACCACGGCGCGATGCGTTCGCGGGGCCGCCATAGTGAAAATCGTGAAGACAACCGAAGCCGAACCGATCCCGCTGCACACACCGCGGCCGAACCTCGCTACCATCATGGTGCGCTTTTTGATGTTCCTGTCGCTGGCGATCGCAGTGCTGCTGCTGGCGTGGGCGGGCTAAAGCGTTTTCGAGCGAAGTGGATACCGGTTCGCGTGAAGAAAACGCGTCAAAACAAGAATCCAGAGCTTCGCTTCTGATTCCATCAGAAGCGAAAAAGCTCTAGGATTCACGCAGCGGGTTTTCGCGCCACAAAACCGGTTGCGATGAACGAATAGACCCGCTCGCCGCGCTGGTTAACGCCGGTGTTGAAGAAACTCACCAGCCCCCACTCCGGCCGCGAGCCCAATGGCCGCATGGCGCTGACCTCGGACGTATAGGTCACGGTGTCCCCTGCGAGCACCGGCTTGATCCACTTCAATTCCTTGAAGCCCGGCGACGGGCCGTTGATGATCGGCGGCTCGCCACGCGCCGCGCGCTCCTGCACCTCGCGCTCGAAATTTTTGACCAGCAGCTTCATGCAGACGGCAGCGACATGCCAGCCCGATGCGGCAAGTCCCTTGAAGATCGACTTGCGGCCGGCTTCCTCATCAAGATGGAAAGGCTGCGGATCGAACTGGCGGGCGAACTTGACGATGTTGTCGGCGGTGAAGGTGAACGAGCCGAGCTCGCGCTGGTCGCCGATCTTGATGTCCTCAAAGTATGGCATCGCGCGTCGCCCTTACTGCACACCGGCGGCGGCGCGCCGCAGCACCATGATCGGAATATCGGCGGTCATCAGCGTCACGCCGGCGGCGTTTCGCACCTCGTTCTTGAGCTGGACGAAGCCGATATCCGAACGGCTTTTCGACTCGCGCTTGCTGACAACCTCGACATCGAGGGTGAGATCGTCGCCCGGGCGCAGCGGCGAGACCCAGCGCACCTCATCGACGCCAGGCGCGCCGGCGGAGGCGATGCGATGGATGAAGCCGTCCCAGGACATGCGCATCAACAGCGAACAGAGATGCCAGCCCGATCCCGAAAGACCCTTCAGCATCGACCGGTTAGCGGCCTCGTCGTCGAGATGCATCGGCTGCGGATCGAATTCCTGCGCAAAAGCGATGATGTCCTCGCGCGACACATGGTGAGGCCCGAACGTGCCGAAATGGCCGGGCTTGAAATCTTCGAATGTCAGTTTCATGGATGTTGTTTCTTATGGCAGATGCCCGATTGTGGCCGTTATTGGGGTCAATCTCAACCCGTGCAATCATGGGGGCTTTGCACAGTTCGGGCGTGAGCGGGCCACGACGGCTTTTCGCCGGCCGGACGGCGTGCGACAATCCGGCATCGCCCACACCATGCGTACCAGACCTTTTTGCGTCAGCCGAACGCGAGACCGGAGACCGAGCAATGTTTGATTTCAAGGACCTTTTCCAGTGGGACCGGTTCATCACGCCGACGATCATCAAGACGTTCTACTGGCTGGTCATCGCGCTGGTGATCCTGTTCGGGATCTCGGGCATCCTGAGCGGTCTGCTGTACATGGCCGTCAGCCCGTTCGGCGGCTTCATCATGGTGCTCTCCGCGCTTGCCGGTATCGTCGTCGGCATCGTGTTCTCGCGCATCGCCGCGGAGTTCGTGTTGATCATCTTCCGCATCAACGAACATCTCGGCGCGATCCGTGGGCAGGTGCGCGATCGCGAACAGCAGTAAAGTCACGCAGCGGCGGGTTTCACCTCGCCCCGCAAGAGCGGGGCGAGGGAGCAGAAAGATCAGGTATTGAAGCGGAAATGCATCACGTCGCCATCGGCGACGACGTATTCCTTGCCTTCGAGACGCAGCTTGCCGGCATCGCGCGCACCGGATTCACCGCCGAGCCCGACATAGTCGTCATAGGCAATGGTCTCGGCGCGGATGAAGCCCTTCTCGAAGTCGGTGTGGATGACGCCGGCCGCACCCGGGGCCTTGGTGCCCTTGGTGATGGTCCAGGCCCGCGCTTCCTTCGGCCCCACCGTGAAGTAGGTGATGAGGTGCAGCAGGTCGTAACCGGCGCGGATCAGGCGATCGAGGCCGGCCTCTTCAAGCCCGAGAGTCTCGAGAAAATCGACGCGCTCCTCGCGCGACAGCGTTGCGATCTCGGATTCGATCTTGGCCGAAATCACCACCGCCACCGCACCTTCCTTTTTGGCGTGCTCGAACACTGCTTGCGAGAAACCGTTGCCATTGGCAGCCGAACCTTCCTCGACGTTGCAGACGTAGAGCACCGGCTTTGAGGTCAGAAGTCCGAGCATGCGGAAGTTGCGTTCTTCCTCTGGCTTGCGCTCCATGCCGCGGGTCGGCTTGCCGTCGCGCAGCAGCTTGAGCGCGCGCTCGACCAGATCGAGTTGCTCTTTCGCTTCCTTGTCGTTGCCCTTGGCCTTCTTCGACAGGCTGTCGACGCGCTTTTCGAGACTTTCGAGATCGGCCAGCATCAATTCGGTTTCGATGGTTTCGATGTCGGCTAGCGGCGCGATCTTGCCCTCGACATGGGTGATGTCGGAATCTTCAAAACAGCGCACCACATGGGCGACCGCATCGACTTCGCGGATGTTGGCGAGAAACTGGTTGCCGAGACCTTCGCCCTTGGACGCGCCGCGCACCAGGCCCGCGATGTCCACGAACGTCAATTGCGTCGGAATGATCTGCGCTGATTTCGCGATCTCCACGAGCTTGTCGAGCCGCGGATCCGGCACCGCCACCGCGCCGACATTGGGCTCGATGGTGCAGAACGGATAGTTCGCCGCCTGCGCCGCCGCCGTTTCCGTCAGCGCGTTGAACAGGGTGGACTTGCCGACATTGGGCAGTCCGACGATGCCGCATTTGAAACCCATGTCGTCCTCAGCATATGACTGCGTCATGCCCGGCTTCACGCCGGGCATCCACGTCTCCTTGCAACGGATGAAGACGTGGATGGCCGGGACCAGCCCGGCCATGACGATTAAACTATCTTCGCATTCCGCTCATGCGGTTTTACCGGCGTCGTCCCCGAACCCCTTGGCCTGCATCGCCAGATGCACCCGGTTCTGGAACGTCGAATCTTTGCCGGCCGCAAGCAGCGCGGCGTTGTCGGCGACGATGTCGCACAGCGCCTCGAAGCGCGGCCGCTCCGCCTTGGCGAAATCGCTCAGCACGTAGCCGTGCACCAGCTCCTTCACGCCGGGATGGCCGATGCCGATCCGCACCCGCCGATAGTCGTTGCCGACATGCGCCGAGATCGAACGCAGGCCGTTGTGGCCGGCGATGCCGCCGCCGACCTTGACGCGGACCTTGCCGGGCGGCAGTTCGAGTTCGTCGTGGAACACGCTGAGGTCGGAGAGCGCCAGCTTGAAGAAGTGCATCGCCTCGCCGACCGCGCGGCCGGACTCGTTCATGTAGGTCGCGGGCTTGAGCAGCACGACGCGCTCGCCGTCGAGCGCGCCTTCCGACGCCTCGCCCTGAAAGCGGCGGCGCCACGGTGCGAAACCGTGACGCCGCGCCATCGCTTCGACCGCAACGAACCCGATGTTGTGCCGGTTGCCCTGATACTTCGCGCCAGGATTGCCGAGCCCGACAAAGAGCCGCATGACGCGGGCCCCCCGCGCCTTGCCTTACTTCTTCTTGTCGCCGGCGGCGGGCTTGGCGGCACCAGCGGCGGGAGCGGCCGCGCCGGCCGCAGCCGCACCGGCGGCGGGAGCGGCGCCCGCGGCGGGCGCGCTGGCTGCGGCCTTCTGCTCCTCGGCGAAGCCGGACGGCGGCACCACGGTCACCAGCGTCGCGTCGGCGCGGGTGATGAGCTTGGCGTTCTCCGGCAGCTTGATGTCGGCGAGGTGCAGCGAGCCGTTGATGTCGAGCGCGCCGACGTCCGCTTCGAGATACTGCGGGATGTTGTCGGCCGGCACTTCGAGATCGATCGTGTGGGTGACGATGTTGACGGTGCCGCCACGCTTCACGCCCGGCGCGGTTTCGGCGTTGAGGACGTGCAGCGGCACGCTGACGCGGATCGTCGCGCCCTGGCCGAGCCGCAGGAAATCGACATGCAGCGGGAAGTCACGCACCGGATCGAGGCTGAAGTCGCGCGGGATGACGCGGTGCTTCTTGCCGTCCAGCACGATGTCGTGAATCGTGGTAAGGAAACGGCCGGCCTGAAGGCGCTGACGCAGTTCCCGGTCGTCGAGCGAGATGGTCAGCGGGGGCTCGTTGTTGCCGTAGATCACGGCCGGAACCCGGCCTGCGCGACGTTCTGCCCGAGCGGCCCCCTTGCCGGCCTTCGGACGAGCGGTCGCCTTCAATTCCTTGACGGTCGCCATTGGTTAAGTCCTTGTTTTTGCAAAAGTTAAGGGCCGCATCGCGGCCCGGCTCAACTGTCGCGGCAAGCCTCCAGGGGTGCGGGGGCCACGAACGGGACGGTTCTTAGCGCCAAAGCCCCGAAAAGACAAGGAAAGCGCGCGATCGGAGCGCGTTTTTGCAGGCCCCGGCCGGGGAACGGCAGCGGGGCCGATACCCGCCGGTCCGCCGGATTTGATTCAAATTTAGCGGCCGGGGGAACCGTTTTTTCGAGTTTTCCGCGTAGTCTTCCCGCACCGCAAAGAGGCCAAGAAGAAGACTTCAAGAGGATGAAATGAGTTTGGCAAACCGGTCCACCCGACGGCGCATGCTGCTTGCGTCCGATCGCGCCGACCGCAGCCGCGAGCTGGCCGCCATCCTGCAGAACGCCGGCGACGTCGAGCACACCTCGACGCTCAACATGCCGGAGAACCCCGAGGGGCGCTTTTCGGGCGTGGTGGTGGACATCGACCTCACCTCGGTCGCCAGCATGCAGGTGATCCGCCGCAAGCTGATTGGCAAGGCCTATCAGACCTTGCCGCGGCTGTTCGTGCTGGCGGACGCGCTTCATCACGAATCCACGCAGGCCTGGGCGCTCGGCGCCACCGACACCATTCGCCGACCGTTCGATCCCGAAAGCATCCTGCACCGGGTGCGCTACTCGTTCCCCGAAACGCCGGAAGAACTCAGCGCGAGCGAAGCCGCGCTCGGCGAAGGCGTCGCCGCCGCGCAAACCGTGATGGTGAAAATCTTCGAGAGGCTGCCGGCGGGCAATCCGCTGACGCTCGATGATGTAATGGGAGCGGAAAAGGCGATCCTCAAGGCGCTGAAACGCTCGTCGCTGCGCGACTGGCTGATCGCGGTGAACAAGCATCACATCCGCAGCTATCGCCACTGCCTGATGGTGACGGGCTTTGCCGTCGCCTTCGCGCAGCATCTCAACATGCGCGAGCAGGATCAACGCCGCCTCGCCCGCGCCGCCCTCATCCACGATGTCGGCAAGGCCTATATTCCGGTCTCCGTGCTCGACAAGCCTGGCAGGCTGACGGAGCAGGACGAGACCGAAATCGCGAAACACGCACGGATCGGCCACGACGTTCTCAAGCATCAGGGTTATTTCCCGCGCGAAATGCTCGATGTCGTGCTTCACCACCATGAATTCCTCGACGGCACCGGCTATCCCGACGCACTCAAGAGCGAGCAGATCTCCGACATCGTGCGCATGATCACGATCGTGGATACGTTCTCGATGTTGGTGGAGAAACGCGGCGATACGCCGCCGATGTCGAATGCCGATGCCTTCGCGTTCATGGAACAGATGGTCGGCAAGGTCGACATGCAGTTGCTGCAGGCATTCCGGCCGGTGGCATTCGGGGCGTAACGCTCCGGCTCAACGGCTTTTCTTGCGCGGATGGATGGTCTCGCCGCGCGACAGCATCGCCACGAATGTTTCGACACGACGCGCGCGAGTCGCTGGTTTCTTCGCGGTCGTGACGCGATAAAGGATCGCGTAGCGGTTGGCGCTATCGAGAGTCGCGAAGAACGCCTTGGCCTTCTTGTCCTTCGCCAGCGCCGCACCAAGATCATCGGGAATAGTGGCCGCACTCTGCGGCGCGTAGGCCTGATCCCAGCGGCCGTCCGCTCTGGCCTGCTCGATTTCACGCAAGCCCGCAGGCTTGATGCGCTTCAATTTCATCAGCGCCAGCGCGCGGTCGCGATTCTTTTCCGACCATTTACCGTTGGGTTTGCGCGGCGTGAACCGCACCAGCCACCAATCGGCATCGAACTTGTCGAGTTGGCCGTCGATCCAGCCATGACAAAGCGCGCCGTCGATTGCCTCCTGCCGGGAAATGCTGGGTACGCCGGCGGACTTCTTCGCGAGCTTAAGCCAAACGCCGGGCGATCCTGCCGGCTGAGCCGCGAGCCAATCCTCCCATGCCAGGACAGACTTGAAGGCAAGAACAGGCAGATCGCGCGCCATCCGAAATCAGGTCTCGGCGACGGGCCCCGCCTTCTTCTCAAGCTTGTCGAGACGCGCCTTGAGCGCCTCGTTCTCCTCGCGGGCGAGGCGCGCCATATCCTTGACGGCTTCGAATTCCTCGCGCTTGACGAGGTCGAGATCGCGCAGAATCCGCTCGGCCTGATTGCGCACCACGGTGTCGATCTCGCGCTTGACGCCCTGCGCGGCGCCGGCTGCGTCGTTCATCAGGCGCGCCATCTCGTCAAAAAACCGGTTGCTGGTCTGGGTCATCGTCGATCTCCGAAGGCACCATGGCCCATCTCTCTTCGTCCTGACAATGGGGATCGCGGCGCGCCGACGCAAGATGGAAAAGCCGCCGGATTCACGTCTTCGCCAGATCGGGTGAGTCTCCTTGACTTGCGATGACGAAACACCCCATGACCGTCAGGCACCCTTGAACGCGGCGCACCGCTTTTCGCAGGGATCACCGGCCGATGCTTCTTCCCGTCCTGCCTCTTCTCGCGATACCCGCGCTGGTGATCGCCTTTCCGGTATTCGATCCGATCGCGATCTCGATCGGGCCGATCGCGATCCGCTGGTACGCCCTCGCCTATATCGGCGGCATCGTCCTCGGCTGGATGTATGCCCGCGCGATTATCCGCAACGCCCGGCTGTGGGGCGGCAAGGCGCCGATGACGGTGGCAGATTTCGACGACTTCATCCTGTGGGTCACGCTCGGCATCATTCTCGGCGGCCGCACCGGCTATGTGCTGTTCTACAATTTCGAGTATTTCGCCCGGCATCCCATGGAGATCTTTGCGCTGTGGCGCGGCGGCATGTCGTTCCATGGCGGGTTCATGGGCTGCGTCATCGCCGTGCTGGCGTTCGGCCGCAGCCGCGGCATTCCGGTGCTGTCGCTCGGCGACGTCACCTGCGCCGTCGGCCCGATCGGCCTCCTGCTCGGCCGCATCGCCAATTTCATCAACGGCGAATTGTGGGGCCGTCCGGCCGATGACAGTGTGCCGTGGGCGATGGTGTTTCCCCACGGCGGCCCACTGCCACGCCATCCCAGCCAGCTCTATGAAGCCGGGCTCGAAGGCGTTCTGCTCTTCATCATTCTCGCGGTGCTGATCCGCTGCGGCGCCCTCAAACGGCCCGGACTTGTCATCGGCGTGTTCGCCGTGTGCTACGGGCTCGCGCGAATCACGTCCGAGTTTTTCCGCGAGCCTGATCCACAGCTTGGATTTCTGTGGGGCGGCCTGACCATGGGCATGATATTATCGATTCCGATGATCATCGCGGGGCTCTCTTTCATTGCATATGCGTGGCGGCGCGGGCCGCGATCACGGAACCTGCCGTGACGGAATACAGCCCGCTTGAAGCCCATATCCGGCATCTGATCGCGACCGGCGGCCCCATGCCGGTGTCGCGCTACATGCAGCTGTGCCTGACCCATCCCGAATACGGTTACTACGTTGCGCGCGATCCGCTCGGCCGCGAGGGCGATTTCACCACCGCGCCGGAAGTCAGCCAGATGTTCGGCGAACTGCTTGGCCTGTGGGCGGCGTCGGTGTGGAACGCGATGGGCATGCCGCCGGAAGTCCAGCTCATCGAGCTCGGTCCTGGCCGCGGCACGCTGATGAATGACGCGCTGCGCGCGATCCGCATCCTTCCCGCGTTTCATGACGCGATCCACGTCCATCTCGTGGAGATCAGCCCGACACTGCGCGCGCGCCAGCGCGAGACCCTCGGCGATACGCGACCGGTCCAGTGGCATCATCTGCTGGAAGACGTTCCGCCGGGCCCGGCGATCGTTCTCGCCAACGAATATTTCGACGTGCTGCCGGTTCATCAGATGGTCAAGAAAGAGACCGGCTGGCACGAGCGCCTGATCGACGTCGACGACGACATCTTCGTATTCACCACCGCGCCCGATCCGACACCGCGCTTCGAGATCCTGCTGCCGCCGCATGTGCGCGCCGCGCCGACCGGCGCGATCTTCGAGTGGCGCACACCAAACGAGATCATGATGCTGGCGCGACGGCTTCGCGACCACGGCGGCGCGGCGTTGATCATCGACTACGGCCATCTACGCAGCGATGCCGGCGACACATTGCAGGCCGTCGCCAAGCACACCTACGCCAATCCGCTGCGTTCGCCCGGAGAATCCGACATCACCGCGCATGTCGATTTCCAGGCGCTGATGCAGGCGGCGGAAGACGTCGGCGTGCGCGCGCATGGCCCGGTGGAGCAAGGCGTGTTTCTCAGTCGGCTCGGCATCGACACCCGCGCGCAAACACTGATCAAGCATTCGAGCAGCGAAACCGCCAGCGGCGTCGCATCCGCCCTGCTGCGCCTGACCGACAGCGGGAACAAGGGTATGGGCTCGCTGTTCAAGGTGCTGGGCATCTCGCATCCGTCGATCGACACGCTGGCCGCGCTGTCCGATCAACCGCCGCCGCCGGGACCCGCGTCGTCATGATGTTTGAATCATCCTTGTTGCAGGCCGTGCCGGGCCTGCGTCACGCGTTCTTCAGCCGTGAAGGCGGTGTATCCGAAGGCATCTATGCCAGCCTCAACGGCGGCGTCGGCTCGAAGGACGACCCGGCGCATGTGCAGGAAAACCGCCGCCGCATGGCTGACAGCCTCGGCGTTACGCCGTCACACTTCCTCACCGTGTTCCAGATCCATTCGCCCGATGTCGCGGTGGTGACCGGGCCCTGGAAAACCGACGAGCGGCCGCGCGCCGACGCCATGGCGACCAATGTCCCCGGGCTCGCGCTCGGCGTCACTGCCGCCGATTGCGGGCCGATCCTGTTCGTCGATCCGCAGGCGCGGGTGATCGGCGCAGCCCATTCCGGCTGGAAGGGCGCGTTCACCGGCGTGATCGAGACCACTATCGCTGAGATGGAAAAGCTCGGCGCGGAACGCGGGCAGATCATCGCGGCGATCGGGCCGCTGATCCGCCAGCGCAGCTACGAAGTCGGCGCGGAGTTCGTCGCGCGCTTCACTGATGCAGCAAGCGACAACGCACGCTTCTTCGTTCCGAGCACGCGCGCCGATCATGCGATGTTCGATCTCGCCGGCTACATTCGTATGCGCCTGGAGCGCGCAGGCATCCTGCTGATCGACGATGTCGACGTCGACACCTATACCGACGAGCGCTTCTTCAGCTATCGCCGCTCGGTGCACCGCTCCGAACCCGACTACGGCCGCAACATTCACGCACTGGTGCTGGAAGGTTGATGTCCCGCCATCCCTTATTGTGATCGGCCCCGCCCTAGACGTTAACGCTCATTAACGATATCGCTGGACGGTCGGCGCATTCTCGCTCACAACCGCCGGCAACAAGCGCATCGAAAAGGCGCACGGGGCGGCGGGGCATGGACATCCAGCGGAGCAAAATCCGAGGTATCGCAACTGGTTGTGCAGCGTGGCGCGCGATCGCGGCGTTCGCGGTGCTGAGCATCACCGCCGGCTGCACCGCGAATGGACCAAGCCCGATGGCTTCGCAGGGCTTCGGCCCGACGGTGGCCTTCGATTCTGTGGATGGCCCGCCGCAACAGGTCTTCGACCGGCTGGTCAAGGCGCTGGAAGCCGAATCTCCCGGCCGCAGCTTTACCGTCGTATCCCGCGAGGCTCCGGCCTCGTACCGGGTGCGCAGCTATCTCTCCGCCCAGGTTGATCGTGGCAAGACCGTCATCGCCTGGGTCTGGGATGTGTATGACCGCGACCAGCGCCGCACCCTGCGCCTCAGTGGCGAGGAACCCGCCGCCAAGAACCCGCGCGATGCCTGGGCCAGCGCCGATGACGGCGTGATCCACCGAATCGCACAGGCGGGCCTGACGGGCCTGAACGGCCTGATCGACGGCACCGCCCCGGCAGGCCCGGCCCAGAGCCAGCCGACGCCGCAGACCGCCCCATCCGCCGGTCCCGCCATCGCCTCGGCGGACGACCAGCCTGCCACCGATGCGGCTCCGGCCGCGGGCCGTGCCCTCGCCTTCAACGGTCAATAGGCCGGCCCGGCTGCTCGGCCGTCCGTCCGACTATTGGACCCATGATTCTGCCGGAAAACGGCCCTCCTCGTATTGCATTGGGCGCCGCCGCCTTGTTATCACCCTCGCGCGTAAGAACCTGACCGGCGTTGTATTCTGGCGGCTGAGATGTTGACGAGCGTATCCACGAAATCGCGAGGAGATGCCGCGATGTCCGCCAAGAACGGCGCGATCAAGCTGGTCGCCGGCAACTCCAATCCCGATCTCGCCAAAGCGATCGCCGAGCGGCTGAACATGCCGCTGACCAAGGCCAGTGTGCGGCGCTTCGCCGACAATGAGATTTTCGTCGAGATCCTCGAGAACGTTCGCGGTTCGGACGTCTACGTCCTGCAATCGACGTCGTATCCCGCCAACGACCACCTGATGGAACTGCTGATCATCACCGACGCGTTGCGCCGCGCCTCGGCCCGGCGCATCACCGCGGTGATCCCGTATTTCGGCTACGCCCGGCAGGACCGTAAGGTCGGCTCGCGCGCGCCGATTTCGGCCAAGCTTGTCGCCAACCTCATCACCCATGCCGGCGCCGACCGCGTGATGACGCTCGATTTGCACGCCGCGCAGATTCAAGGCTTCTTCGATATCCCTACCGACAACCTGTTCGCCGCGCCGGTGATGGCGCGCGACATCAAGGAAAAATTCGACCTCTCCGAGGTGATGGTGGTATCGCCCGACGTCGGCGGCGTGATCCGCGCGCGCGGTCTGGCCAAGCGCATCAACGCGCCGCTGGCTATTATCGACAAGCGCCGCGAGCGCGCCGGCGAATCCGAAGTCATGAACGTGATCGGCGAGGTCGCCGGCTACACCTGCATCCTGATCGACGACATCGTCGATTCCGGCGGCACGCTGGTGAACGCCGCCGACGCGCTGCTCGCCAACGGCGCCAAGGACGTCTACGCCTACATCACCCACGGCGTTCTCTCCGGCGGCGCGGTCGCACGCGTCACCTCGTCGAAGCTGAAAGAGCTGGTCATCACCGACTCGATCCAGCCCACAGAGGCTGTGAGCAAAGCCGCCAACATCCGCACGCTGCCGATCGCGACGCTGATCGGCGAAGCGATCAGCCGCACCGCCGCCGAGGAGTCGGTGTCGAGCCTGTTCGACTGAATTCAGTTTCACGAGCAAGATCGAGTTTCGTCATGGCCGGATTTATTCCGGCCATTCTCATTTTAGCGAAGCAGAGAGCGTGGATGCCCGGCCGGGCATGACGCGCAAGACTCGCCCTACGCGAAATCCCTCACTCCGACTCGTAATCCGCGCATTTGATTCCGGTTTGTTCTCATCACCTGTTGATGACGACGTAATTTTTGCCCAATGCCTGTGGACGGACTCAGGGCAGCGTTGCGCCCCCCGCGCAAATCACCGATCAATTTGACACGCAAGTTCGCCGACGGATCGCACGCAGATTCATCCGGCAACTGCGCCGCGATGAAGATCGCGCAGTATCCGGCGTTTCGTGCCCGCGTATGCATCACATCCAATCGGAATAGGGTGAAGGCAGCATGTCCCTTCTGGACATCACAATCGATTCCCGGATTCATCCGCTCTCGGTCGTGGAAGACATCGCCGCGTCCAACGATCTCGCGTTCGAGCGATCGGGCGAAGACGAGATCACCATCATCGCCAAGGGCCGGTTCGCCGACTATCAACTCTCGTTCACGTGGATGCCCGAGATCGACGCGCTGCATCTCGCCTGCGCGTTCGACCTGAAGATTCCGGAAGGGCGTCGCGCCGAGGTGCAGCGCCTCGTCGCCGCGGTCAACGAACAGCTCTGGGTCGGACACTTCGATCTGTGGACCCAGTCCGGCCTTGTGATGTATCGCCAGGCGCTGGTGTTGCCCGGCGGGCTGCAGGCCACCAGCGCGCAATGCGAAGTGATGCTCGAAGGCGCGGTCCACGCCTGCGAACGCTACTTCCCTGCTTTCCAGTTCGTGGTGTGGGCCGGCAAGTCCGCGTCCGACGCGATGGCCGCGGCGATGTTCGACACCGCCGGCGAGGCGTGAGCGAGTTCCTGCTTCACTCAGGCGCCTGACCTGAAAGCGATGTCATCCCCGCGAAAACGGGGATTCAGTTCGAAGCATCGCGACGTCAGCCGGCTGGCTTGTTGCAAAGTTCACCATGACATACAAAGCTGCATACTGGGTCCCCGCCTTCGCGGGGACGACGCAGCGTTGGATTCGATGACCTCACCTACCGATACTCTGGCCAATCTCAACGGCTCGATCGTTCTTACCGGCGCCGGCAAGATGGGCGGCGCGATGCTGTCGGGCTGGCTCGCGCAAGGCGTGGCGCCGGCGAAGGTCGCGGTGATCGAGCCGATGCCGTCGGACGAGATCAAGGCCCTCGCAGCCAAAGGCGTTCGCCTCAACGTGACCCCGGCCGAAATCGGCGATGTCGCCGCGCTGGTCGTCGCGGTGAAGCCGCAGATGTTTCGCGAGGCTGGGCCGCACCTGCGTCCGCTGGTCAAGCCGTCGACGCTGGTGGTGTCGATCATGGCCGGCATGCCGATCGCGACGCTGTCGGAGGTTTGCGGCGGCACCGTCGTGCGCACTATGCCGAACACGCCCGCAGCGATCGGGCGCGGCATCACCGTCGCTGTTGCCGGGGGCAATATCACCGCGCAGCAGCGCGCGATCGTCGATGGATTGCTGCGCGCCACCGGTGCGGTCGAATGGGTCGATGATGAATCGTTGATGGATGCGGTCACCGCCGTATCCGGCTCTGGACCCGCCTACGTATTCCTGCTCGCCGAAGAACTGGCACGCGCCGGGGTCGCGGCGGGATTGCCGCCGGCGCTGGCAACGACGCTCGCGCGCCACACCGTGTCCGGCGCAGGCGAACTGCTGCATCGCTCCGACCTCGACAGCGCCGTGCTGCGCCAGAACGTCACTTCGCCGGGCGGCACCACCGCTGCTGCGCTCGACGTACTGATGGGCAAGGACGGCTTCCAGCCGCTGCTCGAACGCGCCGTGGCGGCGGCGACAAAACGGTCGAAAGAGCTGGCGAAGTAATCGTGGGCAACTCGTCACCCCTATCGATCGTATTCCGCCTGACTGGTGTTTCGACTTCTCGTGAGCTACTCGAAAGCAGGTTTGGGATAATACTCGATCGCTACGAACCCGCCTCTGAATCAAAGTTTTATGCGCAGATCGATGCTAGCGATTGGTCGTCAGCCCAAAACATTCTTGCCTTAATGGACTGTGCTAAATCACTAACCTCGGATGGATTTATCGAAACAATTTCGATGGATGTGGCGCTACCATTTCCCGAAAAGGCGATGTCAGCTTCATCAACGATACCAGCGACCGTCGCCGAAGCGGCCGGACAGCTGGGAATCCAGATTGAGATTTCCATTTACCGAACGAACTAACAGGGGCTTCTACACCGGCACGCGCACCGTCGCACGCAGACCGCCCATCGGACTGTCGCCGAGCGTGATGTCGCCGCCGTGGGAGCGCGCGATGTCGCGGGCAATCGCAAGGCCGAGGCCGGTGCCGCCTTCGTCCTGATTGCGCGCATCGTCGAGCCGCAGGAACGGCTTGAACACTTCCTCGCGCATTTTCATCGGAATCCCGGGGCCATCATCATCGACAGTGACCGTCAGCCAGCGATGATCGCGATGGCCGTTGATGGCGATGGTATTGGCGTGGCGCGCCGCGTTCGACACCAGATTGGCGATGCAGCGCTTAAACGCCGCGGGCTTGACGGTGACGATCGGCAGACCGCGAAACGCGGCGGTCGCCACATGGCCCTGTCGCTCGGCGTCGCTGCGCAATTCTTCCAGCGCCTTGTCCATATCTGTCGGCTGTGCGGTTTCACCGCCATCGCCGCGCGCGAACGCGAGGTACGCTTCGAGCATCGCGCTCATCTCGTCGACATCCTTGCGCATGCCGTCGACTTCCGGACCATCGCCGATCAGTTCGAGTTCAAGCTTGAATCGGGTCAGGATGGTGCGCAGATCATGCGAGACGCCGGCCAGCATCGCGGTGCGCTGCTCGATGCTGCGCTCGATGCGGGTCTTCATCTCCATGAACGCATGAGCCGCGCGCCGCACCTCGCTGGCGCCGCGCGGCCGGAATCCCGGCGCTTCGCGGCCCTTGCCGAAATTCTCCGCCGCATCCGCGAGTCGCAGGATCGGCCTGATCTGATTGCGCAGGAACAGCACCGCAACGAACAGCAGGATCGCCGACGTACCCACCATCCAGAACAGGAAGATTTGCGAGTTCGACGCGTAAGCCGCGCTGCGTTGCGCGTAGATCCGCATCACCGCGTCGTCGAGCTTGATGCGGATTTCCACCAGCGACGAGCGCCCAACGGTGTCGATCCAGAACGGCCGGCCGATCTGGCGGCTGAGTTGCACCGACAAAGTCTGGTCGAGCAGCGAAAAGAACGGCTTCGGCCCCGGCGGGGGCATGTCGTTCGGCGGCAGGAAATCGACCACCAGCCCGAGCCGGTTCTGGGCGATGGCCTTGATCTTGGTACGGTCCTTGTCCTGCGGATAGCTCTGGTAGACGTCGATCAGCGCAGCGATGTCCTGCACCACTGCCGCCGACAGACGCCGCGTCACCGTGTTCCAGTGACGCTCCATGAACACGAAGGCGATCACCGACTGCAGCACCACCATCGGCACGATGATGATGAGCAGCGCGCGGGCATAAAGCCCCTTCGGCATGATCTCCTTGAACGAACGGCCCATGCGCTCGTTGAGATCGGACATCCGCCGCGAGACGCTGCGGATCAAGGTCAGACCGGATTCGAGCGTGCTCATGGGCGGGCCGCCATCGGCGTCAGGGCGAAGCGACAAGACGATAACCGACGCCGCGCACCGCCTGGAGGAACAGCGGGTTGGCGGGATCGCGCTCGATCTTGCGACGCAGGCGGTTGATCTGCACATCCACCGCGCGCTCGTTGATGCCGTCGCCGCCGCCGGTCAGCGCGCCGCGCGCGACCGTCTCGCCCGGCGAGTTGGCGAGAATGCGCAGCATCTCGCGCTCGCGGTCGGTGAGATGGATGATCTCGTCGCCGTTGCGCAACTCACCACGCTCGAGATGGTAGATGTACGGCCCGAACGCCACCGACTCGAGCGGCGCCACCGCAGCAGGTGCGGCGCGCTTGAGGATATTGGCGATGCGCAGCACCAGTTCGCGCGGCTCGAACGGCTTGGCGACATAGTCGTCCGCGCCGATCTGCAGGCCCTCGATGCGGCTCTCGGCCTCGTGCCGCGCCGTCAGCATCACGATCGGC
The DNA here is from genome assembly GCA_044464625.1 of Afipia sp. Lineage (GTDB taxonomy): Bacteria > Pseudomonadota > Alphaproteobacteria > Rhizobiales > Xanthobacteraceae > Afipia. Next base: position 81,154 of record JBIQLC010000007.1, on the reverse strand, counting down.
ACCGACGACGTCTCGCGGATCGAGCGCGCGAGTTCGAAGCCGGTCTCGCCCGGCATCATCACGTCGAGAATGAGCAGGTCGAAATGCAACCCACTCAGCTTCGCCCGTGCATCAGTGGCGCTTTTCGCGGTGGTGACGCGATAGCCCTCACTGGCGAGAAAGCGCGACAGCAAATCGCGGATGCGGCGATCATCGTCGACCAATAGCAGATGCGGCGCATCGTCCGCCGGTTCGCGGGTTGTCGGACGAGTCGATGTCGCAGCTTCCGTCACCGTGAATCCTTCGCGGCCGTGGCGCCGCCCTTGAGAATGACTTCAAGCACCTTGTCCGGATCGTCATGATCGATCATGGCGAGCAGGAACTGGCGGACCGTCTCCGCGCCGTTCGCGGGAAGATCTTCGAGCGCCCGGTCGATGCGGACGGTCTGCAATCCAGCGAGCTTGGTCACAAGCGCCTCGCCCTTTGCGGTGGCGAAAAGAAGGCGCTGGCGGCGGTCGCTGTCCCCAGCCTTCTGAACGATATATCCCTCGTCGAGCAATTGCTTGAGCACGCGGCCCAGCGACTGCTTGGTGATCCGCAGCACGTCGAGCAGGTCGGCAACCTTCAGGCCGGGATATCGCTGCACGAAGTGGACAACACGATGGTGCGCACGGCCGAAGCCGAACTCCTCCAGGACATGGTCGGCGTCGCCGACAAAGTCGCGATAGGCGAAAAACAGCAGCTCGATGATGTCCCAACGCAAATCCACGCCAGCCGCGGGCGGACTCACCCCTTCCGGAGCAGCAGGTATGCGTTTGAAATTTATGTCAGTCATATTGACATATCTGGGTTTCAATGTTACAAAAAAGGTAAGTTATGCGAAATATTTGGGAACTGACCTAGGAAGTACGGGATGCGATCCGTATCCCAATGGTCTTTCCGCTTGGAATCTTTCGCGGTTGTTTCACCTTGCGATTGTCGGTCGAGACTGCGCAAAACATACTGGACTTCGCACCTTCCGCCAAAGCGGAAACCGGCCCTCGGGCCGGCGGGCCAGAATAATCGAACAGCCCGCCGCCGCGTGGACTGAAGTAAGAAGCCGGGAGAAGACCCATGGGAATTTCGTTCGATAAAATCGATGGTGCGATCTTGCCGCAATTTGACATCCAGCCTGCCACCAACCCGACCTCCGACACCGAGCGCACAGCAAAGCTCGTCGATCCCGGATTCGGGCGGGTCTTCACCGATCACATGGCGATCGTTCGCTACAGTCAGGCCAAGGGCTGGCACGGCGCGCGCGTCGAATCCCGCGCGAATTTCCCGCTCGATCCGGCGACTGCCGTGCTGCACTACGCGCAGGAAATTTTCGAGGGCCTCAAGGCCTACAAGCGTGAAGACGGTGGCGTGAACCTATTCCGTCCCGACGCCAATGCGCGCCGCTTCAAGGATTCCGCCGACCGGATGGCCATGGCGCCGCTGCCCGAGCCCGTGTTCATCGAAGCGGTCGAGCAACTCGTGCGCATCGATCGCGCCTGGATTCCCGGCGGCGAAGGCAGCCTCTATCTGCGACCCTTCATGATCGCGAATGAAGTCTTCCTCGGCGTGAAGCCGTCGGCGGAATACATCTTCGCCGTCATCGCCTCGCCGGTTGGCTCCTACTTCAAGGGCGGACCTGCCCCGGTGTCGATCTGGGTGTCGGAAAACTACACGCGCGCGGCCATCGGCGGCACCGGCGCCGTCAAGTGCGGCGGCAACTATGCCGCGAGCCTGCGCGCGCAGGCCGAAGCGATCGAGCATGGCTGCGATCAGGTCGTGTTCCTCGATGCCATCGAACGCCGCTACATCGAAGAGCTCGGCGGCATGAACGTGTTCTTCGTGTTCGACGACGGCTCGTTGCTGACGCCGCCGCTCGGCACCATCCTGCCCGGCATCACGCGGGACTCGATCATCAAGCTGGCGAAGGAGGCCGGCACCCGCGTGCGCGAGGAAGTCTATACGATCGACCAGTGGCGCGCCGACGCAGCCAGCGGAAAGCTGAAGGAGGCTTTCGCCTGCGGCACCGCCGCCGTCATCTCGCCGATTGGCAAGGTGTGTTCGGCGAGCGGCGACTTCGTCATCAACGGCGGCGCTGCCGGCTCTGTCGCGATGGGGCTGCGCAAGAAGCTGGTTGACATCCAATACGGCCGCGCGGCCGACGAGCACAACTGGATCAGAAAGGTCCTGTGATCGGCGGCGGAATAACTCCGCTGCTTCTTTAACAGACGCTCAATTCAATCAATCAGGCACGGGATCAAGTCCCGCGCGAACGATCACGCGCGCCTGCCGCTGCGCGCCATCGCTATCGACCACTGTTCAGGAGTACCCGCATGGGAGTGTCGTTCGATAAAATCGATGGCATGATCTGGTACGATGGCAAACTGGTGCCATGGGCCGATGCCAACGTCCATCTCCTGACCCACGGGCTGCACTACGCCAGCGCCGTGTTCGAAGGCGAGCGCGCCTATGGCGGCGAGATCTTCAAGAGCACCGCACATTCCGAGCGCCTGATAAAATCCGCGCAGTATCTCGACTTCGAGATTCCCTATTCCGTCGCAGAGATCGACGCCGCCAAAAAGCTTGTCATCGAGAAAAATGACCTGCCGGATTCTTACATTCGCGCCATCGCCTGGCGCGGGTCCGAAATGATGGGTGTGGCGGCGCAGAACAACACCATCCATCTCGGCATCGCATGCTGGTCATGGCCGAGTTATTTCGACGCGGCGCAACGCCTCCAGGGCATCCGTATCGGGCTTGCGGAATATCGCCGCCCCGATCCGAAGACCATCCCGGCGCTGGCGAAAGCCGCAGGCCTCTACATGATCTGCACCATTTCCAAGCATAAGGCCGAGCGCGAAGGCTATGCCGAAGCCATGATGCTGGACTGGCAGGGCCGCATCGCCGAATGCACCAGCGCCAACATCTTTTTCGTCAAGGATGGCAAGCTGCATACACCGATTGCCGATTGCTTCCTCGCGGGCATCACCCGCGCAACGGTGATCGACCTCGCGAAGCGGCGCGGCATCGAGGTGATCGAACGGCGCATCATGCCGGAAGAACTCTCTAACTTCAGTGAATGCTTCATCAGCGGCTCCGCGGCCGAAATCACTCCGGTGTCGGAAATCGCGCACTGGCGATTCACACCGGGCATGCTCACCGCGCAGTTGCTGGAAGACTACACTGCCGAGGTTCAGCCCAAGGGCAAACGGACGGCGGCATAGACAGCGCAGATGTCTTTCGGCGGGTTACAATGCAGGAATGGGATGCGCCTTCACCAGCCCGAGCTGGTCGCGCCTGATCCAGCGCGCCACCATCATGACGGCGACGATGGCGAGGCCCGAGGCAAGCCCGATCCAGATGCCGAGTCCCTGCAGTCCGACATAGAAGCCGAAGAACAGGCTCAGTGACATGCCGAAGCCCCAATAACCGAGGCCGGCATAGATCATCGGCACCCGCGTATCCTGCAGGCCGCGCAGCATGCCGGCGCCGACCGCCTGCGCACCATCGACGATCTGGAAGATGGCAGCGCAGAACAGGAAGGTCGCGGCCATCTGGACCACCACCGCGTTCGCCGGATTGGCGATGTCGATGAAGGCGCTGATCAGAAGATGCGGCGCGACGATCATCACCATGCTCATGGTCGCCATGAAGGAGATGGCGAGCGCGAACGCGGTCCAGCCGGCGCGGGTGATGCCGTCGAAATCCCTCGCGCCGAGCGCGAGGCCGACACGCACTGTCGCGGCCTGCCCGAGCCCGAGCGGCACCATGAACGACGCCGAGGCGATCTGGATCGCGATCGAGTGCGCGGCGATGGCCGCGGTGCCGAACTGCCCCATCAGGAAGACGGCCGCGTTGAACACCGTGACCTCGAAGCCCAGCGTCGCACCGATCGGCAAGCCGAGACGCCACAACGCGGCGAGGCGCGGCCAGTCCGGACTCCACCACCGTCCATAGAGATGATAGCGGCGGAATTTCCGGTGAGTGAGCACAACGATCGTCAGCGACACGAACAGGAAGATGTTGGATAGCGACGTCGCCGTGCCCGAGCCGCGCAGGCCGAGCGCCGGAAAGCCAAGATGGCCGAACACCAGAACCCAGTTCGCCGCGATGTTGAACAGGATCGCGATCGCCGTCACCACCAGTGCCCAGATCGGACGCTCGAGCGCCGCTACGAACGAGCGCAGCACGATGAATCCGAGAAACGGCAAAAAGCCCCATTGCAGTTCGTGCAGAAAGCTCTGCGCATCGGCTGCGAGTTGCGGATCCTGCCCGAACGCAAGCAGCACCGCTTCGGCGTGCCACAGCACCACCCAGCTCGGCAGCGAGATCATCACCGCAGTCCACAGACCTTGCCGGAAGGTGCGCCGGACATCGCGCACCGAATGGGTCTTGCGCCCAAGCGCCTCCGCCATCATCGGCGATGTCGCACTCACCACGCCGATGGCGAAAATCTGGATCGCGATATAGAGATTGGTGCCGAGCGTCGCGGCCGCCAGCGCCGACGGACCGAGCCGCCCGAGGACGATCACGTCAGTCGTGGTGAGAGCGATTTGCGCCAGGTTGGTCAGCACCAGTGGCGCGCCGAGCGCCAGCGTCGCCCGGAATTCGCCGAGCCATGCCGCGCGCGAAAGCGCGTTCTGGTGGGGATTGAACAGCATACAAACCGATCATCGGCACGAACTGGTGAAAATCAGGGCGCCGGGTATCGCAACACTGCGCGTGTTTGACCAGAGCCATGGCGGCAGCCCTGCCATGACCGGCGAAGCCGGACCGTCACGCGAGCGTTATCCGGAATGTTATCGAAGCGCCTCGGCGCCGATCCAGAACACTTCACCGTCGGAGTCTTCGGTGTCGAGCCACAGCAGCGGCAGATGCGGAAACGCATCTTCGATCACCTCGCGACCACGGCCGATCTCGCACAAGAGGCCGCCGTCCGGCGTCAGATGGCGGGGCGCGTCTGCGATGATCCGCCGCACGATGTCGATGCCGTCCTTGCCGCCATCGAAAGCGATCTTCGGCTCGTGCCGGCACTCCGGCGGCAGCGCCGCCATGCCTTGTGCATCGACATAAGGCGGATTGCTGACGATCAGATCGTAGCGGGCATCACCCAGCGGCGCGAACAGATCGCCACGGTGGAGCGCGATGCGATCGTCGAGGCCGTAGTCGGCGACATTGATCGCCGCGACTGCCAAGGCATCCTTCGAGATATCAACCGCATCGACCTGCGCATTGAGAAAGGTCTGGCTGGCGAGAATCGCGAGGCAGCCCGAGCCGGTGCACAAATCGAGCACGCGCTCGACCTCGGCGGGCTCGTCGATCAGCGAGGCTTCCTCGCCGCTGAAATGGGTATCGAACAGTTCCCCGATGAACGAGCGTGGCACGATTACGCGCTCATCGACGAAGAACGGCAGCCCGCGCATGTAGATTTTGTTCACGAGGTAAGCTGCAGGCTTCTGCGTGACGACGCGCTGCTCGATCAGCTTGAGGATTTTCGCCCCTTCCGCCTTGGTGACGCGCGCGTTGGCGAACGGCTCGAATTGATCGGGATGCAGATGCAGCGCTTCGCAGACCAGGAACGCGGCTTCGGCCACCGGATCGGTGGTGCCGTGCGCGAACACGACTTCGGCCTCGGCATAGCGGCTGACCGCGAAGCGAATGAAATCAAGCACCGTCACCAGTTCGCCCGAACCGACGCGGGGAAACTTCTTCGCCGCCGTGCGTTTTGCAGGGGCCTTCGCTGTCTTCGCCATTCTTATTTTTTCCATCTCGCCGCGGCGGCATCGTCTTCATCGCGCGCCTCGACCCAGGTTGTTTCGCTGCCCACGCGCTCTTCCGATTTCCAGAACGGCGCATGGGTCTTGAGGTAGTCCATCAGGAATTCACCGGCCTGGAACGCCGCTTCGCGATGCGCCGAGGCGGTGAGGACCAGAACGATATTGTCGCCCGGAACGAGGCGGCCGAAGCGATGGATCACGGTCAACCCGGTCAGCGGCCAGCGCGCCATCGCCTCGTCGGCGTGACGTGCGATTTCGGCCTCGGCCATGCCGGGATAATGCTCCAGCGTCAGCGCGGTGATGGCATCGCTGTCCTCACCACGGCGGCAGATGCCGATGAAGCTGACCACGGCGCCGATATTGGTGTCGCCGGCCGTCAGCGCGGCAATCTCGCGCGACACGTCGAAGTCAGCCGCCTGCAGGCGAATGGTGACGGGGCGTGCCATAACGGCGTCAGCCGCCGGTCATCGGCGGGAAGAAGGCGATCTCGCGCGCACCGGCGATCGCGGTGTCGTGCTTGACATGCGCATGGTCGATCGCGGTGCGGATGACCTTCGGCGTTGCAAAGGCGTTGGCGTATTCCTCGCCGCGCCCGATCAGCCACTGCATCAGATCGTCCACCGTGCGCACATTCGCCGGCGGATCGATCGTTTCTTCCGCCTTTCCGACGCGCTCGCGCACCCATGCGAAATAGAGAACCTTCATCAGTCCTCCTCGATCAGGTGATGGATCCCGGCGCGGAAATAATCGTAGCCCGTGTAGAGCGTGACCAGCGCCGATATCCACAACAACACGATGCCGATGATGGTAGTCCCCGGCAGGATTTTCTCGCCCGCCTGACCTGCGATCAGGAATCCGATGGCGACAAGCTGGACCGTGGTCTTCCATTTGGCGAGCTGGGTCACCGGAACGCTCACCCGCAGCGCCGCGAGATATTCGCGCAGGCCCGAGACCAGAATCTCGCGGCACAGGATGACGATCGCCGCCCACAGCGACCAACCTGCGATGGTGCCGTCCGCCGCCAGCATCAGGAGGCAGGAGGCCACCAGCAATTTGTCGGCAATCGGGTCCAGCATCCGCCCGAACGCCGACGACTGGTCCCAGATCCGCGCATAATAACCATCGAGAAAGTCGGTCACGCCAGCCGCGATGAAAAGCGCCAACGCCACCCAGCGCAGCCACAACGGGCCCTCGCCAATCGATTGGGCATACATGCAGCCCACCACCACCGGCACGGCCGCGATCCGCGAATAGGTCAGGATATTGGGCAGGGCCAGCGAGTGGTTCGCCTGCTTCCGCGTGGAAACACTGGTCATGAGCGATACCAATACTGCCCGGGCCTTGCGGTCAACCGTTTAACCGCACCACCCGGCAGATGAGAACTCCAGGTCATAACTGCTACACTCATCAACCCCGGCTGGGGTGGAAAAAGTCGAAAATCTTGCGGGCACTTTCGGCGCTCACCCCCGGAACCTTGCCAAGATCAGCCACCGAAGCCCGCTCAATCTCCTTCAACGTCCCGAAATGGTGAAGCAGTGCCCGCTTGCGCGATGGCCCGATGCCGGGAATTTCCTGCAATCCGGCCTCGCGGATGTCCTTCTTGCGCAGTTTGCGGTGCGAACCGATGACAAAGCGATGGGCCTCGTCGCGCAGACGCTGGATGAAATACAGCACCGGGTCGCGCGGTTCGAGCTTGATCGAGGGACGATCCGGCAGGAACAGGGTTTCGCGGCCGGCATCGCGATCCGGCCCCTTGGCGACTGACATCAGCATCACGTCGCTGACACCGAGTTCGGTGAAAATCTCGCGCACAGCGTTCAACTGGCCGAGACCGCCATCGATAATGACGAGGTCGGGCCGTTGCGGCACGGCATCGTCGTCCTTCACCGCGCCTTCGGGTGTTTCCGCCAGCAGCCGCTTGAACCGGCGCTGCAGCACCTCGCGCATCATGCCGTAGTCGTCGCCCGGCGTCAGGTTCTCGGACTTGATGTTGAACTTGCGGTACTGGTTCTTCATCAAACCGTCGGGTCCGGCAACGATCATCGCGCCGACCGCGTTGGTGCCCTGAATATGGCTGTTGTCGTAAACCTCGATGCGGCGCGGCGCGCGCGGCAGGTTGAGCGACGTCGCCAAACCTTCGAGCAGACGGGTCTGCGTCGCGGTATCGGCGAGCTTGCGGCCCAGTGCCTCGCGCGCATTGGTCAGCGCGTGCGCCACCAGCTCCTTTTTCTCGCCACGCTGTGGCGTCGAGACTTCGACCTTGAATCCGGACTTGATGGTGAGCGCGCTGGCGAGCAGTTCGCTTTCCTCGATCCGGTGCGACAGCAGAATCAGCCGCGGCGCCGGCTTGTCATCGTAGAACTGCGACAGGAACGAACCGAGCACCTCCTCTGCCGACAATGATTTGTCGGCGCGCGGGAAATAGGCGCGGTTGCCCCAGTTCTGGCCGGTGCGGAAGAAGAACACCTCAACGCACGAGAAGCCACCCTCCTGATGGATGGCGAACACATCCGCCTCCTCCACCGTGCGCGGATTGATGCCCTGCTGCGACTGGATCGCCGACAGCGCCGCGAGACGATCGCGATAGAGCGCGGCGCGCTCGAATTCGAGTTCGCCTGACGCCTTCTCCATCTCGCCCGCGAGTTGCTCCTTCACGGCGCGGCTGCGGCCGGACAGGAAATCATTCGCTTCGTGGACCAGTTCGCTGTAGCCGGGAAAATCGATCTCGCCGGTGCACGGCCCCGAGCAGCGCTTGATTTGATAGAGCAGACACGGCCGGCTGCGGCCCTCGAAAAACGAATCCGTGCATGAGCGAATCAAAAACGCCCGCTGCAGCGCCGTGATGGTGCGATTGACCGCGCCGACCGACGCGAACGGCCCGTAATAGCGGCCGGGCTTGGTCTGCGCGCCGCGATGCTTGAGGATCTGCGGCGCCCAGTGATCGCCGGTCAGCAGAATGTAGGGAAACGACTTGTCGTCGCGCAGGAGCACGTTGAAGCGCGGCCGCAACTGTTTGATCAGGTTGGCTTCGAGCAGCAGCGCCTCGGTCTCGGTCGCCGTCGAAATGATCTCGACGTTCACCGTTGCCGCGATCATCCGCGCGATGCGCGCGAGATGGCCGGTCGGACGTGCATAGGATGACAGGCGCTTGCGGACATTCTTGGCCTTACCGACATAGAGCACGTCGTTGGCCACATTGAGCATGCGGTAGACGCCTGCCGAAGTCGGCGCAAGTTTCACCGCGCGCTCGATCGCCGCGCGTCCGGTCGCCAGGGTGCCCTCGCCGATGCCATCGGAGGACTCGTCCACCGCCTCGGGCAGCCGGTCTTCGTCGTCCTCGTCCGGCGCAGCCTGCGCAAGATCAAGTTCCTGCGGCGGAACATCCGCGGCGCTGGCCCGCGTCCGACGTGGAGCATCTGTCATGTCGTTTGCTGTGACGTTGTCAGCCGCTGCCGGCTTCTCCGTCTCAGTATCGTCGCTATCCATCATCACAAACTAGGCGCGAGAGGTCCGATCGGCCAGCGCGTGGCGATCCTTCAAATCGCCACAACCACAAGGCACGCACATGTAAGACTCTCTTAACAATATTGGGACCCTGTGAGCGGAGCTTAACGTCTGTTTAACGTAAAATTCTCGATAAATCTTACACATAAACGGTGGACTCCAGTAACGCGGAGCCATCGATGCGGCCGTTTCGATAGCGCGAAGAAATCGAGCGGCGCGCGAGTTGTGTGCGTATCGGGGAGTGAGTTGAAATGAAAAAGCTAGCTGTTGGCGCGATCGTTGCCGCTGCCACCTGCCTCGGGGCTTCCGCGCAGGCCGCCGATTTCGGTTATGGACGCCAGCCGGCGCCGAATTACACCGTCAACCAGCCCCTCAACATGTATAGCTGGGCCGGCCCGTATCTGGGCGCCAATATCGGCTATAGCTGGGGCGATGTGACCAACAGCGGCGTGAGCCCATCGGGCGTCGCCGGGGGTATCCAGGCCGGCTACAACTGGCAATCCGGACCGCTTGTGTTCGGCGTCGAGGGCGACCTCCAGGCCAGCGGAGCGGACGACACCTTCGCCGCGTGGAAATTCTCCAATCCGTGGTTCGGCACCGCGCGCGGCCGCATCGGCTATGCGCTGAACAACATCCTGATCTACGCCACCGGCGGTCTCGCTTTCGGCTCGCTGAAGTACGAAACCAACGTCATCAACGAGACCCACAGCAGCCTCGGCTGGACTCTCGGCGTCGGCGCCGAAATGGCGCTCACCCAGAACTGGTCGGCAAAAGCGGAATACCTTTATGTCGACTTGTCCAACCGGACCTTCCTCACCGGCCTGCAGCACGGTTACGAATTCGGCATGCTGCGCGTCGGCGTGAACTATCACTTCTAGAACCGTCGCTTCTGATGACATCAGAAGCGACTCTCCAGGTTTTCTCGAGACGCGTTTTCTTCACGCGAACCGGTATCCACTTCGCTTGAAAACGCTATGTTTCGCGGACATCCGCGCAGGATCGAAATCCCGGGCGCATCGCGACCCGGGATTTTCATTTCGCCGAGCAGCAATTGCTCAGGGCGAAACGACGAGGTTAACCGCCTTGGGGCCCTTGCCCTTCTTGTCCGGTTCGACTTCGAACGAAATACGCTGTCCCTCTGCCAAATCCTTCAATCCGGCGCGCTCGACCGCGGTGATGTGAACGAACACATCGCGACCGCCGTCATCGGGCTTGATGAAACCGTACCCACGCTCCGCATTGAAGAACTTGACCGTACCAGTCATTGCCATCGGGAACTCCCCTCCCCGCCTTGCACGACAGGTGCAGCACATGCACCTGCACGGCCAACCACGCGTTGCCGGACAGGCCTGGAACGGGCTTCAGAAAATTCCGGACAGAACTTCTTCAATTCCGGAAGAAAGTCCGAAGTCGATCAAGGCCATCCGCCGCTCTCATTCGCGAAAGCAGGGCGCGACGCCAGCCACGATGGGAGCATAATACGGTTCCCGGCGAATTGCCTACGACCATGATGGTCGTATTGCGCGCCGGCCATTGCCCGTTCGGATTATGCCCGGGCGGTCTCGACGCGGTAGCGGCCGGCGCCGCCGAGACCAAGCGGCTTCTCAAGCTCGGGCAGGATGACCTTCAAATCCGACGCCAACGTCCAGGGCGGATTGGCGATCAGAAGGCCGGCCGACACCAGCCCGGACTCCGCTGTCTGCGGCGCGACGCTGAACTCGACCCGCAGGCATTTGTCGGGAGCCGCACCGGTCTGCTGCATCGCGCCGGCCACCCGTCTGGCAAGCGTATCCGCGGCGCGGCGCTCCTTGATCGGGTACCACAGCACGTAGATGCCGGTCGGCCATTTCTCGAAGGCTTCGGTAAAACGATCCGCAAGCCGGTCGAACTCGTCGCGGCTTTCATAGGGCGGATCGATCAGCACCAGGCCGCGGCGCTCATTCGGCGGCACGAACGCCGGCAACGCAGTCCAGCCATCGAGGTCGACGACGCGCGCCTGAGTGTCCTTGCGCAGCGCTCCGATCAATTGCTTGCGCGCTTCGGGCTGGATCTCGCAGGCGACCATGCGATCCTGCGGACGCATCAAGGCGCGCGCCACCAGTGGCGAGCCGGGATAGACTTCCAGATCACGCTGCGGGTTGAAGGCGCGGACGATGTCGAGATAGGGCGCCATCAGATTGCCGGCGGCTTCGCTGAACCGCGCCTGCATCACACGGGCAATGCCGGTACGCCACTCACCGCTGCGCGTCGCCTCGTTACCGGTGAGATCATAGAGACCCGCACCAGCATGGGTATCGACGACGCGAAACGCCGCCGGCTTCTCGTGCAGATAGGTGAGAATCCGCGCCAGCACGATGTGTTTGACGACATCGGCGAAATTCCCGGCATGGAAAGCGTGGCGATAATTCATGGCGTAGCGTTACGACATCGCGCGGAGAAAGTAACGCCGTGCGTAGGCAATTTCAGAACCCGGGCGCTCAATCCTCATCCTGAGGCGATCTGGAAGATCGCGTCCGAGGCGCTTGTGTCCCGGGCGCGATGCAACGCGATAGCGTTGCCTCGCAGAACCGGGACCTTTCCACACTCCGAATTTGGAACGACCCCGGATCAGCGGAGCGGCATTACATGCCGCACCGCATCCGGGGCACAGCCTCCTGGCCTCATGCTCGGGAGACGCGCGCTCGCTATCCGCCGCGCACCGGCGGCATCACCACTTCCTTGCGGCGGCAGGCGCGACGGTCGATCTCGTCGCAGGCGCGGAATTGCAGATCCTTGTTGAGGCAGATGCGCACCTCACTGAGCCGCCGGCTGTCGCAGGTCACCGCGATCGCCGCGTTGCTGAGACCCGGATTGGCCTTGATGAAGGCCTCCTCGATCGTCTCGGGGGCCACGGTCTTCGCCGCACTCAATTCGAGATACTCGGACGGGATTTTCACTGCCGCCCGCGCTTTGCGGATGGTCTCGAAATAGGCGCGTGCGCCAAGGCCCGAACACGTGCCATGCTTGTCCCACTCGTTGTAGATCAGGCCGGGGGCCGGCATCAGATCGAGCATCGAGCTCATCACGCGGCGATCGAGCCGCGGCGCCGGGCGCTGGCAGTAATTCGGAAAGCCGCGCTCGTATTGCGGCCACAGGCCATGCACCACGAACGAATAAGGACGCCCGCCGCACTGGATGCGGGTGTTCTTGCCAGTGTTACCGCGCTCACTCGCGGCTTCACAGAACGATGGCGACCACGACAGCGACAGCACATAGAAATCGAACTCGCCCGGCGCGTTCTGGCGGTGGTCCTGCGCCATCGCGCTGCCCGACCAGGCCAGTGCCAGCAGGCCGGCCACATACACTGCCGCCACCCGGCGGACCACTCTCGCAAACAAACCGGTCATGGATGACGCCCCCGCTCCTCGGTTGTAAAAACCTATCGAGCCAACAAGAACATTACAAGAACAAAAGCACAGATCGCCTTTGCGCCGGACGGCGCCCGTTCAAGCCGGAAGAGGATCGGAAACCGTCAGGGCCTGGCGGAGCGGCATGCGGGCTTGTAGGCCCAGTTGCGGTCGAGGCCGACCACACACCATTCAACCCCCGATTGAAAACCGGCAAAACCGCCATCCTCGATGATCGAATAATCCACACGACGAGTGTGACCATCGCTCATCAGCGCGCGGGCGGAGCAGAATCGACGCGGAATGGTGTCCTGCGCGCCGGTCGACCACGGACGGAAGGCCGTCTCGCGGACATTGGTAAAGCCCGTGATCTGCAGGGCCGAATTCCAGTAGGTGCTTTCCTTCTCGGCGAACTGATAGGAGATCGCTTCAAGCGCCTGCTCGCAGTGTCCCATCTGGCCGTCATAGCGCGGGCCGGACAACCAGAACCCGAGTTCGAGCGCATTGGCTGCGCGTGCGTTGTCGCCGCTTGCCATCAGGCCGAGCATCGCGCCGGCAATAGCAGCCAGGGTGGATTTCCGGATGAATGTGAAAAAAACGCGCATGAAAAGGCCCACCCAAATCGTTGCGCGGAAGGTGCCGCGAAGCCGGGACCGGGTCAAGTGCAGCGCGGCAACACCCCGGAACAACGCCGCCGCGGGGCTAGTCCGCGTTCTTTCAAAGGCCGGTGTGGGCGTTTAAAGTACCCGGGAATCATACGGAGATCATGATGCGCGCGATCAACCTGGCGAAGCGGACAGCGATCCTTACCGGCGCGCTGGTGGCGGGCGCCCTGTCGCTGACACCGGCCTCGGCCGATTGGGTGCCCCCGTTCAAGGGCAACGACACCGGCGGCATCATTGCCTATTCGCTCTATACCTCGGGCGCCAACGTCAGAGCAATGGCCGTCGATCACTGCGCGCGCTACGGCAAGGTGGTGAAGCTCGGCGGCGTCGATGCGCGATATGGCGGCTATTTTTCCTTCGCCTGCATCTGGGTGCCGGAAGGCTCCTACGGGCGGCCGCTGCGCACCCGCTATTGAGATTCCGGCGCGGCTGTCACGAACCCGTCAGCCGCTTCTGAAATTCCGCGACATTGACCACGCCACGGCGATGGGTGCCGTCGCCGATCTTGCGGTCGCCTTCCCATGCTTCGACATCGAATGCGATGCTGCGCCCTCTCACCTCGGTGACGCGGGCAACCGCACGGACCGTGCAACCAACCAGCGTCGCCGCGAGATGGCGGACATTCACCTCGATGCCGACACTGACATAGCCTTCGGGAATCCGTGAAGTGATCGCCTCACCCGCCGCCTGCTCCATCAGCAGGATCATCATCGGCGTGGCGTACACCATCGGCATTCCCGGGACGAAATGGCCGACGGTTTGATCAGGCCCGACAACGATGGTGACTTCCCCCGTCATTCCGGGCTTGATCGATTCAAGCAGGTTCATCCCCAGGCCTCGGCGCGCTATTTCTTCGTCCGCTCAACGAACGTCTTGCCGCCCTTCATCTTGTTATGCAGCTGCGCCTCGTTGATCTGCACCACCACCGCTTCGGCATCGACGCCGAGGTTCTTCACCACCGCCTGGGTGATGTCGAGCATCATGGCCTTCTTCTGTTCTTCGGTGCGGCCGGCCGCCAGATTGATGGTCACCTCAGGCATTGGAAACTCCCTTTGTTGTTTTTCTTCCCTCCCTACGGAGGAAAACCTGTGATTCTCATCCTGAGGAGCGCGCTTGCGCGCATCTCGAAGGATAAGGCCCTGTTCATCATGGCCTCATGGTTCGAGACGGCGCCATGCGCCTCCTCACCATGAGGAATAGCTATTGCGCCCACGTCACCTGATGTCGCGCCAGCACCTTGCGCACGGCCTCGACCAGTTCGCTTTCCTTTGCGGCGAACTGCGCCTGCGCCTGCTTCTCGCGGTAGTCGTCGCGGTCGCTCGACAGGTTCGCGATCTCCGCACCCAAAATCAGATCCTTGACCTGGATTTCGCCTTTCGCCTTTTCATCGCCGCCCTGAATGACGACGCAGGGCGAATTGCGGCGATCGGCATATTTGAACTGGACGCCGAGATTGTTCTTCGGATTGCCGAGATACATTTCGGCGCGAATGCCCGCACCACGCAGCGTCGCGACGAATGTCTGGTATTGCGCGATCTCGTTGCGATCCATCACCACGACGACGACCGGGCCGAATTCGGGCGTGGTGTCGATCTGGCCGAGCAGCGTCAGCGCCGCCTGCAGCCGCGATACGCCGATCGAAAATCCCGTCGCCGGCACCGGCTCGCCGCGGAAGCGCGAGACCAGACCGTCGTAGCGCCCGCCGCCACCGACCGAGCCGAAGCGAACCGGGCGGCCCTTCTCATCCTTCGTGTCGAGCAGCAGTTCAACTTCGTAGACCGGGCCGGTGTAGTATTCGAGGCCGCGCACGACGGAGGGATCGATCTTGATGCGGTCGGCCTGATAGCCGGCGGCAGCGATCAGCTTGCCGATCTCATCGAGTTCAGCGCGCCCCTGACGATAAGCGTCGCTTTCGGACAGTTTCGACGTGGCGGAATCCGCACTGTCAGCGTTGAGGCTTTCGAGCACGATCGCGCTCTGCTCAGCATTTAGCCCTGCGCCTTTGGTGAAATCGCCGCTCTCGTCCTTGCGGCCTTCGCCGAGCAATAGACGCACGCCTTCGACACCAAACTTGTCGAGCTTGTCGATCGCGCGCAACACGGTCAGACGACGGCCTGCATTCTCTTCGTCGCCAAGGTTGATGCTCTCCAGAACACCATCAAGCACCTTGCGGTTGTTGACCTTCACCACATAGGAGCCGCGCGGAATGCCGAGCGCTTCCATGGTATCGGCGGCCATCATGCACATCTCGGCATCGGCGGCGGGCGATGCGCTGCCCACCGTGTCGGCATCGAACTGCATGAACTGACGGAAGCGCCCCGGCCCCGGCTTCTCGTTGCGATAGACGTAGCCGTGACGATAGGAGCGATAGGGCTTCGGCAGCGTGTCGAAATTCTCGGCGACGTAGCGCGCCAGCGGAGCGGTGAGATCGTAGCGCAGCGATATCCACTGCTCGTCATCGTCCTGGAACGAGAACACGCCTTCGTTGGGTCGGTCCTGATCGGGCAGGAACTTGCCGAGCGCGTCGGTGTATTCCATCGCCGGCGTCTCGACCGGCTCGAAACCGTAGCGTTCGTAGACGGCGCGGATTTTCTCGACCATCGCGCGCGTCGCGGCGATCTCGGCGGGCGTGCGATCGACCAGTCCGCGCGGCAGGCGGGCTTTGAGTTTCTGCGGCTTTTTGGGTTTCTTATCGGACATGCTTCTCGATGTATCGCGGTGTAAGGCGACGTCACATTACAAATGATACAACGGGTTATCAGCCGACGCGGAGGCGGGCAAGCTGCGCCCTTCCCCTCTCCCCTTGTGGGAGAGGGTACCCGAGCGAGCGAGGGCGGGTGAGGGGGTAGAACTCCGAATTTGCTCCCGCCCCTCACCCGGCTCAATCTCGCTTTGCTCGATTTTCGCCACCCTCTCCCACAAGGGGAGAGGGGAAGAGAAGAACTTGCGCCCTAATTCACCAGCACAGCGCCGTCACACCGAACGCCCGTCACCCAGACATCTGCCTGCCCGAGGCCGACGCCCAGCGTTTGCAGGACGCTCGCCAGCAGCGCATCGACCGAATGCGTCGCGCCGCCGATGATCGACAGCACCAGCGGCGCAAGGCCGGGGACCGGCAGCGCGAGCGGACCAAGCTGCACCGCGAGTTGCAGATCGCCAAGCAGGCTCCCGGTCAGCGACGACGTGAACGAGGTCGTGGTCACGGTTTTGCGGGTCTGCGCCTGAACATCCGCGTAGTTGAAGGTGACCGGCGTCGGAGCGGTGTTGGCCATCGTCGCATGGGCGCGGCCCGTCACCTTCACCGCCCCGAGATCGACCAAGGTCGCCGCGCCCGGATTGGGCTTGGTGGTGAAATTGTTGAGATCGGCCGTCGTCACGTTGCCGACCCAGGCATCGACGATGCCCGGCGACACGCCGAGCCGCACCGTCGACGTGCCGATATCGGGATAGCCGCAAGCCACCGCATCGAGTGTCGCGGTGCCGGCCGCGATCTCGACATAGACCGGCAAATTGACCACCGACACCGTGCCGGTGCCGATCAGCTTGATTTGAAGCAGCACGCGGGTCTGCGCCGTGTGCACGCTCGCGCCCTGCGTCCCCACCGTGATCCAGCTCGTGCCCACGGGTCGTTCGCCGACGGTCGCGGTGAGCGTCACCGCGGCGATCCCCGGCAGGCCGAGATTGACAGCGGCAGCGATCTGATGCGCGCCGTTGGCAATCTGTCCCATCGCCGACAACAGATCGAGCGCCGAAGCGGTCACTGCAGCTTTCGGCTGCTCGCCTACCGTGAGCTTGCCGTAGGGCCCCGCGCCAAACAGCGCGCTCAGCGCGATCTTCGTACTTGTACCCGCGAGCGCCGACGCGACGCTCGACAGTGCCGCCGTCGCTGCGCTGCTTGTATCTGCCGTCGCCTGCAAGGCAGCGATCACATCGGTGAGCTTGAGGTTGGAAGCGAGCAGCGCGTCATAGCTGACGCCGGTCAGATCGGCGCGCGTCGCCAGCGCCGACAGGAATGCGAACATGTCGATCTTCGCATCGAGCAGCGCCTGGTAGTCCATCGCTGTCAGCGACAGGGAGGTGCCGAGCAACCCGCCCAACAGCGCGTTGAGCAATCCGCCGTTGACCGAGACCAGCCGCGACCCGATCGCGAAGCTCGCCATCTGCGTGGTCGCGGCAATCGCGCTGGCGTGGAGATCGAAACTCGACGAGCCGGTCAGCACCTTGCCGAAATACAGCGGCGTTTTTGTTTTCAGCGTCACACGCACCGCATTGGCCGGCGTTTTCGCCGGTGTGAAGCGTAGCGCGGGCGACAGCGAGCCATCCGCCACGTAGACGCCGGGCTCCACAGCCACAAGCGAGTCCGGCGGATAGTTGTTTTTGACCACCGTCGCCGCAGCGGCGCGTTGGGCATGGGACAGATCGCTCGCAGCGACGATGGCGGCAAGATCGGCGGCGCTCTGAGTCCGCCTCTTGTCGGCGAAGATGGTGCCGACATCGACGCCGAATGCCGCCATTGCAACCACCAGCAGAAGGCATCCCGCGCCCATGATCGCGATGTTGCCGCGCTGATCCGAAAGGAAATGGCGAAGGATACGACCCATGCTCAATACCCTCCGCGCGGGATTGCTGCTGCGCGCTCGACGGTCGACGGCGGCGACGGCACGAACGACGGCAGCGAGTAGATGAACATGTCGGAGGCGTCGTAGCGCACGGTCACCGTGAACACGTTGGCGTCCGACACCGAGGTCACCGCATCGACGGTGAGGTGCGACGGATCGATCAGGATGTAGGCGCCGGCGTTCTCGGTGACGTAGTCGTTTGCAAGCTTGCTGCGCTCGCTTTCGCTGAGCCCTGCGACCGAGGACCGCGCCGCTTCAGCGGCAAGCTGCTGCACGCCATGGACCACCGCGAGATACGAGCCGAACACGACGATGCCAAACACGATGGCGAGAAATACCGGCAGGATCAGTGCGAACTCGACGGCCGATGCGCCGCTGCGCGCGCAACGAAACTCCTGGAGCGCGATGCTGAACCGGGCTGTGATCATGCACCCAGTCCAACACACAACCATTAAGAGCAATTGAACTCGATATTCTATTTTTGGTAGTATGTATGTAGAGCGTGCTCGGGAGTTTCACTTACCGGCGACTGGATAGCACTCATCCGTTCCGGTCCCGGTTCGAAACTGATAGGGTCGCCCCGCCCTGCAATCTCCTTTGCCGGAAGGAAACCGCCTTGAATATTCAGCACCCCCGTCCACCCGTCGCCTCCCCCAACGATCTTGCCGCCTACTGGATGCCGTTCACTGCCAACCGCTCGTTCAAGCGTGCGCCGCGCATGCTCGCGGGCGCCGAGGGCATGCACTACATCACGTCGGACGGTCGCAAGATTCTCGACGGCGCATCGGGCATGTGGTGCACCAACGCCGGCCACAACCGTCCAACGATCACCGAGGCGATCCAGAAACAGGCCGCGACCATCGACTATGCGCCGCCGTTCCAGTTCGGTCATCCGAAGGCGTTCGAACTCGCCAGCCGCATCGCGGCGCTGGCGCCGAAGAACCTCGATCACGTGTTCTTCTGCAACTCCGGATCGGAAGCGGTCGACACCGCGCTGAAGATCGCCCTCGCCTATCACAATGGCCGCGGCGATGCCGGCCGCACCCGCCTGATCGGCCGCGAGCGCGGCTATCACGGCGTCGGCTTCGGCGGCATTTCGGTCGGCGGCATGGTCAACAACCGCAAGATGTTCGGCTCGCTGCTGACCGGCGTCGATCACCTGCCGACAACCTACGATCGCGAGAAGATGGCGTTCTCCAAGGGCGAACCGGAATGGGGCGCGCACCTTGCCGATGAACTCGAGCGTATCGTCGGCCTCCATGGCCCGAACACCATCGCCGCCGTCATCGTCGAGCCGATGGCCGGTTCGACCGGCGTCATCGTGACGCCGAAGGGCTACCTGCAGAAGCTGCGCGCGATCTGCGACAAGCACGGCATCCTGCTGATCTTCGACGAAGTCATCACCGGCTATGGCCGCCTCGGTTACGCGTTCGCCGCCGAGCGTTACGGCGTGATGCCTGACATGATCACCTTCGCCAAGGGCGTCACCAACGGCGCGGTGCCGATGGGCGGCGTCGTGGTTCGCAACGAGGTCCACGACTCCTTCATGAAGGGTCCGGACAACGCGGTCGAACTATTCCACGGCTACACCTATTCGGCCCATCCGCTGGCCTGCGCGGCGGGCGTCGCCACCCTCGATCTCTACCGCGAGGAAGGCCTGTTCGAGCGCGCCCGCGCACTGGAGCCGAAGTGGGCCGACGCGGTGATGGCCCTGCGCAAGGAACCGAACGTCGTCGATATCCGTACCGTCGGCCTCGTGGTCGGCATCGACCTCGCGCCGAGCAAGGATGGCGTGGGCGCACGCGGCTATGCCGCGCTCGACAGCGCGTTCCACGACCATGATCTCATGGTGCGCGTTGCCGGCGACACCATCTGCCTCACCCCGCCGCTGATCATCAGCGAGGCGCAGATCGGCGAGATGGTCGAGAAGGTCGCCAAGGTGATCCGCGCCGTGGCGTAACGACTTCTCCAACCCTCTCCCGCGCGGGAGAGGGTTGGAACCTGCGCCGGCCTTCCAATCCATCCACAGGCCCGGCTTCGCCCCGAATCAGCGATTGATGCTAGTCTGTCCGCTACTTGGGGCTGGACCGACTGGATGATTCGCATATCGACGATTTTCATCGCCATCTGCATGGTGCTGATCGCAGCTTCGCTCGGTCTCATCCTGTATTCGGTGGTGGGGTTGAGCGTCCAGGAATCGGGCCTGATCGCGCTGGCGGCGCTGACCTTCCTCATCCTCTACAACGCCGTGGCGCTGCGGCTGCGTGATCGCGCCAATGTCGGCAACCAGATCGCCGATCTGTCGCGCGGCACCGCCGACCTCGCTCGCCAGGTCACCGAATACGGCCGCCGTCTCGGCGCCCTCGAAAACCGGCTCAACGCCATCGCGGAATCCGCCGGGCAGGACAGGATCCGCACGTTGACCGGCGAGATCGGCGAACTCGGCCTGCTGGTCAAACACCTTGCCGACCAGCTTGCCGCCCATGACGCGCTGCTGTCCGGGGCGCTGGACTCCGCCGCATCTCCGCCACCCTCCGTCCATGCGGACATTGTGACCGTTCAGCGGCAGGCCGAAGCGGCGACGGAGATTGCGCATGATGCCGGCGAGCCGATGCCGGCGCGGCATCAACCCGATCCGATCATGCCGCCGGCCGGCGCCAGCGACGCGCAGATCGTCGCCGCGGTGAAGACCGCGATCGCCGCCAACCGTATCGACCTGTATCTGCAGCCGATGGTGACCCTGCCCCAGCGCAAGGTGCGCTTCTACGAGGCGGTGTCGCGGCTGCGCGACGAGAGCGACACGATCCTGCCTGCCGCCGATTTCATCGGCCCCGCCGAATCCGCCGGGCTGATGGGACAGATCGATTTCATGATCCTGTTCCGCTGCGTGCAGGTGCTGCGCCGCCTGATGGTCCGCAGCAAGGATGTCGGCGTGTTCTGCAACATCTCCGCGGCGACGCTCGGCAACGCGCAGGTGTTCGCGCAGTGTCTCGATTTCCTCGAGACCAACCGCGTGCTCGCGCCGTCGCTGATCCTCGAATTCAAGCAAGACACTTTCCGCCATCTCGGCCCGCTGCAGAGCGAACACCTCGGCAAACTCGCGCAACTCGGCTACCGCTTCTCGATCGACAATGTCAGCGACCTGCGCATCGATGGCCGCGACCTGTCCGATCGCGGCGTCGGCTTCCTCAAGGTGCCGGCGAAGCTGCTGCTCGAACCGCAGCCAGCTGCCGCCGACATCCACGCCGCCGATCTGTGCAACCTCTTGCGACGCTTCGGCATCGAATTGATCGCCGAGAAGATCGAGGGCGAGCGCGCGGTGGTCGATCTGCTCGACTACGACGTCCGCCTCGGCCAGGGCTTCCTGTTCTCAGCGCCGCGTCCGCTGCGCCCCGAGGCCACGGCCCCGGTCCCACAGGGAACCGCCACGGCACCGGCAACCGCTTCCACGCCGGCGCGGGGCGTGGTATCGGGCGCGCACAACGCCACCGCGGATGCCGGCCGCCTGACCGGCAACGCCGCGCTGATCCGCCGCGCCGCCCAAAGCTGACTGGTTCCTCCGCTAATGACCACCTTGAAGTTCGTCGACAACCTGCGTGAGCTCACGCACGGCGTTGATGTCATCATCAGCGACATCTGGGGCGTCATCCATGACGGCCTCAAGAGCTTCCCCGAAGCCTGCCACGCGCTGCAGAGTTTCCGCGAACAGGGCGGCACCGTGGTCATGCTGACCAACGCGCCGCGCCCGGCCGACTCGGTGCAACGCCAGTTGCGCCGCATGAACATCTCCGACGAGACCTACGACGCCATCGTCTCCTCCGGCGATCTCGCGCGCAACTATGTCGCCGCGCGGCTCGACCAGACCGTGTGCCAGATCGGCCCCGACCGCGACGTTCCGATCTATCGCGGGCTCGACGTGAAATTCGCGCCGCTGGAAAGCGCCGACTACATCGTCTGCACCGGCCCGGTGAACGACGAAGTCGAGACCGAAGAAGACTATCGCGACATGATGGTCAAGGCGCGCGATCGCGGCCTCACCTTCATCTGCGCCAATCCCGACATCGTGGTCGAGCGCGGCGATCGTCTCATCACCTGCGCCGGCGCTATTGCCGAACTCTATCGCGAGCTTGGCGGCGACGTGATCTTCTACGGCAAGCCGCATCCGCCGGCCTATGAGCGCGCGATGGAGCTTGCTGCGGCCACGCGCGGCGGCCCGACGCCACGCAATCGCATGCTGGCGATCGGCGACTCGGTGCGCACCGATCTCACCGGCGCCAACACCATGGGACTCGATTGCGTGTTCGTCACCCGCGGCATCCACGCCGCCGAATTCGACGGCGTCGATTACGCCGACGATTTCCAGGTGCGGCGTCTGTTCGGCGAGGCCAAGCCGCCGAAGGTGCTGATGCACAGTGTGAAGTGGTGAGTTGACTGGGTTCGCCAGTGCGATCTCTCGGCGCGGCGTTCCCTTCCTTCCCCTCTCCCCTTGTGGGGAGGGTGGTGCATTGAGAGCGGAGCGAACAATGCACCGGGTGGGGGCATTCCACATCGAGAGCTCACCCCCACCCCGGCCTCCACTTCGCTCGGCCGACCCTCCCCACAAGGGGGAGGGATTCAACACACTCCCAAAAACCAAAACGCCCGGCGCGGAGCCGGGCGTTTGAAAAAAACTCGGAAGGATCGTCGCGCTTACGCCGGCGCGTGATCGGGGAACACGGCCTCGATCTTGGTCTTCAGCGTCGCGGCATTGAACGGCTTGACGATGTAGTTGTTCACGCCGGCCTTCTTGGCGGCGATGACGTTCTCGGTCTTCGATTCCGCGGTGATCATGATGAAGGGCGTGGTGGCGAGGTTGGGATCGCTGCGCACTTCCTTGAGCAGGTCGTAGCCGGTCATCGGCTCCATGTTCCAGTCGGAGATCACCAGGCCGTATTTCTTGGTGCGCATCTTGTTGAGCGCCGCCGAACCGTCGCTGGCGTCGTCGATGTTCTCGAAACCAAGCTGCTTGAGAAGATTGCGGATGATGCGGATCATGGTGTTGTAGTCGTCCACCACGAGAACCGGCATCGAGAGATCCATCGCCATCGCATTTCCCCTTTGCGCTTCGCTTTCGGCGAGCGCTCCTCAAAAAACTGATATGTCGCGCCTTAAGTCCCAGCCCCTTGGGGGGGCAGCTTCTGCTCCCGAGGGTGCCGAAACAGGTAGCAGCGGCGCTTAAACAGCCAGTTAATCGGCTTCCTCAACATGAATGTTTCGGGGCCGGACCATGCCAAGCTGCGGCTTGACTTCCGCAGCCGCACGCCGTCACGTCGTTTCCCGGACCTGTTGGCAAGCCATTTTCCACGCATGACATCTTCGTTTACCGTAATCCGCGATGACACCCCGCCAGATGCGATTCCGCGCGGCGCCGTGGTCGCATTGGGCAATTTCGACGGCGTTCACCTCGGCCATCGCGCGGTCATCAACGCGGCGCTCGACATGGCGCGCAAGGACGGCCGCCCGGCGCTGGCGGTCACCTTCGAGCCGCATCCGCGCTCGTTCTTCAGCCCCAACACTCCGCAGTTCAAGCTGACCTCGCTCGACGACAAGCTGCGCCTCCTGGCCGCGACCGGGCTCGCCGGCGCGGTGGTGATGACCTTCGACGCCGCCCGCGCCCGCACCACGGCGATGGATTTCATTAACCACGACCTGATCGGCCGCCTCGGCATCACCGGCGTCTCGGTCGGCTACGACTTCCATTTCGGCAAGGGCCGCACCGGCTCGCCGGCGCTGCTCGCGGAGAAGGGCAAGGAGCTCGGCTTCGGCGTCCACATCCAGCCCCATGTCGATGCCGACGGCATGAGCGTGTCCTCGACCGAAATCCGCAACGCGCTCGGCCAGGGCCTGATCGACGAAGCCACCGCCCTGCTCGGCACGCCGTGGTTCGTCTCCGGCGAAGTGGTCCATGGCGAGAAGCGCGGCCGCGATCTCGGCTATCCCACCGCCAACATCCGGCTTGATCCCGCCTGCGGGCTGCGCCACGGCATCTACGCGGTGCGCGCCGCGCGCGCCGACGACACCCGGATCGACGGTGTCGCGAGCTTCGGCCGTCGCCCGACCTTCGACAACGGCGCGCCGCTGCTCGAAGTGTTCCTGTTCGATTTCAAGGGCGATCTCTACGGCGAACGGCTCGACGTCGCCTTCATTGCCTTCATCCGCGACGAGGAGAAATTCGACTCGCTCGATGCGCTGATCAAGCAGATGGATGACGACAGCGCGAAGGCGCGGGCGGCGCTGGCGGCAGCGCCCGATGCGTTTCCGAAGCTCGGCAGGGTGGGATGATCGGGACCGAGAAGGAGAAAATGCTCGCGGGTGAATTCTATCGCCCCGACGATCCCGAGATCATCGCGGATCAAGCCGCGGCGGCGCGGTGGCTCGCGCGCTACAACGCCGCGGCGGGTTCGGCGCCCGAGGTGTTGCGTGCCCTGCTCGCTGAGCAATTCGGCGCCGTGGGCGCGAACGTGCTGATCCGGCCGCCGTTCTTCTGCGATTACGGCACCAACATCCACCTCGGCGACGGCGTGTTCCTGAATTTCAACTGCGTCATCCTCGACGTCGTCGAGGTCACCATCGGCGATCGCACCCAGATCGGTCCGGCGGTGCAGATCTACGCCGCCGATCATCCGCGCGATGCGGCGACACGGCGCAGCGGCCTCGAATTCGGCCGCCCGGTGCACATCGGCAGCGACGTCTGGATCGGCGGCGGCAGCCTCATTCTTCCCGGCGTCACCATCGGCGACGGCGCGGTGGTCGGAGCAGGCAGCGTGGTGACGCGCGATGTGCCGGCGGGAGCGACCGTGGCCGGCAATCCAGCGCGGGTGATCGGGACGAGGGGTTGAGCATTTCTTCCCCTCTCCCCTTGTGGGAGAGGGTGGCGAGATCGAGTGAAACGAGATCGCGCCGGGTGAGGGGGAATGTCCCGAGGATGCGAGATTCCCCCTCACCCGCTTCGCGGCTTCGCCGCTCAGCACCCTCTCCCACAAGGGGAGAGGGAAAGAGGCAGTAAGTCCGCCCACCTCCTCATCCGGAGGAGCAGGCGCAGCCCGCGTCTCGAAGGATGAGGCCACCGTGTCCCGGGCGCGATGCAGCGTGTAACGCTGCTTCGCAGAACCGGGACCGTCGCAAACTCTGAGCGTGGAACGGCCCCGGATCAGCAGTGCGGCACTACGCGCCGCACTGCATCCGGGGCACACTTCGCGGCCACACAATCAGGATAACGGCCTGAAATGCCCCACTTTCCGCCCATCCGGCGCTTTGCGATTGGGCAACCGCCTGCTATTGAAGGCCGCATGTCCGCATGGCGCTCCATCAACAGCATTAGCGGCCCGGCTTCCGCCTGAGCTTTGGCTCGGCGCAAGACCGGGACGTTTTTCGTTTCATCGCGACCCATCGCGTTTCAGCGCCATCCAGCTAGCCAGAGTTTCTATGTCCGACACGACGCAAAAGCCCGACGCCCCCGACTATTCCAAGACCCTTTACCTGCCGCAGACCGATTTCCCGATGCGCGCCGGCCTGCCCCAGCAGGAGCCGAAAATCCTCGCGCGCTGGAACGAGACCGGCCTTTACGGCCAGTTGCGCGCGACCGCGAAGGGGCGGCCGAAATTCGTGCTGCACGACGGCCCGCCCTATGCCAACGGCAACATCCATATCGGCCACGCGCTGAACAAGATCCTCAAGGACCTCGTGACCAAGAGCCAGCAGATGCTCGGCCACGATTCCAACTACGTGCCGGGCTGGGACTGCCACGGCCTGCCGATCGAATGGAAGATCGAGGAAGAGAACTATCGCTCCAAGGGCAAGCAGAAGCCGGACCTGAAGAACTCCGCCGCCATGCTCGCCTTCCGCCGCGAATGCCGCGCCTATGCCGAGCACTGGCTCAACGTCCAGCGCGAGGAATTCAAGCGCCTCGGCGTGATCGGCGACTGGGATCATCCCTACACCACCATGAGCTATCCGGCGGAAGCGCAGATCGCGCGCGAGCTGATGAAGTTCGCCGCCAACGGCACGCTCTATCGCGGCTCCAAGCCGGTGATGTGGAGCGTGGTCGAAAAGACCGCGCTCGCCGAAGCCGAGGTCGAATACGAGGATCACACCTCGGATACCGTGTGGGTGAAATTCCCGGTCAACGCCGCGCACGGCCGCCTCGCCCATGCATCGGTGGTGATCTGGACCACCACGCCATGGACGCTGCCCGGCAACCGCGCCATCAGTTTCTCGCCGAAGATCGCCTACGGACTCTACAAGGTCACCGATGCGCCCGCCGACAACTGGGCCAAGACCGGCGACCTGCTGATCCTCGCCGACAATCTCGCCGCCGACGTGTTCAAGCAGGCGCGCGTCGCCGCGTTCGAAAAGGTTGGCGACGTGTCCGCCGACATTCTCGATGCGATCGAGTGCAGCCATCCGCTGAAAGGCTTTGAGGGCGGCTACGAATTCACCGTGCCGCTGCTGCCCGGCGATCACGTCACCGACGACACCGGCACCGGCTTCGTCCACACCGCGCCGGGCCACGGCCGCGAGGACTTCGACATCTGGATGCACAATGCGCGCGATCTCGAAGCGCGTGGCATCTCGAGTGCGATCCCCTACACCGTCGATGCCGACGGCGCCCTGACCGCGCAGGCCCCGGGCTTCACCGGACGCCGCGTCATCACCGACAAGGGCGAAAAGGGCGACGCCAACGAGAGCGTCATCAAGGCGCTGGTCGAACGCGGCATGCTGCTCGCGCGCGGCCGCCTCAAGCACCAGTATCCGCACTCGTGGCGTTCCAAGAAGCCGGTGATCTTCCGCAACACGCCGCAATGGTTCATCGCGATGGATAAGGACATTGCCGATCACGGCAAGGCCAAGTCCGGCGACACGCTGCGCGCCCGCGCCTTGCAGGCGATCAAGGTGACGCGCTGGGTGCCGGAGCAAGGGCAGAACCGCATCACCGGCATGATCGCCGGCCGGCCCGACTGGGTGATCTCGCGCCAGCGCGCCTGGGGCGTGCCGATCACCGTGTTTGTGCGTGAGAAGGGCGACGGCTCCGCGGAGATCCTGCAGGACGACGCGGTGAACAAGCGCATCGCCGATGCCTTCGAGGTCGAGGGCGCCGACGCGTGGTACGCCGAAGGCGCGCGCGAACGTTTCCTTGGCTCGCGGGCCAATGAGGACTGGAGCAAGGTCGACGACGTTTGCGACGTCTGGTTCGATTCCGGTTCGACCCACGCTTTCGTGCTCGAAGACCCGAAACATTTCCCGGGCCTCGCCGGCATCAAGCGCAAGGTCGATGGCGGCGAAGATACCGTGATGTATCTCGAAGGCTCGGACCAGCATCGCGGCTGGTTTCATTCTTCGCTCTTGGAAAGCTGCGGCACCCGCGGCGGCGCGCCGTATGACGTGGTGCTGACCCACGGCTTCACGCTCGACGAGAACGGCCGCAAGATGTCCAAGTCGCTCGGCAACACGGTCGAGCCGCAGAAGGTGATGGCGCAATCGGGCGCGGATATTTTGCGCCTGTGGGTGGCGGCGACGGATTATTCCGACGACCAGCGCATCGGCCCCGAAATCCTCAAGAACACCATCGAGACCTATCGGAAACTCAGGAACACCATCCGCTGGATGCTCGGCAGCCTCGCGCATTTCCATGATGCCGATCGCGTCAAGGCCGACGACATGCCCGAACTCGAGCGGCTGATGTTGCACAAGCTGGTCGAGATCGACGGCATCGTGCGCCAGGCCTATGCCGATTTCGACTACAAGACCGTGGTGGCGACGCTGGCGAACTTCATGAACACCGAACTGTCGGCGTTCTATTTCGACGTCCGCAAGGACACGCTGTATTGCGATCCGCCGTCATCGGTGGCGCGCAAGGCGTCGCTGACAGTGATCGATTATCTGTTCCGCTGCATCGTCACATGGTTGGCGCCGATCCTGTCGTTCACGGCGGAGGAAGCGTGGCTGTCGCGTTACGGCAATGAGTCCAAGTCGGTGCACCTCGAACTGTTCCAGAGCGTGCTGCCGGCCTGGCGCAACGATGCACTGGCGCAGAAGTGGGACGTCATCCGCGCGGTGCGCAGCGTCGTCACCGGCGCGCTGGAGATCGAACGCGCCGCCAAGCGCATCGGCTCCTCGCTCGAGGCGTCACCGGTCATCTATGTGTCGAAGGACTATGCGCCGAACCTGATCGACGTCGATCTCGCCGAAGTGTGCATTACCTCGAACGCCGAACTGCATCTGCTGCGCGACGGCGAGGAGCCGCCGGCGGATGCGTTCCGTCTCAATGAGGTGCTGGGCGTCGGCGTCGTGATCGAGAAGGCGGTCGGCACCAAATGCGCGCGGTCGTGGAAGATCCTGCCGACGGTGGGCGAGGACCGCGAGTATCCCGACGTCTCTCCGCGCGACGCGCAGGCGTTGCGTGAGTGGAAGGCGCTGGGGCGGGCGTGACAATCGGTGTGCTCAAGTCGGCTTCACAACGTCGTTTGTGATGGCGTCGTAGAGCATCTCTTTCTTCCTTCCCCTCTCCCCTTGTGGGAGAGGGTGGCGAGAATGAGCGTAGCGAGTTCGAGCCGGGTGAGGGGGAATCGCGCGAGTCGGATAGGTTCCCCCTCACCCGCTTCGCGGCTTCGCCGCTCAGCACCCTCCCCCACAAGGGGAGAGGGAAGAAGCGAGCACTGTGCCTTCCTAAGCGAGATGGCCGGGACAAGCCCGGCCATGACAATCACCTGAACTTCGAGGCCTGATGTCCCCCCTGTTCCGCTCCGGATTGATTGCGGCCCTTGCGGCCCTCGTCGCCGACCAGGCGTCGAAGCTTTGGCTGCTTCACATCTTCGAGATCGGCCGGCGCGGGGCGGTGAGCGTCACCCCGTTCTTCGACCTCGTGCTGGCCTGGAATACCGGCATCAGCTACGGCTGGTTCCAGAGCACCAGCGAGCTCGGTCAATGGGTTCTGCTGGCCATCAAGGCGCTCGCGGTGATCCTGCTGGCGGCATGGATGGCGCGGTCCCAGAGCCGGCTGGCGGTGATCGGGCTCGGACTGATCATCGGCGGGGCGATCGGCAACGCCATCGACCGCCTGCTCTACGGCGCAGTGGTCGATTTCGCCCTGCTCCACGCCGAAATCGCCGGAAAAACCTACAACTGGTATGTGTTTAACCTCGCCGACGTGGCCATCGTTGCCGGGGTGATCGGCCTGCTGTATGACTCTTTCGTAACGCCGGACGCCGCAAAAACGCCCTGATAACAACCCAATACCCGAAAAGCCTGCCCGGCTTGACGGGAGGCTGTTGCAACGGGCAAGGCTCTTATGGGTTTCTGGCCCGGCCTGTATCCGGAACGATCACCGGTAATGACCAAATCGGGATGACTGCGATGCGCGTAACCACGACCCACCGATCGCCCATGCTGCGGAAGGACCGGCTGCGCGCCGCCCGCCTCCTCGCCGTGATGCTCGGTGTCGGCCTGATGGTGTCGGCCACCACCGCACGCGCCCAGGACGACGACCAGCAGCCCGAAGAAAGCTTCGAGCAGGGCCTGATCCACAACATCATGCGCGGCATCGGCGGCAAATCGATCGAGGATTCCTCGATCAACTACCGCGAGCGTTCGCCGCTGGTGATCCCGTCCAATGTCGATGCGCTGCCGGCGCCGGAAGCGAAGCACGCGCCGCTGGCGCCGAACTGGCCGAAGGATCCCGACGAGATCGCGCGCAAGGAAGCCATCGAAGCCAACCGCAAGCCGCTGCCCGATCCGCGCGAAGCTGCGCGTCCGCTGACGCCGAGCGAACTCAACGTCAAGCCGTCGCGCAAACGGCGCACGCTTGCCGATACCGGCCCCGACGAGTCGCGCGGCTACAACAACCATCTCCTGAGCCCGAGCCAGCTCGGCTTCAGCAACGGCATGTTCAGCAAGATGTTCGGCGGCACTGCCGTCGAGACCAAACCGTTCAAGGGCGAGCCGGATCGCGAGACCCTGACCGAACCGCCGAAGGGCTACCAGACGCCATCGTCGAATTTCGCCTATGGCAGCGGCCCGATGAAACCGCTGAACCGGGAATACAATCCGGCGCAGGGCAAATACGGCGACCAGTGAGCCCGCGCACGGCGCGATCATTGTTTCGCGCATGCGACACCGCCGCGGCGATCGGGCCGCAGCATGACGCCGGTTTACCACGCGCGATCATGCGCACCGATCCGATGGAGCCGACAGGCCGATCATGACATCCGCCCTTATCTCGCGCCGCGCCGTGCTCGGCACCATGCTGGCGACCACTGCCCTCACCGCTTCGCCGCTCCGTTTCGCATTGGCTGACACGCCCGCCGCCGGCAAGGCCAGCACCTTCACCCTCGACAACGGCCTGCAGGTCGTCGTCATTCCCGATCATCGCACGCCGGTGGTGACCCAGATGATCTGGTACAAGGTCGGCTCCGCCGACGAGACGCCCGGCAAATCCGGTCTCGCCCATTTCCTCGAACACCTGATGTTCAAGGGCACCAAGGCGCATCCGCCCGGCGAGTTCTCGCAAAACGTGGTGCGCTCCGGCGGCAACGAGAACGCCTTCACCTCGCGCGACTACACCGCCTATTACCAGAGCGTGCCGCGCGACAAGTTAGAGACCATGATCGGTTTCGAGGCCGACCGCATGACCGGCCTTGTGCTCAAGGACGAGAACGTGCTGCCCGAGCGCGACGTGGTGCTCGAGGAATACAACATGCGCGTCGCCAACAGCCCCGAAGCGCGGCTCGGCGAGCAGATCATGGCGGCGCTGTATCTCAACAGCCCCTATGGCCGCCCGGTGATCGGCTGGCGCTCGGAAATCGAGAAGCTCAACCGCGAGGATGCGCTGGCGTTCTACAAACGCTTCTATGCGCCGAACAACGCAACGCTGATCATCGCCGGCGACGTCACCGTGCAGGACATCCGCCCTGTCGTTGAAGCGACCTACGGCAAGATCGCGCCGCAGCACGACATCCCCGCCAAGCGCATCCGCCCGCAGGAGCCGCCGCCCGCCGGCCCGCGCACCGTCACCCTCGCCGATCCGCGCGTCGAACAGCCGAGCCTGCAGCGCTACTATCTCGTACCGTCGGCGATCACCGCCGCGCACGGCGAGAGCGAAGCGCTTGAAGTGCTGGCGCAGCTGCTTGGCGGCGGCAGCAACGCCTATCTCTATCGCGCGCTGGTGGTCGACAAGCCGCTCGCCGTCAGCTCGGGCGCCTGGTACCAGGGCACATCGATCGACGCGACGCAGTTCGGCGTCACCGCCTCGCCGAAGCCCGGCGTGACTTTCGCGCAGCTTGAACATGCGATCGACGCGGTGATCGCGAACGTCGCCACCAATCCGATCCCGGCCGAGGATCTCGAACGGGTGAAGACCCAGCTCATCGCCGAATCCGTCTATGCCCGCGACAGTCAGACCACGCTGGCGCGCTGGTACGGCGGCGCCATCACCGTCGGCCTCACCGTGGAGAATATCCAGAGCTGGCCCGACCGCATCCGCGCCGTTACCGCGCAACAGGTCAGCGACGCCGCGAAGACCTGGCTCGATGCCAAGCGCTCGGTGACCGGCTATCTGATCAAGGATGAAGCGCGCAAGCGCGAGGAGAAACGTTCGTGACCGTCCGCCGTTTCACACGCCGCGCCGCGTTCAGCGCCATCGCCGCAGTCGCCGCCATTCTCGGCACCCTGCACCTGACGCATACCCCGGCGCACGCCGCCACCAACATCCAGCGCGTGGTGTCGCCCGGCGGCATCGAGGCCTGGTTCGTGCAGGATGCGACCGTGCCGCTGGTCGCGATCCAGTTCGCTTTCACCGGCGGCAGCGCGCAGGACCCCGCCGACAAGCCCGGCGTCGCCAATTTCGCCGCCAGCATGCTCGACGAAGGCGCCGGCGATCTCGATTCCAAGGCCTATCACGAGCGGCTCGAGCGCCGCGCCATTCAGCTCAATTTCAACGTCACCCGCGACTACGTACGCGGCTCGGTGAAAATGCTGAAGGAAAACAGCGACGAGGCTTTCGACCTGTTGCGCCTCGCGCTGACCTCGGCGCGCTTCGACGACGAGCCGACCGGGCGCATTCGCTCGCAGTTGCTCTCGATCGTGCGGCGAGCCTCGACCAATCCGAACTCGATCGCGCATCGCGAATTCTGGGCCAATGCCTATCCCGGCCATCCCTATGCCCATGACTCGACCGGCACGCTCGAAAGCCTGCCGAAGATCGACGCCGCCGACCTCAGGGCCTACACCAAGCGGGTGTTCGCGCGCGATAACGTCAAGATCGCGGTGGTCGGCGATATCAATGCCGAACAGGTCGGCAAGCTGCTCGACATCGCATTCGGCAACCTGCCCGCGAAGGCGGAGCTGACGCCGGTGCCCGACGTCGATTTCGTCAAGACGCCGAAGCAGGTGTTCCTGCCGCTCGACGTGCCGCAGACCGCGATCATGTTCGGCGGCGCGAGCATCAAGCGCGACGATCCCGATTTCATGGCAGCCTATATCGTCAACCACATCCTCGGCGGCGGATCGCTGTCGGGACGGCTCTATCACGAGGTCCGCGAAAAGCGCGGCCTTGCCTATTCGATTTCGGAAGCGCTGTCGTGGATGAACCACGCCAACCAGTTCCTGGGCGCCACCGCGACCCGCACCGACAAGGCCGACGAAGCGATCGCGACCATCTCGAGCGAGTTGAAGCGGATGGCCGAGCAAGGCCCGACCCAGCAGGAACTCGACGGCGCCAAGTCCTACCTCAAGGGCGCGCAGATGCTGTCGCTGGATTCCTCCACCAAGATCGCCGGCGCGCTGGTGCAGTATCAGCTCGACAACCTCGGCATCGACTACATCCAGCGCCGGCCGGCGATCATCGACGCGGTGACGCTCGATGACGCCAAGCGCGTCGCGAAGCGGATCTGGGGCAACGGCATTCTGTCGGTCAGCGTCGGCCGAGCTGCGCAGGCGACCGCCCGAACCACGCCGGCCACGCCGCCGACCAAAGCGCAGAACTAACGAACAGGCGGGCGCAGCGATGGTGTTTCGATTGCTGTTCGAGCAGGAAGCGGAGAAAGCCGCGGCCGCCAAGGTGGCAAAGGAAGCCGCGAAAACCGCCGACAAGCCGCCGGCATCGACGGACGCCGCATCCGGCAATGCTGCGCCTTCCGACACGACCGGGCGCGACGCCACTCCCACGCGCAAATCCCCGGCAAACGAGTAAGATGGCGCCCTGATTCCCGATGTCCGGGAATCCGCGAACCGGTGCCTGAGATGCTGCGGATCACCCGCACGATCGTCCTCGACGACGACGACATCGACATTCAGTTCGTCCGCGCCTCAGGGCCCGGCGGGCAGAACGTCAACAAGCTCTCGACCGCCGCACAACTGCGCGTCGACACCAAGCCGCTGGCATTGCCGGATGACATGCGCGTGCGCCTCGCCACGCTCGCCGGACAGCGCATGACGCGCGACGGCGTGATCGTCATTCACGCCCAGAAATTTCGCACCCAGGAGCGCAACCGCGCCGACGCCATCGAACGCCTGACCGCGCTGCTGCGCGAGGCGGCCGAGCGCCCCAAGCCGCGCCGCGCGACCAGGCCGACGCTCGGCTCCAAGATGCGCCGGCTGGAAGGCAAGAAGCGCCGCAGCGACGTCAAAGCCCGGCGCGGCGGGCGGTTTGACGACTAGCAGACCTGCGGCCCGCATTTGGCCCAGGCGTGTCGTCAGTCGCATCGATGTGGTATGCGACCACACATCATGGCCCAGAACATCTACGACAATCCGGATTTCTTCGCAGGCTACAGCCAGCTCGATCGTTCGGTGCAGGGGCTGGCCGGCGCGCCCGAATGGCCCTCGCTGCATGCGCTGCTGCCCGACATGGCCGGAGTGCGCGTCGCCGATCTCGGCTGCGGCTTCGGCTGGTTCTGCCGCTGGGCGCGCGAACATGGCGCCGCATCGGTCCTCGGCCTCGACGTTTCAGAGAACATGCTGGCGCGCGCCCGCGCCGACACGCGCGATGACGCCATCACCTACAAGCAGGCGGACCTCGATCGTCTCGCCCTTCCGGCGGCTGCGTTCGACCTGATCTACAGTTCGCTGGCGTTCCACTACGTCGAGGATTTCGGCCGGCTGGCTACCACCGTGCATCGCGCGCTGGCGCCGGGCGCGCGGTTCGTGTTCTCGATCGAGCATCCGATCTTCATGGCATCCGGGCGGCCGGAGTGGATCGTCGATGCCAATGGTCGCCGGACATGGCCGGTCGATGGCTATCAGAATGAAGGACGGCGGGTGACAAACTGGTTTGCCGACGGCGTGGTGAAATATCATCGCACGCTCGGCACCACGCTGAACCTGCTGATCCGCGCAGGGTTCACCGTTCGCCACGTAGAGGAATGGGGACCGGACGAAGCGCTGCTTGCCGCGCGCCCTGACCTCGCTATCGAGCGCGAACGTCCGATGTTCGCATTGATCGCCGCGCAGCACTGATCGGGAATGCAGCAAACTCCCGCTTGCGCGAGAGTTTGCCGCAGATTTGCGCCTCAGCGCTTCATGCCGCCGCCGGTCGCGCTGCCGCCGGCACCTGCCGCGCCACCGGCTGTGCCGCGCGCAGCACCTGCCGCGCCGCTTCCCACCGTGCCCTTCGCGCCCGAATGTACGCCAGCGCTGCCCGGCCGGGTCTGGGTATCACTGCCGACATGAGCGCCACCCGACGTTCCGGCCGGGCCGGTCACCGCTGCGCCACCGCGAGTCTGCGTACCGGATGACACACCTTGCGCCAGCACGGGACCGGCGAGCAGAGCGGAAGCAGCCAGCGCGATCGCCGATGTCTTGATGAGCTTCATGCAGTTCTCCTTAGCCTCTCGCGACGACGGCTCCGTGATGCGCGCCGCTGCCGTGATGGAGCCGGCCCGTCGCGGAATGAGTCGGCGAGCGGCGCGGACACATGCAAGCTGCGTCGTGTGACGAGTGTTCGCGCATTGTGAGGTCATTCCGCGAATTCTTCGCCACATCGTGATCGCATATGAGGCGCGTGCCACACCTGCTAATAGCGGGTAAAACCCGCCTGCCCCGGGTTCATGCCGGTGCGCACTCCGGCTAAATTGAGCGGCTTCTCGAATCGCGCCTAGGAATCCATGCCCGTCCGCCAACTCCCCGAACAGATCGTCAACCGCATCGCCGCCGGCGAAGTGGTGGAACGGCCTGCGAGCGCGGTCAAGGAACTGGTCGAGAACGCGATCGATGCAGGCAGCACGCGCATCGACATTTTCACCGAAGGCGGCGGGCGGCGGCGCATCGCCATCACCGACGACGGCGGCGGCATGACGCGCGGCGATCTCGCGCTGGCGGTCGATCGTCATGCCACCTCGAAACTCGACGACGAGGATCTGCTGCGCATCCGCACGCTCGGGTTTCGCGGCGAGGCGCTGCCCTCGATCGGCGCGGTGGCGCGGCTCGCCATCACCACGCGCCACGCCAGCGAGCCGCATGCCTGGACGATCAACGTCGATGGCGGCGTCAAATCCGAGATCGTGCCGGCAGCGCTGTCGAGCGGCACCCGCGTCGAGGTCAGCGACCTGTTTTACGCGACGCCGGCGCGGCTGAAGTTCCTCAAGACCGACCGCACCGAGGCCGAGGCGATCCGCGAGGTGGTGCGCCGCCTCGCCATGGCGCGGCAGGACATTGCATTCTCACTCGCGGGCGAAGAGCGCGCGCCGGTGACCTGGGCGGCGGCGCTGCCGGGTGCGCCGGGACGGCTGACCCGGCTCGGCGACATTCTCGGCGCCGATTTTCGCGCCAATGCGATTGAAGTGCGATCCGAGCGCGAGGGCGTCATCGTCGAGGGTTTCGCCGCCGCGCCGTCGCTGACCAAAGCCAATGCGCTCGGGCAATACCTGTTCGTCAACAATCGCCCGGTGCGCGACAAGCTCATCCTTGGCGCGGTGCGCGCCGCCTATTCCGACTATCTGCCGCGCGACCGCCATCCGGTGGTGGCGCTGTTCGTGACGCTCGACACCCAGGAGGTCGACGCTAACGTCCATCCGGCCAAGACCGAGGTGCGCTTCCGCAACGCCGGCCTCGTTCGCGCTCTGATCATTCACGCGCTCAAGGACGGCCTCGCCCGCGAAGGCCGACGCACGGCGGCGAATTCCGGCGGCGCGGCGATCATGGCGTTCCGGCCCAACGCTCCGCTGTCACGTTCAGGTTTCAGCGGCGGCTGGGACTGGCAGCGCTCGCCGAACGCGCCAGCGAATTTTGACGGCGGCGCTGCGCCCTCTTTCGCGTCGAACGTATTCGCGGAAGCCGCGCAGGCGGCGTTCGACACCGGCGCGCCATCGGCGGATGTGCGCTTCAACGACGCGCCCACGCCCGATCTGCTCGATCGCCCGCTCGGCGCGGCGCGCACGCAAATCCACGAAACCTACATCGTGTCGCAGACCCGCGACGGGCTGGTGGTGATCGACCAGCACGCCGCGCACGAACGCATCGTCTACGAGCGGCTCAAAGCAGCGATGGCGCGCGACGGCGTGCAGCGCCAAATGCTCCTGATCCCCGAGATCGTCGAGATGGACGAAGCGACAGTGGAAAAGCTGATCGCGCGCGCCGATGAGCTGGAGAAATTCGGCCTCATCATCGAATCCTTCGGCCCCGGCGCAGTGGCGGTGCGCGAAACGCCATCGCTGCTCGGCAAGGCCAACGCGGCGGGACTGCTGCGCGATTTGTCCGAACACATGGCGGAATGGGACGAGGCGCTTCCGCTGGAGCGGCGGCTGCTCCATGTCGCCGCGACCATGGCCTGCCACGGCTCTGTGCGCGCCGGACGCATCCTCAAGCCGGAGGAAATGAACGCGCTCTTGCGCGAAATGGAAGCGACGCCGAACTCCGGCCAGTGCAACCACGGCCGCCCGACCTATGTCGAACTGAAGCTCGCCGACATCGAGAAGCTGTTCGGGCGACGGTAGTGACTCTTTCTGTCATTGCCGGGCTCGACCCGGCAATCCATCGCCTTTGAAAAATCAGTTGATGGATGCGCGGGTCAAGCCTGCGCATGACAATTCAGAGAATACCGGAAGCCCTCAAAACACGAACTCGATCTCATCACACGCGCCGCGTTCTTCTCCCTCCCCCTTGTGGGGAGGGTCGGTTGAGCGAAGCGAGACCGGGGTGGGGCTTCACTCACCACGCACTGCACGTCCCCCCACCCGACCGGCCTTCGGCCGGCCACCCTCCCCACAAGGGGGAGGGAGAAACCTGCATAATTGATAACCCAACCGGAATTCAATTTGGCGCACCTCGGCGTTCCGATTGCCTAATAATCGCTCATTCACGATGCCGTGCTGCTTGACTTATCCATATCCAGGCGGTTATACGTTTATCAATAACCACACAGTTATTGGTTTCCGATGTCGACCGTTCACGATACCCTTTTCA
Organism: Afipia sp.; assembly: GCA_044464625.1. Taxonomy (GTDB): domain Bacteria; phylum Pseudomonadota; class Alphaproteobacteria; order Rhizobiales; family Xanthobacteraceae; genus Afipia. The sequence continues at coordinate 43,760 of JBIQLC010000007.1, read as the reverse complement.
AAACGCTCGCCGATCCGACCCGGCGCGCCATCTTCGAGCGACTGTGCCGCGACGGAGAACAGACGGTCGGCGCGCTGACGGCCCGGGCCAAGGTCTCGCAGCCCGCGGTGTCGAAGCATCTCGCGGTGCTGAAGCAGGCCGGCCTCGTGCGCGATCGCCATGAAGGCCGGCAGACGCACTACAGCGCGCAACTTGGGGCTTTAAGTCCGCTGATCGACTGGACCAGCAAGATGGCCGGCTTCTGGCAAAACCGTTTCGACGATCTCGAAGACCTGCTCAAAAGGATGGATCAATGACCGCCACCGCGACCGAAACCCTGTCCGTCGTCGTCGAACGGGAATTTCCGCATCCGCCGGAGAAACTGTGGCGCGCGCTGACGCAGCCGCACCTGATCGAGGAATGGCTGATGAAGAACGACTTCCAGCCGGTGGTCGGCCACACATTCAATCTGCGCGGCGACTGGGGCGGCGTGCTCGACTGCAAGGTGCTCGCCATCGAGCCGAACAAGGCGTTGTCCTATACGTGGGACTTCGCGCATGACGACGCGGCGTTCAACCTGACCAGCGTGGTGACCTTCACGCTGACGCCGACAGCAACAGGAACGCATCTGCGCATGGAGCAATCGGGCTTCCGGCCGGACCAGAAGCAAGCCTATGGCGGCGCGAAGCACGGCTGGCAGCAGTTTCTCGGCAACCTCGAGCAGGTTCTGACGAAGACCGCGTGACGTCCTCACATCATTCTCAGAGGGAGGCTTAATTGAACTGGAACAAATGGATCCGGCAGCTTCACCGCTGGCTGTCGATCGCTTTCACGGCGACCGTGCTGGCTAATTTCATCGCCATGGCGCTGGGACAACCGCCTGCGTGGATCGTCTATTCACCGCTGCCGCTGCTGTTCCTGCTGCTGTTCTCCGGCCTTTATATGTTCGTGTTACCCTACGCCGCCGGGCGACGCGGCGAACATCGGGCCGACGCATAGGAGCGCACATGGCGCGGACAACATCCAAGACAGCGGCGAAGACAGCAAAGCCGGGGATGAAGCCCGCGAAGAAGGCTGTAAAGAAAACCACTGCGGCGAAACCGAAACTGCTGTCAGGCGGCAATCCGCAGATCGCCAAAGGCGACGGCGACGCGCCCGTGCAGGCCTACATCACGGCGATGCCGGGCTGGAAGCGCGGCGTCGGGCGCCACCTCGACGCGCTGATCACGCGCACCGTTCCCGGCGTGCGCAAGGCTGTCAAATGGAATTCGCCGTTCTATGGCGAGGGTGAAGGCTGGTTCCTCAGCTATCATTGCTTCACGAAATACGTCAAAGTGGCGTTCTTCCGCGGCGCGGCGCTGCGGCCCGCTCCTCCCGGCGAGTCGAAACACAAGGACGTGCGCTATCTCGACATCCATGAAGACGACGAATTCGACGACGCCCAGTTCACCGCGTGGGTGAAGCAGGCCAGCCGATTGCCCGGCGAACGCATGTGAACGGACTGTCGATGGCGAAAGCAGCGACGACGCGAAAGACGACCAGCGCAAAGGAAACGAAGGGTGAGGAATCTCCTTCCCGCCTGATCGATGCGCGGATCAAGGATCTCGGCGGCTGGCGCGGCGAAGTGCTGGCGCACGTCCGCGCCATCATCAAGCAGGCCGATCCCGACGTCGTCGAGGAAGTGAAATGGAAAAAGCCGTCGAACGGCATGCGCGGCGTTCCGGTGTGGGAGCACGACGGCATCATCTGCACCGGCGAGACCTACAAGGCTGCGGTGAAGCTGACCTTCGCCAACGGCGCTGCGCTCGATGATCCGTCAGGGCTGTTCAATGCCAGCCTCGAAGGCAATGTGCGCCGTGCCATCGATATCCACGAGGGCGAGAAGATCAACGAGAAAGCGCTGAAGACGCTGATCCGCGCCGCGGTGGCGCTGAACGCGTCCACAGCCGCCAAGCGGCGCAAGGCGAAGACGTAGGCCGGCGTTCTCGACAAACAAAGGACTCGTCATTGCCGGCCTAACCCGGCAATCCATCGAAAAAGAGATTGCTTGATGGATGCGCGGGTCAAGCCCGCGCATGACAGTTCAGGAGTTGACGACTGCCCTCAAGAACACAAACTCGGTGTCGTCATATGCCCGCCGTTCGAGTTCGTCATAACCCTCCGGCGCCGCGAACGCCGCCGCCTTGGATTCCTCGACCACCACCAGCGCATCGAGCGCGAGCCACCGGCCTTCGCGCAACGATGCCAGCGCCTGCTGCGCCAGTCCCTGCCCGTATGGCGGATCGAGGAACACCAGCGCGAACGGCTCCATCGGATGACACGGACCGAGATTGGTGGCATCGCGGCGATAGACTTTCGTCACGCCGCCGAGCCCGAGCGCCTCGACATTGTTGCGCAGCAGAGCCCGCGCCTCCGCGCCGTTATCGACGAACAGTGTGAACGCCGCGCCACGCGAGACCGCCTCGATGCCGAGCGCACCGGTGCCGGCGAACAGATCGAGCACCCGCGCGTCGTCAAGCGGATTGCCGTAAGAGTGCATCAGGATGTTGAACAGCGACTCGCGCAGGCGATCCTGCGTCGGCCGGATCGCGTTCGTCGCTGGCGAAGCAATATTGCGGCCCCGCAGCCGTCCCCCGACCACGCGCATTTCAATCCTTCGGCGTCAGATCGCGCTTGCCGTGATAGCCGCGCTTGGGCCGGCGCGGCGGGCCGTAGCCGCTCGATTCATATTCGTTGCGCTCGCGCGCTTCCTCGCTGCCGGTGCGCTGCACCAGCACGCGGCGGCCCTTGCGGTCGGCAACCACCGAGCGTTTGGTTTTCTTTGCCTCGGCCTCGTCCTTCACCTCGTTCGCCGACTTGGCGAACAGCGCGCCGGACGCCACCACGATCTTCTCGCCGAGCTGATCGCGCAGCACGCGGCTCTTCACTTCCTCGGCCTGCCCTTCGACAATCTCGCCGAGCTGGAACGGCCCGTAGGAAATGCGGATCAGGCGATTCACTTCGAGGCCGAGATGCGCCATCACGTTGCGCACCTCGCGGTTCTTGCCTTCACGGATCGCAAAGGTGACCCAGACGTTGGCGCCCTGATCACGCTCCAGCGTCGCGTCGATCGAGCCGTATTTGACGCCATCGACCTCGATGCCGTTCTTGAGCTGATCGAGCTGCGCCTGCGTCACATCGCCATGGGCGCGGACGCGATAGCGCCGCAGCCAGCCGGTGTCGGGATGCTCGAGCGCGCGCGCCAGCCCGCCGTCATTGGTGAGCAGCAACAGGCCCTCGGTGTTGAAGTCGAGCCGGCCGATCGAGATCAGGCGCGGCAGGCCTTCGGGCAGATTGTCGAACACCGTCGGACGTCCCTCGGGATCGTCGTGGGTCGTCATCAGCCCGCGCGGCTTGTGATAGAGGAACAGCCGCGTGCGCTCGCGTTCCGGCAGCGGCTGGCCGTCCACGGTGATGACGTCGCGCGAGGTGACGTCGAGCGCCGGCGAATTGATGACGCGGCCATTGACCGCGACGCGGCCCTGCGTGATCCACTCTTCGGCATCGCGGCGCGAACACACGCCGGCGCGCGCCACTACCTTGGCGATACGCTCGCCGGTCTTGGTCTTCGCCGGAGCCGCCGCGCGCGGCGCACGGCGATCATCGTCGCTGCGCTCGCGATAGGCGCCGCGTCCGCCGAACGCCGGGCGCTTGGCGAAAATCTTGCTGTCGTCCTCATTGTCGCGGCGCGGACGATCATCGCGCGAGAACCGGCCACGGCCTTCGCTGCGCGGATGCTCCTGCCATTCGGTGCGATGGGCGGGACGCGAACCACGTTCCTCGCGTGGCTTGTCGAAACGCGGACGACCGAAGCCGCTGCGTTCACGATCCTCACGCGGACGATCGAAGTTGCGGGGCGCGCGGTCGCCACGCGGCGCACGGTCGTCGCGATCACGCGAAAACCGCGGACGATCTCCGCCACGGTCGTCGCGGCCGCGCGGCTTGCGATCCTCCCACGGCTTGTCGTTGCTGCGGTCTTCGCCACGGGTGAAATCGCGGCGTGGCGCGCGCGCCGGACGATCATCACCGCTGCGCGCCCGGAACGGGCGATCTCCACGCTCCTCACGCGGCTTGAAGGACCGCCGCTCGCCACGATCTTCACGCGGAGCACGGTCATCACGGCTGCGCGCCTTGAACGGGCGGTCGCCGCCGCGGTCCTCACGCGGTTTAAACGGACGATCCCCGCGATCCTCGTGAGGCCTGAACGGGCGGCCTTCGCCACGATCCTCACGCGGCCGGAACGAACGCTTCTCGCCGCCGCGCGCATCCGCGCTGCGGGCGCCGAATTCCTTGCGCGGCTTGAAGGAGCGGCCCTCACCACGGTCGTCACGCTGCGGACGATCCTCGCGATCAAAACGCGGGCGCGCGGCACCCCGCTCGCCATCCTTGCGGAAACTGTCGCGCTTGCCGGCGTAGGGCTTGTCACCCGAGCGCGCGGCATACGGCTTCTTGTCGCCGAACTTGCGCTCGCCGAATTTTTTCTCGCCACGCGGCGCGGACGACCGCGCCGGACGTTCAGCGCTGCGCGACCCTGCGCCACCGCGCGACCCCGCCCCGCGAGGGCCGCCACCCGTACGTCCCTTGCCGCCTGCACCCGCCCCGCCGGCGCGGCGCGGCGGACGGCCGTTGTTTTTGTCGTTATCGCGGGGCATGAAGGGTCTCTCGGCTAAAGGGGACCTGTCGGGTCCCGGGGCGAATGGGATTGCGGCAAGGGCGCTTCCGAACCATCAGAGCGCACGCTACGCAAAACCGGCTTTGCTGAAGGCGCTCTCATAACAGAGTTCTTGGCGGGAAACGAGGCGAGAAACGCGGGATGTCGGCACGATCTTTCATGGATCTGGCCCTGGAACAGGCCAAAACCGCCGAAAGCGCCGGCGAGGTGCCGATCGGCTGCGTCATCGTGCGGGACGGCGCGGTGCTGGCAGCGGCCGGCAACCGCACTTTGACCGACCGCGACCCCACCGCCCACGCCGAAATCCTCGCCATCCGGGCCGCGGCGGAAGCGCTCGGCAGCGAGCGGCTGGTGGACTGCGATCTCTATGTGACGCTGGAGCCCTGCACCATGTGCGCGGCGGCGATCTCGTTCGCGCGGGTCCGGCGACTGTACTACGGCGCGGCCGATCCCAAGGGCGGCGCCGTGGATTCGGGCGTGCGCTTTTTCGCTCAAGCCACCTGCCACCATGCTCCCGAGGTCTATCCCTCCGTCGGCGAAAGCGAGGCCGCCGGGATGCTGAGGGATTTTTTCAGAGCGCGGCGGTAGATTTTTTTGCCGTCATGGCCGGGCTCGACCCGGCCATCCACGTCTTTCCTCGCTAAAAAATTCCAAGACGTGGATGCCCGGCACAAGGCCGGGCATGACGGTTTAAACACGACCACCTTCAATCCAACGAAGACTTTTCCCTCTCCCCTTGTGGGAGAGGGTGGCGAGAATGAGCGAAAGCGAATTCGAGCCGGGTGAGGGGGAATGTTCCGACGACGCGAGATTTCCCCCTCACCCGCTTCGCGGCTCCGCCGCTCAGCACCCTCTCCCACAAGGGGAGCGGGAAGAAAGAAGAGCCTCACAACCCCAGCTTCATGCCCTCGTGCGACTTCACAAAACCCAGCCGCTCGTAAAACCGATGGGCATGGACGCGGCGCTTGTCGGTCTTCAGCTGCAACACCTTGCAGCCCCGCGTGCGCGACAGCGCTGCCGCCGCCTCCATCATTTTCGCGCCGATGCCTGAACCGCGCAGCGCGCGATCGACCCGCACGCCCTCGACCTGCGCGGTCCACGCGCCCTGATAGGACAAACCAGGGATAAACGTGAGTTGCAGGCAGCCGACGACCTTGCCGCCCTCCTCCCAGACATGGAGCGAATTGTTGGGATCGGCCGCGATCGCGTCGAACGCCGCGTCATAGGGCGCCATGTCGGCGAGTTTCTCGCGACCTGCCGCGATCTCGTCGTCGTCCAGCAGTTCGACCATGCGCCGGACGTCGCCGCGCGTCGCCTCCCGCAACCCCATCACTATCCTCCCTCGAAGAAGCCGAGCAGCGCCTGCGCGGTCCCTTGCGGATTTTCCTCGGGCAGGAAATGCCCGCCTTCGATCGGGTTGCCGCGCACGTCGGTCGCCCAGTTTTTCCAGACATCGAGCGGCGTTGCGCCGGATGAGGCAAGACCGGTGCCGCCCCACAGCGCCAGCAGCGGCACGGTGATTGTCTTGCGAGCTTCGCGATCAGCCTTGTCGTGCTCAAAATCGGCATAGGCCCCGGCGCGATAATCCTCGCACGCGGCATGAATGCGCAGCGGATCACGCAACGCAGTGAGATAGTGCGCAAGCGCACGCGGATCGAACACCTCCGGCGAGCGGCGGGCGGTCCAGCTTGCCAGCGTCGCGGTGTAGTAGGCGTCGGAATCGGTCTTGATCAGGTTTTCCGGCAAGGGATGCGGCTGCGCCAGAAACGACCAGTGATAGATGCGCAGCGCCATGGCGCGATCCATCTTCGCCCAGTAGTCGTAGGTCGGCAGGATATCGAGCACCGCGAGCTGCGACAGCCGCCCGGGATGATCGAGCGCCAGGCGATAGGCGACGCGGCCGCCGCGATCGTGCCCGGCCAGCGCGAAGCGCACATGACCGAGCTGCTCCATCGCCGCGATCATCGCCTGCGCCATCGCGCGCTTGGTGAACGGCGTGTGGTCGGTGTCGGTCCTGGGCACATCCGACCAGCCGTAACCGGGCAGATCGGGAATAATCAGCGTGAACTTTTCCGCGAGTTGCGGCGCCACCCGATGCCACATCACATGGGTTTGCGGATAGCCGTGCAGCAGGAGCAGCGGCGGCCCCTTGCCGCCGACGCGGGCGAAGATGCGGCCGTGTTTGGTGCTGATCCATTCGGAGGCGAAGTTCGGAAACAGATCGGCGAGATCGGGCATAAGCGCTTCTCCACTCTCCATCGTCGTCCAGATCGTCATGGTCGTCCCGGCGAAAGCCGGGGACCCATACTCCCCGGTTTAGCGGATCACATCACAATCAGGGCGCGTGCGTCCCAACAACGTTTGGTGGTTATGGGTCCCCGCCTGCGCGGGGACGACATCGAGTCTGTAGGTAGATTACACGCCCAACTCTCATCTTCGTCATGGCCGGGCTTGTCCCAGCCAAGACGACTGAAATTATCGAAACATTGGAAATTCGGAAGCGATGGATACGCGGGTCAAGCCCGCGTATGACACATCTGTCGTGTGGCAAAGTTCACGCCCCGCCCTTCTCCCGCTTCACCGCCTGCCAGCCGATGTCGCGGCGGCAGAAGCCTTGCGGCCAGTCGATGCGGTCGATGGCCTCATAGGCGCGGCGCTGCGCTTCGCCGACACTCGCGCCCATCGCGGTCACGTTGAGAACGCGCCCGCCATTGGCGAGAATCCTGTCGCCATCGGACTTCGTTCCGGCGTGAAAAATCTCGACGCCCTCGACCTGCGCCGCCGCATCGAGGCCCTTGATCTGCGTGCCCTTGGCGTAATCGCCGGGATAGCCCTTCGCCGCCATCACCACGGTGAGCGCCGAATCCGGATACCAGCGCAGATCGAAATGCTTCAACTCGCCGTCGACCGACGCCAGCAGCGCCGGCACGATGTCCGACATCATGCGCAGCATCAGCACCTGCGTTTCCGGATCGCCGAAGCGCGCGTTGAACTCGATCAGCTTCGGCCCATCCTTGCCAATCATCAGACCGGCGAACAGCACGCCCTTGTAAGGCATACCCTTGGCCTTCATCGCGCGCAGCGTCGGCAGGATGATCTCGGCCATGGTGCGCTCGCGCACCGCGTCGGTGAACACCGGCGCAGGCGAATAGGCGCCCATGCCGCCGGTGTTCGGCCCCTTGTCGCCGTCATAAGCGCGCTTGTGGTCTTGAGCTGCGGCAAGTGGCAGCGCATTGTCGCCGTCGCACAGCACGAAGAACGAGGCTTCCTCGCCTTCGAGAAATTCTTCGACCACCGCTTCCGCGCCCGCCGCGCCGAAACCGCCGCCGAGCATCATGTCGATCGCGGCGTTCGCTTCATCGAGCGTCATCGCCACCACGACGCCCTTGCCCGCCGCAAGACCATCCGCCTTGATCACGATCGGCGCGCCGCGCGCGGCGATGTAGGCCTTGGCCGCCTCGGCATCGCGAAACCGCTCGTAAGCGCCGGTCGGGATGTTGTTGTCGCGGCACAGATCCTTGGTGAAGCCCTTCGAGCTTTCCAGCTGCGACGCCGCCTTGCTCGGGCCGAACGCCTTGATGCCGGCACCCGCAAGATCATCGACGATGCCGGCGGCAAGCGGCGCTTCCGGCCCCACCACCACGAAGTCGACCTTGTTGGCCTTGCAGAACGCGATCACCGCCGCATGGTCGGTGATGTCGAGTGCGACACATTCGGCCTCGCGGGCGATGCCGGCGTTGCCCGGCGCGCACCACAATTTGGTCAGCAGCGGCGAGGCCGCGATTTTCCAGGCCAGCGCATGTTCGCGCCCGCCGGCGCCGAGAAGGAGGATATTCATGGACGAGGATTGAACCGAGGTTTGTGCCAACTATAAAAGGGTTTAGCATGGTGACTTACCCTCGCAACAGATTCGATTCCTGATGCCCGCTCGCGCTGCCGAAACACTGTTGAATTCGCCGGAATATTCGGTTTCCGAGCTGTCCTCCGCGCTGAAACGCACGGTCGAGGACACCTACGGCCATGTCCGGGTGCGCGGCGAGATATCCGGCTTCCGCGGGCCGCATTCGTCAGGCCATTGCTATTTCGCGCTGAAGGACGAAGGCGCCAAGATCGAGGCGGTGATCTGGAAGGGCGTGCACGGCCGGATGCGGTTCAAGCCGCAGGAAGGGCTCGAGGTCATCGCCACCGGCAAGCTCACCACTTATCCCGGCTCGTCGAAATATCAGATCGTGATCGAGGCGATCGAGCCTGCCGGCGTCGGCGCGCTGATGGCCTTGATGGAAGAGCGCAAGAAGAAGCTCGCCGCCGAAGGCCTGTTCGACGAGGCGCGCAAACAACTGTTGCCGTGGCTGCCAGAAGTGATCGGCGTCATCACCTCGCCGACGGGCGCCGTGATCCGCGATATCCTGCATCGGCTCAACGATCGTTTTCCGCGCCGCGTGCTGGTGTGGCCGGTGCGGGTGCAGGGCGAAGGTTCGGCCGAGCAGATCGCCGCCGCCATCGACGGCTTCAACGCGCTCGAAGACGGCGGAAAAATTCCCAAGCCCGATCTCCTGATCGTCGCGCGCGGTGGCGGCTCGCTGGAAGACCTGTGGTCGTTCAACGAGGAAATCGTGGTGCGCGCCGCGGCGGCCAGCCACATTCCGCTGATTTCCGCCGTCGGCCACGAGACCGACATCACGCTGATCGATTTCGCCTCCGACAAGCGCGCGCCGACGCCGACCGCCGCTGCCGAAATGGCGGTGCCGGTGCGCGCCGAGCTGGTGCTCGAGGTTGCGTCGCTGGCGCGGCGTTCCTTCGCCTGCTGGCAGCGCGGCCATGAGGCGCGCAGGACCGAACTGCGCAGCGCCGCCCGCGCCCTGCCAAAACTGCAGGACCTGCTGGCGATTCCGCGCCAGCGTCTCGACAACGCATCTGCGCAACTGCCGCGCGCGCTGCGCGCCAACACCCATGTCTATGATCGACGGCTCTCCAGCGTCAGCGGACGCCTCACCGTGCGCACGCTGAAAGAGCAGATCGCGCACGGCCGCGAGCGCGTCGAGCGCCTCGCGCTCGGTGCGGAGCGGTGCAGCCGCCAGCTCATCGAGCAGCGCCGCACCCGGCTCAAGCACATGGATCAGTTGCTGTCCGCGCTATCCTACAAGGGCGTGCTGTCGCGCGGCTTCGCGCTGGTGCGCGACGAGGGCGGCCACCCGCTGCACGACGCCGCAGGGATCGCCCCCGGCCAGCGCCTCGCCATCGAGTTTGCCGATGGCCGCGTCAATGCAACCGCCGATGGCGACGGCCCACAGCCGACCGACAAGCCGAAGCCTGCCCAGAAAGCGCCGTCGAAACGCACCACCGATTTCGGCGTGAAGAAGGCGCAGGGTGATTTGTTTTAGAGTTCTTGCGTGACGTCCTTGCCCCGCGGGCGTCAATCATTCTCGATGTCGTCCCCGCGCAAGCGGGGGCCCATATTCCCTGAGCGTGGTTGGTTTCCCCGGAGCGACGTTCCTCATTTCAGCCGATAATACGGTGGTTATGGGTCCCCGCCTGCGGGGACGACGCGGAGTGTGCAGTTCAGTCTTCGCCTACTTATAATGGTCGAAGAGCAACACCCATCGAGGGTTTCACAACCGCCGCTTCGGACCTATATTCAGCAGACGCCCCAAGCCCGCCCCGGGAACTCACAAGGACCATATCGTGCTCAACAAATTCGGCCCCTCGGGGCGCGGCGAAGCCAAGGTGGAATA
>JBIQLC010000007.1:0-33238 GCA_044464625.1 Afipia sp. | reverse complement strand
ATATCGTGCTCAACAAATTCGGCCCCTCGGGGCGCGGCGAAGCCAAGGTGGAATATCTCGACGGCGATTTTCGCGTGCTGTCGCCGGGCTCGTACGTTCCCTGCGCCGTCACCGGCGAGCACATCCCGCTCGACGAATTGAAGTACTGGAGCGTCGATCATCAGGAAGCCTACGCCACGCCGGAGGCCGTGCTGTCGCGGCATTTTCCCGGCGTGAAGGCGGGTTAACCGGCCGGCCGTGCGTCAGGTTTGATACTCCGAACGCTGTACCAGATTCGATGTCGTCCCGGCGAACGCCGGGACCCATAACCACCGCATCATCTGCTGAAGCAAGAAACGCAGTTCCCGACAGACCAACAACGCGCAGCGAGTATGGGTCCCGGCGTTCGCCGGGACGACTCGGAATATGCGTTATGTGCCCGCAAGTCTCGCCGCCACCAGCGCGCGCAGTTTGACCGCGTCATCGAACACCATCGTCACCGGCAGGGTCGCGATGCTGCCGACATAAGCGCGCAGTCGCGCATCGCTGCGAATTCGCGCCATGTCCTTTTCGGTCGTGACCAGTTGCAGCGACTGCTTCGCCGCATCCTCGACAAGACGCGCGATCTCGTCCGCCGTGAACGGATGATGATCGGCGAACGCCCGGCCTTCGATGACCTCAACGCCCTGCGCGCGCAACGTCGCAAAGAACCGCGCCGGATCGCCGATGCCGGCGAACGCCAGCACGCGCTTGCCGCGCAGGGCGGATAACGATGTCTCATCAGGCTGAAGCGTGGCACGCAGCACCAGCCCGCCGCGCGCAGCAACATCGCGCGCCACGCCGTCCGCTGCGCTGCCCTGCCCGACCACGATCAGCGCATCGGTGCGCGCGATCTGCGGTTTGAGCGGCGCACGCAGCGGCCCCGCCGGAAACACCGCGCCGTTGCCGATGCCGCGCGCAGCGTCGATCACCAGCAGCGACGCATCCTTGTGCAGCGACGGATTCTGGAAACCGTCGTCGAGCAGCACCACGCTCGCGCCATCCTCCCGCGCCATCGCCGCACCCGCGACGCGATCGTGAGAAACGATCACTGGCACCGATGCCGCCATCATCAGCGGCTCGTCGCCGACACTCAAAGCCGTGTGCTGTTCGGCATGAACCCGCACCGGCCCTTTGAGATCGCCGCCATAGCCGCGACTCACTACCACCGGCCGCTCGCCCATGGCGCGCAGCATGTCCGCGAGTACGAGCGTCGTCGGCGTCTTGCCGGCGCCGCCGACGTGATAGTTACCCACGCAGATCACCGGAATGCCGATGCGCGCGCCAGAGCGTTGCATGCGCAGCGCGGTCAAGGCGCCATAGAGCGCGCCCAATGGCGACAACAGACGCGACAGAAGCGACGGTGGACCGTACCAGAAGGACGGTTCACGCATCAGCGCCGCGCTCCAGCCGCATCTGCAACAGATAAGGCTCCAGCGCGCTGACCGTCTTGTCGAGCGCGCCGCCGAGCCGGCCCACCACGTCTTCCGCCGCGCCGACCGCACGCTGGCGCGCGATCGGGTTGACCAGCAGATACGAGAGCAGCTTGATGAAATGCTCACCATCGTCGGCGCGGAAGGTGCCGCCGATCTCATCGAGCGCGGCATAGATGTCGGTGAAGTTGAACACCTGCGGACCGTGCACGACGGTGGCGCCGAGCTTGATCGGCTCGATCGGATTCTGTCCGCCGTGTTCGATCAGCGAGCCGCCCATGAACACCACCGGCGCGATGCGATAGAACAGGCCTAGCTCGCCCATGGTGTCGGCGACATAGATATCGGTGTTGGCGGATGGCACTTCACCGGCTGAGCGCAGCGACACCTGCATCCCGCCCGCGGACAGCATCCGTGCAATGGCCACACCGCGATCGGGGTGGCGCGGCACGATGATCGTCAGCAGTGACGGAATGCCTGCACTCAACCGGCGATGCGCGTCGAGCACGATCTCCTCCTCGCCCGGATGGGTCGAGGCCGCGACGAACACGGTGCGCCGCTGGGTCGCGGCCTTGAGGCGTTCGAGCTTGCGCGGATCGGCCGGCGGCGCCGGGACATCGAGCTTGAGATTACCGACGGTGACGACGTTGGGACAGCCAAGCGCCGAGAACCGTTCGCCGTCAGTATCGGACTGCGCGAGGCACAGATCGAAACACGACAGCAGCGTCGAGATCGTGCCATAGGCGCGACGCCAGCGCGGAAACGAGCGCTGCGACATGCGGCCGTTGATCAGCACCATCGGAATCCTGCGCTCACTGGCCGAAAGCAGCAGGTTCGGCCACAGATCGGATTCGATGAACAGCGCGAGATCGGGCTTCCAGTGGTGGAGAAACGGCGTGACGAACCGAGGCGCGTCGAACGGCACATATTGATGGATCACATCGGGCGGAAAGCGCCGCGCCGCGACATTGGCGGAAGTCACCGTGCCCGAGGTCAGCAGCACATGGACATCGAGCTTGCGCAGCCGCTCGATCAGGCCGGCGGCGGCGAGCACCTCACCAACGCTCGCGCCATGAATCCAGATCAGCGGCCCGTGCGGGCGCGGCGCGCTGCTAATGCCGCGCCGTTCGCCAAGCCGCTGCGGATCCTCCTTGCCTCGTTTGAGCCGGCGCTTGACCAGCGTGCCGAGCAGCGGTGTCGCCAGCGACGAAGCCCGCCGGTACATCCGCAGCGTGATCGGCAGCGCGTTAGGCATGAAGGCCCTCGTCCGGACGGCCGACATAAGCATAGGCGCGCCGCGTCACCGCGTTCAGTTCGTCCTCGAGTTGCTGGCGCAGCACTTCCATCACCGCATTGTCCGCATCGGCGGGCACCCGGATCAGGGGGCCGCCCATCATCACGCCCCGGCCGAACGGCAGATGAATCACCGAACGGTCCCAGTTGTTGAGGCGCTTGAAGCGGCTGGTGGCGATCGCCACGGGAACGATCGGCCGGCCGGATTCGCGCGCCAACATGATGATACCAAGACCGGCCTTGCGTGACACCTTCGGCACGTCGGCGGTGAGCGCCATGTTGAACTTCTGGTCGAGGGCGCGGACCATGTTCTTGAACGCGCCGACGCCGCCCTTGCGATGAAACGCCGCGCCATGGTCGCCGGAGCCGCGCACGGTGCCGACATGCAGCCGCTCGGCGGCGATGGCGTTGATCTCGCCGTCGCGATGGCGCGAGATCAGCACCTTGGCCGGGTATTTCTCGCGCTTGAGGAAGGGCATCATGAAATGCTGGCCGTGCCAGAACGCGACGATCACCGGCATGTCCGGCTCGATCCGGTCGTAGATATCCGGCGGATCCATGCTGAAGCGATTAGTCAGCCACACCAGGCGCAGGAATTCAGCCGCGAGGAACCCCGCGGTCTGCTGCACCCAGCCAGCCCGGCTCAGTTTTCGCAACGAGGATTTCAACTTTGCGGCTTCGCGTCGTTCTGCGGGTCGAGCAGGCGGTGAATATGGACGATGAAATAGCGCATGTGGGCGTTATCGACCGACTGCTGCGCCTTCGCCTTCCAGACCGCGTAGGCCGACGCGTAGTTCGGATACAGGCCGACGATGTCGACCTTCTCGAGATCCTTGAAAGTGTTGTGCTCGAGGTCGATCAGCTCGCCGCCGACAACGAGGTGAAGCAGTTGTTGCGCAGTATCGGACATGGAACGATTCCTGGAATTCTTCCTGAGCAATGACCAGCGCGCAGATCAAACCACCGGATCAAGACACCCGCATCAAGAACCGGTCCCTTAATAATAAACCGGATGATCGCGGAAATACTCGACGATGCGTTGATGACGGTCGCGCCCCGCGGCCACCAGTAATCCGTGCGTCACGTCGGCCCGGTTATAAACCAAAGGTTCGCCAGTCAACGCGGTCATTTTCCCGCCCGCTTCGTGCACGATTACGTCGGCTGCGGCAAGGTCCCAATCGCGGCTGTGGCCGCCTGCAAAAGCGGCATCGATCCGCCCGTCGGCAACCCGGCACAACCGCAGCGCCAGCGAACCGATCCGGGGATGCGAGGCTTCGCCGGTGGCCTCCGATTCAAGACGTTCCACCAGCGGTTTAGGCCCCGCCATGCGGGCAAGATCGAGCAGCGCGCCGGGTGTCGCGCGCGGCGCGGTATTGTTGAGGGAGACGCCGCCACTGCGGGTTGCGAAATAGAACTCATCACTCGCCGGCGCATAGACCGCCCCGAGCACCGGCAGACCGTCACTCACCAGCGCCACACTCACCGACCAGTCCTGCTGGTGATTGAGGTAAGCGCGCGTGCCGTCGATCGGATCGACCACCCAGGTCAGCGGCCGTTCGAGCCTTGCGGTATTTTCCGCGCTTTCCTCCGACAGCCAGCCATAATCGGGCCGCGCGCCGGTCAGTCGCGCCTCGATCAGATCGTTGACCGCGATATCGGCTTCCGACACCGGCGACGATTTGCCCTTGGTCCATGTCTTGAGATCGGTGCGAAACAGCCGCAACGCCAGCGCGCCCGCCTCGCGAACCGTGTCCGCCAGCAGCGCCGCATCGCCCGTCACCGTATCAGCGCCCCGCAACCGTCAGGCCTTCGATGCGCACGGTCGGCACGTTGACGCCGTATTTGAATTCGAGATCGTTGGCCGGTTTCATCGACTTGAAGATATCGAACAGATGGCCAGCGATGGTGACCTCGCTCACCGCGTAGGTGATCTCGCCATTATCGATCCAGAACCCGGCGGCGCCGCGGCTGTAATCGCCGGTGACGCCGTTAACGCCGGAGCCGATCAGATCGGTGACGTAGAAACCTTCCTTGATGTCCGAGATCAATTCCTTCGGCGTCACGTGCCCCGCTTCGAGGTGCAGATTGTAGGCACCCGGGGATGGCGACGACGACACGCCGCGATGGGCATGGCCGGTGGTTGCCATGCCAAGCTCGCGCGCGGTGGCGGAATCGAGCAGCCAGGTGGTGAGCACGCCGTCATCGACGATGTTGGTGCGTTTGGTCGCAACGCCCTCGGCATCGAACGCCTGCGAACGAAGTCCGCGCACGCGCAGCGGATCGTCGACGATGCGAATGCCACTGGCGAACAGTTGCTGGCCGAGCTTGTCTTTCAGGAAACTGGTCTTGCGCGCAATCGACGCGCCGTTGGCGGCGCCGACCAGATGGCCGACCAGCGAGCCCGAGATGCGCGGATCGAACACCACCGGCACCCGGCAGGTCGCGACCTTGCGCGGATTGAGCCGCGCGATGGTGCGCTCACCAGCGCTGCGGCCGATTTCGGCGGGCGAACGCAAATCGGATGCGTGGATCGCCGACGTAAAATCGTAATCGCGCTCCATGCCGGTGCCCTCACCGGCAATCGCCATCATCGAGACGCCCTGGCTGGAGCGCAGGTAAGAGCCGTGGAAACCGGTGCTGGTCACCAGCACCATGCCGCCGATGCCGCACGACGCCGACGCGCCGCCGGATTTCGCAACGCCCTTCACCGCGAGACCGGCGGCTTCGGCGTCCTGCGCGCGGCGCTCGAGTTCGGCGGTCGATGGCATCTGCGGGTCGAGCAGATCGAGTTCGGGAAACTGTTTCGCCAGCAACGACGGATCGGCGAGGCCGACGAATTCATCATCGGGCGCGACACGCGCCATCGCCACCGCGCGCTCGGCCAATCTCGCTGCGCCGTCGCCGCTGATGTCGTTGGTCGACACCACCGCCTGACGCTTGCCGACGAACACCCGCAGGCCGACATCGTCGCCTTCCGAGCGCTCGGATTCTTCAACACGGCCGTCGCGGACCTCCACGCCCTGCGACACGCCGCGCACCGCGATGGCGTCGGCTGCATCCGCGCCGGCCTTTTTCGCCGCGTCGACGAGGCGCTGCGCCAGCGTCGCAAGCGCGCTCTGGTCGAGCAGATCGGAGGTGGCGGATTTCGGCGAAGATGACGATTGCGCGTTTGGTGAAGAGATCACGAACAAAATCCCGACGCTTGGAGCAAGACCGGAACAGCCGCGCGGCGGTGTCCCAAAACGATCATGCTGGTTCAACTTCGAAATGAATTTTCCGAATCATCAGATGTGCTTGTTTTACGCTGACTTCAAGCGTTTCACACGTCCGACCGACAACATATTTCAGCCCGCAGGCAAGGTCTCGTCAATCATGCCGGACAACCTCCCGTCAATCATGAGAATCGAACGAGACCGCGCAAGACCCGATTAACCAGCCTTGTTAAGCGGATTCGGACCGCGCTCTGGCAATCTCCTCGCATCGACCGGGAACATAATTCCGGCGGGGAGAAAGAACGTGAGGCGTCAATTCGGAGTCGGCGGGGTGCAACCCGTCGGGTCGGGCCGCGACATGCGGCTCGACCCCCCTTCCTTGCCCATCAGCTTCCAGGCACGCGATGGTCGTGCCGACGGCGAGATGCGGCACATTCAAATCGATCGCGAACGTGTCGTCGTGCGCCGCGCGGTGCGTGGCATGAACATGACGCTGCAGATTCGCGTTCGCGAATATCTCGGCATCGTCTGCCGCTCGACCGACAACGGTCAGGCTCTGGTGCTGGCGCATCGCGATCCGTCACTGTCGGTGCCGCTGCTGGTGTCGTCCGACCATGATGCGATCGACGATGTGTGGTCGCAGTGGAGCGACCTCCTGGCATTGCCGCAGATCGAGGACGAAAGCGGCGAAGCCCGCGAACCGGCGCAGCGCCGGCGGCGGCGCAACGTCATCCGCATGCGGCGCCCGAAATTTTTAATGCGGCGCAAGGCGGGTTATCGCTCCGGCGAAGCCACGGTGCATCGCGACGAACGCGAGATCATCGCGCGGACGTGATATCTGGGTTTGGCGCGTGTCCCCCGGCGGCGACTCTCAGTTGTCATGGCCGGACTTGTTCCGGCCATCCCGCTTAGGGACGTACCGTGCTCGCCTGATCGGGATCACCGGGACAAGCCCGGTGATGACACCGAGTGATGTGGCAACGACGGACGCAAACAACGCGCTGCAAACTCACCCCGCGCGTAGCACGGCGTCGATCACCAATCCCGCGAACAGCAACAGGCCTGCATCGCGGTTCGACTTGAACAGCCGCAGGCACAGCGCCGGATCGGAAATCACGATGCGCGCGACCTGCCACGCCAGATGAGCCGCGAATACGGCAAGCCCGACAAACGCCGGCCAGCCCGCACCGCCGAGCCACAGGGCACTACCGATCAGCACCACCGCGAGAGAGTAGAACAGCGTCAGCATCTGTTTGGTGCGCGCGCCGAACAGCAGCGCGGTCGATTTGACGCCGATCAGCGCGTCATCCTCGGTGTCCTGATGAGCGTAGATCGTGTCGTAGGCGATCACCCATGAAATCGAACCGGCGTAGAGCACCAGCGCCGCCGCGTCGATGCGCCCGAGGATGACCGCGAAGCCCATCAGCGCGCCCCACGAGAAGGCGAGCCCGAGCACCACCTGCGGCCAGTAGGTGATACGCTTCATGAACGGATAGATCGCAACGATCAGCAGCGACGCGATGCCGGTCATGATCGCGAAGCGATTGAACTGCACCAGCACGGCGAGCCCGACCAGCGCCTGCGCCACCAGGAACATCGCGGCCTGCGTCACCGTCACCTGCCCGGCCGGGATCGGCCGCGAGCGGGTGCGCTCGACCTTGCCGTCGAGATCGCGATCGGTGATGTCGTTCCAGGTGCAGCCGGCCCCGCGCATCACGAACGCGCCGATGAAGAACAGCACGACGACGCGCAAGAGATCGCTCACGTCATGGGCGACGCCGGCGGCAAGCGCCGCCGACCACCAGCACGGCATCAGCAGCAGCCACGAGCCGATCGGCCGATCAAATCGCGACAGCCGCAGATACGGCCGCGACCACACCGGCGCAAGGGTGTCGACCCAGTTGCCGGTGGAATCCGCGACGCGTGCCGTAACGTTTGTCATGAGAGACCGCACTCACATGCGGCCGCGCCGCGATCAGCGCGCGAGCACATTGCCGCTCAGGGTGTCGAAGGTCGAACCGCCGCCGCGCTTGGCCGGCCGCGCTTCCGGCAAGGACGGCGAACCCAGCACATCGCTCAGGCTCGGACCCGAAGGGCCACGCTGCTGTGCCTGGGCCTGCTGGGCGGCGACGTTGCAGACCTGGGTGGTCAGCTTGGCGGTATGGGCGTGATTTTCGTTGAGCTGCTTGTGCGCCTGCTCGGGAATGCCGCACTTCTGCGCATTGACCTCAACGTATTTGATCATCTTGGTCTCGGCGGTGCTCAAGCCACGCAGCGCCGCGCATGCTTCCGATGCCGGCGCCTTGCGTTTGCCAAGGCCCTGGATCGACTTCATGCGCTTCTCGACGTCGCCGCGCAGCGGCATGAATTCTTCCTGGCACTTCGCAGCGCCCGGTGGCGGGCCGGCCTGGGGACCGGGCGCAGCGCTGAAGCCGCCCGGCGCGGCACCAAAGCCGCCTGGCGCGGCACCTTGCGATGGAAAGGCCGTCGGTGAGTTGTCCAGCCGCTTCATTGGCGCGAGCGCCGGCGACGCATTGGCAGGCGCCGCAGGTTCGGCCTGGCCGCCCGGCAATGGCGCCGGGAACGCCGGCGCGCTGGACTGGCCAGGCAACGGAGCCGGGAACGGCACCTGAGCCTGTGCATCGGACATCGCGCCCCACAGAGCCGCTGAGACGGCGAGCGACAGAGCGAAACGCGGTGACATCAAACGGGCTACGATCAAGATTTTCCTCCGGCGGTTCCCGCGCCTGGACCTTGCGATCAAAATGAAATTGGGCCGGTTTTACGATTCCGTGCCACGCATAACAACCCGGCGAATCAGGCAGCAGCGCGGCGGTTCGTCACGCAGATGATAAAATCCCTGCTATCACAAAGCGATAAGCATTTGGTTATGGCTCGCCGATTTGCGGTCCGCACGCGTGTTCCTCACCGGATTTGGTCGCACCGAACGCTTCGGCTAGAAGTCCGTCGAGGACCAGTCCATTGAGCACAACTGATTTCCGCAGCCCGCGCCTGTTTGTCGATGCGCCGCTCGCCGGCGACGCGACCATCGACCTCGACCGCAACCAGTCGAACTATCTCGGCAACGTGCTGCGGCTTGCGGCCGGCGATACCGTCCTGGTGTTCAACGGGCGTGACGGCGAGTGGCGCGCGGCAATTTCCGGGCGCAAGCGCGCCGATCAGCTGACCCTTCTCGCACAGACGCGGCCGCATCAGATGCTGCCCGATGTGCACCTCGCTTTCGCGCCGCTCAAACATGCGCGGCTCGACTACATGGTGCAGAAAGCGGTCGAGATGGGCGTCTGCGCCCTGCAGCCCGTGATCACCCGCTTCACCCAGGTCAGCCGCGTCAATACCGAACGGATGCGCGCCAACGTCGTCGAGGCCGCCGAGCAGTGCGGGATCATCGCGCTCGCCGAGGTCGCCGAGCCGTTGCCGTTGGAAAAGTATCTGGCGCAGCGCGACGGCGCGCGGCGGCTGATCTTCTGCGACGAGGACACCGACACCGCCAACCCGGTAGCGGCGCTGACGAAGCTGTCGAGGTCCGGTGGTATCGACGTGCTGATCGGCCCCGAGGGCGGCTTCGCCGAGGAAGAGCGCACCCTGCTGCTGAAGCAGCCGACGGTCACCCGGCTGTCGCTCGGGCCGCGCATCCTGCGCGCCGATACTGCGGCGGTGGCGGCGCTGGCGGTGGTTCAGGCCACTCTGGGTGATTGGGACAGCTAATATACAATTATAAGTTGCATCGAAACTTGTTAAGCCCTTTTCGGCTTGGCGGTCGAAACCCGCCCGAGGCCGTGCTAAAGGGCCGCATCTCTTGAGACTTTCCGAACCGTGACGGACTTTCACCCATGATCAGGACCGCCGCCCCTCTCGCGACCGGCGCCGCCTTGAAGGCGGACGCCTTGCTGTTGTCGCTGACGCAGGCCGGCTACACCCATGTGACTCCGGCGATCCTGCAACCGGCCGAGCCATTTCTCGACCTTTCGGGGGAAGACATCCGCAAAAGCCTGTATCTGACCAGCGACGCCACCGGCGAGGAACTGTGCCTGCGCCCTGACCTGACGATCCCGGTGGCGCGCGACTATCTCGCCTCGCTGCGCGCCGGCCGCCCCGCAGGGTTCTGCTATCTCGGCCCGGTGTTCCGCTATCGCGGCGATCGCACCAGCGAATTCAGCCAGGCCGGCGTCGAGTCGTTCGGCCGTCAGGACCGCGCCGCCGCCGACGCTGAAATTCTCGCGCTCGGCCTCGAATCCGCCGCCGCCTTCGGCGTCACGGCTGCCGACGTCGATATCCGCACCGGCGACGTCGCGCTGTTCGCGGCGCTGATCGACGCACTCGACCTGATGCCGGTGTGGAAGCGCCGCCTCATCAAGGATTTCAACCGCAAGGTTTCGCTGGCACAGGATCTCGCGCAGCTCACCGTCGCCACCGGGGCCGCCGCCGAATATGAGGGCGTGCTCGCCGCGCTCGCCGGCTCCGACCGCAAGGCCGCCCTGGCGCTGGTCACCGACCTGATGTCGATCGCCGGCGCCACCAATGTCGGCGGCCGCGACGTCGCGGAAATCGCCGACCGTTTCCTCGAGCAATCGACGCTGAAAGGCGGCGCCCTGCCGCGCGAGGCGCTGCAGATGATCGAACGCTTCCTCAACATCGCCGGCGAGCCGGATGAAGCGGCAGCGCAACTGCGCGGGCTGTCCGCCGACGCCAAGCTCGATCTCAACGGCGCGATCGACGAATTCGAAAGCCGCACCGGCTTCATGGCCGCGCGCGGCATCGACACCAAAACAATCCGCTTCTCGACCTCGTTTGGCCGCGGCCTCGACTACTACACCGGCTTCGAGTTTGAATTGCACCGCAAGGGCAACGGCGCGGAGCCGCTGGTCGGCGGCGGCCGCTACGACAATCTGCTGACGCGGCTCGGCGCATCCGAGCCGATCCCCGCGGTCGGATTCTCGATGTGGGTCGAAGCGCTCACGCAATCCGGGAGCGCAGCATGACCACGCCATTCGTCCTCGCCGTTCCCTCCAAGGGCCGCCTGCAAGAAAACGCCGACGCGTTTTTCGCGCGCGCCGGGCTGACGCTCGCCAAAGCCGGCGGCGTCCGCGACTATCGCGGCACCATCAACGGCCTCGACAATGTCGAGATCGCCTATCTCTCCGCCAGCGAGATCGCGGCGCAGCTTGCGCGCGGCTCGGTGCATCTCGGCATCACCGGCGAGGATCTGGTGCGCGAGAGCATCGTCGATGCCGATAAACGCGTGCTGCTGATCGAAGCGCTCGGCTTCGGCAGCGCCAATGTGGTGGTCGCGGTGCCGCAGGCGTGGATCGATGTCCGCACCATGGCCGACCTCGACGATGTCGCGACCTCGTTCCGCGCCAAGCACAATCACCGCATGCGGGTTGCCACCAAATACATCAACCTGACGCGCCACTTCTTCGGCACGCACGGCATCGTCGATTATCGCATCGTCGAAAGCGCGGGCGCGACCGAAGGCGCGCCGGCCGCCGGTTCGGCAGAACTGATCGTCGACATCACCACCACCGGCGCGACGCTCGCCGCCAATGGTCTCAAGGTGCTCGACGACGGCACCATGCTGCGCAGCCAGGCCAACCTCGTCGCCGCGCGCGACGCCGACTGGTCTCCCGAAGCCCGGGAAACTGCGCGCGTCATCTTCGACCACATCGCCGCCCGCGCCCGCGCCGCGAAGTACAAGGAAGTGCGCACGCGCTTCGTCGGCTGCAACGAGGCGCTGCTCACCGAGGCCCACAACCGGTTCGGCGTGGTGTCGCCGTTCGGCGGCCCGACCTCGTCGGGCATGGTCACCCTGCACTGCCCGCCGGCGCAGCTTTACGCGCTCGGCAGCTTCCTGCGCGAACACGGCGCCGATACCGTTTCGGTCGCGTCCCTCGACTACGTGATGGATCGCGAGAACCGGCTTTTCGCCAAACTTGAGGCCTTCCTGGGGCGGTAAGGCCGAAAGGCTAAAGCCATCCGTGGCGACAGCGCATGACACATGCCATATGATCCGGATGAAGCCTTTGGAATCCGACCGATGATGCTCGGCGCCGACGTTTCAAGTCTCTCAAACAATGCGCAGGCGCCCGCCGCGCAGGGCCTGTCAATTGTCGTTCCGGCCTACAACGAGGCCGCCGGATTGGCGCGCCTGCATGATCGCATCGCCGCCCTCGCCGACAAGCTGAAGGAGCGTTACGGCCTGAGTTGCGAAGTGATTTACGTCGACGACGGCAGCCGTGACGATACGCTTGCCATCGCGCGTGGCCTGCCCGCAACGTCGCTCGATGTCCAGGTGGTGTCGCTGTCGCGCAATTTCGGCAAGGAAGCGGCGCTGATGGCCGGCCTCGATCACGCCCGCCTCGGCGCGGTGCTGTTCATGGACGGCGACGGCCAGCATTCGCCGGACCTCGTCGAGAAGCTGGTCAGCCACTGGCTCGACGACGGCTATGACGTGGTGTTCACCGCCAAGGCCCATCGCGACAATGAATCGATCCTGCGCCGCGTGCTGGTCCACGGGTTCTACGCGCTGATCAACTGGGGCGCGCGCCAGAAAATCCCGGAGGACGCCGGCGACTTCCGCCTGCTGTCGCCGCGCGCTGCGGCGGCGCTCAAGCAACTGCCCGAGCGCAACCGCTTCTTCAAGGGTCTCGCAAGCTGGATCGGCTTCCGCCAGATTCGTGTCGACTACGAACCCGAGCCGCGCGCCCATGGCGTCACCACTTTCAACGTTAGCCGCCTGCTCGGCCTGTCGATCGAAGGCCTGACCTCGTTCTCGGTGGCGCCGCTGCGGCTCGCCACACTGGTCGGCCTCTTGCTCGCATTCGGCGCGTTCCTGTTCGGCCTGTCGATCCTGTGGGAAACGCTGGTCAGCGGCGAGTCGGTGCCTGGCTATCCGTCGCTGGTCGTCGGCCTGATGACCATCGGCGGCGTACAGCTCATCATGATCGGCGTGCTCGGCGAGTATGTCGGCAAGATCCTCTCCGAGTTGAAAGCGCGTCCGATCTATTTCGTCGCCGAGCACAGCGTGAAAGACACCGGCGGCGGCATTGCGTCCGGCGCGCCCGACAACTCCGCGGCGCGGAACGCCGCTGAATGAGCGGTACGCCCCGCCGCATCGTGCTGTGCGCCGACGATTACGGCATGAGCCCCGGCGTCAACCGCGCGATCCGCGACCTCATCACCCGCAAGCGCATCAACGCCACCTCGGTGATGGTGGTGGGACCAGCGCTCGACCGTACCGAGATCGACGCGCTGCAGGACGCGGTGACTGCCAATCCCGATTGCGCGATCGGTCTCCATACCACGCTGACCGCGCCGTTCACGCCACTGACGATGCATTTCCGTCCGCTCGACGGCGGCATGTTCCTGCCGCTCGGCACGATGCTGCGCACCGCGCTGCTGCGCCGGCTCGATCCCGAAATGATCCGCGCCGAGATCGCCGCGCAACTCGCCGCCTTCGCGCAGCATTTCGGTCGCCCGCCGGACTATGCCGACGGCCATCAGCACGTGCAGATTTTTCCGCAGGTGCGCGACGCCTTTCTCGACGCGGTGAAGGAAGCCGCACCAAAGGCCTGGGTGCGCCAGTGCGGCCGCGATGCGCCGCTGACGCAACGGCTCGGCAATCCAAAGGCGCTGTTGCTCGACACCTTGAGCGCGACCTTCCGCAAGCGCTGCGCGCGCGCCGGCGTCCGCTGCAATCCGGCTTTCGCCGGCGCTTATGATTTCACCAGGCAGGGCGACTTCGCCGCGCTGATGGCGCAGTTCCTGCGCGGCCTGCCTGACGGCGGCTTGGTGATGTGTCATCCCGGATTCGTCGACGACACGCTGGTATCGCTCGATCCCCTGACCGACCAGCGCGAACGCGAATATGCGTTCCTGATGAGTGACGATTTCCCGCGCCTGCTGGCAGCGAACAATATCACCTTGTGATTGCTGCGCGATTTGTCGCAGCCGTGACAGCCTGCCTGTCGCAAAATTAATCCGCTGCCGCTCTTACTGCGTCACAAACGGTTCCTAGATTCTTCCCGCGCCCAGTGACCGGGCGCTTTGGGAGGTTTCGATGACACCGCAGGAACGCCAGATGGTCGACGAGTTGTTCGGCCGGCTCGCGACGTTGGAAAATTCGCCGCGCGACCCGGAGGCCGAACGGGCGGTGCTGGACGGCCTGCGCCGCGCGCCGAACGCAGCCTATGCGCTGGTGCAAACGGTGCTGGTGCAGGACGAGGCGCTCCGACGCGCCAATGAACGGATCGAGGAACTCGAAGGCCGTGGGCCGGAACAGCAACAGTCCGGCGGCTTCCTGGATTCGATGCGTGGCGCGCTGTTCGGCGAGAACAATGCGCGCGGCTCGGTGCCGAACGTGCGCCCGGGCGGCGGTGACCGTCCGGTGTGGAACAGCGGCCAGGTGATGGGCGGTGGCCCGCAAGCAGCCGGCGCTCCCGATCCGCGCGGCGGCCCGTTCGGTGGCGGCGGCGGTGGATCGTCGTTCCTCGGCACCGCGGCGGCGGCGGCGACCGGCGTGATCGGCGGCTCGCTGTTGATGAATGGCATCCGTGGCCTGATGGGCGGCGGCGGTCATCAGCAGAGCTTTGGCGACAACGCTTCGCTCGGCAATGACAAAAGCGGCGGCCCGTGGGGCGGCGGTAACGACTCGTCGAGCGGGAACATGGCGCGCGATGCCGGCATCAACGATATCGGCAAGAACGCGCAGGACAACGAGCGCCAGAACTTCGCCGACAATTCGGCGAACCAGCGTGACGACAATCGTGACGACAACTATGGTCGCGATAACGGCCGTGACGACTATGCGTCGAACGATGACTATGGCGACGATGACGATTACGGCGACGACGATTTCGACGACGGCAGCGATTACGCGTAAGCCTCGCGACCCATCAAACGAAAACGGCCACCTTGCGGTGGCCGTTTTTATTCTCGCTTTGCGGACGATCAGAGCACCACGACCCTGGTGCCGACATTGACGCGGCCGTAGAGGTCGATCACGTCCTGATTGCGCATGCGGATGCAGCCCGACGACACGTTGGTGCCGATGGTCCATGGTTCATTGGAGCCGTGAATGCGATACAGCGTCGAGCCGAGATACATCGCGCGCGCGCCGAGCGGATTTTCCGGGCCGCCTTCCATGTGACGCGGCAGATCGGGGCGACGCCGCAACATTTCCGCCGGCGGCGTCCATGCCGGCCATTCCTTCTTGGCCGAAATCCGTTTCACGCCCGACCAGGTAAAGCCCGGGCGGCCGACGCCGATGCCGTAGCGCATCGCCTGTCCATTGCCCTGCACCAGATAGAGGAACTTGTTCGGCGTATCGATCACGATGGTGCCGGCCGACTCGCGGCCGCTATAGGCGACCATCTGCTTTTCGTATTTCGGATCGAAGCCCTGACGCGCCGGCGACACCTCGCGCTCCGCAGGCTCGTACATCGCGCGCAGATCAGCGGGCTCGATCATCCGGCCGCGTGGGTCCTGCATCGGCTCCCGGTATTGCTGCTGATACTGCATGTTGCCGCTCTGTCCGCCGCCGAACAGAAACTCGATGAACCCGCCGCCCATGTTGTTGCGATCGGGATAGGCGACACGGATAGGCGCAGGGCCTGCCGGTTCGCGTGGCGAATAGATCACGCGAGGCTCGCGCTTTGTCGTGCTGTCGTAAGCGAATGACGGCGTGGCAATGGCAAGAAATGACACGCCCGCGAGAAGCGCGGGACCGATTTTGCTGAACATCGACGTACTCTGCACTGTTTCGTCGGAAACGCCGCGGACCTGTCGCGGCTGAACAGGGCTAATTTTGAATTGAAATCGCGCAGGTTTGGTAAACGGAACGACGACTGCGATTCACCATGCGCATCCCGCGCGCTGTTCTGCGCGGTAGCGTTTATTTTCGGTGAAAGCACCGACGTCATGGTTAACCGCTGGTGTGCACGACAGGCGCGCGCCCGCTCGTCATTACGCGTGAATTTGCCGAGCAGGTTCCGCGCATGAACCCGGTGTTAAAACACGGCGCGCTAGAACGCCCTCACCAGAATGGTTGGGGGTTTTGATGACAGTTCAGCGCAAACGCTTCCGTATTGAAGAAATGCAATCCGGCGGCACGCCCGTCCTCGACGACGTCGACGGCGACTTGATGCCTTTCCATAACAAGATCATGAGCGAGCTGCGCGCGATCCGCGAGCAGATGGCCCGCGCCTATCGCGGCGACGCCATGCCGACTGACGATCATGCCGTGTCGAACCACGATGCGGCGGAAGCGCAGGCGATGCTCGATTCCTATCGTGCGCAGATCGCCCAGTGCGAGAAGCTCAAGGTCGAGCTCGACCTGATCCACGACGCCATCACCCGCACCAAGCAGGAAATCGCCGTGCTGCACGGCACGAGCTTCAGCGGCGAGGAGATGTCGAAGGTCACCGGCGAACTCGGCGCGGTGGTCGGCGGCACCGAAGAAGCCACCCAACAGATTCTCGAGGCCGCGGAAGCGATCGATCAGGCCGCCGCCGCGCTCGGCAAGATCGCTTCGCCCGAGCAGCAGGCCGCGCTCAGCGAAGACATCCAGGAGCGCGTGGTCAGCATCTTCGAGGCCTGCAACTTCCAGGACCTCACCGGCCAGCGCATCAGCAAGGTGATGAACACGATGAAATTCATCGAGCATCACATCAACGTCATGATGGACATCTGGGGCGGCGTCGACGCCATCAAGGTTCATGCGCCCGCGATGATCGACACCCGGGTCGGCGACGATCGCCTGCTCAACGGCCCGAAGATGGACGGCGACGAGGGCCACGCTTCGCAGAACGACATCGACGCGCTGTTCAACTGAACACACGCGCTCAGCACTTCCAGTCATGGCCGGGCTTCGTCCCGGCCATTTCGATTCATAAGGGTGATTTACTTCGACGGCCGCCTGAGAAGGCTGAAGCAGATCAGCGCCATCAGCGCCATGGCGATCAGGATCTCGATGGCCGCCCGATCCGACCAGCGGTCGATGACATAGGCCAGCACGAACGGCGACAGCGCCTGACAAATCTGCGCCGGACGCGCGATGCGGCCCACCACCCGTCCATAACCGACCGGCCCGAACAGCGACAGCGGCAGCGCGCCGCGCGCAATCGTCACGACGCCATTGGCGGCGCCGAACATGATCGCGAACAGCGCCGCGATGCCGGTCGAAAAACCGGCCGCGAGCAGGAAGACGAAGCCCGCCCCCATCAGCGCCATCGCCAGCCGCGCCACCCATAACGGATGCAGCCGTCCGCCGGTGGCGAAGTCGGCCATGCGCGTGAACACCTGCGCGGGGCCAAACATCGCGCCGATCGCCACCGACGCCTCGACGCTGACGCCGCCGCGCTGCAGGATCGCGAGCAGATGCGCCAGCGTGCCCGACTGCATGAAGGCGTGGCAGGCAAAGCCCGCCATCACCAGAATGAAGGGCGCGCCCGTGGGCGAAAAATATTTGACCGGAGCCGGAGCCGGCGCATCGTGGGCGACCGCCGGCGGCGTATAGGTGGCATGACGCGGCAGGCCAAAGGCGTAAAGCGGCGCGACGATGAAGGCGAGCACGCCCGCGAACACGTAGTAGACGCTGTGCCAGCCGCTGTGCGAGATCAGCACCTGCGTCACCGGCCATGACAGGGTCGAGGCGAGGCCGCCGACGAAGGTCACCAGCGTAATCGGCCGCCGCGAGGCGGTGCCGAAAATCCGGGTCAGCGCGGTGAACGCGGGATCGTAGAGATTGCAGGCCATCGAGATACCGAGCAGCACCCAGCCTGCGGTGTAGATCCAGAAGTTGGTGGCGAGTGGTAGGGTCAGCAGGCCGGCGGCGCCGATCAATGCGCCTGCCGCCATCACGCCGTTGCCGCCATGACGATCGACCAGGCCGCAGGCGAACGGCGCGCACAGCCCCGAGACGCCGAGTGCGATGGAGAATCCCGACAGGGCCTGCGCCAGCGACCAGTTATGCTCGGCCGCGATGTGGGTCATGGTCAGGCCGGGCGGATAGAACAGCGCCGCCCAGCCGAGAATCTGGGTGACGCACAGCACGGCGACCGCGCGATTGGGGCCGGACAGAAAGCTGATCGGTCCGGCACGCGCAGTCATGGCATTTCAGGCTTCACGGGTTGGATGGCGTAGCGTGCCGCCGCACGCAACGGAGCAGGGAATAGCGGATCGCGCGCCTCAGGCGCGCGGCGCGCAGCGGACATAAACCATGGTGCCATAGCGGCTGTTGGCATCGGGGTTGAGGAAGCGGGTCGTCAGCACGCGGCCGTCGAAGGACACGATCTCACGATCCTGATCGCCACCGGCGGGACCCGGCGGGCCGATATAGTTCTTGCCGCTGCGGCTGCCCTTGAGGCGCAGTTCCTGCGGCGTCGCTTCGTCAGCGAGATGCATGATGACGCCGCCGGTCTGGCCTTTTCCGATCACATAGGGCTGGCGGCACTGGCTGCGCGCCGCGGCCTCGGTGCGGGTGCGGTCGTCGGGCTTGTGGTATGAGGCAAGGCCCCAGCGCCCGACCAGTTCATCGGCGCGGATGGTGGCGGGAATTTCCGGCTCCGGCTGCGGTTCCTGCTGCACGCTTTCCGTCGGCCCCAAGGTCATGCTGTTGCACCCTGCAAGGGCAAGAGCCAACATCGAAACGAATCCGATGGTGGCGACGGTGCGCGCGCTGCGTGAACTGGCCATGGTGTCTCCCGGATAACTGACGAATGGATTGCTGTAGGCTGACCGGCAAGGCGCGATCGGCGGGCGCGGGGCAAGGTCGGATGAACGGAATCGCCATCCTCTCATGTGATTTCACAACATCTCATAATGACCTCACCAAGGCCTTAAGCGTTTGCTTGACAGGATTGGCGCCACCCCATATCTCCGGGCCTACGTTTAGCACTCTGGAAGCGCGATTGCTAAGGAATTGGATGGTGTTCCGGCACCCTGCCCGTTCCTTCAGTCTGGCACCTTAAGACCTCTCGCTTCGACCATCAATTCAAGCCATCTCTAAAGGGAACGATCCAATGGCCAAGACCACCTTTCGCCCGCTGCATGACCGTGTCGTCGTCAAGCGTATCGACGCCGAGGAAAAGACCAAGGGCGGCATCATCATTCCCGACAGCGCCAAGGAAAAGCCCTCGCAGGGCAAGGTCGTCGCCGTCGGTCCCGGTGGCCGCGACGAGACCGGCAAGCTGATCCCCATCGACCTCAAGGTCGGCAACACCGTGCTGTTCGGCAAATGGTCCGGCACCGAGGTCAAGCTCGACGGTGAGGAGCTCCTGATCATGAAGGAGTCCGACATCATGGGCGTGCTGGTCTGATTTTCCGCGCCCTCACCCTGAGGAGGCAGCGAAGCTGCCGCCTCGAAGGGCGAGGGCAATTCTCTCGACAAGTTCATCGGCCTCATCCTTCGAGACGCGGCAAAGCCGCTCCTCAGGATGAGGATCATCATCAGGAGTAAATCCAATGGCTGCCAAAGACGTCAAATTCTCGGGCGACGCGCGCGAACGCATGCTGCGCGGTGTCGACACTCTCGCCAACGCTGTGAAGGTCACCCTCGGTCCCAAGGGCCGCAACGTCGTGATCGATAAATCCTTCGGCGCGCCGCGCATCACCAAGGACGGCGTCACCGTCGCCAAGGAGATCGAGCTCGAGGACAAGTTCGAGAACATGGGCGCGCAGAT
This sequence comes from Afipia sp., assembly GCA_044464625.1. Lineage (GTDB taxonomy): Bacteria > Pseudomonadota > Alphaproteobacteria > Rhizobiales > Xanthobacteraceae > Afipia. The sequence continues at coordinate 13,585 of JBIQLC010000007.1, read as the reverse complement.
GCTGCGCGAAGTCGCCTCGAAGACCAACGACACCGCCGGCGACGGTACCACCACCGCCACCGTTCTCGCCCAGGCCATCGTCCGTGAAGGCGCCAAGTCGGTTGCCGCCGGCATGAACCCGATGGACCTCAAGCGCGGCATCGACATCGCCGTCGCCTCCGTCGTCAAGGACATCGAGAAGCGCGCCAAGCCGGTCGCCTCGTCGTCGGAAGTCGCCCAGGTCGGCACCATTTCGGCCAACGGCGACACCACCATCGGCTCGATGATCGCAAAGGCGATGCAGAAGGTCGGCAACGAGGGTGTCATCACCGTTGAGGAAGCCAAGTCGCTCGACACCGAAGTCGACATCGTCGAGGGCATGAAGTTCGATCGCGGTTACCTGTCGCCGTACTTCGTCACCAACCCCGAGAAGATGACCGCCGAGCTCGAGGACGCCTACGTCCTGCTGCACGAGAAGAAGCTGTCGGGCCTGCAGGCCATGCTGCCGGTGCTCGAGGCCGTGGTGCAGACCGGCAAGCCGCTGCTGATCATCGCCGAGGACATCGAGGGCGAGGCGCTCGCCACCCTCGTCGTCAACCGCCTGCGTGGCGGCCTCAAGGTCGCGGCCGTCAAGGCGCCGGGCTTCGGTGACCGCCGCAAGGCCATGCTCGAGGACATCGCGATCCTCACCGGCGGCCAGCTCATCTCCGACGACCTCGGCATGAAGCTCGAGAACGTCACCATCAAGATGCTCGGCCGCGCCAAGAAGGTCGTGATCGACAAGGAGAACACCACCATCGTCAACGGCGCCGGCAAGAAGCCGGACATCGAGGCGCGCGTTCAGCAGATCAAGTCGCAGATCGAGGAAACCACCTCGGACTACGACCGCGAGAAGCTCCAGGAACGTCTCGCCAAGCTCGCGGGCGGCGTCGCGGTGATCCGCGTCGGCGGCGCGACCGAAATCGAGGTCAAGGAGAAGAAAGACCGCGTCGAGGACGCGCTCAACGCGACCCGCGCGGCCGTGCAGGAAGGCATCGTGCCGGGCGGCGGCACCGCGCTGCTGCGCGCCAAGAAGGCGGTCGGCCGCATCAACAACGACAACTCGGACGTTCAGGCCGGTATCAACATCGTGCTGAAGGCGCTTGAGGCCCCGATCCGCCAGATCGCCGAGAACGCCGGCGTCGAAGGCTCGATCGTGGTCGGCAAGGTGCTCGACAACAAGACCGAGACCTTCGGCTTCGACGCCCAGAACGAAGAGTATGTCGATCTCGTCGCCAAGGGCATCATCGATCCGGCCAAGGTGGTGCGCACCGCACTGCAGGACGCCGCGTCGGTCGCCGGCCTTCTCGTGACCACTGAAGCGATGGTCGCCGAGCTGCCGAAGGAAGCCGCGCCCGCGATGCCGGGCGGCGGCGGAATGGGTGGCATGGGCGGAATGGGCGGCATGGGCTTCTGAGCCCGGCGCACTTTTCCTCTCACACGATCTTCAAAAGCCGCCTACGGGCGGCTTTTTTATTGGGGGATGTCCGGGTACATCCCCTCATCCTGAGGAGCGCACTCTTACGCGCGTCTCGAAGGATGAGGCCCCGTATGATTGTGGCCTCATGGTTCGAGACGGCGCTTCGCACCTCCTCACCATGAGGGGAAGATGGGTCCCGCCATGACAGCACCCGGATCATGCCCTATGGTCCGCCCGCCTTTCGCCGCATCCGATTCCCGACCTGTCCGGACCATTGCCAATGCGCCTGCCGACAACCTGCCTCACCGCCGCCATGATCGCGGTTGGACTGTCCCTCGCGCACGCGCAGGCCCCGAAAAGCACGACCGCGACCACGGTGCGCTATTTCGCGTCGCTGGGTGACATCCTCGGCGACCTGCCGGTCGATGCCTTCATCAAGGAGACCCGCCAGGGCGGCAAGGTGACGGCCGCGACCCTCGACGTCTGCTATTCGGTGTCGCCGACTTCCGACCACAAGGACCGCTTCGCCATCGAACTGAAGCCCGACGGCCAGAAGCTGACCGGCTCCGGCACCAGCTTCGAAGACAAACAGCCGGTGACGGTGAGCCTCACCCGCAAGCCGGCAGGCGACACCGTGTCCTTCGAGGGCAAGATCACCGTCGGCAACAAGACCTCGCAGGTCACATCGACCGAGAACACCGAATCCGACGAAAAGGAATTCGATCAGTCGCAAGGCGCGGACGATGATCTGGTCGAGGCGCCCGCCAACTTCACCGAAGTCTCGCCGCAGTCGGTCGCGGTGCAGGTCAAGCGCGAGGCCTTCAACGATGTGGTCAAGAACCTGCGCAGCGAAGCGGTGCGGGTATCGCTGGAGAGTCTCACCATCGATTGCAACGTGCTGCGCAGCGGCGAGCAGACCCTGCGCCTCATCGTCGATCCCGCGCGGGCGCCGGCGCTGATCGCGAAGCTGAAAACCATGCCGGGCGTGACTGCGGCAGGCTGGGCCACCGGCACTTACGAGATGGAACGTGCGATCCGGATTCCCGCGGCCGAGTGGCGCGACGGCACTGCATTGAACCGCGACAAGCTCGCCACCGCCCTGTCGAATGCCGTTGCCAAGGCGACGGGCGGGACTGCACTGCCGCCCAAATGGAATGACACCACCGGCGAAGTGACATTGACGGCGACGCGGCCGAGCACGCTCGCGCCGGCCCTTGGTCTGACTGAAACGCTGGAGATGACCGTGCTGGTCGGCCCCGAGAAGCCCGGCCCGTCGGATCGGCTGATCCTCTGGCTCGGCGTGCCGTCGAGCACGACGAAAGACAGCGCGGCGGGCTCGCGCCTCGAATTCACCGAGCCCGACAACAGCGAGGACGAAGGCAGTTTCACCGAGGATGACGGCGTCATCCGCGCGCTGGCCGTCGAGATGAAGGGCCAGCGGTGGAACTCCGATACGTCGTCATGGAAGTAGCGGCACGCGCGGTTAGCGCTCACGGAGCGTGAGGCGAATGGCGCGCACCGATGTCGTCATCGTTGGCGCCGGGCTTGGCGGTCTCACCGCCGGCGCGATCCTTGCGCGCGCCGGCCGCAAGGTGCTGGTCATAGAGAAAGGCAATTCGGTCGGCGGCGCGGCATCGAGCTACAAGGTCGGCGACCTGTTCGTCGAAGGCTCGCTGCACGAGACCGCCGATCCGAACGATCCGCGCGATCCCAAGCACGATGTCCTGACGCGCGCGGGCGTGCTCGATGCGATCAAGTGGGTGGCGACAGACGCGCTTTACGAAGTACGAGGCGGGCCGCTCGGTCATGCGCTCCGTGTTCCAGACAATCTCGATGGCGCGCAACGAACGCTGATCGAACGCTTTCCACACGCGCGCGACGGCATCGAAAGCCTGTTCGCCGAGATGGCCCACATCGCGACGGCAATGGGCAAGGTGGCAGGCGACGCCAGCACGTCCGGCAACCGGTTTGAGGCGCTGCGCACAACGCTCGATGACTCGGCGCGTCAGGACTGGCTCCTGTCGCTGGCGCAGAAGCTCGACCGCACCTTCGGCAATGACGAAGCTGTCAAATGCGCGATCGCCGCCAATCTCTGCTACTACCACGACGATCCCAAGACGCTGTGGTGGATTTTCTTCGCGCTGGCCCAGGGCGGCTATCTGCAAAGCGGCGCGCGCTATATTCATGGCGGCTCGCAGCGGCTCTCCAGCGCGCTGGCGCGGACGATCAAGAAAGCCGGCAGCGATGCTCTGCTGCGCCGGGTGGTCACCGCGATTACGCCTGGCACGGATAGCGCGCCGTTCACCGTCACCCACACCGCGAAGGACGGCAGCGATCCGCAGACCGTCGAAGCAACGCAGGTGATCTGCAACAACGCGCCTGAGAGTGTCGCGGCACTACTGCCGGATGCCGCCGCGACAACATTCAGCTCGCACTATGCCGATCGGACGCCGTCGATCTCGGTGTTCATGCTGACACTCGGCCTGTCAAAGCCGCCACGCGAACTCGGCTTCACGCATTATTCGACGCAGCTATTGCCGGACTGGATGAAATCGCTCGACGATTGCGCGCAGGCCGCAACGCTCCTGCGCAGCGAGCCTGCCGACAAAATGCCGCCACTCGCCATTGTCGATTATGCGGCGATCGAATCCGGCGTACCCGCGCCGCCTTATGTGCTTTCGATTATCGCACCGGATCGCCTCGCCAACTGGGAGGGGCTCGACCAGAACAGCTATCGCGCCAAGCGCGCGCGCTGGCAGGGCGCTCTCGTCGCTTATCTCGATACGCACTATCCCGGTCTCGCGAATGCGGTGACCAACGCCTCGTTCAACACCGCGTGGTCGGTGCGGCAATATCTCGGCACGCCGCACGGCGCGGTGTATGGCTTTGCACCCACGCCGCCGCGATCGTCGTCGGAGTGTCCTGCGCGCTCGCCGCAGACACCGATCGTGGGGCTTTATCTATCGTCAGCCTATGCCGGCTTCGGCGGCTACACCGGCGTCATCGCGGCCGCCGGACAATGCGCGGATATGATTCTGGGGGAGAAGTGAGACCTCTCTCCATCGAGAATAGCGTTGGCTCTGCTCTCTTTCCCTCTCCCCTTGTGGGAGAGGGTGGCGAAGTTGAGCACAGCGAAACTGAGCCGGGTGAGGGGAATGTTTCGAATCGCGCGCCCCCCTCACCCGCTTCGCGGCTTCACCGCTCAGCACCCTCTCCCACAAGGGGAGCGGGGAAGAAAGAATCAATTCGTGTTGATGCGGAAACGCAGCGTGGCCGGGCCAGTGAACGTCACCATATCGCCCTGCCGCTTCCAGTTGGTCGCCTGTGCCAGCGCATTGACCAGAGCATCGTCGGCCTGCGCCGCCGCCGGCGTGCATGATTGATCGGTCATCGCGCCGGGCATGAAAATGATGGTGTCGTTGGCGACCGAAAACTGCCCCTTCCCTTTTTTGCACCACAGGTCGAGCTGCGCCTCGCCCCTGTCGCCGATCTCGAGCGACGGCAACCGCTTCGATCCCGGCTGCGGCTGCGTCTCGAGCTGCATATCGACGCCGAACGGAAAGCCGTTATCGGCTTGCGCCAGCGCGGCACCGGCAAGCGAACATGAGAGAGCGAGAACGAGCGCGGCCTGTCGCAGGATTGTCATCGGCAACCTTTCAAATTTTCGATCGCGCCGTTTTATCCAGCGACGGCTGTGAAGACCAGAGCGAGCGTGTTCAAATTTGCGATGTGGAGCGCGCGATGAAACAGCGCACAAAGGAAATCCCCGCGGCACGAACCGCGGGGATTTGCGTTTGGTCTGCGCGAAGCGATTACTTCGGCGCGGTGACGACCATCTGCGTGAACGGATGGACGTAAGCCTGCAGCATCACGAACAGGCCGACCAGACAGGCCAGAGCGATCGAGTGCTTGAACACGAAGCGCAGGATCGAGCCTTCGTGGCCGTACCAGTTGGTCGCGGTGGAGGCCACCACGATCGACTGGGCATCGATCATCTTGCCCATAACGCCGCCCGACGAGTTCGCGGCGCTCATCAGGATCGGTGACAGGCCGAGCTGTTCGGAGGTGATCTTCTGCAGATTGCCGAACAGCACGTTCGACGCGGTGTCCGATCCGGTCAGCGCCACGCCCAACCAGCCGAGCAACGTACCGAAGAACGGGTACAGCACGCCGGTCGCGGCAAAAGCCAGACCGAGGGTTGCGTCGATGCCCGACAGGCGGGTGAGCGTGCCGATCGCCAGCATCGCCGAGATCGTGATCAGCGAATAGGCGCACAGCTTGATCGTCCGCCCGTAGGACGCGATCAATCCGGCCGGGGTGTAGCCCATGATGAAGCCGGAGATAATCGCGGCGATCAACATGCCCGAGCCGGTGTAGGACAGCCAGGTGAACGAGAACACCGCGCCTTCCGGCGTGGGCTTGGCCACGATCGGCGCCACCTTCATGATCATCTTGTCGAGATCCGGCACCGCGTACTTCCACGTCGCCCAACCATTGACGGCGTTCTTGAAGTGATCGGTGCCCCAGATCAGCAGCACGATACAAACGATGATCCACGGCGTCAGCGAAGCCCAGACTTCGGCTGTGGTCGGCTTGGGCCTATCGGTCTTGGCCGGCGGCATGGTCGCGGCCGACTCATCATGCGAACCCAGCGTGGCAGACCGCCAGATGTTTCGCGGCTGCCAGATCTTCAGGAAGCCGATCAGGCAAGCCATCGAGATCAGCGACGCGCCGATGTCGACGATCCATGGGTTGACGAAGTTCGAGATCAGGAACTGCGGGATCGCGAACGACACGCCGGTGACCAGAATCGCGGGCCACACTTCCTTCATGCCGCGGTAGCCGGCGAATGCCCACACCACCCAGAACGGCACGATCAGCGAGAAGATCGGCAACTGGCGGCCGACCATCGCGCCAAGCAGGAAAGGATCGATGCCGGTGACGCTCGACAGACCAGCGATCGGCGTACCGAGCGCGCCGTAGGCGACCGGCGCGGTGTTGGCGATCAGCGACAGGCCGGATGCGGCGAGCGGCGAGAAGCCGAGGCCGATCAGGATTGCGCCGGTGACCGCGACCGGGGTACCGAAGCCCGATGCACCTTCAAAAAACGCGCCGAAGGAAAAGGCGATCAGCAGAATCTGAAGCCGCCGGTCCTCGGTGACGCCGCCGATGGTGTTCTGCAGCGTTTCGAACACGCCCTTCTCCACCGTGAGGCGGTAGAGGAAGATGACGTTGAGCACGATCCAGCCGATCGGGAAGAAGCCGGTGACCACCCCGAGCAGGGAGGCCCGGATCGACATGCCGGCCGGCATGGTGAAGGCGAAGATCGCCACAAGATTGGCCACAACCAACGCGATGATTGCGGCAATATGAACCTTGACCTTGTTCGAAGCGATCAGGACGAGAAGCGTGACGACGGGAATGGCCGCCACGATGGTCGACAAGACCGCGTTATTGAATGGGTTGTAGACTTGGTTCCACATAGACGAGCTCCCCACGCCATTATTTTGCGGCCGGGCCTGCGTGACCGGATCCGGCGCTGAGGCGTGGCGGAGGCTTCGTTCGAGTTGTGCAACAAAGGTGCGGCTGACGCACGATCCGTCACAAAACCGCGAGCTGAGAGGCCCCCCGGCCCTCGCCAACCGGAATATGGTAGGGTCGAGAAGGGAGTCGGGACAAGATGACGCAGCGACGTCACGCCGCAAGTTTGGCCAGGCCGACTCGGCCTCCGCAAAATTCCGTCGATTTTCCAAGGCATTGACGCCTTCCCCTCGGAGACATCAAATCTGTGAATAGCATCGGCTCGACGCTCGCGACGGTGTGGCGCATTGCCATTCCGTATTTTCGTTCTGACGACAAATGGGCCGGCCGCGCGCTGCTCGCGGCCGTGATCGCCATCGAACTGGCGGTGGTCGCCATCGACGTTCTTCTCAATCAGTGGCGCAACCGTTTCTACAACGCCTTGCAGGAACGCAACTGGGACAACTTCGTCCACGAGTTGATTTACTTTTCCGTGGTGGTCGCGATCTTCATCGCCATCGCGGTCTATCAGCTCTATCTCAACCAGTGGCTCCAGATCCGCTGGCGCAACTGGATGACCGCGCGCTATCTCGGCGACTGGCTGCACGACGCCAACCACTACCGGATGCAGCTTGAGGGTGACCCGGCCGACAACCCCGACCAGCGCATCACCGACGACGTCAAACTGTTCGTCGATCGCACGCTGAATATCGCGCTTGGCCTGTTGAACTCGATCGTCACGTTGGTTTCATTCGTGGTCATCCTGTGGGGGCTTTCGGCCGCCGCGCCGCTGCATCTGTTCGGATCGGAATTCTCGATCCCCGGCTACCTGGTCTGGAGCGCGCTGATCTACGCGATCCTCGGCACCTGGCTCACGCATGTGGTCGGCTGGCCGCTGGTCAATCTCGATTTCAAGCAGCAGCAATACGAAGCCGATTTCCGTTTCAATCTCGTGCGCGTGCGCGAGAACTCCGAGCAGATCGCGCTGCTTCATGGCGAGCCAGCCGAACGCCAGCGGCTGATGGGCAAGTTCAGCCTTGTCGTCAGCAACTGGATCGACATCATGAACCGCACCAAGAAGATCACGGCATTCACCGCAAGTTACGCGCAGGCCTCGCAGATCTTTCCGTACATCCTCGTCGCCCCTGCCTATTTCGCCGGTAAGACCCAGCTTGGCGGCATGATGCAGGCGGCGTCCGCATTCCTCAGCGTTCAGGGCGCGCTGTCGTTTTTCGTCAGCGCCTACCGGTCGCTCGCCGAATGGCGCGCGGTGATCGCCCGTCTCGACGGCTTCGAGATGTCGATCGCCCATGCCGCATCGCGCGCCGCGCAAGGCGCGACCATTACGATCAACACCGGCGACAGCGGCAAGGCAATCACGCTGAACGATCTGCTGGTGCAACTGCCGAACGGCGCACCCTTGGTGGCAACGAATGCTTTCAGCCTGAAGGCCGGCGAGCGCACGCTGCTGACCGGCCCGTCCGGCTCCGGCAAGTCGACGCTGTTCCGCGCCATCGCCGGCATCTGGCCGTTCGGCAAGGGCAAGGTGTCGGTGCCGTCGAATACGTCGTTGATGATGCTGCCGCAGCGGCCTTACTTCCCGGTGGGCAGCCTAAGCGCCGCGATCACCTATCCGGCGCGCGACGGCACCTACGATGCCGGACAACTCGCGGAAGTGCTGACCGCGGTCGGCATGCCTGACCTGGTGTCACGGCTCGACGAGCACGAACACTGGAACCGGATGCTGTCGCTCGGCGAGCAGCAGCGGCTCGGCGTCGCCCGGGCGCTGCTGCATGCGCCGCAGTATCTGTTCCTTGACGAAGCCACGGCCTCGCTCGACGAGCCGGCGGAAGCTACGCTCTACAAGCTGATCGCCGAGCGCCTGCCCGACACCACCGTGGTCTCGATCGGTCATCGCAACACGCTGTTCGATTTCCATGAGCGCCATGTGGCGCTGACGCGCGCGGGCGAACAGTTCACGCTCGCGGAGGCCGAAGCAGCCAGGGCACGGTGACAATGCTCAGGCCGGGCCGGATTCTTTTTTGATCACCGGTTCGGCCGCGCGCATGAACGACTTCGCGAGGGCGTGATAGACGCCTTCCGGCGCGACACTCTTCGAGGCGGCATTGGCGATCAATGCCGCCGCCATCAGCGGAATCACCATGGCCTGATCGTTGGTCATCTCCGAGGTGATGACAAAGGCGGTGATCGGTGCCTGCACGACGCCGGTGAGATACGAGACCATGCCGATCAGCACCAGCGCGCCAAGCGGCGAATGCGGAAAGAAGTAGCTGAGGTCTGATGCGATCCCGGCGCCGATCGCCAGTGACGGCGAGAAGATGCCGCCCGGCAGGCCCGAGATCGCCGACAGCACGGTGGCGATGAACTTCAATGGCCCGAAACCGTAGTCGACGACATCCGCCGCATGGAGGATGGCGCGGGCCTGATCGTAGCCGGTGCCATAGACATGGACGCCTGACAGCACGCCGCACAGCGCGACCCCGAGTCCGCAGACGGTGGCGAAGATCACCGGCTGACGCTTGATCGCCGCACCGATCGCTCCCGGCAGCCCGCGCGCGAACAGCACCAGGATGCGGCTGAACAGTCCGCCGGCGACACCGCAGATCACGGCGCACACCGGCACCACGAACCACGCCTTGCCGAGCGGCAGCTCGACCGCCACCTGGCCGAAGTAATTGTAGTTCCCGACAATGGCGAGCGAGGTCAGGCCTGCTGCGATCACGGCGCCGATGATCAGACCGCTGGTGCGGGTTTCGAACGAGCGGCTGAGTTCCTCGATGCCGAACACGATGCCGGCGAGCGGCGTATTGAAGGCCGCAGCAACGCCAGCGGCCGCGCCCGCAACCAGAAACCCCGGCTGCCGGAACGGCGCCCATTGCCCAATGCTGTACATGATTGCGCCGCCGACCTGCACCGTCGGTCCCTCGCGGCCGGTCGAGGCCCCGAACAACAGACCGAGCCCCATCACCACGATCTTGCCGATCGCCACGCGCAGCGACACCAGCGGCGCACTGGCCGCCGACGGCAGCCGCAGCGCCGCGATCACCTGCGGGATGCCGCTGCCTTGCGAATTGGGGAACACAGTGGTCGCCAGCAGCGTGGCAAAGCCGAATCCGAGGGGCGTGACCACCAGCGCCATATAGGGCGAGATGGCAAGCAGCCGGCCGAATGCCGCCTGGGCGTGATCGGCGAGAAAAGCCATCAGGATCGCCGCGAGGCCGACGAGAATGCCGCCCGCGAGGAACATCAGCCGCCGCGACCATCGCTTGACGGCAAGGCGGGAGCGAACCCCCATGTGCGCGGCATATCGGTCGAGTTTCATCGCCATCGTTTGAAAGCGCGAGGATCCATCCCGTCTCTTAGCCGTGAAACACCACAAATGAAAAGGGCGGCAGACGCATCTGCCGCCCTTTCCGCTCCTCCTGGAAGAGTGAGCTTATTTGAGATTCTGCGACGCCGTCAGGTCCGCCGACAGCTTGGCGATGAACGTGTCGCCGCACCACTTGGACGGCGCGCCGCCATTGATGCCGCCGGCCGGATAGCCGGTGCCCGACGCGGTGAAATCGCTGGTGAAGGCGTTGCACGCGCCCTTGTCCAGATCCGTGCCCGAGTAGCGCAGATCGAGGGTGAATACGCTGTAGGTGAAGCCGACACCGACGTTCCAGGTGTTGTAATCGGCGTAGTTGATGCCGTTCGGGAACAACGGGGCGAGGCCGTAGAACGCATCCGAGGTGCCGAGCCACTGACGGCCGAACTCACCCGAGATGTAGCTGCCGATGCCGTTCGGCAGCCAGCCGCTCGGTGCGGTGTACTTGGCCGTGATCGAGGCGTAGGTGCCGTCGGCGCCGGTGTTCAGGAAATTCGGCGAGTAATAGACGTTGCCACCCATGGTGAAGTTGTCGTTGAAGGCGTAGGCGACCTTGCCGTAGACCTCGTAGAAGCTGACGTCCTTCTTCATGACGTTGCCGTTCGGCAGCACGATGGTGTTGACATCGACCGGGCAAACACCGCCCCCGCCAACAACCGTGTCGACGCACTGGCCGCCCGGATAGAGATAGCCCCAGACACCGAAGTCGAACGACAGCGCGCCGAAGGTCGGGCGGACGCCGCCGTAGATATCGACTTCAGCCGAGGCGCGGTTCGCGAACGAGATACTCGAGAACGCCGAACCGACGTAGAGCTGCAGGTCCTTGTTGACGTTGTAGCGCGGCTCGAAATAGGCGGTGACCGCCGGCTTGTGGTTCGACTGGGTGATGCCGCGAAACACGTAGTCGTTCATGATGCCGGCGCCGAAGGCGACATCCCATGGCGAGACATAGGCCAACGCCGGCGGCGCCTTGGTGTAGACCTTGCCGAGATCGGCGGCCGAAGCCGACCCCATTCCGATGGCGACCAAAGCCGCGACCGACAGACTGATTTTCTTCATGATGATCCCCATCATCGTTCTTGGTTTTCAGTCCGATGACCCAAGACCAGTGCCCAAGGCCGGTGACCCGAGCCGGGTAACGAGCGCCAGCGGACTGCGCGAAAATGACGTTTTGGTGAGATCAAATCTGCGGGGCGTGCCGGGAATCGGAAAGCAAAAAACCCGTGCAACTGCTGCCTTTTTAGGCGTTTCGACCCTGTCCGAGCGCCCTAAAAACCACTTCCGCCGCAGTGTGACATTCACACCACAATCGTTGGCGAACTCGGCAAGACCATTCGAGCCCTCGCATGCCGGGCAGAAGACACATCGATTCGGGCCACAACATCGCACGGCCCTCGCCCCGCGGGACGCAGGCAAATGACGTGAGCGGCTGTCATCCCGGGCCGGTCAGAAGCTGTGGCCGGCATCAGATCGTTCGACATCGAAGCGTCCCCATGTGGTTTGCAGCGTCGATGCAGATAAGGCCGATGCAGATAAGGAAACGATGCGAAATGTCAGGCCGCCGCATCAGGGCGGCATAAAGACCTGCGAGGAAAGACGAGCCTCCGCGGATGCCGGACGGCCGAACAAACGAAAAGGCCGCAACACGGTGGTTGCGGCCTTCGATCCAAACTCACCGCTCACAGCGGCGAACGTTCAGTGATTGCTATCGTCGTCACCGTTGCCGAACGACCCCCAGCTCGACGACGGAGCCGGTGATGGCGCAGGCGTCCAGCTTGGGGCCGGAGCTGGCTCGGGCGCAGGCTCGGCCATCGGCGCGGGCGCCGGCTTGGCGGCGCGCTTGCGCGGCGCGGACTTCCTGGCGGCCTTCTTGGCCGACTTCTTCGCTGATTTCTTAGCGGCTTTCTTCGCCGATTTCTTTGCAGTTTTCCTGGCGGACTTCTTAGCAGACTTCTTCGCTGCCTTTTTCGCGCTCTTCTTCGCAGTCTTCCTGGCGGACTTCTTCTTCGCCGCCTTCTTCGCGGATTTCTTTGCCGACTTCTTGGCCGTCTTTCTCTTCGCGGCCGCTACCTTTTTGACCTTCTTAGCCTTCTTCTTTTTCGCTTTAGCCATTGCCGTCCTCCTGTTTACGCCGGTCCGGCTGTCCCATCCGGCGTTCAAGCACTCCCGATCCGGAGGCTTTCCATCGACGTACCTTGTTCCGGCCGGGGACCGCCGGTTGCCCAGTCTAGCAATTCAATGGTGTGCACGACCGGCACCTGCGCCCCTGCGGAGTTTTTCACAGAGCCAATCTGCACCATGCATCCGATGTTGCCGGCGGAGATGATGTCCGGCTTCACCGAAGCGATGTTGGCGACCTTGCGTTCGCGTAACCGCCTCGCGATGTCGGGCTGGAGAATGTTGTACGTGCCAGCCGAACCGCAACACAAATGACTCTCCGGCACATCTTTCACCACGAATCCACTCTTGGAAAGCAATTCTTTCGGAAGCTGCGTGATTTTCTGTCCGTGTTGCAGCGAACATGCCGAGTGATAGGCAACGACCGGACCCTCGCTGTGCTTCGGCCACGCGATCTCCATCCCCGCGACGTATTCGGTAATGTCCTTGGCCAGCGCTGAAACGCGCGCAGCCTTTGCGGCATAGGCCTTATCCTCGCGCAGCAGATAGCCGTAGTCCTTGATCGTGGTGCCGCATCCCGATGTGGTCACCAGGATGGCATCGAGGCCGTTGCGGTCGGCCTCGGCGCACCACACGTCGATGTTGGCCCGCGCCCGTGCCAGTGCGTCATCGTCATGCCCCATATGATGCGTCAGCGAGCCGCAGCACTGTTCGTCGGCGACCAGCGCAACCTCGATGCCGTGACGGGTCAGCAGGCGAACCGCGGCCTGATTGATGCCGGGCGACAGCACTTGCTGGGCACAACCCTGCAGCAACGCCACGCGGCCCTTCTTCGCACCCTGCGCCGGAAACACCGTGCCGCCCGCCGGACCCGGTTCGGGCAGCTTGATCGGCGCCAGCGCCAGCATCGCCCGCAGCCGGTCGAACACGGTCGGCGACGCAGTGCCGGCCGGCGATGACGGCAGCAGCGCGGCGAACGGTTTCGCCAGCCGCGCTGCGATCATGCTGACCCGGAACAGGCCGGGACGCGGCAGCACGTAAGCAAGGATCGCGCGTAGCGCACGCTCGGTCAGCGGCCGCTGATAGCGCTCCTCGACCCGGACCCGCGCCTGATCGACGAG
>JBIQLC010000006.1:0-239518 GCA_044464625.1 Afipia sp. | reverse complement strand
GCGTTCACCACGGTGAAGTCGCCGGACATGTTCGATTTGACGTAGAGGTTCTGGTAGGCAGGCTCGATCGATTGCGCCACGCCGCAGATGTTGGAGATCGTCGCCGTCGGCGCGATCGCCATCACGTTCGAGTTGCGCATGCCGGTGGTGCGCACGCGCTGGCGCAGCACGTCCCAGTCGAGCGTCGCCGAGCGATCCATGGTTACCGCGCCGCGCGACTCGTCGAGAAGCGCGATGGAATCGATCGGCAGGACGCCCTGGGACCACAGCGAGCCGCTGAACGAAGGGTAGCGGCCGCGCTCCGCCGCGAGATCGACCGACGCCGAGATGGCGTGGAACGAGATCGCTTCCATGCTGAGATCGGCGAAGGTCACCGCGACATCGGATGCGATCGGAATCCGCTGCACATGCAGCGCGTCCTGAAAGCCCATCAGGCCGAGGCCGACCGGGCGGTGGCGCAGGTTCGAGCGCCGCGCCTCCGGAATGGTGTAGAAATTGATATCGACCACGTTGTCGAGCATCCGCACCGCGGTGGTGACCGTTGCTTTCAGTTTGGCGTGATCGAGGCCGTTCGGCCCGACATGGTTGAGCAGGTTGACCGAGCCGAGATTGCACACCGCGACTTCGTCGGCCGAGGTGTTGAGCGTGATTTCGGTGCACAGGTTCGACGAGTGGACGACGCCGACATGCTGCTGCGGCGAGCGCAGGTTGCAAGGGTCCTTGAAGGTGATCCACGGATGTCCGGTTTCGAACAGCATGGTCAGCATCCGGCGCCACAGGTCGGTGGCGCGCAGCGTCTTGAATACGCGCAGTTCGCCGCGCGCAGCCTTCGCCTCGTAATGCGCGTAGCGTTCGGTGAACGCCTTGCCGGTGAGGTCGTGCAGGTCCGCCGTCTCATCGGGCGAGAACAGCGTCCAGTCGCCATCGGCCTCGACGCGCTGCATGAACAGATCCGGCACCCAGTTGGCGGTGTTCATGTCGTGAGTGCGGCGGCGGTCGTCGCCGGTGTTCTTGCGCAGGTCGAGAAATTCCTCAATGTCGATGTGCCAGGTCTCGAGATAGGCGCACACCGCGCCCTTGCGCTTGCCGCCCTGATTGACCGCGATCGCGGTGTCATTGGCCACTTTCAGGAATGGCACCACGCCCTGACTTTCGCCGTTGGTGCCCTTGATGTGCGCACCCAGGCCGCGCACCGGCGTCCAGTCATTGCCGAGGCCGCCGGAGTATTTCGCGAGCAGCGCGTTGTCCTTGATCGCCTTGAAGATGCCGTCGAGATCGTCCGCCACCGTGGTGAGGAAGCAGGACGACAGTTGCGGCCGCAGCGTGCCGGAATTGAACAGCGTCGGCGTCGAAGCCATGAAGTCGAATGACGACAGCAGGTTGTAGAACTCGATCGCCTTGGCCTCGCGATCGACTTCGCGCAGCGCAAGGCCCATCGCCACGCGCATAAAGAAGGCCTGCGGCAGCTCGATGCGGTTGCCGTCCTGATGCAGGAAATAGCGGTCGTACAGCGTCTGCAGGCCGAGGAACTGGAACAGCAGGTCGCGTTCGGGCTTGAGCGCGGCGGCGATCTTCGCAAGATCGAAGCGGCCAAGCTCGGGTGAGATCAGCTCGGTGGCGATGCCGGTCTTGATGTAGGCGGGGAAATAGTCGGCGTAGCGCGTCGCCATGTCGGTCTGCGTGGCGTCGGTCGGCGCGCCGTGGACGAACGACAGCACCTCGGTGCGCAGCTTGTCGAGCAGAAGGCGCGCGCTGACATAGGCGTAGTTCGGTTCCTGCTCGACCAGCGTGCGCGCCGCCATGATCGCGGCGAGCGCCAGTTCCTCCTGGCTGATGCCGTCGTAAAGATTGCGGCGGGTCTCGCTCAGCACTAGCGCGGCATCGACACCATCGAGCCCGGCGCAGGCTTCCTCGATCAGGCGGGTTAGGCGATTGGAGTCCAGCGGCACGCGCGCGCCGCTGGCAAGTGTGAGATGGAGCAGGGGCTGCGCCGGGGTGGCAGTGGCGGCATGCTTTTCGGCGCGCTCGCGGGCGCGTTCCTCGCGATAAAGCACATAGGCGCGAGCGACTTTGTGGTGCTCGCTGCGCATCAGCGCCAGTTCGACCTGATCCTGCACGTCCTCGATGTGGAAGGTGCGGCCTTCGCCGGCGCGGCGGATGAGGGCGCCGACCACGTCCTGCGTCAGTTGCGCGACGCTGTCATGCACGCGGCGCGAGGCGGCGGCGGTGTTGCCCTCGACGGCGAGGAACGCCTTGGTCATCGCCACCGAAATCTTGCCGGGATCGAACGCCGACACCGTGCCGTTGCGGCGGATGATCTGGAACGGCGGTTCGCTCGGCGCGGGCGCAGCACCGGCGGGCGAAAGCGACTCTTGACGGAACTGGAACAGTGGCGCCGCGGGTGCGGCATGGTCGGGCGAGGAAGATAGTGGAGAGCCGGACATCGAAAACCCCGTGATGCGTTGCGCGGGGCTTTTCGGTGGGACGCTGCATGATGACCGGCGCGCGGCCGGGAAAATCCTGCTGCGACCTCCGGGACACCCCGCCCGTGGACGTTCTGCTGTCGCGGCAGGTCTCCTGGCTCGCAGGTCATCGTCGATCCCGGTCTTCCCGGTGCGTGCGCACCAGTGACATAGGTCGGAATCAACTCACTGCTTACAGTTGCGGGGGCAGCGCCGGCCTTGCCTTGCGGACCGCAAGGCGCACCAGCTTCCCTCTTAGCCCTCTTGCCGTGTCTTCGACTCAAGGGACCGTGACGGCTATATTTAGTAGCGGCTGTTGAATGGCTGTCAACGGGTTGGGGTGTTATCCCCGTTGTTCACTGGATGCATGGCGGTGGGGAGAGCAACCATGTCATTCGATGTCATCACCGGGCTTGTCCCGGTGATCTCGATCAGGTGGGCACTGTGCGTCCATAAGCGGGATGGCCGGGACAAGCCCGGTGATGACACGCGGAGGCTATGCACCTCCGTCAGTGAGGCGAGAGTTGGTAGGGGCGAGTACCGTTTTCCCTCTCCCCTTGTGGGAGAGGGTGTTGAGCGGCGAAGCCGCGAAGCGGGTGAGGGGGATTTTCGGGTCGCCGGGACATCCCCCCTCACCCGATTTCTCGCTGCGCTCGAAACCACCCTCTCCCACAAGGGGAGAGGGAAGTAAGCGGGGAGAGGTGAAGAAGAGAGACCTCAAGTCCGGTCTTTCAACTCCGCGCTGACATTCTCTTCCTTCAGCACCTCGAACACCGATGCGGTGTCGCTGTCGCCGAGGCCCATGGCCATTGCCTGGCTGTAGACCGGCTGGGTCAGGGTGAAGAGCGGCGTGTCGCAGCCGAGGCTGTCGGCGAACTCGGCGATGATCGCCATGTCCTTTTTCCAGGTCGAGACCCGCATGGTCGCCGGCTGATAGCTGCGTGCGGCCATCATCGGGGCGCGCATCTGGAACATGCGCGAGCCGCCGGCGCCGGGGCCGACCATCTCGATCACCTGCTGCAAATCAAGCCCGGCGCGCTCCGCCAGCACCATTGCTTCGGCGGAGGCGACGTTGTGAATCGCCACCAGATGATTGGCGATGAACTTCATCCGGCTGCCGTTGCCGTAGACGCCGAGATCGGCGCTCTGCTTGGCGAAGTCGGCGAACAGCGGCAGGCAGCGCGCAATCGCGGTGCTGTCGCCGCTGGCATAGACCACGAGGTCGCGCTGTTCGGCCTGCGCGCCGGTGCCGCTCAGCGGACAGTCAAGCGCGATATGCCCGGCGGCATCGAGGATGGTTTTGAAGCGCAGCTTGTCGGCGAGCGTCAGCGTGCTGAGTTCGAGCACGATGCGCTGCGCCGCGCCGGAGGTTGCGATGTCTCTTGCCACGGTCTCGGCGGCTGCGGGGTTCGGCAGGCTGGTGAGAATGATCGCAGCATCGCGCGCAACCTCGGCGACGCTCTGCGCGATGCGGATGTTGTCGCGGGCCAGCGCCGCGCCCTTGGCGGCATCGACATCGAAACCGATCACGGTCCAGCCGCGCTCGGCGAGGTTTTTGGCGATCGCGCCGCCCATGATGCCGAGGCCGACAATTCCTGCGATCTTGTCGCTCATGGTGGTCCTCCGGCCGGCCTTGCTCAAGGCGACAACAAGCTTCTGTTTGTTATAGTGATCGAGCGATAAACAAAGAATCTTGTCAAGTCAAAGCGCGGCCGTCATGGTGCGACGCTGATAACAAGATTGCGGCCGCGACTCCGGCGGCGCGGACAGGGAGACGATGCGGAATGGCCGACTTGACGATCATGGTAGCGCCGAACGGCGCGCGCAAAGGCCGGGCCGACCATCCCAATCTGCCGATCACTCCTGACGAACTCGCCAATGAAGCATTGGCTTGCCAGCAGGTGGGTGTGGGCGCGATCCATCTCCACGTCCGCGACGATCAGGAAAAACACACGCTCGACGCCGCGCGCTATCGCGCCGCGACCGAGGCGGTGACGAAGCGCGTCGGTCCGGAGATGGTGGTGCAGATCACCACCGAAGCGGTCGGCATGTTCTCATCGCAACAGCAGATCGAGGTGGTGCGCGCGGCGGATCCCGAAGCGGTCAGCATCGCGCCCAAGGAACTGGTGCCGGATGCCGGCGCGGAAGCGGCGGCCAAAGATTTCTATACGTGGGCGCTCGGCGCGCGCATCGCTGTCCAGCACATCATCTATACGCCGGAGGAATTCGATCGCTTTCTCGATCTCACGGAGCGCGGCATCATTCCCGGCCGTCGTCATTCGCTGATCTTTCCGCTCGGCCGCTACGCGGCAGGGCAGGAGAGCGACCCGGCGGAATTGATTCCATTTGTCGCCAGGGTTCGCGACAATGGTGGCGCGGAGCGGTTCATCTGGTGGGTGTGCGCTTTTGGCGCAGCGGAGACGCCGTCGCTGGTCGCGGCGGCTGCGCTGGGCGGCCATTGCCGCATCGGTTTCGAGAACAGCTTCCTCAATGCCGACGGCAGCCGCGCCGACAGCAATGCTGAGCGCGTGGCCGATTTGCAGGCGTCTTTGCGCGGAATCGTGCGTCCGCGTTCGTCGCGCGCACAGGCGCTGCACGCATTGGGCAAGCCTGACTGACGTAATCTGTCAGGCGTGGTGCGCACCGTCCGCGGGCGGCGTTGTGCAGCGCATTCCACCGCCGCTTTGTCCGCAGGCCTATCAGCGCTCCTGTCTTGACCCTTGCCATCGCGCCCGATGTGGGTTATTTATCGAACGATAAATCAAACACCATCGCAACGTCGCAACAACAAGAATGCAGGAGTGGAGGATGAAGGTTCTCGGTTTCAATCATCTGTCGGTCGGCGCCAGGGATCTCGAGGAGTCGGCCCGCTTCTACCAGACCGTGCTCGGCATGGAGCTGATCCCGACCTATAATTTCGGCTTCAAGACCAAGTACCTGCGTTGCGGCGATCTTCAGCTTCACCTGTTCGAGCTCGACGATCATGTGCCGGTCTATCAGCACTTCGCGCTCGACGTGGATGATTTCCATGCCGCTTATGAGAAGGCGAAAGCGATCGGCGCGCTCGACGCCACTGCATTCCGCAATCCGGTGAACGAATTGCCCGACGGCTGCGTGCAGATGTATCTGCGCGATCCCGCCGGAAACCTGGTCGAGATCGACTGGCCGGACGTCAATACGCTGGATCGCTCGCGGATTCCGGAAATGAAACTGCTCACCGAATTCGCCGCGCAGGACGACGAGGGGCTCAAGGCCTCTCTCTACCTCGACCGCCCACATATGAAGAAGACCGCTGCGCGCTGAACGCGGGGAGAAGCAAGATGACGGGAACGGTTCAGAAACTGGAAGTCACCTCGCGCTCGGGCGGTCACGACGGGCTCTATGCCGAAATGCTCGATCGCGCCCGCGCGCTGGTGCCGAAGCTGCGCGAACGCGCCGCGCTCACCGAGGAGAAGCGCACGCTGCCGGCGGAGACCGAGCGCGAATTGCACGAAGCCGGCCTGTTCCGCATCCTGCAGCCCAAGCGTGTCGGCGGCTCCGAGCTGGATTATGTCGCGCTGGTCGATTTCGGCGACGTCATCGCGCTGGCCGATGCATCGGTGGCGTGGAATCTCACCAATCTCGCGAGCCATCACTGGATGCTCGGCATGTTCGATCGCCGCGCGCAGGACGAGATCTGGAATGAGAGCCCGGACACGCTGATCGCATCGTCGTTCATTTTTCCGGCCGGGCGCGCCCGCAAGACCAAAGGCGGCTATATCCTGTCCGGCCGCTGGCCGTTCTCCTCCGGCGTCAATTCCAGCACCTGGAACATGCTGGCCGGCATCGTGTCGTCCGACGACGAAGCCGACGGCGTCGAGTATCGCGTCTTCCTGCTCAAGAAAGCCGATTACAAGATCATCGACACCTGGTCCTCGACCGGATTGAAGGGCACCGGCTCGAACGATGTCGAGGCCAAAGAGGTGTTCGTCCCAGACTACATGACGCTCGCGGTGCGCGATGTCGCCGGCGGTCCGACGCCGGGTAGCGTGGTCAATCCGTCGCCGCTTTATGCGCTGCCGGTGTTCTCGCTGTTTCCGTTCGTGCTGTCGGGCGCCGGGCTTGGCAATGCCCAGGCCTGTCTCGACGATTACGTTGGCAATGCGCGGCACCGCGCTTCGACCTACAATCGCGCCAAGCTCGGCGATCTGCAGACCACCCAGATCAAGGTCGCGGAAGCCTCCGCCAAGATCGATTCGGCGCGGCTGATCATGCGGCGCACTTGCATCGAGGCGATGGCCGATGCGCGGCGCGGCCGTGTTCCGGATATGCCGGAGAAAACCAAATATCGGCGCGACGGCGCGTATTCCGTCAGTCTGTGCACCGAGGCGGTATCGCTGCTGTTCGCGGCCAGCGGCGCGCGCGGGCTTTACACCACCGGCGCATTGCAGCGTCAGTTCCGCGATGCCCATGCGATCAACGCCCACATCGCGTTCAACTTCGATGCAGCTGGAACCAACTATGGCCGGGTGGCGCTCGATCTGCCGTCCGAAAATCTCACTCTCTGAGGTCGCGTGATGGCAGGCGCTCCGTACCACCATCCGAACGATCCCGATAACGAGTTGTCGAGCGACAACTCGTCGATCGACCCGCGCGATTTCCGCAGCGCGCTCGGCACCTTTGCTACCGGCGTCACCATCATCACAGCGGCGGCTCCCGACGGCAAACCGGTGGGGCTGACCTGCAATTCGTTCGCCTCGGTGTCGCTCAATCCGCCGCTGGTGCTGTGGAGTCTCGTCGCATTTTCGCCGAGCATGGGCGTGTTTCAGAATGCCAGCCATTTCGCGGTGAATATCCTCGGTGCATCACAGCGCAATCT
This sequence comes from Afipia sp., assembly GCA_044464625.1. Classification (GTDB taxonomy): domain Bacteria; phylum Pseudomonadota; class Alphaproteobacteria; order Rhizobiales; family Xanthobacteraceae; genus Afipia. Next base: position 232,198 of record JBIQLC010000006.1, on the reverse strand, counting down.
GGCGATCCAATTTGCCAAGCCCGCGGAAGACAAGTTCGCGGGCGCGACGTGGACGCGCGGGCTCGGCGAGGCGCCGCTGCTCGCCGATACCGTCGCATCGTTCCAGTGCAGGACCGCCGCCCGATATTATGGGGGCGACCACGTAATTTTCCTTGGTGCGGTGGAAGCCTACGCTTACAACCAAGCCGAGCCGCTGCTGTTCGCCCGTGGCGGATTCGGTCAATTCACGCCGGGGCCGTAGAAGCCCCGCAGGTTTCGATGAGAAACAAATTCCGATGAGAAAGAAGTCCAAATCGCCGGCGGTCCGGACCAAGCAGAAGCGTCTGCCGCCGGAGGACCGGCGCAAGGAATTCATCCGCAAGGCCACGGAGTTTTTCGCCGAAGAGGGCTTCAATGGCGGCACGCGCGAACTGGCGCGCCGGCTCGGCGTGACGCAGCCGCTGCTCTATCGCTACTTTCCGAGCAAGGACGACCTGATCAAGGAAGTCTACAACAAGGTCTATCTCGAGCCGCTGGACAGCGGCTGGGAGAAGCGGCTTGCCGATCGCTCACGTCCGCTGCGCGAACGCCTGCAGCAGTTCTACGAGAGCTACACCGATGCGGTGTTCACCCGCACGTGGCTGCGCATCTACCTGTTCTCCGGCCTCAAGGGTCTCGACATCAACCGCTGGTACGTCAGCGTGGTGCGCGACAAGATCCTCACCCGCATCGTCAAGGAATGGCGCGCTGAGGCCGGGCTTCCGACGCAGACGCGGCCGACGGCCTATGAACTCGAGATGGCGTGGGTGTTCCACGCCGGCATATTCTATTACGGCGTGCGCAAGTTCATCTACGAATCGCCGGTGCTCGAGGACAAGGCGAAGATGATCGCGGATGCGATTGACGTCTATCTTGCCGGCGTCGTGCGCATCGCCAAGCAGGATGCCCGTGCCGCGCGGCCATCGTCGCGCCGTTCAGATCGTCTCGATCTGGCCGTTGGCCGCTGAGCGCTTGATCGCCTCGAACGTCTTCACGTTCGCCAGCATTTCCTCATGCGTGACCGGGTAGGGCGCCTTGCCCAGCGCCGCGCGCGCGAAGGCTTCGAGATTGTCGCGCACCGCCGGATGCGGCTGATAGGTGGCGGTCACGGGCGCAGCGCCGCGCACCGTGCGGGTCACATCCCAGCCGGTTGGATTCTCGGGATGGGTGCGATCGCGGATTTCCATCCAGCCCTTTGAGCCGAGCAGGGCGAGGCGGCCCATGAACGGCGTCGCCAGCACGGCGGTGAGCAGCGCGGTCGCGCCATTGGCGAAGCCGATGGTGATGGTCAGCGTGTCGCCGTTGGCGAAATCGCTGCCGAGCGTGGCAAGCCGCGCCCACACCGTCTTTGGCTGGCCGAGCAGCGCGATCGACAGATCGACCATGTGGATGCCGGTGGCCGACAGCGGGCCGACCGGATTTTCGGCCTTCGACAGTCGCCAGTTATCGCGCGGCAGGTTGAGGAACTTGTCCTGGCTGAAATTGCCTTCAACCACGAGGCCCTTGCCGAATTCACCTTCGGCATAACGCTTGCGCATTTCGATCACGGCCGGCTCGAAACGCCGTTCATGGCCGATGCCGATCTGCACATTGGCGGCTTTCACCGCGGCCAGCGCACGCTCGGCGTCGGCACCGGTGGTGCACAGCGGTTTCTCGCAGAACACGTGGCGGCCGGCGCGGGCTGCCGCCTCGATCTGTTTGGCGTGATGATCCTGCGGCGTGCACAGGATCACCGCTTCGATATCGGGGCGCGCCAGCGCTTCCTCGAACTGCGTCGCGGTTTGCAGGCCCGCGGCGGCCGCCTTGGCGCGTGCGCTTTCGAGCGGATCGACGCCGAGCACCGGGCGGATGACGCTGCTGTCAGCAAGACTCGCGGCGATGGTCTGTCCCCACCAGCCGAGGCCGATGATTGCAGCCCTGATCATGGGCAAACTCCGTACTTACTTTTTGATATTGGCCATCTGCCCGCGATACCAGTCACCGATCTCGCTGGCGGTCATCAGGGCGACGCCATCATGCCCAACGACGTAGTCGAGCAATTGTTCGAGATATTTGATCCGGTGCGGCACGCCGGTGATGTAGGGATGGATCGAGATCGCCATCACCCGCGCATTGTATTTGCCTTCGAGATAGAGGCGGTCGAACTGGTCGATGCCGCGCTGCAGGAACTGTTCCGACGGCAGATGCTGCAGGGCGTGCACCACGATGTCGTTGGTTTCCACCGTGTAGGGGATGGTGGTGACAGTGCCATGGGGCGTTTCGATGTCCTGCGGCAAATCGTCAATCACCCAGTCGGCAACGTATTCGATGCCGTTTTCGCGCAACAGGTCCAGCGTGTCGCCGGTTTCGGTGAGGCCCGGGCTTTCCCATGAGCGCGGCGCCTTGCCGGTGTAATCGGCGATGGTGTCGACTGCGCGCTTGATGGCGTCGCGCTGGTTCTCCAGCTTGTGCATCGGCCCCTGCACGAAACCGTGGCCCATGAACTCGAAACCGGCGTCGCGCGCTGCCGCCGTCACCCGCGGATAGGAGTTGCAGACGTTGGCGTTGAGCGCCAGCGTCACCGGGATATTGCGGTAGGTCAGCGCCTTGAACTGCCGCCAGAAGCCGGCGCGCATGCCGTATTCGTGCCACGACCAGTTGGGGATGTCCGGCAGCATCGGCTGGCCCATCGGCGGGCTGAGCACGGTGCGCGGCATCGCATTCTCGATGCGCCATTCCTCGACGTTGAGGATGACCCAGACGGCAAGTCTCTTGCCGCCGGGCAGTGCGAGTTTCGGACGATCAACGAGGGCCTGATACGGAATGCGGTCGCTGAGAGCCAAGATGTGCTCCTCTTGTTGTTGCGCCGCTACTCGGCGGCGTTTGCTTTTTGACTCCGCACAGCGCCGTTGACCAGAGGCATCACCTTCTCGGCGGTCAAAATCATGGACTGGCGTCCCAACTCGCGGTCCTTCCAGTCCTTGCCGGCGTAAAGGAGAGTGCCGAAGGTGCCGACTTCCTCCTGGAAGGCGAGAATCTGGTCGGCGACGCTGTCCGGCGTGCCATGGATGATCAACTTGTCGCAGATCATCTCCAGCGTCACTTCGTCGTCCGGCTGATCGCGTCGCGTCTTGAACAACTCAACGCGGCCGTTCTTCTTCAGCTTGGTGAACAGCGAACGGTAATAATTGACGTACGGCCCGTCGGGATCGGTGGCGTAGGCCTTCGCCGTCGCCGCGTCCTTGGCAACGAACACGCTCTTGGCGACGCGCCAGTTGGCGGGATCGGCCGGACGGCCGCCGCGCTCGCAGCCCTCGACGTATTTCGGCCAGTGGCTTTTCACCCATTGCGGCATCAGGAAGTTGGCGGAGATCGGCTCCCAGCCGCGTACGGCTGCTTCGGTTACGCCCTTGGAGAACGGCGCCACCGCCGTGACCACGATCGGCGGGTGAGGGCGCTGCAACGGCTTCGGGATGAAGCCCTGGCCGATTTCTTTCATCAGGGTGCGCTGGGTCGAGATCGTCCAGTACTTGCCCTGCAGATTGTAAGGCGGCTCACTGTTCCAGATGTCGAGCACGTGATTGATCGCTTCGAGGAACATCTCGTTGCGATTGAAATCGAGATTGCCGAACAGTTCGGCGTCCGAGAGCAGGCCGCCGGGGCTGATGCCGAAGATGAAGCGGCCATCGAGCATGTGATCGAGCATCGCGACATTGGCAGCCACCGCGGCGGGGTGGGCGTTCGGCATGTTCACGGTGCCGGTGCCGAGTTTGATCCGACGGGTCGCGGCCGCGATCCAGGCGATGAAGGCGAGGCAGGAGGTGATGTTCTCCGCCTTGTCGGTGACGTGCTCGCCGACATAGGCCTCCGTGAAGCCGAGTTCGTCCGCGAGCAGAAACGCCTCGCGGTCCTCGGCGAGCGACTGCCGCCAGTCCTTGTCGACCGGGTGGATCGGCATGGTGAAGAAGCCAAGATTCATCGCGCGTATTCCTGCCTGTGATTGCGGCTCAAGGATGATGGGACGCAGCGTAGTGATTGTGTGGTATTAGAAAAATGATTATTTCTACTTGTGAGCATTACAAATTTTGATGGATCGATGAGCTCGTTTCGCCAGATCAGATCGTTTGTCGCGGTCTATGAAGAAGGGTCGTTCACCGCGGCCGCCGAGCGCGAGGGCGCGACCCAGTCCGGCATTTCGCAGCACGTCAAACAACTCGAAACCGACCTCGGCGTTGCATTGTTCGCGCGCAACGGGCGCGAGGTGGAACCGACCCTCGCGGGCAAAAAGTATTACGCCGAATGTGTCGATGTCCTGAAGCGGCTCGATGCGGCGCGGCAAGGCGTCGCGGTGAACGGCATTGGCGGCGCGATCCGGATCGGCCTGATGCCGACCTTCACCCGCTCGATCCTCACACCGGCGCTGGAACAATTCTTCAAGGCGGCGCCGGGATCGGACATCAGCGTAATTGAAGCCTATTCCGGCGTGCTCACCGACATGACTTTGAATGGCGAACTGGATTTCGCGGTGGTGCCGGCGTTCGAGGGCGCGGTCGGCATCTCGCACCGGCTGATCGCGCGCGACCGCGAGGTGCTGGTGCGCGCCAGACGCCGTGGCGATTCCGGCTTCGCGCCGGTGAGGCTTGCCGATCAGGGGCCGCTGAAGGTGGTGCTGCCGGGAACACAGAACACGCGCCGCCGCAGCATCGAAACCTATTGCGCGACCAACGGTGTGACGGTGACGGAACGTCTCGAACTCGATGCGATGATGGGCACGCTGCAATTTGTCGCAGCGAGCGACTGGGTCGCGATCCTGCCGTTCATCATGATGGTGTCGGATCTCGATGGTGGCCGCTTCGACATTCGCCCGCTCGACGATCCGCCTTTCTATTCCGAGTTCGTTTTGATCGAGCCGTCGCGCAAGGCGATGGCGCCGGCAGCGGCACTGTTCGCCGACATCCTCGCAACGGAAGCGAAGCGGGCGCAAAGCGCCTTCCGCCAGCGCTTTGGCGCACGCACCCGCCGGGCCGCGCGACGCTAACGAATAGCGCTGTCACCTTATCCCGATATGGTTTGTGCGCTGCGACAGCAGCCGCAACGGTGCCCTCGGAACACGATGCACTAGTTCAATTTGCCTGCGCGACATCGCGGGCCTTGTGACGCTTTCACGCAGGCGTGCGCGTGCAATTGTTTGTTCACCAGTCGGGGGACAAATAGGAAGTCGGAAATAATCGTTCGATAAACAAGCTTGACCTTTGGCGCGGTCCACCGTCTAATCCGCGCCAACGCTCATCCGGAAAATGAGCTCAGGGAGGGGAAGGGTCTGATGAAAGCTTCGGCTTTCAGCTACGCGCGTGCGTCCAGCGTCGATGAGGCGCTGTCGTTGCTTGTCCAACATGGCGATCAAGCGAAAATCCTGTCCGGCGGCCAGAGCCTGATGCCCGCGCTGAACCTGCGGTTGTCGGCGCCCGAATGGATCATCGACATCAACGGAATTTCCGATCTGCGCGGCGTCACGGTTGCGGGCGATGTGCTCAAGATCGGCGCGCTGACCCGTCACGTCGATGTTCAGCGTTCCGCCGAGATCGCAACTCACGCGCCGCTTCTGACCGACGCCATCCAGCATGTCGCACATCCCGCCATCCGCAATCGCGGCACCTTCGGCGGCAGTCTTGCGCATGCCGATCCAGCATCCGAGTTGCCAGCCTGCGTGGTCGCGCTCGATGCCACCATCGTCGCGCGCGGGCCGGGCGGCGAGCGCCGGATTGCAGCGGCGGAGTTCTTCGCGGGAATTTACGAGACCGCACTTGCACCGGACGAATTGCTGGTTGCGGTCGAGGTGCCGGTGAAGAAACCAGGCGCCCGTCACTTCTTTCATGAATATGCCCGCCGTTCCGGCGACTACGCCATTGCCGGCCTTGCCGCGCAGGCGGTGCGCGACGGCGATGTGCTGAGCGATCTGCGGCTGGCTTACTTTGCTGTCGGCGACAGGCCGGTGCTGGCAATGGCCTCGCGGCATCTTGTCGGCAAGCCGGTGACGGCGACGACGCTGGCGGAGGCGCAGGCCGCGCTCGATGACGAACTCGATCCGCAGGAAGATCAGCAGGCGACGGCGTCGATGCGGCGCTACTTCGCGCGGCAGCTCATGGAGCGCTGCGTGGTCGAACTGCTGGAACGGCCGGATCTCGCTGTCAGGAGAACGGCATGACGGCCCCGGTTGCGATCACGCTCACGGTCAATGGCGAGCGCGTCGATGCGCATGTTCTGCCGCGCCTCAACCTCGCGGATTTCCTGCGCGAACAGCTCAATCTCACAGGCACCCATGTCGGCTGCGAGCATGGTGTGTGCGGTGCCTGCACGGTCCGCGTCAATGGCGACATTGTCCGCTCGTGCCTGATGCTGGCGATCCAGGCCGAAGGCGCGGTGGTCGAGACCATCGAAGGGTTGTCGGACACCGGCGAGATCGCCGATCTTCAGGAAGCCTTCAAGGCGCGCAACGCGCTGCAATGCGGCTTCTGCACCCCGGCGATGCTGATCACCGCACAGGACCTGCTGTCGCACGAGCCGAAGCCCGACCGCGAGCAGATCCGCGAACATCTGTCAGGCAATTACTGCCGCTGCACCGGCTATCACGCCATCGTCGATGCGGTGGAGACGACGGCGCGCGCGCGCCTGGAGCAGGCCTCGTGAGCGCCGATACCCACAAGCCCGGCCTGTCGGTGCTCGACCGGCCCAATTCGTATATCGGCAAGACCGTGCCGCGGCCCAATCTCGACCGGTTGCTGCAGGGACGCGGCCAGTATGTCAGCGACGTCGTGCTGCCGCGCATGGCGCATGTCGTCTACCTGCGCTCGCCCCATGCTCATGCCAAGATCGTGAGCATCGACGCGGCCAAGGCGAAGACGATGCCCGGCGTGATCGCGGTGGTCACCGGCGCGGAACTTGCCAAGGTCATCACGCCGTGGGTCGGCGTGCTGTCGCATATGAAGGGTCTGAAGTCGGCGCCGCAGCATGCCATCGCCATCGATCGCGCCTGCTGGCAGGGCGAAGCGGTTTGTGCCATCGCCGCTTCGACCCGCGCGCAGGCGGAAGACGCCGCCGAGCATGTGTTCGTCGATTACGAAGAACTTCCGGCGGTGGTCGATCCGCGCACCGCGCTCGATCCGGCGACGCCCGTCATTCATCCCGACCTTGGCGACAATCTCGCTTTCACCCGTACGCTCGACGCCGGCGCGGTGGACAAGGCGTTCGCCGAATCCGACGAGATCGTCGATATCGAGTTCAATTTCGGCCGCCACACCGGCGTGACGCTGGAATCGCGCTCCATCGTCGCGGACTGGAATGTCGGCGATGCCCGGATGACCGTATATCTCGGCACCCAGGCGCCGCACATGGTGCAGAACATCGTCGCCAAGCATCTCGACCTCGAAGAGGCGCAGGTGCGCGTGCTGTGCAAGGACGTCGGCGGTTCGTTCGGCATCAAGGTTCACATCTACGCCGACGAGATGGCGACCTGCGCGCTGTCGAAGCTGCTGCGGCGTCCAATCAAATTCGTCGCCGATCGCGTCGAGAGCTTCAACACCGACATTCACGCCCGCGATCACATCTGTCGCGGCAAGATCGGCGTCAGCAAGGACGGCAGGATCAACGCGTTCGAGATCGACGATCTCACCGGCGTCGGGCCGTATTCGATGTATCCGCGCACCAGCGCGATCGAAGCCAACCAGATCGTCAATCTGGTCGGCGGCCAGTACACCACGCCGAACTATCGCGCGCGCACGCATGTCGTGTTCCAGAATAAGAACGTCATGTGCCAGTATCGCGGCGTCGGCCATCCGGTCGCGTGCTCGGTCACCGAAGGTCTGGTCGATCTCGCCGCGCAGAAAATCGGCATGGACCCGCTGGAAATCCGCCGACGCAATCTCATTCCCGACGATTCTTATCCATGCGAGTCGCCGGCCGGCCTGAAATTCGAGGCGCTGTCGCATCACGTGGCGCTGACCAAGCTCGCGGCCATGATGAATTACGATGGGCTGCGCGCCGAGCAGGCCGAACTGCGCAAGAAGGGCATCTATCGCGGCATCGGCCTTGCCACCTTCATCGAGATCACCAATCCGAGCGCGGCGTTCTATGGCGTCGGCGGTGCGCGTATCTCGTCGCAGGACGGCGTGACAGTGAAGCTTGACGCCGCAGGCTCGGTGACCTGCCAGACCAGCCTGACCGAGCAGGGGCAGGGTTCGGAATCCCTGACCGCGCAGATCGTCGGCAGCGTGATGGGCGTGCCGATGAACAAGGTGCGCGTCACGCTCGGCGACACCGACAACACGCCTTACGGCGGCGGCACCTGGGCCTCGCGCGGCACCGGCATCGCCGGCGAGGCGGCGTTGCAGGCGGCGAAGGCGCTGCGCAGCAACATTCTCGACGTCGCCGCTCATATCCTGCAGGGCAAGCCTGACGATTTCGACATCGTCGACGGCGTGGTCGTGAGCGCGGACGACGGTCAACACCGCATCGACCTGTCGGAACTGGCACGCATCGTCTATTTCCGCCCCGACACTATGCCGCCTGGGCTTCAGCCCGAGCTGATGGCGACCCGTCATTATGTGCCGCGGCAATATCCGTTCGCTTTCACCAACGGCGTTCAGGCGTCGTGGCTCGAAGTCGATACCAGCACCGGATTCATCAAGCTTCTGAAACACTGGATGGTCGAGGATTGCGGTACCATCATCAATCCGCAACTCGTCGATGAGCAGATCCGCGGCGGCATCGTTCAGGGCCTTGGCGCCGGGCTGTTCGAGCACTGCATCTATGATGAACGCGGCCAGCTCACCAACGCCAACATGGCGGATTATTTAGTGCCGATGGCCGCCGAAATGCCGGATATTGAGATCGGGCATGTGGTGTCGCCGACGCTTGAATCCGAACTCGGCGCAAAGGGTGCAGGCGAGGCGGGAACGGCCGGCGCGGCGGCCGCTGTCTCCAATGCGGTGAACGACGCGCTGTCGCCGTTCGGCGTCACGATCACAGAAATTCCACTGACGCCGAAATTGATCCTGTCGGCGCTCGGACGAATCTAAGTTTTAACCCGACGTATTTTAAGTCGCAGCCTTCCTGACAGAACGACAGACCCTATGGAGGAAAATACATGACGAAAAAAACCACGACATTCGGAAACATTTCCCGCCGCCGCCTGCTGACCACGGCCAGTGTTGGCGCTGCGCTGGCAGCTTCGCCGTTCCGCATCAACATCGTTCGCGCCGACGAAGGCACCATCAAGGTCGGCTTCCCGGTTCCGCTGACCGGTCCCTACGGCACCGAAGCGCAGGATCAGGTCCGCGCCGCGCAGGTCGCGATTGCCGAATTCAACGAGGGCGGTGGTCTTAACGGCCGCAAGGCCGAGCTGCTGGTCCGTGACGACAAGCTCAATCCCGGCGAAGCGGCGACCCGCACGCTGGAACTGATCGAAAAGGACAAGGCGAGCTTCATCGTCGGCAGCCTTTCAGCCTCCGTACAGCTTGCAGTGAACAACGTCTGCAAGGAACGCAAGGTCATCTACAACTCGATCAGCCAGTCCGACGAAATCAACGAGGCCAAGGACTTCAGCAAGTACACCTTCCACGAGGCGCTGGCCCCGCATCTGACCGCCGGCGCGGTCGGCCGCTACGCCTTCCCGAAATTCGGCAAGAAGGTCGTGTTCCTGACCGCCGACTATGCCTACGGCCATGAAATGGTGCGCGGCTTCCAGAACGCCGGCAAGCAGTTCGGCGTCGAGACCCTCGCCGACATCCGCCATCCGCTCGGCACCACCGATTACTCGGCGCTGCTGCCGCGCATCCAGGCGCTCAAGCCCGATATTCTCTGCATTAACAACTTCGGCCGCGACCAGCAGATCTCGCTGAAGCAGGCGACCGATTTTGGCATGAAGAAGCAGATGAAGATCATCGCGCCGATCCTGTTGTTCACCGGCCGTCTCGCCGCGGGCGCGCAGGCGTTCGATGGCGTCATCGGCGGTACGTCGTATTACTGGGGCATCGAGGACAAGGTCGCGTCGGCGAAGAAGTTCAACGATCGCTTCCGCAAGATGCATGACGGCAAGGTGCCGTCGGATTACGGTGCGCTCGGTTATGCCGGCGTCATGACCTTGCTCATGGGCGCCAAGGCCGCCGGCACGCTCGATCCGGACAAGGTGATCGAGGCCGTCGAGGCGCTGAAGTACGACTACTACAAGGGCCCCGAATACTACCGCAAGTGCGACCACCAGGCGGTGCAGTCGGTGCTCATCATCGAATCGAAGTCGAAGCCGGAGAAGGGCCCCGCCGACGTGTTCAACGTCGTCGCGACCGACGAACCGAGCGAGAAGAACCTGCGGACCTGCGAAGAGCTCGGCCACAAGAGCTGATCGCAGTTTTCAAAACTACGGTACGCGCCATGATGGCGCGTACCGCTTTTGGAGCTTTCCATGGCTGGCCTGACATTCGACCTCCTTGCCCTGCAACTGTTCACCGGCCTTGCGCTCGGTTCGATCTACGTGCTGTTCGCGATCGGCCTGTCGCTGATCTTCGGCATGCTGACGGTGGTGAACTTCGCCCACGGCTCGTTCTTCATGGTCGGCGCCTATGTCGGCCTGTTCGTGCTGATGCTGGGCGGCAATTTCTGGATGGCGCTGGTGGTCACGCCACTGACGGTGGGCATCATCGGTCTGATCGTCGAGCGGTTCCTGGTGCGGCCGCTCTATGGGCGCGGCATCGACTATCCGCTGCTGCTGACCTTCGGCCTGAGCTACGTCATGGTCGAACTGGTGCGCATCGCCTTCGGCAAGACCGGCTATCCGTTCGATACGCCTGAGCTGCTGCAGGGCGCGGTCAATATCGGCATCGGCTATTTCCCGCTGTATCGCCTGTTCGTGCTCGGCGCCGCCGCGGCAGTGCTGCTCGGGCTGTGGCTGTTCCTTGAAAAGACCAGCTTCGGACTCATTATCCGTGCCGGCGCCCGCGATCCGCAGATCGTGCGCGTGCTCGGCGTTGACGTGTCGCGTGTCTGGCTGGTGGTATTCGGCATCGGCACCGGCATTGCCGGTCTCGCCGGTGTGCTGGCCGCGCCGTTGCAAGGCGTGATCCCGGAAATGGGATCGACCATCTTGGCCGAAGCCTTCGTCGTCACCGTCGTCGGCGGCATGGGCTCGATCGGCGGCGCGGTGATCGCCGGCCTTCTGGTCGGCGTCGTGGTCAGTATGACCTCGCTGTTCGCGCCCGAAATGGCCAAGGTGTCGATCTTCGCGCTGATGGCGATTGTGTTGCTGGTCCGCCCGCAGGGCTTCTTCGGCCGCGCCGGATTGATGAGCTGAGATGACCATGAACGATCTGTCGCAAACCATGGCCGATACCTCCGCCCCGCCGGCGAACTGGTTCGAGTTCGCCAAACGCCACCGCGCGGTGCTCGCCAGCCTGTTCGTGCTGATCTTCCCGCTGCTCATGCCGTTCAAGGCCTTGGCGGCGAATATCCTGATCTACGGGCTGTATGCGCTCGGCTTCAACCTGCTGTTCGGCTTCCTCGGCCTCTTGTCGTTCGGTCATGCCGCGCTGTTCGGCACCGGCGCCTATCTGTGCGGCATCGCTATCGTGCACTTCCAGTTGCCGTGGTACGCGGCGATCGTGGTCGGCACGATCAGCGGCGCGCTGATGGCAGCGGCGATCGGCGCACTCGCCATCCGCACCCGCGGCATCTACTTCGCCATGGTGACGATGGCGCTGTCGCAGTGCGTCTACTACCTGTTCTATCAGGCGGTGGACTGGACCGGCGGCGAAAACGGCCTGCGCGGCATCAACGTCCATGTCATCGACATTTTCGGGATGAAGTTCGACTTCATCGATCCGCTGACCCGTTATTATGTCATCGCCTTCTTCGTGATCCTCGCGCTGTTCGCGCTGTCGCGGATTCTTGCGTCGCCCTTCGGCGCGGTGATCGAGGCAGTGCGCGAGAACGAGGCGAGGGCGCGCGCCTCCGGTTACAACGTGACGCTGACGCGCCTCATCACCTTCATCCTATCGGGCGCGTTCTGCGGTCTCGCCGGCGCGCTGGCGGCGTTGCAGCTGTCGATCGTGCCGATCGAGATGCTGCATTATGAAACGTCGGGCATGGCGGTGATGATGTCGCTGCTCGGCGGCATGGGAACCTTCTTCGGTCCGTTCGTTGGCGCCGCCGTCTTCCTGCTGCTGGAAAACCTCGTGTCGCTGTGGACCATCCATTGGCAGCTGTTCGTCGGAGCGGTGTTCGTGATCTGCGTGTTGTTCTTCCCCGCCGGAATCTGGGGCACGATCCTAAAGAGGCTCAACCCATGAGCACCGTCGACAACTCGCAGGTGATCCTGCGCACCCACGGGGTGAGCAAGCTGTTCGGCAAGTTCCGCGCGCTGAACAACATCTCGGCGTCGTTTCCGCGCGGCGCGATCACCTCGATCATCGGCCCCAACGGCGCGGGCAAGAGCACGTACTTCAACCTGCTGTCGGGTGCGTTCGCGCCGTCCGACGGCAAGGTTGAATTCGAAGGCCGCGACGTCACCAACGTCCCGCAGCACGAATTCGCCCATATGGGCATCGCCAAGTCGTTCCAGATCACCAACGTGTTTCCGCTGCTGTCGACCCGCGAGAACGTGCGCGTCGCGCTGCAGGCCCTGGTGTCGCGCTACGACATCTGGCGTCCGCGCGCCAAGCTGCCGGGTCTTGCCGAGAAAGCCGATGCGCTGCTGGCGCAGGTCGGCCTGTGGCATTGCCGCGATCGCGTCGCCAAAACTCTGGCGCACGGCGAACAGCGCGCGCTCGAGATCGGCATGGCGCTCGCCAGCAATCCGCGCCTGCTGCTGCTCGACGAGCCGACCGCTGGCATGAGCCCGGAAGAAACCCGCGTGATGATGGATCTGATCGTCAAGCTCGCCAAGGAGCGCACGGTCATCCTGGTCGAACACAAGATGAAACTGGTGATGGGCATCAGCGATCGCGTGCTGGTGCTGCACCATGGCGAGTTGCTGGCGGACGGCACGCCTGCGGAAGTCCGGCAGGACCAGCAGGTCAAGCGCGTCTATCTCGGCCAGCGGGAGCACTAAGGGATGTTGAGCGTTTCCAATCTCAATGCCTGGTACGGCGCGAGCCATGTGCTTCAGGACGTCGCGCTTGAGGTCAACAAGGGCGAAATCGTCTGCCTGATCGGCCGCAACGGCGCCGGCAAGACCACAACGCTGAAGTCGATCATCGGCCTGCTCGACAAGACCAAGGGCGCGGTCAACTTCAAGGGCGAGGAGATGCTCGGCCAGGCCGCGCATCGCCGCTTCGCGCGCGGGCTCGCCTACGTGCCGGAAGAGCGCCGCATCGTGCAGGGCCTGTCGGTGCGCGAGAATTTGCGGCTCGGCCTCGTGGCGTCGCCGCTGAAAACGAAGGAAGCCTCGCTGATCGACGAGATCGCGACGATCTTCCCGCGTCTTGCCGAACGCCTCGATCAGGAGGCGGTCACCATGTCGGGCGGCGAACAGCAGATGCTGGCGATCGCGCGCGCGATGATCGCCAAGCCCGATCTCATCATGCTCGACGAGCCGTCCGAAGGCATCATGCCGGTGCTGGTGGACGAGATGTTCGAGCTGTTCCGCAACATGAAGCAGCAGGGCACGACGATCCTGCTGGTCGAGCAGAACGTCGAGCTTGCGCTCGATATCGCCGACCGCGCCTATGTGCTCGACCAGGGCTCGGTGGTTCATCACGACACCGCCAAGGCGCTGCTCGCCGATGAGGAAATCAAGGAGCGTTATTGCTCGGTGTGATACGGGGGCGGGGGCTCCTGCACCGGCATGCCGGTGCATTTATCGATCGATAAATAAACTGAGGATAGAAGCATGAAGGTCAACAGAGCCGCCATCGATGAAGCCGTCAAGAAGCTCTCCAACTGGGGCCGTTGGGGCAAGGACGATCAGATCGGCACATTGAATAACGTCACACCTGATGACGTCGTCAACGCCGGCAAGCTGATCAAGAAGGGCAAGGTGTTCTCGCTCGGCCTGTCGCTGAAGGAGCCGATCCAGTCCGGTCTGTTCGGCGGCCGCTGGAATCCGATTCATACCATGCTGGCCACCGGCACCGACGCTGCCGCCGGCAATCAGGACGTGCCCTCGCCATATCTGCGTTACGCTGACGACGCCATCAACATGCCGTGCCAGGCGTCGACCCAGTGGGACGCGCTGTGCCACATCTTCTACGGCGACAAGATGTACAACGGCTATGACGCCAAGCTGGTCGATGCGCGCGGCGCCAAGAAGCTTGGCATCGAGCACGTTCGCGACAAGATGGCGGGCCGCGGCGTGCTGCTCGACATCGCCCGGTTCAAGGGCGTCGACTCGCTCGACGACGGCTATGCGATCACCAACGCCGATCTCGATGCCTGCGCCAAGCAGCAGGGCGTCGAAATCCGCAAGGGCGATTTCGTCATTGTGCGCACCGGTCATCAGGAACGCTGCCTGAAGAAGAAGGATTGGGCCGGCTACGGCGGCGGCGACGCGCCCGGCGTGGCGTTCGAGACCTGCTACTGGATCCGCGAGAAGGACATCGCCGCGATCTGCACCGACACCTGGGGCTGCGAGGTTCGCCCGAACGAGACCAACGAAGCCAACCAGCCCTGGCACTGGGTGGTGATCCCGGCCATCGGCATTTCGATGGGCGAGATTTTCTATCTCAAGGAGCTTGCGGAAGATTGCGCGCAGGACAAGGTGTATGAATTCTTCTTCACCGCGCCGCCGCTCCATCTGCCGGGCGCGGCCGGTTCGCCGATCAATCCTCAGGCGATCAAGTAAAGCGGAGTTCGATCATGGCCAAATATCTCAAGCGCGGCCGCGATGCCGCCCAGCGTGCCGAGGATGACTCCAAGGTCCGCGCCTCGGTCGAGGGCATTCTCGCCGACATCGAAAAGCGCGGCGATGCCGCCGTACGCGAACTGTCGCTGAAGTTCGACAACTGGGACCGCAAGGACTATCGGTTGACCAACGCCGAGATCAAGGACTGCCTGTCCCAGCTCTCGCAGCGCAATCTCGACGACATCAAGTTCGCGCAGGCGCAGGTGCGCAACTTCGCCCAGAAGCAGCGCGAGTCGATGAAGGACATCGAAGTCGAAACGCTGCCGGGCGTGGTGCTCGGCCACAAGAACCTGCCGGTCAATTCGGTGGGCAGCTACGTGCCGGGGGGCAAGTATCCGATGCTTGCCTCCGCGCACATGTCGGTGATCACCGCGAAGGTCGCCGGCGTGCAGCGCATCGTCACCTGCGCCCCGCCGTTTCAGGGCAAGCCGGCGCCGGCGATCGTCGCCGCGCAGCATCTCGCCGGCGCCGACGAGATCTATTGTCTCGGCGGCATTCAGGCAGTCGGCGCGATGGCGCTCGGCACCGAAACCATGGCGCCGGTCGATATGCTGGTCGGCCCCGGCAATGCGTTCGTCGCCGAAGCCAAGCGCCAATTGTTCGGCCGCGTCGGCATCGACCTGTTTGCCGGCCCGACCGAGACGCTGGTGATCGCGGATGAAACCGTCGACGGCGAAATGTGCGCGACCGACCTGCTGGGTCAGGCTGAGCACGGGCCGAACTCTCCGGCGGTGCTGCTGACCAATTCGGAAAAACTCGCCCGCGACACCATGGCCGAGATCGAGCGCCTGCTCAAAATCCTGCCGACCGGCGCGATTGCCGCCAAGGCGTGGGAAGATTACGGCGAAGTGATCGTCTGCGACTCCGAAGAGGAGATGGTCAAGGAAGCCGACTTCATCGCCTCCGAGCATGTGCAGGTGATGACCCGCGACCCGGATTACTTCCTGAAGAACATGACCAACTACGGCGCGCTGTTCCTCGGCCCGCGCACCAACGTCGCTTACGGCGACAAGGTGATCGGCACCAACCACACACTGCCGACCAAGAAGGCGGCGCGTTACACCGGCGGCCTGTGGGTCGGCAAGTTCCTCAAGACCGTGACCTATCAGCGCGTGCTGACCGATGAAGCTTCGGCGATGATCGGTGAATATTGCTCGCGTCTGTGCATGCTCGAAGGTTTCTCGGGCCATGCCGAGCAGGCCAACGTTCGCGTTCGTCGTTATGGCGGCCGCAACGTGCCTTACGCGACCGCTGCCGAATGAGCGAGCCGCTTCCGATCACGCCGTCGCTGCGGCTCGATGGCCGTCGCGCGCTGGTGACCGGCGCGGGGCGGGGCATCGGCCTCGCCGCCGCGGCCGCGCTGGCTGAAGCGGGCGCGCATGTCACGCTGTGCGCGCGCACATCCAACGAGGTCGAGCAGGCCGCTGCCGCCATCCGCGCTCGCGGGCAGGCGGCGGACGCGCTGGCGCTCGATGTCACCGATGTCGCGGCGTTTGCCGCGGCGATCGATGCGCGCGAGCCTTACGACGTCTTCCTCAATAACGCCGGCACCAACCGGCCGAAGCCCGTCACCGAGGTGACGCAGGACGACTTCGACGTGGTGATGAACCTCAACGTTCGCGCGGCGTACTTCGCCGCGCAGGCGGTGGCGCGGCGGCTGATCGCGACCGGTATGCCCGGTTCGATCATCAACATGTCGTCGCAGATGGGCCATGTCGGCGGTCCCAACCGCTCGCTTTATTGCGCCTCGAAATGGGCGATGGAAGGTTTCTCCAAGGCGATGGCGCTTGATCTCGCCAGCCATGGCATTCGCGTCAACACGCTGTGTCCCACGTTCATCGAAACCCCGATGACGCGGCCGTTCTTCGAGAACGCCGAGTTCAAGGCGAGCGTGCTCGCCAAGATCAAGCTCGGCCGCATCGGCACGGTGGAAGATTTGATGGGCGCGATCGTGTTCCTCGCCAGCGATGCATCGGCACTGATGACCGGATCGTCGCTGGTGATGGATGGCGGCTGGACTGCTGACTGATATTCAGGACTGGGAATGACGCGTGATGTTTTCGCGAGTCGTCCCGGCGAAAGCCGGGACCCATAGTCCCCGGCTTAGCGGGCCGCAACGCGATCACAGTGTATGCGTTACAACAATGTCCGGTGGTTATAGGTTCCCGCCTTCGCGGGGACGACGTCGAATGTGTGACGTCATATTCGTCTAAACGAACGAAATCGTCTCGGTCATATCGAGGATGCGGCGGATATCCGTCATCGCTTTCTCGAGTTCGGCTTCGGTCGACGGATGACCGAGGCACAGCCGCACGCCGAGCGTGCCGCGATCGACCTGCTGCAGCGCGCCGGGTGGCGCCAGCGTGATGCCGGCATGCGCGGCCTGCGTCACCAGCGCAAGCACGGTGCGGCCGGCGGGCAATGGCATCCAGCGATGAAAACAGGGTGGCGTGATCAGCGGCGGCAGCCATTCGCCGAGCACGCGAGTGGTGATCTCGTTGCGTAGCGCGGCCTTGTCACGCTTGCGCCTGACCTGGCGCACCAGGTCGCCGTTATGGATCAGGCGGCTGATGACTTCGGACATCACCGGCGTCGCCATCCAGCCGGTGGCGCGGATCGCATTGTTGCAGCGGTCACGATATGAATCGGGCGCGATCATCGCCGCGACCCGCAGCCCTGGCGCGAGACACTTCGCAAAGCTCACCACATAGAAGCTGCGCTCCGGAATGCGCAGCGACACCGGCCGCGGCGGCGTGTTGAACAGGAAGGCGTAGGCATCGTCTTCGACCAGGAAGGCATCGTGCTTGCGCACGATCTCCGCGATCGCATCGCGCCGCTCTTCCGGCATCACCGATCCGAGCGGCGTCTGCAGCGTCGGCATGCAGAACACCATGCGCGCCTTCGTTTCCGTGAAAGCGCGATCGAGGGCCTCGGGCACCAGGCCGTATTCATCGGTTTCGACGCCGTGCAGGCGATACTTGTGCTGGGCGGAGAGGGCGATCATGCCCGAATAGGTGAAGCGCTCGGTGAGGATGATGTCGCCGGGCGCAATGGTGAGGCTGAGCGCGATCGAAATGGCGTGCTGCCCGCCATGGGTGATGAAGAGCTGATCGGGATCGGCGGTGACGCCGAGTGAGGACAGCCACGTCACCATCGCTTCGCGATGGCTGCGCAATCCCTGATGCGGCAGATAGCCGAGCAGGTTGACCATCTCGCCCTGCGCCGCGATGTCGGCGAGTACATTGGCGATCGCTTCGTCCTCGCCGGTGTAGGGCGGCACATTGAGCGCGAGGTTGATCGTTGTTTCCTTCGCGCCGTACTGCGTTCGCGGCGAGGACTTTCCCTTCTGTACGAAAGTGCCGCGGCCGACCTCGCCGGAGATGAGACCGCGCCGCTCGGCTTCGGTGTACGCCTTCGAGATGGTGCCGACGCTGAGACCGAGACGCTGCGCCATTTCGCGCTGGGGCAGGAGCCGCGTGCCCGGTTTGACGTGACCGTTCTCGATGTCGGTCTCGAGTTGCTCGACGAATGCGAGATAGCGCGGGCCTCCATTCGCGGACAGGGTCGGAAGCCACTCAGACATGCGGGGTCACCATTTGGTCGAAATGAAAACGTTACGGACAAATTGTCCTATATGACAATTCGCTGCAGGGCACAACAACGACCATCGCATTCAATGTCATTATTGGAAAACCCCGCAAATGTGTTCGTTGTATGGATCAATTGAGCGATTGTATCAGTCCAAGAGTGTGATTTGTGAGCCAATTGCGCCAGTTTTTGTTTGACAATGCACATTCAAAACTTCTTAACTCCGCGCACCGGCACCAAGAGAATGATGCCGAATTCGGGAGAGCGTTTTGGTCTACGAAATCCGTATCTATGAAGCCGTCGAAGGTCGTGCCGATGCCATGCGTCGCCGCTTCGTCGACGAAGTCGCGAAGAAATTCTTCCCCCGCCATGGCATCGAACTGATCGGCGCGTTCAAGGCGCCGGAAGAGGATGGCAAGCTCACTTACATGACGCGCTTCGCCAGCGAAGACGCGCGCAAGGCGGCATGGGCCGCGTTCGGCGCCGACGCTGAATGGGCTGCCGTGAAGAAGGCGAGCGAAGTCAATGGTCCGCTGCTGAGCAAGCAGACGATCTCGGTGCTGTCGCCCGCGATGGCCGGCCTCGTGCTCGGTTGATGCGATGAAGCCGGCACCTTTCGAATACGTCAGGCCTCAATCGCTCGCCGCGGTGTGCGAACTGCTCGCGAACGATGAAGACGCGCGGGTGATCGCCGGCGGTCAGACGCTGGTGCCGATGCTTGCCATGCGACTGGCGCGGCCGGCGCGACTCGTTGACATCGCGCGGCTGCCGGAATTGTCGGGCATTCGCGAGGACAACGGTGCGATCGTGATCGGCGCCACCACGCGACAGGTGATCGCCGAGCGCAGTGAATTGGTGCGCCGGTCGCTGCCGCTGCTGACTGCGGCATTGCCGTGGGTCGGTCATCCGCCGACGCGTAATCGCGGCACGGTGGGCGGATCGATCGCCAATGCCGATCCGTCGGCGGAGATTCCGCTGGTTGCGGTGACGCTGGGTGCCGAGATCGAAATCACCAGCACCGACGGCGTGACAACGATGCCGGCCGATGACTTCTTCATCGGCCCGATGCTGACAGTGATCGGGCAGGGCGAATGCGTCAGTGCCGTGCGTTTCCCGGTATGGGCTCACAAGAACGTCGGCGTCGGATTCCACGAGATCAGCGCACGGCGCTCGGACTTTGCTTTCGTCTCTGCTGCGGCGCAGGTCGCACTCGATGACGATGGCAAGTGCGTCGAACTCGCGCTGGGCGTCGGCGGTGCCAGCGAGCGGCCGCTGCCGATTGATGTTGCACCGCTGATTGGCTCGAAGCTCGAGCAGAGCCGTGTGACCGAGGCGGTTGAAGCTGCCACGGCAAGCCTTGAAACAATGGACGATCTGCATGCGAGCGCGGCCTATCGCCGTCGTGTCGCGGCGACGTTGTGCGCACGCGCGCTGCTCGATGCGCGCGACAATGCCGGCGGGCGCAAGCAGGGAGCAGCCCGATGAAAGTGGAATTGAAAGTCAACGGCGTCAGCCGCACGGTCGATGTCGAGCCGCGCAAAACCCTGGTTGATGTGCTCCGCGAAGATCTGTTGCTGACCGGCACCCATACAGGCTGTGAGCACGGCGTATGCGGCGCATGCACCATTTTGCTCAATGGCGAGCCGGTGCGCTCGTGTCTGATGTTCGCAGCGCAGGCGGATGGCTTCGAGATCACGACCATCGAAGGCGTCGCGCCGGCGCCGGGGGAGATGAGCGTGGTGCAGGATGCATTCTGCGAAACCCACGGCTTGCAGTGCGGGTTTTGCACGCCCGGCATGATCCTCAGCGCGCATGCGCTGCTCGAGCGTAATCAGGACCCGAGCCGCGAGGATATTGTCGAGGCCATCTCAGGCAACATCTGCCGTTGCACCGGATACGGTCAGATCGTCGAGGCGATCGAGTTCGCTGCCGACCGCGTACGCAAATCCAACACACCGCGTTCCGCCAGAGTAGTCGAGGAGACCGTGAAGTGAGCGTCGATTCCGCTGCATTCCGTTTTGTCTCGACTAACCGCCGCGTTCGCGAGGATCGTCGCTTCGTCGCCGGCCGTGGCAACTATGTTGCCGACATCGTGCCGGAAGGCACGCTCCATGCTGCCGTTTTGCCGTCGCAGTATCCCTCCGCCAAGATCCTGTCGATCGACAGTTCGGCGGCGCTGGCGATGCCAGGCGTCCATTATGTGCTGACCGGCGAGGAATTGGCGTCGGCAATCGATCCGCTGATGAACGGCCTCGATACACCCAATGCCAAGCGTTATCCGCTGGCGGTGCGGCAGACCCGCTACGCCGGCGAGTGGGTTGTGGCAGTCGTGGCTGAGACTCGCGCGCAGGCCGAGGACGCCGCCGAGAAGGTGCGCGTCAGCTATGAACCGTTACCTTATGTTATCAATGCCGAAGATGCATTGAAGCCAGAAAGTCCCCCGGTGCATCCGGAGCACGGTTCGAACGTGCTGCTCGACAAGACCTTCGTCTGGGGTGAGGTCGAGAAGGATTTTGCCGAAAGCCCGCGCCATCTGTCGCTCCGCGTCACCTGGGGACGCAACTCTACGGTGCCGATCGAAACATTCGGTGTGGTCGCCTCATGGGATTCATGGCGTGAGATGCTCGATGTCTGGGCTTCGATCCAGATGCCGAAATATCCAGATCAGATCGCGCGCGCCTTGCGTATTCCCGCCAACAACGTGCGCGTCCATCAGGACGTCGACGTTGGCGGCAGCTATGGCGTCAAGCGTGGCATCAAGCACACCGTTCTGGTGTCGCATTTGTCGCGCCGCCTCGGCCGTCCGGTTCGCCTGATCGAGGACCGGCTGGAGAATATGCGCAGCGGTGACGCGCATGGTCCTGAGCGCATTTTCGATATCGAGGTCGCGTTCAACGACGAGGGCATCGTCCGTTCGATGAAGATGCGCGCGCTCGACAACGCCGGTGGTTATGCCGGACGTGCGCCGTTCCAGCTCGGCAAGCCGATCGGCGCCATCGTCGGCCCGTACAAGATCAACAGCGTGCAGTATCACGCGCAATCGGTCACGTCGAACAAGGCGGTGCAGGAAGCAGTGCGTGGATTCGGCCAGTCGCCAACCAACTACGCCATCGAGACGATGATGGACAAGGTGGCGGCCGCGGTCGGGCTCGATCCGCTCGAACTGCGGAAGCGCAACCTCATCCAGCACGATGAATTCCCGTATCTGATTCCGAGCGGGACCAAGTACGACAGCGGCAACTATCAGGCCGTCGTCGAAAAGGTCGTAAATCATGTGGGCTATGAAGCCCTGAAGCAGGAGCGGGACCGTCTGCGTGCGTCGGGCATGCTGGCCGGCATCGGCATCGCCACGTGCCTCGAACCGAGCGGCGGCAATTCGGCGTTCGAGCCGCTGCTCAACGAAAAGAACAAGACCACGACCTGGATGGAATCCTGCCGTATCAACGTGGACGGCGTGGGATTTGTCACGGTTGCGATCCATACCACGTCGTCCGGGCAGGGGCATGAAACCCTGGTCGCCACCGTGATCGGTGAAGTTCTTCAGATCAATCCTGACACCATTCGCGTGGTGCGACCGGACTCGTTGGCGTCGTTGCCGTCGAACACGCCGGTCGGCAGCCGTATGGCGATCATGATGGGTGGCGCGGCGTTTCATGCGGCACAGAAGCTCAAGGCCAAGATGGTCAAGATCGCGGCCCACCAGTTCGGCTGCGGCGAAGACGAAGTCGAGTACGCCAACGGGGGCGTTACGGCGACAAAGGGTGGCGGGCGTCTCAATTGGGACGACCTCGTCAATATCGCCCACCGCAGTTTCCATCTGCTGCCGTCCGAAATGGAGCCGGGCCTCGAGGCAACCCATGTTCTTCAGGTGCCGACAGGCACCAAGCTCCCCGAGAACGGCCGCGTTCAAATGTATCCGTGCCACTCGTTCGAGTTTCACATGGTGCTGATCGCGATCGATCCCGCTCTCGGCAAGCCGGAAATCCGGCGTTATGTCGTCGGCCATGACTGCGGAACCGTGATCAATCCGCACATCGTGAAGGGCATGACCCTCGGCGGCATCGCGCACGGCATCGGTGCGGCGTTGCTGGAAGAGTATGTCTATGACGGCGAGGGCCAGATGCTGACCCAGAGCCTGATGGACTATCTTCTGCCGTCGTCGCACGAAGTGCCGGCGATCGAAATCCTGCATCACTGCACGCCGTCACCCCACACCGTGCTCGGCCAGAAGGGTGCCGGCGAAAGCGGTTACATGGGCGCTCCGGCCGCCGTCTCGAACGGCATCAACGATGCAGTGCGCGGTCTCGGGATTTCATTCTCGAAGCTGCCGATCCGTATTTCCGCGATCAGCGACGCTGTCGCTTCAGCCAAACAAAAGTAACCGACAAGGATCTGCTCCGTGATTATCGATTGCCACGCCCATCTTGTGCCTCCGAGTCTGCTTGACGCGATCCGTTCGCAGGCCGCGAACTTCCCGTCGATCCGCCTGATCGAGGATGGCGCCAGCCTCGCCTTCTCGTTCGCCGGCGGCAAGCCGACCCGGCCAGTGTCGAAGCTGCTGAGCGATCTGCCGGGCCGCCTTCAGTGGATGGATACGCAGAAGGTCGATCGCCAGGTCGTGGCCGGCTGGCTCGACATGTTCGCCAACGAGATTCCGGCCGAAGAAGGCGCGCGCTGGTCACGCCTGATCAACACGCATCTCGCGCAGGTCGCCAAGGATCAGCCGCGTTTTGTTCCGCTGGCCACGGTGCCGCTGCAGAACGGCAAGCTCGCCGCCGAAGTGCTGCGCGAAGCGCATCAGGCTGGCTTCAAGGGCGCGATGATTGGCACCCAGCCGAAAGGCAAGGGCGGCGTGCTCGACGACGCGGACCTCGTGCCGTTCTGGGAAGCGGCCAATGAACTCGGCTCGGTGATCTTCATTCATCCGGTGTTCGAGAGCGGCGATGATCGCGTTCATGACTACGGCATGGCCAACGCTGTCGGCCGCGTCACCGACACGCTGATTGCAATGTCGCGCCTGATCTATTCCGGTGCGGTGACCCGCTATAGCAAGGCCAAGATCGTCGCCAGCGTCGGCGGCGCGGCACTGCCATATGTAATCGGCCGCCTGCGCCGCAACTATTCGCTCGACAAAGACAAGCTCGGCGATCCCGATGCCGCGCTGGCGGCGCTCTATTACGACACCATCGTGCAGGACCCGCGCGTGCTGCGCTTCCTCGCCGACATGGTCGGCGCCGATCGCATCATGATGGGCTCGGACATGCCGTTCCCGATCGGCGATCTCGCGCCGCTCAAGATCGTTGCCGAGACGCCGTTCTCGGATGCCGAGCGCACCGCCATCAATGGCGGGCTTGCTGCCAAGTTGTTTGGACTGTGAGGTCAAATCATGAAGCTCGATATCGGTGGCTCCGAAGTCATTCCGGCTCCTGTTGAAGCCCTGTGGGTTGCGCTCAACGATCCTGTGGTGCTGACCCGCTGCGTGCCCGGTTGCAAGAGCATGACCGAGACAGCGCCGGATGCCTACAAGGTCGATATGCAGCTCCGTGTCGCTGCGGTTGGCGGTTCGTTCGAGGGCGAGATTGCGCTTTCCGACAAGGACGCTCCGAAGAGCTGCAACATCAAGGTGTCGGGGGCCGGTACGCTTGGCCATGGCAATGGCAGCGCGCGCTTCGAACTCACTCCGGAAGGGCCGAACGCCACCAAGCTGACCTATCAGGGCGTCGGCGAGATCGGTGGCCTGGTCGCAGGCGTCGGCCAGCGCATCCTCGGCAGCGTGTCGAAGCATCTGATCGGCAAGTTCTTTACGTCGTTGCGCAAGGAGTTCGAGGCTCAGGCGCAGGGCGCGGCGGAGTAGGGCGTTGTGATGAATATCGCGTTTCGCGACGTGCAGCATATCGAGGTCGAGCCCGGCGTGCGGCTTGCCGTTCGCGTGTCCGGCGCGGCGGATAAGCCTGCGATTGTGTTCAGCAATTCGCTGGCGTCGGACCTGGGCATGTATGACGAGGTGGCCGAGCGTCTCGCCGCCGACGCGCTCCTGATCCGTTACGACACCCGCGGGCATGGCCAGTCTGACGCGCCGGAGAGCGGCTATTCGATCGAACGTCTCGGCCGCGACGTGATTGCCATTCTCGATGCGCTGAAGATCGAACGCGCTGTGGTGTGCGGCACCTCGCTCGGCGGGCTGATTGCGATGTGGCTCGGTCTTCATGCCGCCAACCGGGTGAGCGGATTGATTCCGGCGAACACCGCGGCGAACTTCCCGCCCGAGACGATGTGGCGTGAGCGTGCCGCGACAGTACGGGCGAGCGGTGTTGCGTCGCTGGTGCAGGGCTCGCTCGATCGCTGGATCACGGCCGGCTATCGCGCCAAGCACCCGGCGCGGGTCGAGCAACTGGCGCAGATGATCAGGACGACGGCGCCGGCCGGCTACGCCGGGTGTTGCGATGTGCTTGCTGAAACCAATCTGCTGCCGGACTTGCCGAAGATCGCGTGTCCGGTACGGGTTATCGCCGGTCTTGACGATCCATCCACACCGCCATCGCGCGCCGGGGAGATCGTGTCCGCGATCAAGGGAGCCGAGGTAGTGACGCTGGAAGCAGCGCACATCTCCGCCGTCGAAGCGCCGGATGCTTTCGCTGCAACCGTTCGCGGACTTTTGTCGTCAATTGAAAAAACCAACAAAGCCTGAGCAAGAAGGAGAGGGATAAATGATTTTCAAGAAAGTACTGGCGAGCCTCGCCTGCGTTTCAATGCTTGCCGTCTCGGCACCAGCCAGCGCACAGGCGCCGGCCGAAGTCTCCATCGTGGTGTTCGGTCCGCCGTCGCTCGGTGCGTTCCTGCCGCCGGTCATCAAGGCCCATAAACTCGATGAAAAGAACGGCCTGAACATCAAGTTCGAGGAGCGGACGCCGGACGCCTACACCGCGCAGTTCAACTCCGGCGAGTTCAAACTCGGCGGCAGCGCGGCGCTGCTCACCGTCGGTCTTGCCGATACGCGCGGCGTGAAGGTGACCTATCTGTTCAACCTGTTCGACTTCTGGGGCGCGGTGGTGACGTCGCGGCCGGACATCAAGTCGCTCAAGGATCTCGAAGGCAAGGATCTTGCTGCCGCCAAGGGAACCACGAACTATGTGATGTTCGACTGGTTCGCCCAGCAGCTCGGCGTCGACACCAAGAAGCTCTCGGTCGTCAACACGGCAACTCCGGGTCTGGTCGGCTATGCGCTGGCTGACCGCGCCACGGCTGTCCAGCTCTGGGAGCCGGCTTACACCACGCTGCTGTCCAAGAAGCCGACCATCAAGACTCTCGATCTGAAGGTCGCGGAGAACTGGAAGAAGGCAACCGGCAGCACCAACATTCCGTATCTTGGCGTCGCCGCGCATACCGAATGGGCTGAAAAGAATCCTGAACTGGTGAAGAAGCTCTACACCACCTACAAGCAGGCGGCCGAATGGGTTGCGGCTCATCCGGACGAAGCTTCGAAGCTGATCGCCGTCAAGGGTTCGGCCGACGACCAGAAGGCGCTCGCCGGCCTGATCCGCGCCAATGACCGTCTCGGCATGAACGTGAAGTGGGCTTCCGACGTCGCCAAGGAAATCAAGACCGTCTACGGCGCAGGCAAGTCGATCTCCTTCCTGCCGAGCGATCCTGCTGACTCCACCATTTACAAAAGGTCGGGCCAGTGAGCGAACAAATCCTCAACTCACAAGACCTTTCGCCGACAGCACGCATGCTGTCGGCGGGAAGGCGCCTGTCATGGTCGATATTGCCGTTCGTGGTGGTGATCGCGCTGTGGCAGTTCGCGGGTCTGTTCTTCCCGCGCTTTCTGTTTCCATCGCTGGTTGATGTTTTCTGGCGATGTCTGGACATCCTGTCCGATGGAAAACTGTTCGCCGATGTTCTGGCGACGGTGTTCCGGATTCTCGCAGGCCTTGCCGGCGCGTTTGTCGTCGGTAGCATCCTTGCGCTGCTCATGGCGCGCTCGCAGAGCGTCGAGAGATTCCTGTCGCCGATCCTCTCGCTGTTCCAGGGCATCCCGGCGCTGTCGTGGGTGGTGTTCGCCATCATCTGGTTTCACGGCATCGAGTTCCGTATCTTCTTCATCATGGTGATGACGACGTTGCCAGCGTTTGCCTTCCAGGTGCTCGGCGCTCTGCGGGCGATGTCGAAGGACCTGATGGAGATGGTGTTCAGCTTCCGTCCGACGCGGATGAAGCTGTTCCGCGTGATGATCCTGCCGGCGGTGCTGCCGGATATCCTCACGGCATGGAAGGTCAATCTCGGCAACGCCTCGCGCGTCGTCGTCGTCGCGGAACTGGTCGGTGCCACGGGGGGCGTAGGCTACGAGCTTCTGCAGCAGCAACAATTGTTCGATATGGCGGGTGCACTCGCATGGACGCTTCAACTGGTCTTCTTCGTTTTGATCGCGCAGGCGGTGCTGACGCTGATCGAGAACATCGCCTTCCGCTATCGCGCGGTGTCGGAGCGAGCGATATGAGCGGCGTCGCCACGGTTGAAAACGCGATCCGGATGACCGGCGTTTCCAAGGTGTTCGGCAAGCCGGGCGTCGTGGGATCGTATCGCGCGGTCGACAATCTCGACCTCGATGTGCGCGAGGGCGAGATGCTGGCGCTGCTCGGCAAAACCGGCTGCGGCAAGTCGACGATCTTCAACATGATCGCCGGATTGACCGAGCCGAGCTCGGGTGAGGTGAAGGTGAGCGGGCGCAACCCGTTCGCCGACTTCGACTCTTTCCGCGGCAAGATCGCGATCGTGTTCCAGAACGATCGTCTGCTGCCGTGGCGGACCGCGATCCAGAACGTCGAGCTCGGTCTGGAAATGCTCGATACGCCAGCGGCCGAGCGTCGCGAGGTCGCGCAGATGTGGCTGACCAAGCTCGGCCTGAGCGGGCATGAGAATGATTATCCTCATGCGCTGTCCGGCGGCATGCGCCAGCGCGTGTCGATCGCGCGGGCCTTCGCGACCAACGCCAATATCCTGCTGTGCGACGAGCCGTTCTCGGCTCTGGACGAGATGACGGCGGCGCGGCTGCGGGCGGAGTTCAAGAAACTGGTTAAGGAAAATGGTAAAACCGCCGTTTTCATTACCCATTCGATCAGCGAGGCGCTCGACATCGGGGACCGCATCGTTGTGCTGAAACGGCCTGCCATGATAGCCTATGACGTCCGCTTCACCAGCGAAGCGAACGCCGAGGAGCGGCAAGTCATTCGAGATCGCATCGGCGAGGTCCTGTCGGCCTGACGGTCGGCGGGGCATCAGCCCGCCACAATTGAATGGTTACGCCTCCAGGCTGGCAACATGGAGCGTTCCCTTGAGAATACGCGCGGCACATGTCGTGGTGGTTCTCCTGATTGTTGCGACCGCCGCTGTCGCTGCGGCGCTGCTGGCCGGTCATCCCTGGATGGAACCGGCGCAGGCAGTGCCGGATCGGCATGTTCAGTTCGAGCCGCCGGCCTCGAACGCGGTTGCCAAGCGGGACAAGCTCGAGGTCCGCGCGCCTGAGCCTGCGGACGAGCCCGTATCGCCGGTCAACCTCAGCTTCGAAACCGCGCTTCAATATATGGCGTCGCCGCCACCTGAAATCTGGTCGGCGAAGCCTGCAGGGCCGGCGAAGCCGTCCACCATTCTGCTCGACGACAAGCAGATCGCCAGCATCAAGCAGCGGCTGAAGCTGACCAAGGCGCAACTCGAACTCTGGCCTCCGGTGGAGAAGGCGCTCAAGGACCTGCTTGAGTTGCTCCATGACCGGAGGAGGCAGCCAGCGGAGAAGGTGCTTGCCGCGAACAGCGACGCGGTGAAACGCCTGGCCGATGTCGGCGCGCCGTTCTTCGCGAAGCTTCGCCCCGATCAGCGCAATGAGGTGCGATCGCTGGCGCGCATGGTCGGGCTCGGCTCCGAGTTGCCCGACTGACCGTCAGCAAGATTGCTACGCTCGCCATTTTGCGGTGCACGACATCTATTTTCGAAATGGTGCTCACGAATTTTCGCATGCGCTGAGGCTGGCGCAGCTTCGAATAGTTGTTGCAGGCGGCTGCGTTCGCCGCCATCCTTCGACCATGGACCGATCGTTGGCCTGCGCGGGTTTATGACCTTGGCCGACGAAAAGCCCCGGACGGCGCCAATCGCCGTCAGGACATCATGTGTCTGAACAGGGAGGTGGCCATGATCGACAGGCGGAGTCTGATCAGAGATTCGATTGCTACATTTGCCGCGTTGGGATCGTTACCGGTTTTCGATACTTTATCTGCATTCGCGGCGACGGTGACGTTGCCGTTCGAGAATGGCGAAAGGCCGCTCGTCAAGTTTCCGCAAAAGCGCGTGATGATCGGGCAAACCAGCCGCCCGCCGCAGCTCGAAACGCCATTCTCGGTGTTCAATGAAAGCGTCATCACCCCGAATGACGCTTTTTTTGTGCGCTATCACCTCGCGGACATTCCGCTCGATATCGACCCGGACAAGTTCACCGTCGAGATCAAGGGCAAGGTCGACAAGCCGCTCAAGCTGTCGATGGCTGAAATCAAAAAGATGCCGGCCGTCGAGGTCGTTGCCGTCAACCAGTGCTCCGGCAACAGCCGTGGATTCTCCACCCCGCGCGTCGCGGGCGGCCAATCCGGCAACGGCGCCATGGGCAATGCGCGCTGGAAAGGCGTGCCGCTCAAGGCCGTCCTCGACAAGGCGGGCGTTCAGCAGGGCGCGCGTCAGGTCACCTTCAATGGCCTCGACGGTCCGGTGAGCGACAAGACGCCAGATTTCATCAAGGCGCTCGATATCGATCACGCACGTGATGGCGAGGTCATGCTGGCCTATGCCATGAACGGCAAGGACCTGCCGGTGCTCAATGGCTTCCCGCTGCGTCTTGTGGTGCCTGGATACTACGGGACCTACTGGGTGAAGCACGTCAACGAGATCACAGTGGTCGATAACGTGTTCGACGGCTTCTGGATGAAGAGCGCCTATCGGATTCCGGACAATGACTGCGCCTGCGTTGAACCCGGGACGGCGCCCAAGGCAACCGTGCCGATCAACCGCTTCCGGGTGCGATCCTTTATCACCAACGTGACCGACGGAGCCAAGGTAAAGGCGAAGCGCGCGACCTTGCTGAAAGGTATCGCCTTCGACGGTGGCAAGGGCATCAAGGATGTTTCGGTCTCCACCGACGGTGGCAAGACCTGGGTGAGCGCCAAGCTCGGCAAGGACCTTGGAAAGTATTCGTTCCGCGAATGGCAACTGCCGGTGAAACTCTCGCCCGGCGCTCATGACCTCAAGGTGCGTGCCACCAGCAACGGCGGCGAGGTGCAGCCCATGGAAGCCTCGTGGAATCCCGCGGGCTACATGCGCAATGTCGTCGAAACCGTGCGCGTGACGGCAGCGTAGGAGGGGGCCATGAAACGAGCAGCATGTCTTTCGTTCGCCGCCGCCGGTATCGCCGCGATGATCATGGCCAGTACGGGCTTAGTCGGCGCCAAGCCGATCTCTTACAAGTTGCCGGATGAGAAGGCGGCCTTCAAACCCGGTCCCAATCTCGAAGTGGTGATGAACAACTGCACCGCCTGCCATTCGGCGGATTACGTGCAGACACAACCGAAGGGACCGAAGTTTAAAAAGGATTTCTGGCAGGCCGAGGTCACCAAAATGATCAAGGTCTACGGTGCGCCGATCGACGAAAGCGACGTCCCGAAGATCGTGGAGTATCTCGCGCAGACCTACTGAAACCTGCTTGAGGTATCGTACTCTGAGGTGTTCGAGTTTCGGTGATGTTCGCCTTTTGTCTGTTCCATTCTTGATCCATCCGGCTTGTCACGTGCGACATCTGCGATAAACTGTCGCACATATATAAGAAACTTCCGGGAGGATCTGATGCTGAACAGACTGGTTGCCGCGACCGCGGCAGGATTCGTATTGCTTTCGTCGGCCGCGTGGGCGGCGGACGCCCCAGCCGAAATCAAGCTTGGTACGCTTTACGCGTCTGCCGGCCGCTACGCATCGATCTCGATGCCTGTTCACTACGGTCTCAAGCTGTGGATCGATCAGAAGAACGCGGACGGTGGCGTTTTCGTCAAGGCTTTCAACAAGAAGATCCCGATCAAGCTCGTCGCCTATGACGATCAGAGCAACACCGCGACGGCGTCCACGCTCTACAACCAGCTCATCACCCAGGATAACGTCAATCTGCTGGTGGCGGATTCGGGCTCGGTGCTGACCGCGCCGGCCGTGACCATCGCGCGCGACCGCAAGATGTTCCTGTTCGATCAGACCGGCACCGGCGCGAGTTTTTTCTCGCCTGAGAACAAGCTGATTGCGCTGATGGCCGATCCAGTCTCGACGGTGTGGCCGAAGCCGATCGCCGACTTTCTGACCAAGGATGGGCCGGCGCTGGGCATCAAGCGCATCGCCATCCTCTATTCGACCAACGAGTTCACCGGAACGCAGGCGAACGCGGTTCGCAAGTTCATCAAGGATGCGAAGGCTCCGGTCGAGATCGTCTACGATCAGGGCATTCCGACCGAGACGACCAACTACACCGTCATCATCAACAACATCCTCGCCTCGAAGCCCGATGCGGTGATCCATCTCGGCTATGCGCCGAACGACATCTCCTTCCTGCGTAACGTTCAGGACGTCGGCGCCAAGTTCAAATGGCTGTTCTGCATCTATCCGGGCCTCGAAACCGAGCTTCTGGAGAAGAACGTCGGCATCAAGGGACTGGAGCACGTCTTCACCTATGTGCCGCCGACCGACATTGAATACCCGGTCAACTTCGGCATGAAGCTGCCGGATTTC
This sequence comes from Afipia sp., assembly GCA_044464625.1. Taxonomy (GTDB): domain Bacteria; phylum Pseudomonadota; class Alphaproteobacteria; order Rhizobiales; family Xanthobacteraceae; genus Afipia. Next base: position 200,925 of record JBIQLC010000006.1, on the reverse strand, counting down.
CGCGCCGCATGGGACAAGAAGTACAAGGACGCCAAGGTCGAATTCGGCTTCAACTCGGTGGCGGGTTACACCACGGGTCTCGTCATCGAGAAGACGCTGGCCGAGGCCAAGAGCCTTGATCAGATGGACCTTCGCGACGCTGTGTTCAGCCTGTCGGGCAAGCTCAAGACCCTCGATGGAACCTTCGCGCTCGACGAGACGGGCGGCCAGATCGGCGAGCTCACGCCGCTCGGTCAACTCGAGAAGAACGAGCATGGCCACCTCAAATTCGTGACGGTCTATCCGCACGAGGTCGCGAACGGAAAACCGGTTTATCCGCGTCCGTGAGAGGGGCGGGGATCGCGATGCGACGGGGCGATAGCTGATGCTTGCTTACGCAATCGTCGCGGGAATCCTGTTCGGGCTGTATTTCAGCCTGGTGGGAATTGGCCTCAATCTGGTCTTTGGCGTCATGCGCATCGTCAACCTTGCGCATGGCGACTTCCTGATGCTTGGCGCCTTCGTCGCGTTCTGGCTCTACACCCTGACGGGGATCGATCCGCTTTATGCGGTGCTGATCTCGCTCGTGGTGTTTCTGCTGGTCGGGCTGGTGCTGTATCCGCTGCTGGTGCCGCGGCTGCAGAAGTCCAAGGACCCGGAGATGCTTTCGATCATTCTGTTCTTTGGCCTGTCGCAGGTGATCGAGGCCTGCGTCACCATCGCATTCGGCACCAGCGAGCGTTCAATTCCCAGCATCCAGCTCGGCAGCAGCGTATTTGCCGCGCTCGGCAAGATATTCGGGCTCGACCCCGATCCGGGCCCAGTGTCGGTGCTGGGCCAGAGTTTCCCATCGCCATGGGTGGTGTCGGCAGTCGTCAGCGTGATCGCGATCGGGCTGGTCTATGTTTATCTCTACCGCACGCGGCTCGGCACCTTGACCCGCGCGGTGATGTCGCGCCGCGATGAGGCGTTGGCTTCGGGCATCAATGTCGACCGCGTATCGGCTGCGGCCTTCGGCATCGGCCTCGCGCTAGCGGCGATCGCGGGCGTGTTTGCGCCCTTTATGTTCGGTTCGATCACACCGGCCTTCGGCGTCGATGCGACGGTGACATCGTTTGTGATCGTAGTGCTCGGCTCGCTCGGCAACCCGCTTGGCACCGCCATTGGCGGCATTGTCTATGGCGTATCGTACATGCTGGTCCAGACCTATCTCAGTTCTTGGGCCGATCTGCTGCCATACGTCCTGTTGATCGCGATCCTGCTGCTCCGGCCTAGCGGCATTCTGGGAAGGCGGGTGCGCGTTGCCTAAGGGACTTCAACACGTTCTGTTCATTGTCGTCCCGTTGATCGCGGTATTCGCGATCGCGCCGGCGGTGTATCAGAACCATCTGCTGCTGTTCAATTTTGTGATCTTCCTGACGCTCGCGCAGGGCGTGAACGTGATTTATGGATTCACCGGCTATCTGCCGTTCGGTTATGTCGGTTTCTTCGGCGCCGGCGCCTATGGTTTCGCGGTGGTGGTGATGCATCTGCAGATGCCAGCCTTACCGGCGGTTCTGGTCGGTGGCCTTGTCGCCGTCGTCCTCGGCCTGCTGCTGACGCCGCTGTTGCGGTTGTCGGGCGCGTATTTCTCGATCGCCAATCTCGCCGCTGCGCTGGCGGTGCTGCATCTGGTCGCCAATCCGGCGCTCGAAAACCTGACGCGCGGGCCTTATGGTGTGTCGCTGTCGGGTATCTTCAATCCGAGCATGGCCTATGCCACAGCGCTGGTGATCCTTGCGTTGACTTCGATCTTCGTGGTGTTTCTGCGAAACTCCGGTTTCGGACTGGCGCTGCAGGCTGTGCGCGAGGACTCGGTCAGTGCATCGATGGCGGGCGTCAACGTGGTGCGGATGCGCACGCTGGCGTGGCTTGCGTCCGCACTGATCGCGGGCCTTGCCGGCGGGACCTACGCGTGGTTCGTGTCGGTGTTCTATCCGGAGAACGTGTTCAGCGCCGACTTCAGCATTTTCGCGCTGGTATTTGCGCTGTTCGGTGGCGTCGCGACTATTCTGGGGCCGATCATTGGCGTTCTCATCCTTTATGGCGTCTACAACCTGATCGGTTTCACCACACCGCAGTTCTTCCAGTTGATTTACGGTTTGCTGATCATGGGGCTGGTGCTGTTCCTGCCCGCGGGCCTGACGTCGCTTTTCACGAGGCGAGGCATCAATGTCCCGTGACAGCGCGTCATCCTCCGAACATCTGCTGAGCGTGACGAACCTGCTCAAGCGGTTTGGCGGCTTTCATGCGCTCGACGGTCTGACTTTCGGCGTGTCACGCGGCGAGATTCTGGGGCTGGTCGGGCCGAACGGATCAGGCAAGACCACGGCGATCAACGTGATCTCGGGCCTGTACGCCCCCGATGGCGGCGATGTTGTGTTCGAGGGTGCGAAGATCGGCGGGCTGGCGTCGCACAAACTGGTGCATCTTGGCATCAACCGCACCTTCCAGGTGCCGAAGCCGTTTCCGTCACTGACGGTTCGCCAGAATGTCGATGTAGCCCACGCGTATGGGCGCGCGGCATCAGAGGTCGCGTCAACCGACGAACTTCTGGCCGAGTATCATCTCGCAGACGTAGCGGATCGTCCGGCCTTCGACCTCAACAGCGCGCAACAGAAGATGCTGGACCTGGTCCGCGCGCTGGCAACAGCGCCGCGCCTGCTATTGCTCGATGAGCTGGCTGCGGGTCTCAACCCAACTGAACTCGACTGGATCGCTGGCAAGATCAAAGCCTTGGCGAAAACAGGCATCGCGATTGTTGTCGTTGAGCATCTCATGGGCTTCATCGAACAGATCACCGATCGCGTGATCGTGCTGAACGCTGGCAAGGAGATTTTCGAAGGCAAGCTGGCAAGCGCGGTGCGGGAGCCGCAGGTGATCGAGGTTTTCCTGGGAGGCGAACATGCCGCCTGATGCATCGCCGCTGCTCGAAGCCTCCGGAATTCAGGCCGGCTACGGCACCATGCAGGTGCTGTGGGATGTCGCGCTCGACGTCCATGCGGGGGAAACCGTGCTGCTGCTCGGCGCCAATGGCGCGGGCAAGACGACGTTTCTCAAGGTTCTGGTTGGGTTGATCGCGGCGAAGGGCGGCAACATCACGCTCGGCGGGCGGGATGTGACCCATCTGCGCTCCAGCGACCGGATGCAACTCGGCATGACCTACATGTCCGAGCTCGCCGTGTTTCCTGATCTCACCATCGACGAGAATATCCGGGTCGGTGCGCAGGCGCTGGGCCGGCCTAATCCCGGCGCGCGGGCCGACGAGATGTACACGCTGTTTCCGGCGCTGCGCGACAAGCGGCGCGATGCGGCATCGTCGCTCTCCGGTGGCCAGCGAAAGATGCTCGGCATCGCCAAGGCGCTGGCGGCCGAGCCCCGTGTGCTGGTGATGGACGAGCCGTCGGCAGGGTTGTCGCCACTGTTCGTCAAGGAAGTGATCCGTATCCTCGCTGATCTGCGCCAGCATGGGCTTGCGCTTCTGGTCGCCGAGCAGAACATCGGCTTTCTCGAAGTTGCGACCCGCGTGTTCGTGCTCGAAGGTGGCCGCATCCGCTTCCACGGCACCGTCGCCGAAATGAGCGATAATGAAGACTTGCGGAAAGCCTATTTCGGCCTGAAATAGATCGGGCTGAAGGAGGTGGCGTTGCGAACTGTCAGGATCGGATCAGGTGCCGGCTATTCCGGCGATCGCATTGAGCCTGCGGTCGAACTCGCCGAGAAGGGCGCGCTTCAATATCTCGTTTTCGAATGTCTCGGCGAGCGTACGGTGGCGCTGGCCCAGCAGGCAAGGCTGAAGGACAGCGAGAGCGGCTACGATCCGTTGCTCGAGCAGCGCCTGCGCGCCGTGCTTCCCGCCTGTCGCCGCAACGGCGTCACCATCGTCACCAATATGGGTGCGGCCAATCCGCTGGCCGCGGCGCGCAAGACCGCAGAAGTGGCCGGAATCCTCGGCCTCAAAGGCATCAAGATCGCAGCTGTGGTTGGCGACGATGTTCTCGACGCCTGCAAGGACCGCGATCTTCCGATCATGGAATTCGATGGCACGGTGCGCGGCCTCGGCAACAAGATCGTCTCCGCCAATGCCTATCTCGGCGCTGAACCGATCGCGCAGGCACTGGGGCAGGGCGCAGATATCGTCATCACCGGCCGCGCGTCGGATCCGGCGCTGTTTCTCGCGCCGATGATTCACGCGTTCGGCTGGGCGCGCGACGACTGGCAACGCCTGGGACAGGGCACGCTGGTCGGCCATCTGCTCGAATGCGCAGGGCAGGTCACCGGCGGTTACTTTGCCGATCCGGGATACAAGAAGGTGGAAGGTCTTGCGCGTCTCGGTTTTCCGATCGGGGAGGTGAGCGAGGACGGCTCCGCCGTCATCACCAAGGTGCCGGGGTCGGGTGGCGCGGTGACACTCGCGACCTGCAAGGAGCAGATGCTCTACGAGATTCATGATCCAGCCAAATACTTCCAACCCGATGTCGTGGCGGATTTCACCAACGTATCGTTTGAAGAGATCGGCCCGGACCGGATTCGAGTCATTGGCGGGCGCGGTGCGTCACGACCGGACACATTGAAAGTCTCGGTCGGTTACCTCGATAGCTACATCGGCGAAGGTCAGATGTCCTATGCCGGTCCCGGTGCGGCGTCGCGGGCGCGGCTGGCGCTGGAGATCGTGCGCGAGCGCCTGCAACTCACCGGCGTCAAGATGATCGAAAGTCGCCTCGATCTGATCGGGATCGATTCACTTCATGGGTCGAGATTGTCGGAGAACAATGGCGAGCCTTACGAGGCACGCATTCGCGTGACCGGCCGCACCGACACGATGGCGGAGGCCATCAAGATCGGGAACGAGGTCGAAACGCTTTACACCAACGGCCCGGCCGGAGGCGGTGGCGCCTTCAAGTCGGCGCGGGAGATAGTTGCCGTGGCTTCGGTGTTGTTGCCGCGTGAACTGGCGCAGCCGTCCGTCACCATGATCGAGGCTTGACATGAAGCTGCGCGAGATTGCTCATTCCCGCACCGGTGACAAGGGAAACATTTCAAACATCTCGGTGATCGCGTTCGATCTCAGGCACTATCCGTTGCTGGCCGAACAGGTGACAGCCGAGCGCGTGAAGGCTCTGTTCGCGAGTGTCGTGCGCGGCGAGGTAGTGCGCTACGAGTTGCCGAAGATCGGCGCACTCAACTTCGTGCTGGATCAGGCGCTCGGTGGCGGCGTCACGCGCTCGCTGGCGCTCGACGCCCACGGCAAATCGCTGAGCACGGCTCTGCTCGATCTCGACATCGACGATAGCGCGCTGGACTAACTCGCCGCGCCGGCGAGTGACAGCACCGTGTGCAGCAGCACGTTGGCGCCGGCGGCGCAGTCCGCCTGCGTCGCATCCTCGATCTCGTTGTGGCTGATGCCGTCCTTGCATGGCACAAAGATCATCGCAGCCGGCATCACGGTGGCGAGGTTGCAGGCGTCGTGACCTGCGCCTGAGGTGATGCGACGATGGGAATAGCCCAGCGCTTTGGTAGCGTTCTCCACCGCGCCGACGAATTTGTCGTTGAAGATGGTCGGCTCCTTGCGCCAGACCTGATCGACCTCGACCGTTACATTGCGCTTTGTGGAGATTCCGGTGATCGCCTCGCGCAGGCCGGCGTTGAGTGCATCAAGCGTTTTCGACTCCGGGCTGCGGAATTCCATGGTGAAGGTGAGGTCGCCGGGAATGACGTTGCGCGACGGATTGTCGATGATGACTTCGCCGACGGTGCCGACCGCATGTGGCCCATGCTCTTTCGCCAGTCGCTCCACAGTTAGCACCAGCTCGGAGAACGTCGCTAGCGCATCGCGGCGCAGCGGCATCGGTGTGGTGCCGGCATGGCTGGCGAAGCCCGCGATCTTGCCGTCATACCAAATGATGCCCTGACCACGTTCGACGACGCCGATGGTCTTTTCTTCGGCCTCGAGGATCGGGCCTTGCTCGATATGCAATTCGACAAAGCCGCCGAATTTGCGCTGTCCGACAGCTTCAGCGCCGCGATAACCGATCGTGTCCAGCGCCTCGCCGACGGTGATGCCCTCGGCGTCGCGCCGCGACAGGATGTCGTTGGTGGTGTAGTCGCCGGCATAGGCCGCGGATGCCATCATCGCCGGCGCGAAGCGCGAACCTTCCTCGTTGGTCCAGTTGACAATGCAGATCGGCGTATCGGTTTCGATGCCGGCATCGTTGAGTGTGCGCACCACTTCGAGCGCGGCCAGGGTGCCGAGGATGCCGTCGTATTTTCCGCCGGTCGGCTGGGTGTCGAGGTGGGAGCCGAGGCCGATCGGTGGTTTCGACATATCGCGGCCGGGCCGCAGTCCGTACATAGTGCCGAGCGCATCGACGCCAACTTTCATGCCCGCCGCCTCGCAGGCTTTGCGAAACCAGTCACGCACCAGCTTGTCTTCGGGGCCGAGGGTCAAACGGCGGACGCCGCCTTTCGGCGTTGCGCCGAATTTGGCGGTTTCGTGGATGGTGCCCCACAACCGCGAGGAGTCTATCTGAAGATTGGTCCTTGCGTCCGCCATGGAGAGTCCTTTCACCAGCCGCGTGCGACCTTCCACACGGCTTCCACCTTGCCGTTGAGGCAGGCGATCAGCCAATCATGCAAATTCACGGTGGGATCGCAATGGCCGGGAATGAGTTTCAGCTTGTCGCCGACAGCAACCCTGTGATTCGGGGAAATCTCCAGCGTGCCGTGTTCGTCGGAAATTTTGGCGTAAGTCACGCCGGATCGACCGTGAACGACGGGGAGGCCACTGTCGACGCTCAGTGCTTTCAAACCGGCGTCGCACACCGCGCGGCCCGGCGCGGCGGCGCTGATGACGGTGGTGAGGATGAACAGTGCCTTGGCGAACGGTTTGTCGGTCTGGTTGCGGCCGTAGTCCACATCCATGAAGACGTAGGAACCGCACTGAAGCTCGTTATAGACACCGCTCGCCAGTTCATTCTCGAAGCTGCCGGTGCCCGCGCCCGCAATCACGTCGCAGGTGAGGCCGGCGGCCTTGAGCAGGGCGATGGTATCTCGGGTGAGTTGCGCGGCCTTGGTGATGGCGGCGGCGCGCTCTTCTGGCTTGCGGAAGTGCTGCGCCGGGCCGTGATAGGCCTGCAGGCCGGCGAACCGCAGGCCCGACTTTGAGGCGATGTATTTGGCGAGTGCGACCGCGCGCTCGCCGGGCGTGACGCCACAGCGGCCGGCGCCGACGTCGATCTCGACCAGAATGTCGAGCGTGACGTTTTCTCTCGTCGCCGCACTGGAAAGTGTATCGACCTGAACTTCGTCATCGACGCAAACCGCGATGCTGGCAGAGGGTGCGAGGCGGGCGAGACGGCCGGCCTTGTCCATGCCGACGATTTCGTTCGACAGCAGCACCCGCGTGATGCCGCCTGCGACCATCGCTTCCACCTCGGCGACGTTCTGGCAGCACACGCCCTTGGCGCCGGCCGCGATCTGCAGCCGCGCGATCTCGACGCATTTGTGGGTCTTGGCGTGAGGCGTCAGGCGCACGCCGTGCGGATTGCCAGCGACGCGCTTTGCCAGCGCGGCGATGTTGGCTTCGAGGGCGGCCAGATCGACGATCAGGGCAGGCGTCTGGATCTGATCCAGCGTCATGCCGGGTTCGGCGGGGCGGCGGTCTGTCATGTCGTGTCGTCCCTGACCGAAGAAGGATGGCTCAGCTTCCGGTGAACACCGGCTTGCGCTTTTCCATGAACGCCTTGCGGCCTTCCTGATAGTCGCTGCTGGCGAAGCAGCGCGCCACGATCTCGTCGCAGGTCTCGAGATCGCGCTTGCTCTCGTCCTTGAGCAGCTCGCCGACGATGAACTTGATCGAGTTCACGGTCAGCGGCGCGTTGGCCGAGATCGTCGCGGCGTAATCCTTGACGTAGGACTCCAGCTTGTCGTTCGGCACGATGCGGTTGACCAGCCCCATCGTGCGCGCTTCCTCGGCGTCGAACTGGCGCGCGGTGTAGAAAATCTCCTTGGTGAAGGAGGGGCCGACCACGTCCATCAGCCGCTTGACGCCGGGATAGCCGTAACCGAGGCCGAGCTTGGCGGCAGGCACGGCGAAGCGCGAATTCTCGGCGCAGATGCGCAGGTCGCAGCAGCTCGCAAGGCCCATGCCGCCGCCGATGCAATAGCCGCGGATCATCGCGATCGTCGGCTTGGGAAAATCGTGAACCGCCGAATAGCCGCGCTCTACGGCATCGTTGTAGCGGTTCACCGCGGCTTCGGACGAACGCTCCTCACCGAACTTCGAAATATCGGCACCGGAGATGAAGGCCTTCTCGCCCGCGCCGGTGATGACCGCGACGCGAACTTCGGGATCCTTCGCGAATCCGTCCATGATGTCGGCGCAGCTTTCCCACATCTCCAGCGAGACCGCGTTATGGCGTTCAGGATTGTTGAAGATCACGTACCCCACGCCGTTGTCCTTGCGGGATAGCATCTTGCTGGTCTGCGTCATGTCGGGTTCCTGGCTCGCGAAAATCAGATCACGTTCTTGGCTTTGAGCGCGGCGATGTCGTCGGCGCCGAAGCCGAATTCCTGTAGCACGTCGCCGGTGTGTTCGCCCGTTTCCGGAGGCCGGGCAGCCATGCGGCTCGGCGTGCGTGACAGGGTGAAGGGCTGGCCGACAAGGCGGACTTTGCGCTCGCCGGTGTCGGGGACGTCCTGCGCGATGCCGAGATGCCGGACCTGCGCATCGTCGAACATACGGTCGATCGAATAGATCGGGCCGCAGGGGACGCCGGCGGCATTCAAGGTCTCGACCCATTCGGCGCTGCTGCGCTGAACTGTTTTCGCCTCGATCTCGGCGTTGAGCGCGTCGCGATTGGCAGAGCGCGCCTTGATCGAGCCGTAGGCCTCGTTCTTCAGCAGTTCAGGCGCGCCGATGGCATTGGCCAGCCGTTCCCAGATGATCTGACCGGTGGTGGCGATATTGATGTAGCCATCGGACGTTTTGAACACGCCGGTCGGGATGCTGGTCGGGTGATTGTTGCCGGCCTGCTCGGGCACTTCGCCGTGCATCAGCCAGCGCGCGGCCTGAAAATCCAGCATGAAGATCTGCGCCTGCAGCAGCGAGGTCTGCACCCACTGGCCCTGGCCGGACTGATCGCGTTCGAGCAATGCGGTGAGAATGCCCATCGCGCAGAACAGGCCGGCGGTGAGATCGGCGACCGGAATGCCGACGCGCATCGGGCCCTGACCCGGTGCGCCGGTGATCGACATCAGCCCGCCCATGCCCTGCGCAATCTGATCGAAGCCGGGCCGCTTGTGATAGGGGCCATCCTGTCCGAACCCGGAGATGCTGCCGTAGACAAGACGCGGATTGATCTTGCGCAGCGTCTCATAGTCAATGCCGAGACGCGCCTTCACATCGGGGCGGAAATTCTCCACCACGACATCGGCTTTCTCGACCATCCGGCAGAAGACGTTGTAGCCTTCCGGATCCTTCAGGTTGAGCGACATCGCGCGCTTGTTGCGATGAAGGTTCTGGAAGTCCGCGCCGTGGCGCGGACCGCCGGGCTGTTCGCCGTCCGCGACATCGGAAGGCGCGTCGATCTTGATGACGTTCGCACCCCAGTCGGCAAGCTGGCGCACCGCCGTCGGGCCGGAGCGAATGCGCGTCAAATCCAGCACGGTGAAGCGGGACAATGCTTCGGAGGCTCTGGGAAACGGCATTCGCAAACTCCGGCTTGAAGGGGCGGACAGTAGATCAGCCGATGTCGGCCTTCAGGCCTGCGGCCTCGATGCCGGCGACCGCGCTGGCTTCGTCATTGTCCGAGGTGTCGCCGCTGATGCCGACAGCGCCGAGCAGGTCGCCGCTCTTGTCGCGGATCAGCACGCCGCCCGGCACCGGCACCAGCGCGCCCTTCGCCAGCGTATTGACGGCGTCGATGAAGAACGCCTGCTCGGTGGCGCGCTTGAAGAGGGCGCGCGAGCCCATGCCCATCGACAGTGCGCCGTAGGCCTTGCCGTGGGCGACTTCGGCGCGCATCAGGCTGGTGCCGTCCTGCGCCGCGGTGGCCTTGACGCAGCCGCGCGCGTCGAGAACCGTCACCACCAGCGGCTTGAGCTTGAGTTCAGCGGCCTTGGCGAGGGCGGCATCGAGAATCTTGCGGGCGGTATCGAGCGTCAGCGCAGTCATGGGAATCCCTTTATCTTGCGGATTGAATTCAGGCGGTTTCAGCACGCGCATCGGCGTCGATCAAGGGGCGAGGCCCCTTGTCGAGCGACATCGCGAGAATCTGTGCGACATGCAGGGCAGCGCGGCCGCTGCCATCCTTGATCTGGTGGCGGCAGGAGGTGCCGTCGGCAACGATCAGTGCATCCGGCCCGGCGGAGCGAACCGCGGGCAGGAGGTTGGCTTCGGCCATGGCGATCGAGGCATCATAGGTGTCCGCGCCATAGCCGAACGCGCCGGCCATGCCGCAGCAGCTCGACTCGATGGTCTGGACTTCGAGATCGGGGATCAGCCGCAGGACCTGCTCGACCGGCTTGAACGCGCCGAACGACTTCTGGTGACAGTGGCCGTGGACCATCGCCTTGGGGCCGATCGGGCCGAGCGGCAATTTCAGGCGGCCGTTGGAGGCCTCACGAACCAGAAATTCCTCGAACAGCAGCGCGTGGGCCGAAACAGCCTTGGCTGCATCGTCCGAGCGCATCGAAAGTAATTCGTCGCGCAGCGTCAGCAGGCAGCTTGGTTCTAGCCCGACGATCGGCACGCCGCGCTGGACGAACGGCGTCATCGTGGCGACGAGGCGATCGAGTTCGCCGCGCGCCTGATCGACAAGTCCGGCGGACAGGAAGGTTCGCCCGCAACAGAGCGGCCGCGTGCCTTCAATGGGTTTCGGCAGATGGACGCGATAGCCGCCCGCGACCAGCACGCGCAGCGCGGCGTCGAGATTCTCGCGCTCATAGGTGCCGTTGAAGGTGTCCGCGAACAGCACCACTTCCGGGCCGTTCGTTGGACCGAACGCCGTCGCGCCCGGCGCGAACGTATCGCTGCGCCATTCCGGCAGATCGCGCTTGGCGCTGATGCCCGTGGTCTTTTCCAGCGCCCAGCGCAGCAGCGTGCTGCGATTGCGGAGATTCATCAGCGGCGCGAATTTCGATGCCAGCCTGGCATAGTGCGGCAGATAGCCGACCAGCCGATCGCGCAGCGACAGGCCATGCTTCGCGGCCCGCGCGGCGAGGACCTCGATCTTCATCTTGGCCATGTCAACGCCAGTAGGACATTCGCGGCGGCAGGCCTTGCAGGACACGCACAGCTTGAGCGTTTCCATCATCTCGTCGGATGACAGCGCATCGGGGCCGAGCTGGCCGGAGATCGCAAGCCGCAACGTATTCGCGCGCCCGCGCGTGACATCCTTCTCGTTACGCGTCGCGCGATAGGACGGGCACATCACGCCGCCTTCGAGCTTACGGCAGGCGCCGTTGTTGTTGCACATCTCGACCGCGCCCTGAAAACCGCCGCCCGCGCCGGGATAGGACGACCAGTCGAGTACGGTCTTGAATTCAGGCACCGCATAGCCCGGCGGATAGCGGAATAGCGAGCGGTCATCCATTTTCGGCGGATGAACGATCTTGCCGGGATTGAGCGTGTTTTCCGGATCTAACCGGCGCTTCACTTCCTCGAAGTCGCGCACGATACGCGCGCCGAACATCGGCTCGTGAAATTCGGAGCGCACTAGGCCGTCGCCGTGCTCGCCCGAATGAGAGCCCTTGAACTCGCGCACCATGGCGAAGGCTTCCTCGGCGATGGCGCGCATCGCGTTGACATCCTTCTCCAGCCGCAGGTTGAGCACGGGGCGGACGTGCAGACAGCCTTCGGAGGCGTGCGCATACATCGTCGGCCTTGTGCCGTGTTTCTCGAAGATGCGGTTGAGCCGGTCGGTGTATTCAGCGAGGTGCTTGAGCGGAACGGCGCAATCCTCGACGAACGAAACAGGTTTGCCCTCCTGTTTCATCGACATCATGATGTTGAGGCCGGAGGTGCGGAAATCGGAGATCGCCGCCTGCATCGCCGGTTCGACGACATCGACCACGCCGCCCCATTTGCGCTTGTCGCGATCCCAGCCGAAGCCGAGATCGCCCATCATCGCAGTCAGCTCTTTCAGCTTGCGCAGATTGTCGGCCTGATCTTCCTCGGCGAATTCGACCACCAGCAGCGCTTCCGGCTCACCGCGCACTACCGCGTCGATGGTCGGGCGGAACATAGCGATTTCGCGCCCCAGCGCGATCATGGTGGAATCGACCAGCTCGACGGCGATCGGCTTCAATGTCACCAGATGCTGGGCGGCATCCATTGCTTCATAGAAGCTGCCGAAGTGGCAGACGCCGAACACCTTGTTGCGCAGAACCGGCCACAGCTTGAGTTCGACCTTGGTGGTGAAGGCGAGGGTGCCTTCGGATCCGACAAGGATATGCGCCATGTTGTTGATGGCCTGATCCGGCGTCAGCGCGTCGAGGTTGTAGCCGCCGACTCGACGCTGCACTTTCGGGAAGCGCTCCGCGATCTCCTTTGCTTCGCGATCACCTAGCGCCAGCAGGTCGCGGAACAGGGCACTCCCCGGCTCGTCCGCATTCAGCCATGCGCGGTCACGCGGCAGCGCGCCGAAATGAAGCCGCGTGCCGTCCGCCAGCGCGGCATCCATTGAGAGAGTGTTGTCGCGCATGGTGCCGTAGCGCAGCGAGCGGCCGCCGCAAGAATTGTTGCCGGCCATGCCGCCGATGGTCGCGCGGGAGGCGGTCGAGACATCGACCGGAAACCACAGGCCATGACGCTTGAGTTGGCGGTTGAGGTCGTCGAGCACAATGCCCGGCTCGACCACGCAGGTGCGGTTCTCGACATCGAGCGAGATGATCTTGTTGAGATACTTCGAGACGTCGACAACGATACCGTTGTTGATGGTCTGGCCGCATTGCGACGTGCCGCCGCCGCGCGGCGTCACCACGCGGCCGTCGTCGCGGGCAATCGCCATGGCGCACAGCGCATCCTCGATGGTGCGCGGCGCCACCACGCCGAACGGCATTATCTGATAGAAGGAGGCGTCGGTCGCGTAGCGCCCGCGGCTGAAGGCATCGAACATGATGTCCCCGGCAACGCTTTTCTTCAGGCGTGCGGCGAGGGCGCTGTCGGCGCCTGTCGTTGTCATGGTGTCAGATGCCGGTCCGGCCATGTCCCTGTTCCGATTGCGCTGCCTATTTCTGTTTGTTTCTTGCTGTGCGCATTGGTTCTGTTTGTTTCTTGCTGTGCGCATTGGCCGCGAATGCTTCAATCGTCGGCGTCCGCTGGCGCCGTCGTTTCCGCGGGCGCCTGATTATGCTCGCGGAAATATTCGCACACCGCGTCGCATTTGCTCTGCATGTGGTCGTACATCAATTGGCCAAGCTGATTGGCGTCGCGGCGGCGCAAGGCATCGACCATCGCTTCGTGCTCGCGCATGGCGTCGCTGATCCGGTCGCGTCGCACCAGATTCGCCGAATAGCGCAACTGGCGGACCACCGAGTTGAGATGGGCGTAGTTCGTGCTCAGCAGCGGATTGCCCGCACCGTCGACGATCGCTTGATGGATGCTCTGGTTGAGCCGGAAGTATTCGGTCAGTTCACGCCGCAGATAATAAGTGTACATCTCCAGATGCATCCGCTCGATATGGGCGATACCTTCGTCGGAGATGCGCGTGCAGGCCAATCGCCCCGCGACGAAATCGAGGCCCGCGATCACCTCGAACAGATTGCGGATGTCGGCCTCCGAGAACTGGCGGATGCGCGCGCCGCGATTGGGCAATAGGTCGATCAGGCCTTCCGAGGCCAAAACCTTCAGCGCCTCGCGCAAAGGCGTGCGCGACACCTCGAATTTTTCGCACAGTTCACGCTCTGGAACGCGGCTGCCGGGAGCAAGGTGACCCTCGGTGATGTAGTCCCGCAATTGCTCAAGCAGGTCTTGATGCAGCGACGCCGGCTGGTTCTCAACCAGATCCAAGGCCTTGATCCGCATGAGCTTATTCAAGACTCTGCCTCCTTGTGCAGCGCAATGAATGCAAAATTGAAGTGAATCAACGCCGCCGCAACCTGCGCTGCATCATGCAGCAGCATTTAATGGTAGCATTAGCGTGGTCTAGCGCAATTTTCTGTTGCAAGGTAGTCCTTTCTGGATACAGTCCCTTCGCAGTCTGGAAAAATATCCAGAAATTTTGAATGCAAAACAGGGCAAGGACGCGGGCTATGACCCTCCATACGGGACGACATTTCCTTCAAATCCCAGGTCCGAGCAACGTACCGGACCGCGTTCTGCGCGCGATGGACATGCCGACCATCGATCACCGTGGCCCCGAGTTCGCGGAGATGGCCTACGGCATTCTCGAGAACATCAAGACGATCTTCCGCACCAAGAACCCGGTGATCATCTATCCGGCCTCGGGCACCGGTGCGTGGGAAGCCGCCATCGTCAACACCCTGTCGCCCGGCGACAAGGTGCTGATGACCGAGACCGGACAGTTCTCGACCCTGTGGAAGAGCCTGGCCGCCAAGTTTCAGATCGATGTCGAGATCATCCCGGGCGATTGGCGTCATGGCGCCAGCGCCAGCGAGATCGAAGCGCGGCTGACCGCCGACAAGCAGCATGCCATCAAGGCGGTGATGGTTGTTCATAACGAGACCTCCACGGGTGTCACCAGCCGCATCCCCGAGGTGCGCAAGGCGATCGATCGTGCCAAGCATCCGGCGTTGTTCCTGGTCGATACCATTTCGTCGCTCGGCTCGATTGTCTTCGAGCATGACGCGTGGGGCGTCGACGTTACGGTGGCAGGCTCGCAGAAGGGTCTGATGCTGCCGCCGGGGCTGAGCTTCAACGCGATTTCCGACAAGGCGCTGGCCGCATCGAAAACCAACAAGATGCCGCGCGCCTATTGGGGCTGGAGCGAGATCATCGAAGCCAACAAGAGCGGCTCGTGGCCTTATACGCCGGCGACGAATCTGCTGTACGGCCTCAAGGAAGCGATCGCGATGATGCAGGAGGAGGGGCTGGACAATGTGTTCGCCCGCCATCTGCGCCATGCTGCTGCGACCCGCGCCGCCGTTCGCGCCTGGGGACTCGAGATTCTTTGCGCCGACCCGGCCGAATACTCGGCGATCACCACGGCGGTGATGGTGCCGGAAGGTCACGACGCCGACCAGTTCCGCAAGGTGACGCTCGAGCATTTCGACATGTCGCTCGGCACCGGTCTCGCCAAGCTCAAGGGCAAGGTGTTCCGCATCGGCCACCTTGGTCATTTCAACGATCTCATGCTGATGGGCACGCTCGCGGGCGTCGAGATGGGACTTCACCTCGCCAAGATTCCGCACAAGGCGGGCGGTGTTCTGGCGGCGATGGATGTACTCAAGGGAGAGGGCGTCGTTCCGATGCAGAGGTCGGCCGTCGCTTAAGCGGCCGACAATGGGGAATCCCGCGGCACGTTCCGCGGGACGATAACAACAAGGGCCAACAGGCAGGCTTTCAACCAGGGAGAGAGCGAATGAGGAATGCGATCAAAGTTGCGGCGCTTGCCGCATTGACCGCGTGCGGGGCCACCACCGGCGCAAGCGCGTGGGAGCCGACCAAAGCGGTTGAAATTGTAGTGGCTGCGGGAGCGGGCGGCGCGTCCGACCAGATGGCGCGCATGATGCAGGCGGCGATCCAGAAGAACCACCTGATGAAGGCGCCGGTCGTGGTGTCGCTCAAGGGCGGTGCGTCCGGTGCCGAAGCCCTGATCTACATGAAGTCGGGCGAGGGCGACCCCAACAAGGTCCTGATCGCATATTCGCTGATCTATATGTTGCCGCTGTCGGCCAAGATTCCATTCAACTGGCGTGAGCTGACCCCGGTGTCGATCATCGCGTTCGACCAGTTCGTGCTGTGGGACAACGCGGATGGTCCGAAGTCGGTGAAGGATTTCATCGAAGCGGCGAAGAAGTCGGGCACGCCGTTCAAGATGGGCGGCACCGGCTCCAAGCGCGAAGATCACGTGCTGACCGTCTTCATGGAAAAGAAGACCGGCGCCAAGTTCACCTATCTGCCCTACAAGTCGGGCGGCGAGGCGGCGACGCAGCTCGTCGGCAAGCACACCGACTCCAACGTCAACAATCCTTCCGAGAATCTCGAAGTGTGGCGTGCCGGTCAGGTTCGCGCGCTGTGCGTGTTCGACAAGGAGCGCATCTCCTACAAGTCCAAGGTCACCGAGACCCAGTCGTGGAACGACATTCCGACCTGCAAGGAATCAGGTCTGGATATGGATTACCTGATGCTGCGCGCCATGTTCCTGCCGGGCAAGGTGACCCCGGAGCAGACCGCGTTCTACGAAGATCTGTTCAAGAAGATCACCCAGACTACCGAATATAAGGAGTACATGGAGAAGCAGGCACTCAAGCCCGCCTTCATCGTCGGCAAGGATATGGTCAAGTTCCTTGAGCAGGACGACGCTCTCAACAAGCAGTTGATGACCGAAGCCGGCTTCGTCGCGAAGTAAGCTTCGTTCGCTGAACGTCGCCGGGCAGGCTCTGTCACAGCCTGCCCGGCGCTTTCACCACACCGCTCCAATCCTGCCGGTGCATGCATGACCAATTCTGATATGGAAATCGTTGTCGAGGATCCGGACGCACCCTCCGAAGATTCTCCGGCCGTCGCCACCACGCGCACCGTCGATATCATCACCATGCTGGTGTTGATGGCGTTCGCCGGACTGATGGCGTTCGACAACTGGCGCACCGGCATTTCATGGGCGTCCGATGGTCCGGAAGCGGGTTACTTCCCGTTCTATCTGTCGATGATCATGCTGGCGGCGGCGGCCTATGGCGTCGCTCGCGCGCTTCTTCAGCGGCATGGCGCAGGCAGCCATGAAGATGTGTTCGTCACGCGCGATCAACTGCGCCGCGTCGCGCTGGTGTTCGTTCCGACGGTGGCGTTTTGCGTCGTCACCCAATGGCTCGGCATCTACGTCGCGAGCTTCCTGCTTGTCACCGGCTTCATGTGGCTGATCGGCAAGATCGCGCTGTGGAAGTCTTTCGTCACCGGTCTGGTGTTCTCGGTCCTCATGTTCGTCACTTTCCAGATTGCGTTCGAGGTCATCATGCCGAAGGGGCCGCTCGAAGCCCTGCTGGGCTACTAAGGAGCCGGTTTCATGGAAGCGCTTTCACTCCTGCTTCACGGCTTCTCGGTTCTTCTGACCTGGAAGATTCTTGCTCTGATGGTGCTGGGCCTCGTGCTCGGCATCTTCGTCGGCGTGCTGCCGGGTCTTGGCGGTCCCAACGGCGTCGCGATCCTGTTGCCGCTGACCTTCACCATGGATCCGACGTCGGCGATCGTGATGCTGTCGTGCATCTATTGGGGCGCACTGTTCGGCGGCGCGATCACCTCAATCCTGTTCAATATTCCGGGTGAGGCGTGGTCGGTCGCGACCACATTCGACGGATATCCGATGGCGCAACAGGGCAGGGCGGCTGAGGCGCTCACTGCCGCGTTTACCTCGTCGTTCATCGGCTCGCTGTGTGCAGTGATGCTGATCACGTTCCTTGCGCCGAGCATCGCGACCTTCGCGCTACGCTTCGGCCCTCCGGAGTTCTTCGCGGTTTATCTACTCACCTTCTGCTCGTTCGTCGGTCTCGGTCGTGAAGAGAAGCACAAGACCATCCTCTCGATGGCGCTCGGCCTGCTGCTCACCGGCATCGGCATGGACACCGTGTCCGGCACACTGCGCATGACCTTCGGTTCGAGCGACCTGTTGCGCGGCATCAACTTCCTGGTGGCTGTGATCGGCCTGTTCGGCATCAGCGAAATCCTTCTCACCATGGAGGAGCGGCTGGCGCTTAAAGGTCATGCCGCTGCGATCAGCCTGCGCGTGGTGCTCAAGGTCTGGACCGAGATGCCGCGCTACTGGGTGACGCTGTTGCGTTCGTCGGCGATCGGCTGCTGGCTCGGCATTACGCCGGGTGGTGCGATCGCGGCATCGTTCATGGGCTACAATCTCGCCAAGCGGTTCTCCAAGGACAAAGAAGACTTTGGCAAGGGCCGGATCGAAGGCGTGTTCGCCCCCGAAACCGCCGCTCATGCCTCGGGCACCGCGGCGCTGCTGCCGATGCTCGCCCTCGGCATTCCAGGTTCGGGCACGGCCGCGATCCTGCTCGGCGGTCTGATGGTCTGGGGCCTCAATCCTGGTCCGCTGCTGTTCGTGGAGCAGAAGGATTTCGTCTGGGGCCTGATCGCGTCGATGTATCTCGGCAACGTTGTCGGTCTCGTCATCGTGCTGGCGACCGTTCCGATCTTTGCCGCGATCTTGCGCGTGCCGTTTGCGGCCATCGCGCCGATGATCGTGGTGTCGTGTGCGATCGGCGCCTTTGCAATCCAGAACGCGATGTTCGACATCTGGCTCATGCTGGTGTTCGGTGTGGTCGGCTACGTGTTCAAGAAGATCGGCATTCCGCTGGCGCCGTTCACGCTGGCGCTCGTCCTCGGCAACAGGGCGGAGGATGCCTTCCGGCTGTCGATGATCGGGTCGGAAGGATCGATGGGCGTGTTCTGGTCCAACTGGCTGGTCGGCTCGATCACGTCGCTGGCCATCGTGCTGCTGTTCTGGCCGGTCATCGACAAGCTGTTTTCCAGCGCCGGACAGTTTCTCAAGCCAGCCAAGGCTTAGGAATATCATGATACCGCTCTGACAACGCTTTATTCATGAGGCGCGTCAGGGCGTTAGATAAGTTCCTATTTTGCACTGCAAAAAGTCGTTGACGTAGTCCGAGTGAGTGCTTACTCAACTCCGCCATGAGTACGAAACGACTGACCGGCGATGAGCGGCGGCGCCAGATTCTGGAAGCCGCCAAAGGGTGCTTTGCCCGCCATGGTTTTGCCGGAACCACAACGAAGAGTATCGCCGCTGCTGCGGGAATTTCGGAAGGCTTGCTGTTCAAGCACTTTCCGACCAAGGCGGTGCTGTATGCCGAAATTCTGGTGGAGGCCTGCGAAACCGATCCGGCGTTGCATCGCTTGCTCGGTCTGGAGCCGTCAACAGCAACCCTCGTCGTTCTGATCCGGGACATGGTGAAGCACTTCCTTGGTGTCCTCACTACGGAGGATCGCGAGGAGGCCCAGCGATTTCGGTTGCTGATTTCGAGCTATCTGGACGATGGAGAGTTCGCGCGTTTGCTCTTCGAGAAGATCGGCGCGCTGATCGCTCCGGTGTTCACGGCTTCGCTGGATCGCGCGATTGCGGATGGCGACGCCGTGCGGGTCACGACCCGGCCGGTCGATCTGTTCTGGTTTTCCCATCATCTGGTGCAGATGGTGGCTCTGACGCGGCTGCCGCAGGCACCGTCCGTGCCTTATCCGCAGGACGGCGATCTCGAACGGCAGTTGTGTGATTTCATTCTGCGGGGAATCGGACTAAGCGAAGCGGCCATTGCGCGCCACCTTGATCCAGAGTCGTCGCATCGCATGCAAGCAATGATTGCGGAAAGTGCCTGATATGACAATGTCAACCGAGGCTCCTGTTACAGACCGTTCGCCCGAGAAGCAGCCGCATCACGGCTCAAGCCCCGGCAAAAGCCGTGTGCGGACCAAGCGATGGTTCGTCATCGTCGGCTTGCTGTTGGCTATCGTTGTTGGTCTGTTTGTCGGCTTCAATGCCTTCCGCAACCACATGATCGCGCAGTTCTTCGCGAACAATAAACCGCCGCCGGTGACCGTGAGCGCGGCCGACGCGAAGCTTGAGACGTTGCCGCATCTGTTGCAGGGCATCGGCGATCTTGCCGCCGTTCATCAGGTCGATGTCTCGGCCGATGTCAGCGGTCGCGTCACCGACATCAAGTTCACCGCCGGTACGTCGGTGAAGAAGGGCGATCCGCTGGTGCAGTTGTTCGACGCACCAGAGCAGAGCGATCTTGCGAGCTTCAAGGCACAGACCAAGGTGGCCGAGCTTGCGCTCGATCGCGCCAAGGCGCTGCTTGCCCGGCAGGCCGGCCCGCAGGCGACGGTCGATCAGGCCCAGGCCAACTTCGATCAGGCCAGTGCATCGGTGGCGAGAACCGAAGCCGTCATTTCGCAGAAGCTGGTACGCGCGCCGTTTGACGGCGAACTTGGCGTACGGCGGGTCGAGGTCGGCCAATATCTTGGTGCCGGCACCATCATCGTGACGCTGACCGATCTGTCACGCGTGTACGTCAACTTCACGGCGACGGAAAAGGACCGCGCGATTCTGAAGGAAGGCCAGGAAGTACGGATCGAAGTGGACGCTTATCCAGGTCGCCAGTTCTCGGGCAAGATCACCACGATCGAGCCTCAGATCAGCAGCGACACGCGCAACATCCGTCTGCAGGCGACCATCGACAACCCTGAGCACCTCCTGAAGCCGGGCATGTTCACGACGACCTCGGTGGTGCTGCCGCCGGAGCCGCCGAAGATCACCATTCCGGAAACCGCCGTCGACTACACCCTCTATGGTGACTCTGCTTTCCTCATCAAGGAAACCAAGGACAAGGATGGCAAGGCCTCGCTCGTTGCAGAGCGCGTGCCGGTCACTGTCGGTGTGCGGCATAACGGGCGTGTCGCCATCAAGAAAGGTCTCAAGGAAGGCGATCGTGTCGTCGCCGTCGGCCAATTGAAGCTGCAGTCAGGTGCTGCCGTGGAAATCTCGAAGGATCCTGGTCCTGCGATTCCTGCGACGCCGCCGCGTTACTGAGCAGCACGGAGCACGTGCGAAATGAAGTTTACCGATATTTTCATCAAGCGGCCGGTGCTGGCGCTGGTCGTGAGCCTGCTGATCCTGCTGATCGGCTTCAAGGCCGCGACCAGCCTGCCGATCCGCCAGTATCCAAAGCTGTCGAACACCGTGGTGACCATCACCACGGCGTATCCCGGCGCGTCTCCCGACCTGATGCAGGGTTTCATCACCCAGCCGATCGAGCAGGCGGTGGCGTCGGCTGAAGGCGTCGACTACGTCACGTCGTCGTCGGTGCAGGGCACCAGCACAATCACCGTTTACATCAAGCTCAACTTCGATCCGAACCAGGCGCTGACCGAAGTGCTGGCGAAGGTCAACTCGGTCAAATACCTCATCCCGAAAGAGGCAAACGACCCGGTTATCGTGAAATCAACCGGCCAGACCACGGCGGTGATGTACCTCGGCTTCTCGAGTGACGAACTCGGCGGGCCGGCGATCTCCGACTACCTGACGCGCGTGGTGCAGCCAATCCTGTCCACTGTCGAAGGCGTTGCATCCGCCGACATTCTCGGCGGCCAGACTTTTGCGATGCGTCTGTGGCTTGACCCCGCCCGTATGTCCGGCCGCGGGGTTTCCGCGCAGGATGTGATCGCGACAATCCAGGCCAATAACTTTCAGGCGGCCGCAGGCCAGACCAAGGGCTACTACATCGTCTCGAACGTGACGACCAACACCGACTTGAACACCGTTGACCAGTTCAAGCGGATGGTGGTGAAGGCCAAAGATGGCGGTCTGGTGCGCATGGAGGACATCGCCACCGTCGAACTTGATGCCCAGAGCACGGACGCCAGCGTGGCGCTCGATGGCCAGCACGCGATCTTCATCGGCGTGCAGTCGACTCCTCAAGGTAACCCGCTCAATATCGTCAAGGGCGTGCGCGCGCTTTTCCCGGACATCGAGCGCAATCTGCCGCCGACGCTCAAGATGACGGTCGCCTATGACTCGACCAAGTTCATCCAATCGTCGATCGACGAAGTGCAGAAGACACTCGGCGAAGCAGTGATCATCGTGATCATCGTCATCTTCCTGTTCCTGGCGTCGTTCCGCTCAGTGATCATCCCGGTGGTGACGATTCCGTTGTCGCTGGTCGGCGTCTGTACATTGATGCTGGCATTCGGGTTCAGTCTCAATCTTCTGACGCTGCTGGCGATGGTGCTCGCGATTGGCCTTGTGGTCGACGACGCCATCGTGGTGGTGGAGAACATCCACCGGCATTTGGAGGAGGGGAAATCTCCGGTTCAGGCGTCATTGATTGGCGCGCGCGAAATCGTCGGTCCGGTCATCTCGATGACCATTACGCTGGCGGCGGTGTATGCGCCGATTGGCTTCCTTGGCGGTCTGACCGGTTCGCTGTTCCGCGAATTCGCGTTCACGCTCGCGGGCGCGGTGATCGTGTCGGGCGTGATCGCGCTGACGCTGTCGCCGATGATGTGCTCGGTGCTGCTGACACATGTCGAGCAGGGCTGGTTTGCGCGCAAGGTCGACGGCATATTCCGCTCGATGACGCGCGGCTACGGGCGGCTGCTCGATCGTTCGCTCGATTATCGCCCGGTGACGGCGCTGTTCGCAGTCGTCATCCTCGGCCTCGTCGGCTTCCTTTACATGAACACCAGCAAGGAGCTGGCGCCGGAGGAAGATCAGGGTATCCTGTTCTCGGTGACCAAGTCGCCGAAATACGCCAACATCGACTACGCCAATTACTACGGCGAGAAGCTCGACAAGGCGTTCGCGAAGTTTCCCGAGACGGATCTGCGCTTCATCCTCAATGGTGTGCCGACGCCCGGTCAGGGCATCGCCGGCATGATCCTCAAGCCGTGGGATGAGCGCACGCGCTCCTCGACGGCGATGAAGCAGGAAGTCCAGAACGAGGTGAGCAAGATCGAGGGCGTCCAGGCGTTCGTGTTCAACCTGCCGCCGCTGCCGGGCGGTCCCGGCGGTCTGCCGGTGCAGATGGTCATCAACTCGACCAACGGCTTTCAGCAGGTCTACGAGCAGATGGAGAAGCTGAAGGACGCGGCACGCAAGAGCGGCCTGTTCATCGTCTCCGACAGCGACCTCGCCTTCAATCAGCCGGTGGTGCGGGTGAAGATCGATCGCGTCAAGGCGAACGATCTCGGCATCCAGATGTCGTCGATCGGCACCACGCTCGCGGCGATGCTCGGCGGTAACTACGTCAATCGCTTCAATCTGCAGGGACGGTCCTATCAGGTCATCCCGCAGGTGCCGCGCGAGTTGCGGTTGTCGCCCGAAGCGCTTGAGCGTTTCTATGTCGCGACGGCGACAGGCAAGCAAGTGCCGCTCTCGACCGTGGTATCGGTCGAGAATGCGACCGATCCGAACGCGCTGACCCATTACAACCAGCTCAACTCGGCGACCTTCCAGGCCGTGCCGATGCCGGGCGTGACGGTTGGTGCAGCCGTGGACTTCCTGGAAAAGGAGGCCAAAAAACTGCCGGCCGGTTACAGCCACGACTATCTGGCTGACGCCCGCCAGTACGTGCAGGAAGGCAACCAGCTTGCGGTGACGTTCGGCTTCGCGCTGATCATCATCTTCTTGGTGCTGGCGGCGCAGTTCGAAAGTCTGCGCGATCCGCTGGTGATCCTGATCAGTGTGCCGATGGCGATTGTGGGTGCGCTCATTCCGTTGTTTTTCGGATTGGCGACGATCAATATCTATACCCAGGTCGGTCTGCTGACCCTGGTCGGCCTGATCAGTAAGCACGGCATCCTGATGGTGGAGTTTGCTAACGAACTTCAGCTCAAGGAAGGTCTCGACCGGCGTTCGGCGATCGAACAGTCGGCGCGGGTTCGTCTCCGTCCGATCCTGATGACGACCGCCGCGATGGTCACCGGCCTGCTGCCGCTACTCACCGCGAGCGGTGCGGGTGCTGCGAGCCGGTTCTCGATCGGTCTCGTGGTGGTCGCTGGCATGTCGATCGGCACGCTGTTCACGCTGTTCGTGCTGCCGGCGGTGTATGTCGCCATCGCAACCGAGCACTCGCGTGCCGCGGAGACCAAGCGGGCGAAGGATATCGCCGACTTCGAACTTAGTAAGGCGTAAGCGAAGCGATTAGGCGCGTAAGCCCATCAACGACAAAGCAGCCCGCTCGAATTTTTCGAGCGGGCTTTTGTTTTGTTGAGCGATATCTTGCAGGAAGGAGCGATGCTGGGCGCCTGCATCGATGGCGCGCTGAGCGAGGGCGTCGTCATCCAGCATCCTGGTAATCGTCTCGGGTGAAATCCGTGCGATTGTACTATAGCCACGGATCATGTTGCCAAGACCGGCACGCACCAGCGCGGCGCCGTTCAATTCCTGTTCGACGTGTCCGACAACAACGAGTTGGGGCACGCCGCAGGCGATGGCATGCGACGCGACCCCGCTGCCGCCGAGATGGATGACAAGGCGCGCATGCGGCAACATATCGGACAGCACAAAGGGCTGATCATGCACATGCGCGCCGGCGGCGACGAGATCGCCGCGTTGCACATCTGACAGTTCCGGCGCGTGGAGATGGACGCGCGATCCGAACGGACGTAGTGCACCGACAATGTCACGGTGAATGGCCACGCCGGGCGCGAGATACGCAATAATGCGATCGGCATCAGCACGGCGCAGAGGCAGGATTTTGTCGAGCGCCGGACCATCGACAGGTTCGATGCGATGCGCGGCATAGGGATCGAGGATCGGAAAGGTCTCGACCATGCGTGCATCGGCATCGAACAGTTGTGGGAGTCGATCGAGCGTTCGCGCGTTCGCGGATTTTGCTGCACTGTTGACCGCATTGAGAATATCAGCCTCGCTCCAGCGTGGCAGAGCGTGTTCGTGTAGTAGCGAAAAGCTCGTCATCTCACCCGGCGGCAACGTGAAGCCATTGCCGATCAGGATGAGAGGAATGCGACCTCGCGCGGCAAGCGTGATTGCGGGCGCATAGTCGCCAACAATGAGGTCCGGCCGGATCGCAGCAATGATCTCGTTCCAGTGTCGCAGCACATCTGCGAACGCATTGCTGTCGATCACTCCGGCTTCGGCGAGATTGTCACCCATGGTGACCGACGAACCTGCTGCATGTTGTGCAGGGTCTCGCCATGCGGCAGGCCACGGTGGGGCCTGGAGAACTGCGACGCCGAGATCGAGTAGCCCCTGAGCGGCGGTGACATTGCGGACCACGGCGACCAGTCTGACGCCATGACCATGCAGCCGGGCAGCGTAACGCCGCAAGGCAACGGCATGTCCCGTCCCCGCGCCGAGCTCCCAGGCCAGAAGGACGGTTTTCATGACGGCTGCATTCGGGTGGGGCTCGCAGAAATCGGAATCGAAAGTGCAATCAATTCAGGGGGCGCTGCCTCGACCTTGAAAGAGGGTAAAGAGCGCGCGGCCGATGCGGAGCGACATCTGTACCGCACCTTTCGCGACCGCAACATGCAGGATTAAATCGAAGTTTCTCAAGGGTTTTCTTGATTTTTACGCTCGCCGTCACCTCCGCGAAGACGCTGTTTCTCACTGGACAAAGTGTCGCAGTAACCCTTTCGAGGTACGCGTTTTCCCTCCGCCGTGTGCTGAATCCGCCACGGAATCCGAAAGGCGCGCCGTTGAACGCGTGATATTTTTGTGGTTCTTGAACCTATTAGCCGCCAGGCGAGACTTATTCATTATGCGTTTTCGAGTGCACTCAGTGATTGCGGCTTACCGCGCGCGGCGGTTGCGCAGCGTTGCGCCATTCGTTTTGTCGGCCATCATCGGTCTTTGTGCTCATGTCGCCGTCGCTCATGCACAGGATGCAGCCGAGCAGCAGCGACTGTTCGAGCAGATGCTGCGACAGCCGGGCAATCATGATCTGACATTCGAGTATGTGCGCGTGGCAACCGCGCGCGGCGATTACGAAGCGGCGATCGGTGCGCTCGAGCGCCTGATGTTTTTCAATCCGAAACTCACGCGCGTGAAATACGAGCTCGGCGCGCTGTATTTCCGTCTCGGCTCCTATGAAATGGCCAAGCGCTATTTCCGCGAAGCGCAGGCGAGTCCCGATCTCGATCCGGTGACGCGGGTGCGCATCGAAACCTATCTGCCCGACACCGAAAAGCAGACGCAGGCGAGCCGTCTGTCCGGGTTCGTGCAGACCGGTATCCGTTCGCAGACCAATGCGAGCTTTGCCCCAAGCACCGGCACGATCCGGCTCGGCGGTCAGGATCTAGCGCTGCTGCCTACGGCGCAGAAGCAAAGCGACGTCAATTGGTTTGGGCTTGCTGGTGTGAGCCACGACTATGATCTCGGCAATCAGCGCGGCGATATGCTTGAAACGCGCTTCATCGGCTATCTGACCCAGCAACAGCGCTTCGATCAATATAACGTCGGCCTGTTTGATATCAGCTTCGGGCCGCGTCTTGCGCTGTCGCCGGAATATCTGCCGGGCGTGACAATCAAGCCCTACGTCGTCGGCGGAAATACATGGCTCGACGGCGCATCGTACATGTCGTCGGTGGGCGCGGGCGTCGGGATCAAGGTCCCGGTCAACGATCGTTTCACCTTCGGGCCGGATTTCGAATGGCGACACGCGGACTTCAACAATAACGAAGTCGTTCCGGTGTCCGGGTTCAATACGGGCGACTGGTATACGACTGGAATGGCTGCCTCGTATCGGATCGCACAGAACATCAATCTCGACGCACGCGGACTCTATCGCCGCGGCGAGTCAGCCTTCGTCTTCCAGTCGTTCGATCAATGGGCTGCGGAGGCCGCGATCACCTTCGAGTTCGCGCCGCCATGGACGATGATCCCGCGCAACTGGAGCATCGCGCCGTTCGTGAAGTATATCGACACGAGCTTCGATGCCCCCAATCCATTTATCGACCCACTCACTGCGCGTCACGACCAGCAATGGTCGGTCGGTGCGATGTTCAACGCGCCATTCACTCGAACGTTCGGGGTGACCGCTGCGATCCAGTACGACCACGTCGCGTCTTCGCTGCCGAATTACCGGCTCAACAATTTCTCGGTGATGGTCGGCCCCACGGCCCGGTTCTGAGGTCAACGCTATGCATCCGCGTGTGCGCTCTTGTCTCACTCAACTGCTGACGGTGCTGCTGTCCACCACCGCGCCCATGATGCGCGCAGAGGCACAGAATTCGGGTCGCGTCACGGCCGTCAACCCCGACGCCACCGGCACGCCACCGGGCGCATCGTCGCGCATGCTGGCGATCGGCAACAACGTGATTCACAAGGAGCTGGTGAAGACCACGGCCAACGGATCGACGCAGATCCTGCTTCCCGATCAGTCCACGCTGAATGTCGGGCGCAACAGCAGCATTGTGATCGATGAGCTTGTCTACGATCCCAATGCTGGCACTGGAAAGATGGTGGCCACGGTCGGGAAGGGCGTGCTGCGCTTTGTCGGCGGCCAGATCAGCCACACTGCCGGTGTGACCATCAAGACGCCGGTCGCGACGCTCGGTATTCGCGGTGGTGTGGCGACGGTCGTTTATCCGATCACGCCCGATATCGCGTCATTGATTCCCAATGGCGGGCAGGGGCAACTCGTCATTGGTCACGTCGGTACGGTGACGATTCAGAATGGCGCGGGCTCCGCGGTATTGCGGCCGGGGTTCGCCACTTTCGTCGCCGGTCCGAACTCTCCCATCCCTGAGCCGTTCCGGCTTCCCGACGCAGTACTCCAGGTGATCATGGCCAAGCTGACCAGCGGTCCGGGCCAGACCGGCGGCGTCCGCGATCTGCCGACCGACTCGATGGCGGCACGCCTGGGCTACGGGACCACGACCCTCAACGACCCGGCGCGGCCACCGGGCACCGATCCGCTTGGCTATTTCTCGATTTTCGACGGTGGCAACAGTGTGGTGCGCAACAAGTCGCAAGCAAACCAGACCACCCAGACAGTCCCGCCGGCAGTGACGCCGCCGCCGGACAATTGTCCGCCTTATGGCGGCGGTGGCTACAACTACTGACGGTCGCGATCAGCGCGGCCGGGCGACCGGTCGCGGATCGATCGGTGTGATACCGCCAAAGCCGAGAATGTCTTCCAGCACTTTCGCGCCGGCGAGAATCTGCGCTTCGCCGCGAGGCGGCGCGATGACCTGAAGACCGACCGGCAGACCCTTGGCGGTGAAGCCGCATGGCAGCGACAGGGCCGGGCAGCACACCAGCGTGATCGCATAAACGATGGCGAGCCATTCGACATAATTGTCGAACTTCTGTCCGGCGCATTCGGCGACGTAGCGTTCTTCGACCGGGAAGGCCGCGACGATGGTTGTCGGCGCCAGCAACAGATCGTAGGTCTCAAAGAACTTCAGAGTCCTCGCCGTCATCTCGATGCGCTGCGCTTCGGCCCGCTCGATGTCCTCCATCGAAAGGTTCAGTCCCTTCTCGATGTTCCAGATCACTTCGGGCTTGAGCAGGTCGCGATGTTTGCGCAAGAGCCCCGCCTTGCTGATTGCGAAGTCGAACGCGCGCAGAACCTGGAAGCAGTCGTGCGCCTCGCGCAAATCGGGGTGCGCTTCCTCGACGATCACGCCGGCTTCGGCAAATTTCTCAGCCGCATGGCGCGTGATCTTCGCGACCTCCGGATCAACGGGCGTGATACCGAGATCGGCGGAGTAGGCGACGCGTTTTGGCGCGCGACCGGAGCGTGCGGCCGAGAGGAATGACGTTGGCAATGCGGGAAGCGAGA
Organism: Afipia sp.; assembly: GCA_044464625.1. Lineage (GTDB taxonomy): Bacteria > Pseudomonadota > Alphaproteobacteria > Rhizobiales > Xanthobacteraceae > Afipia. The sequence goes on along the minus strand of JBIQLC010000006.1, from coordinate 172,455 downwards.
GGGGATCGGCAGCGTGTTCGCCCGACATGGCGTCGAGCAGCAGCGCCAGATCTTCGACATTGCGCGCCATCGGGCCCTGAACACCCAGATTACGGTCGATCTTCGCGACGGGTGTGTGGGCGACACGGCCAATGCTCGGCCGCATGCCGACGATACCGCAGAAGCTCGCAGGGTTGCGCAGCGAGCCGCCCATGTCGGAGCCGTGAGCGAGCCAGGCTGTGCCACTGGCGAGCGCAGCAGCTGCGCCACCGGATGAGCCGGCCGATGAACGGGACAGATCCCATGGGTTACGCGTCGGGCCGAACACTTCGTTGAAGGTGTTGGCGCCGGCGCCGAATTCCGGCGTGTTCGATTTGGCGTAGACGACCGCGCCGTTGCTCTCGAGATGTTCGACCAGAATGTCGGACCGCGTGGGAACGTGATCCTTGAAGATCGGCGAGCCCTGGGTGGTCAGCACGCCGGCGACTGCCGTGAGATCCTTGATTGGTATCGGCATCCCGGCGAGCAATCCGCGCGCATCGGCTGGCTTCTTCATCAACTCGGTTGCGTGTTTGCGCGCACGATCAAAACATAGCGTCGGCAATGCATTGACCTTGCCGTCCACTTCGCCGATGCGCGCTTCCAGCGTGTCGAGAAGATCGAGGGGAGTGATGTCACCGCGGCGCAGGCGATCAACGACGGCGCAGGCCGTGGCCCGCAGAAGCTCTTGATTGGATTTCACCGGAGGCCCTGTTTTCTTGTATGGGGCCTCGATCTTAGGTGGAGCGGTGCGAGAAGGCGAGACGAAATGATCTCGCAGTGCGATCACTCGGCTGCCGCGGCCGCAGGGAGGAGGTTTGCCGGTGGCCAGGTGCTCATGACGATATCCGAGATCTTGCGCAGGTCGTCGCGTTGCGCGCCGCCGCAGGCTTGCACCGCCATGCCCTGAAGCACGATCGAGATATAGCGCGCGAGCGCTGCGGCATCTGAGCCGGGAGCGAGATCGCCTTCCGCGACGGCGCGCTCAAAACGCTTGCACAGATCCTGTTCGCCGGCGTTCCGGCGATCCATCAATTCCTGCTTGATGGATTCAGCTGCATCGCCGCACGTCAGCGCGCCCTGCACGGAAAGGCAGCCCGGCGGATTGCAGGGATCGGTCACCGCGTCCACTGCGCCATACAGCAGGTGCTCGACCACGCCGTGCGCGGTCGGCTGCTCTAGCGCGATCCGGACATAACCGCCGGGGCCATCGACATAACGGTCGAATGCCTTGCGGAACAGGTTCTCCTTGTTGCCGAACGCGGCATAGAGGCTCGGGCGGGTGATGCCCATGCTGTCCGTGAGATCCGACATCGACGCGCCTTCATAGCCTTTGCGCCAGAACACATGCAGCGCGCGGTCCAGAGCTTCGTCGATATCGAATTCGCGGGGGCGACCCATGGCCATTTTCGAGCAGTCCTGGAGTTGTTCTAAATTCTGTACCTTTCGTTAGATAAGTCCCTTGACAGTCGTTGTCCATCGTCCATCTATACCGGACGTTACAGATTTGTGCGACGCAGCGTAGTGACAAAGGGCGCCAGGAGGAGTAGGTTCCGCGCCCTTTTCGAGTCGAAGACGTGAGTCTGGCAGCTAAGTGACTGTTCTCGCGATCTAATTTTCGACTGCGTCGGCCAATGGAATGAAAGATGGGGCGATGACGAAGCTTTCCTCGAAGACCCGGATTTGGCTAGCTGCTGCGCTGTTGCTGGGAGCCGGCGCAGGTGCAGCAACTTTTTTTGCCGCCGCCAATGACCGCGCCGTGGCGGAGGCCGCTCAGGCGGCCCCGGCGCCGACACCGGTTTCAGTTGCTGCCGTGGAGCAGCGGGATACCACAATCTGGGATGAGTTTTCTGGCCGGCTCGAGGCCGTCGAGCGGGTCGAGGTTCGGCCGCGGGTGGCGGGTGTTGTTCAGCAGGTCCATTTCCGCGAAGGCGGAATGGTGAAGCAGGGCGATCTGTTGATCCAGATCGATCCGGCGCTCTATGCCGCCGAGGTCGCGCGGGCCGAAGGCCAAGTCGCGGCAGCGAGGGCCCGCCTGGTCCTGACCAAGAGCGATTACGAGCGCGGCCAGCAGTTGTCGGGCTCGCAAACGATCTCGCAGCGCGATCTCGACACTCGCATCAACGCCTATCGCGAAGCCGACGCCAATCTGAAGGCGGCCGAGGCTGCGCTGCAGACCGCGCAGCTCAATCTCAGCTACACCGAAGTGCGCGCGCCGGTGAGCGGCCGGGTCGGCAAACTCGAAATCACCACAGGCAATTTGATCGCGGCAGGGCCGAGCGCCCCGGTGCTGACGACACTCGTCTCGATCAATCCGATCTACGCCAGCTTCAATGCGGATGAGCACGTCGTGCTGCGCGCGCTGAAGGCGCTGGCGGATGACGGAACGTCGTCGGAAATCGGCCGTATCCCGGTGAAGATGACGACGTCTGACGGCGTGGCACACGAAGGCCGGATGCAGCTGATCGACAACCAGGTCGATGCCCGCACCGGTACCGTGCGGGTGCGTGCGATCTTCGACAACAGTGACGAGCGGCTGATCCCCGGTCAGTTCGTCCGGTTGCAGATGGGCCAGCCGCGAAACGAAAAGGCGCTGTTGATCAGCGAGCGTGCCGTCGGCACCGACCAGAACAAGAAATACGTGATGGTCGTGACCGATGACAACAAGGCGCAATATCGCGAGGTGATACTTGGCTCCTCGGCTGAAGGCTTGCGCACGGTGACCAGTGGCCTCAAGGCCGGTGAGCGCATCGTGGTCAAGGGCCTTCAGCGCCTGCGGCCCGGCGCGGTGATCGCGCCGCAAATGGTGGCGATGGACACGCTCTAAGCCGTCCCACTCACTTTTCTTCGAACGACACAACGCCGCTCGCGCGCGAACGGCCCCTTTTTGTCCGCAGGCCGAGACAAAGCCATGAACTTCTCCAGATTTTTCATCGATCGTCCGATCTTCGCCGGCGTTTTGTCCGCGCTGATCTTCCTCGCAGGCCTGCTGTCGCTGCCGGCGCTGCCGATCTCGGAATATCCCGAAGTCGCGCCGCCGATTGTGACGGTGCGTGCGCAATATCCTGGCGCTAACCCGAAGGTGATCGCCGAGTCGGTGGCGACGCCGATCGAGGAGCAGATCAACGGCGTCGAGAACATGCTCTACATGAGCAGCCAGGCGACGACCGACGGCCAGATGACGCTCAATGTCACCTTCCGTCTCGGTACCGATCCCGACAAGGCGCAGCAGATGGTGCAGAACCGGGTGTCGCAGGCCGAACCGCGACTGCCTGAAGTGACGCGCCAGCTCGGCATCACCACGGTGAAGAGTTCGCCGGACATCACGCTGGTCGTGCATCTGCTGTCGCCGAACGATCGCTACGACATGACCTATCTGCGCAACTATGGCGTGATCAACGTCAAGGATCGTCTCGCGCGTATCCAGGGCGTCGGTCAGGTTGTGATCTGGGGCGCCGGCGACTACTCGATGCGCGTCTGGCTTGATCCGCAGAAGGTCGCCGAGCGCGGGCTGTCGCCCGGCGATATCGTGCGCGAAATCCGGGCCCAGAACGTCGAAGCTGCCACAGGTACGGTCGGCGCTTCGCCGAGCGCGCCTGACGTCGAGCTGCAGCTTCCGATCAACGCGCAGGGCCGTCTGACCACCGAGGAGGAATTCGGCGACATCGTCGTCAAGACCGGCGAGAACGGCGAGATCACCCGCTTGCGCGATGTGGCGCGCATCGAACTCGGTGCCTCCGAATATGCGCTGCGTTCGCTGCTCGACAACAAGTCGGCCGTCGGCATCGGCGTGTTCCAGGCGCCGGGCTCGAATGCGTTGAACATTGCGCGCGACGTGCATAACGTGATGGCCGAGATCAAGCAGAACATGCCGGACGGCGTGGACTATCGCATCGCCTACGATCCGACCCGGTTTGTCCGTGCCTCGATCGAGGCGGTGGTGCATACGCTGCTCGAAGCCATCGCGCTGGTGGTACTGGTGGTGATCCTGTTCCTGCAAACGTGGCGGGCCTCGATCATTCCGCTGGTTGCGGTGCCGGTGTCGATCATCGGCACCTTCGCGGTGATGTTCCTGTTTGGATTTTCCATCAATGCTCTCAGTCTATTCGGACTCGTTCTGGCGATCGGCATCGTGGTGGACGACGCCATCGTCGTGGTCGAGAACGTCGAGCGCAATATCGAGGAGGGGCTGTCGCCGCGCGAGGCGACCTATCGCGCCATGAGCGAAGTCTCCGGGCCGATCATCGCGATCGCGCTGGTGCTGGTGGCGGTGTTCGTGCCACTCGGCTTCATCAGCGGTCTTACCGGCCAATTCTACAAGCAGTTCGCGATGACGATTGCGATTTCGACGGTCATTTCGGCGGTCAATTCGCTGACACTGTCGCCGGCGCTCGCAGCCCTGCTGCTCAAGGGACACAACGAGCCGAAAGATGCGTTGAGCCGCGGCATGGACAAGGTGCTCGGCGGCTTCTTCCGCCGCTTCAATTCGGTGTTCCAGCGTGGCTCGGACACCTACAGCTACGGCGTGAAGTATGTGATCTCGCGCAAGGCGGTGGTGATGGGCGTCTACATTGCGCTGATCGCCGTGACCTTCGGGCTGTTCAAGACGGTGCCGGGCGGCTTCGTGCCGGCGCAGGACAAGCAGTACCTGATCGGTTTCGCTCAGCTTCAGGATGGCGCCACGCTGGATCGCACCGAAGACGTGATCCGTCGCATGACCGAAATCGCGATGAAGCAACCGGGCGTCGAGAACGCGGTGGCGTTCCCTGGCCTGTCGATCAATGGTTTCACCAACTCGTCAAGCGCCGGCATCGTGTTCTCGGTGCTCAAGCCGTTCGAGGAGCGCAAGGATAAATCGCTGAGCGCGGTCAACATCGCGGCCGAGCTGAACAAGAAATACCTCGGTATCGAGGATGCGTTCATCGCCATGCTGCCGCCGCCGCCGGTCAACGGCCTCGGCACCACGGGTGGATTCAAGCTCGAGATCGAGGATCGGGCAGGACTTGGCTACGAGGCGCTCGATGCGGCCAAGAAGGCATTCATGGCGAAGGCCGCGCAGGCACCGGAGATCATGGGGCTGTTTTCCAGCTACCAGATCAACGTACCGCAGCTCTATGCCGACATCGACCGCACCAAGGCGCGGCAGCTCAATGTGCCGATCACCAGCGTGTTCGAAACCATGCAGGCTTATCTTGGTTCGATCTACGTCAACGACTTCAACAAGTTCGGGCGGACCTATTCGGTGCGCGTGCAGGCCGACGCGAAGTATCGCGCGCGGCCGGATGACATCGGCCAATTGAAGGTGCGTTCGAACTCGGGCGAGATGATCCCGCTCTCGGTATTGCTGAAGGTGAAGTCCAGCGCGGGGCCGGAAAGCGCGATGCGTTACAACGGTTTCCTCGCCGCTGACATCAATGGCAATACCTCGCCGGGCTTCTCCACCGGCCAGTCACAGGCTGCGGTGGCAAAAATCGCCAAGGAGGTGTTCCCGAAGGGCATCGACTATGAGTGGACCGACCTGACCTATCAGGAGATCATCGCCGGCAACACGTCGCTCTATGTGTTCCCGATCGTTTTGTTCCTCGTGTTCCTGGTGCTCGCCGCGCAGTACGAAAGCCTGGTGCTGCCGCTTGCGATCATCATGATCGTCCCGATGGGCCTGATGGCGGCGATGTTCGGCGTCTGGGTCACGGGCAGCGACAACAACGTGTTCACCCAGATCGGGTTGTTCGTGCTGGTCGGGCTCTCGGCAAAGAACGCCATTCTGATCGTGGAGTTCGCGCGCGAACTTGAGTTCGCCGGACGCACGCCGTTTGCGGCGGCGATCGAAGCCAGCCGCCTGCGGCTGCGGCCGATCCTGATGACGTCGATGGCATTTATCATGGGCGTGGTGCCGCTGGTGACCTCCACCGGTGCCGGCGCGGAAATGCGTCACGCCATGGGTGTCGCGGTGTTTTCTGGCATGATCGGGGTGACGGCGTTCGGCATCTTCTTCACGCCGGTGTTCTATGTTCTGCTGCGGGCCCTGTCCGGTAACAAGCCGCTGGTCCAGCATGGCGCAAGCACCATGGAGGAAGCCCCGGCGGCGGCGCATCACGGGTAGGCGGCCGCGCCCTTGCACGGGAGAGGCGTTCCGCGATACCACACATGCAGGTGGTATCGCGGGCGGACACATGAGCGCGTCGGCAATCATTTCAGGCGTTGCCGACACAGCGGTCGGGAAGGTCGTGGGTTCGAGTTGCCTCGGGCTTCATGCCCAGGCGACCACAGCCGCGCTGGCGGATGCCGGCTTGCAGGCCAAAGACATCGACGGTGTGTTGTGCGCCTATTCGATCACCGAGCCGCATATGATGCTGGCCTCGGTGTTCAGCGAATATTACGGTATTGCGCCGAAGTTCAGCGCAGCAGTGCAGGCCGGCGGCGCCACCGCCTGCATCATGGTCATCCAGGCGGCGGTGCTGGTGGCGAGCGGATTCTGCCGTCATGTGCTGTGTGTCACCGGTGACAACCGCCTGACCGGCGGCAGCCGCGATCGCACGGTGGCGTTTCTGTCGGAGTTCGGGCACGGCCAGTTCGAGCGGCCTTACGGCATCAACATTCCAGCGGCTTACGGCCTCGTTGCGCAGCGCTACATGCACGAGTTCGGCCTCACCGAGGAGCAACTTGCCGCCATCGCCGTCACCCATCGCAATCATGCCCGCCGCCATCCCAAGGCCCAGATGCGTGATCCGTTGACCATCGAGCAGGCGATGACAGCGCGGTTCATCGCTGAACCGCTGCGGCTGTTCGATTGCTGCCAGATCTCCGATGGCGGTGCGGCGGTGATCGTCAGCGCGCCAGACACGCGGCATGACATCAAGTCGAAGCCGATTGCGATCACTGGCTACGGCCAGATGAACACCCACGAGCATATCGTCGCGGCGCCGTCGCTGGTGGATTTCGGCTGCAAGCAATCGTCGCAGCAGGCGTTCGAGATGGCTGGGATTCTGGCGGGCGACATCGACGTCGCGGAAATCTACGACAGCTTCACCATCACGCTGCTGGTCGAGCTTGAATCGATCGGTTTCTTCGCGCGCGGCGAAGCGGGCGAAGCGGCGCTGGCCGGCGAACTCGATCTCGGCGGTTGCCTGCCGTGCAACACTCACGGCGGATTGTTGTCGTATGCGCACTCAGGGGCAGCGGGCGGTATGTTCCATATTGTCGAGGCTGTGCATCAATTGCGCGGGCAGGCAGCGGCGCGTCAGGTCGAGGACGCCGGTCTTGCCTATGTGCATGGTGACGGCGGCGTTCTGTCCGCTCATGCCTCGCTCGTGCTGGCAAAGGTATAGGCGATGACCGAGACCATCGGAAAGCCTTTGCCGCGCCCGACGGCGGACACCCAGACTTTCTGGGATTCCTGCGCCAAGGGACAACTTGTCTACCAGTCGTGCCAGAAATGCGGTCGCGCGCAATTTCCCCCACGCTCACACTGTGCTGTGTGCGGTAGCGACCGGATCGTGTGGAAGAAGTCGGCGGGGCGCGGGAAGATCCACAGCTTCACGGTCGTGCATCGTCCGCCGACTCCGGCATTCAAGGCTGATGTACCTTACGTCATCGCTCTGGTCGATTTCGACGAGCAATTCCGGATGATGATGAATGTGCGGGATATCGATCCGCACAAGGTGACGATCGGACAGCGCATCGAAGTGTTCTTCGAGCCGATGGACAACGGCATCTCCCTGCCGCAGGCGCGGCCGGTGCGCTAGGGCGTGTTCGAGCTCTAGGGCGTCGATTCCGCCGCGACCTGCGCGAGTTTCGGTTTGCCGGATTTCAGATTGAGCAGGTTGCCGAACAGGATGAGCGCCGTGCCGAACGCAGTCAGCATGTCGATGCTCTCGGAATAGACCAGCCAACCGATCGCCGCGGTTAGCGGCACGCGCAGGAAGTCCATCGGGATCACCACCGTGGCGTCGGCGTAAAGCATCGCGCGCGTCATGCAGTAATGCGAGAACGTGCCGCAGAAGGCGATCGGCACGATCCAGAACCAGACATAGGCCGATGGCCATTGCCAGACGTGCCATGCCGGCCACAGGCCAATGATCGACTGGATCACCAGCATCCAGAAGATGATGGTTACCGTGCTCTCGGTGCGGGTCAGTGATTTGACCATGGCGACCGAAGCGCCGAAGCCGATAGCGGTCACCACCATGATGATCTGGCCGTGATTGATCTCGCTGGCGCCGGGCCGGACGATGATCACGACGCCGGCAAGACCCAAGGCGATGGCGAGATTTTTCCAGATGGTCATCTTCTCGCCGAGGAAAGCGACGGCGAGGAGGGCGGTCCAGATCGGCATGGTGAACTCGATCGAGACCACCTGCGCGATCGGGATCAGGGTGAGTGCGGCGAACCAACCGTATTGCGATCCGTAATGAACGGTGTTGCGCGCGATATGCATCAGCGGGCGCGATGTCTTCATCGCCTGAAAGCCACCGGCGAGATGGATCAGCGGATAGAGCATCACAAGGCCGATCACGGAGCGCATTTCCATCACCTGAAACACGGTGATTTCGCGCGTGGTCTCGCGACCGGCCACGATCAGGACCAGCATCGCAGCGAGCCATCCGGCCATCCACAATGCGGCCTTGAGATTCGACGGTTGGGCGTTCATGCGTCGTGTGTAGCACGGTTGGGTGAGGAGAAAAGTTCACCCAGCGCCGGTGCCCTATGGCGTAATATCATGCCTGTCCGAGCCGTTGACGAGGGCGAGTGGTCCAGCCACCATGCGGCAGTCATCAGGTCAGAGGTATTTTCGTGACGGAATTGAGCAGTCGCCAGTCGGACATCCTGAACATTGCCCGGACGCTTGGGCGGGTGACGGTGGAGGATTTGGCGCGCCGCTTCGAGGTCTCGGCTCAGACCATCCGCAAGGACCTCAACGATCTGTGCGACCGGCGGTCAATGACCCGCGTCCATGGTGGCGCGATCATCGCGTCGGGGGTCGAGAACCTGGCTTACGAGGCCCGGCGGTTCGTCGCGGCGGATGAGAAAAAGGCGATCGGGGCGGCGGCCGCGGCGCAGATACCGAACGGCTCATCGCTGTTCATCAATATCGGCACCACCACCGAAGAAGTGGCGGGTGCGCTCACCGGGCACGAGAACCTGCTGGTGATTACCAACAATCTCAACGTCGCAATGCAGCTTTATCGCCATCCGCGCATCGAGGTGATCGTCGCGGGCGGCACCGTGCGCCGTGCCGACGGGGCGGTGATCGGCTCGACCGCCAATAACCTGATCACCCAGTTCAAGGTCGATTACGCCATCATCGGCGCATCGGCCATCGATGAGGACGGCGCGCTGCTCGATTTCGACTATCGCGAGGTGCAGGCCGCGCAGGCGATCATAGCCAACGCCCGCAGTGTCATGCTGGTTGCCGACAGCACCAAGCTCCAGCGCAGCGCCCCGGTGCGGATCGCCCATCTCAGCCAGATTCAGACTTTCGTCACCGACCTGCCGCTTCCTCCCGGATTGCAAAACATCTGCACCGCGCGAGGAATCTCGGTGATCGCCGCGATGGCCGACAAGGCGCCGGAAAACGAGGGTGTGCCGGAACCTGAATCGGGTTCCTGACCGGGCGCCTTTCCTCCGTACCCATCCCCCAACTGCCAAAGCTGGTCATTTCGCGCGCCAGGCTGCTCGGGTTGCTTGCTTTCGCTTTTGGTTGTGATTTAATCATATCGAAAGCGAAATCGCTGGTTTTGAAAACGGCGAGACGCAGGGGAGCGATTTGAGCCAGCTTTACGACCTCGCGATCATTGGCGGCGGCATTAACGGCTGCGGCATCGCGCGCGACGCCGTAGGGCGGGGGAACTCTGTTTTCCTCTGTGAAATGAATGATTTGGCCAGTGGAACGTCGTCGTGGTCGAGCAAGCTTATTCACGGCGGCCTGCGCTATCTCGAGTATTATGAGTTCCGGCTGGTCCGCGAGGCGCTGATCGAGCGAGAAGTGCTCTGGCAGATCGCGCCTCATATCATTGGGCCGCTGCGGTTCGTGCTGCCGCATCACAAGGGTCTGCGCCCGGCGTGGCTGCTCCGGCTCGGCCTGTTCCTTTACGACCATCTCGGTGGGCGCCATTTGCTTCCGGCTGCGCGCTCGGTCGATCTGCGGCGTGACGAGGTCGGCAAGCCCCTGATTCCCGGGCGGTTCAGCCGCGGTTTCGAATACTCCGATTGCTTTGTCGATGACGCCCGCCTTGTGGCGCTGAATGCGCGCGATGCGGCGGATCGCGGCGCGGTCATCCGCACCCGCACCCGCGCCGTTGAAGCGCGCCCGTTCGAGGGCGGCTGGCATGTGACGGTCGAGGATACGGTCACCGGCGAACGAAAGAGCATCGAAGCGCGCGTGCTGGTCAACGCCGCCGGGCCGTGGGTCGAGGAGGTGGCGTCGTACCGGGCCGGCATTAGTGCGAAAGCGAAGGTGCGGCTGGTGCAGGGCTCCCACATCGTGGTGCCGAAGCTTTATGACCACGACCGCGCCTACACCTTTCAGAACGCCGATGGCCGGGTGATTTTCGTCATTCCCTATCAGGGCGATTTTTCGCTGATCGGGACCACCGATCGCGATTACGACGGCGATCCGGCGAAGGTCGCGCCGACCCAGGACGAGATCACCTATCTGTGCCAGTCGGTCGGCGACTATCTCGCCAAGCCGGTGAAACCGGAAGATGTGGTCTGGGCCTATGCCGGCGTACGCCCGCTGTATGACGATGGCGCCAGCGAGGCGCGGGCCGCGACGCGCGACTACGTTTTCGAACTCGATACGCCGGGCGGTTCGCCGCTGCTGTCGATCTTTGGCGGCAAGATCACAACCTATCGACGCCTCGCCGAAGAAGCGCTGGAACGGCTGTCGCCGTATCTGCGCGGCACCAAAGCTGCCGCGGGCTGGACCGGAAAAGCGGCGCTGCCCGGCGGCGATCTCGACGTTTCCGCCGTTCCGGCACTGGCCGCTGAACTTGTGCGCGATTATCCGTTCCTGTCGCAGGCGCACGCCGATCGCCTTGCGCATTCCTATGGCACGCGCGCTGTAAAATTACTTGGCGGCGCCAAATCAGCCGCGGACCTCGGCCGTTCGTTCGGTGATACGCTCACCGAGCGCGAGGTGAGGTATCTCATGGCCTATGAGTTCGCACGCAACGCCGAAGATGTCGCATGGCGTCGCTCAAAACTCGGGTTGCGACTGTCTCGGGAGGAGATCAGGCTACTCGACGACTGGATGGCCACGTGCTTTGCGGAACCCAGTCCCCCGTTACAGGGCACCGGAGGCCGCTAATGAGCGTGACACTCGACCACGTTTCGCGCGAGGTCAACGGTGTCGCCGCCATTCGCGATGTATCGCTGACGCTGGAGCGCGGAACGCTCAGCGTACTGCTTGGGCCCACGCTGGCCGGCAAGACGTCAATCATGCGGCTGCTGGCCGGTCTCGACAAACCGACGTCGGGCCGTGTTCTGGTTGATGGCAAGGACGTCACCGGGCTCGACGTGCGCAAGCGCTCGGTGGCGATGGTCTACCAGCAGTTCATCAACTACCCGTCGCTGACGGTGTTCGAGAACATCGCATCGCCCCTGCGCGTGCAAGGCACGCCGCGCGCCGAGATCGAGAGCCGCGTTCGGGACGCAGCCAAGCTGCTCAAGCTCGAACCGTTTCTCGATCGCACGCCGCTGCAGTTGTCCGGCGGCCAGCAGCAGCGTACCGCGATTGCGCGGGCGCTCGTCAAAGGCTCCGATCTGGTGTTGCTCGATGAGCCGCTGGCCAATCTCGATTACAAGCTGCGCGAGGAGCTGCGCACGGAGTTGCCGCGTATCTTCGAGGCATCCGGTGCGATCTTCGTTTACGCAACCACCGAACCATCCGAGGCGTTGTTGCTTGGCGGCCAGACCATCTGCATGTGGGAAGGCAAGGCACTGCAGATCGGCAAGACGCCGCATGTCTATCGCAGACCTGAAACGTTGCGGGTGGCGCAGGTGTTCTCCGATCCGCCGCTCAACATGGTGAAAATCGCGAAGCAGAACGGCGCTGTGACTTACGATGGCGGTCCGGTGGCGCCGGCCAGCGGGCTCTATCAGAGCCTCGCCGATGGCGACTATCGGATCGGATTCCGCGCCCATCAGCTTGCGGTAGCAAACAATGTAGCCGGCCATCACAGCTTTCCGGCGACAGTTTCGGTCACCGAGATCACCGGTTCGGAGAGTTTCGTTCACTTAAAGCACGGCGATTCCAATTGGGTGGCGGTGTTGCCAGGTGTTCACGAGTTCGAGCCCGGGCATCAGCTCGAAGCGGCGCTCGATCCGAACGATGTGTTCGTCTTCGATACAGCCGACCGGCTGGTTGCGGCCCCGGTGCTGACAGGGGGAGGAGGCTGACATGGCGCGCATTGATCTCGTCGACTTGGCTCACTCCTATGGCGGCGACGATGCGACGCCAGAAAGCTATGCGCTGAAACCGATGTCGATGACATGGCGACAGGGTGGCGCCTACGCGCTGCTCGGGCCATCGGGATGTGGCAAGACTACCTTGCTCAACATCATTTCCGGTATCGTCACGCCCTCGCGCGGCAAGATCCTGTTCGATGGCGTCGACATGACGCCGCTTTCGACCCAGAAGCGTAACATCGCGCAGGTATTCCAGTTTCCGGTGATCTACGACACCATGACGGTGGGCGAGAATCTGGCATTTCCACTGAAGAATCGTGGTGTGCCGCGCAAGGAGATCGATGCGCGCGTCGCTGAGATCGCAAGATTGCTGGATCTTGCGCCTTACCTCAACCGCAAGGCCACGCGCCTGACCGCCGATGCCAAGCAGAAAATCTCGCTCGGTCGCGGTCTGGTCCGCTCGGATGTCGCCGCCGTGCTGTTCGACGAGCCGCTGACAGTGATCGATCCGCATCTCAAATGGGAGTTGCGGTCGAAGCTCAAGGCGCTGCATCAGGCGCTCAACCTGACCATGATCTACGTCACCCACGACCAGACCGAGGCGCTGACCTTCGCCGACACGGTTGTGGTGATGCACGACGGCAAGGTCGTGCAGAGCGGGACGCCGCAGGAGCTGTTCGACAAGCCAGAGCATACGTTCGTCGGCTATTTCATCGGATCGCCGGGCATGAACATTCTGCCGGCGCGGGTGCGGGGCCGCGAAGCGCAGATCAACGGCCACACCATCAAACTCAACGTCGCTTATGACAGCCTGCCAAAGGATGCGCGCATCGAGATCGGGGTCCGGCCGGAATTCGTAAATGTCGCGCAGCCCGGTCCCGGTCTGTTGTCGGCCAATATCGAGCGGATCGACGATCTTGGCCGCGTCCGCTTCGCGCAGATGCGGGTCGGGAACGTCAAGTTTGCCGCGCATGTGCCGCCCGGATTTTCAGCGCAGGGCAATCAGGCCGGCCTGATCTTCAACCCCGCGCGGGTTCACGTCTACGCAGACAGTCGTCTCGTCGAGGGGAGGGCGTGATGGACAAGACGTTTGACAACAAGGCGTGGCTGCTGGTGTTGCCGGTGTTCCTGATCGTGGCGTTTTCCGCGATCCTGCCGATGATGACCGTGGTCAACTATTCGGTGCAGGACACGTTCGGCAACAACAAGTTTTTCTGGAACGGTGTCGGCTGGTTCAAGGAATTGCTCGATCCATCGAGCGATCTCGGTGGCCGGTTCATTGAATCGCTGTGGCGCAATCTTCTGTTCTCGGCGATCATCCTCGCGATCGAGGTGCCGCTCGGAATCCTGATCGCGCTATCGATGCCGCGCCATGGCTGGAGCGTTGCCGCGTGCCTCGTCATCCTTGCGCTGCCGCTGTTGATCCCGTGGAACGTGGTAGGCACCATCTGGCAGATTTTCGGACGCCCCGATATTGGCCTGCTCGGTTATACGCTCAACTGGCTCGGCTTCGATTATAACTACGTCTCCAACGTATTCGATGCCTGGGCCACCATCGTGGTGATGGATGTTTGGCATTGGACCAGTCTGGTCGCGCTGCTGTGTTATGCGGGCCTGAAATCGATTCCTGATGCCTACTATCAGGCGGCACAGATCGACGGCGCGTCGCGCTGGGCGGTATTCACCGCAATCCAGTTGCCAAAAATGAAGCGCGTGCTGCTGATCGCGGTGCTGCTGCGCTTCATGGACAGCTTCATGATCTACACCGAGCCGTTCGTGGTGACAGGCGGCGGGCCGGGCAATTCCACAACCTTCGTCTCGATTGAGCTGGTCAAGATTGCGCTGGGCCAGTTCGACCTTGGCAAGGCTGCGGCATTGTCGCTGGTCTACAACCTGATCATCCTGATCGTGTGCTGGGTGTTCTACACGGTGATGACCAACGCGGACGCCGATCGTCCGCCAGCCGAGGGAGGCGCGTGATGCATTCGGTCCCGGGACGCCGGATCATTCTCGGCGTATTTCTGATCTTCCTGCTGTTGCCGATCTACTGGCTCATCAACATGAGCTTCAAGACCAACACGGAAATCGTCACCACCATGACGCTGTGGCCGAACGAGCCGACGCTCATGCACTACCGGCGTATCTTCACCGATGCGAGCTGGTACTCCGGTTACATCAATTCGCTGCAGTACGTCATCCTGAACACCATCATCTCGGTCTCGTTCGCGCTGCCGGCGGCCTATGCGTTCTCGCGCTATCGTTTCCTCGGCGACAAGCATCTGTTCTTCTGGCTGCTATCAAACCGGATGGCGCCGGCGGCCGTGTTCGCGCTGCCGTTCTTCAATCTCTATTCCGCAATCAACCTGTTCGATACACCATGGGCGGTAGCACTGGCCCATTGCCTGTTCAACGTGCCGCTGGCGGTGTGGATTCTCGAAGGCTTCATCTCCAGCGTGCCGCGCGAGATCGACGAAACCGCTTTCCTCGACGGCTATTCGTTTCCGCGCTTCTTCGTGAAAATACTGATCCCGCTGATCGCGAGCGGTATCGGTGTCGCAGCCTTCTTCTGCTTCATGTTTTCATGGGTCGAGCTATTGCTGGCGCGCACCCTGACATCGGTCGACGCCAAGCCGATCGCCGCGACCATGACGCGAACCATCTCCGCTTCGGGCATGGATTGGGGACTGCTGGCCGCTGCCGGCGTACTGACCATCATTCCCGGCGCGCTGGTGATTTGGTTCGTCCGCAACTACATCGCGCGCGGTTTCGCGCTGGGAAGGGTGTGAGCCATGAGCAGCATCGCATGGATGGCCTGGACGCCGCCGACCGCGATCTTTTTCGGCAGCATCATTCTGATGCTGGCAATCATGACGATACTTGCCGTCCGCTACCCAGAGACGGAACGGGTCGGTGTGTTGAGAATTCCGACGACCCGAGGCGACCGCCTGTTTATCTCCCTGATCCTGGCTGCGGTCATTCACCTCTTGTGGATCGGGTTCGTTGGAGTGGAGCCGATCGCAACGCTTCCGATCGGTGAGGGGATCGAGATTCCGAGCCTTTGGCTCGCAACAGTGATTTCGCTCGGCGCGGCCGTTGTGGTGTTCCGCAACGTCTAGCCTGCGAAAGCGTAGAAACCGGGATCAACCCGGAAAGTGGGTCTTTGTTTTCAACGGAGGAAGCCATGCGAGTGACGAGAAGTCGTTTTCTGACGATGGCCAGCGCCGCCGCGATGATCGCAGCATCTGCTGCGTTTGCCGCGCCCGCGTTTGCTGACGAGGCTGCCGCGAAGAAATGGATCGACAGCGAATTTCAGCCGTCGACCCTGCCCAAGGAAGACCAGATGAAGGAGATGCAGTGGTTTATCAAGGCCGCTGAACCCTTCAAGGGGATGGAAATAAATGTCGTGTCGGAAACGATCGCGACCCATGAATATGAGGCCAAGACGTTAGCCAAGGCCTTCACTGAGATCACCGGCATCAAAATCCGGCACGATTTGATCCAGGAAGGTGACGTGGTCGAGAAACTGCAGACGCAGATGCAGTCGGGCAAGAATGTCTATGACGGGTGGATCAACGATTCCGATCTGATCGGCACGCACTTCCGTTACGGTCAGACCGTCGCGCTGTCCGATTTCATGAAGGGCGAAGGCAAGGACGTCACCGATCCGATGCTCGACGTCGACGACTTCATCGGCAAGTCGTTCACCACGGCACCGGATGGCAAGCTCTATCAATTGCCCGACCAGCAGTTCGCGAACCTTTACTGGTTCCGCTACGACTGGTTCACCAACCCGGAATACAAGGCCAAGTTCAAGGCCAAGTACGGCTACGAACTCGGCGTTCCGGTGAACTGGTCGGCCTATGAGGACATCGCCGAGTTCTTCACCAACGACATCAAGGAGATCAACGGCGTCAAGGTCTATGGTCACATGGACTATGGCAAGAAGGATCCTTCGCTTGGCTGGCGGTTCACCGATGCGTGGCTGTCGATGGCCGGAAACGGCGACAAGGGCATTCCGAACGGACTGCCGGTCGACGAATGGGGCATCCGCATGGAAGGCTGCCGCCCTGTCGGCTCTTCCGTGGAGCGCGGTGGCGACACCAACGGTCCTGCGGCGGTCTATTCGATCGTCAAATATCTCGACTGGCTGAAGAAGTATGCCCCGCCGCAGGCGCAAGGCATGACCTTCTCGGAAGCGGGCCCCGTGCCGGCGCAGGGCAACATCGCTCAGCAGATCTTCTGGTACACCGCCTTCACCGCCGACATGGTAAAGCCGGGGCCGGTGGTGAATGCGGACGGCACGCCGAAATGGCGTATGGCGCCTTCGCCGCACGGCGCATACTGGAAGGACGGCATGAAGCTCGGCTATCAGGACGCCGGTTCGCTGACGTTGCTGAAGTCGACGCCGCTCGATCGCCGCAAGGCAGCGTGGCTGTATCTGCAGTTCATCGTCTCCAAGACGGTGAGCCTGAAGAAGAGCCATGTTGGTCTCACGTTCATCCGTGAATCCGACATCTGGGACAAGTCGTTCACCGAGCGTGCTCCCAAGCTGGGGGGGCTGATCGAGTTCTATCGCTCACCGGCGCGCGTGCAGTGGACGCCGACCGGCAACAACGTGCCGGATTATCCGAAGCTGGCGCAACTGTGGTGGCAGAACATCGGCGATGCGTCGTCCGGTGCGAAGACGGCACAGGCCGCGATGGATTCGCTGGCGGCGGCGCAGGACTCGGTGCTCGAGCGTCTTGAGAAATCGGGTGTGCAGGGTGCCTGCGGTCCGAAGCTGAACAAGAAGCAGACCGCCGAGTACTGGTTCGCCAAGTCGGAGAAAGACGGCAACGTTGCTCCGCAACGCAAGCTTGCCAACGAAAAGCCGAAAGGCGAGACCATCGACTACGACACGCTGATCAAGTCATGGCCGGCGTCACCGCCCAAGCGGGCAGAGGCAAAGTGATTAATTGGCAATAGCAACAAGGAAAAAGGCCGGGAGCAATCCCGGCCTTTTGTTTTGAGTGCTTCGTCAGTGCTCAGGCCGATTTGCGGCGCAGGCGACCGACAATGCCTGCAGGGAAGAAATAAACGCTGGCGATGAACAACAGTCCGAGCCACAGCAGCCAGCGGTCCGGATGCAGCAGGTTGGGCAACAGTGGGATGCCGGCGTCGGCGGCGGCGTGGGATGCCGCGCCCATCAGGGTCTGCAAATAATTCTGCGCCAGAATGAAGATCGTCGCGCCGATGATCGCGCCGTACATCGTGCCCATGCCGCCGATCACCACCATCAGCAGAATATCGATCATGATCGCGAAGCTGAGCGAGGTATCTGGTCCGGCATAACGCAGCCACAGCGCGTTCAATACGCCGGCGGCGGCGGCGACCAGAGCGGCAAGACAGTTCACCCAGGTGAGGTGGAACACAGTGCGATAGCCCAGCGCCTCGGCACGAAAGCGGTTCTCGCGGATCGCCTGCAGCACGCGGCCGAACGGCGAGTTCACGATGCGCAGCAGCGCCAGGATCATCGCGCCGGACGATACGAACACGATGTAATAGCTGAGCGTGCGGCCGTTGATCTCGAAGCCAAGCACGCTCTTGGCCAAAATCACCGTGCCCGGGCGCAGCAGTTCGGGCAGGCGGAAGCTGCGGCCGTCATCGCCGCCGGTGAGCCATGACAGTTGCGAGGCCAGCACCAGAAACGCCGACGCCACCGCCAGCGTGATCATGGCGAAGAAGATCGCCTGCACCCGCAGCGAGAACAGGCCGATGCCGAGCGCGAGCAGGGCGGCGAGCGGCAGGCCGATGACGATGCCGGTGGCGACCGCGCCCCATGTAGGGCCCATCATGTAAAGCGCGATCGCGATGGCATAGGAGCCGATGCCGTAGAACATGGTGTGCGCGAACGACACCGTGCCGGAATAGCCGAGCAGCAGATCGTAGGACGCGACCAGCGCAGCGAAGATGCAGATCTTGCTGGCGACGTTCATTGCGCGTGCGCCGGGAAACAGGAACGGCGCCAGCGCCAGTGCGGCCACGATCACGATCAGGATCGCGGCAAGGGCGCGGCTGCGCGGTGGATCGCCGGACAGAATCATCATCGATTGGTCACCGCATAGAGCCCGCGCGGCCGCCACATCAGGATCGCGACCATCAGCAGGATGTTGGATACCAGCGCCAGCTTCGGCACGAGGAAGCCGCCGTAGTTGGCGACCATGGCGACCAGCAGCGCGCCGATGAAGCAGCCGCCGATCGAGCCGAGCCCGCCGATGATGATGACGATGAACACCAGGATCATCATGTCGGCGCCCATCGAGGCATGCACTTCCTCGCGATAGAGCGCCCACATCACGCCGCCGAGGCCGGCCAGCGCCGAGCCCGCCATGAACACGCCGAGGAACAGCCGCTTGATGCGATAGCCCAGCGCCTCGACCATCTCGCGGTTCTCGACGCCGGCGCGGATCAGGAGGCCGATCTTGGTGCGATTGAGCACCAGCAGCGTGCCGAGAAACACGGCAATGCCGACGACCATCGCCAGCAGGCGATATTTGGCGATCGCGATGTCGCCGAAAAAATAGGACCCGCGCAGCGCGGTCGGCAGCGGCAGCGGAATCCGCACCGGTCCCCACAGTGCGTAAAGAACCTGTTCGGTGACGATCAGGCCACCCATGGTGATCAGGATCTGCTTCAAGTGATTGCCGTAGACCGGCAGGATCAGCACGCGCTCGAACACGAGGCCGAGCGCGCCAGACACCGCCATCGCCAGTACGGCGGCGGGCGCAAGCGCGGCGAGATTGGCCCACAGCGAATCCGCCTGCACCCATCCGGCCATCGGCCCGAGCACGAGGGTCGCGACATAGGCGCCGACTGCAATGAACGCGCCGTGGCCGAAGTTCAGCACGTCCATCAGGCCGAACACCAGCGTCAAGCCCGACGCCATGATGAAGATCAGCATGCCCATCGCAAGACTTGCGATGGTGAGCGTCGCCCAGGTGCTGGTGGAGCCAATCAGCGGGATCATTGCGAGCGCCAGTGCGAGTGGCAAGAGCAGCGGCACGATGTCCCGCGGTTCTTTCGGCAGGGCAGAGGTTGCCGGGATGTCGGTCATTGATGCGCCTCCAGACTCAGGCCGAGCAGGCGCTCCTGCAGGGCGACGTCTTGCGCGAGATCGGCCATCGCGCCGCGATGCACGATCTTGCCGTTGTCCATCACGAACACGCTGTCGCCGACTTCCTGCGCCACGCGGAAATTCTGCTCGACAAGAAGGATGGTCGCGCCGCGGCGCTTGATCTCGGCGAAGCACTCAATCAGCGCGACGACGATGGCAGGGGCGAGACCCTTGGTCGGTTCGTCGATCAGCAGAAGTTTGCGCGGCTCGGCGATGGCGCGGGCAATCGACAGCATCTGCTTCTGGCCGCCGGACAGGCCGCCGGCACGCGACAGCCAGAAACGCTTGAGCGCCGGGAAAAAACCGAAGATCCATTCGAGGCGGCTGTCATCAAGCGGGCCTTCGCGGGCGGCGAGGATCATGTTTTCCTTCACCGTCAGATCGGAGAACACTGCCATGGACTCCGGCACGTAGCCGACACCGAAGCCGGCAATGTCCGGTGTGGCCTTCTTTTCGATGCGCGCACCCGCCAGTGCGATGGTGCCCGCCGACGCCGGCGACAGGCCCATGATGGTGCGCAGCGTGGTGGTCTTGCCGGCGCCGTTGCGGCCGAGCAGCATCGTGGTCTGGCCTTCCGGCACGACAAGATCGACGCCATGCAGGATGTGATAACGGCCGATATGGGTATGCACGCCGTCGAGGGTCAGCATCTCGCTCATGCGGCGGTCTTTCCCGGTGCGATGCCGAGATAGGCTTCCTGTACGATCGGCGAGGCGATGACCTCGGCGGGCTTGCCGTCGGCGACCAGTTCGCCGTTATGCAGCACGATGATGCGGTCGGCGAGTGAGCGCACCACGTCCATCTTGTGTTCGACCAGCAGGATGATCTTACTGGTGTCCTTCTTCAGCTCGGCAATCAGGTTGAGCACGACGGGCACTTCATCGACGCTCATGCCGGCGGTCGGTTCGTCGAACATGAACACTTTGGGTTCGAGCGCCATCATCAGCGCGACTTCGAGCTTGCGCTGGTCGCCGTGGGAGAGGGCGGTTGCGGCGACATCGCGGCGGTTGCCGAGCGCGACCTTGTCGAGAATGGCATCGGCCCGTTCGATCAGGTCGCTGCGCTTCATCCATGGCTGCAGCATATTGTAATGCACGCCGGCGGTGGCCTGGACCGCGAGGCGGACGTTTTCCTCGACGCTGAGATTCGGAAACAGGTTGGTGAGCTGGAAGGCGCGGCCGAGGCCGGCGCGGGTGCGCAGCGGTGCGGACATGTGGGTGATGTCGGCGCCATCAAGCAGGACCTGGCCGGCGCTGGGGCGCAACTGACCCGAGATCAGGTTGAAGTAAGTGGTCTTGCCGGCGCCGTTGGGGCCGACGATGGCAGTCAGTTCGCCGGGACGAAACGCGCAGCTCACCTTGTTCACGGCGACATGGCCGCCGAAACGGATGGTCAGGTCGCGGGTTTCCAGGGTGAGGGGCATGGTGTGCTGCTTGGAATGCTAGAGTGTGCCACTAGCAGGATGTCGTCCCCGCGAACGCGGGGACCCATACTCCCTGAGTATGGTTCTCCTACGGTGGGTTTCAACGACGCTTGGTGGTTACGGGTCCCCGCGTTCGCGGGGACGACATCGAATGTTGAGCACTCATCGCGCTCTGTCTCTTCCCTCTCCCCGCAAGCGGGGAGAGGGAAAAGTCTTCATTACCGCTTGTTCTTGATCGGGATGGTCATGTCCTCGATCTTGAGCTCGCGCACCGGCTCGTTGACCGCCCACGGCAGGTTCGGATCAACCTTGACCTTGAAGTGATACATGCTTTGCAGCGCCTGATGGTCTTCCTTGCGGAAGATCATCTTGCCCTTCGGCGTGTCGAACTCCATGCCTTCCATGGCGGTGATCAGCTTCTCGGTGTCGGTGGACTTCGCTTTCTGCACGGCAGTGACCACGGCCATCGCGGCTGCGAAACCGCCGGCGGTGAAGAAGTCCGGCGGCGACTTGAAGCGCTTTTCGTGCTCGCTCACCAGCCAGTCGTTGATCGGGTTCTTCGGGATGCCGTAGTAGTAATAAGTCGCGCCTTCCATGCCGGGCAGGCGCTTGTAGGCGGCGAGCGCCGGCAGGATGTTGCCGCCGGTGGACAGTTCGATCCCGTAGCGCTTCGGGTCCATGTCCTGCAGCTTGGTCAGCGGATCGCCGCCGCCGGCCCAGATCACCCAGATGATCTTGCGGCCCGGCTTGTCCTTCAGCGCATCGAACAGGCGCTGGCCGGCTGCGGTGAAGTCGGTGGTCGCCGGCGGCACATATTCTTCGGCCGCGAGCGTCGCGCCGGTCTTCGCCAGTGCTTCCTTGAACGCGCCGACGCCGTCACGGCCGAAGGCGTTGTCCTGGCCGAGGGTGGCGATGGTCACGCCCTTCTGGCCGATGGCGACCGCGTTGGAGATCGCGTCCTGCGACGAGTTGCGGCTGGTGCGGAAGATGTATCGGTTCCACTTCTCGCCGGTGATGGCGTCGGCCACCGCCGGCTCGACGATCAGGATCTTCTTGTTTTCCTCGGCGATGGGCAGCATCGCCAGAGCGGCACCCGATGCGGTGGTGCCGATGGCGATATCCACCTTGTCGTCCTGATAGGCTTCGGCCAGCGCAGCCTTGGCGAGGTCCGGCTTGCCCTGATCGTCCTTGGTGATGAGAACGATCTTGCGGCCATCGACCGTCATGGTGTTCTTGGTGGCATATTCCAGTCCCATCCGCAGGCCGGTCTCGGTCTGCTTGGCATAGGCCTCGAGTGGGCCGGTCTTGCCGTAGATGAGAGCGATTTTCAGATCGTCGGCATGCGCGGCGGTGGTCGCCAGCGCGAGCGTCAATGCCGCGAGAATTACAGGTTTACGCATCGAGTCCTCCTCTAGACCACTGCGGACCTTACATAGCGGCGTAAAAAATACCAATTGTTTCGCGGGTGATTCACGGGATGATGAGCGCTGGAAAAGAGAGGCTGTAAATTTTATGACAAAGCCAACAAGCCCCATGACAGCGCATTCATTTGGGACGACGAAGCGTCCGGTTCCGGTGATCGGCCAGGGCACCTGGTATATCGACCACGGCGATCGTGCAGCGGCGGTCGCGGCGCTGCGCAAGGGCATCGATTGCGGCATGACCCATATCGACATCGCCGAGATGTACGGCGATGCCGAACTCGTGGTGGCGGACGCGATCGAGGGGCGGCGCGACGAGACGTTTATCGTATCGAAGGTGTTGCCGAGCAACGCCTCGCGGCGCGGGACGATCACCGCCTGCGAGCGGTCGTTGAAACGGCTGCGCACCGACCGGCTCGATTGCTATCTTCTGCACTGGCGTGGGCAGTATGCGCTGTCCGAAACGGTGGCGGCGTTCGATGAACTGGTGAAGGCAGGAAAAATCTTGTCGTGGGGCGTCAGCAATTTCGACGCCGACGATCTCGATGAGCTGCTGGACGTCGCGGGGGAGGGACGTATCGCCTGCAATCAGGTTCTTTATCATCTGCAGGAACGCGCCATCGAGCATTCGGTGATTCCGTGGTGCGAGAAGCACGGCGTCGCCGTCGTTGCGTATTCGCCGTTCGGGCATAGCGATTTTCCACGTCAGAACAGTGCCGGCGGCAAGGTGCTGGAGACGATCGCGAAAGCGCACGGTGCAACACCGCGTCAGGTGGCGCTGGCGTTTCTGACGCGCCGGGAGTCGGTGTTCGCGATTCCAAAGGCCTCATCCGCGGATCATGCCGCAGACAATGCGGCGGCGGGCCGTCTCGCGTTGACGCCGGACGACATCGCCGCGCTCGACAAAGTCTTCCCGCGCGGCAGGGAGCCGCGCAGCTTGCCGATGCTCTGAGCTATTTGATCACCCCGAACACACGTGGCAGCCACAGCGTCAATTCGGGGATCATGGTGATCGCGATCAGCGATGCCAGCAGCGGCAGCAGCCACGGCACGATGGCCATGGTGGTGCGCTCGATCGATAGCTTGGCGATGCGCGAGAGCACGAACAGCACCATGCCGAGCGGCGGGTGCAGCAGCCCGATCATCAGGTTCAGCGTCATCATCACTCCGAAGTGCACCGGATCGATACCGACCTTGGCAATGACCGGCATCAGCACCGGAACGAGGATGCTGATGGCCGCGATCGGCTCGAGGAAGCAGCCGACGATCAGCAGCAGCACGTTGATCAGAAGCAGGATGATGTAGCGGTTGTCGGTAAGGCTGAGCAGCGCCTCGGCGCCGGCCTCGGTCAGCCGCGTGGTGGTCAGCACCCAGCCGAACAGCGACGCCGCACCGACGATGAGCAGCACGCCCGCGGTTGTCTCGATGGTGTCCATCGTGACCTTGTAGAACTGCTTCAGCGACAGTGAGCGATAGAGGAAGATGCCGAGGATCAGTGCCCACGTGCACGCTGCAACCGCGGCTTCCGTCGGCGTGAACCAGCCGAAGGTCATACCGCCCACGATCAGCGTGGGGGTCAGGAGGGCGGGCAGCGCGGCGATGAAAGTGCGCCCCAGCACGCCCCACTTGAACGGCTGGTCGGAGCCCATGTTGTATTTGCGCGCGCAGTAATAGACGTAGCTCATCATGAAAATGGTCATGACGAGGCCGGGGATGCAGCCGCCGAGGAACAGCGCGCCGATCGAAACATTCGCCATCATGCCGTAGATCACGAAGGGCAGGGACGGCGGAATGATCGGACCCAACGTCGCGGACGCGGCGGTGACGCCGACCGAGAAATCGATGTTGTAGCCGTGGTCCTGCATCGCCTTGATCTCGATGGTGCCGAGACCGGCGGCGTCTGCGATTGCGGTACCGGACATGCCGGCGAAGATCACCGAGCCGAAGATGTTGACCTGCGCGAGGCCGCCGCGCATCCAGCCACAGGTCGCGACCGCGAAATCGTAGATGCGGTTGGTGATGCCGGCCGAGTTCATCAGATTGCCGGCGAGGATGAAGAACGGCACTGCCAGCAGCGGGAAGCTGTCGATGCCGCCGGCCATACGATGGAGGATCACGAAGTCGGGAATGTTGGCGATGAAGTGGGTGTAGAGCAGCGCGGAGCCCGCCAACGCGATGAAGACCGGAATGCCGGCGAGCAGGACGATGAAGAAGATGAATACGACGATGGCCATCGGTCCGCCTGTGCTTCAATCTGCGTGAATCTGTTCGAGCGCGTCATGCGGCTTGCGCCAGCCCTGCCGCGCGTTGCCCCACACCGTGACGGCCTCACGGATGAACATCAGGAAACAGCCCAGGGCGACGCCGGCGTAGACGTAGCTCATGGGCAGGTCGAACACCGTCATGCGCTGGAAGTGCATGCGCTGGACGATCGGGATCGAGAACCACGCCAATAGCCCAAGAAAGCCGAGTGTGATGAAATCGACCAGCGCGAGAAGGACGGTTCGCAGCCGGCCGGGCTCCATCAGGTTGGACAGCAACTCCACCGCGATATGGCTTTTCTTGCGCGTGACCACCGCGCCGCCGACGAACGTCAGCCACATCAGCCCGTAGCGGGCGATCTCCTCGGTCCACGCCAGGCTGTCGTTGAGGATATAGCGGGTGAAGAATTGCAGGAACACGATCAGCGCCAGCGCCCAGAAGATAGAGAATGAGAGCCAATCCTCTGGATGATGCTCGATAGTCACGTCCTCGTCGTGGGCGACGATCAGGTGAACGTCGTCCGTGGCCGCGGTTGTCCCGTCCGGTTTGTCAGTCATGATTATCCCCGGCATGGGCGCGGGCGATCTGACCGCCGTGCGCCAATGGAAGACACCTGCGCGCAGTTGTCAGCGCGCAGGTGGGCAGGGTCTGCGCTTACAGCGCCTGCAACGCGTCGTATTCGGCCTTCGACCAGCCTGCACCGGCCGCCGGATCGTTATGCAGCGGGATCGCCGCCTTCCGGAACGGCTCGCGGTCCGGCACGATCACGGTCTTGCCGAGCTTCTTGAACTCCTCGGCCAGCGTCTGCTCCGACGCATGGATCGTCTCCGAAGTCTTCGATGCGGCTTCCTTCAGCACGTCCTCGAAGATCTTGCGCTCGTCGGGCGTCAGCTTCGACCACACATGGCCACCGACCACGGTCACCAGGGATTCGGTGATGTGACCGGTCAGGATGATGTGGCTCTGCACCTCGTAGAATTTCTTGGCCATAATGGTCGGCAGTGGATTTTCCTGACCGTCGACCGTGCCCTGCTGAAGCGCGAGATAGACCTCGGCGAAGGCGATCGGGGTGGCGTTGGCACCGACCGATTTGGTGAACATCAGGAACAGCGGCGCCGGCGGCACGCGCAGCTTCATGCCCTTCATGTCTTCGGGCTTGTTGATCGGCTTGTTGGCCGTGACGTGACGCTGGCCGTAGTAGTTCAGTGCGACGATCTTGTGCCCGGTCTTTTTGTCGTACCCTTGGGCGATGTCGCTGAACAACTTGCTGTCGCGATAGGCCTTCCAGTGGTTGTAATCGCGCAGGATGAACGGTGCGTTGGTGATCGCCAGCGGCTTGTGGATCGAGCCGGCGAAGGCGACGCCGGTGTAGATCATGTCGATGGTGCCGAGACCGAGGCCCTCGTTGATCTGGTTCTCGTTGCCGAGCTGCGAGGCTGGGAAGACCTGTATGTCGTATTTGCCGTTGGTCCGCTTCTTGATTTCCTCGGCGGCCCAGACCGCATTGGTGTGATAGGGCTCGGACGCCTCGTAGACATGTGCCCATTTCAGCTTGGTCTGGGCAGAGGCGGGGGAGACGATAGCAGCACTTGCTGCCAGCGTGGCGGCGATACAAAGATGACGCATCCAGTTGAGCATGGGGGTCCTCCGCAAATATTTGCCCGGAGCCTCGTTGATCGGGCCCGTTGCCCCGCACTCTGAAACGGGTTACTTCCGTATGGTGCGGTATTTCCAAATTTGTACGATGACCGTACAAAACAGGTCAAGGTGGTATCCGGGATGAAGCAGGCCGTTTCCCGCCCGCGATTGTTGCGTCCGCTCAGTCCGGTGCGTCGCCGGACCGAGGAGGTCGTCGAACGTATCGCGGCGCAGATTTCCGCAGGCCGTCTGCCGGTCGGCGCCAAGCTGCCGACCGAGCAGGAGATGATGGCGGCGATGGGCGTCAGCCGTACTGTGGTCCGCGAAGCGATCTCCGCCCTGCGCGCCCGTGGGCTGGTGATGACCCGGCAGGGTGCCGGCGCCTTCGTCAGCGCCGACAGCGACACCCGCCCTTACATGATCAACCCCGAAGGGCTCGGCTCGCTTGATAGCGTCGTCGAGCTGCTCGAACTGCGCACGGCCGTCGAGGTCGAGGCGGCGGCGCTGGCGGCGGAGCGTGCGACTGCGACGCAGATCAAGGCCACCGCCAAGACACTGACGACACTCAACCGCGCGCTGCTGCGCGGTGAGCGTGCGGTGAAAGAGGATTTCGATTTCCATTTGTCGATTGCCGTCGCCACCGGAAATTCGCGGTTCACCGGCTTTCTCGATTTCCTCGGCGGCCTGATCATTCCGCGCCAGAGCATCTGGACCTTCGAAGGCCGGCCCGAGCAGTTGAAAATCTATCTGGAAAACGTCCAGAGCGAGCACGAGGCGATTTTCGAGGCGATCCGCGCCCACATGCCGGAGAAGGCGCGCGAAATGATGCGCTTCCATCTGGTGAATGCGCGGGAGCGATACCGCGACCTCGTCCATACCGAAGGGAAGTAGTTCGCGGCTCGCTTGCCGTGATCGCTCACGGGAGCAGGCAGGATGAAGAAGGTTCTTCTCACGGGCGCGAGCGGCGGCATCGGCATCCGCCTGCGCAAGTTGTTGCCGCCGATTTATCCCGATCTCGTTCTCAGCGACCTCAAGGCACCGGCCGACCTTCAGCCGGATGAGCCGTTCGTGCCGGCTGACCTCGCGGATTTTGCCGCGATCCGCCGCGCGGTCGACGGCGTCGAGGGCATCATCCATCTCGGCGGCCATTCGGTTGAAGGGCTGTGGGAGACGATTCTCAACGCCAACATCATCGGTACTTATAATTTGTTCGAGGCGGCGCGGCAGGCGGAGGTCAAGCGCGTGGTGTTCGCGTCGTCGAACCACGCGGTGGGATTCTATCCGCGGTCCGAGACCATCGGCGTCGATGAGATGGTGCGGCCGGATTCGCGTTATGGCGTCAGCAAGGCATTCGGCGAGGCCGTCGCCGCGTTCTATGCCTTCAAGCACGGCATCGGTTCGTTCTGCATCCGCATCGGCAATGTCGATGACCGCCCGGTCGATGCGCGGCGGCTGGCGATCTGGCTCAGCCCGGACGATCTGGTGTCGCTGATCCGGATCGGCTTCGAGACACCGAACCTCGTTCATGAGATCGTCTACGGCATGTCGGACAATGCACGGGCATGGTGGGACAACAGCCGCGCGACAGAACTCGGCTATCGTCCGCGGGATCGCGCCGAGGATCACGCTGCCGCTGCACTCGCGGCGCAGGCGAAACTACCGCCCGACCCGGTGGGCGATCTGTTTCAGGGCGGCTCGTTCTGTTCGGCGGAGTTTTCCGCTGCGCTGGACAAGCTCAGAGGAACGAAGCGCTAGAGGTCACGCGGGCTCGTCGATGACGCTGTTGCGCAATGTGCCGATGCCTTCGGCCTCGACCTCGATCACATCGCCGGGTTTGAGGAAACGCGGCGGATCGAACCGCGCACCCGCACCGGTTGGCGTGCCGGTGACGATGACGTCGCCTGGCACCAGCGTCGCGAAGGTCGAGATGTAGTTGATGAGGTAGCGGAACGGGAAGACCATCCGGCCGGTGCGATCGTCCTGACGTAACTCGCCATTGACCTTGGTGGTCAGACGGATGTCGGCGATCTGCGTTTCGTCGGTGTAAGGGATTAGCCACGGGCCGAGGCTGCCGGTCGAATCGAAATTCTTGCCCTGGGTGACGTTGAACTTGGCATGGCGCACCCAGTCGCGGATGGTGCCTTCATTGCACAGTGTGATGCCGGCGATATGGTCGAGCGCATCGCGTTCAGCGATATGGCGGCCGGCCTTGCCGATCACCAGCACCACTTCGCCCTCGTAATCGAGCTGCTGTGACACCTGCGGCCGCACCAGCGGCGCGCCGTCGCCGACGAACGAGCGCGGCGCGCGCATGAACATGCTGGGATATTTCGGCGCGGCCTGACCGTCCTTGTACTCCGCGTTGCGGTCGGGATAGTTCACGCCGATGCAGATGATCTTCTCTGGAAATGGAATCGGCGGCTGCAGGGTGACGGCATCGCGTGCGTGGTCGGGCGTATGGCGTGCGGCTTCATCGGCAAGGCGAGGCAGCGCACTTTGCTCAATCGCGTTGCGCAGCGTTGGAAATTTATCGCCGAGCCGCGCCGACAGATCGACGATGCCGTGCCCGGTCGCGGCGCCATAGCGGTCCTGACCGTTGATAGAGTACGAAACGAGGCATGTTTTCATGAAATGAGTTTCCGTCTCAGTCCGCGACCGTGACCCTGGCGACGAATTTCGGTTCGCGCACCGGCTGATCCGGAAACGGCGAGCCTTCCTCGAACCACGAGCGCGGCGCAGCCGCACCCCACAGTGTCTGCCGCCGCGGATCGTTCAGCGACCAGCGCAAGGGTTCATGGTCGGGGTCCGTGGTGTTGTAGTCGCTGGTGTAGATCTCGCAGCGATGGCCGTCGGGATCGCGGACATAGAGGAAGAAAGCATTAGAGATGCCGTGACGGCCTGGGCCGCGCTCGATGTTGCGCAGATAGCCCGCGGTCGCCATCACATCGCACAGATGCAGAATGTTCATCGCGGTCGGCACCCAGTAGGCGAAATGGTGCAGGCGGGGGCCGCGGCCGTTGGTGATCGCGAGATCATGGACGTTGCCCTTGCGGTGCATCCATGCGGCGGCGATGCGGCCGTTGTCTCCGTCTTCCTCGGCGTATTCGGTGAGGCGGAAGCCGAGTTGCGCATAGAAGTCCATGGTGTCCTGCACTTCGGGCGCGAACACGTTGAAATGGTCGAGCCGCTGTGGATGGCAACCCTTGTAGAGATCGTAGCGGCGCAGCAGGTGAGGGCGCTTGTCCATCGTTGCATAAAGTTCGATCTGGAAGCCGAACGGATCGGTGAACTGCAACGTACGGCCCTGAAATGGTTGCTCACTGAACTGATAGGGTAGGCTGTTGGCGTCGCAGAACGCGGCGGCTTTATCGAGATCGGCATTGTGCGCAACACGGAATCCGATCCGGCTGCACGTGGCGGTGGCAGCTTTGCGCAACACCAGCGAATGGTGCTGATGTTCTTCGCTGCCGCGCAGATAGGCGGTATCGGCGGTGGCATCCTCGACATGGAGGCCGATCATGCCCTCGTAGAATGCGCGGCTGGCGTCGAGGTTGGCGACGTCGAGCACGACGTGACTGCACCGGATGATGTTGAACGGCGGATCGAAGATGTGTTGCGGGACCGGCATGGTCGTATCCTCGTCGTCTGGCCTCAGGTGCCGAGACGCTGAATCTTGTGCAGCCCCTTCGCCAGGGAGACGTGCTTGGTTTCCATATAGAAGTCGAATGAGTAGTCGCCACCGTCACGGCCGATGCCGGATGCCTTCATGCCGCCGAATGGGGTCGGCAGGTGGCGGACGTTTTCCGAGTTGAGCCAGATCATGCCGGCTTCGAGTGCGTCGGCGACGCGCAGCGCGCGGCCCATGTCGCCGGTCCACACATACCCCGTAAGGCCGTAGCGCACCGAATTGGCGATCGCGATGGCCTCGGCCTCGTCGTGGAACGGGATCACCGTCAGGAACGGCCCGAATACTTCTTCCTGCGCCACACGCATGTCGGAGCGTGCTGCGGTCACCAGCGTCGGTTCGATATAATGGCCGCCGCCCGGGCCATCGAAAGGCTTGCCGCCGACGGCGATTGTCGCGCCGTCCTGCCGCGCGACGTCGAAATAGGAGCAGACCTTTTCGAGATGACGTTCGTGGATCAGCGGCCCGACCTCGGTGGCCGGATCGAGCGGATGGCCGATTTTGAGCTTCTTGACCCGTTCGGCGAGGCGCGCGTTGAATTCATCGGCGATGTTCTGCTGGATCAGCAGGCGGCTCGATGAAGTGCAGCGCTCGCCGTTCAGCGAGTAGATCATGAACACCACGGCATCGAGCGCGCGCTCGAGATCGGCGTCATCGAACACGATCACCGGGTTCTTGCCGCCGAGCTCGAAATGAACGCGCTTCAGGGTCGGCGCGCCTTGCGCCATGATGGCCGCGCCGGTGGCGCTTTCCCCGACGAAGGCGATGGCCTTGATCGCGGGATGCTCGGTCAGCGCCTTGCCGGCTTCCTCGCCGTAGCCGTGAACGGTGTTGAGCACGCCGTCCGGCACGCCGGCGTCTTTGACGATCTTGGCCAGCAGATCGGCGGTGACCGGCGACCATTCCGCCGGCTTGTGGACCACCGTGCAACCGGCGGCAAGCGCGGGCGCGATCTTCCATGTCGAAAGCATGAACGGCGTGTTCCACGGCGTGATCACGCCGACCGGGCCGATCGGCACACGGGTCGAGACGTTCCAGTGCTCGTCGCTGGGCGTATTGAGGCCGTCGCGCGCCTCGGTGGCACGGTCGGCAAAGAAGCGGAAGTTCTCGGCAGCGCGGATCGCGGCTTTCGCCATGAAGCGGTGCGCCTGTCCGGTGTCGATGCATTCGAGCACCGCGATGTCGTCGGCGCGGGCGACGATGGCGTCAGCCACCTTGTGCAGCAGCTTCTTGCGGCTTGCCGCGGGCATATCGCGCCAGTCCTTGAAAGCGCGCTGCGCAGCCTGCGCGGCGAGATCGATGTCAGCGGCATCGCCTCGGGCGACGACGGCGAGTGGAGTGCCATCGATCGGGGACGTCGTCTCGAAAACTTCGCCATTGTTCGCCGCGACGATCTTGCCGCCGATCATGTGGCCGATGCCGTCGGCGCGTAGTTTGGCGAGCAGGGGAGCGGCGCGTTCCTGATTGGCCTGGAAGACGGTGGCGCTATCGGCGGTTTTTGTCATGCCTGTTTGGCCTCCGCTGCGAGCAGATCATGGATGTTGTTGCGCTTCCAGCTTGTTTCTTTGTCGTTGATCTGCATGTCGAACGAAAGGGCGAACTTGCTCGCGGCAAAGACCGGGTCGAGATGACGCGAGAGCGCTGTGAAGATTTTCTCGCCGGCCGCCTTGCGGGTGGCGAGGTCGCGGCCTTCGCCGAGGCGCAGCACCATGTCGAGGAACCCAAGATCGCTACGGCCGTCGGCGATCGCGTAGTGCTCGCAGCGGATGGCGCGGACCCGAATGCCGCCGAGCGGGAAGATGCCGGTGTCAACCGCTGCGGCGCGAACCACTTCGACGGTAGCCTGCATATCGATCAGGCTGTCGAGATTTGACGAGTATTCAATGGTAAAATGCGGCATGGCTCGCCTGTATGCTCCTGAACCAACTCGCGCGGGAAACAAATGGTGCGGCTGGGTGGCCGCCTAAGAAGGTATATTTAACGTGTTAATTTGATGCAATCGGGGTGACGACTGTTCGATACGGTTTGTCTTTGATATTGCCCTGATTCTATTCTTATCCATCCGACCTCCCGTCAACCGGAACATCACATTATGAGCAGACGAGCGCAGCCCGGCCCAAGAGCCAACGGGATGCCTATGCGGGAGTTTTCCCGATCTTTGCCAATGGCGCTGTTGCGCGCCCGGGAAACGGTGATGCGGGAGTTCCGCCCATCGCTGCGCGATCATGACATGACCGAGCAGCAATGGCGTGTCTTGCGCGCATTGTCTGCCGGAAAGGAGATGGAGGTCGCCGAACTGGCGAGTGCCACCTGTCTGCTCGGGCCCAGTCTGTCACGCATCCTGCGCGATCTCGATGAGAGGCGGCTCGTGATACGGCGCGCCTCCAAAGCCGATCTGCGTCGCAGCTTCGTGTCGATCTCCCCCGACGGCACCGCGCTGATCGCGCGGGTCGCGCCGATTTCGGAGGAGATCTATGCAGCACTCACCCGGCGTTACGGTGCGGCCAGACTCAAGCTGCTCTACGAGATGCTCGAGCAACTGGAGCAGTGCGTGACCGAAAAGCCGGGCGCGCAACCGTAGACGCTAGTCTTCCTTGAAGCCGTACTCGGGCACGTTTCCGCTCGCACCGTAGTATTTGTAGGGCAGGAATTTTCCGGACATCGTGACTTTCACGCGATCGCCTTTGGGATTGGCCTCGCGGCTGATGGCCATGTCGAAATCGATCGCCGACATGATGCCGTCGCCGAATTCCTCCTCGATCAGTGCCTTCCAGGCTGGAGCGTTGACCATCACGAGCTCATAGAAGCGATAGATGAGGGGATCGGTTGGCGGCATGGCGATGCCGCGCATCGGGACCTCGTTCAGCATTGCTGTTTCCGTTTTCGACAAGCCGAATAGTTCCGCGGCATTCGCAGCCTGAGGTTTGGTCAATTTCATCTGGCCCAGGATTGCGCCAACGATCAGCACTTCCGAGTAACCGCCGATCTTTTCGCAGATGTATTTCCAGCTCCAGTTATTCTCACGCTTGATATCGAGCAGTTTTTCAGTGAGATCGGATCGTTTCATTCTGAATCTCCTTGCATGAAAGCGATGCTGCCGCTTTTCAAAGCAAGGGGCGTGCCAGCCTTTCGGTCAGCTTTGCGCGAGCTCTGCCGCGAGCCCCGCCACCAGTTCGACGGCCAGCGTATCAGGCGCAGCAAGCCAGCTTGCTGAAAACGTCAGCGTTGGTACCTGCAGGTCGGTCGTCAGTAGTTGCAGACGTCCTTCCTTCAGTTCGTGCTCAACGATCGCGGTCGGAATTACCGCGATTCCCAAGCCCTCCATCGCCATATGAATCACGGTGGCGAGAGACGCACTGGCGTGCAAACGGGTGTTTGGCACCCCAGGACGGTTGAACAGCGAACGGATGATCTCGTAGGGCTGGGTCTTGCGCGGAAACGTGATGATCGGGAACCGCGCCAGTTCATGAACGGTGAGCGTACCGGTTCCGAGGCCAAGCGTGGGGCTGGCGACGAAGGCGATGGGATAATCGCACAGCACCCGGTTCCGGATGGTCGAGAATGACAGCGGGCCGAGCAGGAAAGCGAGGTCGATTTCCTGTGCCAGCAAACGCGCGCGCAGATTAGGCGTGATGTCTACCTCGATCTCGAGTGAGAGATTGGGGTGTGCGCTGTTCACGCTGGCAACCAGCTTCGGTAGCCACGTATGGACGATGGTTTCCGATACGCCGAGGCGCAGAACCCCGCGCATGGCGGAGCGATCCCGCACCGCTGCCAGCATTTCCGCGCGCAACCCGATCAGCTTCTCGGCATAGACCATCAGCTGCCGGCCGCTCGGGGTCAGCGATGCCGCACGGCGGTCGCGCTGCAGCAGCTTGACGCCCATCTCCTCTTCCAGTTGCGCGATCCTCTGCGAGATCGCGGGCTGGGTGGTGTTCAGTTTCTGTGCTGCACCGCGAAAGCTGCCGAGCATCGCGACCCAAAGAAATGTCTCGATGGTCTTGAAGTCCACCATATCCGCGCGCCAAACTACGATTAGCGAAATTTATCTTTCCATATCAGAAATGAAGATTAGACATTATCGAACGGCAATGGTCCAGTTCGTTTCACCAAAACGGGATGGATGCGATGACAGCTCAACTCAAGCAGGTGGATTCAAACGCCACGATAGGGGCGTCACCCAGTGTTCAGGCGAGGCTTGCATGTCGCGCCGGGTTTGACGGAGTCACTGCGGGCATCGCCCCGGGCTACGTCCAGGGTAATCTCGCCATCTTGCCGGAGAAGCTCGCGGCATCGTTTCATCGCTTCTGCCAGCTCAATCCCAAGCCGTGCCCGATCATCGGCATGTCGGAGGTTGGCGACCCGCGCATTCCCGACCTCGGTATTGATCTCGACATCCGCACTGACCTGCCGCGCTATCGCGTCTGGCGCAACGGCGAACTGATCGAGGAGCCGACCGACGTTATGGCGCACTGGCGCAAGGATCTGGTCGCGTTCGTGATCGGCTGCTCGTATTCGTTCGAGGAGGCATTGGTTGCTGAGGGTATCGGCATCCGCCACATCGAAGAGAAGCGCAACGTGCCGATGTACCGTACGTCTATATCGTGCGCCTCGGCCGGGCCGTTCGCAGGCCGCATGGTGGTGTCGATGCGGCCGTTCAAGCCGGCGGACGCCATTCGCGCCATCCAGATCACCTCGCGTTATCCGGCGGTCCACGGCGCGCCGGTTCACATCGCCAAACCCGAGATGATCGGCATCAAGGATATCGCCAAGCCTGACTATGGCGATTCCGTCAGCATCGCGCCTGATGAAGTGCCGGTGTTTTGGGCATGTGGCGTCACTCCGCAATCTGTCATTCTGGAGTCGAAGCCTGATTTCGCTATTACCCATGCGCCCGGGTGCATGTTGGTCACGGATTTGCATAACAATAAACTATCGATCTGAGGACACGTCTGTTTGCCGGGTGGAACCGGCCAAAAGGAGAGGGACCTGATATGAATCGTCGCGAAGTACTTGTGAGCGGTGCCGTCCTGTCGTTGCTCGGCACGCGCGCCTTTGCCCAGGGCGCAAAAGAAGTTGCGATCGGCGCGATCTGGCCGCTGACCGGTGCGAGCGCGCAGGTTGGCGTCGATGCCAAGCATGCGCTCGAAACTGCGGTCGAGATCGTCAATGGTTCCTTCGATATCAATATTCCGACCGCGAAGAATGCCGGTCTCGCCGGCCTCGGTGGAGCCAAGATCAAGCTGATCTTCGCCGATCATCAGGGCGATCCGCAGAAGGGCCGCGCCGAAGCTGAGCGCCTCATCACCCAGGAAAAGGTTTGCGCCATTCTTGGCGCGTTCCATTCGTCGGTGTCGTCCACTGTCAGCGCTTCGTGTGAGCGCTACGGCATTCCATATCTCGCCGCCGACTCGTCGTCGCCGAGCCTGCATCGTCGCAACCTCAAGTTCTTCTTCCGCGCGGCCGCCCATGACGAGATGTTCTCGAAGGGCATGTTCGATTTCCTCGATCAGGAACGGAAGAACGGCAAGAAGATCGACACCGTCGCGCTGTTCTTCGAAGACACGATTTTCGGAACCGACTCCTCCAACACCCAGCGCAAGCTCGCCGCCGAGCGCGGGTACAAGGTGGTCGCCGACATCAAGTATCGCTCGAACTCTCCGTCGCTGACCTCGGAAGTGCAGCAGCTCAAGAGCGCCAACCCGGACGTGCTGCTGCCCTCGAGCTACACCACGGATTCGATCCTGCTGGTGAAGACCATGGACGAACTCGGCTACAAGCCGAAAAACCTGCTCGCGCAGGCGGCGGGCTTCGCCGACAAGGCGACGTTCGACGCGGTTGGCGACAAGCTCGATGGCCTGATCTCGCGCGCCAGCTTCTCGATCGACATGGCGGCGAAGCGTCCAAGCATCGCCAAGGTCAATGAGCTGTTCAAGAAGCGCGCCGGTCGCGATCTCAACGATAACACCTCGCGCCAGTTCACCTCGGTGATTATCCTTGCGGACGCCATCGATCGTGCGAAGTCCTCCGACGGCGAGAAGATCCGCGCCGCGCTTGCCGCCACCAACACGCCGGGCGACCAGACCATCATGCCCTGGAAGAGCGTGCACTTCGGCCCCGACGGCCAGAACCCGGACGCCGATCCGGTTCTGATTCAGTACCTCGGCGGCAAGTTCATTACGATCTATCCGGAAGCTGTCGCCGTCGCCAAGGCGAAGTGGCCGATGAACGCCTGATCCGGGCGCGGCTGGGAAAAGGGGAGGAGGATCGCTGGGCAGGCGACGCCTTCTCCCCACACGACCCATCTTTAGCTGATATTGTCGCCGGAACGCCGCGCGTTCCGATCATCCATGGGACATTCGTCCCTTACGGACTGGTGCAATGACGACCGCACAGGGAATTCTTCAGGTGCTGGCGAGCGGCCTCCTGATGGGGCTGATCTATGCGCTGATCGCCGTCGGACTGTCGCTGATCTTCGGATTGATGGACGTCGTCAACTTCGCCCATGGCGAATTCCTAATGGTCGCCATGTACGCGGCCTTCGGGCTGGTTCTGATGACGAGCCTCGATCCGGTGGTGCTGACGCCCTTGATCGTCGCCATGATGTTCGCCCTTGGCGTTCTGGTTTACGTCGGGGTGATACGTTACGCGATGCGCGCCAAGGTCAATCAGGGCATGGTGCAGATCTTCGCCACCTTCGGCCTTGGCCTTCTGATCCAGGGTCTTGCGCAGTACTTCTTCACGCCGGACTACCGCACCATCAGCCACACCTGGCTCGGTGGCAAAACGCTCGATGTCGGCGGCGTGTTCCTGCCATGGCCGCAGATTTACGGCGGCGCCGTATCGCTCGCGGCGTTCGGCGGACTGTTCTGGCTGATCACGCGAACCGATTTCGGCAAGGCGCTGGAGGCGACGCGCGAGGACCAGGGTGCTGTGGCGCTGGTCGGCATTGATCGCAACCGTATCTTTGCCCTCGGATGGGGGCTCGGCGCGGCGCTGGTCGGTCTCGCCGGTGCAGTGCTTGCGATCTTCTACTACATCCACCCGCAGGTCGGCGCGACCTTCGCCCTGATCGCCTACGTTGTGGTTGCGCTTGGTGGTTTTGGCAGCATTTTCGGAGCGCTGGTGGCCGGTCTCATCATCGGCGTCGTCGAGGCGATGACCGCGATGATCCTGCCGCCGGCGCTGAAATCGGTCGGCGTCTACGCCATCTATCTCGCCGTCCTGTTCATCAGGCCGCGCGGCCTGTTCGGGAGGCTGTGATGACGGACGTCGCTGCGCCATCGACCACAACCGCCTTCATCACGCGTCGTCGCCGCGAACTTCTCACCGCGATCGTCGTGTTTGCGATCATCGCTCTGGTGCCGTTCGCGGTGAGCGACGTCTACATGATGAACATCCTGATTCTGACGCTGATGTATGCGGCGCTGTCGCAGAGCTGGAATCTGCTCGGCGGCTATTGCGGCCAGGTCTCGCTCGGCCATGCGCTGTATTTCGGCATCGGCGCCTATGCCACCAGCATCCTCTACGTGAACTTCGGCATTATTCCGTGGGGCGGCATGGTGGTCGGCGGCATTATCGCCGCGCTGGTCGCGCTCGCGCTCGGCTATCCCTGCTTCCGGCTGGCGGGTCACTATTTCTCGATCGCCACCCTCGTGATCGCTGAAATCGGATTGCTGCTGGTTCACAACTGGGATTACGCCGGCGCGGCGCTCGGTATCCAGTGGCCGTTCGTGCCGGACAACTGGTGGACGCTGCAGTTCGCCCGGAGCAAGGATGAATACTTCTATGTCGCGCTCGGTCTGTTCGCGATCACCTGGCTTGTGACATTCTCCGCGGTGGAATCGCGCTGGGGTTATTCGTGGCGCGCGGTGAAGGATTCGCCGGAGGCGGCGGAAAGCCTTGGCGTCACTATCTTTAACTCCAAGATGGGTGCCGCTGCGATCTCCGCGTTCTTCACTGCCGTAGGCGGCAGCTTCTACGCCGCATTCGTGTCCTACATCGACCCGGAAAGCGTGATGAGCTTCCGTTTCTCGCTGCTGATGGCGTTGCCCGCGGTGCTCGGTGGCATCGGCTCGCTGTGGGGTCCGGCGGTGGGGGCGCTGGTCCTGATTCCGCTTGCAGAATTGACTCGTTCCTATCTCGGCGGCTCCGGCTCGGGCGCGGATCTCATCATCTACGGCACGCTTGTGATGGTGGTGTCGTTGACCCGTCCCGAAGGACTTCTCGGGATATTCCGCAAGAATTCTGCGAAAGGTGCAGCCACATGAGCGAGCAACCGATCGTCGTCTGCACGGATGTCACGCGCCGCTTCGGTGGCCTCGTCGCCAACGACTCTGTCAATCTGGAAGTGCGCCGCGGCGAAATCCTCGGCCTGATCGGGCCGAACGGCGCCGGAAAATCGACGCTGTTCAACCTGATCGCGGGTTCGTTTCCGGTCTCATCGGGAACGATCCAGTTCGAAGGGCAAGATATCGGCCAGTTGCCTGCGGCACGGCGTTGCCAGCTTGGCATCGCGCGTACCTATCAGGTGCCTCGCTCGTTCGACTCCATGTCGGTGGTGGAGAACGTCACCGTCGGCGCGTTCGTGCGCTATCCACGGATGCTCGATGCGCTCAACAAGGCGCATGAAGTGCTCGACTACGTCGGCCTCGCGGGAAGCGCCGACGCGCCGGCTTCCGAACTGACGCCGCCGCAGAAGCGCCGCCTGGAAGTGGCCCGCGCGCTTGCAACTGAACCGAAGCTGCTGCTGCTCGACGAAGTGCTGACCGGCCTGACGCCGAGCGAGGCGAGGGCGGGCGTCGAACTGATCCGTAAGGTGCGCGAAACCGGCGTCACCGTGGTGATGGTCGAGCACGTCATGGAAGTGGTGATGCCGCTGGTCGATCGCGCCGTGGTGCTGCATCTCGGCAAGGTGCTGGCGGAAGGCAAGCCTGCCGACGTCGTGCGCAACGATGACGTCATCACCGCCTATCTCGGGGAGCGTCACCGTGCTGCTTGAGGTCTCCAACATCACCACGGCCTATCGCGGCCTGGTCGCCATCTCGGATGTGTCGATCCAGGTTGATGCCAACGAGATCGTCACCGTTGCGGGGGCCAACGGCGCCGGCAAATCCACCTTGCTGAAATCGATCGCCGGCATGGAACGGCCACGCTCTGGCGCGATTAATTTCGCCGGCGATCGTATCGACACTATCCCAGCCCATCTCATCACGGCTCATGGCCTGGCCTATGTGCCGGAGAACAAGCGGCTGTTCCCGCGCCTCAGCGTCGCGGACAATTTGCGGCTCGGCAGCTACCTGCACCGCAAATCGCTGGACCGCAATGCCCCGCTCGAAACCGTGTTCAAGCTGTTTCCGCGTTTGGAGGAGCGGTTGGCCCAGCGCGCTGGCACGTTGTCCGGCGGTGAGCAGCAGATGCTGGCAATCGCACGCGCGCTGATGACCCGGCCACGACTATTGATGCTCGACGAACCCTCGCAGGGCATCATGCCCAAGCTCGTGGACGAGATTTTCGCGGCGGTGAAGAAGATTCGCGAGACCGGCGTGACGGTTCTGATCGTCGAGCAACGGCTCTCGGAATGTCTTGAGATTTCAGATCGCGCTTACGTTCTGCAAACTGGCCGCGTCGTGTTGAGCGGAAGCGCGGCGGAAGTGAGCGCCAACCCGGAGGTGAGGCGGGCCTATCTCGGGATGTAAGGATCAGGCCTGCCGCTGACGCGGCATTACAACATTCAGGAAGGCCAGACGCCGTGCAGCGCCCTGCACGCGAGCGGCAGTCCTTTGCCTTTGAGACGATGGAGAACGACATGGCGCGGTGGAATTTCTGGATCGATCGGGGTGGCACGTTCACCGATGTAATCGGGCGCGATCCGCAGGGCGGTTTGCACGCGCGCAAGATGCTGTCCGAGAATCCGGGCGCCTATCGTGATGCGGCTGTGGCCGGAATCCGCGCCCATCTCGGGCTCGAGCCGGATGATCCCATCCCCGCCAAGGTGATCGACGAGGTGCGCATGGGTACCACGGTTGCGACCAACGCGCTGCTCGAGCGCAAGGGCGATCGCACCCTGTTCGTGACCACGCGTGGTTTTCGTGACGTACTTGAACTCGGCTATCAGGATCGCCGCAAGATCTTCGCGCGCAACATCATCAAGCCGGATCAGCTTTACGAGCGTGTGATCGAGGTGGACGAACGCGTGCGGGCAGACGGCACCGTCGAACGGAAGCTTGATCTTCGGACAGCGGAAGCGGACATGCGTGCGGCATTTGCCGAGGGCATCCGCGCCGTCGCCATCGCATTGGTGCATGGCTATCGCTATCCCGATCATGAGAAGGCGCTCGCAGCGCTGGCGAACGAGATCGGCTTCACGCAGGTCTCGGCCAGCCATGATGTGTCGCCGCTGATCAAGATCGTGGGGCGCGGCGATACCACGGTGGTGGACGCCTATCTGTCGCCAATCTTGCGGCGTTACGTGGCGCAGGTGTCGGATGAGCTTGACGTCGAGCGCACCGGCATCCGCCTGATGTTCATGATGTCGTCGGGTGGATTGACTGCGGCGCGCATGTTCCAGGGCCGCGATGCCATTCTGTCGGGGCCTGCGGGCGGAGTCGTCGGCCTCGCGCGCACTGGACACGCCGCGAATTTCTCGCGGGTAATCGGATTCGACATGGGCGGCACATCCACCGACGTCGCGCATTTCGATGGCGAATATGAGCGCGCATTTGAGACCGAAGTGGCGGGCGTGCGCATTCGCGCGCCGATGATGCTGATTCATACGGTTGCGGCGGGTGGCGGCTCGCTGTTGCAGTTCGATGGTTCGCGGTTTCGCGTTGGTCCGGAATCGGCTGGTGCCAATCCGGGGCCGGCGTGCTACCGGCGTGGCGGCCCGCTGGCGGTGACCGATGCCAATGTGATGACCGGCAAGCTGATCCCCGATTTCTTTCCCTCGATCTTTGGCCCGAAGCAGGACCAGCCGCTTGATGCGGATGTGGTGCGCGAGAAATTCGCGATTCTGGCGCGCGAGATCGGCGATAGCAGGACGCCGGAGGAGGTGGCCGATGGCTTTATCACAATCGCCGTCGCCAATATGGCCGAAGCAATCAAGAAGATTTCGGTGCAGCGCGGCTATGACGTCACAGCCTATGCGCTGAACTGTTTTGGCGGCGCGGGCGGGCAGCATGCCTGTCTGGTTGCGGATGCGCTCGGCATGAAGAAGGTGCTGCTGCATCCGATGTCCGGTCTGCTGTCGGCCTATGGTATGGGGCTGGCGGACATTCGCGCCACGCGGGTGCAGGCGCTCGACCTGCCGCTGGAAGATGCACTTGCGCCGCTGCAGGACATTGGCAACCGCCTCGGGAAAACCTGTGCGTCTGAACTGACCCTGCAGGGTGTTGCGCCCGACGCTATCGCGATCAAGGTGGCTGCCCACATCCGCTACGCCGGCACTGATACTGCGCTGGAAATCCTGGCGCTCGACACGCGTGTTTGCGGCGGCGAGACCGTGGATCATCGCGGCGGGTTGCGCGACGCCTTCCTTAAAGCCCACAAGGCGCGGTTCGGTTTCGTCGATCCCGACAAGCCGTTGGTGGTCGAGGCGGTCTCGGTCGAAGCGATCGGCGGTGCGGCGCAGTTCGAGGAGTACGACTCGGATGAAGACGCCGTGGGACAACAGCCTGAGCCGGCGCGGGCGACGCGCTTTTTCAGTCAGGGTCGCTGGCACGATGCGCAGGTCTATCGCCGCGAGGCGCTGCAACCGGGCCACAAAGTTTCGGGTCCGGCGATCATCATCGAGCCCAACCAGACCGTGGTGATCGAGGACGGCTGGGAAGCGCATCTCACCGGGCGCGATCATCTGGTGCTGTCGCGCGCGGTAGCGATGCAGGCGCGGGCCGCAGTCGGCACCAGCGCCGATCCGGTGATGCTGGAGATCTTCAACAACCTGTTCATGTCGATCGCCGAGCAGATGGGCGTCACGCTGCAGAACACTGCTTATTCGGTGAACATCAAGGAGCGGCTGGATTTCTCATGCGCGATTTTCGACGCCAAGGGCGCGCTGGTCGCCAATGCGCCGCATATGCCGGTGCATCTCGGCTCGATGGATAAGTCGGTCGAAACCGTGATCGCGCAGAATGCGCAGATCAATCCCGGCGATGTGTTCGCGATCAACGCGCCGTATAATGGCGGTACCCATCTGCCGGACATCACAGTCTGCACGCCGGTATTTGACGAAGACGACAAGACCATCGTGTTCTGGATCGCCAGCCGTGGTCATCACGCCGATATCGGCGGCATCGCGCCCGGCTCGATGACGCCGAATGCGACGAACATCGAGGAAGAGGGCGTCTATATCGATAACTTTAAGCTGATCGACCGTGGCCGTTTTCGCGAACAGGCACTACATGATCTGTTGACCAAGGCGACATATCCGGTGCGCAATCCGGTGCAGAACATCAACGACCTCAAGGCGCAGGTCGCGGCCAACGAGAAAGGCGTCGCCGAGCTGCGCAAGATGATCGGCTATTTCGGCATCGACGTTGTCACCGCCTATATGGGCCACGTGCAGGACAACGCCGAGGAAAGCGTGCGCCGCGTGCTCGACCAGTTGTCGGACGGCGAGTTCGCCTATGAAATCGATCAGGGTTCGGTGATCAAGGTGAAGATCACGGTCGACAAGGCGAAACGCGAGGCGACGGTGGATTTCACCGGCACCAGCGCGCAGCGGCCGGACAATTTCAACGCGCCCGCGCCGGTGACGCGCGCCGCCGTGCTCTACGTTTTCCGTGTCATGGTGGATGACGACATTCCGATGAACGCCGGCTGCCTGCGGCCGATCAATCTGATCGTGCCGGAAGGCTCGATGCTGGCGCCGCGCTACCCGGCGGCGGTGGTGGCGGGCAATGTCGAGGTCAGTCAGGAGGTCACGAACTGCATGTTCGGCGCTCTCGGTGCATTGGGCAGCGCGCAGGGCACTATGAACAACCTAACCTTCGGCAACGACCGCTATCAGTATTACGAGACGATCTGCTCCGGCGCGCCGGCCGGCCCGTCCTTCGACGGCGCGTCGGGCATTCACACCCACATGACCAACTCGCGCCTGACCGATCCGGAAATTCTCGAAAGCCGGTTTCCGGTGGTGCTCGAGGAATTCACCATCCGCCGCGGCTCGGGCGGCAAGGGCCGCCACAACGCCGGCGACGGCACGCGGCGCACCATCCGTTTTCTCAACGCCATGGAATGCGCGATCCTGTCGGGGCATCGCCGTGTGCGGCCGTTCGGGCTGTTCGGCGGCGAGCCCGGCGAGGCGGGCCAAAACCTGGTGCGCCGCGCCAGTGGTCAATCCGAGCAGCTCGGCGGCTGCGCCAGCACGGTGCTTGAGGCCGGCGACGCGGTCACCATCATCACGCCGACCG
The DNA here is from genome assembly GCA_044464625.1 of Afipia sp. GTDB lineage: Bacteria > Pseudomonadota > Alphaproteobacteria > Rhizobiales > Xanthobacteraceae > Afipia. The sequence continues at coordinate 129,038 of JBIQLC010000006.1, read as the reverse complement.
GCGGCGGTTTCAGCTCGGTGACGGAACGCCAGACCAACAAACGGCATTGATCGAGAAGCGACAACAGGACGAGTGCCATGACAGTCTATAGCGGTCCGGTCTTCGATATGGCGGTGAAGCAGTTCGGGGTGATCGCCGATCACCTTGGCATCCCGCATGATGAACGCCAGCGGCTTCTGATGCCCAAGCGTTCAGTCACAGTGTCATGCCCGATCCATCGCGACGACGGCACGATCGCCGTGTTCGAAGGCTACCGCGTGCAGCACCATCTCACGCTCGGGCCGACCAAGGGCGGCACACGCTTTGCGACCAGCGTCGATCTCGGCGAGGTGGCGGCGCTGGCGATCTGGATGAGCTGGAAATGCGCACTGGTCGGCCTGCCCTATGGCGGCGCCAAGGGCGGCATCCATGTCGATCCGTCGTTGTTGTCGCGCACCGAACTGGAAGGTCTGTCGCGCCGCTACATGCAGGAGATGATTCCGTTCGTCGGCCCGCACACCGATGTGATGGCGCCTGACATGGGCACCAACGAGCAGGTGATGGCGTGGTTCATGGATACTTACTCCATGTATCAGGGCAAAACCGTCACCGAGATCGTCACGGGCAAGCCGGTGTCATCGGGCGGCACGCTGGGCCGGCGCGAGGCGACGGGCAGGGGCGTCGCCTATCTGGCGCGGCGCGTGCTCGGTCTCAAGTCGGTCAACTTCAGCGACGCCTCCGCGGTCATTCAGGGTTTTGGCAATGTCGGCTCATACACTGCGCGCGAACTGGCGCAGTTCGGCGTCAAGGTGATTGCGGTCAGCGATCACACCGGCGCGCTGCATGATCCCAAAGGTCTCGATGTCGATGGGCTGGTTGCTCATGTCGGCAAGCATGGCAGTCTCGCCGGCTACTCCAACGAATTGCAGTACGATCCGATGGAGATGCTGATCCTGCCGTGCGACGTGCTGGTGCCGGCGGCGACCGAACGCGTGATCGATGCCAAGGTGGCGTCGCAACTGCGTTGCCGCGTGCTGGCGGAAGGCGCCAACGGGCCGACCACGCCGGACGCCGACCTCGTGCTTGAGCAGCGACAGGATGAGATTTTCGTCATCCCCGATATCCTGTGTAATTCAGGCGGCGTGGTGGTCAGCTATTTCGAGTGGGTGCAGGATCTGCAGCAGCTGTTCTGGGAAGAGGAGGAGGTGATGCGGCGCGAGTATCACATTCTCGACCGTGCTTTCGACCAGATGGTGGCGCGCGCCAAACGCGACAAGGTCCCGCATCGCACCGCGGCAATGGCGATCGGTGTCGAAAAGGTCCGAGCAGCGAAGACTACGCGAGGGCTGTTTCCGTAAACACCAAAAGAAAAACGAGGCGCTCCGATCTGGTCCGCCTCGCGAGAGATGTCACGCACAATCGGCGTCAGTGGCGATGATCGCCGCCCATTTCGCCGTCGATGACATCGCCGAACAGCTCCCAGCGCTCGCCCTTGAAACGCATCAGGCGCAGTTGCTCGATCGGTGAGAAGTCGGTGGCGCTGGTCTTGATCAGCACGCCGGGCAGGAGGCCGCCCTGCTGCAGGCCCTTGAGGGATGCTGCCTGCTTCATGACGTTAGCGCGGGTCAGGTCATCGCCGCACTGCTTCAGCACCGCCTCCATGGTCTGCGCCATGTTGTAGCCGGTGACCGCCGAACTGTCGGCAACGTTGACCTCGGGCACATACTTGGCGAGGAACGCCTTGTAGTCCTTCATGCCGGGATCGTCATTCCACTGCGGGTCGGATGTGTCTTTGGCATAGGATGCCGAGATCACGCCCTGCGCGTTTTCGAAGCCGGCAGGCTTCATCACCGTGGCCGTCGAGGCGCTGACGTTGGTGATGATCATGGTCGGCTTCCAGCTCAGCTCGCCGACCTTCTTGATGGTCTGCGCGCCGAACTTCGGTGTGGTGAAGATGACCAGCACATCGGGATCGAGCGACTTGAGCTTGACGATGTGGGAGTCGATGGTCGGCTCGGACAGCTCGTAGCTTTCCTCCGCAACGATCATCGATCGCTTCTCGCCAAGTCCGTCCTGCAGGCCCTTGACGTAGTCCTTGCCGAAATCGTCGTTCTGGTAGAGCACCGCGATCTTGGCGTTGGGCTTTTCCTTCAGGATGTACTTCGCATAGATGCGCGCTTCGCTCTGGTAGCTCGGCAGCCAGCCCATGGTCCACGGAAACTTCTTCGGATCATTCCACTTGGTGGCGCCGGTGGCGAGGAAGAGGTGCGGCACCTTCTTGGCGTTCATGTATTTCTGGATCGCCGTGTTCGATGGGGTGCCGAGCGCGCCGAACACCGCCAGAACCTCGTCGCTTTCAACCAGCTTGCGGGTCTGCTCTACCGCCTTCGGCGGGCTGTAGGCGTCGTCGTAGGAAATGAAGTTGATCTTGCGGCCGTTGATACCGCCTTCATCGTTGATCTTCTTGAAATAGCCGGCCATCGCCTTGCCAACCGAGCCGTAGGCCGAGGCCGGGCCGCTGTAAGGAATGATGTTTCCGATCTTGATTTCGGTATCGGTCGCGCCGGTGTCGTATTTCTTCTGCGCCCACGCGCCGCCGGTGGCGGCGAAAACGAGGCTTCCGGCGGCCGCTGCCATAACGATCGGTTTCACAAAATGCATCAAGTCTGCTCCTTTTTGGTTTCTTCCCTGGTGACGTTTCTTGTTTTTGGCGAAGGTCAGGTTGCCCGCTTCGCCTTGTCCTTTTCATTCTGCGCCTTGATGGCGTCGCGCGCGGCGTTCCAGTCCGCGTCGCTCCAGCTGCGCAGGTTGTAGAAGTTGCCTCCCGATGCCAGCGCCTGTGCGCCGTCCATGGCGATGGTTTCGCCGTTGATCCAGTCGCAACCGCCGGAGATCAGGAACACCGCAAGGTTCTGCAGTTCCTCCATGGTGCCGACACGGCCCATCGGATTGGTGGCGATGGTTTTGGCGCCGGCTTCGTCGCCGGGCTTGATCCGCTTGCTCATGCCCTCGGTCGGGATTTCGCCCGGCGCGATCGCGTTGAGGCGGATGCCGTAACGGCCCCATTCGGTCGCGAGCGACATGGTCATGGCGTGGATCGCAGCCTTGCTCATGGCGGAGGGCACGACATAGGGGCTGCCGTTGCGCACCCAAGTCACCACGATCGAGACCACGTTGCCGCGATGCTGGCCGGTAACCCAGCGTTTGCCCACGGCCTGCGTGACGTAGAACGTGCCGTGCATCACGATATTGGCGACGGCATCGAAGCCGCGCGGAGAGAGGTCTTCGGTGCGGGAAATGAAATTGCCGGCGGCGTTGTTGACGAGGTCAGTCAACGGACCGTCGGCGAAGATATTCTCGATCATCGCGTCGACGGCAGCAGCGTCGCGGATATCGACGCCATGGCTCGTCACCTTGCCGCCATGCGCCTTCATCAGTTCGGCGGCGGTGTCGTCGCACACGCTCTTGCGGCGGCCGCAGATGTGGACTTCGGCGCCGAGGCTGAGGAAGCGGGTCGCCATGGCCTTGCCGAGGCCGGTGCCGCCGCCGGTGACCAGAATGCGCCGCCCCTTGAGAAGGCCGTTCGTATACATCCCTGTGTCCTCCCGGGAATTAGTTAGTTGATTAATCAAATCAGGACGCTTTATCTCTGTAAAGAGACAAACGGCTAGACGCGGAGGATGCACCACATGGACGATCGGATTTCGGTTTTGATTTCGGATGGCGTCGCCGATGTGCGGCTGGTGCGCGCCGACAAGATGAATGCGCTCGATGCTGCGATGTTCGAGGCTCTGGTCAACACCTCGGCGCGGCTCGCGACCGAGAAGGGCGTGCGCGCCGTGGTGTTATCGGGCGAGGGCCGGGCGTTCTGCGCCGGGCTCGACATGGGGCGTTTCGCCGCAATGGGTGAGAAGGGCGGCGCGGCGGGTCTGCGTGATTTGGCGACCCGCACCCACGGCATCGCCAATCATTCCCAGCAGGCGGTGTGGGGCTGGCGTCAATTGCCGGTGCCGGTGATTGCCGCGGTCCACGGCGTTGCGTTCGGCGGCGGGTTCCAGCTCGCGCTCGGTGCCGACATGCGCTTCCTCGCGCCGGATGCGCGGATGTCGATCATGGAAATCAAATGGGGTCTGGTGCCGGACATGGCCGGAACGCCGATCCTCGCCAGCCTGGTGCGTGACGACATCCTTCGCGAACTGACTTACACCGGCCGCATCTTCTCGGCGCAGGAAGCGCTGAGCTATGGCCTTGCAACCCAGATTTGCGACGATCCGCGTGCAACGGCGCTGGCGGTGGCGCGCGAGATCGCGAACAAGAGCCCGGACGCGGTCCGCGCCGCCAAGCGGATGCTCAACAATCTCTCGGTCGATCCCGGCCCGGCGCTGCTGGCGGAATCGGTCGAGCAGATGAAGTTGATGGGGTATCCCAATCAGACCGAGGCCGTGCGCGCCAATATCGAGAAACGCGCGCCGAATTTTACGGATGTGTGAGTGGCGTCATCGGCGAGAGGCTTGCCCCTCATGGTGAGGAGGCGCGCCGCGCCGTCTCGAACCACGAGGCCGTTATCCCGCAACATCTCGGCCTCATCCTTCGAGGCGCGCGCAAGAGCGCGCTCCTCGGGATGAGGAGCAATCTATTTTATCAGATGTCATCACCGGGCTTGTCCCGGTGATCCCGATGAGGCGGGCACCGTGCGTCCCTAAGCGGGATGGCCGGGACAAGCCCGGGCATGACAGGAATAGAAATCAAGTGCGAGTCATTCCAGCTCCCCGTTAGCGGGGAGAGGTGGCAACTCAATACGGCTCTGCACCCTCAGCCGTCTGCACCAGATCGAGGCTCTTCTCGATCGTGGTCAGCGCGGCGGCGAACTGCCGGCGCTGGTCGGCGTTGAGGCACGACATGATGTCGCGATCCTTGCGCAACAGATGCGGCACCAGTTCATTATAGAGCGCGCGGCCCTTGGCGGTGAAGCCGATGGTGAAGGCGCGGCCGTCGTTCTTGTCCGCGATCCGCGCGATCAGCTTCCGCTTCATCAGCGAGGTGACGGCGCGGCTGATGGTCGATTTGTGGGTGCGGGTACAATGCGAAATGTATTGCGCGGTGCAGGGCGCGTCGCGCGCGCCGAGCGTCGCCAGCACTCGCCATTCGGGAATGTCGAGGCCGTAGCGCTCGCTGTACTCGCTCGCCAGCGCCGCACTGACCTCGGCGGCCAGCCGGTTGAGCCGGAAGGGGGTGAAGCGGAACAGGTCGAGACGGTCCAAAGGGGTATCCAAAACCGGGTTGACGATCGGGGGCCAGCGGCGTTTAGATAGTTGCAAGTGAAACTATATCAGTCGCGCCCGGCGAGCAACCGCCCGGGCGCGGCTCTCCGGGAATCGAACGCCAAAGGAACGGGCTGTCAGATGCCGCAGGCGCAGATGCAGTTCAGTTATCGCCGCCATCCCGATCAGGATGTTGCGGGCAAGGAACCCGCGCATCATCCGGTGATCGTGGTCGGCGCAGGGCCGATCGGCCTGTCGCTGGCGATCGATCTGGCGCAACGCGGCCAGAGCGTCATCGTGCTCGACGATTCGGATCGGATCGGCGACGGCTCGCGCGCCATCTGCTTCTCCAAGCGTTCGCTCGAAGTGTGGGATCGCCTCGGCGTCGGCGAGCGCATGGTGGAGAAGGGCGTGGTGTGGAAGGTCGGCAAGATCTTCCTTGGCGATTCCATGGTCTATCAGTTCGACCTGCTGCCGGAAGCCGGCCACAAGATGCCGGCCTTCATCAACCTCCAGCAGTATTACGCCGAGGCGTTTCTGGTCGAGCGCACCAGCGATTTGCCCGCAATCGATCTGCGCTGGCGCAACAAGGTCATTGGCGTAACCCAGCACAACGACCATGTCGTTATCGATATCGACACACCGGACGGGCCTTATCGTCTGGCCGCCGATTTCGTGGTGGCGTGCGACGGTGCGCGCTCGGCGTTGCGCGCCCTGGTTGGCGCGGACTTCTCCGGCGAGACCTTCGAGGACCAGTTCCTGATCGCGGACGTCAAGATGACGGCGGAGTTTCCGACCGAGCGCTGGTTCTGGTTCGATCCGCCGTTTCACTCCGGCCAGTCGGCGCTGTTGCACCGTCAGCCCGACGACGTCTGGCGCATCGACCTGCAGCTTGGTCCCGATGCCGATCCCACGGTCGAGCGGCGGCCGGAAAATGTGCGGCCGCGGATCGAGCGCATGCTCGGCCACAGCCAGTTCGATTTCGAATGGATCTCGCTCTACAAATTCCAGTGCCGGCGGATGGAGCGCTTCGTGCACGAGCGTGTGATCTTCGCCGGCGATGCGGCGCATCAGGTGTCGCCGTTCGGCGCGCGCGGTGCCAACTCCGGCCTTGAGGACGGTGAGAATCTGGCGTGGAAGCTCGATCTGGTGCTGCGCGGGGTTGCACCGGTCGCGCTGCTGGAGAGCTATCACACCGAGCGCAGCGCCGCGGCCGACGAGAACATCCAGGCCTCGACGCGCTCGACCGATTTCATTGCGCCGCATTCGAAGCAGGAGCGGCGGATGCGGCAGGCCGCGCTGCAACTCGCAAAGGATACCGAGTTTGCCAAGCGCATGGTCAATGGCGGGCGGCTGTCGGTGCCGTCGGTCTATCGCTCGCCGCTGTCGGCTCCTGATCGCGATGTATGGTCGGCCGGCCCGGAGCCGGGCGCGCACATGAAGGATGCGCCGCTGCAGGGCAGGGATGGTCCGTCGTTCCTCACCGAGCAGTTCATCCGCGCTGGGCATGGCTTCGTCGTGCTGGAAGCCGCCAACGGCGCGGCACTCGATGTGCCGGAGGGTGTAGCTTCCGTCCGCATCGGTGGCGATGCGGCGCTGGCTGACGAAACGGGATTGTTCGCGCAGCGTTATGACATGACGCCGGGCGCCGCCTATCTGTTGCGGCCGGATGGTTATGTCGCCGCGCGGTTCAGGACACCTGATCGCGCCTTAATCGCCGCCGCGGTGGCGCGGGCCAGCGGCCGCATTCAAGGTTAGATCATGACGCTTTCGACCACATCGAATTTCGCCGATCCGGATACGGCCTATCGCGCCATCGTCGAGGCGCATCGCGGCCTCAGCGACGAGGCCAGCGTCGCGCTCGACACGTCGCTGGTGCTGATCCTCGCCAACCACATCGGCGACATCGACATTCTGCGCGAGGCGATCGATCTCGCCAAACGTCGTCTTCCCGCTCATCACAACGCCGAAGGATAGAGAATGGCCACCAAGGGTTTCGCATCGACTACCGATCTTTCGGAAAAGAAGGTCACGTTCTCTGAGATCGGTCCCGATCTCTACGCGATGACGGCGGAAGGCGATCCGAACTCCGGCGTCATTGTTGGTGACGACGGCTGCATCGTGTTCGATGCACAGGCGACGCCGGCGATGGCGAAGGACGTGATCGCGCGCACCCGCGCGGTCACCGACAAGCCGATCAGGTATGTCGTGCTGTCGCACTATCACGCGGTGCGCGTGCTCGGCGCGTCGGCATATCAGGCGGAGGGCATTATCGCCTCGCAGGAGACCCGTCGCCTGGTCGAGGAACGCGGCCAGCAGGATTGGGATTCCGAGTTCGGCCGCTTTCCGCGCCTGTTCCGCGACGCTGAAAGCATTCCCGGCCTGACCTGGCCGACATTGACCTTCGACACCGAGATGACGATCTATCTCGGCAAGCGCGAGGTGCGGCTGATGCATCTCGGCGCAGGCCACACCTCAGGCGACATCGTCGCCTGGGTGCCGGATGCCGAGGTGATGTTCACCGGCGATCTCGTCGAATATCACTCGGCCTGTTATTGCGGCGACGCCATGCTGCGCGAATGGCCGATCACGCTGAACGAAATCCGCGCCTTCAACCCCAAGGCGATCGCGCCGGGGCGCGGCGATGCGCTGAAAGGTCTTTCGACCACCCGCGACGCCATCGCCATGACCCGCGATTTCGTCACCTCGCTTTACGGTACGGCGGAAACCTCCGTGGCGCGGGGCCGGGGCCTCAAGGACACCATGGCGGCGACCCGCGAGGTGATGGACCCGAAATTCTCGTCGTTCGCGATCTACGAGCACTGCCTGCCGTTCAACGTGTCGCGCGCGTTCGACGAGGCGTCGGGCATCGACGATCCGGTGATCTGGACCGCCGAGCGCGACCGCGAGATGTGGGCGACCCTTCAGGGAGCATGACCATGAACATCAACTCCTCTCCCGATACGGTGAACGCCGCGCGCGTCGGCATCACGCCGGGTTACATGTCGGGCTTCGGCAACAGCTTCGAGACCGAGGCGCTGCCCGGCGCGCTGCCGATCGGCCGCAACTCGCCGCAGCAATGCGCCTACGGGCTATACGCCGAACAGTTGTCGGGCTCGCCGTTCACCGCGCCGCGCGGCAGCAACGAGCGCTCGTGGCTCTATCGCATCCGTCCGTCGGTGCTGCATTCCGGCCGTTTCACCAAAGCCGACATCGGGCAGTGGTGCACCGCGCCGTGCCTCGAACACGATCTGCCGATCAGTCAGTTGCGCTGGGATCCGCTGCCGCTTCCGTCCGAGCCCACGACGTTCCTGCAAGGTATCCGCACCATCACCACGGCCGGCGATGCCGCGACGCAGGCGGGCATGGCCGGGCACGTCTATCTCATCACGGCATCGATGGTCGATCAGCACTTCTACAATGCCGACGGCGAAATGTTGTTCGTGCCGCAGCAGGGCAATCTGCGTCTCGTCACCGAGTTCGGCGTCATCGATATCGGGCCGCAGGAGATCGCAGTGATTCCGCGCGGCGTGAAATTCCGCGTCGAGGTGCCGTCTGGTCCGGCGCGTGGTTATTTGTGCGAGAACTACGGTTGCGCGTTGACGCTGCCGGAGCGCGGGCCGATCGGCGCGAATTGCCTCGCCAATTCGCGCGACTTCCTCACGCCAGTCGCAGCCTATGAAGAGAAGGATACGCCGACCGAACTGTTCGTCAAATGGGGCGGGGAGTTGTACTCCACGAGGCTTGGGCATTCGCCGATCGATGTGGTGGCCTGGCACGGCAACTACGCGCCCTACAAATACGATCTGCGCACCTTCGCGCCGGTCGGCGCCATCGCCTTCGATCATCCCGATCCGTCGATCTTCACGGTGCTGACCTCGCCATCGGAGACCGCGGGCACGGCGAACATCGATTTCGTCATCTTCCCTGAGCGCTGGGCGGTGGCGGAGAACACCTTCCGCCCGCCGTGGTATCACATGAACATCATGTCCGAGTTCATGGGCCTGATCTGCGGCGTCTATGATGCGCGGCCGGAGGGCTTCACCCCCGGCGGCATCAGCCTGCACAACTGCATGTTGCCGCATGGTCCGGACCGGCAGGCGTTCGACCATGCCAGCTTCGGCGAGCAGAAGCCGGTGAAGATGACCGGCACCATGGCCTTCATGTTCGAAACGCGCTTCCCGCAACGGGTGACCAAGTTCGGCGCGACCACGCCGGCGCTGCAGGACAATTATTCCGACTGCTGGAAGGGACTGGAGAAACGGTTCAATCCGAACCGGCCCTGACTAAAGCGTTTTCGAGCGAAGTGGATACCGGCTCGCGTGAAGACAACGCGTCAAAACAAGAATTGAGAGCTTCGCTTCTGATTCCATCAGAAGCGAAGCTCTAGTCTTTCAACGGCAGGCGGCGCGTCGTCTTGAGGCGATCGAGCACGATGGATGAGCGCACGTGGGCAACGCTCTCGTGCGGCATCAGCACATTGTTGACAATGTCGGACAGGCTTTTGAGATCGCGCAGCGCGATCTTGATGAGGTAATCCGCGTCGCCGGTCAGTGAATAGGCTTCCTGAATATCGTCGACGCGGTTGACCAGATCGCGAAAGTGCCTGGCGTTGTTCGGCGAGTGGGTGGCGAGCGTGATGTGCACGAACGCGATCACGTTGAAGCCGAGCGCCTCGCTGTCGAGATCGGCGTGATAGCCGGCGATGACCTGTTCTTCCTCCAGCCGCATCCGCCGTCGTGAACATTGTGAGGCGGACAGGCCCACCGTATCGGCGAGCTGCTGGTTGGTCAGTCGGCCGTCATCCTGCAGGGCGGCGAGGATTTTGAGATCGAAACCATCGACAGAGATCATGCATGTATCCGGTCTGATGTGCGTATATCATGCATAATCTAGCTGAATCGGATCGATTTTGCACAGTTTTCGCACTGGTTTAGGCGGAAAATCCTCGAAACGAGGATTCGCCAGGATCAGGGAGAAACCGCTATGGGTCCGTTTCCGCACGATGCGCCGCCGGCCACGATTTCCGACCACAATCCGATGGGCACCGACGGCTTCGAGTTCGTCGAATACGCGCATCCCGAGCCGGAAAAGCTCCACGCGCTGTTTCGCCTGATGGGCTTTGCGCCGGTCGCAAGGCACAAGACCAAGAAGATCACGGTCTATCGTCAGGGCGATATCAATTATCTGGTCAACGAGGAGCCGGGCACCCACGGCTTCGATTTCGTCGCCAAGCATGGGCCGTGCGCGCCGTCGATGGCGTTCCGCGTGGTCGATGCGAAGCGGGCCTATGAGCGCGCGCTGACGCTCGGCGCCGAAGCGGCGGACGCAACGTCTGCACAGAAGACGCTCGATGTGCCGGCGATCAAGGGCATCGGCGGCAGCCTGCTTTATTTCGTCGATCGCTACGGCAAGACAGGCTCGGCCTACGATCTCGAGTTCGAGTGGCTGGGCGAAACCAACCCGCGGCCGGAAGGCGCGGGGCTGTTCTATCTCGATCATCTCACCCATAACGTCCATCGCGGTCGCATGGATGTGTGGTGCGGTTTCTACGAGAAGCTGTTCAACTTCCGCCAGATTCGTTTTTTCGACATCGAGGGTCGCGCGTCGGGCCTGTTCTCGCGCGCACTGACCAGCCCGGACGGCAAGATCCGGATTCCGATCAACGAGGACGCCGGCGAGGCCGGGCAGATCGAGGAATATCTCAAGGTCTATCGCGGCGAGGGCATCCAGCATATCGCCTGCGGCGTCAAGGACATCTACAGGACCATTGAAAAGCTGCGCGCGGACGGTTTGCCGTTCATGCCGTCACCGCCCGAAACCTATTTCGAGCGCATCGATGCGCGGCTGCCGGGCCATGGCGAAAACATCGCGCGGCTGCAGACAAACGGCATCCTGATCGACGGTGAGGGCGTGGTCGATGGCGGCATGACCAAGGTGCTGCTGCAGATCTTCTCGGCCAATGCTATCGGGCCGATCTTCTTTGAGTTCATCCAGCGCAAGGGCGATGACGGCTTCGGCGAAGGCAACTTCAAGGCGCTGTTCGAATCGATCGAGGAAGATCAGATCCGCCGCGGCGTGCTGCAGGCGCCAAAGAGCGCGGCGTGAGGGAAGGGGGGCAGCGATAGGCCAGCCTCGTTGCTTCACATTCAATGTGTCCCCGCGCAGACGGGGACCCATAACCACAGTGTTGTCTGCTGAAACGAGAAGCGCTGTTCTCGGCAAGCCAACCGCGCGCGCTCTTTGCGCGTGTCTCGAAGGATGAGGCCACGGTTGGCGGCATCACCGCCTCATGGTTCGAGACGGCGTTCCGTGCCTCCTCACCACGAGGAGCAGATTCTGAAATTCATTCCTGCGCCCTGAAACATTTCGTGATGGGGATAGCAATCCCCACCCTATAGAGCACGCTTATCCTGTGCATGTCCCGTCTCGACTTGAGGGGCGGATCGCGATCGTCACGGACGCGAGGCGGGATGCGGTGGACGCGATCGGTGTTCGATCGCTCTGACGCGTGCGGGGTTTCCCCGGCTTGCCGGGACGCGCGCCGATGGCGATGACGGCCACGCCGGTTTCGTACGGCCCAAGTCGGCGGTCCTGGCGCGATGCCTCGCGTCAAGCTGCGGCAGGTGACGCTTGCCCCCGATTGGACAGGCTGATCCATAAGTCCGCGATATCGGCGGGTAACAAAGGATCTCCCGCCGGGGGCCGTTCGAAGCAAGCCGTTAAAACCATTGCGTGCGGAACGCCGGATGTTGCGGCGTAACCGTGGTGACTACGCTCGTGTGCTTTTTCACTTTGCGCACGAGGCTGCGGATGCGCACGCGCATCCGGCGTTCCGCGCGCCCTCATCCTGCGAGGGCGGAACGTTCATCTCATCACCCCGGGCGCTCGCGCGCCGCGGGATCGCGAAACTGTATCCGCTGTTTGACATTTGAATCGGAAAAGGGTGCCGCCGCTCTCACCGCGCAAAGTAATGAGCATAAGCGACGACGATGATGACCATCGCGATGATGGTTGAGATCGCCACGCGCCACATGATTACCTCGCCGGTTGAGTTATTTCGCGAGTTTATCGGCTTGAATCTGCGCCGCCAATCGGACGATGACCGCGATCCACGGTTACGGAGCTTCGGTTAAGGTCGCGATTTGTCGGCGAGATCGAGGCTGACCAGAAAGATATCGGCGTTCTCCGGATCGGTCGAGACGGTGAACCCGAGTTGCTGGCACATCGCCAGCATGGTGGTGTTCTGGCTCAGCACTTCGCCGCGCACCTGGCGTACACCTTCGGCGCGGGCATATTCGAGGATCATCTGCATCAGTTGCCAGCCGAGCCCCATGCCCTTGAGATCCGAGCGCACCAGCACCGCGTACTCGGCGCTTTCGAAATCGGCCGCGGTGTGCAGCCGCACCACACCGAGCATCTTGCCGCTATCTTTCTCGATGGCGATGAAGGCCATGGCGCGGGCATAGTCGAGCTGCGTCAGGCGCGCGATGAAGGCGTGGGTGAGCTCCTTCATCGCCGAGAAGAAACGAAGACGAATGTCTTCCGCGGTCACATGGGTGAAGAACCCCGGGTAGAGGTGCTCGTCCTCGGGCCGCACCGGCCGCAGGAAAATGGTGCGGCCGTCCTTGAGCGTGACTTCGCGCTCCCATTCCTTCGGATAGGGACGGATGGCGAAGCGATAGTGGCTCGATCCCCGGCGCGTGGCGCCGAGGCCTTCGATGGAGACACGGGCATCGACCGCGATCACGCCGTCCTTGTCGGCGAGCAGGGGATTGATATCGAGTTCGCGGATTTCGGGTAGGTCTGCGGCCATCTGCGCGATCTTCACCAGCAGCAGGGCGACGGCGTTCTCGTCGGCAGGTGGCACGTCGCGATAGCTCTTGAGGATGCGCGACACCCGCGTGCGCGCGATCAGGCTGCGCGCGAGGTTCAGATCGAGCGGCGGCAGCGCCAGCGCCTTGTCGTTGATGACCTCGACCGCGGTGCCGCCACGGCCGAACACCACGACGGGACCGAAGGTCGGATCGTCGGCGAGGCCTGCGATCAGTTCGCGGGCCTTCGGGCGCAGGATCATCGGATGCACGGTGACGCCATGGATCCGCGCCTTCGGCTTCAGGTCTTTCGCGCGCTTGAGGATGTCCGCCGTCGCCTCGCGCACGGCACGCTCGCTGGTCAGGTTCAGCCGCACGCCGCCGACGTCGGACTTGTTGCGGATGTCCGGCGAACTGACCTTGACCACGACAGTGCGGCCTTCGGCGAGCAGCGATGAAGCTGCCTGAGCCGCTTCGTCGGGATCGCGCGCCAGTGTCGCCGAGGCGATCGGGACCTGGTAAGCGGCAAGCACCCGGGTCGTCTCGAGTGGATCGAGCCAGGTGCGGCCGTCCTTGAGCACGCTGTCGATCACCTCTCGCGCAGCCACAGCGTCGGGCTGGAAATCCTCGGGCAGGCTCGGCGGCGTCTGGGTGGCGAGCTCGAGGCCTTCGCGATAGCGGACGAGGTGCATGAAGCCGCGCACCGCATCGGCTTCGCTGGCGTAGTGGGGAAGGCCCGCCGTGCCAAACGCCTTGGCTGCGGGTCCGTTGTCGCCGATCCATGCTGCGAACACGGGTTTACGCATGAATTTTTCGCGCCGCAGCTTGCTGACCTGTTCAGCGACCGCCCTGGCGGAGTCCAAAGGTGGTGCCAGCGTGTTCGGCGCATTCATCACCAGCAGACCATCATTCGCTGAATCTTCAAGCAACGCGGTGCTGGCTTTAGCGTAGCGTTCCGCGTCGGCATCGCCAAGAATGTCGACAGGGTTGGCGCGCGACCAACCCTTCGGGACGATTTTGTCGAGGATCCCGCGCACAGCATCGGACAAAGACGCGGCTTCGCCGCCAAGATCGATCAGCCGATCGACCGCCAGCACGCCGAGACCGCCGCCATTGGTGAGGATGGCAAGCCGCTTGCCCTGCGCCGACTGGAGATGTCCCAGCGTTTCGGCGGCCGCGAACAGTTCGTCGGTGTCGAGCACGCGCAGCAGACCAGCACGGCGGAATGCAGCATCGTAAACGGCATCAGCGCCAGCCAGTGCCCCGGTATGCGTCGCGGCTGCTTTTGCGCCCTGTGCGTGACGTCCTGACTTGATGACGACAACCGGTTTGGCGCGCGCAGCAGCGCGTGCCGCCGACATGAACTTCCGCGCATCGCCGATCGATTCGATATAGAGCAGGATGGCGCGGGTGGCGCGGTCGAGCGCGAAGTAATCGAGCAGGTCGCCAAGATCGACATCAAGCCGCTCGCTGATCGACACCAGCGCCGAAAAACCGTTGTTGCGGTTGCGCGCCCATTCCACCATGGACGACGAGATTGCGCCCGATTGGGAGATCAGCGCGAGATCGCCGCGTTTCGGCAGATGCGCCGCGAAACTGGCGTTGAGTTTCATGCGCGGCACCATGATGCCGAGCGTTGGTCCCAGCAATCGCAGGCCGGTTTTGCGCGCGGTCTTCGCAACGGCATCGGAAAAGGATCCCGCGCCTTGCCCCAGGCCGGCGGTGAGCACCATCGCAGCGGGGCAACCGTGTGCGGCAGCGCGCTCCACCACACCGGGCACGGCCGATGGCGGCGTACAGATGATGGTGAGGTCGGGCGGCGAGGGTATATCCTTGAACCCGCCGACGGTGCGGATGCCTTCGATCTCGGGATATTTGCGATTGATGACGTGGATCGGCCCCGCAAAGCCGCCATCGCGAAGATTGCGGATGGTGGCGGCGCCGACCGATGTCGGTCGACTGCTGGCGCCGACCAGGGCGATCGAGCGCGGTTCAAAGAAATGGTCGAGGCGATAGGTGCTCATCAGCCATCCTGAATGGATTCACAGCGCAGGTTAACCCGATCCGGTGACAAAATCCGCGCGTCATTTGGACATTTCACAGACCATCGGCCGATGCTGGACACGCGCGAACTTTCACCGGACACTTGAGATTGCAACAACGGGAACGCCGACCATGATCGAAATGCCGCCACTGCAGTTCGCCCAAACCAACGGAATTCGCATGGGGTACTATGAGGCGGGTCGCGGCAACAGCGGCGTGCCGGTGGTGCTGTGTCATGGCTGGCCGGAGATGGCGTTTTCCTGGCGGCACCAGATCAAGGCGCTGGCGGCAGCGGGCATACGGGTCATTGCTCCCGACCAGCGCGGTTATGCGTCGACGGACCGGCCGGACAGCATCGAGGCTTACGACATTGAGAATCTGACGGCAGACCTCGTCGGACTGCTCGATCATCTCGGAATCGGCAAGGCGATTTTTGTTGGCCACGATTGGGGTGGCTTTGTCGTGTGGCAGATGCCGCTACGTCATCTCACCCGCGTTGCCGGCGTCGTCGGCATCAACACGCCGCATACGTCGCGCGCGCCGGTCGATCCCATCGCGATTTATCGCAAGCGGTTCGGCGATCAGTTCTACATCGTCCAGTTTCAGGATCGCACGCGCAGCGCCGACAAGGCTTTTGAAAGCCATGTTGCGCAGACGTTCGATTTCTTTATGCGCAAGCCGCCGCGCCGCAAGCAACCAGCGGTCACCAGTGCGGGCGAGGGGCCGACAGCGGGCATTGGTGCTGCGCCAAAGGTCAACATGGCGTTTCCGCAAATGGTTGCGGCCTATGATCCGGCGCGCGACTCACGCGAGACAATTCTGACGCCCGAGGAAATGCGGGTCTTTGTCGATACGTTTTCGCGGACCGGATTCACCGGCGGCATCAACTGGTATCGCAACATGACGCGCAACTGGGAGCGATCAGCCGACCTCGATCATACGGTGCGGGTGCCATCGCTGATGATCATGGCAGAGGACGATGCGGTGCTGCCGCCATCCGCGACGGAGGGCATGGAAAAGATCGTGCCCGATCTGGAGAAATACCTCGTTCGCAACAGCGGCCACTGGACCCAGCAGGAACAGCCGGACGAGGTGAGTGCCAAGATCATCGAATGGCGGAACCGCCGGTTTGGGTGAGACAGTCGGAACCCGAGCAATTTATATTCATTAATAAATATCACGTAATTTCAATTACTTAGTTAGTATAGTGCTGCGATGCAATATTAATGTTGCAATGCACCATGAATCGTGCCATATAAAGGTTACCCCGGGCCATTCGGACGGGGCGAGCCCATAGCTCAAACCCGAGGATGGAGACGGCCATGACCAATTCTTTCGACACCAATTTCGCCTTCGACGCCGTGAAGAACGCCTTCGCGCCGGTCACTGATGCCTTCAGGAGCCTGCATAACGTCGAGGTTCCTGAAGCTGCTCGTGACTTCGTCAAGCGCGCTGTCGGCACTGCCAAGGACCGCACGGCTGAAATCCATGACGGTTCGGCGAAGGTGACCGCTGCGATCGAGACAGCGGTTGCGGATTCGGTTGCCGAGACTGCGAAGATCACCCGCAACATCCAGCAGGCCTTCTATCAGGACGCTGAGGCGCTGTTCGCCGGTATCGACAAGCTGGCGTCGGCCAAGTCGTTCAACGAAGCGTTCCAGATTCAGAGCGAACTGCTGCGTGCCCAAGGCGAAGTCGTTGCCGCGCGGGCCCGCGCGACCACCGAATATCTCGGCAAGCTTGCTGCTGACGGCGCCAAGACTGCGCAGGACAACCTCGCCAAGGTTGCGTCCTACGCCAAATCGGCCTGATCCAAGTTTATTTGCACAGACCTCCCAAGCAACTGAAGGCTCGCGCAAGCGGGCCTTCTTTTTGTGCGTTTCATACGCTGTAACGTCGCCCGGCAAAGCCTTTGCCGGGCGTTCGTTTTCGTGGCTAAATGCCGCGCATGATCTGTCCGGCTTGCGGGCGACAATAAAAAAGACTCACGGGAGGAACGCATGAAGAGCTTTAAAGTCACCGAGTTCAACGGGCCGTTAACGGAAGTCGATGCGCCAAATCCGCAACCGACCGGCACGCAGGTGTTGATCAAGGTGAAGGCTGCCGGCGTTTGCCACAGCGATCTTCACATCTGGGAAGGTGGGTACGATCTTGGCCATGGACGCAAGCCGCTGTCGCTGAAAGATCGCGGCGTGTCGTTGCCTCTCACGATGGGTCATGAGACCGTCGGCGAGGTGGTCGCATTCGGTCCCGACGCGAAAGGCGTGGCCGTCGGTGATGTACGGCTGGTCTATCCGTGGCTCGGTTGCGGCCAATGCGACACCTGCAAGGCTGGTGAGGAGAACATGTGCCTCAAGCCCGGCTCGCTCGGCGTTTACTGCGACGGCGGATACGCTGATCACATGACCGTGCCGCATCCGCGCTACCTGATCGATCTCACAGGGCTCGATCCGGTCACTGCCGCGCCTTACGCCTGCTCGGGCGTCACCACCTACAGCGCCCTGAAGAAGGTCGAGGACGTCCTCGATACGCCGATCGTGATCTTCGGCGCTGGCGGTCTCGGCCTGATGGCGCTGTCGCTTCTCAAGGCGATGGGCGGAAAAGGTGCTCTGGTCGTTGACATTGATCCGGCCAAACGCGAGGCGGCGGAAAAAGCGGGCGCGCTTGGCACGGTGGATGGGCGTGCGGCAGACGCGGCAGCGCAATTGATGGCGAAGGCGGGCGGACCGATCCGCGCCGCGATCGATCTCGTCGGTAATGCGCAGACCGCGCAGATCGGCTTCGATTGTCTCACCAAGGGCGGCAAGCTGGTGATGGTCGGCCTGTTCGGCGGCGGTGCGCCGTGGGCCTTACCGCTCATTCCGATCAAGGCGATCACGATTCAGGGCAGCTATGTCGGTAACCTCCGCGAGACGCAGGAACTGATCGATCTGGTGCGCGACAAGAAAATTCCGCCAATCCCGGTCACCACGCGGCCGCTGTCGCAGGCCAACGAGACCCTGACGCATTTGCAGCAGGGCAAGCTGGTCGGGCGCGCGGTTCTGACGCCGTAGTCATTGTTTTGCCAGTACGCGCGGTGTCATTGTGCGCACTGACGTGCAATTTATCTTTGATGACATTCAATAGTGCGGTGGAGGCGGTTCGTTCGCCGGTGGCGCAGCGATGCTGTTCTCTGCCGCCTGAACGCGCTGGTTGAGACGCTCGACCTCACGGGTCAGCGCGTCGATCTGCTTCCATTGCGTGGTGATGGTCTGGTTGAGTGTCTCGATGGTCTCGTCCTGATACGCAATGCGCATCTCCAGCGCGTCGAGACGGGCGTCGGCCGATCTGTCGTTAGTCATCGGCGTCTTCGCTCGCCAATTGGCGCTCGGCGACCGGCCGTTCAGTCAACCCGTGGCCGAGCGCGACTCGCTGATCGAACACGAAGCATTCGCCGCGCCAGCGGCTCTCCGCCTCCGGAATCGTTTCGAGATATTTCAGGATGCCGCCCTTGAGGTGATAGACCGTCTCGAAGCCGCGCGAGATCAGATAGGAACTTGCTTTCTCGCAGCGGATACCGCCGGTGCAGAACATCGCGATCTTCTTGTGCCTGGCCGGATCGAGCGCGCTGTCGGCATAGTCGCGGAAATCCCCGAAGCTCGTCAGGTTGGGATCGATTGCACCCGCAAACGTTCCCATCTCCACCTCGAACTGGTTGCGGGTATCGAGCAAAAGAATGTCGGGCTCGTCGAGCAGGGCGTTCCACTCCGCCGGTTCGACGTAGATGCCCACGCGTGCGTTGGGGTCGTTACCGGGATCGCCGAGCGTGACGATCTCCTTCTTGAGGCGAACCTTGAGGCGCTGGAATGGCATCTCGGAGGCCGTCGAGAACTTGAGTTCAAGGGCATCGAGGCGGTCACCGAACAGTGCGCCGTTTTGGAGCTGGTTGACCAGCGCGTCGATGGCGACATTGCTGCCGGCGACGGTGCCGTTGATGCCTTCGGCGGCGAGCAGGACGATACCCTTGATGTCGAGCGCCGCGCACATGTTGCGCAGCGGCTCCCGCAGCGCCTCGAAATCCGGCAACGCGACGAATTGGTAGAAAGCAGCGACTTTGTAGGACATCCCGCCATTATAAAGAGGGCCGCGGGGGCGATCAAACGCCCCATTGACGGCGGCGCCAAGAAATCATGTCATACGATGTATCTTGTTGTGTCGGGTCGGAGCAAATCCAGCGCAATATCAGCGGATTGAGCTGCAGTGCGGCATATCAAACGGATGTTTCGGATGGTGGTGGACAAGGCGAAATTTCAAACGTCTAATCCGTCCGGCAATCAAGCAAGAAGAGCCGTCCTCCCCGGGCGGCCATAACAAGGTGATGGCGTGACGATGGTAACTATCCCGGCCCAGAAACTTTCCGATTTTGTCGCATCTGTCTTTTCTCACGCCGGGTCATCCGATGCCGAAGCGCACCGGATCGCCAACTATCTCGTCACTGCGAACCTCACCGGCCACGACAGCCATGGCGTGATCCGCGTGCCGCAATATGTGCGCTGGAAGAACGAGGGCTCCATCGTACCGGACCAGACCATCAAGCTGCTGGTCGATACACCCTCGCTCGCGGTGGTCGATGGCGGGTTCGGCTATGGCCAGACCGTCGCGCCGCAGGCGGTCGCGGTCGGCATCGAGAAATGCAAGGCCAACGGTCTTGCGGCGGTGACGCTGCGCAACTCGGGCCATATTGGCCGGATCGGGGACTGGGCGGAAATGGCGGCGGCCGAAGGGCTGGTGTCGATCCATTTCGTCAACGCGGCCGGCTCAGTGTTGGTCGCGCCGTTCGGCGGCGTCGAGCGCAAGTTTTCGACCGCGCCGTATTGCGTCGGCATTCCGCGCTCCGGCAAGGGACCGGTGGTGCTCGATCTCGCAACCTCGCTGGTGGCCGAAGGCAAGGTGATGGTTGCCAGCCGCGGCGGCAAGAAGCTGCCGAAGGGCGCATTGATTGGTCCGGACGGCAATCTGAGCGAAGACCCGGTGCAGCTTTATGGCCCGCACACGCCGGATGGCCCGCGCAATCATTCGCAGGGCAAGGGTGCGATCCGCGCGTTCGGTGAACACAAGGGTTCGGGTCTGGCGCTGGTCTGCGAACTGCTCGGCGGCGCGCTCAGCGGCAACGGTGCAACCAAGACCGAGCGGCGTTTTTCCAACGGCATGCTGGCGATCTACATCGATCCGGCGCGCGTCGACATCGACCATTTCTTCGACGGCGAGGTCGCGCGCTACATCGCGTTCGTCAAGGGCAGCAAGGTTGCAGCAGGCCACGACGAGGTGCTGATTCCCGGCGAGCCGGAGGCCAGAACTCGCGCCGAGCGCGGCAAGAATGGCGTGCCCCTAACCGATGACACCTGGAGCTCGATCGTCACCACGGCGAAATCAGTCGGTATCGAAGAGGCGGTCATCGCCAAGGCGGCCGGCTAACGAACCATCAATTCGCGAATTTCATCTGGACAACATCAGGGGCGCCGCAATGGCAAATAACGTCAAGAAACTCTGGGCATCGGGCAAGGTTGTGATCAACGGCTGGCTCGCGATCCCGTCGGGCTTTTCTGCCGAAGTGATGGCGCAATGCGGTTTCGACAGCGTGACTGTCGATATGCAGCACGGCGTTCAGGACTATCAGTCGATGATCCAGTGCTTCCAGTCGATGCAGGCGCATCCGATCACCCCGCTGGTTCGCGTGCCGTGGAACGAGCCGGGCATCATCGGGAAGGTGCTCGATGGCGGCGCGATGGGCGTGATTTGTCCGATGATCAACACCAAGGAAGAGGCCGAAGCGTTCGTCTCCTATTGCAAGTATCCGCCGCGCGGCAGCCGCAGCAATGGGCCGATCCGCGCCATGATGTATGGCGAGGCAGGAACTTATCAGAGCACGGCGAACGCGGAGACGCTCTGCATCCCGATGCTCGAGACGCGCAAGGCAGTCGAGAATATGGAGTCGATTCTCGATGTCGACGGGATCGCCGGCGTTTACATCGGCCCGTCCGATCTCGGATTCTCCTATGGTCTTGTGCCGAAGCTCGACCGCGAAGAGCCGGAGATCATCAAGATCTACGAGAAGCTGATCAAGGAATGCGACAAGCGCGGCATCTTCCCCGGCATCCATTGCAGCGGCTGGGAGGGCGCGGTGCGCAACATCAACATGGGCTTCCGTCTGGTGACGCTGCTCAACGACAGCGGACTGCTGGCGATGTCGGCGAAGAACCACATCGCGCAAACACGCAAGGGATCGAACGGCAAGGCGTAAGTCCACGGCAAAGCCGCCAGGGAGAGAGCCATGACACCCGCACCGGTGATCCGTCTACATCCGGACGATAGCGTTGTGATCGCGCGCGCGGCGCTGCTGCCGGGCGCTGAGGTCGGTGAGGGGGTGACGGCATCGGAGCGGATTCCGGCCGGCCACAAGGTCGCGATCCGCCCGATCGGCAAGGGTGAGCCCGTGCGGCGTTATGGCCAGATCATCGGCTTCGCGACCGCGCCTATCGCGCCGGGCCAGCACGTCCATGTCCAGAACATCGGCATGGGCGATTTCTCCAAGGACTACGCCTACGGTGTCGATGCCAAACCGACACCGAACTTCGATCTACCCACGACGTTCCAGGGGATCCGCCGACCTGACGGGCGTGTCGCGACGCGAAACTACATCGGCATCCTCACCAGCGTGAACTGCAGCGCCCATGTCGCCGGCATGGTCGCGGACGTGTTCAAGAAGAATCCGTTCACCGGCCACGATCCGCTGGCGGCGTTTCCCAATGTCGATGGCGTGGTGGCGCTGACCCACAAGACCGGGTGCGGCATGACGCAGAAGGAGCCACTGACGGTGCTGCGGCGGACGCTCGGCGGTTACGCGCGCCACGTCAATTTCTCGCATGTCATCGTGCTTGGCCTCGGTTGCGAAATGAACCAGATCGGCGGCTTTCTCGAAGAGCAGAAGCTGGCCGGCCGCCTGCGCGCCATGGACATTCAGGACGTCGGCGGTTCGCGCAAAACGGTCGAGAAGGCCGTGGCCTTTGTTCACGAGGTGCTGGCGGAATCCAATAACGTGAAGCGCGAGCCGTGCCCGGCGAGCGAATTGATGGTCGCGCTCCAGTGCGGCGGCTCGGACGGCTATTCCGGCGTGTCGGCCAATCCGGCGCTCGGCGCGGCGAGTGATCTGATTGTCCGCCACGGCGGCACGGTGATCCTGTCGGAGACGCCTGAGACCTACGGCGCCGAGCATCTTTTGACGCGCCGAGCGGTCAGTCGCGAGGTTGGCGAAAAACTAGTCGCGCTGATGCGCTGGTGGGAGGAGTACACCGAGCGCGAGGGCGCGGAGATGGATTCCAACCCCAGCCCCGGCAACAAGGCGGGCGGGCTGACGACCATTCTGGAGAAATCGCTCGGTGCCATGGCCAAGGCGGGCAGCACCAATCTCGTTGACGTCGTCGCCTATGCCGAGGCGGTGACCAAAAAGGGTTTCGTGTTCATGGATACGCCGGGCTTCGATCCGGTGGCGGCGACAGGGCAGGTGGCCGGCGGTGCCAATCTCGTCTGCTTCACCACAGGGCGTGGCAGTGTGTTCGGCTGCAAGCCGTCGCCGTCGATCAAGCTCGCCACCAACACGCCGATGTTCAGGCGGATGGAAGACGACATGGACGTTAACTGCGGCACCATTCTCGATGGCGACGAGAGCGTGCAGCAATGCGGCCAGCGGATTTTCGATCTGATCCTTCGCGTTGCGTCGGGCGAGCAGACCAAGAGCGAGGCGTTCGACTTCGGCGCGGCGGAGTTCGCGCCATGGGTGCTCGGCGCGACGATGTAGGATTACGGATTCGTCGCCGAAACGATCCAGATTGAGCCACCGAGCGGCACTTTCCCGTTCGTGACCAGAGGCCGCAGCGTCTCGCGGATCGACGCGATAGCCGCGTCGCGCAGATGCTCAGGCTGTCCCTCGACCGCGCGGCTTGCGGGTCCGATTTCCAATGCGCCTTCGATGGCGGCTTCCAGACCGCGCCCAACCGCGATGTCGAGCTGCAGGTCATGGGCTTCCATCGTGATCGACGAAAATCCGGCCGATGTCAGGATATGCCGCACCCAGTCTTCCTGCGCGAAGGCGAACGGCCCGGGGTCGTGCGGGGCCATCTCCGGGAGCTTCGGCACATGCTTATAAGCCGCCTTCAGCGGCACCATCATCCATGGGTTTTGCCGTGGTTCGCGCCAGCATGCGAACACCACGCGGCCGCGGTGTTTCAGGGCTGTTCGCAGATTCGCGAATGAGGCGACCGGATCGGCGAAGAACATCACGCCAAAGCGGGAGATCAGCAGATCGAAGGAGCCCGGTTCGAATTTGTGAACTGTGGCGTCGGCGAGAGTAAAGTCGATGGGCGCATCCTTCGGCGCCAGTTCGCGCGCCCGTGCCAGCATGGGCGCGGAGATGTCGAGGCCGAGCACACGGCCCGCCGGCCCCAATTGCTTTCCGACTTCGATGGCCGTAGCGCCGCAGCCGCAACCGACATCGATGACGCGGGCATCTGGAGCGATCCCGGCTCGTTCGATCAGGATTCGTGACACCGGAGCGAGGACAAGATCCTGAATCTGCTGTCGCTCGCTCCAGTGGTGGCCCGCTGGTCCGTTCCAGTAGGCCGCCTGATCGGCGTTACGATCATCGATCTGCGGAACGCTCATCATCTTGCTCCGTTCGTACGAACGCTGCCTTGTCTACTTAGTATGTCGCGCGGCCGCCGGAAATATCGAACACCGCGCCGGTGGTATAGAGGCATTCCTCGGACGCCATCCACGCGACCAGTGAGGCCAGTTCCTCCACTTTGAGAAAACGGCCGCGCGGAATTTTCGACAGCATGAAGTCGATATGCTGCTGCGTCATCTGATCGAAGATCGCGGTCTTGGCGGCGGCGGGCGTCACCGCGTTGACGGCGATGTCGGTGCCGGCCAGTTCCTTGCCGAGCGATTTGGTGAGCGCAATCACACCGGCCTTCGACGCCGAATAGTGCGAGGCGTTGGGGTTGCCTTCCTTGCCTGCGATCGAAGCGATGTTGATGATGCGACCGTAGTTGTTTTTCATCATCACCGGCACGACAGATTTGCAGCAAATGAACGGGCCGTCGAGATTGATCCGAAGGACCTGACGCCATTCATCGACGCTGAGATCGGCTACGGTCTTGTTAACGCCGGCGATGCCGGCGTTGTTGACGAGAATGTCGATACGGCCGAACGCTTTGATCGTCGCGTCCGTGGCTGCATCGACAGCGGCAGGATCGGTCACATCGACCTTGAGGGCGATCACCGCCGCGCCGATTTCCTTGGCGGTCTTTTCACTGAGCGCCTGGTCATGGTCCCAGATCGCGACCTTGGCGCCGGATTCCACAAACCGCTCGGTAATGGCGCGGCCGAAGCCCTGCGCGCCGCCGGTCACGACGGCGAACCGTCCGTTGAGATCGATCTTGTTCACAGTCCGTCTCCCAAATTCGTTTCTTAGAGCGTCCAGCCGCCGTCGATGACGTGCGCGACGCCGGTGGTGAAGGCGCTTTCGTCGCTGGCGAGATAGACCGCGAGCAGCGCGATTTCCTCTGCGGTGCCGAGTCGCCCCATCGGCTGACGGCTGACGAACATCTCGCGCCCACCCGAGCCGAGCGCGGCTGCGCGGCCGAGCATCGACGGCGTTTCGATGGTGCCCGGGCAGATGGCGTTGCAGCGGATGCCCTTGGTGATGAAATCCACCGCCACGGCGCGGGTGAGGGCGGCGACCGCCGATTTTGTCGCGCTGTAGACGTAGCGGTTCGGCGCGGCCTTATAGACGCCGGCGGCGGAGGCGATGTTGACGATCGAGCCGCTGCCGTTCTCCAGCATGCCCGGCAGGAAGGCGCGGATCGTGCGATGCATGGATTTCACGTTGAGGTCGAACGAGAAATCCCAATCGTCCTCCGAGCACTCCAGCACCGTGCCGTGATGGACGAAACCGGCGGCGTTCAGCAGGATATCGACGTTGCCGACTTGTTTGGCCATCGCGTTCACCGCCGCTGTATCACGGGCGTCGAGCCTAGCGGTTTCGTTGACACCGTCCTTGGTGAGTTGGGCGACGCCTTTTTCGTCGAGGTCGGTCGCGAACACCGTCGCGCCTTCGCAGGCGAACGCCAGCGCGCAGGCGCGGCCGATGCCGACCGCCGCTGCGGTCACGAATGCGCGTTTGCCTTTCAGCCGTTCAGACATGTGCTGTCCTTGTGATTGCATTTGGCGTGACTGCTCCGGAGCGCGAATTGCGCCCGGAGCAGACGTTCAGTGATTGTCGCGGGCGACGCCGATGGTGCCGGCGATGTTGCGATAGCGCGTCGCCAGTTCGAGGCAGGCGCCGGTGGCGTGCTGACCGACGGTGTCGCGATAAAGCTCCTGCCAGGGTGTCTGGTTCTTCGGGTGAGGGAAGCCGCCCTTGGCCATGAGTTCGGCGTGGCGCGCTTTCACCTCTTCATCCGAGATCAGGATGTTC
Source organism: Afipia sp. (assembly GCA_044464625.1). GTDB lineage: Bacteria > Pseudomonadota > Alphaproteobacteria > Rhizobiales > Xanthobacteraceae > Afipia. The sequence goes on along the minus strand of JBIQLC010000006.1, from coordinate 103,428 downwards.
GCTTCGCCCTTGTTGAGGTCGATGCGCACGCGGTCGCCGGTGCGCAAGATCGCGAGGCCGCCATTGGCAGCCGCTTCGGGCGAAGCATTGAGGATCGACGGCGATCCCGAGGTGCCGGACTGCCGACCGTCACCGATGCAGGGTAGGGACGTGATGCCCTTTTTGAGCAGCGCCGCCGGCGGCTGCATGTTCACCACCTCAGCCCCGCCGGGATAACCGATCGGGCCGACGCCGCGCACGAACAGCATGCAGTGCTCGTCGATGTTGAGCGATGGGTCATCGATGCGATGGTGATAATCCTCGGGGCCCTCGAATACGATGGCGCGCCCCTCGAAGGCATTAGGGCTCGTCGGGTCGGACAGATAACGGTCACGGAATTCCTTCGAAATCACGCTGGTTTTCATGATCGCGGAATCGAACAGGTTGCCGCGCAGAACGACGAAGCCGGCACCCTTCACCAGCGGCTTGTCGTAAGCCCAGATCACATCGTTGTCCGGCGCAGGCGCGTTGCGACAGTTCTCGCCCATAGTGCGGCCGTTGGCGGTGACGGCATCCTCATGGATGCGTTTGTGTTTCATCAACTCGCGGATCACGGCAGGAACGCCGCCGGCGCGATGATACTCTTCGCCAAGATAGAAGCCCGCCGGTTGCATGTTGACCAGCAGCGGCACGTCGTGGCCGAACTTCTGCCAGTCGTCGATCGAGAGTTCGACGCCAATATGTCGGGCCAGTGCGTTAATATGGATCGGCGCATTGGTCGAACCGCCAATAGCCGAATTGACGACAATGCAGTTCTCGAAGGCCTTGCGGGTGAGAATGTCCGACGGCTTGAGGTCTTCCCACACCATTTCGACAGCGCGTTTGCCGGTCTCATACGCAATCTGGCCGCGCTCGCGATAAGGCGCCGGAATCGCTGCGCAGCCGGGCAGCGAAAAGCCGAGCGCTTCGGCCAGCGAATTCATCGTCGAGGCCGTACCCATGGTATTGCAGTGGCCGACCGACGGTGCGGACGATGCGACAATTTCCATGAACTGTTCGTAATCGATCTTGCCAGCGGCGAGATCCTCGCGTGCTTTCCACACCACGGTCCCCGAGCCCGTGCGCTCGCCCTTGAACCAGCCGTTGAGCATCGGCCCGCCGGACAACACGATTGCCGGAATATTCACGGTCGCCGCCGCCATCATACAGGCGGGCGTCGTCTTGTCGCAGCCGGTGGTGAGCACAACGCCGTCGAGCGGATAGCCGAACAACACTTCGACGAGACTGAGATAGGCAAGATTGCGGTCGAGCGCAGCGGTCGGGCGCTTGCCGGTTTCCTGAATCGGATGGGTCGGAAACTCCATCGCGATACCGCCAGCCTCGCGGATGCCCTCGCGCACGCGATGCGCGAGTTCAATGTGATGCCGGTTGCAAGGAGAGAGATCGTTGCCGGTCTGGGCGATGCCGATGATCGGTTTTCCGGACTGAAGTTCCTGTCGCGTCAGGCCGTAGTTCAGGTAGCGTTCAAGATAGAGCGCAGTCATGCCCGGATTATCGGGATTGTTGAACCAGAGTTCGGAACGAAGTTTGCGCTTTGTTTTGTCGGGGGTGCCGCTTTTATTCACAATTTTTCTCCCGCAGTGCACACGGATCAATCAGGTGCTGCACGCCTTGTAATGTTTGCACGCCCATTTGGGGCACGCAATCTCACCGGTCATGTCATCCTACAACTTTCCGCCAAGGATATTGCGGCGCGAACGCGGGTATGGTTTCCTGCCACGGATCACCGGAGCGGGAAGCCGCGCAACTGCCGGTAAATAATCCAAGAGCAGCGACGGCGTTCGCCGGACGAGGCCGCTTCTAAGGGGAGTGTATGTATGGCGTCGGTGCAGATTCACGACGTGCGCAAGTCTTTTGGTGGTTTCGAAGTCCTGCACGGCGTGACGATCCCGATCGAGGATGGTGCTTTCGTCGTTCTGGTAGGTCCCTCGGGTTGTGGCAAGTCGACATTGCTGCGGATGCTGGCAGGTCTGGAAAACATCACATCGGGCACGATTTCGATCGGTGACCGGGTGGTCAACGATGTTCAGCCCAAGGAGCGGGACATCGCGATGGTGTTCCAGAACTACGCGCTCTATCCGCATATGACGGTGGCGCAGAACATGGGCTTCTCGCTCAAGCTGCGCGGCGTCGGACAAGATGAGATCAACAAGCTGGTGAGCCGGGCGGCCGATATTCTCGGTCTTGCGCCGATGCTCGAGCGTTTTCCCAGGCAGTTGTCGGGCGGCCAGCGCCAGCGCGTCGCCATGGGTCGCGCTATCGTGCGGAATCCGCAAGTGTTCCTGTTCGACGAGCCGCTCTCGAACCTCGACGCCAAGCTGCGCGTCGCCATGCGTACCGAGATCAAGGAACTCCATCAGCGGCTCAAGACCACGACGGTTTACGTCACCCATGACCAGATCGAGGCCATGACCATGGCCGATAAGATCGTGGTGATGCACGACGGCATCGTGGAGCAGATGGGATCGCCGCTCGAACTTTACGATCATCCGGACAACCAGTTTGTCGCTGGATTTATCGGTTCGCCGGCGATGAACTTTCTCGATGGCAAACTGACCGGCGGAGACCGGCCCTGCGTCGAAACCGCGGATGGCAGCCGCCTGCCGCTGGCGGCGTCGCGCACCGGGCTCGAAGGCAAGCCGGTGGTCTATGGCATTCGGCCCGAGCATCTCGAGTTCGCCGACGATGGCGTCGAGGCGGAAGTTGCGGTGGTCGAGCCAACCGGCTCGGAAACGCAGATCGTCGCGCGGATCGGCACGCAGGACATCATTGCGGTGATCCGCGACCGCCGTCCGGTCAAGCCGGGCGACAAGATCCGGTTGCGGCCGGTCGCGTCCTCCGCGCACGTGTTCGACAAGGAAACCGGCAAGCGCCTGATCAACTGAGATTGATCGGGAGGCGAGCCTCATTCCAATACAATTACGAGCAACACCAGCGAATTAGCCGGTCAATCATAAAGAACCGGCAAAACAGGGAGAAGACATACCATGAAGACCTTTACTACGAACCGTCGCTCGCTGCTGAAGGGTGGCGCCGCCGCGCTGGCGGGAGCCGCGGCGCTGAGCACGGACCAACTGCTCGGCTTCGCCAAGGCCTGGGCCCAGACCGCGAAGTGGAAGCCGGAAGCCGGCGCCAAGATCAACCTGCTGCGCTGGAAGCGCTTCGTGCAGGCCGAAGACGAAGCCTTCATGGCGATGATCCAGGCCTTCAGCAAGGCGACTGGAGTCGAGGTGAATGTCTCCAACGAATCCTATGACGATCTCCAGCCCAAGGCATCGGTCGCCGCCAACACCGGGCAGGGACTCGATATGGTGTGGGGCCTCTATTCGCTGCCGCATCTGTTCCCGGAGAAGTGCACGGACGTGACTGACGTCGCCGATTATCTCGGTGGCAAGTACGGCGGGTGGGCGTCTTCGGCTCCGCTCTACGGCAAGAAGGGCAACAAGTGGATCGGCATTCCGGTCGCCTGCACCGGCGCGCTGATCAACTATCGCATCAGCTCGATGGAGAAAGCCGGCTTCAAGGAATTTCCGAAAGACACGAAGGGCTTCCTCGAACTGTGCAAGGCGCTTCAGAAAAACAACACGCCAGCCGGCATGGCGGTGGGCCACGCCTCGGGCGACGCCAACACCTGGCTGCATTGGGCGCTGTGGACCCACAATGCTTACCTTGTCGATGAGAATAACAAGGTGATCATCAATTCGCCGGAAACGGTGAAGGCGCTCGAGTACATCAAGGAGCTGTACGGTACCTTCATCCCGGGCACGGCGTCGTGGAACGACAGTTCGAACAACAAGGCGTTCCTGTCCGGCCAGCTCCATCTGACCGTCAACGGCATTTCGGTGTACGTCGCCGCGCAGAAGGAGAACAAGGCGATCGCCGATGACATGAACCACGCTTATATGCCGATCGGCCCGGCCGGCAAGCCGACCGAGCTGCATCTGCCGTTCACGATGCTGACCTTCACCTTCACGAAGTATCCGCAGGCCTGCAAGGCGCTGACGGCGTTCATGCTCGAAGCCGATCAGTTCAATCCGTGGGTGGCTGCGGCGCAGGGCTACCTGTCGCACTTCCTCAACGCCTACGACGCCAACCCGATCTGGACCTCGGATCCGAAGCGCACGCCGTATCGCGATGTCGCTAAGCGGACGCTGACTCCGGCGGGCCGCGGCACGCTCGGCGAAAACGCCGCGGCGGCGATCGCCGACTTCATCGTCGTCGATCTGTTCGCGAACTATTGCACCGGGCGCGAGGATGCGAAGGGCGCGATCGCCAATGCGGAACGGCAGGCGAAGCGGCTCTATCGTTCGTAAGCATGCATTGTCGCCGGCGCGGTTCCTGATCGCGCCGGCGTTCTCTTTCGCAGAAGGTTCGGCCCATGAGCACGATCCCGGCCTCGATGCCTGCATCGAAACCCTATGTCAGCGCGTTGTCGTTCCGGCAGCGGCTGGCTGCCAACCGCAACTGGATCGCGTTCTGGTTCATGCTGCCGGCAGCGGCGTTTCTGCTGCTGTTCCTGGCTTATCCGCTCGGGCTCGGCATCTGGATGAGCTTCACCGATATGCGGATCGGCCGGCCCGGCAACTTCATTGGCCTTGAGAATTATCAGTGGCTGAAGGACGACAGCGTGTTCTGGCTGTCGGTCATCAATACGCTGCTCTATACCGCCGTCGCCAGCGCGGTGAAATTCGCGCTCGGGCTCTATCTGGCCTTGCTGCTCAATCGCAATATGCCGTTCAAGGCATTCATCCGCGCGGCAGTTCTGATTCCGTTCATCGTGCCGACGGTGCTCTCTGCGATCGCCTTTTGGTGGATCTACGATTCGCAATTCTCGATCATTTCGTGGTCGCTTATCAAAATGGGATTGATCGAACACAACATCAACTTCCTCGGCGACACGACATGGGCGCGTATCAGTGTGATTATCGCCAATATCTGGCGCGGCGTGCCGTTCGTTGCCATTACGTTGCTCGCCGGACTTCAGACGGTGTCGCCTTCACTGTACGAGGCGGCGACACTCGACGGCGCAACCAACTGGCAGCGCTTCCGCTTCATCACTTATCCGTTGCTGACGCCGATCATCGCGGTGGTGATGACCTTCTCGGTGCTGTTCACTTTCACCGACTTCCAGTTGATCTGGGCGTTGACCCGCGGCGGTCCGGTCAACTCCACCCATCTGATGGCGACGTTGAGTTATCAGCGCGGTATCCTCAGCGGGCGGCTCGGGGAGGGCGCGGCGATCGCCACGGCGATGATTCCGTTCCTGCTGGCAGCAATCACGATCTCATGGTTCGGCATGCAGCGGCGCAAGTGGCAGCAAGGAAACGACAATGACTGACCATATCGCCCAGCCGCCTGCGGTCCTTTCGGCCAGCGACAATACCGAGGGCATGAGTTACCTCGAGACGCTGCCGAACCGGATCATCACGCTTTACATTCCGCTGTTCATCATCGTCGTCGTCCTGCTGTTCCCATTCTACTGGATGGCGCTGACGTCGATCAAACCGGATGAACAGTTGATCGACATGAACACCTACAATCCGTTCTGGGTTGTTCATCCGACGCTGAAGCACATCGAGAAACTGCTGTTCGAGACGCAATATCCGCGCTGGCTGTGGAACACGATGTATGTGGCGACCGCCGCTACATTTCTGTCGATCATCGCCAGCGTTCTCGCGGCGTATGCCCTCGTCCGGTTGCGCTTCAAGGGTGCACAGACGGTTGGTGGCCTGATTTTTCTGGCTTATCTCGTTCCGCCGTCGATTCTGTTCATTCCGCTGGCGTCGGTGATCCAGGCTTATGGGCTGTTCGACTCGCCGTTGTCGCTGATCCTGGTTTATCCGACGCTGCTGATCCCGTTCTCGACCTGGCTCTTGATGGGATACTTCAAGACGATTCCCTATGAGCTTGAAGAGTGTGCGTTGATCGACGGCGCGTCGCGTTGGCAGATCCTCGTCAAGATCATCCTGCCGCTGGCAGTGCCGGGCCTGATTTCGGCCTTCATTTTCTCGTTCACGCTGTGCTGGAACGAATTCATCTACGCGCTGACGTTCCTGCAATCGACGCAGAACAAGACCGTGCCGGTGGCGATCGTCAACGAATTCGTCGACGGCGATATCTATAAATGGGGTTCGCTGATGGCGGGCGCGCTGGTCGGCTCGCTGCCGCTGGTGATCCTGTACGCGTTCTTCGTCGAGCACTATGTGTCGGCGATGACCGGCGCGGTGAAGGAATAGAAGCGTCATTCAGGCGACGAAAGGAAATCTGCCTTGCATATTCTGGTTCTCGGCGCGGCCGGTATGGTCGGGCGCAAGCTGGTTGATCGGCTCCTGAAAGACGGTCGGCTCGGCAAACGCGAAATCTCCCGGATGACGCTCCAGGATGTCGTCGCACCGAAGAAGCCCGAGGACGCCGCCATTCCCGTCGAGGTCGTGGCGTCCGATTTCGCCGAACCGGGCGCGATGGCCAAGCTGGTGGCATCCAAACCCGAGGTGATCTTTCATCTCGCGGCGATTGTGTCCGGCGAGGCCGAAGCAGATTTTGACAAAGGTTACCGGATCAATCTCGATGGCACGCGCTATCTGATCGATGCTATCCGCGCGGTCGGCGGTGGCTACAAACCGCGGCTGGTCTTTACATCTTCAATCGCAGTGTTCGGCGCGCCGTTCCCCGACAAGATTGGCGATGAATTCCTCAGCGCGCCGCTGACCAGCTACGGCACCCAGAAGGCCATCGGCGAACTGATGATCTCGGACTACACCCGTAAGGGTCTGCTCGACGGCGTCAGCATCCGCTTGCCGACCATCTGTGTGCGTCCGGGCCTGCCGAACAAGGCGGCATCCGGCTTCTTCTCCAACATCATCCGCGAGCCGCTGGCCGGCAAGGAAGCTGTGCTTCCGGTGTCGGAGGACGTGCGCCACTGGCATGCCTCGCCGCGCTCGGCCGTGGGCTTTCTCATTCACGCCGGTTCGATGGACACCGAAGTTATCGGGCCGCGCCGCGCGCTGAGCATGCCGGGCCTGTCCGCAACGGTGGGCGAGCAGATCGCGGCGCTGACGCGGGTGGCCGGGCCTAAGGTTGCAGCGCGGATCAAGCGCGAGCCGGATCCGACCATTGTCGGCATCGTCGCCGGATGGCCGCGTGACTTCGTGACCGAGCGTGCGCTCAAGCTCGGATTTACGACTGCGGAAAAGACCTTCGACGACATCATCCGCATCCATATCGATGACGAACTGGGCGGCAACTTCGTGAACTGATCATCTCCGGTGCAGGTAATGACCACGATTGCCTGTATCGGCGAATGCATGATCGAGTTGACGCAGGCTCGCGGGAGTGAGCTGTCGCGCGGCTATGGCGGCGATACCCTCAATACGGCCGTTTATCTGGCGCGGCTGGGCGCGCGCGTCGATTACGTAACCGCGCTTGGCGATGATCCGTTCAGCGACGAGATGATCGAAGGCTGGCAGTCCGAGGGCGTTGGCACCTCGCGCGTTGTCCGTATCGTCGACAAGTTGCCGGGGCTCTACGCGATCAAAACCAGCAGAGACGGCGAACGATCCTTCTATTATTGGCGCGACAACGCCGCAGCACGGATGCTGCTCGATTTGCCGCAGACGGATGATCTGCTCGCGTCATTGGCGAGCTACGATCTCGTCTACCTGTCAGGCATCACGCTGTCCCTTTATGACGATCCTGGTCGCGGGCGTCTTGTCGCAGCCTTGCGGCGTGCGCGGGCAGGGAAGACGCGGATCGCATTCGATACCAATTTCCGCGCCCGCGGCTGGCCGGTGATCGAGACTGCGCAGCGTGCTTACGACGATATGTTCGGTGTCTCAGACATTGTTCTAGCCTCGACCGAAGATTTGACGCCGCTTTATGGCAGACAAGCCGAAGAAAACTTTCTGGATCGATTGAAGGCGAAAGAGGTGGTGCTCAAGCTTGATGAGCCGACTTGCATCGTGCGTGCGGACGGTGCCGAGCAACGCGTCGTGGCCGAGCCGGTGTCGCAGGTTGTCGATACCACGGCGGCGGGTGACAGTTTTGCAGCCGCCTATCTGGCGGTGAGATTGGGCGGATATTCTGCGGTCGCGGCCGCGCGGGCGGGGCATCGACTGGCGGGCGTCGTGGTCGGGCATCGCGGCGCCATCATTCCGCGCGATGCAATGCCTTCAGGGATCATGGAGCGTTCGTCATGACTGACTCTCGCGACCCCGCCGTTGTCCAACTATTGACAGCTGCACGGATTATCCCGGTGCTGACGATTGAGCGGGTGGAGGATGCCATTCCTCTCGCGCGTGCGCTGGTCGCAGGCGGTGTGCGAACGCTGGAGATCACGCTGCGCACCGAAGCCGCCGTCGTCGCTGCAGAGGCGATCATTGCCGATGTGCCGGATGCGGTCGTAGGGATTGGCACCATACTGACGCCCGACGATCTGGCGCAGGCCGTCTCGCTTGGCGCGCGGTTCGGAGTGAGCCCCGGCGCAACGCCTGAACTGCTCGATGCTGTTGCGCAGAGCGAGTTGCCATTCTTGCCCGGCGTCGCCACTGCGTCTGAGCTCATGCAGGCGCAAGCGCGAGGCTTCAATACGCTGAAGTTCTTTCCGGCCGAACAGGCTGGCGGCATCGCGATGCTGCGTGCATTGGCAGGGCCGTTTCCGCAAACGCGCTTTTGCCCGACGGGCGGCATCGGTGCGGCCAATGCGGCGGCGTGGCTGGCCGAGCCGAACGTTCTGGCTGTCGGCGGCTCGTGGTTGTGTCCGGCGACCGACGTCAGGGCCGGCAACTGGTCCGCGATCACCGCGCGCTGCGCGGAGGCGATGAAAACCTCCGCGTAACACGACAATCGCCCCCCAAGGTGCGAGCCTCGAGGGGGGCGATAGGAAATCAGAACCCCATCGCCGCGCCGTCGCTGCGCGGGTCGGTCGCGCCCTCGAACATGCCATTCGGATGGCGCACGACGGCGCCAGCATGGCCCATGGTCGAGGTGAAGTCGGGCAGCATTTCGACGTCGTGGCCGGCGTCACGCATCGCTTGCACCACCTTGGGATCGAACCGGCTTTCCAGCTTCAGCGTCACAGTGGCGTCGCCCCAAGTCTTGCCGAGCAGCCAGCGCGGCGCGGTAACTGCGGCCTGCAGGCCTTCTCCGTACATCGCGTAGCGCGAGAACACCGCGGATTGGCTCTGCGGCTGGCCTTCGCCGCCCATGTTGCCGTAGACCATGCGGCGCCCGTCGTCGAACAGGGCCATCGCCGGGTTCAGCGTATGGAATGGCTTTTTGCCAGGGCGCAGCGAACGCGGGCCGTCGCCATCGAGCACAAAGCTTGAGCCGCGGTTCTGCCAGACGATGCCGGAATTCTCCAGCACGCAGCCCGAGCCGAACTCGAAATAGATGCTCTGGATGAAGCTGACGGCAGTGCCATCCTTGTCGATTGCGCCGAGCCAGACGGTATCACCGGGATTGACCGGATAGGGCCATGGCAGTGCGCGCTTGCGGTCGATCTTCGCCGCCAGCTCGTCGAGCTTTGCGGACTGCAGATAGTCTTCTACCTTTTCGATCATGTGCGCGGGATCAGTGATGATCCGGTCGCGCACCAGAAACGCCTGCTTGGTCGCCTCGACGATGCTGTGCAGGTAGTCGAAGCTCTCGCACTCCTTGACGCCGAGCCGCTCAAACAGAGCGAGGATCATCAGCGAGGCAAGGCCCTGCGTCGGAGCAGGGAAATTGTAGAGCGCTGCGCCGGCTGCGCGCACGGTCAAGGCTTCGCGGCGCTGTGCCTTCTGTGCTGCGAGATCGTCGATGGTCACCGGCGAGCCGCAACGCGCGAGATCGGCGGCGATTTCCTTGGCCAGTTCGCCCCGATAGAAATCCATCGGCCCATGTTTGCCGAGGCGGCGAAGTGTTTCGCCGAGTGCCGGCAGTTTCATCAATTCACCTTCGCGCGGCAGCTTGCCGTCGAACAGGAAGGTTTTCACGAAGCCGGAGCTGTCCTTCAATTCGCCGAGCTTTGTCTCAGTCAATTCCTGCTGGGTCGCCGTCACGGCGAAGCCGTTTTCCGCCGACCACGCGGCGTCTTCGACTAGGCGCGACAGCGGCAGCTTGCCGCCGAGTTCGCTGTTGATCGCGAGCACTTCGGCCCAGCCGGACAGCGTGCCGGCGACGGTGTTGGCGGCGAGGGGGCCGCGCGACGGAATCGCGGACAGACCCTTTGAACGGTAAAAATCGACGCTCGCGGCGCGGGCTGCGGCGCCACAGCCATCGACCGCCACTGGCGGCTTGCCGCCGGCCGAGATCAGCCAGAAGCCATCGCCGCCCAGCGAATTCATATGCGGATAGACCACCGGCAGGCTCGCAGCCATTGCGAGCGTAGCTTCAATCGCATTGCCGCCTTCGCGCAGGACGCGCAAGCCGGCTTCGCTGGCGAGATGATGGGGCGAGGTCACCATGCCGCGAAGGGCGCGAGGCGTATTCAGCATTGGTCAGATCCTGCGTTCGGCAGCCGCTCAATGGCGTCTGGCATAATAAATACCAGATACTCCTTTATGCGAAAAATCGCGGGAGCAAAATACAAAATGCCCGGCTCAGGCCGGGCATTTCACCGCATTGTCGGGGCGAAAGGTCTAGACCCTGACCATTCGCTTGCCGCGGTTCTCGCCGGCCAGCAGGCCGATCAGGGCCTGCGGGGTATTCTCCAGACCATCGATGACGTCCTCCTGAACCTTGAGTTTGCCGGACTTTACCCACGACTGCAGGTCGGCGAGGGCCCGTTCGCGCTGGTCGTCAAAATCCATCACAATGAAGCCTTGCATGATCAAGCGTTTGACCACGATCAGGCCGGGAACACCGCGCGGGCCGGTGGCGGAGGGCGCACCATCATATTGCGAGACGGCGCCGCAGCAGGCGATGCGGCCGCGCAGGTTCATCTGCGGCAGGCAGGCCTCAAGGATGTCGCCGCCGACATTGTCGAAATAAACGTCAATGCCATTCGGCGCCGCCGCCTTCAGCTCCTTGAACACCGGTTCGGCCTTGTAGTCGACAGCGGCATCGAAGCCCAGCTCTGACACCAGCCAGTCGCATTTCGCCTTGCCGCCGGCGATGCCGACGACACGGCAGCCTTTGATCTTGGCAATTTGCCCGACGATTGACCCGACCGATCCGGCAGCAGCGGATACGACGACGGTTTCGCCGGCTTTTGGCTTGCCGACATTAAGGAGGCCGAAATAGGCCGTGAGGCCGGCAATGCCGAACACGCTCAGCAGATGCGTCATCGGTTCAAGATGCGGCACCTTCACAAGATGCCTTGCCGACACGGCGGCGTAATCCTGCCAGCCGGTGTCGCCGAACACCAGATCGCCTTTGGCAAAGCCCGGTGCTTTCGAGGAAACAATCTCCGCAATGGCGCCGCCGGCCATCACGGTGTTGGTTTCGACCGCAGAGCGGTAGGTCGCGCCGTGCATCCAGGCGCGGTTGGCGGCGTCGAGCGAAATATAGCGCACGCGCACCAGCACCTCGCCATCTTTTGGCTCCGGTATCTTGCCATCCACCATCTTGAAGTTCTGGGGCGCCAGTTTGCCGGTGGGCTTTTCCACCAGCAGGATCTGACGATTGATGCTGTCGGCCATGTTTCCTCCTGTTGTCAGCGCCGGAGGATTGTCGAACTCCGGTTCGCGGTCAACTACGCCGAGCGGGTCATGACGTGGCGCGCGAACGCTAGCGTTTCAAACACCGCGTTAGTTTATGTGACCAGTATTCCCCACTGCCGTTTGTGGAACCTCGGCCGGAACGATGACGGTCATGCGGCGTTGAGGATGGTTGCACACACGATCATCGCGGGGGTGTCAGTAGGGAGACATCACTGTGCCCCATTCTGATCGGAGTTTTCAGCCGTTCTTGCTCGTTTTCATGTTCTGGTCGCAGGGGGGCCGATGAAGAAAGATGTTTTCTCGACGACCCGGCGCATTCTTTGCGTTTTTCCGAAGTATTCTCCCTCATTCGGTACGTTCGAATATGCTTATCCGCTGACCGATGGCGTGCAGGCTTTCATGCCGCCACAGGGCCTGTTGCTGATCGCGGCTTCTGTCCCGAAGAACTGGGATGTTCGTTTTATCGATGAGAATATCCACGCCGCATCGTCGGACGACTTTCGCTGGGCCGATGCGGTGTTCGTCAGTGGCATGCATATCCAGCGCCGCCAGATCAATGATATTTGCCGTCGGGCGCACGATCACGATCTGTCGGTTGCGCTGGGCGGCCCGTCGGTCAGTGCCTGCCCGGAGAACTATCCTGACTTCGATTATCTCCATATCGGGGAGATGGGGGATGCGACAGACGAATTGTTCAAGCGCATCGCAGATGATCCGTCGCGGCCTGAAACGCAGGTGGTTCTGGCAACGCACGAGCGTCGCGAGATGTCGGAATTTCCACTGCCGGCGTACGAGCTTATCCCTTTGCGGAAATATTTTCTCGGGAGCATCCAGTTTTCCAGTGGTTGCCCGTATCAATGTGAGTTCTGCGATATTCCCGCGCTCTACGGCCGCAATCCGCGCCTAAAATCGCCCGAGCAGGTTCTCGCCGAGCTCGACAAGATGGTCGCCTGCGGTTTGTCGGGGTCGGTTTATTTCGTCGACGATAATTTCATCGGCAATCGCCGTGCCACGCTCGAATTGCTGCCGCACCTGGTCGAGTGGCAGAAGCGCAATGGCTTTGCGTTGCAGTTCGCTTGCGAGGCGACGCTGAATATCGCCAAGCGCCCGGAAATCCTGTCCCTGATGCGCGATGCCTATTTCGTCACGGTGTTCTGTGGCATCGAGACGCCGGACCCGGACGCGCTCAAAGCGATGTCCAAGCAGCATAACATGATGGTGCCTATCCTGGAGGGCGTGAAAACGCTGAACAGCTACGGGATGGAGGTGGTGTCCGGCATCATTCTGGGCCTCGACACCGATACGATGGAATCAGGTGAGGGGATTCTCGACTTCATCGATCAATCCCAGATCCCGCTATTGACCATCAATCTGTTGCAGGCCTTGCCGCGCACGCCGCTGTGGGATCGTTTGAAGCGGGAGGGGCGGCTGAACGACAGCGAGGATCGCGATTCCAACGTCGAGTTCTTCCTGCCTTACGATCATGTGGTGAGGACGTGGCGTCAGTGCATGGGGCGCGCTTACACACCTGAAAAGCTGTTCGCGCGTTTCCAGCATCAGGTTCTGGAAACCTATCCCAACCGGAATCCGCTACCGAACAGCAAGCAACGCCTGTCGTGGCGCAATATCAAACGCGCGCTCACGATGATGCGCCATATTATCTGGCAGGTCGGCGTGAAGAGCGACTATCGGCGCGAGTTCTGGCAGTTCACCTGGCCACGCCTCAAGAGTGGTGACATCGAGCGCATTATTCAGGTCGGGCTTGTCGCTCATCACCTGATTTTGTTCGCGCGGGCGGCCTCGGGCGGCGAGCAGAACGCCTCCTATTATTCGACCAAATTGCGGGAAATACCGGTCGCCGCGGAGTAGGTGGCCGAGGGCAGTAGCGCTGGCAATTTCGGCTAATTAGTCAGGCGTTTCGGCACGCTCTGGCCGCCTTGCAACCAACGGCAGGCTATGGAATGAGGCATCCGGCCTGCTAGATTGCAGGCCGACGGCCGGCCGTCGCCGGTATCCAAATTGATCTCATTGCAATGACACTCGTTTTCGCCGCCTTCGGTCTCGCGATCTGGATTTATCTCGTCTTCGGCCATGGCCGATTCTGGCAGACCCGAAGATACAACGACCTCGCGCCGCAGCCTGCTTCCGCTGCCTGGCCGCCCATCGTGGCGGTCGTGCCGGCCCGCGATGAAGCCGACAGCATCGGCGCGTGCATTACCTCGATCCTGCAGCAGCCCTATCCCGGTGAATTGTCCGTCGTGCTGGTCGATGACCAGAGCACCGACGGCACGGCGCAACTCGCGCGCACGGCAGCCGACGCGATCGGCGCATCGGATCGGCTCGCCATCATCCCGGGACGCGATCTGCCGGCTGGCTGGACCGGGAAGCTGTGGGCAGTGAAGAATGGCCTTGATGTGGCCGAGAGCCGTGAATTGCAGCCAACTTACGTGCTGCTGACCGACGCCGACATTGTCTATTCCGGTGATGTGATCATGCGCCTCGTTGCGCGGGCGCAGGAGCGTGGTCTGGCGATGGCCTCGGTGATGGCGAAGCTGCGTTGCGAGAGCTTTGCCGAGCGTTTCCTGATCCCGTCTTTCATCTTCTTCTTCGGCATGTTCTACCCGTTCTCGTGGGTGAACGACCGCAGGCGGCGCATGGCGGCGGCAGCCGGCGGCTGCATTCTGGCACAATGGGATGCGCTGAAAGCGATCGGCGGCATTCAGGCGATCCGGGATGAACTGATCGACGATTGCGCGCTCGGAGCCAAACTGAAGTCGCAAGGCCCGGTGTGGCTTGGTTTCTCGCCTCATGTCAGGAGCGTGCGCGTCTCCGAGGACATTCCCACGATCGGGCGGATGATTTCGCGGACCGCTTTTGCGCAGCTTCAGTATTCAATCCTGATCGTGATCGCGACGATCCTGATCATGGCGTTGGCGTTCCCGGCGCCGGTGGCGATCGCGCTGTTTGGTCACGGCTGGAGCCGTGTATTTGCCGGGCTTTCGTGGCTATTGATGGCGCTCGCCTTCCAGCCAACCCTGCGGTATTATGGCCGCAGCCCTGTGTGGGGGCTTTTTCTCCCAGCAATTGCAATGGTTTACATGGTGTTCACGATCAACTCTGCCTATCAGCATGTCCGCGGCCGGGGTGGGCTGTGGAAGGGCCGTGTCCAGGCTCAGGTGTCGCGCTCGCAATGACCACCGCAGGCGAGCTGCGTTCCGGCAAGGGCCATAAGGACGAGAATTTCCCGGTCGCGTCGCGGATCATCCATCCGCGCCACCGTGCGCTGATTCTTGCCTTCTACAATTTCGTGCGCACTGCCGACGACATCGCTGATCACGCGACTCTGACGGCGCAGGAGAAGCTCGACCAACTCGATCGTCTTGAAGCAGATCTCACCAGCAACGGCACAGGCCAGCCCGAAGCGGTTGCCTTGCGTGCGGCGCTGGCGGAGCGGGGCATGCCGCCTCGCCATGCACTCGACGTGCTGGTCGCGTTCCGGCTTGATGTCACCAAGACGCGTTATCAGAACTGGGACGAGTTGATTCACTACTGCACGTACTCGGCGATGCCGGTTGGGCGCTTCATGCTTGATGTGCACGAGGAAGATCGCTCGACCTGGGCTGCGTCTGACATCTTGTGCGCAGCGCTGCAGATAAACAATCATCTGCAGGATTGCGGCAAGGACTATCGCAACCTCGATCGCGTCTACATTCCGCTCGATGCGATGGCGGCATCCGGCGCATCCGTCGAATCTCTCGGGAGTCCAAAGGCGTCGGCACCGCTGCTCGATTGCATCCGCAAGCTGGCCGTGCGCAATGAAACATTGCTGGTCGAGTGCAAGCCATTCAGCGGGCTGGTGAGGGATGCGCGCCTCGGCGCCGAGATCGCCGTAATCCAGGCCTTTGCCGAAAAGATCGTGAAGCTGCTTCAGGTGCGCGATCCGCTAAGCGAGCGTGTGCATTTGTCCAAGTTCGCCATGCTCGGCCTCGCGGCCTGCAGCGTCAGCGGTGAGACCCTTCGTCGCGTGACCGGTCACAAGCCGGTATCGCGCATGTCAACCGGCGCATAATCTCATGACCACAGTGGACACAACGCCGGCCACTACGGCTTCGGGCAGTTCGTTCTATGCGGCGATGCGGATTCTGCCCGCCGAGCAGCGCGACGCGATGTTCCAGATCTACAGCTTCTGCCGTCAGGTCGACGACATCGCGGATTCCGATGGTCCGCGCGAGACGCGGCTGGCGGAAATCGACCAGTGGCGGCGCGCCATCGATGCTCTCTATGCCGGTAATCCGCCGGCGCGGGTGAAGGGCTATGTCGGGCCGGTGCAACAGTTCGGCCTCAAGCGCGAGGATTTCATCGCCATCATCGACGGCATGGAGATGGATATCCCGGCCGACATTCGTGCACCTGATGAGAAAACCCTCGATCTGTATTGCGATCGCGTGGCATCCGCGGTGGGGCGGTTATCCGTGCGCGTGTTCGGCTTGCCGGAAAACGATGGTATCCTTCTCGCGCATCATCTCGGCCGTGCGCTGCAATTGACCAACATTCTGCGCGATATCGACGAGGACGCCGGCATCGGCCGGCTTTATCTTCCGCGCGAAGCGCTGGATGCAGCGGGCATTGCGTCCAGTGATCCGACAGTCGTTGCCATTGATCCCAACGTGCCGAAGGCATGCGTGCCGCTGATTGCGCAGGCGCGTGAACACTTCGCCAAATCCGACGAGATCATGGCGCGCAATTCGCGCCGCGCCGTGCGCGCACCGCGGATCATGTCGAAATACTATCACACCATCCTCGACAGGCTGGTGGAGCGCGGGTTCGCACCGCCGCGCCAGCCGGTCAAATTGAGCAAGGCCGCCAAAATGTTGATCCTTTTGCGATACGCGGTGATCTGATGCCGCGCACCGTTCACATCATCGGCGCAGGTCTTTCCGGATTGTCCGCCGCCGTGCGTCTCGTGCGCGAGGGCTGGCAGGTCCACGTTCATGAGGCGACCAAGAGCGCGGGCGGCCGTTGCCGCTCTTATTTCGATTCTGCGGTCGGTTTGAACATCGACAACGGCAATCATCTCGTGCTGTCCGGCAATCGTCATGCCGTTGCCTATGCTCGTGCGATCGGGACCGAAGCAGGGTTGGTCGGGCCGGAGCGTGCGCAGTTTCACTTCATCGATCTCGCAAGCGGTAAATCCTGGCTGCTCGATCTCGGCAACAGCCGTTTTCCGTTCTGGCTGTTCGACAGTACGCGCCGCGTGCCGGACACCTCGATTGGAGACTATCTGGCATTGTCACCGCTGGTGTGGGCGGGGACTGACAAGGCGATTGGAGACACCATCATCTGCAAGGGCGCTCTTTACGATCGCCTGATCCAGCCGTTGTTGCTCGCCGCGCTCAATGTCGATCCACCTCTCGGCTCTGCCGGTCTTGCCGGCGCGATCGTGCGCGAGACCTTGATGGCGGGCGGGCAGGCGTGTCGTCCACTTATTGCGCGTGACGGTCTCAGTGCCGTTCTGGTCGAACCGGCCATCGATCTGTTGCGCGACAAAGGCGCGACCGTGAATTTCACACACGAGCTCCACCGGCTCGAGATGTCAGGCGATCGGACCACGGCGCTCGACTTTGGCGGCGATAAGATCGCGTTGGGCGAAAGCGATGCGGTGGTGCTCGCGGTGCCAGCGCGGCCAGCGGCGGGTCTTGTTCCCGACCTCAGCAGTCCGAACAAGTTCCGCCCTATCGTCAACGCGCATTTCCGCTACGAGCCGCCGAAAGACATGCCGCCGATGATGGGCGTGGTCGGCGGTTTGATCGAATGGCTGTTCGCATTTTCCGACAGATTGTCGGTCACCATCAGCGACGCCGAGCGTCTTGTGAATGTGCCGCGTGAGGAACTCGCGCGATCGATCTGGCGCGACATCTGCAAGGCCGCCGGCATCAGCAACGAAATTGCCGAAGGGCCGTTACCCCCTTGGCAGATCGTGCGCGAGCGCCGTGCCACATTTGAGGCGACCCCGGAACAGCATGCCATGCGTCCAGGGCCGGTTACGTCGTGGAAAAACCTGTTCCTCGCCGGTGACTGGACTGATACGGGATTGCCGGCAACCATCGAAGGATCGATCCGCTCTGGCGACCGCGCCGCCGATCTGGTCCTTAAAATGCCTTGATTTCACTGGCTTTGAGGTACCCCGACGATCATGACCATCGACCGATCCACCGCGAGTGCTCCCTCCGCCGAGGCTCTTGAAAAGAGCATTTCCTCGGCCAGCCGTGCTGTGCGCGATGTCCGGAATGACGATGGTCACTGGGTGTTCGAGCTCGAAGCCGACGCCACGATCCCGGCTGAATACGTGCTGCTGCGCCACTATCTCGCCGAGCCGATTGACGCGGAGCTTGAAGCGAAGATCGGGAATTATCTCCGCCGCATCCAGAACGACAATGGCGGCTGGTCGCTGTTCTACGGCCACGAGTTCGACATGAGCGCGAGCGTGAAGGCGTATTTCGCGCTCAAGATGATCGGCGATTCCGTCGATGCGCCGCATATGGTGAAAGCGCGTGAGGCAATGCTGGCGCGCGGTGGCGCAGCCAAGAGCAACGTGTTCACCCGCATCATGATGGCGCTGTTCGGCGTTCTGACCTGGCGTGCGGTGCCGATGATGCCGGTGGAGATCATGCTGCTGCCGCGCTGGTTTCCGTTCCACCTGACCAAGATTTCGTACTGGGCGCGGACGGTGATCGTGCCGCTGCTGGTGCTGATGACGTTCAAGCCGCGCGCGCGCAACCCACTCGGCATTGGCGTCGACGAACTGTTTCTCGAAGACCCGAAGACCATTGGCCCGACGCCGAAGGCGCCGCATCAGAGTCAGCTCTGGTTCACTGGCTTCGATATCCTCGACAAGGTTCTGCGCGTTGTCGATCCGCTGTTTCCGAAAAAGAGCCGGGAGCGGTCGATCAAGAAGGCGGTGGCGTTCGTTACCGAACGTCTCAATGGCGTCGATGGACTGGGAGCGATTTTCCCGGCGATGGCCAACACCGTGATGATGTTCGATCTGCTCGGTTATCCGAAGGATCATCCGCATTACGTGCTTGCGCGCACGTCGGTCGAGAAGCTGCTCGTCATCAAGGATGACGAGGCCTATTGCCAGCCGTGTGTCTCGCCGATCTGGGATACGGCCTTGACCGCGCATGCGATGCTGGAATCCGGCAGCGACACCGAGGTGACGGCAGCGCAGGACGCGTTGGATTGGCTTGCGCCACGTCAGGTGCTCGATGTGGAAGGTGATTGGATCGAAAAGCGGCCCGGCGTGCGTCCAGGTGGCTGGGCATTCCAGTACAACAACGCGCACTATCCTGATCTCGACGATACCGCCGTTGTGGTCATGGCCATGGATCGGGCGCGGAAGCTCGATGGCGCGACGAAATACGACGAGGCAATTGCGCGTGGCCGTGAATGGATTCTCGGCCTGCAAAGCGTCGATGGTGGCTGGGCGGCGTTCGACGCCGACAATCTCGAATATTACCTGAATAACATTCCGTTCTCGGATCATGGCGCGCTGCTCGATCCGCCGACTGACGATGTCACCGCGCGCTGCGTCTCGATGCTGGCCCAACTTGGCGATACTGTAGAGAACTCGCCGGCGATGGCGCGTGGCGTCGATTATCTGCGCCGCAGTCAACTCGCGGACGGTTCATGGTTCGGCCGCTGGGGCGTGAACTACATCTACGGCACCTGGTCGGTGCTGTGCGCGCTCAATGCCGCCGGCGTGCCTCACGACGATCCGATGATGCGCAAGGCGGTTGATTGGCTGGCGTCGATCCAGAACGCCGATGGCGGCTGGGGCGAGGACGGAAATAGCTACAAATTGAACTATCAGGGCTACGAGCGGTCCGAGACCACGGCCTCGCAAACCGCCTGGGCGACGCTGGCCCTAATGGCTGCCGGACAGGTCGACCACCCGGCAACCCAACGGGGAATCAGGTACTTAGTGGAGGCGCAGGAGGACAACGGTTTGTGGCATGAGCGCCATTACACCGGTGGGGGTTTCCCGCGCGTGTTCTATCTGCGATACCACGGCTATTCCAAATTCTTCCCGCTGTGGGCACTGGCGCGCTATCGGAATTTGCGCAAGACAAACAGTGGGTTCGTAGGGGTCGGAATGTGATTATCGGGGCAGGCGGGGACGCCGCGCACGACGGTTTGCCGGTTCTGATCGTCACCGGCCTGAAGCAGGAAGCGCAGATCGCGGCGGGGCCGGGACTGACGGTCGTCTGCAGCAGCAGCAATCCCGTCCAACTGCGCGAATTGATGACGACGTTCGATCCCGCCACCGTGCGCGGCATCGTCTCTTTCGGCGTGGCCGGTGGTCTCGATCCGGCGCTGCAGTCGGGCGATATCATGATTGCGACCGAGGTAGTCACGGCCAGCGAGCGTTGGTCCACTGTCGCGGCCCTCAGCGATAAGCTTGTTTCGCTGCCGCAACTCGGACCTCACCGGATCGTGCCGGGCGTTCTGGTCGGCGTCGAGGAGGTCGTGCTCGGTCAGCTCGGCAAGGCCGCGCTCCGCGCCACCACCGGCGCCGCTGCGGTCGATATGGAAAGCCACATCGCGGCGCGTTATGCCGCTCGCCACAATCTTCCATTCGCCGCTGTGCGCGTGATCAGCGACCCGGCTCACCGCGCGCTGCCGGAGCTGGCAGCGGCTGCTCTCAAGCCGGATGGCAACATCGACATCTGGAAGGTGATGCGCGGGATTGCGCGCAAGCCGTCCGATATTCGTGCGCTTGTTTCCAGTGGCCGCGATTTCAAGCGGGCCCTGCGCAGCCTGCGCGGCGTTCGCGGGCTGCTGGATGGTAGCGGGGATTTCGCACCAGCCGAGGCGTGAGCCGCTTCAGAAGCCATTTAGGTCGTATCGACAGACAAAGAAAAAGGCGCGATCGAGATCGCGCCTTTTTCTTTTTTGGATGTGATGAGCTCAGGCCGCAGTGGTCGCGCTCTGGGCATTTGCCTTGGCGGCAGCCTTTGCAGTCTTCTCGCGCGCTTCGTCGGCACGGATCTCCGACAGGCGCTTCTGCACCTCGGACGAGAACACATACTGCGCCGGGCGCTGGTTGCTGAGGTCGATCTCCGGCGCCATCGGGCCCGAGGTCTTGATGCCGCGGATCGCGACCCATGCCGCCTTGAGCGGATTAGAGATCGCTGCATTGGCCGCCGTCGGCTCGTAGCCGCAATGCGCCATGCAGTTCGCGCACTTCTCGTACTTGCCGGTACCGTAGGAATCCCAATCAGTGGTTTCCATCAGCTCCTTGAAGGTCTTGGCATAGCCTTCGCCGAGCAGGTAGCACGGCTTTTGCCAGCCGAAGATGTTGCGGGCAGGCATGCCCCACGGTTCGCAATGGAAGTCCTGGTTGCCGGCAAGGAAGTCGAGGAACAGGCTGGAGTGCATGAAATTCCACTTCTTGCCCTTGCCGCGCGCGAACACGCCGCGGAACAGCTCCTTGGTCTTCTTGCGGTTGAGGAAGTGCTCCTGATCCGGTGCGCGCTCATAGGCGTAGCCCGGCGAGATCGAGACGCCGACGCCAAGCTCGGTGGTGTAGTCCAGAAACTTCGCGATTTCCTCGGCCGGATAGTTGTCGAAGATGGTGGCGTTGACGTTGACGGTGAAGCCGCGCGCCTTGGCCGCCTTGATCGCCGAGACAGCGCGATCGAACACGCCAGTCTGGCACACCGATTGATCGTGATGTTCCTTCAGGCCGTCGAGATGGACCGAGAAGAACAGGTAGGGCGACGGCTCGAAAAGGTCGAGTTTCTTTTCCAGCAGCAGCGCGTTCGTGCAGAGCGAGACGAACTTCTTGCGCGCCACGAGGCCGCGCACGATCTCACCGATCTCCTTGTGGATCAGCGGCTCGCCGCCCGGGATCGCCACCATCGGAGCGCCGCACTCGTCAGCCGCGTCCCAGCATTCCTGGGCCGACATGCGACGGTTGAGGATCGCATCGGGGTAATCGATCTTGCCGCAGCCGGCGCACGCCAGGTTGCAGCGAAACAGCGGCTCGAGCATCAGCACCAGCGGATAGCGTTTCCGGCCGAGAAGCTTCTGCTTCACCAGATAGGAGCCGATCTTGATCTCTTTGAAAAACGGTATGGCCATGAACGAGCGACTTTCTCAATCAAAGGTGTGAAGCGGGCCTGACGACCGACGTCAGCTCCGCTGGCAGCCTGAATTCGATATTCTCCTCGCGGCCCGGCACCACCGACACGGTGACCGGCCCGATTCGACGCAAAGCGTCAATGACATCGTCGACTAGCACTTCCGGCGCAGACGCGCCCGCGGTGATGCCAACCGTTTTGACGCCTTTCAACCATTCGGGATTGAGCTGGCTGCCATCAGCGATGAGGTAGCTGGCAACGCCCACTTCGGTGCCGATTTCCCGCAAGCGATTGGAATTCGAACTGTTGGTCGCCCCAACCACGAGGATGACATCGACGAGCTTGGAGAGGTCTCTTACCGAAGACTGGCGATTTTGTGTCGCATAGCAGATATCGCGGGTATCTGGGCCCTCCAGGTCCAAGAATCGCTCTGACAATGCGGCGATGATGTCCTTGGTGTCGTCCACGCTGAGCGTGGTCTGGGTGATGTAGGCGATCGGGGCATCGCTCGGCAGATCGAGCGCGGCAACGTCCTCGACGCTCTGAACCAGCATCACAGGGCCGGGCACCTGTCCCATAGTACCGACGACCTCGGGGTGACCTTCGTGGCCGATCAGGATCAGCGTGCGCCCCTTGGCGACATATCGCTTCCCCTGATTGTGAACTTTCGTGACCAGCGGGCAGGTCGCATTCAGAACGGGCAGGTCGCGCCGCGCAGCTTCTTCCTCGACGCTCTTGGCGACGCCGTGGGCGCTGAACACGGTGATGGCGTTGGCCGGCACCTCGTGCAGGTCCTCGACGAAAATCGCACCCTTGGCCTTGAGACTTTCGACCACGTACTTGTTGTGCACGATTTCGTGCCGCACGTAGACCGGCGGGCCATACTTCTCCAGCGCGCGCTCCACGATTTCGATGGCGCGCACGACGCCCGCGCAGAAACCTCTCGGCTGCGCGAGCAGGACTTTCATGGGAGTTTGATCAAGCAAGCTGCACCGCGCTGATGTTGGCGTCACGGCCGAGCGCCTCGAACACGCGGGTCACGATCCCCTTCGCGTCGAGGCCGGCCTTGGCGTACATCGCCGCCGGGCTGTCCTGATCGATGAAGACGTCGGGGAGCACCATCGACCGGACCTTGAGGCCCCGGTCAAGCGCACCGGCCTCCGCCAGGGTGTGCAGAACCTGCGCACCGAAGCCGCCGATCGAGCCTTCCTCGACCGTCACCAGCACTTCGTGTTCGCGCGCCAGCCGCAAAACCAGATCGGTATCGATCGGCTTGGCGAAGCGGGCGTCGGCGACAGTCGTGGTGAGACCGTGCGCCTTGAGCATGTCAGCCGCCTTGAGACATTCAGCGAGGCGGGTGCCGAGCGAGAGCAGGGCGACCGAGCTTCCTTCGCGGACGATCCGGCCCTTGCCGATTTCGAGCGGCACGCCGGCCGACGGCAGATCAACGCCAACACCGTCACCGCGGGGGAAACGGAAAGCCGACGGACGGTCGTCGATCGCAACGGCTGTGGCGACCATGTGGGTTAGTTCGGCTTCATCGGCCGCAGCCATCAGCACGAAGCCGGGCAGGCAGCCGAGATAGGCAAGGTCGAACGAGCCGGCATGGGTCGGGCCATCGGCGCCGACCAGACCGGCGCGGTCGATCACGAAGCGGACCGGCAGTTTCTGGATCGCGACGTCATGCACCACCTGGTCGTAGGCGCGTTGCAGGAACGTCGAATAGATCGCGACGAACGGCTTCATGCCTTCGGTCGCAAGTCCGGCGGCGAATGTCACGGCATGCTGTTCGGCAATACCGACATCGAACGTTCGCTGGGGGAAGGCCTTGCTGAAAATGTCGATGCCGGTGCCCGACGGCATCGCCGCGGTGATGCCGACGATCTTGTCGTCCTTCTCAGCTTCCCTGACGAGGCTGTTGCCGAACACCTTGGTGTAGGCCGGTGCATTGGCCTGCGCCTTGGCTTGCTTGCCGGTAGCGACATCGAACTTGACCACGCCATGATACTTGTCGGCGGCGCTCTCGGCATGGGTGTAACCCTTGCCCTTTTCGGTGACGACATGAACCAGGATTGGGCCCTGTTCGGAGTCGCGCACGTTTTTCAGCACCGGCAGCAGATGGTCGAGGTTGTGACCGTCGATCGGGCCGACATAGTAGAAGCCGAGTTCCTCGAACAGGGTGCCACCCGAGAGCAATCCGCGGGCGTATTCCTCGGCGCGCTGGGCGCCTTTCTCGACAAACTTCGGCAACCGCTTGGCGACCTGCTTGCCGATTTCGCGCAATGAGCGATAGGTCCGGCCGGAGAGCAGGCGGGCGAGATAAGCCGACATCGCGCCAACTGGCGGCGCAATCGACATTTCGTTGTCGTTGAGGATGACGATCAGGCGCGAATCCATTGCGCCCGCGTTGTTCATGGCCTCATAGGCCATACCTGCAGACATCGCGCCATCGCCGATGACTGCGACGATGTTCCGCTTTTCACCGGCGAGGTCCCGTGCCACAGCCATGCCAAGGCCTGCGGAGATCGAGGTCGACGAATGGGCTGCGCCAAAACAGTCGTATTCGCTCTCGGCGCGCTTGGTGAAACCGGACAAGCCGCCGCCTTGACGCAGGGTGCGGATACGGTCGCGCCGATTGGTCAGGATTTTGTGCGGATAAGCCTGATGACCGACATCCCAAATCAGCCGGTCGGATGGCGTATTAAAAACATGATGCAGCGCCACGGTCAGTTCGACGACGCCAAGGCCCGAACCCAGATGTCCACCGGTGACCGCGACGGCATTGATTGTCTCGGCACGCAGCTCTGCTGCGACTTGTGGCAAATCGCTCTCTTTGAGGGCACGAAGGTCAGAGGGAGATTTGATTTTGTCGAGCAATGGGGTCGATGTGGTCATACGAGGTCTTCCAGTGCGACATTAGAACAAGACGTGAACATACCGCAGTGTAGCATTCTGGCCGCTATTGAGCAGTAATTCTCAGCCACCACTAGCCTTATGCCACTATTCTGTGACTTAAGGGCACCGGTTGCTCCGCCCAGAGTTAACTCACGAAACGTCAAAACGGCCACTTTTTCTGCGCCGACCGCTTCAAATAGAAAGAAAAACTGTGCTGACAAGGACCATTGTTTCCCTGGTTAGAACCTGTACGCGCTTTGCATGGCTAACCGTGGCTTTTGGCGTGATATTGGCGGTTCTGGCAGGGGTCTATTCTTCACGGCATTTTGCGATCAATACTGACGTTGCCACCCTGATTTCTCCAAATATTGACTGGCGGCAGCGCGAAATAGCCTACGAAAAGGCGTTTCCGGGCAGTCATGATTTGATTCTGGCCGTCGTCGAGGCGCCGACCCCGGAGCTGGCCCATCTGGCGGGTGTTGCCCTCGAGAAGAGGCTGGTTCCCCAGACCGACAAGTTCCTTTCGGTCCATCGGCCGGCTGGCGGGCCGTTCTTCGAAAATAACGGTCTTTTGTTCTTGTCGACGCAGGAACTCGCCCAGCAGGTCGGCCAGATGCAACAGGCGGCGCCGTTTTTCGACATTCTGGTCGACGACCCCAGCCTGCGCGGGCTG
Source organism: Afipia sp. (assembly GCA_044464625.1). Taxonomy (GTDB): domain Bacteria; phylum Pseudomonadota; class Alphaproteobacteria; order Rhizobiales; family Xanthobacteraceae; genus Afipia. The sequence goes on along the minus strand of JBIQLC010000006.1, from coordinate 78,040 downwards.
ACCGGCGTTCTCGAATTCAGCCTGTCGGCAGCTGAGAAGGGGCGTTTTCCCCGTGAAAGCCTGACCCGGCCGCTTAACATGGTGGCTGACAGCATCGACCAGGTTCTGACCACAGGAGCCGGAACCTTCTCCTGGCGGGCCCTGACCAGCCCGCAGCCACTCAGCGCTGCCGACAAGCGCGCCCTGATCACGGTGCGGCCGATCCTCGACTTTCAGGCCCTCGAGCCGGGCAAGGTCGCGACCGACGCGATCCGGCAGGCAGCGACCGATGCGGACCTCGCTGGAAAATACAGTGCAAGGGTCAGGCTGACCGGGCCGGTTCCGATCGCGAATGACGAGTTCGGAACCGTGAAGGAGGGGGCGGTCTTCAATGGACTCGTCACTGTTCTGATTGTTCTCGGGATTCTTTGGCTCGCCCTGAAGTCGCCGAAGATCATCACGGCGGTTTTCATCACGCTGGTTATAGGCTTGTCGATCACGACTGCTGTAGCCCTCATGCTTGTCGGCGCATTCAACCTGATCTCGATCGCATTCTTCGTGTTGTTCGTCGGATTGGGCGTTGATTTCGGCATCCAATACAGCGTGCGCTATCGATCCGAGCGTCATTCCAACGGCGGGCTGCAATCCGCCCTCGATAAGGCCGCCGAGTACTCGGCCGTGCCGTTGACCCTCGCGGCGGTGGCGACGGCGGCGGGCTTCCTGTCGTTCCTGCCGACTGCCTACGAAGGTGTTTCGGAACTCGGCAAGATTGCCGGCGCCGGCATGATTCTCGCGTTTCTGACGGCGATTACGGTGTTGCCGGCGTTGCTCAAGCTGTTCAATCCGCCTGGCGAAAAGGAGCCACTCGGTTACGCCTTCCTGGCGCCGGTCGATCGTTTCCTGGAACGGCGTCGTGTGCCAATCATCGCGATCACGCTTGGTCTTGCCGCGCTCGGACTGCCGCTGCTTTACTACCTGCACTTCGACTTCAATCCGATGAACCTGCGCAGCCCGAAGGTGGAGTCGGTCGCAACCTACCTCGACCTGCGGCGCGATCCGAACACCGGCACCAACGCTGTTAGCGTATTGGCGCCGTCGCTTGCGCAGGCCAAGGAGGTTCAGGAGCGGTTGTCGAAGGTGCCTGAGGTTGCGCGCACCATCTCGCTTGAGAATTTCATTCCTGAGGATCAGCCGGCCAAGCTCGCGATCATCAAGAAAGCTGCAGCTCAGCTCGATCCGATCTTCAAGGCGAAACCCGGCGAACCGGCGACCGACGCCGACAACGTCGTGGCTTTGACGCACACGTCGGAAACGCTCTGGCGCATGGCGCCGAAATCAAACGCCGAAACCGCGGCCGCGATGAACCGGCTTGCCGAGCAACTGCTCAAGATTGCGCAATCCGACAAGGCTTTGCGCGACAAGGTTGCGGCGGTGTTTCTGACGCCGATGAAGGTGTTATTCGGACAAATTCAGGATTCGCTGAAAGCGCAGCCCATCACCGAACAGAATCTGCCGAAAACGCTCGCAGACGACTGGATTACGGCTGACGGGCGCGCACGCGTCGAGGCTCAGCCCAAGGGCGATCCGAACGACAACGAAACGCTGCGCAAGTTCGCTGCTGCGGTCCAGAAGGTTGAGCCCACCGCAACGGGTGGTCCGATCTCGATCTTGGAATCGGGACGAACCATCGTGCTGGCCTTCATCCAGGCCGGTGGCTGGGCCCTGCTGTCGATCTCGATATTGCTCTACATCGTCCTGCGCCGAATCGGCGATGTCCTGCTGACACTGGTGCCGCTTATTCTGGCCGGCGTGGTGACACTGGAGATTTGTGTGCTGATCGGCATGCCGTTGAACTTCGCCAATATCATCGCGCTGCCGTTGCTGCTCGGCGTCGGCGTTGCCTTCAAGATCTACTACGTCACGGCGTGGCGGGCAGGGCAGACCGATCTGCTGCAATCCAGTCTGACGCGCGCAGTCTTCTTCAGCGCGATGACGACCGCGACCGCGTTCGGCAGCCTCTGGCTGTCGAGCCACCCGGGGACGTCGAGCATGGGCAAGCTGATGGCGTTGTCGCTGGTGACGACGCTCGCCGCGGCGGTACTGTTTCAGCCCGCTCTAATGGGTCGTCCCCGTGACCTCGGGAAGTGAGCACACTTCCGAGACTGCTGTTTCGGAGGTGGGTGCCGCCGCAGGTCCGGTAGCGGACTTCCGCGGGGTGGTCTTCGAGCCGACCGTCTTCGGCGGTGCTTTCGGAGTAGCCACGGTCGCGGGCGCAGTCTCGGCCACACGGGTCCAGGTCTGGCCGCCGCAGAGCGGCCAGACGTAGCACCCCTCGACCCGGAGGCTGTTGGGTGATTTCAGCGTGATGGAGGCTTTGTAGGTCTCGCCGTCCTTGGCGTTGTAGATCTTGCCATCCCAGCGGTTCTTTTCCTCGGTCGACTTGCTCATGCCGAGCAGGATTGGCATTCCAAGGGTCGGTCGTCCGCGCTTGGCCTTGTCCGGATTCTTGCTGTCGACACCGGGCTTGACCTCCGACGCCACGACGCCCCACAGGTGGCCATCGCAGTCAACGATCTTGATGGTGGCGACTTTCTCTTCGACCTGCCATTCACCAATCGGCTCCGCGGCGTGGGCCGAACCGAGAGCGGCAAGCAGGAACATTCCAGACCAGGCTATTTTTCGCATGAATCCTCGCGTGCAGCGCAACGTAACTAAATCCAATACACCGCCAGATGTTCCGGTACCGGGCAAAACGCCACAGCAACTTTTTTAGGTTGACTAGCAGCCCCTCAAACGAACTATGTAACTCATGGTGAAGCCAAATCTAGACATTTCCGAGATGTTCGCTGACCGCCAGTTTCAGCGCAATACTCTTCACACGCGTTATTTGAATGAACAGCTTGTCCGGGTTCTCAAGACTATCGGATACGATGTCGGCTTTCAGCGCGGGCAGGGCCCTTATCTTTTCGACCGCGACGGTGACCGTTATCTCGATCTTTTGAGCGGATTTGGTGTGTTCGCCGTGGGGCGGAACCATCCGGTGATTCGGGATGCGCTCAAGAGCGTTCTCGACAGCGAACTGCCCAATCTTGTTCAGCTCGACCTCTCCACATTGGCCGGTGTGCTCGCCGAGCGGCTGATCGCTCATGTTCCATATATGGACAAGGTGTTCTTCGCGAATTCCGGAACCGAATGTGTCGAAGCTGCGATCAAGTTTGCGCGCGGCGCGACCGGGCGGCCCGGCATCGTGTATTGCGATCATGCCTATCACGGCCTGTCCTATGGCTCGTTGTCACTGACCGACGATGCCAATTTCCGCGGCGGCTTCGGGCCGCTGCTGCCGGATTGCACAGTCATTCCTTTCAATGACCTTGCTGCACTGGAAAAAGCTCTGATGTCGCGTCAGGTCGCGGCGTTCATCGTCGAACCAATCCAGGGCAAGGGCGTGAACATCCCGTCCGATGACTTCCTGCCCGGTGCAGCTGCGCTGTGCAAACGCTACGGCACGATTTTCGTTGCCGATGAGATCCAAAGTGGCATGGGCCGAACCGGTCGCTTCCTTGCGGTCGAACACTGGAATGTCGAACCCGATATGGTGCTGTTGTCGAAGTCGCTGTCGGGCGGCCATGTTCCGGTCGGCGCAGTGCTGACCCGCAAGTCGATCTTCGACAAGATTTTCGACCGGATGGATCGTGCTGTGGTGCACGGCTCGACCTTCGCCAAGAACGATCTGGCGATGGCCGCCGGCATTGCCACGCTTGAGGTTCTCAAATCGGAAAAGCTGATCGAGAACGCCGCGGCGCAAGGAGAGCGGTTGATGGCGGCGCTGAACGCCATGATTCCGCGATACGAGTTGTTGAAGAGCGTGCGTGGCAAAGGGCTGATGATCGGCGTCGAGTTCGGTCCGCCGAAATCGCTGAGGCTGAAAGCGTCATGGAATTTGCTGGAAGCCGCCAGCAAGGGGCTGTTCTGTCAGCTCATCACCATTCCGCTGTTCAAGGACCACAAGATCCTGACTCAGGTTGCCGGTCACGCCAGCCACACCATCAAGCTGCTGCCGCCGCTGGTGATCAATGACGAGGATAGCGCCTGGATCGAATCGTCGTTCGATACTGTGATCGAAGCCAGCCATCGTGTTCCTGGCGCTGTCTGGTCGCTCGGCAAGACGCTGATGGACAACGCGGTCCGTAAATCGGCCTGAGGGATGATTGCAAGGCCCCGAATCGAAAAACCCGCCGCATGCTGCGGCGGGTTTTTCGTATCTCTCTGCGAACCGCTTATTGACCGTGGCTTACCAGGACGGCGTTGCAAGCCTTGCTGATCTTGGGGCGATGCTGCTGCAGGCACGAGAGGATGACGAGGTCGGAATCATTCATGACAGTGCGGCAATAGCGTGAAACGTCCTTTGCGCACGCCTTCTGTTCCTGCGGCGTGCCACTGCGGTTGGGGGCCTGGGCCAGCGCGCCAGTAGCGGCGGACGCAAATAGCGTCGCGATCAGAATCGTTTTGAGCATTGTATTCCTTTGGTGGGTCTGCAGTAAGAGTTGGCATAAACTATAGGCACCTGCGTCGGGAATGCCAGCAGCATCGCACCGCGTTACAAGCGGGCACCAAAGAAATCAGCAAAGTGTGTCATCGCGGCGGAACCGCGATTTGTTTTTCAATTGATTCGAAGTCGCGCCCTGACTTCAATTTGCCATAATCGGGCCCCGGAGGCTTGAAGGCCTCAGGACGACTGGACAGTGGCCGGTGATTTGCGCCAGCGCACGAGCATCAGGCCAATTGCTATTGTCGGGACCAGGATTGCTAAACCCAGCGACGTGATCTGGAGTTGTGAGAGAGGCATGATGCCGCCGCCGGGCGTGGCGATGATGAAGCCGCCGATCACCAGCAGGACTCGCAGCGGCCATTCAAGTGAGCCGGCTTTCTTGAGGTTGCCGACGCCGACCTGATAGCCTTGGATGCCGCCGCAGATGAACAGCGTACCGAAGGCCGCGAGCCCGAGCAGACCAAGCGCCTCGAGATAGGGGCTTGGTCCCTGCAACACGAGGGCAGGGTTCAGCACGAAGAAGAACGGGATGAAGTAGATGATGCTGCCGACCCACATCGATTCCCATCCGGTCTTCATCGCGGGCGAACCGGCGATGCCGGCGGCCGCGAACGAAGCGATCGCAACCGGCGGGGTGATCGATGACAACATGCCCCAATAGAAGATGAACATGTGGACTGCCATCCGGTTGAGGCCGAGCTTTTCGAGCGCCGGCGCCACCAGAATGGCGAGGAAGATGTAACAAGCCGTAGTGGTCAGCCCCAGGCCGAGCACGAGGCTCGTGAAGGCGCACATCACCAGCAGCAGAAACGCATCTTCACCGGCGATCCGCAGCAGGTCGTTGGCGAGACTGGAGACCACGCCGGTCATCGAGAATGCGCCGATCAGGAGACCGCAACCGGCAAGGATGCCGACGAGTTCGACGAATGTCCGCCCATTCACTTCGAGGAATTTGTTGATGGTCGCAAACGTCCACCGCGTTTCCTTGGAGAAGAGCTGGTTCAGGACCAGAAGCAAGGCCGTCGCATAGAACGGCGCATGGCTCTCACGCTTGAAGTAGAGCAGCATAATGATGAGCAGCGCGATGACGAAAACGTAGTACCAGCCGTCCTTGATCGTATCCCATACCTTTGGCAATTCGGAGCGCGGGATACCTTCGAGGCCGTGGCGCGCGGCGTAGGAGTCGACCTGCATGAACAGTCCGAAATAATACAGAGCTGCCGGGATGATTGCCGCCATCGCGACTTCGGCGTAGCTAATATTCAGGAACTGCGCGATCACGAACGCGGTTGCGCCCATCACCGGTGGCGCGAGCACGGCGCCGGTCGAGGCGCAGGCTTCAATCGCTGCGGCATAGGACGCGCGGAAGCCGCTTTTCTTCATCACTGGAATGGTCATGGTGCCGGCGGTCAGCACGTTCGAGATGATCGAGCCCGACATCATGCCGAGGAGACCGCTGGCGAAGATGCAGACCTTGGCAGCGCCACCACGGAACGTGCCGCACATCGCGAAGGAGAGGTTGATGAAAAACTTGCCGGCGCCGGTCATCATCAGCGCGGTGCCGAACACCAGGAAGCCGATCACGGTGTCGGCGAAGGCCTGAATTGGAATACCGAGCAGGCTTTCGCCCGACAGCACGTGATAGGCAGTGGCTTGTTCGAGCGTCGATTGCGTTCCCCGGAAGGGGCCTAGCCAACTGGCCTCCGCGAACAGCGGGTAGACCGTGAACGGAAACACGCTGAGCAGCAGGCTCCAGCCGCCGGTGCGCCGCAGCGCCTCAAGCAGCATGGCCCACATCACGATGCCGGCCGCGATCACGTTCTGCGGTGCGCCGGCGAACTCCCAGCCGAGCTGTGCAGCATCGCGGATGTGCATCATCAGCCAGATTGAGGCAAGGAACGTCGCTCCCGCGAGAGCGAGGTCGTACCAGGGGATGCGATCGAGCGGCGCCGTGGTTGTTCCGGGAAATATGAGGAACGTGAACGGCAGCATCAGCGCGATCAGAAGGTAGAAGTATTCGGTGTTGAGCTGGGTGTAGTCGACGAAGAAGCGCAGGGCGAACTGCTGGTTGATGCACAGGAAGATCGTCGCGGCGGTCGCGATGATCAGCGCCATCCGCCAGTGGCCGGTCAGGGTGCGGACGCGCGTGACTTCCGCTTCCTGCATGCCGGCATGCGGATCCTCGAACTCGATCTTGCGAGGGTCTGTGGCGAGGGCGGCATCCACCGATGAGGTGGATGCCGATAGCGAAGTGTTATCGGACGAGGCTGGCGCCATGAATCACCCGTGACTTATTGCTGCGTCCGAAAATGGCCAGCGAGACGAATTTAGTGGTCGAATCCGTTCGGCATCTTGGCCTTGGCAAGGGCATCCTTGCGTGCGGCCATCCAGCCCTTGAGGTATTCGGCCTTGTCGTCTGGCGGGTTGGAAGCCTGATAGGCTTTCCATGCAGCGGCAAGCACGCCCTGGCGTTTGATCAGGCCATCATTGTGCGCCTGATCTTCGGCAGTCCACACACCGGCTTCCTTCAGGGCTTTGACGGCGCCCGGATGGAACGGAATGACCCACTGTCGGATCTGCTGTTTCACATCGAGACCGGAGGCACCGGGGGCGGAATCCTTGTAGCCCGGATAGGTCTCGATCATCGCCTTGGTCAACGCGTAGACCTCAGCTTCCGGCTGTGATCCATAGACCGTAGCAATCGGGTAGGGGTAGGTGGCGAGCTGCAACGGCGCAGACGCCTTGATGTTCGCGCCGCAAGTTGTCTTGTGCGGTGTGAAGAACGCGCCGACCTCCTTCACGCGCGCCCATGCCTCCTTGTTGTCGGGTGGCAATTCGGGCCAGACGATCCCGCGCGGAGAGGTCTCCAGTTCCTTCGCGGGGCCGGTCACCGTCGAGCCGAATGCAGCGTCGGCGTCGTTGTTGATCACGCCCTTCCACATCGCGCCGTAGCTCGCGAACTCGACGACCTTGACGTCCTTCTGGCTCAGGCCAGCATAGGCGATGATGGCAAGCGCGTTCTGGTTGAGTGCGGGGGAACCGACGACAAACCCGAGACGCTTGCCGCGGAAGTCTTCCCATTTCTTGACGCCAGCATCGGCGGCGACGCCTACAGACAGGCCGTTGCAGTCGATCGTCGACAGCGTCATCTGCAACGGCTGTGGGCCCCATTCCTTCGCGCCGAAGTCGAATACGCCTTCCTGCGCAAAGTAGTCACCGGTGCCCATCCATGACAGCACGGCGCGTTTGGCGCGCAGCGGCGCCAGACGAGCAACGTCGTTGCCGGCCGGAAGAACGCGAACGTCGGAACCGTATTTGTCCTTCAGCGCCTTGCCGACGCCAACCGCGATGTTGAAACCCGAAGTGCCGGTATCGTAGGCCGTGAAAGTCAGCGTCGACGGCAGTTTGACGTCCGCATGAGCGGGGGTCAGTGCGGCAAACGCCGCGCCTGCAAGTGCCAATGTCGCAAACGAGCTAGCTGCAAACGAAATACGATTCTCGCTTTTGTTCATTTAGTGCTCCCTCCTGTGTGCCTTCGCTTTTGCGAATGGTGTTTTTCTGGATCATGTCATCGTGTCGCGGATGACGCAATCGACCTCCAGTTACTAGACAGATTGTCGCGCCCCACGGCAAGTGAAAGCGCCGATGACATCGTCAATAGATACGTTCTAGGCTTCGACGATCGCGACGACCTGGTCTTCGGAGACCACGTCGTCGATCTTGACCAGAAGCGATTTCAGCTTTCCGGATGCCGTAGACGGCACCGGTATCTCCATCTTCATGGCTTCGACGAATGCAATCTCGTCGCCGTTGTTGATGGTGCTGCCTTCGTTGAGCGGAAGCGCACAGATGCGTCCCGCAACTTCGGTCGTGATCTTGATGTCCGCCATTCCATCCCTCAACCGTGTCATGCAAGCCGACGACGCCTGCAAGCGCGGCTTGTTGTTGTGACGAAAGATCGCCTGCGCTAGCTTGTTCTGCAAGAGGAAACTTTATTCTGCTCTGCGGAACATGACATCGCCATCGTGGCAGTGACCTGCGATACGTCTCGCGCTGAATCGGCGTTCCGCAGAATCCATCAAGCAGAAGATGAACTTCCTGCCAGTCCGCCGCAGCGTTCGCTGTGTCGGTGAGCGCGGGTTGTGTGTAACGAGACGACAAGAGCAAGAACAGGAGCGTGTGGATGAACTGGAAGCCGGAACTCGATGAACTTGCACAGCGCGAGGCCTTTGCGAGGGAGATGGGCGGCGTCGATAAGGTCAAGCGGCAGCACGATCAAGGACGGTTGACGGTTCGCGAGCGTATCGACGGCTTGCTCGATGCGAAAACGTTCCACGAGGTCGGCGCGGTGTCCGGCATTGGGGAATACGAGGCCAATGGCGATCTCAAAACATTGACGCCAGCGAACTGCGTTTTCGGGCGCGGCAAGATCGACGGCAGGCCCGTGGTCGTTGTCGGTGACGACTTCACCGTGCGCGGCGGTTCGGCGGATGCGTCGATCTCCGCGAAGCCGCTGATGGCCGAAGAGATGGCGCACGACTTCCGCCTGCCGATCATTCGCGTCATCGAAGGCTCGGGCGGCGGCGGATCGGTGAAGACGATCGAAACCCGTGGCGCAGCGAATCTTCCCGGCGGCGTCGGCGGCACGCGCTGGTACGCCTACACGACCGGCAATCTGTCGCATGTTCCAGTGGTCGGGCTGGGACTCGGTTCGGTCGCTGGCCTCGGTGCTGCCCGACTGGCCGCGAGCCATTACTCGGTGATGACAAAAGAGTCGGCGATGTTCGTGGCCGGTCCGCCGGTGGTCGCTCGTCTTGGACAATCGCTCGACAAACAGGGGCTTGGTGGCTGGCAGATCCAGACCAAAGCTGGCGGGGTCGATCATGCGGTCGATACGGAAGAGGAGGCATTCGCCTGCACGCGTCGATTCCTGTCGTACCTGCCGTCATCGGTGTATGACGTGCCGCCGACGATCAAGTGCGACGACGATCCCGAGCGGGCCGATGAAGCGTTGCTGAACGTCGTGCCGCGCAGTCGCAAGCAGATCTACAAGATGCGGCCGATCATCGAATCGGTCGTGGATAAAGGCTCGTTCTTCGAGATGAGCCAGAATTTCGGCCGCTCGGTCATTGCCGGTTTTGCGCGGCTGGAGGGGCGAGCGGTGCTGCTGCTCGCAAGCGATCCGTATATCTACGGCGGTTCATGGACGGCGGACGCGTGCCAGAAGGTCATCAAGTATGTCGACCTGGCCGAAACCTTTCACTTGCCGGTGGTCTACCTGATGGATTGTCCGGGCTTCATGATTGGGCTTGATGCGGAAAAGACCGCGACCATCAAGCATGGTGTCCGCGCGATGGCGGCGGTAAACCAGAGCACGGTGCCATGGTGCACGATCATTGTGCGCAATACGTTCGGCGTTGCTGGCGTTGTGCATCAGCCCGCCAACAAGTACTCGATGCGCTATGCGTGGCCGTCGGCCTACTGGGGATCGCTGCCGCTCGAAGGCGGCATCGAGGCGGCCTATCGCGCCGAGATCGATGCGGCGGATGATCCGAAGGCGAAGATGGCGGAGATCGAGGAACGATTGAACCGGCTGCGCTCGCCATTCCGCTCGGCCGAGAAGTTCTGGGTCGAGGAGATCATCGATCCGCGCAAGACGCGCTCGCTGTTGTGCGAGTTCGCGCGTCTTGCCGAACCGCTGCGCACGCCCGGGCCGACGCGCCTTGCGATGCGGCCGTGAGCGACGTTTATCCTCATGGTGAGGAGCGACGCCCTTGCGTCGCGTCTCGAACCATGAGGCGCTGATCGAATTGACCAACTCATCCTTCGAGACGCGGCCGACTGGCCGCTCCTCAGGATGAGGTCAGGTCTCTACCGCGCGTCCTCGATGATCATCGCCGAGCCTTTCTCGGAGATCATCGCGGTCGGCGTGTTGGTGTTGCCCGATGTGATCGTCGGCATCACCGATGCGTCGACCACGCGCAGCCGCTCGATGCCGTGGAAGCGCAACCGTTCGTCGACCACGGCCGACGGGTCGCTGGCGGTGCCCATCTTCGCCGTGCCGACCGGATGGAAGATTGTGGTGCCGATGTCGCCGGCAGCCTTGGCAAGCGACGTGTCATCGTCGCCGACGGACGGGCCGGGGAGATATTCCTGCGGGTGATAGCGCGCAAGTGCGGGCTGCTTCATCAGCTTGCGGGTGACGCGGATTGCATCGGCGGCAACCTGACGGTCTTCATCAGTGGAGAGATAATGGGGCGCGATGGATGGCTTCTCGTCGGGCGTCGCGGAGCGGATGCGAATTTCGCCGCGCGAGGTCGGCTGCAGGTTGCAGGCGCTGATCGTAATCGCCGGAAAGTGATGCAGCGGATCTCCGAACTTGTCGAGCGACAGCGGTTGCGCATGAAACTGAATGTTGGCGCGTTCGCGGCGCGTATCCGAGCGCGTGAAGATGCCGAGCTGCGATGGCGCCATGGTCAGCGGACCACGGCGGCGTAGCGCGTAATCGACACCCATCCAGCCGCGCTTGAACAGATTGTAGTAGGTCTCGTTCAGCGTCTTGACGCCTTCGACCTTGTAGATCGCGCGCTGCTGCAGATGATCCTGCAGGTTGCGGCCGACGCCCGGCTTGTCGAGCACGACCTCGATACCGGCTTGGGACAGCCATTCGGCGGGGCCGATGCCCGAGCGCTGCAGGACCTGTACCGAGCCGATCGAGCCTGCGCACAGGATGACTTCGCCGCGCGCGCGTGCTTCGACGGGCTCACCACCCTGACGGAAACGCACGCCGACGGCGCGGCCGTTTTCGATGATCAGGCGATCCGTCAGAACGTCGGTTTCGAGACGCAGGTTCTGGCGCGGCAGCGCCGGTTTGAGAAATCCGCGCGCCGACGACCAGCGCCGCCCGCGTTTCTGGTTGACGTGGAAGTAGCCGACGCCTTCATTGTTGCCGGTATTGAAATCCGGCGTCTTGCGGATTCCCATTTCGGCCGCGGCATCGGCAACCGCGTCGAGCACTTTCCATGACAGGCGCGGCGCCTCGATCCGCCACCCGCCGCCGGCGCCGTGAATGTCGCTGGCCCCGAGGAAATGATCTTCGAGTCTTTTGAAGGAGGGAAGCACATCGTCCCAGCCCCAGCCGGTCAGGCCAAGCTGCCGCCAGTGGTCGTAGTCGGCGGACTGGCCGCGCATCGAGATCATCGCGTTGATTGCGGAGGAGCCGCCGATCACCTTGCCGCGCGGGTAGGACAATGAGCGGCCGTTGAGACCGGGCTCGGGCTCGGTCTTGAACATCCAGTCCGAGCGCGGATTGCCGATGGCGAACAGATAGCCGACCGGGATGTGAAACCAGATCCAGTTGTCGCGGCCGCCGGCCTCGAGGATCAGCACGCGCTTGCTCGGATCGGCGGAGAGGCGGTTCGCCATGATGCAGCCGGCGGTCCCGGCGCCGACGATAATGTAGTCAAAATCTCCTTCGAGGCGTTTGGCCATCTCTTTTCCGTCCCTAACGTGCTGCTTGCGAGGCCGTTATGGCCCCGGCGGACCATTGCTGTACAGAGCGTTAAGCGCACTTTGCTTGTGCGGCGATATTGGGTCTGCGGCACGGTCATGCTACCTTCGTCGCATCGTTTCCCGCCGTGAGCCTTCCCATGCCCATCGTCAACCGCGTGTCCGATCTACAGCCCGACATCATGGCCTGGCGTCGCGATCTCCATGCGCATCCCGAACTGATGTATGATGTTCATCGCACTGCGGCATTCGTGGCGGATCGCCTGAGAGAATTCGGCTGCGACGAAGTGGCCATCGGGCTCGGCAAAACCGGTGTGGTCGGCGTGATTAGGGGACGGAAGCCCGCGAATGGCGGTGGCCTCAAGGGTATTGGATTGCGTGCCGACATGGACGCGCTGCCAATCGAGGAAGAAACCGGCGTCGCCTACAGCTCGACTGTTCCGGGCAAGATGCACGCCTGCGGCCATGACGGACATACTGCTATGCTGCTCGGCGCGGCGCGCTATCTTGCCGAGACGCGCAATTTCGCTGGCGATGCGGTGGTGATTTTCCAGCCGGCAGAAGAGGGCGGCGCCGGCGCTGCCGCGATGATCCGCGACGGCCTGTTCGATCGCTTCCAGATCGATCAGGTTTACGGCATGCACAACAGTCCCGGCATGGCGATCGGTTCCTTCGCGACCCGGCCGGGGCCAACCATGGCGGCGACCGACCACATTAAGATCAAGATCGAGGGTGTCGGCGGTCATGCCGCGCGTCCGCACAAAAGCATCGATACGGTGCTGGCCGGCGCGCAACTTGTCACAGCGTTGCAATCGATTGTATCGCGCAGCGTCGATCCGCTCGAATCCGCCGTGGTATCGATGTGCGAGTTTCACGCCGGGCACGCCAACAACGTCCTGCCGCAGACCGCGACATTGAGCGGCACTGTGCGCACGCTCACCGCCGAGGTTCGGGAACTTGCCGAGAAGCGGGTGCGTGAGGTGGTTGCGGGTGTCGCACAACTGTCCGGTACGAAAATCTCGCTCGACTACGTGCGCGGCTATCCGGTGCTGGTCAATCACGCCGATCAGGTCGATACCGCAGTTCAGGTCGCGACCGAGGTTGCGGGTACGGCCAACGTATCGACGGAAATTCCGCCGATGATGGGCGCAGAAGATTTCGCCTACATGCTCGAGCAGCGGCCTGGCGCCTTTGTTTTCGTCGGCAACGGCGACAGCGCCGGGCTTCACCATCCGTCCTACAACTTCAATGACGACGCCATTGTCTATGGTTCGTCCTACTGGATCAGGTTGGTCGAGACCCAGCTCGCGGGCTGATTGGTCGGATAGCTGACACAGGAACGATGTCGGTCAGGTCGCGTTGAGAAGCGGTTATCACCCGCCATCAACGGAGCGACGCACATGACCGCGACAAAGGACAAGGATCTCCACGACCTGTTTCTCGACACGCTGAAGGACATCTACTTCGCGGAAAAGCACATTATGAAGGCTCTCCCGAAGATGGCGAAAGCCGCGCATTCTCCCGATCTGCGTGCGGCCTTTGAAAAGCATCTGCACGAGACCGAAGGACAGGTCGATCGGCTGGAGAAGGTTTTCGATCTGCTCGATAAGCCGGCGCGCGGCAAGACCTGCGATGCAATTCTTGGTATCCTCGACGAGGGCAAGGAAATTATGGACGAGTACAAGGGCTGCGAAGCACTCGACGCCGGACTACTCGCAGCGGCGCAGGCCGTCGAGCACTACGAAATCTCGCGCTATGGAACTCTCAAGGCGTGGGCGACCAAGCTCGGCATGACCGAGGCTGCGCAGTTGCTCGACGAGACGCTGAAGCAGGAACACAAGACCGACGAGGCGCTGACCGGCATTGCGATGTCGGCGGTCAATTCGGAAGCGCTGGCCGCCTGAGTTCTGCGACGATGGTCACCGGCGGTTGCGACAAGCGCCGCCGGTGATCGTGGTGTGGTGTCGTGTCGTAACGTTCACTCGCAGCTGCGCTCAACTTGCACGCACGCTCAAGCGGCGCGGTGGATTTTGTGCAGGAACGTTGACGCGATCTTCAGGTCCCTGACGAAATTCGCATACTCGCGCGCTTTGGCATCCGCATCGGGCACCCGCAACAGGTAGGACGGATGGACCGTCACCAGCGCCTTGGCGTCGTCGTCGAGGTCGATCAGATGACCGCGGTTTTTGCCGATCGGCGTGATCTTGCCGAACACGCTCTGCGCGGCGGTTGCACCCATCGCCACGACCAGCGCCGGATTGATGGCGGCCCGCTCGCGCTCGTACCACTGACGGCAGGCTCTGATTTCCGGCGTGTTAGGCTTCTGGTGCAGGCGGACCTTGCCGCGCGGCACGAATTTGAAATGCTTGACCGCGTTGGTGACGTAAACCTTGTCGCGTGCGATCCCGGCTTCCTCCAGCGCTCGATCAAGCATCTGGCCGGCGGGCCCGACGAACGGTTTGCCGGCAAGGTCTTCCTTGTCGCCGGGCTGTTCGCCGACCAGCATGATGGGCGCATGGCGCGGGCCTTCGCCGAATACAGTCTGGGTTGCGTTTTTCCATAGATGGCAGGCGCGGCAGTCTGCAGCTTCTTCGCGGAGCACGGACAGGGAGGGAGCATTTGGCATGGCGTTTTCTCTCGACTTCAGGGTCAAGTCTCCGCAGGGTTGGAATGTTCCTGCCATCTCGTTGGTTTTATTTATGAAAATCGATGAAAGACTTCAGTTGACTCGCCACCCGACATTAGTTTTATATTAGAACATATCATGAACAAATGAACTGGCCGTTGGTTCTGTCTCCAGACAAGACGACCGGTCAAACGATCCTGGGAGCGGCGCATGACTGGCGCGCGCATGAGCATGCTTGCGTCCCTGCGGGGAACGATCAGCCGAATTGAAGCGGGCGGGACATCGCAAGGTGTCGCGCGTGTCGAACTCGGTCATCCGGCTGTCGACGCGACCCTGCAGGGCGGCCTGATCCGCGGCGCGCTGCATGAAGTCTTTGCGCTGGAGAGCCGCCACACCGCATCCGCTACCGGGTTCGTTACCGGGCTGGCCGGACGGCTGGCACGGCGGCGGCCGCTGCTCTGGATTCGTCATGATTTCATTGAGGCCGAAGTGGGGCAGGTCGCGATGAGTGGTTTTTGCGAACTTGGCCTCGATCCGCGTCAGGTGGTGACGGTACGGGCGAGGGATGCCGACACCGCGCTGCGGATCACCGCCGACGCATTGGCCTGCGATGCCCTCGGCGCCGTGGTGCTCGATCTGTGGGGCGAGGTGAAAAGGTTCGACCTCGTCGCGAGCCGCAAGCTCGCGCTCGCCGCGCAAGCCTCCGGCGTGACCTGCCTGATGCTGCGCTCCTCCGCGCCGCCCGCGATCAGTACCGCCGAAACCCGCTGGATCGTCCGCCCCGTGCCGTCATTGCCGATCGCGGATTGGGGAGCGCCGATGCTCGACGTTCAGCTTGTCCGCAACCGTCATGGCCAGACTGGCCAATGGATCATGGAGTGGAATTGTGATGAGTGCCTCTTCCGTGAACCGGCGACGTATTCTCAGCCTGTGGCTGCCACGCCTGCCGACCGATCGTTTGAAGCGCCTGGCATGGCGCAACGCCGTCGCGCCGGATAGCAGTTCACCCGATCCGGGCAAACCGTGGGTGGTTGTCGCGAAGCTGAGCAATGCGCTGCAGATTTCCGCGGTCAACGATGCGGCGGCACGGATCGGCCTTGAGCCGGGTTTGCCGCTCGCCAATGCGCGGGCGATCTGTCCGGATGTTGAAGTGTTCGACGCGGATGAAGTGGCCGACGCCGCGCTGCTCGATGCCATCGCCGACTGGTGCGATCGCTTCACGCCGCTGGTGGCGCTCGATCCGCCGCATGGTCTGTGTCTCGACATCACCGGATGCGCCCATCTGTTCGGCGGCGAGGCCGCAATGCTGCGGACGATCAGCGAGGCTTTGCGGACGCAAGGATTCATGGTGAGCGCGGCGATTGCCGGCACTTCGATTTGCGCGCGCACGCTGAAACACTATGAGCACGGCCGCATCGTGCGTGACGGCGAGGAGGCCGAAGCCGTGAAGCCGCTGCCGCTGTTCGCGCTCGGCACGGACGAAGCAATCACGCGGGGATTGCATCGCGCCGGGCTCAAGACCATCGGCGATGTTGCCGCGCGCGAGCCGCATGAGATCACTGCGCGTTTCGGCGCGGCTTTCACTACTCTGGTCCGGCAGGCGCTCGGGCAAGGCGATGCGCCAATCAATCCACGCAAACCGGTGCCGGATTACATGGCCGAGCGCCGCTTTGCCGAGCCGGTCGCGACCAACGGCGTGATCGCGGAAACGCTCTCCGGGCTTGCGCATATGCTGGTTACAGCGATGGAGAAGCAGGGCAAGGGTGCGCGACGGCTGGAGGCGACCTTCTTCCGCACTGATGGCGCCGTGCGAGCGATCGCGGTGGACGCCGGGCAGCCGGTGACGCGCGCGAGCTTCATCGAGCGTCTGTTCCGGGAAAAGCTCGATGCCTTGAACGATCCCCTCGATCCGGGTTTCGGCTTCGATCTCATTCGCCTCGCTGCCAGCCGGGTCGAGACTGTGGTGCAGGAGCAACGCGATTTCGACACGCATGCCCAGGACAACGATGAAGTCGCCGCGCTGATCGATCGCATCGCCGCGCGCATCGGCGGCCATCGCGTCATGGTGCATCTGCCGCAGGACATCCACATTCCTGAACGTGCGATGCTGAGCGTGCCCGCGCAACAGAGCCTCGAAGCGGCAGGACACGCTGCATGGCCGGAGCGGATCGAGGCTGAGCCGCCGCTTCGCCCGTTGCGGCTACTGGAGCGGCCGGAGGAAATCACGGTGCCGTTCGCGACGGTGCCGGATGGCCCGCCGGCTAAATTCATCTGGCGGCGCGCCTCTCATACTGTGGTGCGCGCCGAAGGCCCGGAACGGATCGCCATGGAATGGTGGCGAAGCCAGACCGATATGCCGACGCGAGACTATTTCAGGATCGAGGACGATCAGGGCTTGCGCTTCTGGCTGTATCGCGACGGTCTCTATGGCGAGCAGGGCGCGAAAGCCGGATCGCGGCCGAACTGGTTCATGCACGGAATGTTCGCATGAATGATCCGGCCTATGCCGAAATCGGCATCACCACCAATTTTTCCTTCCTGTGCGGTGGATCGCAGCCGCAGGAGTACGTCCATCAGGCGAGTGAGTTAGGCCTTCCCGCCATCGGCATTGCTGATCGCAATACGCTGGCTGGTGTGGTGCGTGCCTATAGCGAACTGGAGAATGACAAGCTGACGCATAAGCCGAAGCTTCTGATTGGCACGCGGCTTGTTTTTCTCGATGGCACGCCGGACATTCTGGTTTATCCGCGCGATCGTGCGGCTTACGGCCGGCTTTGCCAGTTGCTGACGCGCGGCAAGCGGGCGGCGGAGAAGGGAGAATGCCACCTCGGGCTGGATGACTTTGTCGAATTCGCCAAAGGTCAGCTTCTGGTTCTGGCGTTGCCGCACCGGTTCGATCCCTCCGCTGCGTTGACAATTCTGGACCGACTGAAGCAAAGCGATGCGGATGGCGTCTGGCTGGGGGCGAGCCTGCTTTATCGCGGTGACGACAAGCGGCGGCTGGCGCGCCTGCAGACGGTCGCGATGACGGCGCGCGTGCCGCTACTCGCCACCAATGAGGTGCTTTATCACCATCCCGCGCGCCGACCCTTGCAGGATGTGCTGACCTGCATCCGCGAAAAGACCAACATCGATGCGGCCGGCCGGCGCCTTGAAGCTAATGCCGAACGGCATCTGAAACCGGCTTATGAAATGGTGCGGCTGTTTCGTGGCTATCCCGATGCCATCGCGGAGACGATGCGTTTTGCAAACCGCATCACCTTCACTCTCGACGAACTGAAATATCAATATCCCGACGAGCCGGTGCCGCCCGGCAAGACCGCGCAGCAGCATCTGGAGAATCTGACCTCTGAAGGCGCGTGCAAGCATTATCCTGATGGCGTGCCCGAGAATGTGCAGAGAGCCCTGCACAAGGAACTGGCGCTGATCAGGAAGCTCGATTACGCGCATTATTTCCTGACCGTTCACGACATTGTCCGTTACGCGCGCACGCAGAATATCCTGTGTCAGGGGCGCGGGTCGGCAGCCAATTCCGCCGTCTGCTATGTGCTTGGTATCACCTCGGTCGATCCCACCAAGGTCGATCTCCTGTTCGAGCGTTTCCTGTCCGAGGAGCGTCGCGAGCCGCCGGACATCGATGTCGATTTCGAGCATTCGCGCCGCGAAGAGGTGATGCAATATGTGTTCCGACGCTATGGCCGCCATCGCGCCGCGATCGTCGCGACCGTCATTCACTATCGGCCACGCAGCGCCATCCGCGATGTCGGCAAGGCGCTGGGATTGACCGAGGATGTGACGGCGGCGTTGGCCGATACCGTATGGGGAAGCTGGGGCACCGACGTCAGCGATATGCAGATCAGACAGGCGGGGTTCGATCCGGCCAACCCGATGATCCGGCGTGCAGTCGAGCTTGCCACCGAGTTGATCGATTTTCCCCGTCATCTGTCGCAGCATGTCGGCGGTTTCGTGCTGACGCAGGATCGGCTCGATACCTATGTGCCGATCGGCAACGCCGCGATGGAGGATCGCACTTTCATCGAATGGGACAAGGACGACATCGATACGTTGCGGATGATGAAGGTCGATGTGCTGGCGCTCGGCATGCTGACTTGCATCCGCAAGTGCTTCGATATGATCGCGGACAGCAAGGGTGAGCGCTTCGAACTAGCGACCGTTCCGACCGAGCAGAAGCCGGTTTACGACATGCTGTCGCGCGGTGAATCCCTCGGCGTGTTTC
Organism: Afipia sp.; assembly: GCA_044464625.1. Lineage (GTDB taxonomy): Bacteria > Pseudomonadota > Alphaproteobacteria > Rhizobiales > Xanthobacteraceae > Afipia. Next base: position 59,140 of record JBIQLC010000006.1, on the reverse strand, counting down.
AGGTCGAAAGCCGGGCGCAGATGAACATGCTGCCGCGCCTGAAGCCACTGGTTTTCTACGATCTAGTGATCGAAGTGGCGATCGTCCGGCCCGGCCCGATTCAGGGCAACATGGTGCATCCGTATCTCAAGCGTCGGAAAGGGATCGAGAAGGTGACGTATCCATCGCCGTCGCCGCAGCATGGCCCACCAGATGAATTGCAAAGGGTTCTGGGGCGGACCATGGGCGTGCCGCTGTTTCAGGAGCAGGCGATGCGCATAGCCATCGAAGCAGCGAAATTCACGGCAGATGAAGCTAACGGGTTGCGCCGCGCGATGGCGACGTTCCGCAATGTCGGCACCATCCACAAGTTCGAAGGAAAGATGATCGGCAACATGGTCGCGCGCGGTTATGATCCGGTGTTCGCGAGGAACTGTTTCGACCAGATCAAGGGCTTCGGCAGCTACGGTTTTCCGGAAAGTCATGCGGCGAGCTTCGCGCAGCTTGTCTATATCTCGGCATGGCTGAAGCATTATCATCCGGATGCGTTCGCCTGCGGGCTTCTGAATTCGCAGCCGATGGGGTTCTACGCCCCGGCGCAGATCATCGGCGATGCCCGCAAGAACGGTGTCACGGTGCGCGAGATCGATGTTTCTTTCAGCCACGGTCAGAACACACTGGAAGAGCCTTGCGGGCAGTATCACGCGGTGCGGCTCGGCTTTCGCCAGATCGACGGATTCCGGGTGCGCGATGTCGACGACAGACTTTCTGCGGCGAAAGGGAAAAACGACCAGGAAGATGATTGGGACGACCGGATTGTCGCTGCGCGCCAGCGGAGGCCGTTCACGTCGCTGGAGGATTTCGCTCGCGACACCGGGTTGCCCAAGCGCGCGCTGATCCTGCTGGCGGATGCCGATGCGTTTCGCTCGCTCGGGCTCGATCGCCGCGCGGCGTTATGGGCCGTGCGTCGTTTGCCGGACGATGTGCCGTTGCCGCTGTTTCAGGCAGCGACGGCCCGCGAGCAACCGGACGAAGCGACGCAGCCGCTACCAGCGATGCCGCTGTCCGAGCAGGTCGTCGCGGACTACCAGACCGTGCGGTTGTCGCTCAAGGGGCATCCCATGGAGTTCCTGCGTGAGAGCTTCGACAAGGAGGGTGTGTTGTCATGCACCGACGCGGTGGGGCAGCGTGACGGGAGGTTCGTCAAATGCGCCGGTGTCGTTCTGGTGCGGCAGCGGCCGGGCAGCGCCAATGGCGTGGTGTTCATGACCATCGAGGATGAAGGCGGTGTTGCCAACATCGTGGTATGGCCGAAAGTGATGGAAAAATTCCGCAAGGAGGTGATGGGCGCGCGGCTGGTGCTGATCGAAGGGCGAATCCAGAGCAGCGATGGCGTTGTCCATCTGGTTGCGGACCGGCTGGTTGATCGCTCGCACGATCTGGCGTCGCTCGCCAACGAAACGCTGTTCCGCAAGGAGGTCCTGCCGTCGGGCGCCACGCTCGCCGTGCCGCTCAACAGCGAGCGCGAGGAATTGCCGGTCCAGAAACATCGCCACCCGCGTAACGTCAGGATTCTACCGCGGTCGCGCGATTTCCACTGATCTGGCATGCACAAGAATTTATGAGTTGCCTTCCCGGCGTATGATCCGGCCAATGGTCCTGTTGTTTCAGGAATCTGGGTTATGAAGACAAGTCGGGACATTCTGTCGGATATCTGGGTCGCGAGCGGTGGTGATCCGGCATTGCTGGACGCTGTGACGCTGACCGGCACCGAGCCGGTATTGCCATCGTCGTTTCGCGTCGATACGGCGGCACAGGTCAGTATCGCCGCGGCGGGGCTCGCGGCCGCGCAGATCTGGCAGATGCGGTCCGGCCAGATGCAAGGCGTCGCTGTCGATATGCGCCATGCCGCTGTCGAATGTCGCAGCGAACGTTATCTGCGTGTCGATGACAAGCCGCCACCGCCGGCATGGGATGCCATCGCGGGAGTTTACAAGACCGGGGACGGTCGCTTTGTCCGGCTTCACACCAATTTCCCACATCATCGCGACAATGTCTGCAGGGTGCTGGGCTGCAAACCGGAGCGCGAGGATGTTCAGCGCGCGCTGATGGCGTGGAAGGCCGAGGATTTTGAGACGGCCGCCTATGCTGGCGGCTGCGTGGTGTCGATGATGCGCAGCCGCGACGAATGGATGGCGCATCCGCAAGGGCAGGCGCTCGAAAAATTGCCGCTGATTCAGATCAACAGGATCGGGGACGCCGACCCACAGCCTTGGCCCACCGGCGATCGTCCGCTCGCGGGCTTGCGCGTGCTCGATCTGTCGCGGGTCATCGCGGGCCCGGTTGCAGGGCGGACACTCGCCGCGCATGGCGCCGACGTGATGCTGATTGCCAGTCCGAATCTCCCGACCATTCCATGGCTCACGATCGACACTGGGCGCGGCAAGCTCTCAAGCTACGCCGATCTTTCGACCGAAGAGGGGCGGGCGGCATTGCGCGGGCTGGTTGCGAAGGCCGATATTTTTTCGCAAGGCTATCGGCCACAAGGGCTCGCGGAGCTGGGCTTCTCGCCGCTGGAGGCCGCGCGCCTCAGCCCCGGCATCGTCTACGTCTGTCTGTCGGCCTATAGCTCTGCCGGCCCGTGGGCGGGGCGCCGTGGCTTCGATTCACTGGTTCAGACATCGACCGGGTTCAACCATGGGGAAGGGCAGGCCGCCGGCGTCGAAGGGCCGAAGGAATTGCCGATGCAGATTCTCGATCACGCCACCGGCTATCTGATGGCGTTCGGCGCGATGATGGCGCGGGCGCGGCAGGCGCGCGAAGGCGGCAGCTGGCATGTGCAGGTGTCGTTGGCGCGAACCGGGCATTGGTTGTGGAATCTCGGGCGTCTGGAAAACGGGCTTGCAGCCGCGGACATCGGCCGGGAGGCAGTGTTGCCGCTGCTTGAGGAAAGTCCGTCGGGCTTCGGCACGCTGTCCGCGGTGCGTCATTCGGCAGTTATGTCCGCAACGCCTGCATCATGGGCGCGGCCGGCGGTGCCACTCGGGACTCATTCGCCGCAGTGGCCCTAGTGTCCCGAATCCGAAGTTCGCCCGATTTTGCGGCTCCTTCTATCGCGAACTTCGGATTCGAAAGGACACTAGCAATCTTATGATTCTAGTGTGGTTTAGGTTCGGAAATTCGCTTGATGAACGCGTGGTTGCGATGAAGCGAATTTCCGAACCACCACACTAGCTTGACCGTTTGATACTGAACGACGACATTGGCGGCGCGCGGCTGGTTCGCGCTTCCACGCGCCTTGATCTGGCGTCATGAGAGTTGGGTGCCGATGCCGAAAATTTTCGCCGATGCCGAAGCTATCGTGGATGAGATCATCCGCGATTGCGGAAAGAAGCTTGTGGTGGGGCTTCCGCTCGGGCTCGGCAAGGCCAATCACGTCATCAACGCGCTATTTGCGCGGGCGGATGCGGATCGCTCGATCAGCCTGACGATTTTCTCGGCGCTGACACTCGAAAAGCCCAAGCCTTCCGTGGATCTCGAACGGCGTTTTATTACCCCGGTGATCGACCGGCTGTTCGGGGGTTATCCCGATCTGACCTACGCGGAACGGCTGCGCGCCGGAACGCTGCCGTCGAACATCGAAGTCATCGAGTTCTTCTTCCTTGCCGGACGCTGGTTGCATAAGCCTTATGCCCAGCAGCACTACATCGCCGCGAACTACACCCATGCTTCGTCCTATTTGCTGACGCGCGGCGTCAACGTCATCGCGCAACTTGTGGCGAAGCGCGTGGTCGATGGCAAAACCCGCTACAGTTTGAGCTGTAACACCGACACCACGCTCGATCTGATGAAGGCGCGCACTGAGGGGCGCACGTCGTTCAAGATCATCGGGCAGGTGAACTCCGAACTGCCGTTCATGCCGGGGCCCGGCGACCTGCCCGCGGATGAGTTTCATGCTGTCCTCGATAGTCCGGAAACCGACTTCCCATTGTTCGCGCCGCCGTCCGAGCCAATCACCGACATGAAATACGCTATCGGTCTTCATGCGGCGGGCCTGATCCGCGACGGCGGGAGTCTGCAAATTGGCATCGGTCAGGTCGGTGACGCGCTGGCGCAAAGCCTGATCGTCCGTCATCGCGACAACGATCAATTCCGGCAGATCATGACCCGTCTTGCGCCGGGACAACCGCTGAAAGAGGCCGCGCCGTTCAGTGCCGGTCTCTACGGTGTCAGCGAAATGTTCTTCGAGGCTTTTCTCGGGTTGATCGAGGCCGGCATCATCAGGCGCGAGGTTGATGGCGCGCTGCTGCACGCGGCATTCTTTCTTGGCCCGAAATCATTCTATCGCGCACTGCGTGAGATGGCGCCGGAGAAGCTCGCGAAAATCCGGATGATGGCCGTGTCGTTCACCAACCAGCTCTATGGTGGGGAAGACGCCAAGCGCGCGGCGCGCGTCGATGCGCGGTTCGTCAACAACGCGATGATGGCGACGCTGATGGGCGCTGCGGTGTCCGATGGTCTCGATACCGGGCAGGTGGTGTCGGGCGTTGGTGGCCAGTACAATTTCGTCGCGCAGGCCTTTGCGCTGCCGGGTGCGCGTTCGATCCTGACGCTGGAATCGACGAGAGGGGGCGGCCGAAAGGCGGCGTCGAATATCCGCTGGTCTTACGGTCATACAACGATCCCTCGTCATCTGCGCGATGTCGTGGTCACCGAATATGGCGTCGCTGACCTGTGGGGCAAGTCCGATGCCGATGTGATTGCGGCGATGCTGTCGATCACGGATTCGCGCTTTCAGGACGAACTGATGCAGCGGGCCAAGGATGCCGGAAAATTGCCGAAGGCTTATGAGATTCCGGCCGAGCATCGCTCCAACACGCCGGATCGCATTGCCGCTGCGTTACGGCCTGCGCGAGAAGCGGGACTGCTGCCGTCGTTTCCGTTCGGGACTGACTTCACCGATGTCGAGCAGCGGCTGATCCCGGCGTTGCAATTGATGAAGGAGGCATCAACGGAGCCGTGGAATCTGATCGGGCTCGCGTGGCAGGGTCTGTTTGCGGACAAGACAGGCGCGGATGTGGAGGCTTGCCTGTCACGTCTTGTTCTCGACAAGCCCCAGATCCTGTCGGATCGTCTCTATCAGGCACTGGTTGCGGCGGCGCTGGCCAGAACGGCGGCGCCGCCGAATTCTGTTAGCGGTTCTTGAACTGCGGCGGACGCTTTTCAAGAAAGGCTTTCATGCCTTCCGCGCGATCCTCGAGAGCGAAGGTGCTGTGGAATAGATCGCCTTCCAGCTCCATGCCTTCGTTCAGCGGGGTTTCCAGCGCGCGATTGACCGCGGCCTTGGCCATCGCCGAGACCGGGTGCGACATCGCCGCGATCTTGTTGGCGATCGCAAGCACTTCTTCCATCAGCTTGTCGGCGGGGAAGATGCGGCTGACGAGGCCAGAGCGCTCAGCTTCGGCGGCGTCCATCATGCGGCCTGACAGGCAGAGATCCATCGCTTTCGACTTGCCGATGGCGCGGGTCAGGCGCTGCGTGCCACCGAGGCCGGGAATGGTGCCCAGCGTGATTTCAGGCTGACCGAACTTCGCGGTATCCGATGCGATGATGATGTCGCACATCATCGCAAGTTCACAGCCACCGCCGAGCGCATAGCCGCTCACCGCCGCGATCGTCGGTTTCTTGCATTTGGCGACCCGATCGCCGCCGATGTCCATGAAGTCCTGCGAGAACATGTCGATGAACTTCTTTGGCTGCATCTCCTTGATGTCGGCTCCGGCGGCAAAGGCTTTTTCGTTGCCGGTGATGACAATGCAGCCGATGGCGTCATCCGCCTCGAGATCGTCAACGGCTGCAGCAATCTCGCCGAAAACACCGAAAGACAGGGCATTAAGGATCTTGGGCCGGTTGATCTGGATGATCCCGACCGGGCCCTTGCTTTCAACGATAATGTGCTCGAACGCCGTCATAGTTTGCCCCTGTGAGGTTTGCGAAAGCGCGCGAGTGCGCGCTGTTGCCGGGCACTCTGCCTTCTGGGTCCGGTCTTCGCAAGACTGCTTCCAGCCAAATGCAAATCGCCGGCTGCGACGGCGCAACCGGCGATTTGGTTCAGGAAAAACCGATTCAAGTCTGTTGGATGGTTGTGGTTACGCCATGAACATGCGGGCCGCGGAGGCGAGGGTGAGCAGGCCGCCAAAGGCCACGAAGATCTTCCCGATCAGCGACGTCCTGTCCCAGGTGTCGCCGACATCATCGTGACTGCTGGCGACCTGGTTCGAGACCGGAGAGGTCGAAGGTTCTGGGTTCGGCATGGCCGTGACCATTTTCACCGGTGCGGCCACGGCGGGTGCCGTGATTGGGCTGTCCAGGGTGGCAGCCGCCGCTTCCGCCTTGTCGAGGTCGCTCCGTGTGTCGGTTGCGCCCGGGGTAGGGCCACCGGCATATGCGGCATCGAATGCACTGGCGGTCATCGCGTTGAACGGCACGGGACGCGCCGGTTGATCGTCGGCCTTCAGCTCGGCGCGCGCATCGGCGACAGCTGACAGTTCTTCCGCCGCCTTCCGAACCGAGGCGGTCTTGGCGCGATCCTTCGCATCATTGTCCCTGATGCTGTTGTCGGTGTTCTTCGTCTTGGCCGATCGCTGCGAGGCGCTCGATTTCTTCGCGGTTTTTTTGGTGGAGTGACGCGAGTGCCGGGTCGCGCTCTTGCGAGCATGGCGTGAGCGTTGCTTGACGTACTTGCCGAGCGCCAGCGGTTTACCGGCCGAAGCCTGCGTTGTGGCCGCAGCCGTCTGTGCCTGCGTTGGCCCGCCAAAAAGAAATACGATCGCTGCTACGGCGATCAATGAACGCCATAAAGCCCTGAGTTGCATGGCAATCTCCCCTTGCCAGCCCCCTTGAACGCCAGAAAAACGGCTCTCGTGGCCGTAGAACGGCGAAAAGTAGGAGTTTTTTGACGGAATGGGCAAAACCAAGGCGTTTTGCGGGAAGATGGTCCTGCCTCACGATTCCGTGATCGCTCAAGGCCGCCGTAACACCTTAGGAACGGGCTCGTAATGCAGGATGGGAGCGCCCGTGCGCGGACATGACAGCGAGTGGACCGAACTGATGCGGTCTGCCAATGCCGGCGACAAAAGCGCCTACCATCGCCTTCTCAAGTCGATCACTCCGGTCTTGAGAGCGGCGGCGCGCCGCGGCCTTGTCAGGGCCGGGCAGCCGGCTGACCAGTCCGAGGATATCGTGCAGGACATTCTGCTTGCGGTACATCTGAAGCGGCACACCTGGAAGCCCGAGGCGCCATTCGCGCCATGGTTGTTCGCGATTGCCCGCAACAAGCTGATCGACGCGCTGCGCCGTCGCGGCCGCCGCGTGTTCGTCAGCATCGACGATTTCTCGGAGACGCTGCCGGACGCACAACCGGAGGAGACTGTTCCGGCGCGCGAGGTTGCGGATCACCTCAATAGTTTGCCGGCGCGGCAACGAGAAGTTCTGCAATCCATTGCGGTGAACGGCGAGTCGATCAAGGAAACAGCGGCGAAACTCGCGATGACCGAAGTCGCGGTTCGTGTCGCCCTGCATCGCGGCCTGTCCAATCTGTCGTCGCGGGTTCGGGAGGAATGACGATGAAGACCGACGACCTGATTTCGACACTCGCCAGCGACTCCGAATGGCGCTCGCGTCCGGTTGGTGTGTGGTTCGTGGTTGCATTGATTGCGGCGCTGCCGATCTCGGCGTGGCTGTTCATGATGTCGCTCGGATTTCGCAAGGATGCGATGACGGCGATGCACAATCCGTTCTTCGATCTCAAGTTCATTGTGACCATCGCGCTCGCATCCGCGGCGATTGCGATCAGCCTTCATCTGTCGCGTCCCGAAGCGTCGCTCGGCAAATGGGCCTGGATCCTGGCCATTCCGCTGGGGTTGCTCGGCGTGGGCATCGCCAGCGATTTTGCGGTTCATGGGCGTACGGGGTGGAGCACGCGCTTGATCGGAAAGAATTCGATCGTCTGCATGACGGCGATTCCGTTTTTGTCCTTGCCGTTTCTGGCCGCCTCGCTGGCTGCCTTGCGTGGCGGTGCGCCGTCACGGCCGGCGATGGCCGGCGCATTTGCGGGCCTGCTCTCGGCCGGGTTGGCGGCGACGCTGTATGCCAGCCATTGCACCGACGACTCGCCGCTGTTCGTGGCGACCTGGTATACGATCGGCGTTTTGGTCACGGCCGCGATCGGCGCCATGGTCGGTGCGCGTGTGCTCAAATACTGATGGAAGATCGGAGGCGGTTCAGGCTGCCGGTTCTGCTTGCTCGGTCGCTAGCCGCATCCGGTGGAAGCGCAGCACCTGCTGCGCGGTGGTCGCGCGCAGCATCTCGTAATTTTCCTGATAGTCGTCGAAGTCGGTGATCGGCTCGTGACCGGCAAGCTTGTCGAGCATCGCCATGATCATCCGCAAGGTCGGCCATGACAGCCCCATCACCTTGGCCAGAACCATCAGTCCTTCGGAGCCGGCCTCGGTCATCATGCTCTCGACACTTGGTACCGGCATGTTGGTCAGGGCGGCAATCGCTGCCGTGGTTTCTTCAAAACGCCCGGCTTCCGCGAACGACGCAATCTGCATTTCGTTGAGCCGGCCGTCGGCGTGCAACGACTTGACGAGATTGTGGGCGCGCGTTGCGCTTTCGTCGTAGCCGGTTTCGTCTGAAGTCATTCGCTGCGCCACTTCCTTGACGACCGACGATACGTCATCGGCGAACTGAGGATTGGCGGATTCCAGCCGGGCCCGAACCGATGCGGAGGCGCGCGCGATCAGTTTGAGATATTGGGGGCGCGGGATCGATTTGCGCTGGCCGACGCGTGTGACAAGACTGTCATCGCCGTCGACGCGCGAGAGCAGGCGATTATACCCTTGCTCGGAAAAATTCGCGCCCGGATTGTCCACCGTACTCGCGATCACTTCGTCATTACCGCGTTCGACGAGAACGTCAGTCACCGCGCCGCTCAGAACCTTGCGTTTCGAGATCGCCAGCAAATGCCCCTGGCTTTTGTGGCGCGCGTTTTCGATGAGGTCATCGTCATCGAGCCGCTCTGACATCGACAACACAGGCGCCGCGATCTCGATCAAGTCATCGAATGCCAGCGTATACATGAGTTGCGACGGCGCTCGCGGGATCGGCGCGAGCCGGTTGGCGAGCAGTGCCTTGGCCGACGTCTCGATATGCTTGATCAGATAATGAAAGACGTCGTCGAAGATTTCGATCTGATCATCGGAATAGTTGTCGGCCGAGAGAATGAACAGGTCGGTCACACGACGAAGCGTCTCGACCCGCCGAGCCACATTGCCGTTGCGAAGGGCATCTTGCAATTCGCCGAGCAGCGTGGCGGAGAAACTGGCGGATTTCGAAACCATGACTTCTGTCCATATTCGTAGGCAGCGGCCGTCCATTCAGGCGGCCGGTCGTGAGGGTTATCCCCGGATCACCTTGTTTCGTCCGCTTCCCTTAGCGCGATAAAGCGCTGCGTCGGCGCGCGCGAGAACGCTGTCCGACGTCTCGTTCGGCTGCAGCATGACGACACCGGCGGAGATCGTCACCGTCATGCTCGGAGAAATCGTGCTCCAGTCGAGATCGGCGATGATCGCGCGCAGGCGGTCCAGCGTGCGCTCAGCGGTCTTGTCGCTTGTCTCCGGCAGGATCAGCAGAAATTCCTCGCCGCCATAGCGGCCGAATTTATCGATGCTCCGGATGTTCGCGAACATGGTGATCGCGAAGGTGCGCAGCGCCTCGTCCCCGGTCGGATGGCCAAACAGATCGTTGATCTTCTTGAACCAGTCGAGGTCGATCAGCGCAACCGCACAGGGTGTATTGGTGCGATGAGCGCGGGCGATCTCGTCGTCCAGTGCGCGCATGATGCTGCGACGGTTGTACGAGCCGGTGAGCTCGTCGAGTTCGGCGAGCTCTTCGATGCGCTTGTAGGCTTCCCTGAGTTCAACGCCACGCTTGTAAAGCGATTCACGCAGCGCGCTGCTGAAAATGCCGATGAACATGCAGCGGCCGATGGTCATGACGAACACCAGCATCGTCGCGAACCGCTCCATATAGCTGCGGTTCGGCATGTCGATCGGTTTGTCGGTCAGAAGAAAGAGCGCCGCGAGACCGAAGGTCATCGCCGTCCACATGACCGCGGTCTGCTGCGGGGTCGAGCGCAGCGAGCCGAAGGCGAAGATCACGAACAGCGAGCACAGGAATACGCAGCCGACTTCCGGCGCGATGTACAGGAACATCAGCATGATGATCAGGCTGACGCTCGACTGCTGGACCACGACGTAGTGGTCCTTGAAACGGTCGTTCAACTTGGTCTCGGACAATGCCCAGAACGAGCCGACGGATATCAGGCCGCACACGACATAGGCGGGGGCGGTGGAGAGGGGTGTCGTACCGGCATAGGCGTAGAGCAGCAGGATCAGCCCGTCGATGACGTAGCTGAGCCCAACCATGCCAAGCATTTGCCGGCGCTGATGCGCGCGGCGCGCGAAAAGGTCCGGCGTCAACTGGCCAGCGATTTCGGGGCTGATAGCGCCTGCCAGAGACGACGCAGCGGTCTGCATGTGTGCCTTTTCCAAGCTTTCCGCAGACCCTAAGGGGAAAAGCGTTTAGGTTTGGTATCTCTGGGACGTGTCGAACCTCGTTCGGCTTTGATTAAAAAGACAATTTCCGGGTCGGCTTGAGGCGCGGCGCAAGCTGAATGTTCGGCAGGTGAGGGCCGGATCGTGAGGTAGGGCAACGAGTATCGATCAGGATAAAGTATCTAAATACCTATTCCCGAAGCTCGCGCCGTCTTGCTCTTGTTCATGATTCAGGGGCATTTTTACCGTTCGATCGCTGACTGGGCTGGCAAAGCGTTCGATATTTTTCTTCAGGCCGGTCGAACCCGTTCACGACTTCGTGCGACCAACCTGCGAGACGGCCATTGAGTGCAACACACGCGGCTTCGGACGAAACTCTGATCGCGCGCATCGCCCAAGGTGACCGCCTCGCGATGCAGGTGCTGTACGGAAGGCATCATGTCCGGGTGTTTCGCTTTGCGCTGCGGCTTGTCCGCAACGAGTCGGTCGCCGAGGACCTCATCAGTGAGGTTTTCCTCGATGTCTGGCGGCAGGCCGGCAAGTTCGAAGGCCGTTCCGCGGTCTCGACCTGGCTCTTGGCGATCACCCGGTTCAAGGCTCTGTCCGCCATCCGGAAACGGAAGGATGCGGAGCTCGACGACGAGACGGCCGCCGCGATCGAGGACACGTCCGATAATCCGGAGGTCGTCGCGGCCAAGAAGGATACGGGTAACGCGTTGCGAAATTGCCTGACCGCACTTTCGCCGGAGCATCGGGAGATCATCGATCTCGTCTACTACCACGAGAAATCCGTGGAGGAGGTGGCGGAGATCGTCGGCATCCCGGAGAACACGGTCAAGACGCGCCTGTTTTATGCGCGCAAGAAACTGGCCGAGCTGCTGCGGGCAGCCGGCATAGAACGAGGTTGGCCATGATGGCGCAAAGCAAGAATGCCGCGGACCGGGCGCCCTCGGAGATCGAGGAGCTGTTGCCGTTCCATGCCGCCGGCACGCTGAATGCGCGCGATGCGCGCCGCGTCGAGGAGGCCATGGCGCGTGATCCTGATCTGGCTCGGCAATACGCCGAGATCCAGGAGGAGTTCGCCGAAACCATCGCGCTCAATGAGAGCCTCGGCGCGCCTTCGGCCCGGGCGATGCAGAAGCTGTTCGAGGCGATCGATGCGGAGCCTGCGCGCACGCCGGCAACCTCGTTCAATCCGCTCTCGCGGATCGCGGACTTTTTCGCGAGCCTGTCGCCGCGCACGCTGGCGTACTCGGCTGTCGTCGGTGCGCTGGCGCTGTTGTTGCAGGCGGGCGTGATCGGGACGCTGGTGAAGGATCGCCCCGCCGGTTACCAGACCGCGTCGTCCAATGGAGAAACCGGCGCTGGTGTCGTGGCGCTGGTGCGGTTCGCGTCCGACGCCAAGCTGGCCGACATCACCCAGTTTCTCGATAGCTACCATGCCTCGATCGTGTCCGGGCCGAAGGCCGGCATGTTCCGTGTCCGGTTCGGTGACAAAGTTCTGTCGAAGCAGGAAACCGATCAGCTGATCGCGCGCGTACAGGGCGACAAGATCGTCAGTCAGGTGCTGCCGGCGGAATGACGCCGAAGGTTTGCGGGGACCATCAACTGCAAGGACGCAAGATGAGTGACCATCGCAATAATCCTGAAAAACTGGGCTTTTCTGGCCGATTTCTGAAGTCGGCCGGTGCTGCCGTGCTCACCGCCGTACTTTGCGCCGTCAGCGCTCCGGAGGCATCTGCCCAGTTCGCTAATGTCGGACGCGGCCCCGTCATCGGCCCGCGCGTTGGTCCCAGTATCAGCGTCGGACCACGTATCTCGATCGACCCCCATGTGCGGTATTCGCCCGAGATCGACTATCACCGCAACGACCGTCCCCGTCCGCGTCGGCCCCATCGCATCATTGAAGTCTATGATCCGCCGGATTTCAACGGTCCGCCGCCCAAGCGTGCGCGCAAGGAGCCGCCACGCCGCGGCCGCAGCAAAGCCGTGGCCGTCGCCGATAACACGTATGTCGCAAAAGAAGTGGTGATCGAGGTCGAGGGAAATCCGACTGAAGAGGCGGCCAACGCTCTCGCGCGGCGCCATCGCCTGACGCGAGTGCAGTCGCAGAATGTCGCGCTGCTGGGTAGCACATTCTTCCGCTGGCGGATTCCCGACAAGCGCTCGGTCGATCAGGTCGTTCGCGAACTGGCTGGCGACGGCAGCGTGAGGTCGGCCCAGCGCAACAATATCTTCCGCCTGCAGCAGACAGCGGCAAAGTCCGACGGCAGCGAGGGCTACGCGCCGGCAAAGCTGCACCTGCCAGAGGCGCATGCGTTGTCGATCGGGTCCGACGTCCGGATCGCAGTGATCGATTCAGGGGTCGATCCGGACCATCCCGAACTCGCGGGCTCCGTCATCGAGAATTTCGATGCCCTTGGCAGCAAGGAGGGCGCGCATGCGCACGGCACCACGATCGCGGGCATTATAACCGCGCATCAAAAACTTGTGGGCGTGGCTCCGGCTGCGCGTCTATTGGCGATCCGTGCGTTCGGCGAGAAGAAATCCGGCGCGGAAAGCACCTCGTTCGTGATCCTGAAAGGTCTCGATTATGCGGTGACCCATCAGGCCAAGATCATCAATATGAGCTTTGCCGGACCGCATGATCCCTTGCTCGAGCGCGGGCTTGCTGCGGTTGCGGCCAAGAAAATCGTTCTCGTCGCAGCTGCCGGCAACGCCGGGCCAAAATCCCCGCCGCTTTATCCGGGCGCCGATCGCAATGTCATCGCGGTGACTGCGACCGATTCATCCGATCGTCTGTTTAGTGGAGCGAACCAGGGTGCCTACGTCGCGCTGGCCGCGCCGGGCGTCGATATCCTGGCGGCCGTGCCGGGCGGGAAGTATCGGATTTCGTCTGGCACATCCTTGTCAGCTGCTTTCGTCAGCGGGCTCGTCGCCCTGATGATCGCGCGCAATCCGGACCTGTCTCCTGGCGATCTACGCCTTGCTCTGGAATCGTCCGCGCGTGACCTCGGTCCCAAAGGCCGCGATACCGAGTTCGGGGCTGGCGCGGTGGACGCCCTCGCGGCAGTCTCGACCACGGCCGCGCCGGTGACGACCGCATCCGAGCGCGACAGCGGGCGCTAGCGGCGCAGGTTTTTACCGCATTTTCCGGCGAATCTGTCACACTGAGCGCGGCTGTAGGGGTATGTGGTCCGTGAGGTGTTTTGCCATTGTCGGCGACACCCGGGCCTCTTTTGATGATGCGTAGATAATGTTGCTTGGCGGTTCGTGACAACGAACTGCATTGCGTCCTGTGTTGTTCCGGTCGCGTTTGCACCGCGTTTCTTTCAGCACCTTTTTCAGGATGCATCCATGGCGCAGGCTGATTCAAAACTGGGGCGCAACATTGTTGTCCGCTGGCGAATGTTGGCGGAGCAGCGTCTCGACCATCTGATCGAACTTCACCAGACCGGCCGCTGGCGGCGCTATCACACTGAAGCGGCTTTTCACGAGATGGTTCGGGAGGCGCGCACCGCGCTCAAGGTTTGGGAGCAACTCGCGCCGCCTGATCCGCTTTATGACAAGCCGGTCGAGGTCTCGCTCGAGCAGGTCCAGGACGGCTTGCAGAATATTCCGTCGAAATCGTTCGGCGACTTAGCGGACCGCATTCGCGCCGATTACGACCTGCGGAAATCGTGACGTCCCTTCCTTGACGAGATCGCCGGTTACCGGCTTGTCGTGATCGACGCCGACGATCGCGCCTCGCGCGGTTTCGGCGATCATGTTGTCGTTCACGAGCACCGAGCCAGCGCCCGGCACAACCGATACGCCGATGCCGATAAAAGCCTTGCGGACGACGTTGCCGGTAATCGCGATGTCCCGCAGATATTTGCCCCAGCCGGCGACGATGCCGAACGACGGCGCATTCTCGATCACATTGCCGCTGACAGTCGAATCCGCCTCGACATAGATGCCGACGCCGCCGTCGTCGTCGGGCGCTGTACCGATCGGCCGTTTCGGCAGGATGTTGCGCAGGATGTTGCCCTGGACCACGGCGATGCGGCCGCCTTCGTTGAAATTGCACACCGAGACGCCCGTGGCGCACAGGTCCACGCTATTATTGGCGATGATCGCGCCCTCGAATGCGAATTCGGAGTAGAGCGCGACCTCGCGCACGTCGCTGATGCTGTTGCCGAGAATCTGGATGTTGGACGCCGAGTTGCCGCGCACGCCCGAATAGTCGCAATTGCGTATACGGTTGCCGCGGATGATGACATTGCCGGCGCGGAAGGCGTTGATGGCGTTGCCGTGCTGACCCGAGCCGCCGGGGCCGGCCTTGATATCCTCGATGCGGTTGTCAATCACCAGCGAGCCGTCGTCGCCGATGGTGGTGCGCAGGATCTCGATGCCGTTGTCGGACGCGTCCTGAATCACATTCTGGGCGACCAGCAGGCCCAGCGCGTCGAACGAGACGATCGCGGTGCTTTGGGTTTTGCGGATCGCATTGTTGCGGATTTCTCCGGCGACATTCTCGAACCAGATGCCGTTGCCGCCGCTGCCCAAGATGTCGCAATCGATGACGCGCACGCCAATGCCATTGGTGCAGTGGATCAGACCGCGCCGATTGGGCAGAGGCAGGCTACGGCCGTCCAGCGTGATGTTCGAGATGGTCACATTTCCAGCGCCCTGGCTGGCCAGAAGCGATGCACCGCCGGTGAACAATAGCTTGGTCGCGCCGCGCGCACCGATGATTTGCGTGCCGGTGGGCAGGTTCAGCGCGCCAGTCCGATAGGAGCCGGGCGGCAATGCCAGGGGTATCTGTGCCCGCGCTGCGCCGTCGATCGCGCGCTGAAGAGCGATGGTCTGTTCCGACGAACTGTCCGATCGCACGCCATATTGGGTGGCGTCACGTCCGAGGGTCGAGGTCAGCGGTGCGGCACGCGCCGGTTCGGCGGCAATTGCGGCAACGCCGGCGCCTGCTCCGGCGGCGTTGAGAAGATAGCGACGGCTGATGTCCATGATGAAACTCCCGGACCTAACCTAGGATGGGATTGGTTCACATCACGCGGACAAGGCCGGAAACACAGCAGGTTCCGGCGATAGGGTTAATGAAATTTACGTCAGATCGGCTTGTTGTGCGGGACGAACAGCCGGCCTTTCTCGGTCACCATGACGATGACAAGTGCGGCGAGGGCCGACAGGAAGGCGCCGGTCGCGAGCGGGGTCACCGTCCCGTTGTAGAATTGCCCGATGAGCGTGCCAACGACGATGCCGATCAGCGTGGTCATCGACCCGAACAGCGACGACGCCGTTCCCGCGATATGGCCCTGCGGCTCCATCGCCAGCGCCGTGAAGTTCGAGAACATCAGGCCGAAGGTGAACATGTTGACCACCGACAGCGCCATGAACAGGGTCAGCGGGACTGTGGCGAGATCGGCAGCCGCAAGCAAGACGATTGCCGAAGCCAACTGACCGATCAGCGCGGAATGGGAGATCACCCGCATGCCGTACTTTCCGACAATCCGCGAGTTCAGAAATCCTGCAACGGCGACACCGACTGCCACGGCCGCGAACGCGAGCGGGAAATAGTGCCCGAGGCCGTAAATGCCGGTGAAGATTTGCTGCGACGAGAAGACGTAGCCGAACAGCGTGCCCTGTACGCAGCCGGCCGCCAGCGCGTAACCCAGCGTCTGCCGGTCCGTCACGGTCTGCCGGAAGTTGTCGAGGACATCGCGGATCGCGAGGGATTTGCGTTCGCTTGGCGGCAGCGTTTCAGGCAGGCGGATCGCGGCCCACACCAGCGCCAGCACGCCATAGACCATCAGGACGCCGAAAATGCCGCGCCACTGCGAGGTCAGCATGATCGCCTGACCAAGCGATGGCGCAAGAACAGGCACAGAGATGAAGATCATCATCGCCAGCGACATCACGCTCGCCATGCGCCGTCCGCTGTAGCAATCGCGCACGATCGAGGTGGCAATCACCCGTGTCGCCGATGTACCGAGACCCTGCAGCGCCCGTGCCACAAGCAGCATTTCGAACGAGCGCGCGGCCACGGCCAGCACGCTTGCCAGCGTATAAAGCACCATGCCGCCGATCAGGATGGGCCGCCGCCCGAACCGGTCGGACAGGGGGCCAATGATGAACTGGCCGAGACCGAAGCCGGTCATGAAAACCGACAGCACCGCTTGGAGATAATTGGCGCTGCTGATCCCGAAGGTTGCACCGACATCCGGCAGGGCCGGGAGCATCAGGTCCATCGCCATCGGATTGAGCGCCATGATGGCGGCCACGATCGCGACGAATTCGGGAAAGCGCATGGGGCGATGGGTCGAAGACACCCATCCGGCATTGGTATCGGTCATGTCAGGAATCTCAGCGAGATGCCTGATTAAATGCATATATTGCGATGCACAACCGGACTTGCCGTATGGCAGCCAGACAAAAACGCGTGGCCGGATTCACATTTCCGCCGTATGCCGCACCTGCTTGATTATTTCGACGAGCAGCGCTTCTCCTGCATCGACCAGTTGCTCGAAATCGATGGCGGGAGTTGCGGTGGTCAGACGGTAGCTCGCGTCGCGTGGCATCAGTGGCACGTGGATGAAGGCGGCAAGGCGAGGGCCGCTGACCTGATCCGTCGCTTCGATGGCACGCCAGCTCAGGTAATTGCACAGGTACGACCCGGCGCTGAGGGAAGGGCGGGCGTCGATCCCGGTCGCGCGGGTGACGCGCAAGAGTTTTTCGGTGTGCGGGCCGAAGGGCCGGGCAAACGGTGCATCGCCGGCAATGCTCCGACTGCTGACGTCGGCATGCTCGGCATCGGGCCAGAGTTGGGTGACGATGTTGCGCGCCCGGGTCTCGATCCGAACGTGAGCGGTACGCGCGGCCAACCCGAACATCAAAAGCGCGCTGGGTTGATGGGTTGCGATCAGCATCGGCAGGTCGCGATCGACCGCGCTGTAGCTCACCGGAAAAATATGGTTGAATCGTTCGATGTTATCGAACAATGGACGCCGCAGCCGCATCAGCCGCGCCACGAGAGGCTCGGTGGGATTGTAAGACGCGCCGGGAAACGGCCCAAAGCCGGTAATCAGGATGCGCGGCTTGCGGCTCATCGCCCTTGCAGCAGTGCTGCGATGGCGTCGGCGGCAACGCCCGGGGTCATTCGCCCGTCCGCGACGGCAGCCTCGGTCTGCTTCACTTTCGTGCGCACGCCCGGGTCGGCGCGCAAGCGCGCTTTCAGTTGATCTTCGAGCATCGCCCACATCCACTTGACCTGCTGTTCACGGCGGCGCGCAGCGAAATCGCCGGATGCATTGGTCGCGGTACGGTGGTCGAGGATCTTTTGCCACAATGCTTCGATGCCATCACCGGTCACCGCCGAATAAGTCACAACCGGTGGATGCCAATGTTCGGAGCGTGGCTTGAGGATATGCAGGGCGCTGCGATATTCGGCAGCCGCCTTTCTCGCCCGCTTGATGTTATCGCCATCCGCCTTGTTGACGGCAATCATGTCGGCGAGTTCGACCAGCCCCTTCTTGATGCCCTGCAGTTCGTCGCCGGCGCCCGGCAACATCAGGGCAAGAAAGAAGTCGGTCATGTCGCAGACGGCGGTCTCCGACTGGCCGATGCCGACGGTTTCCACCAGCATGACGTCGAAGCCTGCAGCCTCGCATAACAACATCGCTTCGCGGGTTTTTGCGGCGACGCCGCCGAGCGTGCCGGACGAGGGCGAAGGCCGGATGAACGCGTTGTCTTCCGCGGAAAGCCGGCCCATCCGGGTCTTGTCGCCGAGAATCGAGCCGCCGGTGCGGGCTGACGATGGATCGACGGCGAGGACGGCGACCTTGTGGCCCTTGGCGATCAGCGCCATGCCGAGCGTGTCGATGGTCGTCGATTTGCCGACGCCGGGCGAGCCTGTGATGCCGACGCGGACCGCCTTCCCGGTGTCGGGAAGCAGCACCTGGACGAGTTCGCGGGCTGCGGCCTGATGGTCGGCGCGACGGCTTTCGATCAGGGTGATGGCGCGCGCGAGCGCCGCACGATCACCACTGCGAATCCGGCTGGCAAGCGACGGCAGATCAAGGGAAGAGGCGGTCAACAGGCCATCCTTTGCATCGAACATTTGTGCCTGTCGGCACATCCGGACGCCAGCCGGAGCAGCAGTGATCGATACCAAATCTGCCCACAAAGACAACCGCGCCGTATCGCGGCCATCAACCTGATTTCTTTCTAGGACAGCGCCGATTCCTGTTCTTGATGGGCCGGAGCGGCTGACAGTCCCCGCCAGATCATGGCGCCCCAGATCAGGAGCGTCGTGACGCCGAGGATAGCCGAGATCGGGCGTTCGAAGAACATCAGGAAAGAACCGTCAGCCTTGATCATGGACGTCATGAAATTCTGCTCGAGCATTTCGCCGAGCACGAGGCCGAGAATGGCGGGCGCAATCGGAATTCCGTTTTCCTCCATCAGCCAGCCGATCAGGCCCATGACCACCATGACAATGATGCCATAGGGGGAGTTCGTCATCGCATATGAACCGACCACACAGAACATCAGGATGATCGGTAAAAGGATGTTGCGCGGTACGCGAAGCAACTGCTTGCCGGATTTGATCGCCGCCCAGCCCAGCGGGAGCATCAGGATATTGGCGAGAATGAAGACGATGAAGACCGCATAGATGAATTGCGGGTTCTGCAGGAATACAGTCGGGCCGGGGTTCATACCCTTCATGTAAAGCACGCCGATCACGATCGCGGTGATCGAGTCGCCGGGAATGCCGAAGACAAGGGCGGGAATCCATGCGCCGCCCAGGGCCGAATTGTTCGCCGAGGTCGCATCGACAATGCCCTCGATATGGCCGGTTCCGAATTTCTCCGGCTCCTTGGAAAATCGCTTGGAGACTGCGAAGGAAATCCAGGCCGCGATGTCGGCGCCGGCGCCGGGAAGAGCCCCGATCAGAACGCCGATTGTCGAGCCGCGCAGGAAGTTGAACCAGTAGCGTTTGAAGACTCCCCATACGCCGGAAAAGATGTTTCCGATCTTCTGCGCGATCATGGCCCCTTGCTGATCGATGGACACCACGCCGCGCAGGATTTCCGACAGGGCGAACATGCCGATCATGGCCGGAATGAAACTGATGCCCTGAAGCAACTCGGTGCTGTCGAAGGTGAAGCGGGGATAGCCGGCCGCCGGATCGATACCGATGCAGTTGATCGAGAGGCCGATGAGCAGTGACACGATGCCCTTGAGCGGCGCTTCGCTGGTCATGAAGACCGCGCAGGTGAGCCCGAGTAATGCGAGCCAGAAGTATTCGAACGATGAGAAGTTGATGGCGATTTCCGCCAGCGCTGGCGCACACAGGATGAGGATGGCAACGCCGACGAAACCACCGGCGACCGAAAATACAAGATTGACGCCGAGATTGAGATCGAGCTCGCCCTTCTTGGACATGGCGTAGCTCTCGTCGGTGTAGGCGGCGGATGCCGGCGTGCCCGGGATACGCAGGAGCGCAGCGGGAATGTCGCCCGCGAAGATCGCCATGGCCGTCGCCGTTACCACAGCGCCGAGGGCAGGGACGGGGTCCATGAAGAATGTGACAGGGACGAGGAGCGCCGTTGCCATGGTCGCCGTCAGGCCGGGCATGGCGCCGACGAACATGCCGAACGCTGCGGAGGCCACGATGACCCAAAGCACCTGCGGATCGAAGACGAGGCGGGCTGCGAGAAGGATATGGTCCATGCCAGCCGCCTTACAGGATCGAGTCAAGCCAGCCGCGTGGCAGCGGAACGCGCAGCAGCGCCGCGAAGAACCAGTAGATCGCGAGTGTCGCGATGACTGCGATCACGATGGCCCTTATCGGAGGTGTTCCGAGCCACAGAAACAGGATGGCGAGGAACGCGAATGCGATCGGAATGAATCCGACCGTTTCCGCGGCGAGGATGTAGATGATGAGCAGTGCGCAGACGAGAAGAAAGCTCGTTACGTGGCGCGGGTTGTGCAACCATGGTGCTACGTCAAGCCATGGCGCGCCGGCTCGGCGCGTCGCAAAGCCTTTCCAGATCAGCATCATTCCGCAAATGATCAGGCCGCTGCCGAGCAGGCGCGGGAACAGCGCCGGCCCGTACTTTTGACCGGGAAATTCCGGGAAACTTGTTGTCAGCGCGATCATCATCGCTGACAGCAGGATCACGACAATTCCGGTGATCGCATCGTTGGCGCGCACGACGGCTCCTGTTGCTTTTGGTTTTGTCAGGAGAGGCAGCGATCAGAGGCGAGAAAAAACGCTAGCCTCTGGCGATCCCTGCCGCCTTCATCGCTTCGCCCTTCTGCTTGTCGCTGGCATCCATGAAGGTGGCAAAGCCGGCAGCGTCATTCCACACCGTGCCGAAGCCGCGCGACGACATGAAGTCCTTGTACTCCTTGGAGTCGTAGATCTTCTTCATCGCGGCGGTGAGCTTGGCGGCGACCGGCTGCGGCAGACCCTTCGGTCCGGCGAAGCCGCGCCATGCGCCGGTCGAATAATCGATATTCATCGCTTCCTTCAGCGTCGGAATATCCGGGAAGGCGGCTGCGCGCTGCGGCGCCATGATCGCAAGGCTTCTGGCTTTGCCTGCATCGATCATCGCTCGCGCCTCGGGCACCGAACACGTGGAAAGGTCGATCCCGCCGGCGGCGAGATCCTGCATTGCGGGTGCGGCGCCGTTCGAAGGCACCCACGCGACCTGATTGGGTGGCAGGCCCATCGCCTGCATCCAGCCGACGAGCGCAAGATGCCAGATGCCGCCCTGGCCGGTGCCCGACGCCTTGAACTTGCCGGGTGGCGCAGCCTTGATCGCATCCGCGAGGTCCTTGACGGTTTTGTAAGGCCCGTCCGCCTTGACGTGAATGCCCGGAGGATCCTCGTTCATCAGTGCCAGCGGTGTGAAATCCTTCGGTGTCAGTTTGGTGAGCCCGGCCCAGTGCATCATCGAGATTTCGACAGTGATGATGCCGATGGTGTAGCCGTCAGGATGGGCGGTGGAGATTGCGGAGTGTCCGACGACGCCGGAGCCGCCGGTGCGGTTGACCACGTTCACCGGCTGCCCGAGGTCCTTCTCCAGCAGTGCCGCGACAATGCGTGCTGTGGCGTCGGTGCCGCCGCCCGCGCCCCAGGGGCAGATCATCTGGATCGGCCGTGACGGATAGTTGTTGTCAGCGAAAGAGGGTTTCAGTCCGAGGCCAGCGCTAGCAGCAACAGCCGCCGCGGAAACCGCGAAGTCGCGGCGCGTGATCGATGACATGACGTTTCTCCCCGTGGCGCCGGTGAAACCCAGCGCTCGTATGACAACATACTAGGCATCTTTGTCAGGCCATCGCAAGCGCGTGCATGATTGCGGCGCAACACACGCGACACGCGGTGCGTGGTGTATGGAATCCTTTGAGAGAAGATTGCTCGCGTTATTTGCGCGAAGGCTTTGCGTCAGCGGGACGATTGCCGCCGAAAATCGCAACACCTTCCGGCGTGAGATACGGTTTCAATACATCCCACGGCACGAACGCTTCATACGGACCTTCGGCGTAGGAGCCGACCGCATACGGCGAATAGTTGAACACAAGCCCGGCGCTCTTGCCAGCTTCCGTCGACGGCGCCAGCTCGACCGCACCGATCCGAAGCAGCTTCGGCTCAACGCCGCTGGTCCAGCTGTCATCGGGTTCGTCGATGCCGCGTTCCTTCTTCTCCGCTTTTAGTGAGGCGATGATTGCGCGGCGCATGGCGGTGAGGGTAGGGCCGTTGTCGGTGAGTTCCTTGAAGAACGGGCGGATGCTGATCGGCTTCTTCGCCGTATCATCCCACAGGATAGTGTTGAGATCGGTGTTGGGATGGGCGCCGCCGGTATAGATGAACATGGTGCGCAGAACGCTGACATAGCGATTGGCGACGACCGATTGCTGCGTGTAGGCGCGCTCGAACGTCCACGCGCGTCCATCGCGGAAAAACTCGGGCGATGTTTTGTATTCCTTCTCCGCGTCGGCGCGATTTTGCTCCGCCCAGCGCTTGCTGTCCGCCAGCAGGTTGGCGGCGAGTGCCGGATTCTGCCGAATGGCATCGTCGAGCGTCACCTTGATCTCGACCGCTTTGGTTTTGATGGCGATGTCAGGCTTTTGCTCCGCTGCAATGACGACCGCTGCCTGCGGCAGGACAAGTGCCGCCGCAAGCGCGAGTTTTGCAGCGAACCGCAATGTCATTCCGCTGCGGCGCTCGGGTGGCCGAGGCGCACGTTGAGTTTGCGGATCAGTTCTTCCGCGGCATCGGCGATCACGGTGCCGGGTGGGAAGATCGCTTCGGCGCCGGCCTTGTAGAGTGCTTCGTAATCCTGCGGGGGCACCACGCCGCCGACGATGACCATGATGTCGTCGCGGCCGCGCTTCTTCAGCGCCGCGCGTACCTCGGGTACAGCGGTCAGATGCGCCGCAGCCAGCGACGACAGGCCCAGGATGTGCACGTCGTTTTCGACCGCCTGCCGCGCGGCTTCGTCGGCGGTAGCGAACAGCGGCCCGATATCGACGTCAAAGCCGACATCGGCGAACGCGGATGCGATCACTTTCTGGCCGCGGTCATGGCCATCCTGACCGATCTTGGCGACAAGGATGCGCGGGCGGCGGCCCTCGGCGTCCTCGAAGGCATCGATCAATGCCTGCAGTTTCTCGACCCGATCCGACATGGTGGCGGCCTCGCGTTTGTAGACGCCGGTGATGGACTTGATCTCGGCGCGATGGCGCCCGAACACTTTCTCCATGGCGTCGGAGATTTCGCCGACGGTGGCCTTGGCGCGCGCGGCATCGATCGCCAGCGCCAGCAGGTTGCCCTGGCCGTTCTCGGCGCTGCGGGTGAGAGCGGCAAGTGCCGCATTGACGTCAGCCTGCTTGCGCTCGCTCTTGAGGCGCGCGAGCTTGTCGATCTGCAGCCGGCGCACGGTGGAATTCTCGACCTTGAGCACGTCGATCGCTTCTTCGTTCTCCGGCTTGTACTTGTTGACGCCGATCACCGACTGCCGTCCGGCGTCGATCCGCGCCTGCGTCTTGGCGGAGGCTTCTTCGATGCGCAGCTTCGGCACGCCGGCCTCGATGGCCTTGGCCATGCCGCCGAGTTCCTCGACTTCCTGAATATGCGACCATGCCTTTTCCGCAAGGTCGCGGGTCAGGCGTTCGACGTAGTACGAGCCGCCCCACGGATCGACGATCCGGGTGGTGCCGCTTTCCTGCTGCAGGAACAACTGCGTGTTGCGGGCGATGCGAGCCGAGAAGTCGGTCGGCAGCGCCAGCGCTTCGTCGAGGGCGTTGGTGTGCAGCGATTGGGTGTGGCCCTGCGTCGCCGCCATCGCTTCGATGTTGGTGCGGATGACGTTGTTGAACACGTCCTGCGCGGTCAGCGACCAGCCCGAGGTTTGCGAGTGGGTGCGCAGCGACAACGAGCGCACGTCCTTCGGATTGAACGGCTTCATCAGCTTCGCCCACAATAGGCGGGCGGCGCGCAGCTTGGCGACTTCCATGAAGAAGTTCATGCCGATCGCCCAGAAGAACGACAGGCGCGGCGCGAACTTGTCGATGTCGAGGCCGGCGGCGATGCCGGCGCGGACATATTCGACGCCGTCAGCCAGCGTGTAGGCGAGTTCGAGGTCCTGCGTCGCGCCGGCTTCCTGCATGTGATAGCCGGAGATCGAGATCGAATTGAATTTCGGCATCTTCTGCGAGGTGTAGCCGAAGATATCGGAGATGATCCGCATCGAAGGCACAGGCGGATAGATGTAGGTGTTGCGCACCATGAACTCTTTCAGGATGTCGTTCTGAATCGTTCCTGAAAGTTTCTCGGGCGGCACGCCCTGTTCCTCGGCGGCAACCACGTAGAGCGCGAGGATCGGCAGCACGGCACCGTTCATGGTCATCGACACGCTCATCTGGTCGAGCGGAATGCCGGCGAACAGCGTGCGCATGTCATAGATCGAGTCGATCGCAACACCGGCCATGCCAACATCGCCGGATACGCGCGGATGGTCGGAATCGTAACCGCGATGAGTGGCGAGGTCGAACGCCACCGACAGGCCCTTCTGACCAGCCGCAAGGTTGCGGCGATAGAAGGCGTTGGAGTCTTCCGCAGTCGAGAAGCCGGCGTACTGGCGCACGGTCCACGGCTGGTTGACGTACATGGTCGGGTAGGGGCCGCGCAGATAGGGTGCGATGCCCGGCCAGGTGTCGAGGAAGTCGATGCCTTTGAGGTCGACTTCGCTGTAGCTCGACTTGACCTCGATACCTTCGGGGGTGAGCCACGGCTTCGCGCTGCCGCCAGTGGTCGGCGGCGCAGCGTTCGCGAACGCGAGATCTGAAAAATTCGGGATGCGGGTCATGGTCTCACCAGTGTAACACGGCGGCGACGGATCATTGAAAGGGTCATGGTCCGGGGCCTTCTAGTCATGGTCGGGATGCTGGTGGTTGACGATCTGGTCCACCTTGTCCTCGCCGTAATTTTCGACGGTTGTCTTGCCGGGCATAGCCGAGATGGCTGTTGTCCAGTCAAGCTGCGATTCAGTTCCGAACTGCATGACCGGCGAAACCATGTTCGGTCTATCGAACGCGCCGGTCATGATCTCGATGTTCGGTCCGCCGATTCGGCGATAGCTCAGCGGTGTTCCGCATTGCGGGCAGAAATCGCGCTCCGCGATCGATGACGACTGGAACGCGGACGGCTTGCCACGCGTCCAGCGGAAATCTTCGTGCCGGATGTCTGCCAACGAGGCGAACGGGCCGCCTGATGCCTTCTGGCACATTCGGCAATGACAGATGCTGACGCGAACGGGCGCTGCGCTGATCGCGAAACGGATCGCGCCGCATTGGCAGCCCCCGGTCAGTTCTGTCGTCGCTGATGCCATGGTCAATCGATCCGGGTGTAGGCATCGTTCAGCATCGCCAGCGCATTGCCGCCGGCAAAGACGAAATCGCCGACTCCGGCCGCGCGCAGGGCGGCTTCATTGTCGCCCGCACGGCCTGCCAGATAGATATGCTTCGCGCCGGCATCTTTAAGGGCCTTCGCGGCGCCTTCAGCCTGCATGGGGTAGACCTTGTCGGAGGAACACAGACAGGCGAGCATCGCGCCGGAAGCCTTGAATGCCTTGGTCAGCGCGGCCGGATCGGAAAAACCTTCGGAATCGACCGCTTCGATGCCGCCGGTTTCGAAGAAACTCTTGGCAAACGTCGCGCGCGCGGTGAAATCCGCCGGCGTTCCGAGATTGGCGAGAAACACTTTCGGGCGAGCACCTGACTTTTCCAGCATCTTGTCGGATGCATCGCGCAATGCTTCGAACGGTTCGGCGAGCCGAATGGCGCTCAAGGCATCAAACGTGACTTTGGCAGGCTCGTCAGGCGGAAGGGCGACAGGCGTGGCCTGCAGCACCGACGCCGCCGCCTCATAGAGGTTCGGGAATTCGCTGGCGCCGGTCAGAACATCCTTGCGCTTGGCGAGGTTGGCGTCGCGCGCCGCCTTCACCGCAGCCACCTTTTTCTGGATCAGGTTTTGCTCCAGTGCCGCGAACACGCCGCCGGCACGCTCGATCTCCTGGAATTGCGCCCATGCCGCCTCGCACAGATGCGCGGTCAGATCCTCGATGCCGCCGGCGCCTGCGGCCGGATCGGAAACCTTGTCGAGGTTGGACTCTTCAAGAAGGATCAGCTGGGTATTGCGGGCAATGCGCCGTGCCAACCCGTCAGGCAGGCCGAGCGCCAGCGTGTGCGGCAGCACCGTGATGCTGTTGGCTCCGCCAAGGCCGGCGGCGAAGGTCGCAACCGTCGCACGCAGCATGTTCACGTAAGGATCGCGCTGGGTCAGCATTCGCCACGCGGTTTCTGCAGCGACGAACAGCGGCGCGGGCGCAAGGCCGCAGCTCTGTTCGACCGCGGCCCACAGGCGTCGCAGCGCACGGAACTTCGCCAGCGTCATGAACTGGTCGGCGTCCGCGCTGAGGCGCGCGTAGATCATACGCCTCGCGTCTTCCAGCGCGATGTCTGCGGCTTCGAGCGCTCGCAGATAGGCGACGCCAGTCGCGAGCACAAAAGCCAGTTCCTGTGCTTCCGAACCTCCGGCATTGTGGATCACCCGGCCATCGGCCGGTGCGAACGGTCCACGGAAGCCGAGCTTTGCAAGGCTTGTGATCTTTTCACCGAAAACCTTTGCGGTGCTCTCCCATGTGCCCTGATTGCCGCCACGTACGGCGCTGCCGCCGATCGGATCGAATCCGAAACGCACATCCACGCCGTCCGGAGCGATCTTCCGCGCCGCAAGCAGGTCGGCGAAATGTTTGCCCATGTCGCGCGAATGCAGGCCGATCTGGAATTCGATAGCGATACCGGCATCGAGATAGACGCCGTCGAGGGCGCCGGCGAGCGCGGCCGGTGTCGGCTCCAGTCCATAACCATGCGCGCCGTTGGCTCCGGCGAACACCAGCGTCAGTCCATTGGTGCCGTTCTCGAGGTCGTGCAGGGCCTGCTTGTTGGCTGCGGTCGCGTCCGGATTATCGACCCGCTGCATGATCTGCCATGGCGTCGCGGCGGCACGTCCCGGAATGACGGCGGCATCATGCGCGCGCTCATAGATCGGCTGGATACTGACGCCGTCATAAGTTTTGGCGATCAGCTTTTCGAATGGTCCGCCCTTGAGGACGCCATCAACGAGCTTGCGCCAATCCTCGCGGGTGGCGGCATTGAAGTCGGCGGCGAGGGCCAGATGGTCGGTTTCCGTGGACATTCAGCAGCTTAACTCCGGCGGCAGGCTTGTTGCTGGCCGAAAATGCCATGCGGCGGCGTGCAAGCCAAATGGTTGTTTTGGAGATTATCCGAGGTCCGGCAGGCGCTCGATCCCGGCTGTAGAGACCTGCGTCAATCCTTCGCGGGGCGTCGTTCCGCCGATTTTGCGGTCTGGCGTGATTTCCGCGAGCGGAACCAGCACGAAGGCGCGTTCCCACAGCCGAGGATGCGGCAAGGTCAGGTCCGGCTTCTGCAGGCTGACATCGTCATAGGCGATGATGTCGAGATCGAGCGTGCGCGGGCCCCATCGCTGCTCGTTGGCGCGATCGCGGCCGAATTTCTTCTCGATCTTGTGCAGCGTGAACAGGATTGCGTGCGGATCGAGGCTGGTTTGGATCTCGATGCAGGCGTTGACGAACGGCTCCTGCTGTTCGTTGCCCCAGGGCGGCGTGGAGTAGTCCGCCGAGCGTGCCACCAGCACGGCCTGGGTCATGCCGCAGATGTTGGCGATGGCTTTTTTGAAGGTGGTGCGAACGTCGCCGACATTGCCGCCCAGCGCGATGAGAACGCTGGCCATGGCTCAGGATGTCCGCGAGCGGGTGATGATGACGCCGACATCATCGAAGATCGCCGGGATCGGCGCATGCGGCTTGTGCACCGTGACCTGGATGGCGTTGACGCGCGGGAAGGCGGCGAGGATGGCGTCGGCCACCGCGCCGGCGGCGCGCTCTAGGAGATAGTAGTTCGTCCCCTTGAAGGCCGAGGTCGCGGTCTCGACGACGCTGGAATAGGACACCGTGTCCGCGAGTTTATCGCTGCGGGAGGAGTCCGAAAGATCGATGAAGAGTTCGAGGTCGATAACGAAACGCTGGCCGACCTCGGCCTCGTGATCCATGACGCCGTGCCGGGCGTGCACCAGGAGGCCCTTGATAAAGATAATGTCGCTCATCGTTTGTCCTCGATAGCCGCGTGAACGCGCAGCGCCTGTACGGTTTCGGCGACATCATGGGCGCGAATGATCTGCGCGCCGCCCTGTGCCGCGATCAGGTGGGCCGCCAGCGAGCCGCCGAGGCGCTGTTGCGGTTCGGACGGCGTCACCGTGGAAATGAAGCGCTTGCGCGATGCGCCGACCAGGATCGAGCAGCCGAACTGCCGAAGCTCATCAAGGCGGGCCAGCGCGGTCATGCTCTGCTCGGGCGTCTTGCCGAAGCCGATGCCGGGGTCGAGCACCACACGGGAGGCCGGGATACCGGCACGCGCGGCGATATCGAGCGAGCGGGTAAAGAACGCAGAGAGATCGGCCATGATATCGATGGCAGGATCGGCGCTGTCGCGGTTGTGCATGACGATGACCGGCGCGCCATAGGCGGCAACGACCCGCGCCATATCAGGATCGCGCTGCAGGCCCCAGACATCGTTGACGATCACGGCACCCTGACTGAGCGCCCATTCGGCGACGCGCGCTTTCATGGTGTCGATGGAGGTCGGAATACCGAGCGCGACGACCTGTGCCAGCACCGGCTGTAGCCGCGCCAGTTCGTCATCGGCCGAAACCGGTGTCGCAGAACCGTAGGGGCGGGTGGATTCCGCGCCGATGTCGAGGATGTCCGCGCCTTCCGCAATCATGCGACTGGCCTGCGTCAGCGCCAGATCGGGATCGAGGAATTGACCGCCGTCGGAAAAGGAATCCGGCGTCACGTTGAGGATGCCCATGACGGCGGGAAAGCTGCGCGCAAGCAGGGGCTGCAGCACGGGATGCTGCATCGAAACGGGCTGTTGCTGGTGCCGGATATCCGCCGCGATCATGCGGTGGCTTTGCGCGGTCCGGCGAAAGGAGTCAAGGCGCTTGGTGTCAGCAGACAACGGCTAAGCGTTTGGCTGCCCGCTATTTTCCCGGTCTGTCAGTAGGAGATTTTGAACGGCAGCTTGCGTGCACGTTCGATCAACTGCCCCACGGACTTCTCGGATGGCAGGACGCTAACCAGCTTGCGCTTGGTATTGGCTTCCGCCATCGCCTTCGTCAGGCGGCCCGGATTGCGTTGCACGAATTCGCGGACGGTGGGGACGCCGGCGGCGCGGATCAATTCGGCCTTGCGCTTGCCCATGCCCGGCACACGCATGTAGTCGGCGATGTTGGCCCATTCGAGCAGTTGCTGCTCGCTGATACCGGTGGCAGCCGCGAGCTTCTTGCGGCCTTTCAGGGTGCTGGCTTGTTCAAGCAGGGCATCGGTGGTGCGAATGCCTTGCGCTTTAAGTTTCGCGACGGCGAGAACACCAACTCCGTCGATCTGTGTGATGGGATACGTCATTGCACTCGAGAGAACTGATCGGCCAAACGGCGGTTTACAGGCTGGAGCCTGAAAGAGGTCGTGTGGATCAGCCGGGCCCGCTGTTTAGTGCGGCCGCAAGTCTCGCGAGGGCGGCAATTGAAGCCAGCCCATCAAACTGTCGGTTCATTTGACGCCCCATCCGCTCCGGTTGAGTACCGGATACTTGATTGTGATTTCATCTTGGGCGGGTGCGGCGCCAATTACAAGTGATCATGACGGATGAAGGGGCATTTCACCGTCATCTCGGCAGCGAGTGTTGCCGTGATGCAAGAGAAGAGGAACTGATGCACTCTATATGGCTGTCATGGAGAACAGGATTTTGCTTTGGAAGCATTCAAAGCATGATGCATCAGACCGCACCGAAACCGATCCGGCATTCGGCAAGGGATGTTGACCCGTTCCATTCTGGCTGCAAGATGATCTCAATCGGGTAAAACTGATTTGTTTGACATCAGCGGCGCGATAAACTGCCGCAAGAGGCGTGACGATGGCCAAAGCGAAGAGCAAGACGACCACCGCAGCCGCCGCAAAGGCGAAGGCAGCACCCGCGGCGACAAGCACCACTGCATCCGCCGATACCGACAAGGCTATCTTTATCGGCAAAGGCGATCAGTCGGCGTTTCTCACGCTTGCGCTCGCCAATCGGCATGGGCTTGTGACGGGCGCGACCGGAACCGGCAAGACGGTGTCGCTGCAGGTGATGGCGGAGGGCTTTGCCCGTGCCGGTGTTCCGGTTTTTGCCGCCGATATCAAAGGCGATCTCTCCGGCATCGCCGAAACCGGCGAAGCGAAGGATTTCATCCTCAACCGCGCCAAGGATATGGCGCTGGATTTCAAGCCCGATCAGTTTTCGACGGTATTTTGGGACGTTTTCGGCGAGCAGGGCCATCCGGTGCGCGCCACGGTCTCCGAAATGGGGCCGTTGTTGCTGTCGCGCATGATGGATTTGAATGAAGTTCAGGAAGGTGTGCTCAACATCGCCTTCCGTGTTGCCGATGAGCAGGGCCTGCTGCTGCTCGACATGAAGGATCTGCGCGCGATCCTGTCATTTATCGCCGAGAATGCCGATCAGCTCACCACCCAATACGGCAACGTCTCCAAGCAGACGGTCGGCACCATCCAGCGCCAGTTGCTGGTGCTGGAAAATCAGGGCGCCGACAAGTTCTTCGGCGAACCGGCATTGCTGCTGAAGGACTTCATGCGCACCGATGCCAACGGCCGGGGCATGGTCAATATCCTCGTTGCCGACAAGCTGATGCAGAGCCCGAAGCTCTACGCCACCTTCCTGCTCTGGATGCTGTCGGAATTGTTCGAGGAGCTACCGGAAGTCGGCGACCCGCCACAGCCAAAGCTCGTCTTCTTCTTTGACGAGGCGCATCTGCTGTTCAATGATGCGCCGAAGCCGCTGATGGACAAGATCGAGCAGGTGGTGCGCCTGATCCGCTCCAAGGGCGTCGGCGTTTATTTCGTGACGCAGAACCCGATCGACGTGCCGGACAAGGTGCTGGCGCAGCTCGGCAACCGCGTGCAGCACGCGCTGCGCGCGTTTACGCCACGTGACCAGAAGGCGGTGCAGGCGGCGGCCGAAACCTTCCGGCCCAATCCCAACCTCAATACGGCACAGGTCATTACCGAACTTGGCACCGGCGAGGCGCTGGTATCCTTCCTCGAGGGCAAGGGTACGCCGTCGATGGTCGAGCGTGTCCTGATCCGCCCGCCGACGGCGCGGATCGGGCCGATCACGCCAGAGGAGCGCAAGGCGATCATCGCCGGAAGCCCGGTGAAGGGGAAATACGACACCACGGTGGACTCGGAGTCCGCCTACGAGATGCTGCAGAAGCGGGTCGCCGAGACGGCGGCCCCGGCGGATGGCGGCGGCGGTGTTCTGGGGCAGGTCGGCTCTATTGTCGGCACCATCTTCGGGACCAACACGCCGCGCGGACGCCTGAGTACCGGACAGGTGATCGCGCGCAGCGTCACCCGTTCGGTCACCAACAAGGTTGCCGGCGATGTCGCGGCGAGCCTCGGTAAATCGGTTGGCGGCTCGCTTGGCGGTTCGATTGGACGTTCGATCGTGCGCAACGTCCTCGGCAGCCTGCTGCGGCGCTGACGAGCAAGGCATCGGAGACAATTCATGACCACAACAAATGCGCTGCCGGCGGTGCTCGATCGCATTGATGCCGATTTTGATCAGAGTCTTGAACGGCTGTTCACGCTGCTGCGGATCAAGTCGATTTCGGCCGATCCGGCATTCACCGAGGATTGCAAGATCGCGGCCGATCATCTCGCCGCCGATATCGCCAGCATCGGGTTCGACACGGAGGTACGGCCGACCGCCGGACATCCGGCGATCGTCGGCAAGAGCAATGGCGCCGGGCCGGGCAAAGGCGCGCATGTGCTGTTCTACGGCCATTATGATGTGCAGCCGGTCGATCCGCTCGATCTCTGGCATCGTCCGCCGTTCGAGCCGGTGGTGACTGACCATGCCGACGGCCGCAAGATCATCGTCGCGCGCGGCGCGGAGGACGACAAAGGCCAGCTCATGACCTTCGTCGAAGCCTGCCGCGCCTGGAAGAATGTCACCGGCTCATTGCCGCTCGACATCACCATCCTGATCGAGGGCGAGGAGGAGGTCGGGTCCAAGAATTTCGGGCCGTTCCTGGAGAAGCACAAGAAGGATCTCGCCGCCGACTTCGCGCTGGTCTGCGACACCGGCATGTGGGACCCGAATACGCCGGCGATTACCACGTCGCTGCGCGGACTGGTCTACGACGAAGTGCGGATCAAGGCCGCCAATCGCGATCTGCATTCCGGCATTTTCGGCGGCGGCGCGCAGAATCCGATCCGGGTTCTGACCCGAATCCTCGGCGGCATCCATGACGAGAATGGCCGCGTCACCATTCCCGGCTTCTATGACGGCGTGAAGGATCTGCCGCCCGAGATTCTGGCGCAGTGGAAGGCGCTCAACCTGTCGCCCGAAACTTTCCTCAAGCCGATCGGGCTGTCGGAGCCCGCCGGCGAAAAGGACCGCCTGCTGATCGAACAGATCTCGTCGCGTCCGACCTGCGATATCAACGGCATTGTCGGCGGCTACACCGGCGAAGGTTCGAAGACTGTGATTCCGGCGGAGGCCTCGGCGAAGATTTCATTCCGTCTGGTCGAGGGGCAGGAGCCGGAAAAAATCCGCAAGGCGTTCCGCGACTATGTGACGTCACGCCTGCCGGCGGATTGCACCTTCGAGTTTCTCGATCATGCCGGCGCACCGGCGATTGCGCTCGACTGGAGTATGAAGCCGCTCGCGGCAGCCAAGCGCGCGCTGACCGACGAGTGGGGCAAGGAAGCGCTGCTGATCGGTTCGGGCGCGTCGATCCCGATCGTCGCCGACTTCAAGCGCACGCTTGGCCTTGAGACCGTGTTGATCGGGTTCGGGCTGGAGGATGACAACATCCATTCGCCGAACGAGAAGTACGATCTCAAGAGCTTCCACAAGGGCATCCGCTCGTGGGCGCGGATTCTTGCGGCGCTGGCGGAGGCGCCGAGGGCGTAGATTCCGAAGATGGAACGCGATCTATCCCACTGTCATCACCGGGCTTGTCCCGGTGATCCCGCTTAGGCAGGTACAGTGCCCTCCTGATCGGGATGGCCGGAACAAGTCCGGCCATGACAACCGAGTGAATGGCTAGCGTACGACAATGTAAAAACGCCGCCCGGGATTGGGCGGCGTTTGTTTAAGTCACGTGTAGAGGGTGATGGCTCAAGTCTTATAGCTGGGGTCGATCCTGTCAAGCTTGCGCAACAGCGGCGGCCACACCAGCTTGGTGGAACGCAAGTCCGAGCGATCCGGATCGCTGACCAGTTGTTCGTTCTTCTCGATCACCAGCTTGTCGACCGGGTAAGCCGTCGGGCCAAGCATGCGGGTGCGGACCTGCATCGTGCAGGCGCGTTCCAGATGATACATGCGCTCGAAGGCGGACGCGACGGAGCGGCCCACCGTCAGCGTGCCGTGATTGCGCAGCAGCAGATGGTTCTTGGTGCCGAGGTCGCGCTGGATGCGCGGGCGCTCGTCGTGGTCGAGCGCGATGCCTTCATAGTCGTGATAGGCGAGATCGCCGGTGACGAGCTGCGCGGTCTGGTTCAGCGGCAGCAGGCCTTCCATGCAGCTCGCGACCGCCGTGCCGTCCGGAGTGTGGAGATGCATCACGCAGCCGGCATCCTCGCGCACTTCATGGACCGCCGAATGGATGGTGAAACCGGCCGGGTTGATCTTGTAGGGGCTCTCGGTGAGCTGGTTGCCGTCGAGATCGACCTTGACGAGGCTCGATGCGGTGATCTCGTCGAACATCAGGCCGTAAGGATTGATCAGGAAGTGATGCTCGGGGCCGGGCACGCGCGCCGAGATGTGGGTGTCGACCAGATCGTCCCAGCCATACAGGGCGACGAGGCGATAGGCGGCGGCGAGATTGACCCGCTGCGACCATTCAGCTTCGCTCATATGCGAGGGAACTTCCTTGAGGCGTGCTTCGGCTGGCGACATCGGCGTTTGCTCCGGTGGTTCATTCTTGATTGGCCGGAAGCGTAAGGCCGTAGCATGAGCGCGGCAACAACGGATCGCCGCGTAGTCGCGGCGTCTGAGGTATGGCAGCCAGCCGAAATCCGGACGGCTATGGCGCTGGGATCGAGAGCAGGCTGACGATGCTCAGTCCGCGAATGTCATAGACACGGGCGAACACCACGCCGTCGCGGATAATCTCCGCGTAAACCGGCGCTTGCAGTCCCTTGCAGTAGAACTCGCCGAGCGTGATGGCGAAGTCAGCGGCCTGACTGTCCCAGCCGATCGTGAAATCGGAGCCGAGCGCAACCTGCGCCGGACGCTGCGGCCCGCACACTGCGACTTTCCATTTGCGATCGGCCGGCGTGACTTCCTGACGCTCGGCCAGTTGCTCGCGCAAGGCTTCGGAGGCCTGCTTCAACGCCAGCCCCCAATAGTCGAGCATGTACGAATACTCGGCCTTGCGCACGGTGCCGGCGACATCGTTGAAGTACGTGTACTGATACGGGTGCAGCCGGATCATCTCGCCGAAGGGCAGGGTCATCCCGAACACGAACAGCGACACGGCCAGACTCTGCGCGGCGCGGCCGCGGGTTTTCAGCGCATCGACCACCCATGAGAACGCGACGCCGGCCAGAATCGCCATCGGCGGAATGACGAAGATGAAGTGACGGATGCCGTTGTAGAGGGCGGGCCGCTTCACCATCGCGACAACGAGCGGCAGCAGCGCCGCCAGCATCAGCATGATGAGCATGGCCTTGCGACGCGGTTCTTCATCCGAGCGGATGGCGAACACGATGGCGCCGCCGACGCCGACAGACAGCAGTGCAAGAAAGATTTCGGGCATCTGCAGCGCGAACAGCGTCGGCAGATACGACCATGGCATGTCGGGGACCGAGATGATCGCGCCGTCGAATAATTCCTTCCATGGCTTCTCGAAGAACTTCGAGAAATAGGTCAGCGCATGGAACGGATTGCCGGGCTCGATGATCGACCACGGCCAGATCAGGCCCATTACCAGATAGCCGAGCAGCAGCCCCGGCAGCAGGCGATAGAACATGTGGCCCAGGCGATGCGCCGCTTCTCGCCAGCCGCGCACGCGAATGTCGGCGTGCCAGATCGGAATGAAGCCGATCACCGCATAGACCAGCGCAAGGCCGCCGAGGATGCGTGAGCCGATCGACAGACCGGCACCGAGGCCGACGATCAGCACCGTGTGCGATGAGGGCGATGGATATTCATCCGCAAGCCGCACTAGGCCGATCATCAGGACCACCATCGCCACGGCGAACGGCGCGTCCTTCGGATTCATGAACATGTGACCGTAGAACGACGGACACAACGCGAGCAGCAGCAGCGCGGCAAGGCCTGCAAGCGGGCCGCCGATGCGGCGAGCAACGCGCCAGCTCGCCGCGAGACCGATGACGCCGACGATTGCGCCAAGCAGGCGACGGGTCTCGAACAGTTCGAGCGGAATGATCTTGTGCAGCAGCGCGGCGGCCATATCGAAGCCGCCGCCGTACATGTAGAGGTTCGCGAACGACAGCGCGTCGGTGTTCTTGAATCCCGATGCGTACATCTTCAGCAACAGGTCGGCGTATTCGGCGTGGGTGTAGTCGTCCCAACCGAGACCGTAATCGCGGAAGGTCAGGCCGGCGATCAGGGCGACGATCGCAAGCGTCGCATAGGCAAGCGTATCGCAGGCCTGCTCGGTCGAACGCCGAAGTGGCGTTTCGATGATGGAAGTAGTGGATGGCATGATGGCTGGTGAGCCCGACGTCCCTCGATGGCCCCGCTTCGCGCGCTTCTAGAGGCCGTTTGTGCGGCGTCAGGATAGCGATCTTCCTCGTCCAAGTAATTGGGAATTGTGACTTATTTTATCCATGGCGGTGCAATAACGCGGGCACGGTAAAGATTTCTTCGGGGCCGGGAAGTAAATCGGTCCTCGTGCGTTGTCAGGGGCGGGGGCGCGGGGAGGTTAAGCATGTCCTTGATTTGTCGAGAGAAGGCGACGGCTTAGGTAGAATTACCGTTTGGTCATGCGGACAAATTGACAGTATTGTGGTGCGAGTTTTCTGCCCCAATGAACCGGCGGCAGGTTTGGAGTTCGGGATGGCTGGTTTGTTGATTGCTGGAACCTTGGTGTTGTGCGCCGGTGTCCTGACCGTGGTCTGGGGCGTGCCGATCAGGGACTTCAGTTTCGGCAGCACCCTGATCCTGGTCGGGTCGATCGTCGCCTGTACCGGTCTGTTGATGATCGGGTTGTCCTTCGTCGTTCGCGAACTGAAGAAGCTTGGCCGCCTGCTCGAAGCCGGCGCGTCGCGCGCCACGATGCGCGAAGATGCCGGCGTTCTGACGCCGCGGATCGATATGCCGAAGCCGTCCCCTTCGTCGGCTCCCGTTGCTCCCGAACTGCCGAAGGTCGCGCGTCCGGTGCCGCCGCGTCCCGCTGCGTCGACGCCGAGTGGCGGATTCCTGTTTCCGCGTGACGAGCCGCGCGACCGCAAGATTGCGGATGACGAGGCGCGCCCTGCAGCGGCGCAAGACGACAGTGAGGAGGAGCCGTCGACGCCGCCATGGCGCGAGGAAGCGCTGACGCGCCGGTCCTCGACGCTGTTTCCGACCCCGGCTGAGTCCGAAGCCGAACCAGCGCCCGAACGCCCGCGCCGTAATTTCCTGTTCGCTTCGCGTCGCCGTTCGCGCACGGACGAAACGACACAGGATGCCACACCGGCGACGGAGGAGTTGCCCGATCTCGACGCCGCGCGTGAGGCGACCGACCGGGCGGAATCGTCCCGCCGCTTCGACAACTCGTGGTCGTCCGAGCGTTCGCGCGCCGAAGCCGAAGACAACGGCCGTCCCAATGGCGGCGGTCGCTTCCCGCCGTTCCGGCGCAGCGAGGAGCCGGCGGCTCCCGCGGTTACCGTGGTGAAGTCGGGCGTGGTCGACGCCATGGAATACAAGCTCTATTCCGACGGCTCGATCGAGGCGCAGATGCCGGAAGGCATGGTGCGGTTCGAATCGATCGACGCGCTGCGCGCCCATCTCGGCCAGAACGACTGACGCATCCGCCTTTCGGCCCGCGCGCACGGCCGGAACAGCCCCAAGATTTTCTTTATGCGGTGCCGCCCGTTTGACTTGTCACGGCGGCGGCGTTGCCTCCATATTCTTGTCGAATACTTGGATCCGCGAACAGGTTTGTCTTGATCCGGCGGAGCGTTTGCGCGATGCGCGGGCGTGAGGTTGACGGCCACACAGCATACTCCGGCAAGGAATGCGCCGCATGAACGACACGGCGAACAAAAGCTTCATTGAACTCACGGCGAACATCGTGTCCGCCTATGTCAGCAACAACGCGACGTCGGCGGCCGAACTGCCGGGGCTGATCGCGCAGGTCCATTCGGCGCTCCAGCGTGTATCCACCGGCGCGACGGAAGCAGCACCCGAGCCGACCAGGCCCGCGATATCGGTGAAGAAGTCGATGACGCCGGACTATCTGGTCTGTCTCGAGGACGGCAAGCGCTTCAAGTCGCTCAAGCGCCATCTGCGCAGCCAGTACAACATGTCGCCCGAGCAGTATCGCGAGAAATGGAATCTGCCCGCCGACTATCCGATGGTCGCGCCGAACTACGCGGTGGCCCGCTCGCAGCTGGCGAAGAAGATGGGTCTCGGCCAGCAGCGCCGCCGCACCAAGCGGTGAGGCAGGGTGGACGGGGCGTTGTCTCAGCCTGAAGGCTCAGGCGCAGCAATGCCCGGCCTGAATCGGTGGACACGGGACCGAGCCGAACGAGCAGAACACGCAGCAGTCGCCGGCGCGGGGTTTGAGCCGCGCTCCGCAGCCCTTGCAGTCGTAGAAATACTGGCAGGCGTCGGTCGGCATGGTTTCGGCTGATTGATGCGCGCAGATCGGGCAGGTGATGACCGATTGCGTCGTCACCGCATTGCAGCCTTTCTCGTCTTGATGGGCAGACATCCGTTCGCCTCGGTCCTTTTGAGTTTGCCAGCCCGCGATCGGGCTCGTTTATCCCGTCGGCGCGTGGTCGGATCTTACAATACCGGACACCCGCGAAATTTCCCCGGGGATAGCTATCCCCGGTGACAGGGCGGGATTTATCATCTAGGCATATATTCCTAATAGGGATACAGTCCTAGATGAGAGTGTCCGCAATGCCAGAAATCCGCTTGTCTGCCAAGCTCCTGCCGTCAAAGGCCTTGTCGTCAAAGGTTTCAAGCGTACCGGTCGCGCCTGCAAGGGCGGGCTCCGATCCGTCGCCGGCCCGGACCCGGCCGTCTGGTTGCCTGCCGGGCGGCAAGAATGGCTGTCGCCGCGTCGCGGCTTGTGTGATGCGCGATTTCGGTGTCGACGCGGACTGCCTGATGGCGGCCTCGCGCGGGTCGCCGCGCGTCTCGCTGGCGCGTCAGGTCGCGATGTATCTGTGTCACGTCGCGTTCGCGATGAGCTTCGAGGCGATCGGGCGCGCGTTCGGCCGCGACCGCACCACTGTATCGCATGCCTGCAAGGTGATCGAAGATCGTCGCGACGACATCTGGTTCGATTGCCGGATGGCGGCGCTGGAGCGTGCCTGCGGTGCCGACAACGCGGAGCGCGCGCGATGAAACGAGAGCGCTCCCGCCGCACGCGCGTGCGCCAATCATCCCCGGATTCGAATGCCGCCGAAGGCATCGATCGTTTTCGCGCCCAGCATTTGTCGCTGTCGTCGCAGGAGATCATGACCGAAGGCGGCCTTGCGCGCGTCACGGTCAATGACGGCGAAAGTCCGCTGGCGTGGCTTGCGCGACGCAAGGGCCGCGACGGCCGCGCGATGATCGACGGCAATCAGTTCGTCGCCGGTGAAAAGCTGCGTGCCGATTTCACCCGCGCCCATCTCGCGCCGCGCGTCACCTCGAGCTGGTCCGGCCTTGCGCGCACCCGTGGCTCTGGCGGCGGTGGCGCCGGCGAAATGACCGATCTCATCGTGGCGTCGCGCCAGCGTGTGCGGAATGCGCTTCAGGCCTGCGGCCCGGAGTTCGCCGGCGTGCTGATGGATGTGTGTTGCTTTCTGCGCGGGCTCGAGGATGTCGAGCGCGAACGCGGCTGGCCGCCGCGCTCGGCCAAGGTCGTGCTGCAATTGGCGCTGGACCGCCTCGCGCGGCACTACGGTCTGCGCCTCGCGCCGCGCCGCGACGCCGCGCGCATCCGGACTTGGCTCGCGGAGGATGTGACGTTCACGGGGTGAGACTTTGAACACGCCCCACATTCGATGTCATCACCGGGCATAGCCGTTCGAAGAACGGCGTCGCTTCTGCTTGCCTATGTCCCGTGATCCCGATGAGGTGGGCACAGTGCGTCCCCAAGCGGGATGGCCGGGACAAGCCCGGCCATGACAACTGAAATTGTGGTGGTGAATGTGCCTCACCCACGATCATCGTCAATCTTGTGTAGGAGGCCGCGATTATCCATGCTCGTGTCATGGCCTACTACGTCTACATCCTTGCGAGCCGGCCAAGTGGGGCACTCTATGTCGGGGTGACCAACGATCTCATTCGTCGCGTCCATGAACACAGGCAGAGAGTCGTGAAAGGGCACACTGGCCAATATAACATCAAGCGCCTGGTTTATTTTGAGGTGTATCCGGACGTCCGCGACGCTCTCCAGCGTGAGAAGAATATCAAGCACTGGTCGCGTGCGTATAAGACGCGTCTGATCGCGGAGACCAACGCGGAATGGCGGGATTTGTATGACGAGATTGCCGGGTGAACTGATGTTTTTGGACCGTTCCCGGTCCTCGATGTCATGGCCGGACTTGTTCCGGCCATCCCGCTTAGGGGCGCGCACTGTGCCTGCCTGATCGGGATCACCGGGACAAGCCCGGTGATGACACCGCAAGCGGAACGAGATTTACGCGTAAGTAGCCAGCCGCCTACGTCGCCTCGGCCAGCGTTTCACTGGCGTCGCGGCGGATGCGTTCGACCATCGAGCGCAGGCCGTTGGAGCGCTGCGGCGTCAGGTGCTGGCGGAATCCGAATTCGTCGAACAGCGCGAGCGCATCGGTATCGAGAATCTCTTTCGCGGTCTTGTCCGAATACAGCGTCAGCAGGATCGCAACCAAACCGCGCACGATATGCGCGTCGCTGTCGCCGACATAATGCAGCACCGGCTGGTTATCGGCCCCGCGCTTGACCTTGCGGGCGAGCCAGACCTGGCTGACGCAACCCTGGACCTTGTTGTCCGCCGAATGCTCCTCGTCGGACATCGGCTCCAGCGTGCGGCCAAGCTCGATGACATAGCGGTAGCGGTCATCCCACTCGTCGAGCAGCTCGAAATTGTCCCTGATTTCGTCAATCGTCGGCATCGTTCGTTCCCGTCTGCTCCCGCTTATATGACCCCGCGAGCGCGCGAAAGCGATAACCTGATTGCGGATTTATCGCAATTTTTCGGGTTCCGGGGTGGGCGGGTGTGGCATTGGACGCATTCCAGTAGTGATGTCATCACCGGGCTTGTCCCGGTGATCCCGATGAGGCGGGCACCGTGCGTCCCTAAGCGGGATGGCCGGAACAAGTCCGGCCATGACAATGGAGAGATCGGCGGCTCTCGCTAACGGTATGGACGGCCGTAACGACTACAGCACCGGGCTCTGCCAATCGATCGCGAGGTCGTCCGCGGTCAGCGCGTCGCTGCGCTGAACGTCGGGTGCGCGTTCGGTGACATCGATCGAACCGGTATGATCGGATGATTTGCGGTCGCGCCGTTCGCTGTGCTTGCCGGTCGCCTTTGCGTCGTGCGGTTTCCTGTCGATGGTTTTCTCGGCAGGTTTCTCGACCTTGTTGGTCTCAACCTGCGCGTCGTCGGCCTTCTCGTTCTTCTCGGTGATGAACTGATAGACCTTTTTTGCGCCGGCCTGCGCCCGCGCGCCGATCACGCTCGCGGCCTGGCCGCCGACCACGCACGCGGTCGGCTGGCGATCACAGAACTGCGCCATGTCGGACACCGCCGCGCTCGCGGCCGATATCGCATCGGAAGCCGCGACCTCCGGCTGCTTGTTCGCATCCGGCGCCTTGTCGGTCGGCAACAGCACGAGCACCAGCCCGAGCCAGAATGCCATGCGCAGAAGGAAGAACATCGAACGACCCCGTTACATCCCGTCGCGATTGAGTTTCGCAATCTGCATTCTGTGTAGCAGCGCCGGCTGAATCTCTCGTGCGGAGAGTCGGATAAATTTGCTTCAAATTTGAATCAATTCATTTGCCGTAAATTTTCGATTGATGAACCGGCACGGCCGGATTCGTGGGGTAACCCGCGATCGGACGGCGTCCACCTTTTCGAAACCATAATCGGCGCCACAAGTGAAACCTCTGGTTCACCATTTGCGGCAAATCGCACGCCGATGACGCCGCAAATGCGCTTTCGCGGGCCTCGCCGGCGTCGCATGGCGGCGGCCTTAGCGTTCGCTTAAGGGGCGTCTGACACGATCCCGCAACGAAAAGAGGGGGCGTTCCGGCGGCGCCGTTCTGGGCACGCCAAACGCGAGAACAACGTGACACTGTTCGAAACCATTCGCGATCATCTCGATTCGCTGGTGCATCCGTCGGCGCGCCAGGACGCGATGACCTGGGCGCGCCACCGCGCGTTCATCGCGCCGCGCATGGTCGGAAGCCTGATCGCGCTCGCCTCGCTGCCGCTTTATCTCGCCCTGCGCGGCGCGCCGTCCGCCGTCGAGGTCGTGGTGCTGGGCTGGCTGATCACGCCGATCCTCGTCTCTTATTATGTCTCGCGCACCGGCCGTTACGAGGCCGCGCACATGCTGTCGTCGCTGGCGCTCGCCATGATGGTGTTCGCGGTGTCGCTCGGTACCGGCGGCATTTCCTCGTTCGCGGCGATCTGGCTGGTCGCGGTTCCGCTGGAAGCCGCGCTGTCGGCCTCGCGGCGCGTCGTCATCTGCGCCGTAGTGCTGTCGCTCGGCTGCGCGCTGGCGCTGATGATGATCGAAGCCTTCGGCTGGCTGCCGGCGTCCGGGATCGCCGCCAATGTCAGCCCGATGTTCGAGGCGCTCGGCATCGCCACCGCCACGCTTTATGCCGCGAGCCTCGCCTTCGGCGCGGAAGCGCTGGCGCGCACCGGCAAGGCGCTGCGCGACAGCGAGGAAGGCCGCTACCGCCTGCTGGCGCGCAACATCAGCGACGTGATCGCCCGCCATAGCCGCAACGGCGCCATCAGTTTCGTCTCTCCGGCCGCCGAAACGCTGCTCGGCCTCGCGCCGGCGCGGCTGCTCGGCCATGGCCTGTTCGACCGCGTCCATGTCGCCGACCGTCCGGCCTATCTCAAGGCGCTGTCGGATGCGGCGCGCGGACACGACTCGGCCAGCGTCGAATTCCGTCTCAAGCGCGATCATCCCTCGGATTTCATCTGGCTCGAAATGCGCTGCCGGCCGATCGAGGCCGCAGTCGGCATCGGCATCGACG
Organism: Afipia sp.; assembly: GCA_044464625.1. Classification (GTDB taxonomy): domain Bacteria; phylum Pseudomonadota; class Alphaproteobacteria; order Rhizobiales; family Xanthobacteraceae; genus Afipia. The sequence continues at coordinate 16,442 of JBIQLC010000006.1, read as the reverse complement.
CCGATGCGGATGCCGAAGTGGTGTCGGTGATGCGCGACGTCACCGAGCGCAAGGCGCAGGAGCATGCACTCGAAACCGCACGGCTCGCGGCCGAGCAGGCCGACGCGTCCAAGACCCGTTTCCTCGCCACCATGAGCCACGAGCTGCGCACGCCGCTCAACGCCATCATCGGCTTCTCGGAAATGATCGCCCGCGAAGACGAGATGATGATCGACGCCAGGCGGCGCAAGGAATACGCGACCCTGATCAACGAATCCGGCCACCATCTGCTGTCGGTGGTCAACGGCATCCTCGACATCTCCAAGATGGAGAGCGGCAATTTCGAGATCATGCCGGAGCCGTTCGCGCCGCGCGACATGCTGGTGTCATGCTCCAATCTCATGGTGCTGAAAGCGCGCGAGAATGGCATCGACCTGACGACCCGCGCGCCGGGCGACCTGCCGCAGATGGTCGGCGATCCGCGCGCCTTCCGCCAGATCCTGCTCAACCTGTTGTCGAACGCGATCAAGTTCACCGAGCGCGGCGGCGCGGTCACCGTCACCGCGGCGGTCGACGGCTCGCGCCTGCTGCTGCGGGTGATCGACACCGGGGTGGGCATCGGCGCCGACGATCTCAAGCGCCTCGGCGAGCCGTTCTTCCAGGCCGGCAAGACCTATCAGCGCCGTCATGAAGGCACGGGTCTCGGCCTGTCGATCGTCAAAAGCCTCGCCGAACTGCACGGCGGTGAAATGACCATTCGCAGCGCGATCGACGAGGGCACCACTGTCACGGTCGCGCTGCCGCTGATCTACAACCCGGCGGACCACCAGCCGTCGAGCAACATCGCCACGCTGGCGCCTGCGCCGCGCGCGGAAACCAAAGACCATCAGGTGAAGAGAAGTGCCTAGAAAGACTGCCGAGAAACCGCGCCGCCGCGCCGCCGCCGCCGTCGCCATCGAGCGCGACCCCAATCCGGTGATGCGCGTGCTGCTGCATAGCCCGAAGGACACGCTTGCGGGCTTCGTCGCGCTCGCCGCCATAATGGCGATCATCGTCAATGCCACGTTCCTGCAGGCAGGCCGTCATCCGTATCCGATGTTCGGTATGGCGCTGACGTCGCCGATGCCGGTCGCGACCTCGATCACGGTGATGCCACGCGCCCGTCCGGCGGACGCCGCGCCGCGCGAGGAGGCGAGGGCGCCCGATCCGAAGCCTGCCGTGGCCGCGCTTGCGCCGGCGAAGGCGACCACTGCGCCAGCCGCGTCCGCGCATCGCGATCCGCTTGGCGATCTGATCAATTCCAACCGCCGCATTGCCGCGGTCCAGCGCGCGCTCACCGAATACGGCTACGGCCAGTTGAAGGCCGACGGCGCGATCGGGCCTGAAACGCAGGCCGCGATCCGCAAGTTCGAAACCGACCGCAAGAAGGCCCCGACCGGCGCGATGTCCGACTGGCTGGTCCAGCAGGTCGTGATCCTGACGGGCCGCCCGATCGATTGATCTTCTTCACCTCTTCCCTAGTGGAGTGGGAGCAGATCGGTGAGATCGATCTATCCGCGAGTCGTCCCCGCGCAGGCGGGGACCCATAAACACCGCGCTATCGGTCAATAGCGCGAACTCTCTTCCCGGCAGACCAACTCCGCTCAGGGAGTCTGGGTCCCCGCCTGCGCGGGGACGACATCGAAGTTGAGATTCCCCTCATGGTGAGGAGGCGCGAAGCGCCGTCTCGAACCACGAGGCCATGACCTTCCGGCATCGGGCCTCATCCTTCGAGACGCATCTCTGCGCGATGCTCCTCAGGATGAGGAGCGAGTTTCCGCCGGACATATCTGGCGGCACCTTTGCACCCGCCGCCGCACTGGCCTATCGTGATTCCATGCGAATAAAATCCAACATCTGGGTGGCTGCCTATCTGCGCCGCTGCCAGACCGAAGGCGTGTTCGGCGCGGTGCGCCGCAAGGGTGCGGAGGAGGCGGGGGCGGTGTTCGTCAAGCTCGCGCTGCTCGACGGCAACGCGCTGCTGTTCACCCCGGCGCCGCAAAGCACCTACGACGAAGGCCGCCCGTCCGAACGCAACTTCGTGCAATGGCCGACTGAGCCAGTGGCCGAGCAGAAGGTCGAGGAACGGCTGGTCAAGGAAATGTCGTTCGATCCCGATGTCTGGATCGTCGAGATCGAGGATCGCGCCGGGCGGCACTTTCTCGATCTGGCGAAGGGGTAGGGAAGCCTCATCCTTCGAGACGCATCACTGCGTGATGCTCCTCAGGATGAGGGGGAGTCCGAATTGCGCAGTTCTTCAGGAGGCAGTTTTCAGGACGACGTTCGGGCCTGCGACGGGATGCTCACCGCATCCCCCGGCTGCACCTGCGGCCGCGCCTGAGGCGTGGCAGCACGGGCGCGCTGGCGCTCGTCGTCGTAGAGCGCGGGGCGATACTTGGCGCGGGTCTGGGCCATCGAGGCGCCGCGCCACGCCGCTAGCATCACCAGCGCCGCGCGTTCGCCCAGCACGTCGTAGAGGCGGGCGAGGCGATAGACGTCGAGCACCGAGGTGCCGATGGCGGGATTGAGGAACAGCAGCACGCGCTGAAACACCTCGCTCGGCATGGTCAGCGTGCGCATGGCGCAGGCCAGCGGCTCGCCGAGCGGATCGTTGACAATTTTCGCCGCCGCCTGTTTCGGCAGGATCAGGGCGTCGCCGAGTTCGGCGATGAAGGCTTCGACATCGGCCGCCATGGCGTAGTGCTCAAGGCTGGTGACCGCGCGCGCCGCGCGGCGGGGATCGACCCGCACCGAGGGCTTGAGCGGCGCGATCTCGAGATTGCGCAGGATCGCGGCACGCTCGCGCGACGATGCCTTGTCGAACATGTCCTCGAGCGCCGCGGCGTCGGCGGGCTGCATCGACAGCGACGGCATATGGTGGAGCGTGGCTTCGGACGCGGCGGGTTTTTCGGCCGTGGTCTCGACTGCCGCGGTCTCTACAGTGTCGATTTCGACGGATTCGGCGTCGGACGTTGCGGCATCCACGATTTCGAAATCGCCGCCGAACCCAGCCGGCTCGTCGGGCAGCTCGGTGTCAACCAGCTCGATCACCTCCGGCTCAAGCCCGAGCTGGCGCAGGACCGCACGCGGCGTGTGCGGATAGATCGACAGTTTGCTGCGCACCGCGGCGCGGGTGGCGTCGTCGACGCTGTCGATCAGGCGCGTCGCCAGTTCGGCGAACTGGGCTTCCTCGTCGGCGGTATGGGTCGCAGCCTGGACATACAGATCGGTCAGCACCCGCAACAGTGTCGGGCGCACGTCAACACCCTCCCGCCGGGACAGGCTGAGGAGGCCGTCGAGGCCTTGCAACATGGGCGGTGCGATCATGCCGGATACAGACGAGAATTGAGTCGTCTCAAATTATCCAGCGCTCTTTAAAGACCGGTTAAGGAAAACCCTTTGTTAAGAACTCGCCTTCCCGGACGGAAGGGACGGCCGCAGAGTCGCCAGCGCCGCGCCGAGCAGGAACCAGAAGGTGCGCTGGTACAAAAGCTCATGGAAAAGCGACATCGATGCCAGCGCGGGGATGATCAGGGTGATCAGGTAGCCGGCGGTGTCGTTGCGGTGAAACCGCATCGCTTCGCCGGCAAACACACGCACCACCGGGATCAGGAAGATCGCGGCGCCGACCAGGCCGAATTCCGCCAGCAGCCAGATCGAGGTCGAATGGATGACCAGCGGTATCTTGCCGGGCCAGTCGTGGATGAACACGCCGAGTCCCGCGCCGAAAACGGGGTGGGCGAGGAACATGCGCAAGCCGGCTTCCATGCTGATCCAGTGCTCGTTGTCGGAAGATGCACGCGAGGCGGCCAGCCGGGTCGAGTTCAGGAACGCCGAAAACGATGTGTCCGCGCCGGTTTTTGCCAGCAGCGCGACAAGCATTGGCGACAATATCATCAGTGCGATGATCAGGCCGAAGCCGATAACGCCTTTGATGACCGGTTTCCATACGCCGGGAACGAAAACCAGCGCCGTGGCGATCACGACGCATGCTGCGCCAATCCCCGCGCGCGATCCGGTGAGCAGAATGGCAGCCAGTGTGAGCGCGATAAGAAGCGGGCGGGGGCGGTGCTGCGCCAGCGTGACACCCAGCAGCATCAGGCACTGGAAAGCGAACGCATTGGAGTTCTGGGCAAAGCCTGCGACCGACAGGTCCGGCGGCATTAGCCCAAAGGTGTTGAGATAGAGAACGGCGACTTGCGATGCCACGACGATGCCGCCGGCGATCACGAAGGTGTCGAGCAGCCGCCGCAGATCGTGTTTTGCGCCCAGCGCGCCGGTCGCACCGAACGCGAGCAGCACGAACCAGCCGAGATATTTGTTGGTGACCGCCCATTGCGTCCAGCCGATGCGGCTTGCGCCGATCAGGAGCGCTACGGTGAGCGCCAGCGTGCACAGCACCACATACAGGTTGACGTGGGGGAGCCGCCAGCGCGGGGCGCCATGCCGCGCCGCCAGCAACAGCATGACGCCGCCGACGATGGCGAACGGGTCGGCGAGATTGACGTTGATGGCGCCCGATTGCGTCGGCAGATAAACCTGAAAGAACACGAACAGCGCCGCCAGCACCGGCAATAGGGCGGTGAGCAGGACATCCGGCCGCGACACTGCGACGATGTTGCCTGCCGCAGCCGTCGGCGCCGGAGCAGAGGGCGCGGCGTGATGACGTGCGGTCAGCGCGCCGAGCGCGCCGGCGCACACCAGCGACAGCACACCGACCACGATCGCCACCGTCAGAGACGCATCGCCCGGCATGCCGACCGCGCCGAGCGCCGCCACCGCGCTCATCTCTCGCACGCCCCATCCCGCAAAGCTGATCGGAATGCTCGCGGCGAACATCACCAGCGACGAGGCCGCGGCGAGATCCAGCAGCGTGACCGATGGTGCGAGGGTGTGGCCGAGCACGACATAGGCGGCCATGGTGGCGAACTGGATCGTCAAAGAATAGCCCACGGCATGAGCGGCGCGCGACACGTCGTTTGCGGTGATTCCGGCGGCGAAGGCCGCAACCTCGCGCCGGTACAGCCACAGCACGCCGATCGTGGACAACGTCACGCCGGCAATGATGCGGATCAGTTCGCCGCCGCTGGCGAGATCGAAGGTCAGATGGCGAAACAGATAGAGCGCGCCGACGATCGCCAGCACGAACGACACCAGCGCGGCCGCGATGCGCTCCAGCGTGGTGACCAGCACCGTGCCTGCGAAAGGGATGCTGCGGCGGCTGAGATAGGAACTGCGCGCGGCGACCTGGCCGAAGATCTGGAAGAACAGCGCGCCGCCGATCTGGCCGACGCTGACGGTGGCGACCGCATCACGCACCGAGAGATGATAACCGAAGCCGGCCGCGATGGAGCGTACGCGAAGGCCGGCGAACAGCGAACTCAGCAGCAATGCGGATGCTGCGCCGATCACGGTGGCAATGCTCAGCGATGCGAACGACTGGCCGATCCCGGTGCCGCCGAAGCTGCGATAGACCAGCCAGAGGGCTGCGAGCAGCAGCAACGGTGAAAGTACGATCCTGATATATCTAAGCAAAACAGCCTCAACGTGAGATTCGTTCTTTTAGGCAAATTCTATGGCTCTCAACATTGCCCTTTTTACGGTTCCAGACGCTTCGGATGCGCGACACGGGAACAGCTTCCAGTGTTGGTCTTAAGCACCCGTTAACCATGACTGCCCTTAATGACCGTGTGCCGAGGCCGGATAATGGCCGGCAAGGAGGGGCAAGAAATGGGCACCGTTGTTGAATTTCCCGCTGATGTGTCGGCGCGGCGCGCTCCACCGGAGAGCTTGCCGCGCGAAGGGTCCGCCACTGTCGTGATCCTCCCGGTGATCCGGATCGAGCGTTATGGCGAAGCCCATGACGGACGCGGGCCGGAAGAAGGTACCGCAGGGCGTCGTCGCCGTCGCCGCGCGCGGTCCTGACACCTCATTTGTTTCCGGCGCGCTGCGCCGTTGTCGCGTTCCGCGTTTTCATCGCGCCTCGTGGCGCAAACCGGCTGAACCGATCTTCTCATGTGCAACGCGCTGATCCTGCTGCCCATCATCGCCGGCCTCGGCTGCAACGGCGGCGACTTCGGGCGCACGCGCGACACCTTCTATCATCAGGACATGCACAAATGGGTCGGCGCGGAGGCCACGGCGAGCCTCGGCGGCGTGCCGTCGCAATTCCAGCTCACCGATCTTGAGCGGCAGTTGCGCGATCTCGCTTATTATTTCATCCAGCCGCCCCATTCGCGTCCGGCGTGGAAGGCGGTGTTCGGCGAATATCAGGTGATCCCCGCGCCATGGCGGCAGAAAGTGGTGTTCGATCGCACCGCCTATGGCCGGCGCATGATTGACGAGCCGCATCGCTCGCAGGCGGCTGCCTATGCGGGCCTGATCGAAGACGCGCGCAACGATCTCACCATGCTCGACCAGTTCATTCCGGTGGCGATGAAGGTCAACGATCTCGACATCAAACGGCAGGAAGCACTGAAATACGTCTCCGACCTGTCGGCGCGCGAATATGCCGACGCGCAGGCGCGGATGCGCGAGAACGTGCTGGTGGTGCAGTGGGCGCAGCTGGCGACCGAGCAGCGGGTCGCGTCCTATCGCTGGGCGCTCGAACGTCTTGTCATTCATGCGCCTGACGCGATGGCCGCCGAGGCTGATCGCGTGATCCGCGAACTCGCGCGCCGCGCGGCTTCTGCATGGACCTCCGCGCCGCCGGTTGTCGGCAAGGTGCTGCGCGTCGGCGGGTAGTTCCGCAAGAACGCACTTGTGTCACTGCCGGCTTGTTCCGGCGTTCGATCAAGTCATCAACGCACGCCGCTTAGCACGGGAACCCGGCGCGCGTGTCACAGTTCCACGCATGGCTGTGCCTTGTCGTCACAGCAACGGTAGCGAGCGGTGGATGCGGCGGATCGCCACGTTGTGCCGGCGCGGTTGTGAGTGTTTCGCTAGATGCACCTGTTCGCAGTCATGCGGGGAGGGTGACAATCATGATCCAGTATTTGCTCAGGAAAACATCACCATCGTCCAGCCTGTTGTGGCTGGTGAGTCTGGGTGTCGGCGTGCCTGCCATCCTGATCGTGCTCGCGCTGGAGTCCGATCTGGTGCTGGCCGCGATGAGCGTGCTGTTGTTTGCCGGCGCGACGCTTGCCGCCGGACTGGCGCTGGCGTTCCATGCGGAGCGCAGGACGCCCGGTCTCAATCTGTGGGACGTCGCCGGCGGTCTGGTGTTGACCGGGTGCGCCGCCTCGGTGCTCGGCGAGCCTGAAAACGTCGCGCTGCTGTTCGAGCATCTGTTCGAGCGGCGGACCGCGACACAGTAGAGTTCTTCACCGTTTCGCTGAAGCGGCGAAGGAGTGTGATTTTTGTTTTGACGCGTTTTCTTCACGCGAACCGGAATCTGTTTCGCCTGAAAACGCTTTAGAGAGGAGGAAGACAGACGATTCTTGTCGCGCACGATCGTTGCCGATCGCGCGTCGGACGACCAGGCCGGGCCCCTCTGGCAGCCATGGTGGCTGCGATGTCGGACTGGAATTCAGTTGGAGTGGCCCCTTTCGAGAGACGGCACAGGCGATGAGCCTGTGATGCCGGATCGTCCATCTGTCGCAAGCGGCTGCTCCCTTCAAAACAGGGAAGCCCGTTCCAATGTTCGACCTTTTCACGCCCGAAGCGCTCACCGCTCTCGTTCAAGTCATCATCATCGATCTCGTGCTCGCCGGCGACAACGCCGTCGTCATCGGTCTCGCCGCCGCCGGTCTGCCCAAGGAGCAGCGCGGCAAGGCCATCCTGATCGGCATCATCGCGGCGACGGTGCTGCGTATCGTGTTCGCCGGCCTCACCACGCAACTGTTGCAGATCGTCGGACTATTGCTCGCGGGCGGCCTGCTGCTGCTGTGGGTGTGCTGGAAGATGTGGCGCGAACTGCGCGAAAATCACCACGACGAGAAGGCTGCCATCGACGGGACCGACGAGAGCGGCGCTCCGCGCAAGACGCTGGCGCAGGCGACCTGGCAGATCATCATCGCCGACGTGTCGATGTCGCTCGACAACGTACTGGCGGTGGCGGGCGCCGCGCGTGAGCACCCGACGGTGCTCGTCATCGGACTTGCGCTGTCGATCGCGCTGATGGGCGTCGCGGCGTCGTTCATCGCCAAACTGCTGCACAATCATCGCTGGATCGCCTATGTTGGCCTCGCCGTGATCCTCTACGTCGCGGGTGACATGATCTATCGCGGCGCGCAGGAGGTGTGGCCGCAACTCGCGTCGATGGCGGCGCGTGCGTAAGAGCGAAGGACTCGTGCCCCGGATGCGGTGCGTCACGCAGTGACGCTCTGCTGATCCGGGGCCGTTCCAGACTCTGAGCGTAGAACGGTCCCGGTTCTGCGAAGCAGCGTTACACGCTGCATCGCGCCCGGGACACGGACATCGCAGCAGGAAACCCTACCGCTTGCCCTGCGGCGCGTCGGGTGACTGGACCTTGCAGCTTGCGGCCTGGAGCGAGGCGCGGGCCTGAGTCATCAGGCTCGGTTCGGCGGCGAGGGCTTTGAGCACGATCAGCCCGGTGTCGGTCGGGGAATCGATGATCAGGCGATCGGCGGAGGTGATGTCCTCATCTTCGGGCACCGCGGCGTGCTGGTCCTCGGTCATCAGGTCGAGTTCGATCACCTTGCGTCCCGCCGAGCGGTCGTTGATCGCATAATAGGCGAGTTCGTTGCGTGTGTAGAACGACACCGAGGTATAGGCCTGGCTCACAGGCACGCGCAGCTTGATCGGCCCGCCGCTGAGATCGTATTTGCACACCGCCACCGCGAACGCCGGGTCCATGAACGGCATCGGCGAGGCGTTCGGTGCGGCGTCGGGCAGTTGTGTCACCGCGTTGAGCTGGGTGATCGGATCGAGTCGCGAATAGGCATCCTGCGAGGCGATGCGCGGCAGCGCCAGTACGCTGACGAGATGCACGACGCATCCGAGCAGCACACCGCCGAGAATCGCGAACAGCCAGCGGATCATGGGCAGCCCACCGTGGTGATGGTCGGCATCGGCGCGTCCTTCTGGGTCCGCGTCGCGGCGCCGACGGGCGTATCGTAGAAGCGCAGCGCCAACTGGTAGCGGTCGATGCCGCCGGTTGGCAGCCAGTTGCCGGCGCGGGCGCGGGCAGCGATCCGCACCTCGAACGAGCCGTTCGAGCCGCGCACCACTTCCTCGCTGGTGAAACCGTAGCGCTGCAGCGAGTTGGCGACGAGGCGGCCCTTCATGTCATAGACCGTCAGCGTCCAGAACCGCGCCGCCGGCGTGACGCCGCTGACGGTGACGTCGCAATTGCCGTCGAGGCGCTTGCCGGCGTTGTCGGTCTTGGCGAGGAAGGTGACGCCGTCGCCGGTGCCGATCGGCAATTCGCCGGAGCGCGCGATCGCTGCGCGCGAATAGGGGTCGATGTTGCTGGTGCCGGTCTTCGGCCGCGCCGTCCACGCGCCGATGGTCACGGTGCCGACATCGACGCCGCGCGTCGCCGTCGACCATGTCAGGCCGAGGCCGACGATGGTTGCGATCACCAGAGCCAGAACGGAAACGCCGATCAGTCGCACGTGACAGCCGCCATGATCATCATTGCGCGGATCGCTTTTCGCCGGCATTGCCGCCGGGCGTCGCAGCCGCGAAGCTGTCGGAGAAGGTGAGGGCGGCGGACGAGGCCGCCGACGATCCTGCAGGCGAAGTCGAGGTGGTCTTGCCGTTCGGCGGCGGCGGTGTCGCGCCCGCGGTCTTGGCGGCTTCGTCCATCATCTTCTCCACCCGCACCAGAATATTGGCGCCGCGCCGCGTCAGGATCGGCGGCGGTCCGGGATTGATCTCGCCACCTCTGGCCGCGGCGTTGGCGGCGGCGACAGCCTGCGGCAGCGGCTTGCCGGGGCCGACGCCGGGGATGTCCTTGATCTCGACGCCCTGGTGCGCGACCTCCATGACATCGTGCCAGGTCTTGGCCGGCAGTGAGCCGCCGGTCATGCGGTTGGTCGGCGAATAATCGTCGTTGCCGTACCACACGCCGCCGACGAAGTTGCCGGTGTAGCCGACGAACCAGGCGTCGCGATAATTGTTGGTGGTGCCGGTCTTGCCCGCGGTTGGAATGCCGTCGAGCGCGGCGCGGCGCGCGGTGCCCTCGCTGACGACGTGACTCATCATGCCGGCCATGTCGGCGGCGACGGAAGCCGGAATCGCCTGCCGCGGCTGCGGCCCGTCGCGATCCCAGCGCCACACCAGTTCGCCCATGCCGGTGCGCACTTCGAGAACCGCGTGCGGCGTCACCGCCTTGCCCTTGTTCGGGAAGGTGGCATAGGCGACGGCATGTTCGAGCACGTTGACCTCGTCGGCGCCGATCGGCAGCGACGGCGTATCCGGCAGCGGCGACTTGATGCCGAACTTGCGCGCGACCTCGACGATCTTGGCGCGGCCCGCCTTCGGTCCGCCCTTGCCGCCGAGCGCGATCGACAGCTTCACCGGCACGACGTTGATCGAGCGGGTGATCGCCTGCGTCAGCGTCACCGAGCCGGAATAGGAGTGGCCGTAATTCTGCGGGCACCAGTTGCCGATGCACACCGGGCCGTCGACGATGATCGAGTTCGGCTTGTAGCCGTTGAGCAGCGCGGTCGTGTAGACATACGGCTTGAACGAGGAGCCGGGCTGTCGCATCGCGTCGGTGGCGCGGTTGAACTGGCTTGCGCCGTAGTCGCGGCCGCCGACCATCGCACGCACGCCGCCGTCGAGATCGGCGAGCACGGCCGCGGCTTGCGTGGCGTGATAGTCGCGGCCGAACTGGCGCAACTGATTTTCGACCGCGGCTTCGGCGGCGCGCTGTACGTTCATGTCGATCGCGGTGCGCACCACGAAGACGCGCTCGCTATAGGATTTCGGAAACGTGTCGACCAGCCTGCGCATCTCGTCGAAGGCCCAGTCGAGATAATAGTTCGGGGAGTTTTCGTCGCGGCGGTCGACGGCGACGGCCGGATTGCGCCGCGCGCCGAACACCTGGCCCTCTGTCATGAAGCCGGCCTCGACCATGTTGTCGAGCACGACGTTGGCGCGGGCGCGCGCCGCCGGCAGGTTGATGTGCGGCGCATAGCGCGTCGGCGCCTTGAACAGGCCGGCCAGCATCGCCGCCTCCGCCAGCGTGACGTCGCGCACCGACTTGTTGAAGTAGAAATGCGCGGCGCCGTCGGCGCCGAAGGTGCCGCCGCCCATGTAGGCGCGGTCGAGATAGAGTTTCAGGATCTCGTTCTTGGTCAGCCGCGATTCCAGCCACAGCGCCAGGAACGCCTCGTTGATCTTGCGCTCCAGCGTGCGTTCGTTGGACAGGAACAGGTTTTTGGCGAGCTGCTGGGTGATCGAGGAGCCGCCCTGGCGCACGCCGCCGGCCTGCGCGTTGGTGACCAGCGCGCGGAAGGTGCCGGCGATGTCGATGCCGAAGTGATCGTAGAAGCGGCGGTCTTCAGTCGCGAGCGTCGCCTTGATCAGGTTGTCGGGAAACTCTTCCAGCGGGATCGAGTCGTTGTGCTTGATGCCGCGGCTGCCGATCGGGTTGTTGTAGCGGTCGAGGAAGGTCACCGCGAGATCGGACTTCTTCAGCCAGTCCTCGTCGGCGGTTTCGCGGAACGCGGGCACCGCGAGCGCCAGCATCAGGATCAGGCCCGCAAGGCCGATGGTGGCGGCTTCCGACAGGGGTTCGATGAACACCCAGCGTTTCCAGCGGCCGACATAGAAGCGGTCCATGAACGTCGAATAGCGCTCATAGAGTTCCCGCAGGCCGGCGAAGGACGAGAACAGGGTGGAATCGATGCGCGCGTCGAGGTCCAGCAGGAAATGCTGGAACTTGATCTTCCACTTTTCTGGCACGATCTGGCGCACCGCAATTCCTGCCTAAAAATCCGCGTCCGAAACCTTGAATCCTGCCGGTTCGACGCGACGTTGAGCTGGCGCGTTCAACCACCGATCCAACATGCGGGTCCCTTGCGGCAACCCCATGGCGGTGCTCAAGCCGCCCGAGCCGGCATTCAAGGCGTCGTTCCACGGCGCGCCGACCCAAAGCCGGGCGATGAGGCGGCGCGACCGATGGAGAATCCGCTGTCTTCTAGCCGAGCATAGAGCATAAACCAATGGTCTCGCTGGCATTTCAATGTTACGGCCGGATCCGCCCGGTTTCCCCGGCAAAACGCTCCCGGTGAGTGCGGATTGCTTGCGAACGTCCCGGTCCCGCTCCTAGAACAGTGAACCACTCACCTAACCGACACGTTAAAGAGACCCATGACAGCTCCGCCCCGGCGGCCCTCGACCCAGAGCAAATCATTCTGGAAAACCAAGACGTTGGAGGAGATGTCCGACAGCGAATGGGAAAGCCTGTGCGACGGCTGCGCGCGCTGCTGTCTCAACAAGCTCGAGGACGAGGACACCGGGAAGATCTACTACACCCATATCTCCTGCACGTTGCTCGACGCCGGGCTGTGCGCCTGCAAGGACTATCCCAACCGCTCCGCCAAGGTTCACGACTGCGTGCGCTTGAGCCCGGAGAACGTCCGCAGCCTCAACTGGCTGCCGCCGAGCTGCGCCTACAAGCTCGTCGCCGAGGGGCGGGATCTCTACTGGTGGCATCCGCTGGTCTCGGGCGATCCCAACACGGTGCATGAAGCGGGCGTGTCGGTGCGCGGCCGGGTGTGGGGCAGCGAGGACGAAGTCGCGGAAGCCGATCTCGAAGACCACATCGTGCGTTGGCCGGGATTGTTGCCCAAGCGCGCGAAGCTGAAGAGCCGGCCGAAGTAGGCGCGTTATACTGCGATGTCATGCCCGGCCTTGTGCCGGGCATCTCGCTTAGGGACGCGCAGTGCCAGCCTTATCGGGATCACCGGGACAAGGGCAAGCGGAAGCGACGCCGTTCTTCGAACGGCTATGCCCGGTATTGACATCAAAGTTTGTAGCTGCTGCGTCTGATCTATCCAGCCCCTCATGGTGAGGAGGCGCTCTGTAGCCAAGTTTACGTAGGCTACGCCTGCTATGGCGCCGTCTCGAACCATGAGGCCACGATTGATCGGCCTCATCCTTCGAGACGCGCAAGAGCGCTCCTCAGGATGAGGGTCATCACGGATACCATCCAGCCACAACAGCAGCATTTCGCGCCGTGATGCTGTAAACGAACCGGCATGACGGTTGATCTTGCAGGTGAAGTGTTGATCCTGACCGGCTCTCCGGGCTCGGGAAAAACCACGACAGCGGTGGCGCTGGCGAATGAGCCGGGTGCGCCGAAGGTGCATCTTCACACCGACGATTTCTGGCACTTCATCAAGAACGGCGCGATCCCGCCGTATCTGCCTGACGCGCATCAGCAGAACGGCATCGTCATCGACATCCTCGCCAAGGCGGCGCAGGGTTACGCGAAGGGCGGTTATTTCGTCATCGTCGATGGCATCGTCGGGCCGTGGTTCCTCGCGCCGTTCTGGGCGCTGAGCGTGCCGCTGCATTACATCGTTCTGCGTCCGCCGCTGGATGTCGCCATCGCGCGCTGCCGCGAGCGCGGCGGCGATACGCTGAGTGATCCAGAGCCGATCACGGCGCTGCATCGCCAGCTTTCGGATCTCGGTGAACTTCAGCGGCACATGCTGCCGACGGACGGTCTCGCTCCGCAGGAGACGTTGCGCGCGGTGATTGAAGCGGTGCAGGGCGGGGCGTTTCGGCTGGCGTAATGCGCGGCGACACAAATCCGCCGTACCAATCACAATTCCGTTCCCTGCTGCGCACTCTGCGCGGCGGACCCATGCACCGGAGTACCTTATGACTCGGCGGAAAACCCGCTAGATGACGGGTATTCCAATTCATCCGCGGCGGCTGTTTTCAGTGGGCCGCCTGACAATGTCCGCATGAACAAGATCCATCGACCGGGCCATGGGATGGCCCAGGGACAGGCTGTGTCCAATCCCGACGACCTTGCCGACCTGACGACCGCTGCGACCGAAGTGATGGAGGTCAGCGATGCGCCGTCCGTCGCGCCGACGCCGCCGCTGTCGCAGAGCGAGGTCCACACCATCATCCTGAGCCTGATGCTGACGATGTTCCTGTCGGCGCTGGACCAGACCATCGTCGCCACCGCGCTGCCGACCATCGGCCGCCAGTTCGGCGACGTCTCCGACCTGTCGTGGGTCATCACCGCCTATCTGTTGTCCTCGACGGCGGTCGCGCCGGTCTACGGCACGCTGAGCGACATCTATGGCCGCCGCGCCATGATCATCGTGTCGCTCGCGCTGTTCCTGATCGGTTCGGTGCTGTGTGCGCTGGCGCCGAACCTTCTCGTCCTCATTCTCGCCCGCGCGCTGCAGGGCATCGGCGGCGGCGGCATTTTGCCGATCGTGCAGACGGTAATCTCCGACATCGTGACGCCGCGCGAACGCGGCCAGTATCAGGCCTATTTCAGCGGCGTGTGGGTGTCGGCCGGCATCGGCGGACCGATCCTCGGCGGCGTGTTCGCCGAGCATCTGCACTGGTCGGTGATCTTCTGGATCAACGTGCCGCTCGGTCTTCTGTCGCTCGCGCTGCTGCTGCCGAAGATGGGCAAGATCCCGACCTTCCATCGCCGTCGCAAGCTCGACTGGCTCGGCGGCGTGCTGCTGATGGTCTCCGCGGTGGTGTTCCTGCTGGTGCTGACCTGGGGCGGCAGCCGCTACGCGTGGGCGTCGCCGACCATCCTCGCCATGACCGGTTCGGCGGTGGTGCTGGCGTTCGCCTTCGTCTGGCACGCGCGAACCACGGATGAACCATTCCTGCCGATTCCGCTGCTCGGCGGATCGGTGGTGCCCTATGCGATGGCGGCAGGCGCCTGCGCCATCGGCACCATGATCGGCCTGACCGTGCACATGCCGCTGTATTACGAAGTGGTCTATCACCTGTCGGCGAGCGAGGCCGGGCTGGCGTTGATCCCGATCGTCGCGGTGTCGGTGCCGGGCGCGTGGATCGCCGGCCGCGCGATGATGTACACCAAGCACTACAAGTGGGCGGCCATCGTCGGCGCCAGCCTCGCCACCGCGGCGGCGATCGCGATGGCGGTGCTGCTGCCGATGCCGCTGTGGGCGCTGCTGTCGCTGCTTGCGGCGATGGCGCTGGGGCTCGGCACCTGTTTCCCGGTCAGCGTGGTCTCGATCCAGAACGCGGTGGCGCGCGCGCAGGTCGGCACCGCCACCGGCGCGATGAACTTCTTCCGTTCGCTGATGGCCTCGTTCACCGTCGCGGTGTTCACCACCATCCTGCTGACGGCGCTGGGCGGAAACATCACTATCGGCGCCGAGCAACATGTCGCCGGTGCGCACGGCATCGCCGCCGCCGATATGATCTCGGCGTTCCGCTACGTGTTCGTCGGCGCTGCGGTGCTGCTGGCCTCGGCGCTGATCTTCCTCTTGATCATGGAAGAACGTCCGCTCGCCGGACCGGCCAAGCCCGCGGTGACCGAGTTTTCGGAGTAATCCGCAAGCAGCTGCCGCTTCGCGCCTTGTCGGGGAAGTGCTAGATTTCTTCCCCGGGGGCTGCGAAGGCAGGAGAGTGCCATGCTGAGGATTGGTTCTGTTCTGGTTGCTGCAATCGCTGTTGGACTGATGACCGCACCGCAGTCGGCGCTCGCCGGCGGAAAGGGCGGCGGAGGAGGCGGGGGCGGAGGAAATCACGCTTCCCATGCCAGTTCGTCCAGGGGCACAACCCAGAGCGGGCAGCATATTCCCGAAACCGGCATGGCCGCGCGGCAAGCGACACAGCGAAAGCACAAGCCCAGTGTGTCGCCGATCGTCATCCGCAAACACTACGACAAGGCGTCGCCCTAGCTTTTCCAGAGTCTGACCTGATTTTCGGAACGGCCCGCTTTTGTGGGTCGCGGCCGGACTTGTTTCGGCTATCGCACCCGTTGCGCACCCCGCCGAATGATGCTGCACTTCCCGGCGGGAGCAGGGCGATGCTGAAAGCCGGATTATTGATCGTGCAACTGTTCGCGGCGGGGACACCGCCGCCCGAGCCGGTCAAGCGCGTCGAGATCGGTCCTGGCGGCGTGAGCTGCACCTATCAGCGCTGCATGATGCGATGCACGAAGCTCAACGGCCTGGTGTGTCACAGCTACTGCGAGGGCAAGCTCCGCGAGCGCCGCGCGGTCGGCGTGTGCCCGGCGAACGGGTGATTGCTCCTCATGGTGAGGGGGCGCGTCGCGCCATCTCGAACCATGAGGCCACAATCATACGGGGCCTCATCCTTCGAGACGCGCGTAAGAGCGCGCTCCTCAGGATGAGGAATTTCTTTCCGTCATGCCCGGGCTCGTCCCGAGCATCCACGTCTTGGGCGGCGTTCTCAAGACGTGGATGGCCGGAACCATAGGCGAGCGGAAGCGACGCCGTTCTTCGAACGGCTATGTCCGGCCATGACGA
>JBIQLC010000005.1:0-240164 GCA_044464625.1 Afipia sp. | reverse complement strand
TTTCCGCCGCGCCCATGTTCGGCACGGTGCCGACGAGTTCGCCGGTCGAAGGATTATCCACCGTGATGGTGCCGCCTTTATCGGCGGCCATCCACTCGCCGCCGATGTAACAGGCATCGCGCAACAGCGAGGGGTCTTTCAGTTTCAGCGACGAGGTGACGAGTTTCAGCGGAGCTGTCATGTGGTGAGCCTTCTTGTCTGGGCGGCGGACAGGGCCGGCCTCGCGCCATCGCCCTGTCTCGCGGCGCATCTTCTCTCAAATCATCCGGGAATGGAACCTGCCGCCGACGATCGCATCATGGAAATGATCCACGACCGCCTTCGTTCCGGGACCCGTCTGACGCGAAGGGCTATCACAACCGCGCGACCTGCCGGTCAGCCCTGGCCCATGGTCGCGAACATTTCTCGCAATGCGGTCTTGAGAATCTTGCCGTAGTTGCTCTTGGGCAATTCCGCGAGCTGGATATACCGCTTCGGTCGCTTGAACCGAGCGATGTTCGCAAGGCAATGGGCATCGAACGCCGCCTCGTCGAATGCCGCCCCGTCCTCGACCACCACATAGGCGATGACATTCTCGCCCCATTCCGGATCGGGCACGCCGATCACCGAGACCTCGCGGATCGCGGGGTGGGTCAGCAGCGCCTCTTCGACTTCACGCGGATAGATGTTGGTGCCGCCCGAAATGATGACGTCCTTGGAGCGGTCCGACAGTGTGAGGAAACCGTCTTCGTCGAGCCTGCCGACATCGCCGGTGCGCAGCCAGCCGTCGACGATCGCCTCGCGCGTGGCTTCCGGATTGTTCCAGTAACCCAGCATCACCGGCGGCCCCTTGGCCTCGACCTCGCCGACTTCGCCGGGCGGCAGCACTTCGCCCTCCGCGCCGGTGATACGCACCGACACCGCACTTTGCGCAACGCCGACCGACGACAGGCGCTCGACATAGCGCGGATGATCGCGGTCGATGTGCAGGGCGCGTGGCAGCGACGTGATGGTCATGGGCGACTCGCCCTGCCCATAAATCTGGATGAAGCGCGGCCCCATCACCGCCATCGCGGTCTTGATGTCGTCGAGATACATCGGCGCGCCGCCGTAAACGATGGTCTTGAGGCCCTCGCCCTTTTCGCCGCGCGCCTTGGCGGCCGTGACCAGACGATTGACCATGGTCGGTGCGCAGAACATCGACACCGACCCGAGTGCGTGGCCAAGGTCGAGAATTTCGTCGGCATCGAAGCCGCCGGATTTGGGGACGACATGACGCGCCGCATGGCGCACATGGATGAAGTTATAGAGACCCGCGCCATGCGACAGCGGTGCGGCATAGACCGCGGCGTCGCGCTGCTCGACGCTATCGACGTCGGCGAGATAGCACAGCGACATCGACATCAGGTTGCCGTTGCTGAGCATGACGCCCTTCGGCCGCCCCGTGGTGCCGGAGGTGTAGAACAGCCACGCCAGATCGTCGATCTCGCGCGCGACTGGAGTCTTCGCCCCCTCGCCCTCATAAAGCGCAGCGAACGCCGTGCTCCCGGCGTCGATCATCGCCATCCCCGGCGCGCCGCTATCCTGCGCTTCGCGCAGGGTGATCAGGGAGTCCTCATCAACGAACGCGACTTTGGCGCCGGAATTGGCGCAGATCCACGCCGCCTCGCGACCATGGAGCTTGGCATTGATCGGTACAGCCACCGCGCCGGCCCACCAGACGCCATAGAACGCTTCGAGATATTGCGTGCAGTTGCCGAGGAACAGCGCAACCCGGTCACCCGGCGCGACGCCGTGCTTTGTGCGCAGGTTGGCGGCGATGGACGCAGCGCGACGCGCGAAGGTGGCGTAATCGGCGCGGACTTCGCTTCCTTCGAGAAGGGCTGGCGCCGCCGGATGCAGACGCGCCGCCGCCACCAGCCATTCAGCGATGTTCATGGATCAGCGTGTCGGCTCGAGAATGGACACGTAGTTGGCGACCGCCGCGCCACCCATGTTGAAAATGCCGGCGAGCTTCGGATTGGCAAGCTGCATGCCTTCGGGCGCCGTGCCGGTGAGCTGCATCGCGCTCATCACATGCATCGACACGCCGGTGGCGCCGATCGGATGGCCCTTGGCCTTGAGGCCACCCGACGGATTGACCGGCAGCTTGCCGCCGATCTGGGTCCAGCCTTCCTTGATGGCGCGTGCGCCCTGCCCCTTCGGGGTCAGCCCCATCGCTTCGTACTCGATCAGTTCGGCGATGGTGAAGCAGTCATGGGTCTCGACGAACGACAGATCAGAAAGCTTGACGCCCGCCTCCATCAGCGCGCGCGCCCATGCCACCGAACAACCCTCAAAATCGACGATGTTGCGCTTCGACATCGGCAGGAAGTCCTGCGCATGCGCAGTGGCGCGGAACGACACCGCCTTGCCCATGGTCTTGGCGGTTTCGGCATCGGCGATCACCAGCGCGGCGGCGCCGTCGGACACCAGCGAACAATCGGTGCGCTTGAGCGGACCGGCAACGAACGGGTTCTTCTCGCCCTCGGCGCGGCAGTAGTCATAGCCAAGATCCTTGCGCATCTGCGCATAGGGATTGGCAACGCCGTTCTTGTGGTTCTTGGCCGCGATCATCGCGAGCGCATCGGACTGGTCGCCATAGCGCTGGAAGTATTGCTCGGCGATCTTGCCGAACACGCCGGCGAAACCGCCCTTGGTCTCGCCGTCCTCCGGCAAATACGAGGCGCGCAGCAGATTGCGGCCGATCTCCGGTCCCGGCGTCTTGGTCATCTGCTCGACGCCAACCACCAGCACGATCCGGGCGGCACCGGCGCGGATGGTCTTCAATGCCTGCTGCACGGCCGCCGAGCCGGTGGCACAAGCGTTCTCGACACGGGTCGCCGGCTTGAAGCGCAGCGCCGGATCAGCCTGAAGCACCAGCGAGGCGGTAAAATCCTGCGGCGAGAAACCCGCATTGAAATGGCCGAGCACGATTTCATCGACATCAGCCGCGGTAATGCCGGCATCGACGAGCGCCTCGGTCGCGACCTGCACCACCAGATTCTCGATGGTCAGCGCGTCCATTTTCCCGAATGGCGTATGCGCCCAGCCGACGATGGATGCTGTCATGGTCTTCTCCTGCCTGATGGGTTGAGGCCGCGCGGGATCGGGCGCGGTCAGAATTTGGCGTCAGTTTAGTCGCCGCCGCCGGGGCTTGTCCATCGCTGCCCCGGTCAAGGCTGGTCGGCGGAAACGTGCTCCAGCGCGGCCATGAGATAAGGCCGGAAACCGTCGGGATTCTCGCACATCGGGAAGTGGCCGAGGCCGGGCATTTCCCTGAAATACGATCCGGCGATCAGGCTGGCGAGCTTGCGGCCATCATCGGGCGTCGCCGAGTAATCGTAGGTGCCGGACAGCAGCGCGACCGGGGTTTTCGCGGCGTCGATCTTCGCAGCGATGACATGGCCATCGAACTCGTCGGAGTAGAATGCAAGGTCGCCGCCGTAAATGCCCGGCGCGCCCTGGCTGTAGATCCACGCCGCACGGCGGCGGTCGGCTTCCGGGCTTTGCGGACTCATCAGGCCGCGCACATAGCTCGCGTTATGAAGCGCGCCATGAACCGCGGCATGGTGCTGATAGGGATTGCGCCGCCCTTTGGAGAGCAGCGGCGGCTCGATCGCGATGATGCTGTGAACCAGGTCCGGACAATCGGCGGCGAGCACCAGCGCCATGGCCGCGCCCATCGATCCGCCGGCCACGATGGCGCGGGTGCCGACCACCTGCTTGAGGATTGCGACACACCATGCCCGATAGGTTGCAAGGTCGAGCCGATAATCCTCGCCACGCCATGTGCGCGGCGGCATCGAGCGGCCATGGAACGGCAGATCGGGCGCGATCAGCGTAAAGCGTTGCGCAAGGTCGATATCGCTGAGCTGTCCCTGAAACTGACGGCAATCCGCACCGGCGGTGTGAAGAAACAGCACCGGCGTGCCCTGCCCCGCGGTCTCGACATAAACCTCGTGCACAACGCCGTCGATCGTCACCTCATGCCATTCGCCCGTGACCTGCGACAGCTTGCGGCGCGGCGCCTCAACCGTGAGCGGCGGCGCCGTCACCAGACATTCGACCAGCCGTTCGAGAACCGGCCGCGCCTGCGCCAGCGCCAGCGGATCGGCTGTGACCGCGAATTCGGAGTTGACCAGATCGAGTGCGGTGAACGAATGGAACGTCGGCGGCGGCGGATTTTGCAGCACCCGCTCCCACGACTCCGGCTTCGCCGTCAGCCTGATCTCCGTGCCTTGCACAGGAGCGAGCGCGAAACACCCGTCGGCGAAGGCGAGATCAATCACATCATCGCCAACCTCGAGCACAAGACGAAACGCAAGACCGGGGCCGAGCCGCCGATACTCCACGTCATCGAGAATCGGAGACAGCCGCGCGCGCAACCGATCGAGCGTGCGCGCGGCCGTCGTCATTTACTTCGCCTCGACAGCGGACGCGATGAAGCGATAGATCGCCGTGTGATCGGCGTCCTTGTCGAGTTGCTCGCGCGCCTCCTCCCACAATGAGGCGATGGTCTCGGAGTTGGAGTGGTCGAGCCCGACGCGCTTCGACAGATCGGCGGCGATCCGCAGATCCTTCGCCATCAGCGCCAGCGAGAAGCCCGACGCGAAGCTTTCCGAGACCACGAACTGCTTCATCTTGACGTCGGTCGAATTGTTCTTGCCGGTCGAAGCATTGAGCACATCGATGATCGTGTCCGGTTGCAAACCGAAACGACGGCCGATCAACAACGCTTCGCACGCCGCGACAAGCCCGGCGGCGGAAACGTAGTTGTTCAGCGCCTTCATGGCGTGACCCGAACCGAGCGGACCGGTGGCGAACACCGATTTTGCCATCGCCATCAGCACCGGCCGCGCCCGCTCGACATTGGCCGCCTCGCCGCCCGCCATGATCGACAGCGTGCCGTCGATCGCGCGCTTGACGCCGCCCGACACCGGCGCATCGACCAGCGCGATGCCGCGCGCGGCCAGCGCCTTGCCAAGCTCCTGCGTATCGACCGGCACCGACGAACTCATGTCGATGATCAGCGCATCCTTGCCCAGCACGTCGGCGAAACCTTCACTGCCGAGCACGGCGTCGCGCACCACCTTGCTGTCAGGCAGCATGGTGATAACCACCGACACGCCCTTTGCAGCTTCGCGGCCGGTGGCGAACGCCTTGCCGCCCGCGGCCGTGAAGGCGTCGCGCGCCGACGCGAACGGATCGGCGCCGCGCACATCGTAACCAGCGGCGAGACAGCGCTTCGCCATCGGCACGCCCATCTTGCCGAGACCGATAAAGGCGATCGTTGCCGGCGGCATGACAGGCTCAGTCAATGCCCATCTCCTTGAACGCTTCCTTCGCGAGACGGAAACTGTCGATGCCTGCCGGGATGCCGCAATAGCAGGCGACCTGCAGCAGGATTTCCTTGATCTCGTCCTTGCTCAGCCCGTTCTGGATCGCGCCGCGAATGTGCAGTTTCAATTCGTGCGGACGATTGAGCGCGGCAATCATGCCGAGATTGAGAATGCTGCGGCTGCGACGATCGAGGCCCGGACGATTCCAGATCTCGTCCCAGCAATATTCGGTGCTGAGTTGCTGCATCGCCCAGTTGAAATCGTCGGCGTTCGCCAGCGACTTCTCGACATACTCCTTGCCGAGCACGGCGGTGCGGGTTTTCAGACCCCGTTCAAATTTTTCCGAGTGCGGGCGCTTTTCGGACATGCGACGACTCCTTTTTGTCTTCGTTTTCAAGATCGGACAGAACGGCAAGCGCGACGCCTGCCGCAGCGTGGATGTGATCGATACACGCTTTCTCAGCGCGCGCGGCATCGCCGGATGCGATGAGGTCGGCAATGTTGCGGATTTCGATGAGGCTGTGCGGCAACCGGCCGGGATGCATCATCGATGTCGCGCGCAACAGCGTGACGCGGTTGTGCAAATTGGTCAGCATCTGCTCGATGTAGATGTTGCCGCAGCCTTTCATCAGCGCGTTGTAGAATCGCGTTTTGGCCACAATGACAGCATTACGGTCGCCCTTCGCCGCGGCGGCTTCCAGCTCTGCGACCGACGCGGACATCTGGGCCAGCGGCTCCTCCGGTCGCCGCTCGGCGAAGGCCCGGCCGGCCGCGCCCTCGAGCAACGCCCGCACCTCGTAAAGCTGCCGCGCCTCTTCCACTGAAATCCGCGCCACGGTCGGCCCGCGATGAGGCACCGTGGTGATCAGGCCTTCGGCTTCCAGTTGCCGCACCGCCTCGCGGATCGACGTGCGGCCGACGCCGGTCATCTCGCACAGCTCGCGCTCGATAAGACGTTGGCCTGGCTTGAAAATCCCGCTTGCGATCGCATCCCGCAGCTTGTCCTCGACGCGCTCGCGCAGCGTCACCGCCTCCCGGCTGACATTGAGATCGATCAGACTCATTGGCATACCCTCTACTTTGTCAGACAATCTGTCAATCTGCTTGACTGCAAGTTCAGATCAGCTGATGCTGAGTCGAATTCATAAAACACATCGGGAGGGTCAAACATGGAATCCGCAACTGGCAATCGCCGCGCGAACAAAAACGGCATCAACCGACGCCATCTTCTGGCCGGTGCCGCTACGGCAGCTCTCGCCGCCCCGTTCGTTGGCAGCGCCCGCGCCCAAGGCAAGGCCATCAACATCGGTGCGATCCTGCCGCTGTCCGGCGCCAACGCACAGTTCGGCATCAACTCGCGCAACGCGATCGAGCTTGTCGTCGACGAGATCAACGCGGCAGGCGGAATCAAGGCGCTCGGCGGAGCCAGGTTCAATCTGATCGTGGCCGATGCGACCTCGACGCCGACCACGGCTGCCAACGTCGCCCAGCGCCTGGTTTCCCAGAATGAAATCGTCGCCGCCTTCGGATGTTTCGCCTCGGCACTAACGCTTGCGGTGTCCGAAGTCACCGAACGCGCCGGCATTCCGTTGTTCACCCAGTCATTCTCCGACCAGCTCACCAGCCGCGGCTTCGAAAATATCTTCCAGATCGTCGCCAAGGGCTCGATGATCGGCAAGGCGCAACTCGACGGCTGTATCGAGATCGCAAAGGGCGCGGGCCAGAAGCTCGAGCGTATCGCCATCATGTACGAAGACACGGCCTACGGCACGTCGCAGGCTGGTGGTCTCCGGAACGGCGCAAAGGCTGCGGGAATCCAGGTGGTGATGGATGAGGGCTATCCGCTCGGCATCACCGACGTCACGCCGTTGATCAACAAGCTGCGCGCGTCGAATGCGCAGGCTGTGTTCCCGGTCTCCTATCTCAATGACAGCTTGCAGATCGTGCGCGGCATGCGCCAGCAGAATCTGGATATGCCAACCATCGGCGGCGCGGCCGGATATGTTATTCCCGACTTCGAGAAAGGCCTCGGCGAACTGGCCGAGAATGTTCTATCCATCTCGCCTGCACCTTACGACCTCGCGCCCGAACTGACCGAACGTTTCCGCAAGCGGTTCGGATACTTCATGGTTCACGAGGCGGTCGAATTCGCCGCTGCCGTCGACGTACTGGCGCAGGCTCTTGAGATGACCAAGTCCACCGATCTCGATGCACTGCGCAAAGTACTGCACGGCACGAAGTTCACCGGCGGCTGGGCCAAGGCAATGACCGGCGGAGCCGTTCAATTCGACAAGACCGGACTGAATACGCTCTCGGTGCCGGTGATGGCGCAGTGGCGCGGCAAGGACATGGTGACGGTCTGGCCCGATCAGTTCGCCAAGTCGAAGCCGGTCTGGAAGACCTGATAGATCGTCTTCCGCATGTCGGTGATTCAGGCTCTGATCGACGGTTTCATGATCGGTGGCGTTTACGCCATGATCTCCATTGGGCTGACTTTGGTGTTCGGCGTCATGGGCATCGTGAATTTTGCCCACGCCGAATTCCTGATGCTCGGAATGTTCGTCGCCTACTTCGCCTGGGCGTGGCTCGGCCTCGATCCCATCGTGGCCGCGCCGCTGTCGTTCATCGTGGTTTTCACACTCGGCTGCATTCTCCAGCGGCTCCTGTTCCGACGCATTCTGCGCGCGCCGGAAATCTCGCAGATCTTTCTGACCGTCGGTCTGCTGATCTTCCTTGAGAACGCGGCGCTGTGGATGTTCGGATCGAACTTCCGCTCGGTGAGCACGTCCTATCAGACGTCGTCGATCAGCATCGGGCCGATCTTCATCAGCGTGCCGTATCTATTCGCATTCCTGATGTCGATGGCGTCCGGCTTCGCACTATGGCTGTTTCTGCGTTCGAGTTGGTTCGGCCGCGCGATGCGCGCCACGGCGCAAGATCCGATGGCGGCGACCATGATGGGGATCAACGCCGACCGGATGCATATGCTGGCCTTCGGTCTCGGCGTCGGACTGACTGCGTTCGGCGGCGCGGTGATCCTGCCCTATCTCACAGCGTCGCCCACGGTCGGCGGCCAGTTCGTCATCCTGATGTTCACTGTGGTGGTGCTCGGCGGGCTCGGATCGGTCGCGGGCGCGGTGGTCGGCGGCCTTGCTGTTGGAATCATCCAGTCACTTTCGGCGCTGGCGTTCCCAATCCAGCTCCAGAACCTCATCTTGTTCGTGGTGTTCATCGCGGTACTCGTCATCCGCCCGCAAGGTCTGCTCGGAGACGTCCGGTGAAGCGCATCCTCATCGGCATCGCGATCGTCGCCCTCGCCGCCTGTGTTCCATTCTTCCTGGAGCCTCGCGGCTATACCATCCGCGTTCTGTGCATCACGCTGCTGTTCGCAGCCCTTTCGCAGGCATGGAATATTGTCGGCGGACTGGCCCGCCAAATTTCCCTCGGCCATGCGGCATTCTTCGGCGCCGGCGCCTATCTCTCGACACTTCTTCTCATTCGTTTCGGCATTTCGCCGTGGATCGGCATGATGGCTGCGGCCGTGCTGGGCGGCGTGATGGCGTTTCTTGTGGCTCTACCGACGATGCGACTGCGCGGGCACTATTTCGCGCTGGCGACACTGGCGTTCGCGGAAGTGATGCGCGTGATCGCCAATTCGTGGACCAGCCTCTCCGGCGGCCCCGTCGGCCTGTCCGTACCGTTCCGGCCGGACTCGCTGCTGATGCTGCAGTTCAAGACGCCACGTCCTTATTTCTGGATCATGCTCGGCGCATTGGTCGTGGTCACCGTGATCTTCATGGCAATACGATCAAGCCGCATCGGCTACCGGCTCCGCGCGATCCGCGAGAACGTCGACGCTGCTGAGGCGGTCGGTATCGACACCGCCCGCACCAAGATCATCGCGGCCGTCATATCGGGTGCCCTCACCGCCAGTCTCGGCACGCTCTACGCTCAGTTTCAGTTCTTCTTCGATCCGGACACCGCGTTCGGACTGGCGTCGATCTCGATCCGCGTGGCGCTGATCGCGATCATCGGCGGCGTCGGCACCGTCGCCGGCCCAATTATCGGCGCGCTGTTCATCATTCCCATGGAAGAACTCGCCAACTCACTTCTGTCCGGGAAATCCGCCGGCATCTCGCAGATGGCCTACGGATTGCTGCTGATCATCTTCATCCTGCTGGAGCCACGAGGCCTGATGGCCCTGGGACAGAAGATCATGCGCAAATTCAGGAAGGAGCCGGCCCGATGAGCGCGCTTCTTCAAACCATCGGCCTATCCAAGAACTTCGGCGGCCTTCGCGCCCTGTCGGACGTGAACATCTCCATTGACGCCGGTGAGATAGTCGGCGTCATCGGCCCCAACGGCGCTGGCAAGACGACGCTGTTCAACAACCTGGTCGGCCTGCACAAGCCTACCAGCGGCCGGGTGATGTTCAACGGCATCGATGTCGTCGGCATGAAGCCGCACCGCATTGCCGAGGCCGGCATGGTGAAGACTTTCCAGAACGTGGCGCTGTTTCTGGAAGAGACTGTGCTCGACAATGTCCTGATCGGCGGTCTGATGCGGCACACCATTCCCGAGGCGCGCCAGCTTGCGCTCGTCTGCCTCGATCGCGTCGGCATGGCGTCAATCGCCGGCAAATTGGCACGCGACCTCTCATTCCCCGAGCGTGCCCGCGTCGAGGTTGCCCGCGCGCTCTGTACCGAACCGAAATTGCTGCTGCTCGACGAAGCCATGGCGGCGCTCAACCACGCCGAGATGGATTCCTTCATGGACCTGGTACGCGCCCTGCGCAGCGAAGGCCTGACGATCGTCATCATCGAGCACCACATGCGCGCGATCATGACACTGTGCGAACGGATTATTGCTCTCAACTTCGGCAAAGTGATCGCCGAGGGTGCGCCGTCCGATGTTGCGCGCCACCCCGACGTGGTCGCCGCCTATCTCGGAAAGGCCTATGCCGGGGAGAGCACGCCATGACCGCGCCCCTGCTCGCCATCGACAAGCTTTGTGCCGGTTACGACGCCGGCGACGTGCTGCACGATGTCGATCTCACTGTCGGTCAGGGTGAATTCGTTTGCGTGGTCGGCGCCAACACCGCCGGCAAAAGCACGCTGCTGCGATCGATCTCCGGCCTCATTCCCGATATGCGCGGCAACATCCACTTCGACGGCAAGGATTTGACCTCCCTGCCCGCGCATCAAATTCCCGGCCTTGGCATCGCCCATGTCCCGGAAGGCCGCCATGTGTTTCCCGGCATGACCGTCGAGGAAAACCTGATGCTCGGCGGCTTTTCGGTGCGCGGCGCCGCCGACCTGATGGCGCGACGCGACCAGATGCTGACGTTGTTTCCACGGCTGCGCGAACGCCTGCGGCAGCTCGCCGGAACGCTGTCCGGTGGTGAACAGCAAATGCTCGTGCTCTCGCGTGCCCTGATGATGGCGCCAAAGCTTCTGCTGCTCGACGAGCCCAGCCATGGCCTCGCGCCGAAAATCGTCGATGAACTTCACGATACGCTGACCGAGATCAACAAGACCGGCACCGCGATCCTGCTGGTCGAGCAGAATACCGCGCTCGCCCTTGCCGTGGCGCAGCGCGGCTATGTGCTCGAATCCGGACGCGTCGTCCTTGCCGATGACAGCAAATCGCTGACCACCAACGACCGCGTCCGGAGCGCCTATCTCGGGCTGTAAGGCCTACGCGGCGCGGCTTACACAGCCTTCGCTGCGTGCGGAAACTCCACCATCGCCTCTCCGCTCGCGACCTTTTCATCGTTCTGGTTGCGCACCAGAACGTCGATCAGCACCCATCGCGAGCGTTCCGTCACCTGTTTGGCCTTGATCACGCCGACCGGCTGAATGGTGTCGCCGGGCCGCACCGGTTTGAGCCAGCGCGTCTCGAGCCGCCGATGGATCGCGCCCGCCGGATAGGCCCAATCGGTGATCATCCGTGTCAGCAGTCCGAAATTGTTCATGCCGTGCATGATGACGCCGCCGAAACTGGTCTTGCCGAAGCTGCCTTTCATATAGTCGTCGTCGAGGTGAAGCGGGTTGTAATCAAGCGATCCGTCGCAAAACAGGCGAATGGATTCACGCGACACAGCAAATTGTGGCCCCTCGACCGGATCGCCCACGGCCAGCGTATCGAACGTCATTGTCATGGCGAACCTCCTACGTCGGCCGGATGGTCTGGCCGCGACCGGAACAGATCACCTCGCCATGCTGGTTGAAGAACACATTGTCATGGACGACGAACAACCGCTCGCGCTTGATGAATTTGTCGAGTGCCCGCGCCTGCAGGGTGATGGTGTCGCCCGGTCGCGCCGGAATGCTGTAGCTCCACGACTGGCCGGCATTGATGGTGCCCGGCGAACGCATCCAGTCATCGACCGGCGTACACGCGAACATCAGCAGAATATGGATCGACGGCGGCGCGATCAGACCGCCGTAAGGCGTGGTCTTGGCATAAGCCTCATCAAAATAAAGCGGGTGGTCTTCGCCGACCGAACGGCAGTAGAGCTGGATTGCGTCTCCGGTCAGAACATAGGGAATGGTCTTGCGCGGCTCGCCGGGAACAATGTCGTCCCAGATTTTCCGCGAACCCGCGTCTTTCCAGAAGTCGGTTTCAAATTGACTTTGAGCACCGGTCAGGCTCGCCATGCGCATCCTCCGACGTTGTTATCGGAGGATGGTAGTTGCGATCGACGCAACTCCGCAAGCGTGCGGCAGTCAGAATAGAACGGCCGGAGCGCCGAAGCGCTCCGGGCCTTCACGGAATTACTTCTTCTTCCAAGCTTCGTAGCGGGCCTTGGCCTCATCGTTGGGTGGATAGAGTCCCGGCAGCGGAACCCCGCGCTCGACCTCGCTCATGATCCACGCTTCGAGCCTCTCCTGCTCGGCGCACAGCGCGACGACCTCTTCCACCAGCGCCTTGGGAATGACCACCGCGCCATCGGCATCGACCACAATCACATCATCCGGGAACACGGCGACGCCGCCGCACCCGATCGGCTCACCCCAACCGACGAAGGTAAGGCCGGCGACCGATGGCGGCGCAGCCGCGCCGTCACACCACACCGGCAGGTTGGTGCCGAGCACACCGGCGACATCGCGCATCACGCCATCCGTGACCAGGGCCGCGACGCCGCGCTTCTGCATGCGCGCGCACAGGATATCGCCGAAAATGCCGGCATCAGTCACACCCATCGCGTCGACCACCGCGATGCAGCCTTCCGACATCGCCTCGATGGCGGCGCGGGTCGAGATCGGCGAGGCCCACGACGCCGGAGTGGCGAGATCCTCACGCGCCGGCACGAAACGCAAAGTGAAGGCACGGCCCACGAGACGCGGCTGATCGGGCTTCAGCGGCTTGGTGCCCCGCAGCCAGACATTGCGCAGGCCCTTTTTCAGGAGAACCGTCGTGATTGTCGCGGTCGTGATTGTCTTCAGCAGTGCGAAGAGTTCTTTGTCGGTCTGGGCCATCTCGAATCTTTCTCGGAAATCTGTGCTGGGGCGCGCGGATGAGGACTTTGCCGCTCGTCGCGCGCACGTCAACGTACATGCACCCGGCGAACCGCCCTGACCGGAAAATGGCGGGCGCGGCAAGAAAACAAAATATGGATTATTTTATCTTCAGAAGCTAATTTTTCTTTCGATGGACACCAACTTCCTGAAGACCTTCCTTGTCGTTGTCGAACACGGTTCGCTGGCCGAAGCAGCGCGGCGGCAGGGGCTGACGCCTGCGGCTGTCGCCCAGCGCATTAAGGCGCTGGAGAACGAGATCGGCACCGCGCTGTTGACGCGCGTCGGCCAGACCGTTCGCCCGACTGTCGCCGGTCAAGCCATTCTCGGGCGCGCGCAGGACATGGTGCGCAACGTCCGCGACCTGTGTGCGCTCGCGACCGACCGCGAGGTGGCCGGCGAACTGCGCCTCGGCGCGATCACCACCGCCATCACCAGCATGCTGCCGGACGTTCTCTCCTCGCTGGTTACGCACTACCCGCGCCTTGAGGTTTACGTGAAACCGGGCACCTCGGTCGAATTCTATCAGAACGTGCTCGACAACGACATCGATGCTGCGCTGATGGTCGAACCGCCGATGGCGATACCCAAGACGCTGGAGTGGGTGACCTTGCGACATGAGCGCATGATCCTGATCGCGCCCGCCGCGATGGCGAAGCGCGACCCGATCGACCTGCTGACGAACGAGCCGTTCATCCGCTATGATCGCAACCACTGGGGTGGCCGCCTCGCCGACACCTGCCTGCAGCAACTCGGCATTCGCCCTCGCGAGCGCTTCGAACTCGATTCCTTGAGCGGCATTCCGGTGCTGGTCAGTCGCGGCCTCGGCGTCTCGCTGATTCCGGACTGGGCGCCGCCATGGCCGGAAGGGCTGTCGCTCAGCAAATTCGACATTCCCGGCTGCAACATCACCCGACGGCTCGGGCTGCTGTGGCCGCGCAACTCGGTGCGCGTGAAGCTGATTCAGGCGTTGCTCGACGAACTGAAGAAAGGCGAAACCGACAGCACTCCGGCAGAACGCGATTCTAAAATGCCCGCAGGCCGAGGACGCCGCGCTTCGCGCTCGCGGCCCGAAAAAGCAAAATCTCGCTGACAGCTACTGTATCGCGCCGATTGCTCATAAAAAAAGGGCGGCTGCAACGCCGCTCTTGTTCATTCGATATGCGCCAAGCTTTTGTTTTCAAACGGCCGTTTGAGGCTTCTGTTTGCGCAACATTGACGAGGTTGATGACGAAAGAAAATATCACTCTTTCTATCTTCCGACGCCGCTTTTTCTTACGATCACGACTGCCATTTTGACCTGATCAATCGGCCGTCAAGCCCAACGCAAGGCGAAATCGCGCGCGGGTATAGGCACCGTCGCGGATCGGGATGACGCGTGGATGATCGTTGGTCGCGATTTTCACCACCGCAACATGCGGACCCTCCGCAATCGTGTGAGCGCGCACAGCCAGCCGGTCGATATCAGCCATGCTGCGCACGGTCGTCGTGTCCGCGATACCGCAAGCCTTGGCGACCAACGCAATATCGGTGCCGCTCGCGACATGGGTCTTCTGCCCGCCGGTCTCGCCGTAAAGCGCATTGTCGAGAACGACGATCGTGAGATTGCCGAGGCGCTGCTGGGCGATGGTCGCAAAGCTGTTCAGGCCCATCAGCATCTCGCCGTCGCCCGTAACCACGATCACCGGCACCTCCGGCTGCGCCAGCGCAAGGCCGAGACCCATGGCGGCAGTGCCACCCATCGCACCCCAGAGATAGAAATTGCGATCATGATCGCCTGCTGCCGCGACATCGTAGGTCGCGCTGCCGAGCCCGGTGATCACCAAGGCCTTGTCGCGCGGTGCCAAAAGCCTCGCCACCACCTCGCGCCGATCGAGGCTGCCATCATCCGCCATCGCTCACTTCTCCGCGAAATTCTTGGCCCCAACCAGACGCTGGGACAGCAGCACAGCCATCGGCACTCCGCCGTCGAACGCCATCGACGCAGCCGCCTGAACAACATCGCGCACTTCGCCGGGTTCGTCGGCGCGGCGGACCTGCACGCCCATCAATTCGAGCGAGGCCTGCGTCGCCGAACCCATCGGGACCTGCCACGGATTGAACTCGCCCCATTCCCCGCGCATCGTGATCAGAGCCAGAAGCGGAAATTTACAGACCTTGATCAGCGAGAGCATGTTGATGCAGTTGCCCGCACCACTCGACTGCATCAGCAGCGCGCTGCGCTGTCCGCCAAGCCAGGCGCCAGCGCTTAATGCAATGCCCTCTTCTTCGGTCGTCAAGGATACAGCATGCATGCTGTTGTCCGCCTGAACCTGCCGGATCAGCGTGGCATGGCCACCGTCGGGAACGAATGAAACCTGCTTGATCTGGAAGTGTCTGAAGACGTCGTAGATCGCCATCGGCCAATCGATGGCGGCGGGCTGAGAGGTCATCGCGTACAGATCCTGCTATCCGGGTTTGGACAATCTAGCGGCAGAATCTGCGCGGGTGAAAGCTATGCTGGCGGGATGCAGCCATTCGCACGCTCGACATCAGGCGACAGAATCCTCCTGGTCTTCAGGTCCGGTCAGGAAGTCGAAATCGCAACCTTCGTCGGCCTGCAGAATGGTCTGTGAAAACAGTTTGGCATAGCCACGCTTCGGCGTTTTCGGCTGCGGCTGTTTCGCCAGCGCTGCCTGCCGCTTCTGCAATTCGGCGTCGTCCACCAGCAACTCGATCCGCCGCGCCGGCACGTCGAGCCGGATCATGTCACCGGTTTCGACCAGTGCCAGCGGCCCACCTGCCGCCGACTCCGGCGTGATGTGCAGGACGATCGTACCGAACGCCGTGCCGCTCATCCGCGCGTCGGAGATACGCACCATATCCTTCACGCCTTTGCTGCCGATCTTTTTCGGAATCGGCAGGTAGCCAGCCTCCGGCATGCCCGGTGCGCCCTTCGGCCCCGCGTTGCGCAACACCAAAACGTCATCAGCCGTGACATCGAGCGCCGGATCGTCGATCCGCTTGGTCAGATCTTCCACCGACTCGAACACCACGGCCCGGCCGGTGTGCTGCATCAGCTTGGAGCTCGCTGCGGATTGCTTGATCACCGCGCCGCGCGGCGCAAGATTGCCACGCAACACCGCCATCCCGCCCTCTGCCTTGATCGGATTGTCACGCGAGCGGATCACGTCCTGCCCCGGCACCTCTTCCGCATTCTTCACCACATCACGCAGCGTGCCGCCGGCAACTGTTTTAGCATCGAGATCGATGAGGTCGCCGAGTTGCTTCATCAGGTTGGGCACACCGCCGGCATGATGGAAATGCTCCATGTAATGCAGACCCGACGGCTTGAGATCGAGCAGCACCGGCACTTCGCGCCCAAGCTCATCGAACGCATCGAGCTCGATACGATTCCTAGTGCGGTTGGCAATCGCCGTCAGATGGATCAATCCGTTGGTCGAGCCACCAATCGCTTGCAATACCACCTGCGCGTTGCGGAATGCGGCCGGCGTCAGCAATTCATTCGGCGTTGGTCCACCCGCGACCGCCATTTCCGCTGCGCGGCGGCCACTGGCTTCGGCGCTGCGCACGCGCTCAGCATGCGGTGCGGGAATGGTTGCGCTCATCGGCAGCGACAGGCCAAGCGTCTCGGTGATACAGGCCATCGTGCTGGCGGTGCCCATCACCATGCAGGTGCCGACGGACGGTGCGAGACGACCATTGACCGCAGAAATCTCCTCTTCATCGATTTCGCCGGCGCGATGCGCACTCCACAGCCGGCGACAGTCGGTGCAGGCGCCCAGCACCTCGCCCTTGTGATGGCCCACTACCATCGGCCCGACCGGCACCACCACCGTCGGAAGATTGGCGCTCACTGCAGCCATGATCTGGGCCGGCAGAGTCTTGTCGCAGCCGCCGATGACCACGATCGCATCCATCGGCTGGGCGCGGATCATCTCCTCGGTATCCATCGCCATCAGATTGCGCAGATACATCGAGGTCGGATGGGCAAAGCTCTCACCGATCGAGATGGTCGGAAACACCATCGGCATTGCGCCTGCCAGCATTACGCCGCGCTTCACCGCCTCGATCAGGACCGGCGCATTGCCGTGGCACGGGTTGTAGTCGCTGTAGGTATTGGTAATGCCGACAATGGGGCGATTCAGTGCATCGTCCGAAAAGCCCATCGCCTTGATGAAGGCCTTGCGCAGGAACAGCGAGAACCCGGCGTCGCCATAGCTGGTGAGACCTTTTCGCAGGCCTTTTGTCATTGTCCGGTCCTTGCTGTCGTCATGGCTCAAAGCATTGGCAAGCTATTGCGGCGGGCGGCGATGTCAATGAAGATCGCGCCCGGTTCGGCCTGCCCCGCTTCAAAAGGAAACAACAATGGACACCCGCAGTCTCGGCCGTAGCGGCCTGAAAATCTCACCCCTGTGCCTCGGCACCATGATGTTCGGCGACGCTACCGACGAAGTCACGTCCGGCACGATCATCGCCAAGGCCAAGGATGCCGGGGTCAATTTTATCGACACGGCGGACGCCTATTCCAAGGGAGGTTCGGAATCCGTCGTCGGCCGCGCGATCAAGAAAGATCGGCAGGACTGGATTCTGGCAACCAAGGCGGCCAACCCGATGGGTGACGGCATCAACCAGCGCGGCCTGTCGCGCAAATGGCTGCTGCAAGCCGCCGAGGACAGCTTGAGACGGCTCGGCACCGACTATCTCGACATCTACTATCTGCACAAGGAAGACCACAGTACACCGCTCGACGAAACGGTGCGTGCGATGGAGCAGTTGATCCGCGACGGCAAGGTGCGTTACTTCGGCGTCTCGAACTATCGCGCCTGGCGCATCGCGGAAATCTGCAACATCTGCGACAAGCTCGGCATCGATCGCCCGGTGGTCAGCCAGCCGTACTACAACGCCATGAACCGCATGCCGGAGGTCGAGCAACTACCCGCGTGCAATTACTATGGTCTTGGCGTCGTGCCTTACAGCCCGCTGGCGCGTGGCGTGCTCACCGGAAAATACACGCCGGACAGCCGGCCCGAGCAAGGCACCCGCGCCGCGCGCAACGACACCCGCATGATGCAGACCGAATGGCGGCCGGAATCGCTGCAGTTGGCCCAGACCATCCGGAAGCATGCCGAGGCACGCGGTATCACCGCCGGCCAGTTCGCGGTGGCGTGGGTGCTCAACAATCGCTTCGTCAGCGCGGTGATCGCAGGCCCACGCACCGAAGAACAATGGGACGATTATATGAAGGCGCTCGATTATCGCTTCACTGCAGAGGATGAAGCCCTGGTCGATAGCCTCGTGACCACCGGACACCCATCAACGCCAGGTTTCAACGATCCTGCTTACCCTATCGAGGGGCGACCGGCGCGCACCGCGGGCGCATAGCCCACAAACGACAGGGGCGGACACGCGATCCGCATGTCCGCCCCTGCTTCTTACGTCCGCTGAAATTAGGCTTCGACGACACGTTCGTTGAGGACGCGGCGGCAATCCATCTCGTATTCCAGATCGAGCACCGGCGGCCGGTTGAAGTGCCAGGTCAGGCCGTGACGGAATACGCCACGCTTGGCCAGTTCGGTTTCGAGGAACGGGAAGATGTCGTGCACCGTGTAAAGCTGCACGCCGGTCAGCTTAGCCCAGGTGCCGCCGAACGCCGCCATGCGCCGCTCCATTTCACCGAGCACCCATTTGGCCTTTTCCTGCATCGCTGCCGGGCTGGTATCACCAAGACGCACTGTGTGTTCGCGATAGTCACCCTTGCCTTCCGGCGCTTCACCGCTGCCGGCGACGATGAACGAATCCGGCGCATTCGGCGCAACGACGGTGTAAGAAAATGCGTAGAAGCTCGGCACCGACGGCGGATTGACCTTCGGGCAGACATTGCTGCGTGCAACAGGGTTGGCACCACCCTTCAGAATGCCCCACTGATCGAGAAACTGGGTGTATTCGCTGTTGAAGCTCTTGAAGCCGCTCTCGGTGAACGGCGCCGGCGAACGCAACTCGCAGGAACAGAATGCCGTCAATGGACGGCCCGCTGCCTTGATGATCTCGGCCGCGCGCTCGAAACCTTCCTTCAGCGGAACGGGATTGGCGAACCGCACCCGCTCGATGCTGAAGCCCGGCAAGGCTCCAACGCCCGCAGAATACTGGCTGACGCCCGGGATGAACTTGTAGCCACCGTCACGCGCTTCAACAGTCTCGGTCATGATGACGCTTTACCTCTTTCGGTCTTGGGGGAGATTGATGACAAGGCCTGCCGGGACTAGCCCTTAAGCACGCCCAGATACGCTTCGCCGATGATCGGATCGGCAAGAAGATCCTGTCCGGAGCCGGTCCTGACGATTCGACCCATGTCCATGACAAATGCGGAATGACACAGGTCCAGCGCGGTGATGACATCCTGTTCAACGAGCAGGATCGACATGCCTTCCGCGTTCAGCGTCCGTAGCGCGGCCACGAGCTGTTCGACAAGCAGCGGGGACAAACCTAGCGACAGCTCGTCGATCATCAACAGCTTGGGCGCGCTCATCAGGCCGCGGCCGATGGCGCACATCTGCTGCTCGCCGCCGGACAACGTGGCTGACGCCTGGTTGCGCCGCTCGAACAGCTTCGGGAACGTGGCGTAAACACGGTCGAGATCGCGCTTGAGTTCGGCCGACGACACGCGCCGCGAATAGGCACCCATCAGCAGATTGTCTTCAATGCTCATGGCGCCGAACAGTCGCCGGCCTTCCGGCACATGGACAATGCCGCGCGACAGGATGGTTGCCGCGGTGGCTTGGGAAAGATCCTCGCCATCGGACAGATACGATCCCGACTGAATCGGGATCAAGCCGGACAGCGCGCGCATCAAGGTGGTCTTTCCGGCGCCGTTCGAGCCGATCAACGCCGTGATCTCGCCCTTGCGCACGGCGAGGTCGATGCCCCACAGCACCTGCACCTCGCCGTAACCAGCGCGGACGCCTTTCAGTTCAACGATCAAAGCATCAGCCATGGGCGCCAGTCCTCTGCGCATATTGCTGACCCAGATAGGCCTCGATCACCGCGGGATTGGTCATCACGTCTCGCGGCTGGCCATCAGCGATCAATAGCCCGTTGTGCAGCACGACAATCCGCGAACAGACGTTGAGCACGACCTTCATCAGATGTTCGATCATGACGATGGTGATGCCGTCCGCAGCCAATTGATGGATCAACTGCGTGGCGCGCTCGACTTCCGCGCTGTTGAGACCGGCATTGACCTCATCCAGGAACAGAAGCTTGGGCCGCATCGCCAGCGCCTTCGCCAGTTCCAGCCGCTTGCGCATCGCCAGCGTCAGCGTTGCTGCTGGCTGTTCGGATTGCGCCTCGAGCCCGACAAACGCCAGATGCCGCCGTGCTTCTTCGCGCGCAGACTTCAGGCTCTCCCCGGGCTGCGAGAACAGCGCCGCCGCCGCAACGTTATCGAGCGCGCTGAATTCGGCGAACGGCTGAACGATCTGGAACGTGCGCGACAGGCCGAGCCGCGCCGACTGGTAGGTCTTGACCCTGGTGATGTCCTGTCCATCGAACGTCACGGTGCCGGCGCTCGCCGGGGTGACACCGGTCACCACGTTGACCAGCGTGGTCTTGCCGGCGCCATTCGGCCCGATCAGACCGATCACCTCACCCTTGTTAACGGTCAGCGATACATCGCGCAGCGCCTGAAGGCCACTGAAACGACGCGACACCGATTGCAGGCGAAGAATCTCAGACATTCTTCGTCCTCCGGAACAGTGCTTTGCGACGCAGAGACATCAACCCATGCGGCAGGAACAGCAGCAGGAGGACGATCAAGACGCCAAGCACGCCACTGTGGATCTGGATGTAATTGCGCCAGACCACTTCCTCGAGTCCGAGATAGACGAACGCGCCAATGGTGACGCCGAGCGGCGAACCGAGGCCGCCGATGAGCGCCATGACGATTGGCTTCACGGAATAGAGAATATCGAACACATCCGACGGGTCGATGTAGTGGACCCACGCCGCATAGATGCCGCCCGCAGCGCCGACGAAACACGCCGACAGACCGAAGGCGATGCTCTTGTAGAGCGTGGTGTTGAGTCCGACCATGTTGGCGGCGGTCTCGTTCTGCATGATGCAGGACAGACCGAAGCCGAGCTTGGAGACCGAGACCACGATCACCATCGCCGCAGTAACCAGCAGCAGGCCCCACATGGCATAAAAGAAGAATGTCGCATCGGCCATGATGCCGGCGCTCGACGCCAGCGGAATGTTCAGGCCCATGCCGCCGCCAGTGAGATCGGTGGCGTTGTTGACCAGTTCCCGGAACACTTCGATCAGCGACAGGCTGGCGATCGCGAAATAATGCCCACGCAGACGAAGCAGCGCCGCGCCAAGCACGGCTGCCACCAGAAACGATCCAATCCCCGCAATCGGGATCGCAGCCGCTAGTGGCATACCGCGTGCGAGGAATACACCCGCGATGTACGCACCGAGACCAAAGAAGGCCGCGGTCGCGAACGACGGATAACCGGCAAAGCCGCCCACCACGTTCCAGGACAGCGCCATGATCGCGTACATGCAGGCGATGGTGCCGAGACGAAGCGCATACGGGCCGCCGAACAGCGGCAGCGCCGCGATGCAGGCAATCAGCGCCAGCAGAATCAGATTTGCGCGGCTCATTCGAAACCCTTCCGGCCGAGCAGGCCCTGGGGCCTCAAAATCAGGAATATGATGAGCAGCACGAACGACAGCGTCGTCGCGTGCGCCGGTCCGATCATCGCCGAGCCGACACCTTCGATCAGCGCGAGCAGGATTCCTCCGGCCAACGCACCGGACACGCTGCCGAGACCACCCAGCACGCAGACCACGAACGCCTTGCCGAGATAAGCCGTCGAGGTCAGCGGCGAGATCGGGAAGATCAGCGCCATCAGCACGCCGGCACATCCCGCCAGAGCCGCGCCCAGTCCGAACGCGATCGCGTAGATCGAATTGACATCGACGCCCATCAGCACCGCGGCATCGCGATCAAGCCGGACGGCCACGATGGCACGGCCGACACGGAGGCGACGCAGGATCAGATAAAGCACACCAGTCAAAGCCAGTGCCGCGATGGTCGCGATCAGTCGATCGACCGGCACCACGATGTCGAAAATCGATATCGAGCCCATCGGCGGTGTCAGCGTCAGCTTCCGATAGTCGGCCTTGAAGTAATAGATCATCGCGTTGTTCAGAATCAGGTCGAGCCCGAACGTCAGCGTCAGCGTCACCAGCACCGGCGCGGTGATCACCCGGTTCAAGATGACACGCTGGATGACGTAGCCGAGAACGAAGAACAAAGGCGCAGCGATCAGCAGCGCATACCAGGGCGAGATATGCAGGCCCTGGTAAAGGCTCCATGCGAGGTAGGCGCCAAGCACGATGAAGGAGCCGTGGATCAGGTTGATGACGTTCAGAACGCCCCAGACCAGCGAGAACCCGATGGCGATGCATGCGTAAAGACAGCCCAGCACCAAGGCATTGATTAAAATCTGGGCCGCAAACATGTCGGGTTCCCGCCTTCAGTCCGTTCGGTGCTGTCAGTTCACGCCGAGCTTGAATTCGCCCTGCTTGATGATGTCCGGAGACAGCACCACAGCCTTGCCACCCTGAAGCTGGAACACCGGCGGCTCGAGCGAATTGATCTGGCCCGTCTGACCGAATTTGACCGGACCCCAGAAGGTCATGACATCGGTCGCGGCCAAAGCGTCACGCACCTTTTCCTTGTCGAGCGTGCCGGCCTTTTCAATCGCCATCTGGAACAACGCACCCGAAACCGATGCTGACGCCTGCGCGTAGTCCGGGTCCGATTTGAACTTCTCACGGAACAGCTTCACGTAGTTCGCGGTGGTGCCGAAGATGTCCTTGCCCTGATACTGCGCGGCAGGATGCCACCACGCGGCGCTGGTGATGTTCTCGCCCGACGGACCCGCCGCGTCGATGAACTCCTGATAGGCCGGGCCGGCGATCATCGAGACCACGTCAGCCTTGATCTGCTGGTCGCTCATCTGCTTGCGGACCAGCAGAAGGTCGTTGATGTAACCGGTAACGAAAATCCACTGCGGCGACTGTGCCTTGATCTGAGACAGCGTCGCGGAGTGATCGAGCGTGCCGATGGCATACTTCTCGAAGTAAACGACCTCGAAGCCGTTGGCCTTCGCCGACTTTTCCATTTCCTGCGCAATCGCGAGCGGGAACAGATCGTTGCGGGCGAGAATCGCGACCTTCTTCACGTTGGGTGCCTTCGCCTTGACGATCTTGGTCAGCGGCGTGGTCAGCGTGTCGTTGGGCGTGAAGGTGCCGAACAGATACTTGTAGCCCTGGTCGTAAACCTGAGCCGACGATGCGGTCGACGCGATGGTCGGCATCTTGTAGCGCTCGGACACGCTGCTCGCGGCCTTCGCCGCGCCGGAGCCGAACGGACTGAACATGAAGTTCACGCCGTTCTGGGTGATCATCTGCTCGGTGGTCTGCACCGCACGCGGGGTGTTGGACTGATAGTCCGTGTAGACGATCTCGACCTTGTACTTCTTGCCGCCAACCGAGATGCCGCCGGCCTTGTTGACCTGTTCGGCCCACAGGTCATAGCCCTGCTGCTGCTTGATGGCCTCGGGCGCCAGCGGCCCCGTCAGCGGGAGCGGTGCGCCAAATTTGATGACGTCCTGCGCGAGTGCGGCGGAAGCGGAGAGCGCCAGCCCCGCCGCGATGAGAAGTGAGCTCGACACGCGAGCATAGCGGGGCAGAAAACGGGCCATCATCTGTATCCTCCATCCAGTTCAGGCGCATTGCTTGCGGCGAAAGGATGGCAAATCCAAAATTCGAATAAAAGCATTGAAATTCGAAGCCAGCGGCCTAAAAATCAGAACGTTGTGCAGCGCAGCGATCACTTTTTAATCTTACCTGAAATGCCGCCAAGGAGCTGAAAGGCATGATTGAATCGACGGCCATCAGATATTTCCGGGAGGTCACCTCTCGCGGCTCGATCAAACAAGCGGCAGACTCGCTGCGGATCGCACCCAGCGCCATCAGCCGGCAAATTCAGGGACTCGAGGACGAGCTGTCGGCCAAACTGTTCGAGCGCGGCGCGCGCGGCATGAGCCTGACCGACGCCGGCCACCTGCTCTACAGCTATGCCATCGAGAATCAGACCAAGCTCGAGCGTATCCGTGCTCAGGTCGAGGAGTTCGATTCGCTCCAGCGCGGCCATGTGAAGATCGCCGCCGTTGAAGGTTTGCTGGCCAGCTTCCTGTCGGACTTCATCGCCGATCTGGCGAAGGACTATCCCGGCATCTCGACCGCTGTCACTGCGGTCGGCTCGCGCGATGTCGCCGACATGATCAGCCGGCATGAAGCCGACCTAG
The DNA here is from genome assembly GCA_044464625.1 of Afipia sp. GTDB lineage: Bacteria > Pseudomonadota > Alphaproteobacteria > Rhizobiales > Xanthobacteraceae > Afipia. The sequence goes on along the minus strand of JBIQLC010000005.1, from coordinate 215,903 downwards.
GCCTCGTATTCGGCCGCGCACCACGGCGTGACCTCATCGAGCTGGCGCGTATGCGGCAATCGCTCTACCTCATGATTGCCCCGCATCACGCCCTGGCAAGCAGGGACCACTGCACGGTGAAGGATCTCGATGGATTGCGGGTGATCCTTCCCGATTCTTCCTTCGGCATCCGGCAGGAACTCGACAGGGTCTGCGCCCAGGCCAATGTGCGGCTCGAACTATGCACCGAAACGAATTCGCTGGCATTCGCCCGCGCGATCGTCGCCCAAACCGGATTTGGCACGTTCCTGCCGCGCGAAGCCGCGATGCCGGAATTGATCGCCGGCACGCTGATTGCCATTCCGCTGCGTGACAAGCGCCTCGAAGCGACGCAAGTCACGCTGGTTCAGCATGCATCACGCGGCGCTTCGCCCTCGACCGTCCGTGTCGCCGAGCTTCTCGTCGCGAGCATGAAGGATCGCAGCGACTGACGATCGATCGTACCGACGCTAGAACGCAGTGTAGCCGCCGTCGATGAGAATGCAGTCGGCCGTGTGATAGGCCGAGGCATTGCTCATCAAGTAAACAGCAATGCCGCCGAAATCTTCGGGCTTGGCGAAGCGACGCATGGGAATGCGTGGTGTCGCCGCCGCCATGAACTTGTCGTTGGCCTGCAAGCCTTCGGTCATTTCGGTATCCACCCATCCGGGCAAGATCGCATTCGCCGTGATGCCGTATCGCGCGTGCTCGACCGCCAGCGCCTTGATGATGGAGTTCACCGCCGACTTCGACGCTGCGTAATGCTCGTTACGCGCGGTGCCGAACAATGTCGCCATGCTCGACGTCGCCACCAGTCGCCCGAATGCATCACCGCGCGATGCGCGCTCGACCATGTGGCGCGCGATCGGCTGGAGCGCATGGAACACACCATCGAGATTAACCGAGAACATGCGGCGCCAATCCTCTGCGGTTCGATCGATGAATGCGTGGCGCCCACCGCCGCCGATCCCTGCATTGGCGAAACAGCCGTCGATCCGGCCAAATTGATCGAGTGTCGCCTTGGTCGCGGCGTCCGCCTGCCCGCGATCGGACACGTCACACACCAGTGTCTGCACCGTTCCGCCGGCTTTCTTGATTGAGGCTTCCGCCGCAGCATTCTTGTCGGCGTTGCGACCCCAGATCGACACCGCACAGCCATGCTGAGCTAGGGCTTGCGCCATCCCCAACCCGATTCCGCCATTGCCGCCGGTAACCACGGCAACGCGCCCCGTCAGATCAAACATGGAATTCATCGACACCCTCTCCTCTGGCAGTTTGTTTTTGCATCATAGCTGGCCGCGAAGGGAACGTCTTCGTCCGGAAGGCGACGTTTCACATTCCTGAAAGCGCATCGCACACCTCTGCAACGTTAGCCAACCATGCCTGCTTCGCTTATCCTTTCCGGCATCCACGGAGGAAGAATAATGAAGGAAACGCTGCTGTTCTCACCGATGCGGCTTCGCGACGTCGAACTGAAAAATCGCATCGTGGTCGCGCCGATGCACCAGTATTCCGCCGAGAAGGGCTTTCCCACCAACTGGCATCTCGTCAATGCCGGAAAGTTCGCTGCCGGTGGCGCGGGGCTGGTGATCGTCGAGTCCACCAAGGTGGAGCGCCGCGGCTGCGGAACGCTTGGCGATCTCGGCATCTGGGACGACAAATTCATCGCGCCGCTCGCCAACATCGCGCAATTCATCAAGGCCAACGGTGCTGCCGCCGGCATTCAGCTCGGCCACACCGGCCGCAAGGGCAAGACCAAGCGGCCATGGGAAGGCGATGGTCCGCTGCCGGCCGAAACGCTGGCGCAGGTCGAAGACCTTGCGGATTGGGACGTCATTGGGCCGAGCGCCCTGCCCTTCGGCGACGGCTGGACCATGCCGCGCGCGCTCGAACGCAGCGAAATCCCCGGCGCGATCGACGCATGGGGCAAGGCTGCGGCGCGCGCCGACCGGGCCGGCTTCGACGTGCTCGAAATCCACGGCGCACACGGCTATCTGATCCACGAATTCCTGTCGCCGGAAGCGAACCAGCGCACCGACGACTACGGCGGGTCCGAAGCCAACCGCATGCGCTTCGCCATCGAGGTCGTTGAATCGATCCGCGCGCACTGGCCGCAATCCAAGCCGCTGTTCATGCGGCTGTCGATCGAGGACGAAGCCGGCTGGGGTCCGGCCGAGAATGTGCGGCTGGCAAAGATCCTCAAGACCAAGGGCGTCGACGTGATCGATTGCAGCACCGGCGGCCTCACCAGCAAGGTGCCGAACTTCTTCCGGCTCAATGAGTATGGCTATCAGGTCCAGTTCGCCGACCAGCTCAAGCGCGAGGCGGACATCATGACCATGGCGGTCGGCCTCATCATCCATGGCGATCAGGCCGAAGCCGTCCTGCAGAGCAAGCAGGCCGACCTCGTCGCGGTGGGCCGCGAATTCCTCAACAACCCGAACTGGGCTATGGACGCGGCGCAGAAACTTGGCGTCGATCCGACGTTCAGTAAGGCTCCGCCGCAGTTCGGCTTCTGGCTGGCCAAGCGCGCGCGGCGCGGGTTCGGAGGCAATCCGTCGACCTGGCAGAACGGAATCTCGGCCGATCAATAGAACGGTCCGACACCACCAAAAAGCAAAGGCCGGCAGTTCGCAACTGCCGGCCTTTTTCATGAGATGATTTCGCGAAGTTCTCGTCATGGCGGGGCTCGTCCCGGCCATGACGCCAATAAACAAGCGTCGTATTTCACCGACTGCTTTTTGAATCAGATTCTCAGAAGCCGTAGAGACGCGCCGCGTTGTCGACCAGAATCTTGCGGCGAACGGATTCATCCGGCACGCATTTGAACAGCAGGCGGATGAGGCCGGCCTCCTTGGGAAGCGTCTCCGGCGTATGACCGACATGCGGCCAGTCCGATCCCCATACCAGGCGGTCCGGATTGGCGGCGACCAGCGCCTTCATGAAGGCTTCGGTGTCGGCATAGGGCGTGCCCTGCCGGGTGTTGCGGTCGGCGCCGGAAATCTTGCACCAGTAACGCCCGGTCTTCAGACGATCGCAGAATTTCCGGAAGCCCGAAAAATCGACAGTCTTCTCGGTCATCGTCCGGCCCATGTGATCGATGACGAAGTTGAGCGGCAGCTTCTCGAGCTCCGGCGCCATGGCATGGAGATCGCCAGTCTCGATCCAGAGCTGGGCGTGCCAGCCGCGCTCGGCCAGCCTTGGTGCAAGCGCAGTCAGATCGTCGAAATTCATGCCGCCGGTCGAAACCGGCTTGCCGTCCTGGCGCAGAAGATTGATGCGGCAGCCCTTGAAGCCCGCATCGGTCAATTCATCGAGACGGCGATCGGTGACATCGCGCTTGAGGATCGCGACGGCCCGCAATCGCTCGGGATAGCGGCGTAGCGCGTCGAGGGTCACTTCGTTCTCGCCGCCTGCCGCAAGCGCATGCACGATGACGCCGCGCGCAATGCCGATCGAATCCCACATGGCAAACAGGGACTCAACCGGAAACGGCTGTACCGGCGAGAAGCGGCCCTCGCTTTGCGTCGGAAAGCGATCGTAAGGGCCGTAGATGTGGACGTGGCAATCGCTGCTGCCTTCTGGAAATTTGAACTTTGCGCCGCTCGCAGCCGCCATTACGTCACCTTTCTTGTTGTTATACGCCGAGATACGCTTCCTGAATGTCGGGCGCGTTGGCGATCTCCGCCGCCGATCCGGCGCGGACGATCCGCCCGACGCGCAGGACATACGCACGATCCGCGATCTTCAGCGCCGCGCGCATGTTCTGCTCGACCAGAAGTGCTGCGATGCCCTTGGCCCGCAGTCCGGCAATGGAGCTGAGCACGAACTTCGTCAGCACCGGCGACAGCCCGAGCGACGGCTCATCGAACAAGATCAATCGGGGACGCGCCATCAGGCCGCGTCCGATTGCCAGCATCTGCTGTTCGCCGCCGCTCAATCCACCCGCCAACTGCGAGATGCGCTCCTTGAGACGGGGAAACATTGCCAAAACATCGGCGACCTCGAACTTCGGCCCGCCCCCGTTGGAATCCACGATCAGGAGATTCTTCTCGACCGTCATGTCCGGAAAGATCTCGCGGCCTTCCGGAACATGGCTGATGCCCATCCGGCTTGTCTGCCACGGCTTGCTGCCGTCGATCGGCTTTCCGTCGAGCGAAATCGAGCCGCCGGTGATCGGCAGAACGCCCGAGATCGAATTCAGCAGCGTGGTTTTTCCGGCGCCGTTGGCGCCGAGGATCGCGACGATCTCCCCCGACTGGATCACGATGGAAACTTCGCGGAGCGCTGTGACCTTGCCGTAGGCCGCCGATATTCCGTCAACTCGCAACAACTCAGTCATCTTCGGCTCCGAGATAGGCCGAGATCACCTCGGGATGCTTGAACACCTGATCGGGCGCATCGACCGTCACCGGACGCCCGTCCACCACCACCAGCGCGCGCCGGCACAAGGCCTTGATCACCGTCATGTCGTGCTCGACGATGACGATGGTTCGCCCCGGCGCGATGGTTTCGATCAGCGCCACGAAGTCGGCGGTCTCGCGGCCGTTCATTCCGGCGGCCGGCTCATCAAGAAACAGGATCTTGGGATCGGACATCAGCGCCACCGCCACAGCGAGCCGACGTTGAATGCCATAGGCTAGGACGCTCGCCGTCCGGTCACGGACCTCAGTCAGGCCGGACAGTTCGAGAACCTCTTCAGCCTTGGTCTCGAACGCCTGACGCTCGGTCTTGTATGCGGCGCCACCGAACATCCGGCTGAGAACCGAATGATGAAAGCCGGTGTGATGCCCGTACAGCAGATTATCGTAGACCGTCGCCTCGCCGAACACCGCGGTGCGCTGGAACGTGCGGCCAACGCCGTTGCGCGCGACAAGATGCGGGCTCATCTCGCCGACATCCTGGCCCAGCACCTCGATCCGTCCGCTGGTCGGCTTGGTGATGCCGCACAGAATATCGAACAGCGTCGATTTGCCGGCGCCGTTCGGGCCGATGATGCCGAACACCTCGCCTTCATTGACGCTCAGGCTGACACCATCGAGAGCGACCACGCCGCCGTAACGCTTGCGGATGTCAGTGGCGCGGACCGCAACGTGCGCCTGCGCGCGAAACTCATCAGGTCGCATCTGGTTCACCGCGGCCTCCCTTCACACGCTCGAACAGCCTGGTCGCGATCTGATGAAGTCCGCCCGGCGCGAACGTCATGATCAGGATGATCGCCGCGGAGAAAATCAGGATGCGGACGTTCGGATCGAGACTGAGATAATAAGGAATGATGCTGAAGATCACGGCGCCGATGATCGGGCCGATCAGAAGGCCGGTGCCACCGATCAGCACCATCAGAAGCGCATCGACCGTATTCGTTACCGAAAAAACCTCCGGCGTGACGATCTGGGTGTATGGCACACAGAGTGCTCCGCCGAGCGCTGCGATCGGCGCGCTGAGCACAAATGCCTTGAGGCGCTCGCGAAACACGTCGATGCCGACCGACTGCGCCAGATGGCGATTCTGCCGGATGCTTTCGATGGCATAACCGAACTTCGATGTCCGCACCGCGGCGAGGAAGAGAACGGCCAGCAGCAGGATGGTTGCCGTTACAAAGAAATAGTTGCGCGGCTCTGCCAGCAGGAGCGGACCGACCGTGATCGGCGGAAATCCGAACATGCCGAGCGGGCCGCCGGTGATGTCAGAGAGGTTAAGAGCTGCGACCATCGCGACGCCGGAAAGGCCCCACGACACGATCGCGAAATAGGCGCCGGTCAATCGCAGGGTCAACCAGCCGAGGACCGCCGCGGTCACGACCGACACCAGCATGGCCATCAGCACCGCAACCTCGAACGGGAGGCCAAGCTTGGTCATCCCGATGCCGGCGCCATATGCGCCGATGCCAAAGAAGATGCACTGCCCAAGCGGAACTTCGCCCAACCCGCCCAGCATGATATTGATACTGAGCGCGAACAAAGCAAAGGCGCAGGTGTAGCCTGCCAACGTGATGATGAAGGTGTTGTCGACCAGCAGCCCGAACAGGGCTGCAGCCACGACAATGACGGCAGCAACCCAGAACCACCGTCGAGAGGACTCTAGCTTCCCCGACGACGGGACCGCTGGTGACACCGCCGATACCACGGCGGAAGACGTTTGCGACATAATTGTCAGTGCCTATAGAGTTGCGGGCGTCCCATGAGCCCTTGCGGCCACAGGAGAAGAACAGCAATCACGAGAATCCAGCCGAGCGCCGGCGTCCACGAAACCGAGACGTAGGTTTCGAACATCGCGTTTCCGACGCCGATCAACAGCGAGCCGAACAACGCGCCCGCGATGCTGCCCATGCCGCCGAGGATCACGACCGTAAAGCCGGTGATCAGCGTCGTGTGTCCCATTGTCGGAAAAGCAGTCACGATCGGCGCCATCAGTGCACCCGCAAAGCCTGCGGCCGCCACGCCGACGATGAAGGACACGTTGCGGATCATCGGCACGTTGATGCCTGAATAGAGCGCGCCCCGCGGATTTTGCGCTACCGCCAGAACCTGTTGCCCCTTGATCGTGTAGCGCAGCCACGCACCAAAGCCGGCAAGGACCAGCACCGAGGCGAGCACGATGAAAATGCGCTGCCCGGCGATCAGAATGCCGAATCCGGACCACGTGCTCTCCGCAAATGGCGACGCGATCGGGTGCGGGTCCGGACCGAAGATCAGGATCAGGGCCGCTGTCAGCGCCTGGCCGATCGCGAACGTGACGATGATCGATCCGTGATGGCTCTCGCCATACACCGCGTGGCGAATGACGACGTATTCAGTGACGAAGGCGACAATCGCAACGAGCACAACGGCGAGCGGCAAAGTGATCAGATAAGGAACCCCCCACGAGTTGAGAAGCAGAACCCCGTAGGCGCCGATCGCATAAAAGGCGCCATGCGCGAAGTTGGCGATGTGCAGAATTCCGAAGACAAGCGTCAGCCCGACAGCAATGACAGCGTAGCTTGCCCCCAGAACCAGCCCGTTCACCAGCGTTTGCAGAAAGAGGTCCATATCCTTGCCGCCGCCTTCGCGTTACTGGGTCTTCATGACTTCGAGCTGGGTGAGCTTTCCATCCTTGACCTGCTGGATGAAGAAGTACGGCGCGCGCGCACGGCCCTTGGCATCGAACTTCAGCGCACCACGCGGAGACGGCCACGCGTTGTCACGAATGGTCTTCGAGATTTTCGCGTAGTCGGTCGCGGTTCCTGCCTTGTCCATGGCAGCAGCGATCAGATGCACGGCCTCGTAAATCACCAGATTTCCCTTGCCCGGATCAGCGTTGTACTTCTTGGCGTAGGCATCGATGAACACCTTGGTCTCTTCGGTCGGCGCCGGGACCATGAAGATCTCGCCGGTGATCACGCCATCCATCGCGCCCTTGGCAGGGACAAGCGTGTTGGGGCTGACGACACCTGGCGACATGACTTCCTTCGGGAAACCGCCGAGCTGGCGAACCTGCTTCCAAAGCTGGGCAGAACGCGCCGGATAGGCATCCGACACGTAGAGCAGATCGGGATTCAACGACTTGATCTTGGTGATGATTGAGGTGAAGTCGGTCGTATCGGCGTCATAGGTCGACACGTTGACGAGTTCGATACCGGCGTCCTTGAGCGACTTCTTCAGCAACTCGAGCACTGTCTTGTTGAACTCGGTGTTCTCGCCCATGTAGGCGACTTTCTTGGGCTTCAGCGTGTTGACGATGTAGCTGTTGAACGCTTCCGAGTTACCCGACACCGTATTGTTGACCTGGAACAGCCACGGGCTGCCCTGCTCCGTGATCGCGTCGGCCTGCGCAGCCGCGTTCACATGCAGGATGCGGTTGCGGGTCACCGACGATTCCGCCAACACCACCGAGCTGTTGGTTCCGCCGGTGATCGCGTTGGCCCGGTCGATCGACATCAACTTCTGGACCGCGGCGACACCACCCTGCGGCGATCCTTTGTCGTCTTCGTAGACCAGTTCGATCTTGCGGCCGTTAAGAATACCGCCCTTCGCATTGATCTCTTCGGCAGCCAGCTCGGCACCGCGCTTGACGTCCTGACCATAGGTTGCCGCGGCACCGGACAACGGCGCGGCAATGCCGATGCGAACCGCGTCCGCGGCGTTGGCGCCAGTGCCGACCAGAAGGCTTGCGGCAACGGTCAAAATCATGGAAAGAGAACGACGCGACATTGAAACAACCTCTCTGACGTTAAATCGATGCTTCAGGCCGCGAGCGTGCGGCGGAACATATCGAACAATCTTTCCCAATGTCGCTCCGTGCTGGTCTTGTGAAACAGCCGTCGCGACGGGAACGCGAAGCCGTGCTCGGCTTCAGGATAGATTTCGATACGGGAATTGATCTTGGCCTTGTCCAAGATGGACTGGAGCTCCTTGAGAGTCTCCGGCGGCGCGTAGATGTCATGCTCGGCGCAAGCGAAATACATCTCGCCCTTGATCTTCGACGCCGTTAGATGCGCCGAGTCCGGTTGATCCGTGATCAGTCGCGCGCCGTAGACCGACGCCGACGACGCCACGCGATCGGCGAACGTGCCGGCGACGCGGAAAACATAGCGGCCGCTCATGCAGTAGCCGACGATCCCGACCTTGCCTTTGCGGGCAGCAGCATCGGTATCAAGAAAATCGAAAACAGCCTGCGTATCCTGCTCGACCATCGTATTGGACAGGCTGCGATTGAGCTTCCACATCCATGCGAGGTTTTCGGCGTAAGCCGGATCGTGCAGACGGTTGGCGTCGAGATCGACCGACCGCGCCAGGCGATAGTACAGGTTCGGCATGATCACGTAGTAGCCGACGGTCGCGATCCGACGGCACATATCGCAAAGCTCTTCGCGAACGCCGACGGAATCCATGTAGAAAATCACGACCGGAAAAGGACCTTCGCCGTCCGGACGAAAGATGAAGGTGTTCATCAATCCGTCCTGGGTCTGAATATCGACGACGGATTCCTGCATCCCAGTCTCCTGCCCTGTTGTTGTGGTTGCAGCTCTTGGGCCGCTTTGACCACGTCATTATGCGGGGCTGGAAACCGTTGATCTATAATTTTCAGATGAGTGGTGGCACTTCCATACTTGTGAAAATTACTCTGAGACTATTCGTCGCGATCAACGAACTGCGCGATACCTTCACGCAGTTCCGCAAGAATCTGATCCTTCTTTTCTTCAAGTCGATCGACAGGTCCACCGACGCCAATCGCAAGAATGCGGCCGTGCCGCCGGATCGGCAGCAGCATGCCGATCACGCCTGCGCCCGCAGTCACTGTGTGGCGGGAAAAGACGTACCCCTGCTCCCGAACTTCGCGAACGCGCGCCATCAAATCTGGCAGCGCGATCCTGTTTGCCGGTTCTTCCTCGATATTGATCCGCCGCAACAAGCGATCGATGGTCTCGTCCGTGCGCGCGCTAAGCAGCAGCCAGCCAAGGCCCGATCGTGCGAGCGGGCGCACGGTTCCCGGTTTGAGGTGATAGCGGATGGCATATTGTGATGGGACAATATGGATGTACTGCGCGAACAGATCGCTCTGCGTCCCGATACTGATGGTTTCCTTGGTGATCTCGCTCATGTGCTTCATGAGAGCGAGAATCCGGCCTTCACCAAACAGCGCACCCTGCACCCAGTTTCCGAGCGTGGCGATCCGCATGGTCGGCATATACGTACGCGAATAGGCGTCGTAGTCGAGATAACCCATCACGACCATGCTCTTCAAAAGAGCGGAGGCACTCGACACCGGATAGCCGAAGTGAATCGACATATCCTTCAGGCTGGCGGGCTGCTGAACCTCGTCGAAGTACTCCAGCACTTCAAAGATGCGCCGCGCTGTCTTGATGACGCTGTTCTGCGTCGACAACTTCAAATTCCTTTCATGGATGTGAAAATCAAAACTCTCTATCAGAATTTATTCCAGCAAAAGGCAGCTTTTGCTAGGTCCCTCGACAACGGAGTCCCGCATGGCTGAAATGCAAGAAATTCTGAGCACCATCTCCGACCGCGTCGCCACGATTACGTTCAACCGGCCCGACCGCATGAACGCATGGACGCCGACCATGGAGGCTTCCTTCCGGCAGGCGATCGAAACCGCAGCAAGCGACGACGATGTTCGCGCCATCGTGGTCACCGGCGCGGGACGCGGATTCTGCGTCGGCGCCGAGATGGGAAATCTGGCTGCAAGCTCGAGCGGCAAGGCCGCTGCGGCTGCACGCCCGCCCGCCAGCGGCAATTTCGACCAGCGCTACAGCTATCTGCTTGCAGTTCCCAAGCCGATATTCGCAGCGGTCAACGGCGCGGTCGCCGGCGTCGGCCTGTGCATCTCGCTTTACTGCGACATCCGCTACATGACTGCGGGCAGTAAGCTCTCCTCAGCATTCGCAAGGCGTGGCCTCGTGGCCGAGCACGGCAGCGCCTGGATGCTTCCGCGGCTGGTCGGGACGATGAACGCAACCGACTTGCTGCTATCCGGCCGCACAGTACTGGCAGAAGAAGCCGAGCGGATGGGCCTCGTCCGTGTTCTCCCCGCCGACGGCTTCCTCGCCGCCGTGCAGGCCATCGCGTCCGACTTTGCCAACTTGTCGTCGCCGCGCTCCATGGGCGTGATCAAGCGACAACTCATGCTGGCGCCATTTCAGGACCTCGCGGAAGCCACGCGGCTTTCCGAAGACGAGATCGCGAAATGTCGCGGCACCGAGGATTACAAGGAAGGCGTCGCGCACTTCGTCGAAAAGCGAAAGCCGAACTTCACCGGCCGCTAGCGTTGCTAGCGGCCGGAAACGAACGCTGGATTAGCGTCCTGCGAAATTCGGTACGCGCCGCTCGGCAGTCGCCTTCACGCCTTCCTTGAAGTCGGCGGTCTCGCGCAGCCAGCTCTGCTCTTTCAGTTCATGATCGGTCGCGGCCTTGACGCGATCCGCCAGCCCGGCGCGCATCGTCGCGCGAGTCGAGGTCAAGCCCAGCGGCGAGTTCTCGGCAATCTCACCAGCGAGCTTGAGCGCCGCCGCCCTCACCTCGTCCTGCGCCACCAGAACGTTGGCGAGCCCCATCCTGAACGCGTCCTCACCGGTGACGCGGCGGCTGGTATAGAACATCAGCGCCGCGTTGGTCCGGCCGATCACTTCGGGCAGGGTCACCGTCAGGCCGAAGCCAGGGTGGAAGCCGAGCCGCGTGAAATTGGCGGCAAAGCGCGTTTCCGGACAGGCGACGCGAAAATCAGCTGACATCGCGAGACCGAAGCCGCCACCAATTGCGGCGCCATGGACGGCGGCCACGATCGGCTTCTTGTTCCGGAAAATCCTCACCGCTTCGACGTAAAGCGCGCCGGAATTGCGTCGCTTGGCATCGGGATTGGACTCCGTCGCAGAGCCACCGAAGTTCGCGCCGGCGCAAAATGCCTTGCCTTGAGCCGCCAGCACCACGGCGCGGCAATTGCCATCCGCGTCGATCCTGTCGAGTTGATCGGCAATCTGCCGGATCAAATCGAGATCGAAGAAATTCAACGGTGGCCGGCAAATCTCGATGGTAGTCACATGTCCGGAAGACGAAACCTGAAGATCGTTACTGCTCATTCCTGAAATTCCTCAAAGCGTGTCAGCGCAGGCCCAGACCGCGCGCGATAATGCCTCGCAGTACCTCGGTGGTGCCGCCCTGGATGGTGAGCTTCGGCGCGATCTTGAGATAGAACGCCAAGCGCTGTTCGAGTGTCTCATGATTGGACGAGTCCGGCGACAGGAACGCCGCAAGTTCGCGCGCGCGATGCGGCAGCGCCTGCTCCCAGATCGTTCCGAGATCCTTGACGATCGCCGCTTCGACCACCGGCTCCTTGCCGGCTTCGAGCATCCCGGCGACCGAGACCGACATCCGGCGCAAGGTGTGAAGCTGCGCGACCAGACGCCCGATGCCTTCCGCAGCCCGCGTATCGGGCTTGTCGCCGATCGCGCGCACCAGTTCGCTCAAGGCTCCATAGGTTTCAAGAAACCGTTCAGGCCCGCTGCGCTCATAGGCCAGTTCGCTGGTCGCCTGCTTCCATGCGCCATCAATCTCGCCAATGACATGATCGTCAGGGATCAGCGCGTTATCGAAAACAACCTCGTTGAACTCCTTCTGGCCGCTCATCTGGCCGATGAGATTGCACGTGATGCCCGGTGTTTTCATGTCGACAAGAAACGACGTCAGGCCGTGACGGCGGTTTTCCTTGGTCGGCGGTGACGTGCGAAACAGACCGATCATGTAGTCGGATTGATGCGCGTTGCTGGTCCAGATCTTGGTGCCGTTGATCAGCCAACCGCCCTCGGTCTTGGTTGCCTTTGTCTTCGCCGCGAACAGGTCGGAGCCCGAGCCCGGTTCGCTCATGCCGATGCAGAAGGCGACCTCGCCGCGAATGATGCGCGGCAGGATGTTCTGCTTGATGCTCTCGTTGGCATAGCGGATCAATGTCGGCCCGCTCTGACGATCGGCCACGAAGAAGCGACGAGTCGGAGCGTTGGCCACGCGCATTTCCTCGGTCACCACATAGCGCTCGAGGAAGCTGCGCTCCTGACCACCATATTTCTTGGGCCAAGTCATACCAATCCAGCCGCGCTCGCCAACGCGCCGGCTGAACGCATCGGCGCTCTCTGGATCTGCCTTCGGGTTGTTTGGGTTGAACGTGCCGCGCGCGACTTCCTCGGCGAGGAAAGCCCGGACTTCCTTGCGCAATTCCTGGCAATGCGGCGGCAGACGGATAGGATCGAAACGGAGGGCGACAGTCATGGTCTGCTCCTGATTATCGCGACGCGACCAGCGGCCACAGTTCATCGGCACCGCGCGAGGCAACGAATTCACCGAGCCTGACGCTCCAATAGCTTTCGTTGCCGAAATCGTCACGCCAGCCCAGCGCGCGCAGCGTCAACCGATGCAGCACATGCTCGTCGGTGAATCCGATCGCGCCGTGCACCTGGTGGGCGATCCCTGCCCCTCGCTCAGCCGCTTCGCTGCAGCGAACCTTGGCGGCCGCGATTTCGAGAATGCCGGCATCATCGTCCAGACTTCCTGCCATCACGGCTTCGGCTGCGGAACAAGCTGCGGCGACGGCGGCCGCTGTCTCACCGCCCAGGCGCGCGAGGTTGTGCTGAATTGCCTGAAACTTCGATATCTGCTTTTCAAAAGCAATTCGTTCGGTCGAGTATCGAACCGAGATCGCCAGCATGGTCTCCAACGCGCCGGCCATCTGCTGGGCACGAACCGCGGCGCCCATCAGCAACAACGCATCCCCATCGATGTCTACCGGCGCCGGCGCGATCGTGAGTGGCTTCACCTTGACCAGCCTCACCGTATCGGAAGATTCACCGGCGAGATTTCCGCCCGACGAGATCTGGCACGATTTAGCATCGACCAGCGCAACCATCGCTCCATCCGAAGATTCTGCGACCACTGCGAGATGGCACGCATCGCTGGCAAACGGCACCTTTCGCGCAGTGCCGTTCAGCAATCCCGCGGCGTCGAGACCGACACGATCGTGCGGATGCGATGGAGCGACGCTCATCATTCCCGGTGGCGACGAGATGCCGCCCTGCGCCAGCAGCCAGCCGGCCAGCATGGTTTCAGCCAGCGGCACAGAGAGCGCAGCCCGCCCAGCGGCGCGCAGCACGCCGAATCCATCATCAAGTCCGGCGCCGGCACCGCCCTGCGCATCAGGAACCCATGCAAGCGTCAATCCGGAATCTTCCAGCGCCCGCCAAACCTCAGCTTTCCAGCCGTCGCTCTTCGCATTGATGATGGTCTGGGAATCCGCAAGATCAGCGAAGATACGCTCCGCTGTCTCGATAATGATATTCTCGCTGTCCACGGTGTTTCCTTTTTTCTTGTTGTTGCACTCGCCCGCCCTGCGCGTTTCAGGACTCCGACTTTCCGATCACTCCTTCAGTCTCGAGCCGGTTGATCTCGGCCGAATCAAGATCGAGCATCTGGCTCAGCACTTCATGATTGTGCTCACCAAGGCGCGGCGACGGGGTACCCTCGATCTGATCGGCGCCATGCAGCCGCAACGGGCTGTTCGGCACCACGACCTTCCCGAACTGCGGATGATCGATCCATTCGAGCATGCCGCGCTCGTGCATGTGTTTGTCGTTAGTGACTTCGATCAGGTCGCGAACCGGAGCCGATGGCACCTTGCAGGTGCGGAATCGCTCGAACGCTTCCGCCTTGGTGTGGCGGCGTGTCCAATCGGAAATAAGCGCGTCGGTTTCTTCGATGTTCTTCACCCGCGCCGGTCGGGTCGAAAACCGCTCGTCGCCAACCAGGTCTTTCCGCTCGATCGCTTCGAGCAGGCTGTTCCAATGACCCTCATTGATGCCGATGATCGCGATGTAGCCATCCGAAGTCGGATAGACATTATAGGGCGCGGCCGCTAGGCCACCGTGGCGGTTTCCGGTGCGCGGCGGGGCAATGCCCTTGTCGTAAACAAAGGCAAGATTGGATGCGAGCGCAGGATAAACCGTTTCCTGCATCGCGACCTCGACCAACCGGCCTTTTCCAGTAAACGTCCGTTCGTAAAGCGCGGTCATCACACCGGCGTAAAGATGAATACCGCTCAGGAAATCCACCACGGCGGGGCCCGCCTTCACCGGCGGGCCATCCGGAAATCCCGTCACGCTCATCATGCCCGATGCCGCCTGAACGGTGATGTCCATGGCGAGATTGTCACGATCAGGACCGGACAGGCCGTAGCCGGATCCCGAGGCATAGATCAGGCGCGGATTGAGCTTGTTCAGAACCGACCAGCCGATACCAAGCTTGTCCATCACGCCCGGAGCGTAGTTTTCCAGCAGAACGTCAGCGTTCGACGCGAGTTGCTTGAGAATCTCGCGGCCCTTGTCGCTCTTGAGATTGAGAGTAATTGCACGCTTGTTCGCGTTCAGCATGGCGAAGGGAACAGCAGCCCCCTTGCTGACATGCACCCGCTGGCGGATCGGCTCGCCGCCCGGAGGCTCGACTTTGATGACGTTCGCCCCTGCTTTCGCCATCAGCAGCGTGGCATAGGGCCCCTGGTACACCTGCCCCAGATCGATGACCGTGACGCCATCGAGCGGAAGGTTTCGTCGTTCGGTCACGCTCCGGTTCCTGCTCTTTATTATTCGCGTGGATACAGGCTCACGGCCGCGTTCGACGTGCCGCGATACTGCATCAAGCAGGGGCCTGCGCGGCGCCTGCGTTACCGCGTGACCATGAAAGAGCAGCTAGCAAAAATCCAGAGCCACCATAGGGATGAAATGCATTTGCATATCCGTGAAATTGAGAATTCTACGCGCAATCGACCGTGCCGACGGCGGATGTCCACCGGGTTGACGTCATCTGAGACAGCGACAAACAATAGCAGAGGCCCCGGCTGAAGCCGCCAACCCTTCTACTCAAGCATATATAGAGTGAGTAAACGTTGTTGGCTGGTTGCCCGAAAAGCCAGCCATGACGGAGGGCAAACGTCAGAAAGGACGTGAGATCGCCGTCAGCTCCGTCGACGCAGCGTGAAATAGGCGCAAAGCGCAACCGGCGCGCCGAGCGCCAGCCACGACAAACCATCCCATACGCCATCGCCGACCAGCGCGGAAATCAGCCCGATAACACTCAACGCACCGATCACCGCCGGCGCGGCAAAAATCTGCCCGAGCGTCTGCCGCCGCACTCTTCCCGTCATGACGTGAACACCGGTTGTTCTGTCGGCCCGACCGACCCGGCCACGGCTCGTTCGATGCTGACGCCGGACTTGCGGCGACGCAGCCAGAGATAAAGGCCGGTCACAAGGACGGCGATGGTGATGATATCGAGCACCGCCCAAATGATCTTGAGCGGCATACCACCATAGTCGCCGAAGTGAAGCGGCTGCGACACCAGAAGCGTCGCGACATACCATGGCAGCGGTCGGCTATCAGTCAGCTTTCCAGTCTCGGCATCAATCAGTGCTGGTTTCAACAGCTTGGACGTCAACGGCGTATTGCCGCGCATGAACACGGCATAGTGCGTCTTGCTTGAGAACAGCGTTCCCGGAAACGCGACGAACGCCGGTTTCATAGCCGGCTCAGCCTGCTGCGCGATGCGCACGGCCGCATCAAGCGACGACGGATTCGCCGGTATCGACTTGTCCTTGTATTGCGCAGTCATCTCGGCGAGCTGTCCATACTGCCACGCTTTGATCACCAGATCAGCCCAGGTGTTGATCACGCCAGTGAAACCGACCACCAGCATCCAGACCAGCAGCAGAATTCCGGTCAGATTGTGAATGTCGAGCCAGCGCACCACACGCACCCGCTCACGCCGATAGGTGCCGAATTTCAGCTTCCGCATCGATGGCGCGTAAACGACGATTCCCGAAATGAGAGCCACACAGAACAGAATGCCCATGAAGCCGAGAAACAGCTTGCCCGGAAGGCCGGCAAACAAGTCGGTGTGCAGCTTCAGCATGATGTAGGTGAAGCGCTTGGTCACATCCGGCGCATCCAGATAAGCAGCCGTATGCGCATCGATCCGCGCGAGCCGATTGGTCGCGGGGTTGACATCAATCGACTTGCCGATGCTGACCATCAGCGAGTTGGGATCGTCATCGTCCCAGATCAGGAAGTGAGCGACGTGACCGGGCTCGTGTTTCAGCGTACTGGCAACCACACTGTCGAGATTGGCGAGCGGCGTTCCTGGCGGAACAACCGCTGCCTCGACCTCTTCATGGAGCAGATGGTCGATTTCGTGATGGAAGATCAGCGGCAAGCCGGTGATGCAAAGCATCAGCATGAAGACAGTGCAAATGATGCTGGACCATTTGTGCACCCATCCCCATCGCCGCAGTGATGCAGTCCCTGATGCCAAGCCGCCTCTCCTTACTTCCAGCTATACTTCAAGGTTCCAAGAACCGTACGCCCGGTCCCCAAACCGCAATATGCAAGTCCGGTCAAACATGACGCCACGTAGTATTCGTCAGCCAAATTGGTGACGTTGACCTGCGCCTTCCAGCCACGCAGATCAGGGCGTGCGTAGGCAAGATCGTAGCTGATGCTCGCATCGAGCAGCGTATAGCTCGGGATGACAAAGCTGTTGGTCGCGTCGCCATAGCTCTCGCCGACATAACGGATGCCCGCGCCGAGACCCAGACCAGCGAACGGCCCGTCATACCAGGTGTACTTTGCCCAGAGCGAGGCCTGGTTCTCAGGGACAGCCTGTAGGTTCTTGCCGACATTCCCCTCGAGGCTTCTGGTCACCTTCGGATCCATGTGCGTGTAGCCGCCCACGATCTCCAGCTCACGCGTGATGTTGCCTCTGGCCTCAAGTTCGAAACCGCGCACCCGCGCCGCATCGGTCTGAATATTGAAGAGCGGATTGGCGGGATCAGCCGTCAGCACATTGTCCTGCGCGATCTCGAACAGCGCCGCCGTAAGCATCAGGTTGGTACCCGGCGCCATATACTTGATGCCGATTTCCTTGCCCTCACCGGTCGTAGGCTTGAACGGCTCGCCAGCAAGACTGGCGCCCGAGTTCGGCACGAACGAGGTCGAATAGTTCGCATAGGGCGACAAGCCATTGTCGAACAGGTAGTTCAGGCCCACGCGTCCGGTTTGCGCGGAGTCGCTGGTCCGATATGTCCCGGGAGGCGGATAGAAGCCTGGAGCCTTGCTGATGAGGGTGGTGTTGGCGAAATCCTGCCGCCCAACGAGCGACAGGGTCCAGCGATCCAGCTTGATCTGGTCTTGGACATAAAGACCGACCTGGTTGAGCCTCGATTCGTGCAGGAAGGCTGATGGCAGCGAATTGAAGGACGGGACTGCAGCGCCATACACCGGATTAAAAGCATTAATCGGCGCGATCGGTGAGCTTCGGTAATCGGCGCTGCCGCTTTGATCCAGGTAATCGAGGCCGACAAGCACCTTGTGAGTCAGCAGGCCGGTTCGAAAATCGGCCTGAAGCTGATTGTCGATCGCAAGATTCTGCGACTGTGCCTTCACGTAGTTGTAGGTACGCGCGACCAGAGAGTTGCTGGTGGAGGCTGGGGTCGGAGGAAAGATCGGCGAGAACATGCCCTCGGAGCGAACGCTCGCGAGGTCGTTGGTCACTTCCATGTAACGAACGTTCTGCCGGAACTGGAGGTTGTTGTCGAAGCGGTGCTCGAATGCGTAGCCGATCGAGAATTGTTCGAGCTTGTATCCGTCCAGGCCCGGCTCACCGATGTAGCGGCTGTAAGGGACGCGTCCGTTTGGATTGGGCAGGAACGACACATTCCCAGGCACGTACTGCTGATAGCCCTTATTGTCGATCTTCTGATACTGCGACAGGATCGTAAAGCTGGTGTCGTTATTCGGCCGCCAGGTCAGGCTCGGCGCGATAAACAGCTTGTTGTCCTGCATGAAGTCGGTTTGCGTGTCGCTGTCTCGTGCAAGACCGACGATGCGATAGAGAAACTCGCCGTTCTTGTCGATCGGACCGCCGATGTCGAACGCACCCTGAATACGGTTGAACGAGCCGAAAACACCTTCAACGTCATAATGGGGGGTGGCCGTCGGGCGCTTGCTGACCATGTTGATCAGGCCGCCGGGCTCAGTCTGACCATAGAGACCGGACGACGGCCCCTTGAGAACTTCAAGCCGCTCGAGACCATACGTCTCGATCTTCGGGATGGCGAAGGTGATGCTGTCAGCCGGCAGACGCAAGCCATCAAGGTAACTCACCGCGTTAAAGCCGCGAATCTTGAAGCCGTCGAAGAAGGCGTTGGCACCATAGCTCTGCAGCGACATGCCCGGAGTGTATTGAAGGGCCTCCTGAACGGTCTGCGCGCCCTGCGCTGTAATCTGATCCTGAGTGACAACGGAGATCGCCTGCGGCGTCTCCAGAATTGGCGTGTCGGTCTTGCTGGCAGTCGCGCTCCGGCTCGCCGAGTATCCCCGAACGGGGCCAAGGGCGCTTTCGATCTCCTGCGGCGGGGGATTGGGAGCGACCTGCGGAGCGGGTGCGACACGTGCAGGTCGTGTCGCCGGGCGGCGTCGCGCGGTCACTCGCACTTCAGGAAGTGGAGCCGCCTGCTCCGAAGACGGGCTGGATTGGGCCATTACTGGCACCACTTGATAGCAGCCGACAAATGCTGCCGCACCCAATGCCGCGTTCATCGCAGCGCGCAAAGTCCAGCCCGTAAGCCCCCGCCTTGTCATTCAAGAATCCCCGTTTCTTGGTATTTTGATCGCTTGCGACAAAGCAGATTTGAGTGCGACCCGCCTTTGCAGGCGCGCAAAACATCTTTGATGTTGCGTTGAGGATTTCGAATGTGGGTTGAAAAGCCTGCGGACCTGTGACGTGCCGACGCAGCAACGACCCAACAGTCCCTTTTAAACTTGGACTCGTTCTAAATCAGGAGACTTTCTGCGCCCGACATCGGCTTGGTGCGAACCCGAACCGCTTCCGAAAGGCGGTGGCAAAATTGGCCGGACTCGAATAGCCGACATGATACGCCGCTTCGGCGACTGAGAACTGGCGATACACCAGAGCTTCTTTCGCAGCATCGAGACGGCTTATCCGGATGTAGTCGATCGCGCTCACGCCAAAAGCCGCACGGAATCGGATATTGAATGATCGTCGGCTCAGCCCGGCCCGGCGGGCCAATTCCGCGATGCTCCACGGATGGCGGAGATCCGAATCGATCACATCCTTGACCGCATGCAGCCGTGCGCGCTTCTGATCCAGCGTGCCATCGACGCTGGTATGATGCTTCAACGCGAAGATCGAACGCGCCAGAATTTCGGTCGCCTGCGCAGCCAGCAGAAGGTGTCCTTCCCGATCCTGAATCGTGGGCGACAGCATCTCGAGCGCGATGGCTTGAAGCCGGGGCGGCGCTTTCATGACGACATACGCAACCGGCCGGCCGGATGTCTTGAACAGATCGAGAAACACCGCCCTGAGCCCCAATCGATCGATGGACGCATAAGGGAATGCGAGACTTGCGGCGCGCATATGCGTGCCGCGAGCGGCATCGCCATCCCACGAAGCCGGCTCCTGGACAGCAAGGGCGGTCATCTGGTTTTCGGTGTAGCGGAAGCTAGCCGTGCCATCGGAGAGCGCGCCTGCCCCCTCGCCCTCGAGCACGATCGAAAGAAAAAGGCCGGGTTTGAGGATTCCTGACGTCTTTACATCGCAAGGGACCTGAAAATCATTGCGCTGGAAGACGCAGCCGGGCGTTTCCAGCCACTGCGCGTGGCGGGAAAGGGTGTCCTCCACAGGACGGCCAGAGCCGTCGAGGATTCGATAGTTCTCGAAAATCCGGTCGTAGATGTGCGGCATGGGTGCGAGCGTTGTTCGGCCGGAAAACTAGGCGATCCCGGGCAACACGCTCAACATCATGAGGGGCCATTTAGAGACGTTCGAGACTAGAACGCATCTAGCCTGACCTCATTGCAGGAAGGATTCACGGTCCATCAGTAGCCGCGCGTCCGATCCACGACATATTCCAGACCCCTTCCGGCTTCGAAACGTGCGATCTGATCCGCGACATACTTCGAAATTTCCTCCGGATCAGTATCGGCGGCATTGTGCGGGGTTACGATCGCTCTGGGGTGGCTCCACAGCGGACTGCCAGCTGGCAACGGTTCGGTTTCGAATACGTCGAGCGAGACCGCGCCCAGCATACCGTCATCTAGACAGGCCAGAATATCCGCCTCGACCTGAAGACCGCCGCGTCCCGCATTGATCAGCACTGGCGCGCCAAGTGGGCTGGTGCGATCGAGCTGCGCGAACAAACGCCGATTGAGCAGATGTCGGGTGTCAGGCGTCAACGGAAGCAGGCAAACAAGAATGTTGGTGCGTTTGAGGAAAGATTCCAGGCCCTCTCGTCCATGGAAGCTTTCGATACCCTCGAACGACTTGGGGCTGTTGCTCCACCCTGCCACCCTGAAGCCCAGGCGACGAAGCGCGTTCGCGGCATCGAGGCCTAATGTTCCGAGTCCAAGGATTCCGACCTTGATATCGCCTGCTGCCCACTGCGCCTTCGGCGCCCACCGCCGCTCGCGCTGACAGCTCCAGAGATAGGGCTGCTGGCGATGATGCATCAGCACATGGAGAACGACATATTCTGTCATCCGTCCGGTCAGGTCGTCGACAGCGACACGGACAATCGGCGTGTCGGGCAATGTCCTGTCCGCCATCAGGGCATCAACGCCGGCACCGAGATTGAAAATTGCACGCAGCCTGGGAAAACCGGCAAGCGCACCGGCTGGCGGCTTCCATACCGCTGCATAGTGAACCTCAGCGGGATCGACCTCATCATCCGGACACAACACGACACGTCGCCCGGGGCAGACAGCCTGAAACCGCTCTTTCCATAAACGTGGCTGCCAATTGTCGCCGCCGCCCTGGATCAGCAAGGCTAATGCACCCCCGGTCATTTCATCCCCCCTCTGCCCTTGTCCGCGCACGCGGATTAACCCCCGCAGCATATCGCGTGCGACAGTCGGAGAGCCAGAGTCGAAAACTACCAGGTATCGATGCAGGGCCGCTTTCGATGGGTGCGCGCTGCAGGCTCGGGCACGGACCGCAGGCCGGCCATGATCCAGTTGCGCGTTTCGGCAGGATCGATCACCTCATCGATTTCGAGAACCGAGGCAATCGAGACCGCCTTGCCGTTGGCGTAGAGCTGCGCAACCTTGTCCTGGAAATACTTCTCGCGCTCGGCTGGATCGGCGATCGCCTCCATTTCCTTGCGGAAGCCGAGCCGGACGTAACCTTCCAGCCCCATGCCGCCGAACTCGCCGGTCGGCCATGCCACGGTGAAGAACGAGGCATGGAATCCGCCACCGATCATCGATTGCGCGCCGAGGCCATAGCCCTTGCGCAGCACGACGCCGAACAGCGGCACCGTGAGGCTCGCACCGGTCACGAACATCCGCGAGACGTGCCGCACGATCGCGGTTTTCTCAGCTTCCGGACCGACCATGAAGCCCGGCGTGTCGCACAGCGAGACGATCGGGATATCGTAAGCATCGCAAAGCTGCATGAACCGCGCCGCCTTGTCGCCCGCATCGGCATCGATCGCGCCGCCAAGGTGTTTCGGATTGTTGGCGATCAGGCCGAACGGCTTGCCTTCAATGCGAATGAAGGCGGTAATCATGCCGACGCCAAAATCGCGACGGATTTCCAGCACTGAGCCTTCATCCGCCAGAAGCTCGATAACATTGCGGATGTCGTAAACCCGCAACCGGTTTTCCGGAATCGCGCGACGCAGCAAGCGTTGGTCCGGCGCTTTCCAGTCGGCGACCGCGCCCTGGAAATAAGACAGATATTTCTGCGCAACTGCGGTCGCCTGTTCTTCGTCCTCGACCAGAATGTCGACGACACCATTTGGCGACTGGAAGGAAACCGGGCCGACTTCCGCCGGATGATAGACACCGAGGCCGCCACCCTCGATCATCGCCGGGCCGCCCATACCGATCGATGCATTTTTGGTCGCGATGATCACGTCGCAACAACCGAGCATCGCTGCATTACCCGCGAAGCAATAGCCGGACACCACACCGACAATCGGGACAAGACCGGACAGCTTTGCAAACTGCACGAACGACGGGCCATCAAGACCTGTCATGCCGAGCCGGTCTGTATCGCCGGGCCGACCGCCACCGCCTTCGCCGTAAAACACCACCGGCAATCGCCACTGCTCGGCAAGCCCGAGCATACGGTCGATCTTTTTGTGATTCATGTGGCCCTGGGTACCGGCCAGCACGGTGTAGTCGTACGAAATCACCATGCAGCGCGCGCCATGAGCGCCGAACTTGTCGGCGTTGACGGTCGCAACACCAGTGACAAGGCCATCGGCCGGCGTGTTCTTGATCAGGTCGTCGAGCTGACGGCGTCGCCGCTGGGCGGCAATCGCCAGCGAGCCATATTCAACGAACGAACCATCATCGACCAGTTGCGCGATGTTCTCGCGCGCAGTGCGCTGATTGGTCTTGCGCCGGCGCTCGACCGCGGCCGGACGATTTTCGTCCAGCGCATTGGCGTGGCGGGCGATGCTTTCGGCAAGATCGGGACGGATGTGATCAAGATCGATATCCGCCTCTTCTTCCACAGCGTGATGGTCGACGTCAGCAGGCTCGAGATAAACAATCGGCTCCCCCTGCATCAGGGTCACGCCCTCGCCCGCCGCCACCTTTGTCACCCGGCCGCCGTGTGGCGCGGTGACGAGATGCTCCATCTTCATGGATTCAATAACCGCAATCTGCTGACCGGGGCGAACCAGATCGCCCTCGCCCACATTGATCACCACGATCGTGCCCTGCAACGGCGCAGCAAGGGGTTCCGATCCCGCGGGTCCTGTCGTTGGTCCGGCCGCGATTGCGGGGCCCGCAGTCTTGGCTGTTGCCCCGCCATCGAAGAACAGCGGCGATGCAGCATTCTTCGCCGCTGCGACAAGTTCGGTGACATGCGCATCGACGAAATTCGTGCTGATCCGGTTGGCTACGAAATCAGGATGAGCCAGCACCGCCTGAAGAAACGGAACATTGGTCACCACGCCGTCGATGCGGAATTCACGCAAGGTGCGCGATGCCTTGGCGACCACATCAGCCCACCGCGCCGCCGGCGCGTGGACGATCACCTTGGCGAGGAGCGAGTCGAACGCGGCGCTGGTCTTGTATCCGGAGTAACCGAACGTATCGATGCGGACGCCCGGGCCGGACGGAGGATCGAAAACAGCCAGCACGCCGCCTGTCGGCTTGGTCTGACCATTCTCGTCCATCACTTCCATGTTGACGCGAAGCTGCATCGCATAGCCACGCGGAGCGGGGACTGTCGCCTGCGTCAATCCCAGCGACTCAAGTGTAGCCCCCGCTGCGACCGCCAGTTGCGACCGGACCAGATCAACGCCAAGCACTTCTTCAGTGACGGTATGTTCGACCTGAAGACGCGGGTTGGCTTCGATAAACGCAAAAGCGGTTTCGTCGTCGGCAGATTCACCATCGACAAGAAATTCAAACGTTCCGAGACTGTCGTAGTGCGCGGCACCGGCAAGCTGCTTGGCGGCATCGACGATCCGTCCGCGCAGTTCTTCGCTGAGGGACGGACTTGGTGCGACCTCGATCAGCTTCTGATTGCGGCGCTGAATTGTGCATTCGCGCTCCCACAGATGGCTGACCGCGCCATGCTTGTCGCCGATGATCTGCACTTCGATGTGCCGCGCCTTGCGGATCAGCCGCTCGACATAGACGCCATCGCTGCCGAACGCCGCCTTGGCCTCGGATTGGCAGCGCGCATAGGCATCTTCCAGTTTCGGTTCATCCTCGACAACGCGCATGCCGCGGCCACCGCCGCCAGCCATCGCCTTGATCATCACCGCGCCGCCTTTGCCGAGCGATGCAAAGAAAGCTTTCGCTTCCTCCAGTGTCGTCGGCCCCACCGTGCCTTCGATGATCGGAACGCCGCAGCGCTTCGCCAGCGCCTTGGCCTCGACCTTGTCGCCGAACAGTTTGAGCGCCGACGGATTCGGGCCAACAAAAACTATGCCCTCCTCCGCGCAGCGCCGCGCCAGATCGGCGTTCTCGCTGAGAAAACCATAACCAGGATGCAAGGCGTCGCAGCTGGCGGCTTTCGCGGCAGCAACCACGTTCTCGATATCAAGATAGGCACGCGCGCCCCGACCCGGAATTTCGCGCGCTTCGTCAGCCGCGCGAACATGAAGCGAGAGCGCATCATCGGCCGGATAGATCGCAACGGAGGTCAGTCCCTCTTCGGCGGTCGCCCGCGCGATGCGTATGGCGATTTCGCCCCGGTTAGCGATCAGCAATTTGCGAAAGGACATCGTTTCTTTCCGTTACGAAGCACACAACACTGCGGATTTCGAGCGCAGCCGGTCAGGATGCCGACGCGTTCAGTTCCTGTTTCTTGACTTTGCCGGTGGCGGTCATTGGCAACGCTTCCACGATCCTGACCTCAGGAATTTTGTAAACAGCCATCCGCTCCTTGCACCAAGCCTGGATTTCCTCCGGCGTGGTTCGGCCCCTTGCCTCGGGCTTCAACTGAATGAACGCAACCGGCACCTGTCCCCTATCGACGTCCTCACGCCCCACCACACCCGAGCCCAGCACGGCCGGGTGCTGGCCGAGCAGCGCCTCGATCTCCGGCGGAAAGACGCTCATGCCCTTGACCTTCAGCATTTCCTTGCGACGACCCAGGAAGTGCAGAAAGCCGTCGCTGTCGATGACACCAATGTCGCCCGTCCGCAGCCAGCCGTCGACCAGCGCTTCGGCCGTCGCCTCCGGCTTATTCCAGTAGCTTTTCAGCAGCGACGGCGTCCGCACGCGGATTTCGCCTTCCTCGCCGATCGGAACGATCCCGCCGGTTTCGAAATCGGTGATCTTGAATTCCGCGCCGGGCACCGGAAGTCCGACGAAAATCGGCTGCGATGTGAGATCGAAGTCGTTGTCCTGAAAACCGGTGGTGAAGGTGTTCGACGTGTGGGTCTCAGTCATGCCCCAAGAGCTTTCGGCCAGCGTCGTCCCTGTCAATTCCTTCCAGCGGCGGCGATATTCGGGATTGAGCTTCTTGACGAACGACACCACGCGAATTTGCCGGATCGAAGCCAGGCTGAATTGCCTGAAGCGCGGGTGGTCCATCAGCTCGACGGCGCCATCAACCGGCATCGCCATGATGGTGACCTTATATCTATCGATAGCCGTCAGAACGCCCACGGGGTCCCAGCGCGCGAGCAACACCAGGGTCGCGCCCGCGAACAGCGGAAAGATCAGGCCGAGATTCTCCCCGGCGATCCAGAACTCTGGAAAAAACGACAGGAAAACGCTGTCGTTGTTTGTATCGAGCGCGATACCGTAGTTGGCGGCGGCGGTGTAAACCATATCGCCCTGGGTGTGGACGCACCCCTTCGGCATGCCCGTCGTACCGCCGGTGTAATTGAGCGCGGCGATATCATCGAGCTTCGCCGGCGGCAACGGAGTTACTTCGCCCATCGCAGCCAGCGCCGGAAGCAAATCGGTCGCGGCCGCGACAGAAATGCGTGGCATCTTGACAGAGTCCGGCATCGGAATCGTCGGATCATCCGGAATTACATCCGCGAAGCTGGTGACGATAACCTCGCGGAGTTTGGTCTTGCCCTTTACCTCGTTCACTGTCTCGATCAACTGGTCGAGCGCGACGATGATCTCCGCGTCCGTGTCGTTCAATTCGTATTCAAGCTCGAAGGCGCGCGACAACGGACTGACCGGGACATGAATCGCGCCAAGCTTGAGGATGCCGAAGAAAACGATATGAAACTGCGGACAGTTGGGAAGGAACACCGCAACCCGGTCGCCCTTGCGGATGCCTTTTGATGACAACAATGCAGCAAACCGGTCGCTCTGCCGGTCGAGTTCGGCATAGGTCAGCACGTTACCATAGAAGATGACTGCGGCGCGTTCAGGCTGCTTCTTCGCCCATGCCCGCAGATACTCGCTCAGGGCGATCTCGCCATGAGGATATTGCGGCGCGCGCGGCGTCCCTTTCGGCCAGGCCTTCGCCCACAGGGTGTGGAGCTGGTCGAGATATTCCTTTTCGTTCAAAGCAGCGGCCATTCTTGTTGTCCTTTGTGGCTAGCGGCGCTTCATGGTGGGATCGAGCGCGACGCGCAGCGATTCACCGAGAGTGTTGAATGCAAGTGCGGTGAAGAGAATGGCTAGTCCCGGCGGATACATCTGCTCGGGTGCGATTTCCATGTTCTGATAAGCCCGCGCCAGCATCGCGCCCCAGCTCGCGTCGGGCGGCTGAATGCCGAGGCCGAGAAAGCTCAGGCTGGCTTCCGCAAGCAATGCACCAGCGAGCAGCAGCGTCACCTGCACGATCACCGGCTGAATTGTGTTCGGCAGAACATGTCGCCACAGGATGCGGCCGGTAGAGACGCCGAAACAGCGAGCGGCATCGACATAAAGTTCGTGACGCACCACCAGCGTGCGGGCCCGCACAAGCCGCGCCAGTTGAGGCGCGAACACAATACCAACTGAGATCATGCCGTTGGTCAGGCCGATGCCGAGCGCACCGGTCACGGCGATAGCGAGCACGATCGCCGGAAATGACAGGAAACTGTCGATGATGCGGCTGATGATCTCGTCGACCCAGCCACCCATATAGCCTGCGAGCAAGCCAACAGGCACGCCGATGACGATGGCGACGGCAACAGCAAGAAAACTGGCATACAGCGACGCCATTCCGCCATAGATCAACCGGCTCAAGGTATCACGACCGAGATCATCAGCACCCAGCCAATGTTCGGCGGAAATCGGCGCCAGTGTCGCGTTGAAATCCTGATCGATCGGCGAATAAGGCGATATCCACGGCCCCAGAATCGAAATGATAACCAGTGCGAGCAGGAACGACAGGCTCAGGGCGCCGCGCAGATCCGACCTGAACCAACGCCAGAACTTCGTGGCCCAGCCGAGCCTACGACCGTGAACGATTACCGCATCGGTCATGTCAGGCAATCCTCGGATCGAGCACGCTGTAAAGAACGTCAGTCACAAGATTGAGCGTGACCACGATCAGCACCATGGTGAAGACGACGCCCTGCACCACGGGAAAATCGCGATGGAGCGCGCCATTGACGATCAGGCTACCCATGCCCGGAATCGCGAACACTGCCTCCACCACCACCGTCGCTGCGAGCATCCGGTTGGCGAGCAGGCTGATCACCGTCAGCAGGTTCACGCTGACGTTCTTGAGGCCATGCCGCCACAGGATCGAGGATGGCGACAGGCCTTTGGCATGAAGTGTGCGCACCTGTTGCGACGACAGGATTTCAACCAATGAGGATCGCAACTGCCGCGCAACTTCCGCGATCCCGCCCGAAGCGAGCGCACAGGCCGGCAATATCGCGTGACTGAGTGCCTCCCACGGATTCTCCGATAGCGGCACGGCGCCAGTCGCCGGCAGCCAGTTAAGGCTGAGCGAGAAGAACGCCACCATCAGCATGCCGAGCCAGAAGTTTGGCACCGCGACACCGAGGGACGCGACGGCCATGACGAACCCGTCAAGCCACGAGCCCGGCTTGCTGGCCGCGGCGATGCCGAGCGGAATGCCGATGACCAACGCCAGTGTCATGGCTAGCGCGACGATCAGGAGTGTATGAGGCAGGCAGCGCTCGATCGATGTCAGAACCGCTTCGTGCGACACCAGCGAGGTCGACAGATCGCCGTGAACGGCCTTCCATAGCCATGAGCCGTATTGAACCAGGAACGGCCGGTCGAGCCCGTAGATCTGGCGGATTTCGGTAATTCGCTCATCCGATGCATTGTCTCCTGCGAGCGTATACGCGACGTCGCCGGGGACCAGCTTGAGCAGCCCGAACACGATGAACGTTGCCAGCACGATCACAGGAATCGCCTGAAACAGGCGGCGTGAAATGACCTTGCGTTTGGTTGCGAGAGACATGAACGAGCACCGTCGGGATGAGCACGAGCATCGGCGCCATCGCGAACGATGACGCCGACAGTGTTATCAGCCGAGAGAAATGTTTTCGTATTTCGGCTTGCCTAGCAGGTTTGGCTTGTAGCCCTTCACCTTCGTCGCCAACGCGTCGAGTTCGTACTGGAATGCGAGCGGCGCCGACAGCGCGTTTTCCATGGTAAAGCGCTGGATCTTGGCAAACACTGCAGCTCGCTCCTTCAGATCCTCGCTTTCGCGGCTCAGCTGGATGAGCTTGACCAGTTCGGGATCCGCTTCACGGCTGGCGTTGTAGTAGGCACCCTTATCGAAGCCGAGCGCATAGGTCATGCTCGGATCCGGACGGCCGGTCCATGCCGACAGCAGAACATCGAACTTCTTCTCGGTGGCGAAGAACTGCGCACTGATTTCGGCGATGGTCCCGCGCGTAAACTTGAGACGAATGCCCGCTTGCCCGAGTTGGGCCTGAAGCACTTCGCTGCGGCGAACCGAATCCTGATCCGTATAGCCGCCGATGGTGAGATCGATGCCATCCTTGAATCCGGCCTCGGCGAGCAGCTTGCGCGCCTTGTCAGGATTATGCGGATAAAGCGTCGACACCGACTTGTCGTAGGCCCAATGAGTGCTCGGCAAGGTCATGGTCGCGGGTTCGCCGAGGCCGTTCATCGTTGCCTTGACGAACGCATTGCGATCGATGGCGAAGTTGATCGCCTGCCGAATCTTCACATTGTCGAGCGGCGCCCGGCCATAGTTGAAATAGAGCTGGATGCAGTACAGCGTCGGCCCGGTGACGGTCTGAAGATTCTTCGCACGATCAATCACCGGCTTGAGGCGTGCCGGCAACGAAAATGCCATGTCGTTTTCGCCGGCGACGACCGAGCGCAATCCGGTGGCGAGTTCCGGAATAATCGCGAACTCGATGCCGTCGAGATACGGCCGGCCCGGCTTCCAGTAATGTTCGTTGCGCGCGAGAACGATGCTCTGGTTGTCGGCCCAGCTGACGAACTTCCACGGCCCAGCGCCGACGGGCTTGCGGTTGGTATCGTTGCCGAGCGCCTTGATGTTGGTCGGCGAAACCATCATGCCGGCACGATCCGACAGGATCGCCGGGAGCGCGGTATCTGGATTCTTCAGCTTCAGCGTGACCTGCAGCGGGCCGGTGACTTCGACCGACTCCACGCTGGTGAGATCGGCCTTGATGTTGGACCGCTGATCGGCGCGGTTGCGCTCAAGATTGAACTTGACCGCCTCGGCATCGAGCGGCGTACCATCATGGAATTTGATGTCCTTGGATATATCCAGAACCATCGTCTTCGGATCGGGATAGGACCACTTCGCAAGACCGGGCTTTGGTTTCAGCGTGTCGTAATCCCACTCCACCAGCGTGTCGTACATCGTCCAGAGAATGGTGTGGTCGGAGCCGGCACCGCCGGTCGTCGGATCGAGCGAGGACGGATTGGCGGGCGCGGCAAGCCGCAGGACGCCGCCCTTCTTGGCGGCCGCCTGCGCGAACGCGGACATGCGAGTCGTGCTCGCCAATGCCGCGCCGCCAGCCAGGGCCAGCAGATCGCGCCGGCTCAACTTCCCGAATTGAATTGAGTCCCTCATCCTATCCTCCCTGTTTTATGTGTAATGCGATCTCTAGATTGCTGTGCTGCGTGCGATCCTCCGCAGCGAAATGACAGGCGACCCAGTGCGCCGGCTTCAACTCGCGCCATTCCGGTACTTCATCGGTGCAGCGCGGCTGCGCGATGGGACAACGGGTCCGAAAACGGCAGCCGGACGGCGGCGATACAGGACTTGGAATTTCACCTTCGAGAATCACGCGGCGATCTGTGCGCATCGTCGATGGCAACGGGATCGGTTCAGCCGACAACAAGGCTTGCGTGTAAGGATGCATCGGTGCATCGATCACGACTTCGGCGGGGCCAAGCTCCATCAGCTTGCCGAGATAAGTCACCGCGATCCGGTCGGAGATGTGGGACACGACCGAAATATCGTGAGTGATGAAAACGTAGGTGAGGCCGAACTCGCGCTGCAGGTCCGCGAACAGGTTGAGCACATCGCCGCGGATCGAAACGTCCAGCGCCGCCACCACCTCATCGCAGACGATGACTTTCGGCCGAAGCATCAAAACGCGCGCGATGTTGACGCGCTGCTTCTGGCCACCGGACAATTGGTGCGGATAGCGATCGGCCATTTCCGCCGGCAATCCGACGCGGGAAAGCGTGGCCAAGCCGTTCTTGCGACGCGCCGAGTCGTTACCCTCCCCGGCGACTTCCGCTGGTTCGATCACGCTGTCGAGAATCGTCATCCGCGGATTGAGCGCAGCGTTCGGATCCTGAAACACGATCTGGTAATCGCGCCGATGCTTGCGCAACTGTGCCCGGTCGAGTTTGGCCGGATCGACCCCGTCCTGAAGGATGTGGCCTTCGGTCGGTTGAAGCAGCGACACCAGCGCGCGGCCGAGCGTCGTTTTTCCAGATCCGGATTCGCCAATGATCCCCAGCGTCTCGCCAGGTTGCACGTCGAAGTCGATGCCATCGACCGCCTTGACCGTATCGCGGCCATCGCGGGTCGGAAACAGAATGCGCAGATTTCTGACCGACAGAACCGGATCACGCTTCTGAGCCACCTGCTGTTTCAATACGCGGACCTGTTCCATCAGTTGACCGCTCCCGGCAAGGTCATCACCTCGGCGCGGCAACAATTGGCGCGGCGCGATGCGCCGAGATCGATCATCGACTGACGCTCATGGCAGGCATCGATGGCGTGGGAGCATCGCGGCTGAAAACGACAGCCTGCCGGCATCGCCCCCGGCGACGGCACGCGCCCGGGAATCGAAGGTAGAACGCTGCGGCGCGCACTCAGGCTTGGCAGCGAACGCAACAATCCCGACGTGTAGGGATGACGCGGCCTCAACAGGACATCGTCCACCGGCGAATCTTCAACTACCTCGCCGGCGTACATAGTGATCATGCGCGTGCAGGTTTCCGCCACCACGCCGAGATCATGGGTGATGAACAGAAGCGCCGTTCCGGTTCGCTCGCTCAGGTCGCGCAACAGATCGGTGATCTGCGATTGGACCGTGACGTCAAGCGCGGTGGTCGGCTCATCGGCGATCAGCAGCTTCGGTTCGCAGATCAGCGCCATCGCGATCATCACACGCTGGCGCATGCCGCCCGACAATTGATGGGGATATTCGTCGCAGCGCCGCTCCGGCGCCGGGATGCCGACCTCCGCCAGCGCCGCGATAGCGCGTTTGCGGCCTTCCGCCCGGCTGACTGGAAAATGCGTTCGATAAGCTTCGCTGATCTGGTCGCCCACGGTGAACACCGGATCAAGCGCACTCATCGGCTCCTGAAAGATCATTGCGATGTCGCGACCGCGCACCGCACGCATCTCCCGCGCCGAAAGAGTCGCGAGGTCACGCCCCTCAAATAGAATTTGACCGGAGAGCCGCGCCGAGTGCGGCGGCAGCAGCCGCAACAGCGACAAACCCGTTACGGTCTTTCCGCAGCCGCTTTCGCCGACGATCCCCACGCGCTCGCCACGCGCGACCGAAAAATTCACATCACGGATGATCGGCAAGTCGCCTTCGGCTGTGGCGAAAGACAGCGACAGATTGCGGACATCGAGAAGCGGGGCAGATTGCGCCACGGGCGAGTGGTCGCGCGCTGGATCGGTCGCAGACGACGTCATGCCACGCGCTCACCGGCAGCAGGCAGCGGCGGCCGCGCGGCTTTTTGAGAAAGTATCCCGCAGCGCAACATGCGCCACGAAAGGTTCGTGAAGAATCGTCCTGAATGGGGCGACCCCATCAGCTTGCTCCTTCCCTGGCTTTCCCCGATCTGTCGTCGGGTTTGATACCGTTGTTGTTTTTGCAGCGAAAATCGGCCTTCTGGCCCCGCTACAGCGCAATCTTGGGTCGCTGCGGCGCCAATTCCGGTCGACCGCAGCTCGGTCAGGGTATGAAAGTCAACCTTTGGTCAATTGTCAACAATTGACTTTAGCGATAATAATTGCCCTGAATCGAGGCTCACATTTGAAATCAGGAGCAGCGTCATGGCCCCGACCTTCCGGAAGCCGATGACCGACGAAGACAGCGAGCGCGGCAGAAGCTTCGCGCCACGCACAATTCCCGAGCAGGTCGCTGAGGAGCTCGGCGCGGAAATCATTGCTGGCCGCCGCAAGGCTGGCGAAAGACTGGTCGAACTCGACCTTGCGCAGGACTTCGGCGTAAGCCGCGGCCCGATCCGCGAAGCCATCCGCATTCTCGAGCGGAGGCGTCTGGTCGAATTGCTGCCCCGACGCGGCGCCTATGTGCGACCGCTGTCGCTGAAATCGATCGCGGACCTGTTCAATGTTCGCACTGCCCTCTCGACCCTCGCAGTACGGACGATGGCAACATCGCCGATCGAGAGTTATGTGGACACGCTGGCGCGGCGATGTGCTGAACTGGAGAATATGGTCGAGGTCGACGATCCGCTTGGATTCGCACGGATCACCACGCGGGCTGTGAAAACGATCGCGCGCGGATCAGGAAACGAACTGCTCGTCGAACTGCTTACGGATCTTGCCAACCAGACGGTCTGGACCACGATCTGGAAGGCCCCGCTCGACTATCGAACGCGCGACATCCGCCGGCTGAGCGCCGACCTGATGAGCGGAACGCTCGACGCGATCCGCCGCCGCGACCCGGATGCCGCAGTGGCAAATCTCACCCGTTTGCTCCAGGAAGACCGCGACCGCGCCATCGCCGCCCTCTCCGATCTTCGCGGAGAGGCAGCCGATCTCAAATCGCTGCCGTTCACTGAGCACCAGGAGACACCGGCGGAGGCCTCCTCGTAAGCTGCTTCGAAATAATTCAGCGTGCGATGCAGCTACGCCTCCTCAGCATAGACCGTTCGCAACTCACGCTTGAGCACTTTGCCGGCGGTGTTGCGCGGCAGCGTCTCCGTGAAAATCACTTTCTTCGGGATCTTGAAAGGCGCAAGATGCTCGCGGGCATGGGCGAGAAGCGAGGCTTCATCCGGCTGGTGACCGGAACGCAGCACCACCACCGCCGTCACCGCCTCGATCCATTTCGGGTCCGGCAAGCCGATCACCGCAACCTCCGACACCGACGGGTGCTTGAACAGCACGTCTTCGACTTCGCGGCCGGCGACGACAACGCCACCGCTCTTGATGATGTCCTTCATCCGGTCAACGACGAACAGATAGCCTTCCTCGTCGAGATAACCAACGTCGCCTGAATGAAACCAGCCGCCGTGAAAGGCTTCTTTGGTTTCTTCAGGCTTGTCCCAATATTCCATCAGCAGTTGCGGCGAGCGATGGACAATCTCGCCCTGCACGCCGGGCGGCGTATCGTTCATATCGGGATCGACCACCCTCGTCTCGACGCTGAAAATCGCGCGCCCCGCCGACGCCGGCCGCGCATCGTGCTCTTCAGGTCGCAGCACCGTGGCCAGCGGCGCGATTTCGCTCTGGCCATAGCAATTGAACGGCCGGCTGCCGGGCAGGCGCTGACGCAGCTCCTGCAGCACCGGGACCGGCATGATCGATGCGCCGTAGTAGACATTCTTCAAAGAAGAAAGCTGGCGCGTTGCGAAATCAGCATGGCGCAGCAGGCTGACCCACACGGTCGGCGGCGCAAAGAACGAGGTAATGCCATGCTCCTCGATCAGGCGCAGCACGGTTTCCGGAACAGGAGCATCGATCAGGTGCGTGGTCGCGCCCATCAGAAGCTGCGGCATCGAGAAACAATGCATCTGCGCCGAGTGATAGAGCGGCAGCGCCGCCAGTGCGACATCGGCTCCACTCATCTCGAGTTCGATGATGCAGGCTGCGTACTCCGCCATGAACGCGCGGTGCGTCATCGCGGCGCCCTTGGGCGCGGCCGTGGTGCCGGACGTGTAAAGGAATTGCGCGAGATCGGTTTCCTCGGCGACACATTCATCGAGGGACGGCGCGGCCTCATCGCGCGCCACCTTCAAGACATCGAACTCACCCTGCATGGCATCGGAGAAGCAGCCAAAGAGCGAGATCGAACCGTCATTCCGGATCTGATCGACGGTCGCTGACAACGCCGGATCATAGATCAGCGCGCGGGCGCCTGACTGGCTGAGGATGTAACGCAGTTCGCCAGCGGTCAGTGCGTAGTTGATCGGCACATGGACGACGCCGGCGCGGGTGCAGGCCAACCAGAGCAACAAATAGGTGTCGGAGTTGCGGGCGTAAGCCGCCACCCGATCGCCTTTCTTAAGGCCGAGATTGATCAAGCCCTGTGCGACGCGGCCCGCCGCCTTGTCGAGATCGGTATAAGTCCAGCGCCGGTCGGCGAATGTCAGCGCAGTGCGCGTCCTGAATTTTCTCGCCGCGCGCCGAACCGCATCGGCAATCGTGTTGCGGCGGAGCGCCGCGCCTGTTTCAACCGTGGACATTCTCGTTTGCTCCCAAAGCAGCTTTTTGCCGATAACTGCCAGAATTAGGGAGCGGACACAATTGGACGAAAATCGAGGACACCGCCGAGGTCCCCTCTCCAACCCGCCCAAAGCAAAGGCTTAAAGGCGGTTCGCCTTGTCGAGCGCAGCACTCAGGGTTTGAACAGTCACTTCACCCACGAACTGCTTGAGGTAAGGCGCTTCGGCTATCGATCGCTCGGCGATGGTCCGAATGGCCTGCTGCCCGTCGCCCGCGAACCCCAGACCCTTCAAATTGGTCGGCAAACCAACCGCACGGAAAAATGCCACCATATCAGCCATAAATTCCGCCGAACGCCCTTCGAGGCACAATTGGGCAAGCAGACCAAACGCGACCTGCTCACCATGGAGGGCGCCATTCAGCGAGGGGACAGCGGAGAAACCGCGCGTCAGCGAATGTGCGATCGACAGCCCCCCACTCTCGAAGCCAAG
This sequence comes from Afipia sp., assembly GCA_044464625.1. Classification (GTDB taxonomy): domain Bacteria; phylum Pseudomonadota; class Alphaproteobacteria; order Rhizobiales; family Xanthobacteraceae; genus Afipia. Next base: position 180,553 of record JBIQLC010000005.1, on the reverse strand, counting down.
ACCGCTCAGCAGAATGGTCGCCTCGACCACACTCTCGAACGCATCGTTCGGCTGCTTACGGTCGACTGCTTCGAGCGCGGCGACGGCATCGCGGCGCACGGTTCGATAGCACTGGTCCGCAATCGACACAGCCAGCCCGGTCGGCCGCGCCTTGTAGAAATTCAGGCCGCCTGACTGGTCGCACTGATCGACTTCAAATTTCTTGGTCAGCGCATCGCCGATACCCGCAACGAAGAACCGGCGCGGTGCGCGCGCGATGATCGCGGTATCCACCACCACGGCATCAGGATTGGTCGGCATCAGCCGGACTTCGCTCAGAACGTGGTCGTCGGTATAAACGATCGCCAGCCGGCTGGTCGGCGCATCGTTGGAAGCTACTGTCGGCACAACGATCAATCCGCCGCCGCGCTTGATACGCGCGCCCTTCGCGGTGTCGATCGCCTTGCCGCCGCCGATCGCTATGATCACATCACCTTTGACGGCCTCGATCTGGCCCGTCATGGCGTCGATCTGACTGGCGGAGCACTCCCCGGAAAATTCCGCGAAGCTGACGACGTCGCCGAGGATTTCCTTGAGCCGATCCCGCAGCGAGGCCATCACCGCAACGTCGGCAATCACAAAAGGCCGGCGACCATAGAGCGGCGCCAGCGCAGCCAGCTCATTCAGGACATCGGGACCCTGCACATAGCGATGTGGCGCGCCGAAAGCCCGAAATGTCATTGATCCCCCCAGAAGAAATCCCGCTTACCGCCATCCATACAGATCAGAGCGCCATTGATGAAGGCCGCCTGGGTGGAGCACAGGAAAGCAATCAGCGCGCCGACTTCTTCTGGCTGGCAAAAGCGCCCAAGCGGATTCTGGCCGGCAATCACCGCACGCTTCTCTGGTGAGAAACCTGCAATCAATGCGGTCTCGACGTATCCCGGCGCGATCGCATTGACGGTGATGCCGGCGCTGCCGACTTCCTTCGCCAATGTGCGCGTAAACCCGATCACGCCGGCTTTCGCCGCCGAATAGTTGGTGACGCCGGGACGCCCGCCGCCCGTGACATTCATCGATGATGTATTGACGATGCGGCCAAACCCGCGTTGACGCATCAGTGGGACGGCGAACTTGCTGCACACGAATGTGCTGCGCAGGTGCGTCCGGACGATGATGTCCCAATCGTCAATCGACATCTCCTCGGCATTGCTGCCGAGATGACGCCCACCTGCGCCGGCGTTATTGACAAGAATGTCGAGTTGACCGAGTCCAGCGTGAGCCTCGCGGACCACCGCCTCGGCACCCGGCTCTTCGGACACGTCGCCAATGCAGACCACCGCCTTGGTGCCGGAGGCCCGGAGTTCCGCTGCGGTCGCCTCTGCTGCCTCGCGATCAATGTCGTTGATGGCGATTGCGCAACCTTCGGCCGCCAGCGCCAGAGCTTCAGCCTTGCCGATGCCGCGCGCCGCACCAGTGACGAGAGCCGCTTTGCCCTTCAGACCCAAATCCATGATCGTTCTTATCCCTTAACTGCACCGGCGCCGAGGCCTTGAATGAAGTATTGCGTTAGCAGCGCGAAAGCAGCGAACAGTGGCAAGGCGATCAATGTCGATCCAGCCATGATCTCGCCCCAGCGCAGATCGAACGAGCCGACCATGGAGGCGAGACCGACCGGCAACGTCTTGTTGGCATCGCTGCCGATCATGATCAGCGCAAAGGTATAGTCGGTCCACGACAGCAGGAACGAGAATATCGCGACCGTGATCAGGCCGGGCAGCGACAACGGCAGAACCACGCGCAGAAACGCACCGAGCCGTGTGCAGCCATCGACCATGGCCGCTTCTTCCAGCTCAAACGGCATGCTTTTGAAAAAGCCCCACAGAAACCAGACGCCGAGCGGCAGGGTCAAAGTGAGGTGCGATGCAATCAGGCCCGTCAGGGTATCGCTCAATCCAAGCCGCGCGAAGATCGTGAACATCGGGATCGCGATCAGCAGCGGCGGAAACATATAAGCATAGAGCATCGCGCCGACGATCAGCTTCTTGCCGCGAATGCGTTGGCGGGTCACCGCGTACGCGATCATAACCGAAAACACCATGGTAACGGCGACAGTCACCACCGCCACAATCACGCTGTTGACGAAGTGCGTGGGGTAGTCAGTCAGTTCGAGCAGGTTGCGATAGTATTCAAGTGTAAAGGGCCCCGGCAGCACCGACACGCGGGTCAGCAGGCTGGTCGGCTCGCGCAGGCTCGACACCACCATCCAGTAGATTGGAAACGCCGAATAAATCGCGATCACAGCGGCGGAAACATAGAGCGCAAGGCGCGCAGGGAGCGAGCGGCGGGCGATGACCATCAATCGTCCTCCAGCGGGAAAATCCGGAAATAGATGAATACCGCGACCGACAGGATGGCGAACGAAATCGTCGCGATCGCCGCACCACCACCGATGTCGAACAGGCTGAAGGCCCGGCGATAGGACAGGATCGCCAGATGCTCGGTCGAGCCGACCGGGCCGCCTTGTGTGAGTAGCCAGATGACGTCGAACTTGTTGAACATCCAGATCGCGCGCAGCAGCACCACCACCGTCAGGATCGGCTTCAGCATCGGAAGCGTGATGTGGAAGAAGCGCTGGACCGCAGTGGTCCCGTCGACCTTCGCTGCCTCATAAAGCGAGGTCGGCACAGTCTGAAGCGCGGCGAGGAAGCAGGTGGTGACGAACGGTGTCCACATCCAGACGCTGACCAGGATGACGGAGGTCATCGCCGCGCCGGGGCTCTCGAACCAATTGATCGGCGGCAACCCCATCGCCTCAACGACTTTTGTGATGATGCCAATGCTGCCATCGACCATCCATTTGAAGGTCAGAACCACAACAACCGTCGGCAGCAGGTATGGCAGGATCGACAGGCCACGAATGAAGTTGCGACCGGGAAACACCTCGTTGAGGATCAGGGCAAAGCCGATGCCGAGCACCACCTGCAGCACGATGGAGCCGAACGAATAGACCATACCGTTCCACAGCGCCTGCCAGAACTCGGGCAGCTTGACCACGGCGATATAATTATCGAGCCCCACCCATGTCGGATCACCGACGAAAGAGTCGAGCTTGTAGAAGCTGAGACTGATGGCATAGACCACAGGCGCGACGATCAACGCGAGCGTCACGAGCAGTCCAGCCACCAGGAAGGTGTATATCGTCGCTTTTGAACTCAAGGCAGCCCTTTGAAGCAAAGCCTGGCCGGCAAAAGCCGGCCAGGCGATCGGTTGTCGCGATGGTTACGCGATGACCTTGCGCATCTTTTCGCCGGCTGCCTTCACGCAGTCTGCTGCCGGCATGTTCTTGAGAATGCGGTTCTGCAGCATCTCCGGAATCACGAACGCCTCGAACACCTTTCCGGGACGCAGATCCGGCGCTGGCCCTTCGGTATCCACCGAAGTCAGGATGATCGACTTGTCAGTGATGAAACTGCGCATCGTCTCCACAGCATCCTTGTGCTTCTCGATCAACGGATGCGCGCGCCAGCGCGGATCGTCGTAGACATCGAGACGCGGCGGCTGGAAGTGCAGCGGCGCGGTGTGAAGGAAGTTGATGTACTGGTTCTCGGTGAACCACTTCATGAACTTCATCGACTCGTCGGAGTTCGGCGTCTTCAGGACAACCCAACCGTCGTAGCCATGATTGACCGCCTTCGCCTTGCCCGCGCTATCCATATACGGCGTCATACCGTACTGGGTGGCAAGCGCCGGCGATGTCCGCTCCAGTGCCTCGATCATGCGACCGGCATAGGCTGAGTGCCCGACCTTGTCGGACGCGAAATTCGACAGCACTTCGCCGAAGCTCGCCTGGCTGGTGCCCGACGGCATGGTCTTGTAGAGATCGGCGAAGAAATCGAGGTAGCGCGCGACCTTCGGCGCCGTTTCGGCGTTATCGAGCGTCACGTTCCACTTGTCGTCGAACAGCTTGACGCCTTCCGCCCACATAAAGCCGGGTGATAGCCAATTGGTGGCGCCATTGCTGCCAATCGGGAACAGCGAACCCGAACGGCCGTCGGCGTTGAGTGCCTGGGAATTCTTGAGCATGTCGGCCCAGGTCTTGGGCACGCTCAGTCCCTTCTTCTCGTAGAGGTCCTTGCGATAGTAGATCCACGCCAGATTGTAGTCGTAGGGATACCAGTACACATCGTTCTTGATCGGGAAGAGAATCTTCTCGCCCCACTTGTGCTTGCTGGTCAGTTCGGTAAGCGGCATCAGGTGCCCCTCTGCCTGCAGCAAGAGAACGTGGCCGACGAACGCAAACGTCGCGATATCGTAAGGCTGGCCACCACGCAGCGACGTCGTGACCTTGGTGAACGCGCCATCGAGCGGCACCGAGTCGACGATTACCTGCGTTCCGAACTGCTTCTCGTATTCGGCGCAAGCGACCTTCAGCGCGCGGATGCTATCGATCGATGTTTCGGTGTTCAGGAAGCGGATCGTCTTCTTGCCCTGCCCCCAGACAGTCGGCGCGCCGAGCGTTCCGGTCGCGATTCCGACACCGACGGCACCGGCACCCTTGATCAACGTACGACGATCCATCCTCATCGTTCCGCCCTTGTCTAATTTCCTGTTCGTCATGGCAATACCTTCCTCCTGGTGAAACGTCCGTTTCTAGTTTCGCGCTTCGATGCGCTGACCCGTGGACTTCGAAAAAAGATGCAACCGTCCAGCCTGCATGCGGACCGGAATACGTTCCCCGACCTTCCAGTGATCGACGCGATCGGTGAGGATACGCAGGCGGGCCCCGCTGATTTCACCGACGCCGAGAGTCTGCGCGCCGAGCTGTTCGACGACGCTGACCTGGAAGGTGTGAGTCTCGGAGCCGTCGCCAACAGTGACGTGTTCGGGACGGATGCCAAGCACGACTTCCTCGTCGCGCCCTTGCCACTCCGGCGGCAAGGCGAGTTGAAATTCCCCGGCACGAAACACGCCGTTCGCGATGCGACCTTCGACCAGGTTCATTTCCGGCGAACCAATGAACCCGGCGACGAACAGATTGACCGGCTTGTCATAAACCTCGAGCGGAGCACCGACCTGCTGCACATGGCCGTCGCGCATGATGACGATGCGGTTGGCCAGCGTCATCGCCTCGACCTGATCGTGGGTCACGTACACCATGCTGGTGCCGACCTCCTGATGCAGGCGCGCAATTTCCTCACGCATACGGACGCGCAGCTTGGCATCGAGATTCGAGAGGGGCTCATCGAGCAGAAACACTTCCGGATCACGCACCAGCGCGCGGCCGAGCGCCACGCGCTGCATCTGTCCGCCGGACAATTGCTTCGGCTTGCGTTTCAAGAACTCGTCGAGACCCAGCATCTTCGCGGCGCGCTGCACGCGCATATCGATCTCGGCTGGATTCATTTTTCGCATTCGCAAGCCGAACGCGAGATTGTCGTAGATCGTCTTATGCGGATAGAGCGCGTAGTTCTGGAACACCATCGCGATGTTGCGATCCTTTGGCTCCAGTCGGGTGACATCGCGATCACCGATGAAAATCTTGCCGGACGTGATTTCCTCAAGCCCCGCCAGCATGCGCAGCGTGGTGGACTTGCCGCAGCCCGATGGGCCAAGGAACACAACGAATTCGCCGTCACCAATCGTCAGGTCGACGCCGTGAACGGCGACCACCGGACCGTAAGCCTTGCGAACTTTTTCGAGCCTGATCTCTGACATGAACTACTTGCCTTGATGGGCTACGAACGCATGAATGCGGTGATTGATCGGCGCGAGCGCCGCCTGGATATCGCGATAGATCGGGAAGCCTTGCTGGTAGATCGCGACCCGTGCGGGATCGGGCGATATCCGCGACACGATCATCACGACATCCGCCGCCGCGCGCTCGTCCTTGTAAACACCGATACCGACACCGGCGAGCAACGCCGCGCCAAACGAAGCATCCGCCACGGCCGGCAGTTCGACAGTTATGTTGAGCACGTCGGCGACGATTTGCCGCCACAGCGCACTGCGTGCGCCGCCGCCGGTAAGCCGCGCGGTGGTGAAGCCAAGCCCCTTGGACTTCATCACCTCGAGGCAATCCTTCAGCGAGTAAGCGACGCCCTCATAAAGCGCGCGCACAAAATGCCCTGCGCCGTGATTGAAGCCCGCGCCGACGAAATCCGCGCGCAGCAAAGGGTCCCAATATGGGCTGCGCTCGCCGTTGAGATAGGGATGGAAGAAAAGCCCCTCTGCACCGGGCGCAACCGCGGACGCCTTGGCGTCCATGCTGTCGAACGCTGCGCTGCCATCCTCGCCATCACGGCGGAAAAAAGTGTCGCGCAGCCACTTATGCGCGGATGCGCACGAGTTGGTCGCGGCGATGACGTACCAGTGATCTGGCACGACATGATAATAATTAATCAGTGAGAAATCCGGTCGCGGCTGTGGCGACAGCACGTTCACGGTCGCGGCCGTCGCCAGTTTCACGACGCCGATGCCCTCACGCACCATGCCGGCGCCGAAAGTTTCCGCTGCCGTATCCGACGTGCCGCACACCACCGGCGTGCCCTCGGCCAAACCAGTGGCCTGCGCAGCCTTCGCCGTCACCTTGCCAACCACTGCGCTCGGCTTTACGATCGTCGGCAGCGTCTCCATCGGCCAACCGATCAGATCGCACAATTCCTTCGACCATTGCGCGGTCTTGGCATCGATCATCAGGGTGCCGAGCGCATCGATGGTGTCGGTCTCCCAGGTGCCGGTGAACTGCGCACGCAGCCAGTCCTTGGCGACATAAAGCCGCTTCACGCGCTTGAAGGAGTCCGGCTCGTTCTTGCGGAGCCACAGCATCTGCGGCAGCGTCCAGGTCGGGTTGGCGCGGTTGGCGCCGATCTCGAGAATGCGATCGTCGGCTTTGTCGCGCAGTTCCTGTGTTTCATTGCGGCTGCGCTGATCGTTCCAGAGGATCGCCGGCCGGATGACGCGACCATCGGCATCTTCCAGCACCTGCGTATGCGCGCCCGCCGAGAATGAGATCGCGGCGATATCGGTCGCCGGACGACCAGACAAAGCCAGCGCGCGGCGCACGGCATCGCATGCCGCCGTCCACCAGTCCTGCGGGTCCTGCTCACTCCAGCCGGGATGCGGCGCAGACGTTGCAACTGGCGCCGATGCCTCGCATACCAGCGCGCCGTCAGCCTTGATGATGCTGACCTTCAGCGAACCGGCGCCAAGATCGATGCCGACAAGAAGCGGATCAGACGCCATGTCCGCCCTCCCCTGTTTCGACACGGCGTTGAGCCTTGTCAGTCACGGCGAATGTCTTTCGCATTGTCGCGCGGACGCAGACCGATCTTCCCGGGATTGAGCAGATTGTCCGGATCGAGCACGTCCTTGATTCTCTGCAAAACGTCGAGACCGGCGCCGAGTTCACGCTTCATCCACGGGTTGCGGAACAGGCCGGCGCCATGATGGTGCGAGATCGAGCCGCCATGATCGAGAGTCAACCCCTCCACCGCGCTCCACAGTTTTTCATGGATCGGCAGCGCGACATCGTCAGCCATTGGCGGCAAACGCACAGTCATGTACTGGCACGCACCCTCGGGATAGACGTGCGACCAATGCGCGCCGAAATGCACTCCCGGATGGATCTTATGCACCGCGCTGGCAATGGCCTCGTACATCATCGGAATCGCCGACCAGTTGGCAGTGACCTCAATAGTGTCGTTGAAGTAACCGGCGTCGTGCCATTTCTGCGAATAAGCGACGTAACGGTTTTCTTTCCAGTGATGATATGGCCCGTCGGGTCCAACCTCGCCGCCCTGCGAACGCGCGATCGCGAGGGCAGCTTCCTGCTCGACCGAGATCATCGGCTCGCTGCCGCTGAACGCCATGACCGCGAGATACGGCTTGGTCTTGAACAGCGCAATGTCCTTGGTGCGCTCGTCGCTTTCGACGCGGTCGTACAGACGAACGATGGTCGGCCGCAGCTCGGCCTGCATGATCATGCGGGCGCTATCGAGCGCCGCCTGCATTGTCGAAAATGCCAGCACGACGCCACACTCGATCTCCGGCTTCTTCCAGATTCGCAGTGTGGCTTCGGTAATGACGCCGAACGTGCCTTCGCTGCCGACCATCAGGTCGCGGATCGACGGACCCACCGCACGACGCGCCACCGGACGGACTTCAAGCGGCGTACCGTCGGGCAGCACGGCCTTGAGACCAACAACGATATCCTCGATCTTGCCGTAGCGGCTCGACGCCTGGCCGCCGCCGCGACATGCGAGCCAACCGCCAACCGTAGAAATCTCGATAGACTGCGGCAAGTGCCCGCATGTGTATCCAGCCTTATTGAGCTGCTGCTCGAACTCGGCACCATTCATGCCGCACTGGACAGTGGCGATCGCATCGGTCGGATTGATCGAAAGAATTTTATCGAGCCGGCGCACGTCCAGCATGATTTCGCCGCCCAGCGGGATCGCTCCGCCAAGCACACCCGAGCCGTTGCCATAAGGAATGACAGGCACCTTGCGCTCGTTCGCAAGCTTCAGAACGCGTTCGATTTCATCCTGATTGGCGGGGCGAACCACTAGTCGCGGCAACACACCGGCCAGCGCTCCGGCGCGCTCGCGGAACACGGCGAATGGCAGACGATCGCGGGAATATGTCAACCGATCGTCAAACGACGTCAGGACGTGCGCGCCACCGACAATGGCTCCGAACGCCGCGGCAAGGGTTTCATCGATACGATCTGCATCGCGCACTGCTGCGATGGTGCTTGCGGTCATGACGGCCCCTTCATCGAGGCCAAACTCGTCACGCTCACCTGAGACGCTCCCTGGCCACTCGTTTTGTCGATTGAACAAAAAGTTTGCGCAATCGTTTGTTCAAACGTCTTATAAACTTCACATGCCGTCAAGTTAAAATTTAGCGCGGGGCTGGGCCTGTGGAGGCGCGGACGACGAGACCGTTGGGCGCAAGCGGTGTAACCGGCTTGGGCGTCTCGCCACTGACGAGATCGATCAGAAGATCGCAGGCAATCTCGCCCATCAGTTCGGTCGGCATTTTAACCGATGTCAGTTGCGGATAGAGCATCGCAGCAACAGCAGCGTCATGCAGTCCGATCACCGAAACGTCGCGCGGAATCTGAAAGCCTGCTTCGTGCAACACAGCCATCGCGCCGGCCGCCGTCACCAGCGTCGCGCCCAGAATCGCCGTCGGCTTCTGCGTGAGAAGGTGGCGCATCGCATCCGCACCGCCCTGCGCGGTGTAGCCGGCAACCGCGACCAGTGCAGGATCGAACGGAATGCCGTGGCGCGCCAATCCCTCTTGATAACCCGCCAGGCGTTCGCCGGCGTTGAAGCCGCCGGGCCGGCCGGAGAGATGCGCAATGCGCCGGTGCCCCATCGATGCCAGATGATCGACGGCGATCGCGGCTGCCGCGCGACTGTCGAGCACAACGCAATACGGACTCCCCGGAAGTTGCCGGTTCAGAAGCACGAACGGAATGTGGGTCGATTCCAGTTCGTCGCGCAGCAGGTTGTCGTCGTCGAGGCTCGCGACCAGCAGTCCGTCAACGCGGTTGCCATGCGACAGACGTTGATAGACCGCGTCGGTTGCGCCAGACTCGCGATGGGCGATCAGAAGAGAATAACCGCGCTTGGCCGCCGACTTTTCCGCGCCATGAATAGCCGCAGCGAACACCGGGTTATCGAGTTGCGGAACGATCAGCCCCAGTGTGCGGCTGCGCGAGGTGCGCAAGCCTTGGGCCAGCGTGTTCGGCGAATAATCGAGTTGCCTCGCGCTTTCCAGAATCCGCTCGCGCGTCTCGGCACGAATACGCTGATTGGTCTCGCCGCGAAGAACGCGCGACGCCGTGGAAATATCCACCCCCGCCATGCGAGCTACATCGGCCAGTCTCGGTCTCATCCGCGCCCAGAAAATCCGTTTCCGTGAACTTTCAAGGTAGCGGGACCGGTGCGGCGAAACAAGCGAACTGGTAACTCGGCGAGCGGCCGAAGCGAGCCAGCACACAGGCGTTGGTAGCTACCCTACTCGCCACCCAACCCAAGCCGGTTTGGCAGCCGCTTCTCGATGGTGTATTTGAGAAGCGCGGCGGAGCGGAACACGCCATGCGCGAACTTGCCGTAAGGCATGGTCAGGAACAGCGCCATCACCGTGCCGAGATGGATCGCCAGCCACAGCGCCATGAAGCGTGTATCGCGCAGCAACAGCAAGGCAAAACCCGTAGCGCTGATCAGGAACAGCAAGGCGATGAACCCGCGATCCATGCCACGCTGGGCCGGGTCGCCATGCTGCGGATCGCGCCGGAAATTCAGCCACAGCAGGCCGGCCGGACCGATCAACAATCCAAGACCGCCGAGGCTGCCGAGAATGACCGGCAGACTGGTCCAGGCGTACGGCGCCACAAGACCAAGAAAATAGTGGTAGAGCGTCGCAACGCTGGTGGCGGCGAAGCAAAGCAGAAAACCATACAGCGTGAACTGATGGAAGCGACGCCGCAGCAGCGTAAAGCGATCGTCCTCCTCGTTGCAGCCCTCGCCGTGGCCACCACCGAGATATTTCAGAGTCGCGACATCCGACACCGCCTCGACAACCGCCGGCGCACGAACCTTGGCGATGTCGGTCTTGGCGCCAGCCTCCTTGGCCGGCGACACCTCGCGCCAGAACCAGACGACGCCGATGCCCAGCGCAGCAATAGCGAACAGGAATACGAGGCCAAACAGGACGGCGAGGAAGTTGTGCGGAAAGATCGCGTAGAAATTTCCCGCCAGCGGCTCATGTATCAGGTGACCGCTCATCGCGACCGCCAGTACCAGAAACAGCGACAACCCTCCCGCCAGCGCCAGCGCGACCGTAAGTCCCGCGCGGCGATAGAGCCGCCCCATTACAGGCGGCCAAGCGTAGTCCTGATAGGTCTGCACCCTCACCTTGGCCATGGCCTGGGGCACGTTGACCGCGAATTCGTGCGGCGGCGCGTACTGGCAGGCGTGCAAGCAGGCTCCGCAGTTGTGGCAAAGGTTGGCGAGATAGTGGACGTCCGCCTTGGCGAAATCGAGCCGGCGCGTCATCGCCGGGAACACCGCGCAGAAACCCTCGCAATAGCGGCACGCATTGCAAATCTGCATCATGCGCGCGACATCTTGCTCGCTTGCCGTCAGCGCCGCCGCCAATCCGTGCGTCCCCTCGCACGCAGGCTCCGCTTCCATCACAGCCGGTTCAGAGCGCGGCGGCATAAGCGAACTCCTCCTTGAATTCCGGATGCGCGAAGCCCGCGCTTTGCGCTGCGTTGACGCCGGCGATCCGGCCGAAGGCGGTGCCGATGCTCATACCCACGCCCGCCGTATAGCCTTGGCCGAGCACATTGCCCGCCATCATCTCGCCGGCAGCAAACAGGTTGGCGCTGGGCCTGCCACCGAAATGCACCGCGGCGCTGCGGTCGGTCTTCATGCCAAGGTAGGTGAAGGTAATGCCCGGCTTCAGCGGATAGGCATAGAATGGCGGCGTATCGAGCGGTCGCGCCCAATGGGTCTTGCCGGGGAAAAGGCCTTCAGTGTGACAGTTGTCGAGCGTCGTATGGTCGAAGGTGCCGCCACGGCACGCGGCATTGTAGGCACGCATCGTCTCGATGAATGGCGCAGGCTCGAGGCCGATCTTCCGCGCGAGCTCTTCGAGCGTATCCGCCTTTGTTCCATCGAATACCGGCGGCATGAAGCGACCGATCGCCTTCTGATCAATGATCGACCATGCGGTCTGTCCCGGCTGCTGTGCGACCAGACGCCCCCAGATCGCATAGCGCTTGGGCCAGAAATCCTCGCCTTCGTCATAGAATCGCCTACCCTCGCGATTGACCACGACACCGAGCGACACGCAATCGATACGGGTACAAATGCCGCCATCGTAGAGCGGCGCGCGGGCATCGATCGCCACGCAATGGGCCTGCGTCGGGTCGCCGATCGCATCAGCACCGGCATCGATCATGAATTTCAGCAATACGCCCTGATTGTAACGCGTGCCGCGGATCAGGAAGTTCTCCGCCGGCCATTCGCCGCGTTCGTTCTGGCCCCAGGCCTCGCGTTGCCAGGCAAGATTGGATTCGAACCCGCCGCTAGCCAGCACGCAGCTTTTTGCGGTGATACGCTCGCCCGCCTCGGTGATCGCGGCCTCGAACCGACCGTTGACGATCTCGAGGCTTTTCACCGGCGCATCATAACGCACACGGACGCCGAGATTCTGCGCGCTGCGATAGTAGGCATTCACCAATGCCTTGCCGCCACCCATGAAAAAGGCGTTGGTGCGCGCGACGTGCAGCGCGCCGGACAAAGGCGGCTGGAAGTGCACGCCATGGCGGCGCATCCATGGCCGGCAGCGCGACGAATGGCGAATGACCAGCCGCGCCAGACCTTCGTTAGTTAGACCGCCGGTGACCTTCAGCAAATCCTGCCAATATTCCTCTTCCGGATAGGCCTCGACCAGCACGTCCTGCGGCGCATCGTGCATGCAGCGCAGATTCCGCACATGCATCGAATTGCCCCCGCGCCAGGCCCGCGGCGCGGATTCCAGCATCAGAACCGAAGCGCCAGCCTCCCGAGCCATGAGCGCGGCACACAGCGCCGCATTGCCGCCGCCGATCACCAGAACGTCAGGCATTACCGACGATGACACTTTATTCCCTTCCGTATGACGCCCCGGTTCGCCCCCTCTGATTGGCTTGCAGAAAATGGAACATCAAGTCTTTCCTTGTGCGACACCGCGCCCAGCCAGCCAAAAGGCAGCGCCGGAAGCATCCCAGCCGTACAAGGCGCTGCGCCGGTCGCATATGAATGCTGTTCGGACCGGCGGACCTGCCTGTAAATCAATCAGGACGTCAGGCTGCGTTCCGTCACACCAAGGTCCTGGCGAGGTTGCCGCGGGCGCGCGATAGCATCCCGCATCGATTGTTCCTTGCGCCAGCGATAGTAGCTCTGCTGTGAAATTCCGATCTGACGGCAAGCGGCCGTCGCGGAATGTCCGGCATCGATCAGCCTGTCGACGTCGTTCAGCATCCGCGCGACATCACTGTCGCTGAACATTCGCTTTCGCATGCGACGAACCTATTCCGCCGCAACCGCGACGCCGCTTTCGAACGCGGCGAGCAGTTCCGCCTTCCGCTCACGCGCGGCGTGGACGGATTTCTCCTTGACGTGCCCGAAGCCACGAATGGAATCCGGAAGACGCAGCATCTCCACGGCCAGTGCGTGATTCTGCGGCGACAGGCGGCCGATCAGGTCGTCGATCTGCGCGATGTATTCCTTGATGAGCTCGCGCTCCATCCGGCGTTCCGCGGTGTACCCGAAGATGTCGAACGCCGTGCCGCGAAGGCCGCGCAGACGTGCCAGCAGCTTAAAGGCAGTGAAAACCCACGGTCCGAACGCACGCTTGCGCAGATGTCCGGTGACGGGATCCTTCTTCGCGAGAAGCGGCGGCGCCAGATGGAACTGGAGCTTGAAGTCGCCCTCGAACTGGCGGCCGAGCTTGGCGAGAAACTCGCCATCGGTGTAGAGGCGCGCCACCTCGTACTCGTCCTTGTAGGCCATGAGCTTGAACAGACCACGCGCAGCTGCGTCGGTGAGCCCGTGCAGGCCCGGCGTGCGTGCAGCTTCCGTGGTCTGCACCCGCGAAATGGCGTCGGTGAACATCTTGGCGTAGGCGGCATCCTGATAGCGAGTCAGGAAATCGGCGTTGAACTGGATGCGCTCGGACAGCGTCATCTCGCGCGCTTCCGGCGCGACCCGATTGACCACGGCCTTCTCGATCGCTGCGGGATTATGTGCCGCCAGCCGTCCCCATGCGAATGCGCGCTTGTTGGCCTCCACGGCGGAGCCGTTGAGGTCGATCGCGCGTTCGATCGATTGCAGGCTCAGCGGCAACAGGCCCTTCTGGAACACATAGCCGAGCAACAGCAGGTTGGTCGCGATCGAATCGCCCATGATCGCGGTCGCGATCTTGGTGCCTTGTACGAAATCGATACCCTTTTCGCCGACCGCATCCCGAAGCACGCGATTCATCGCCGCTGCCTCGAAATCGATATTGCCGTCGGTGACGAAAGCTGCCGTCGGCGTCAGCGAGGTATTGACCACCGCCCGGGTGACACCCTGTTCGATGCGCGCCAGCGCCACCGGCGAAGCCGCGCCCACCATGTCGAACGCTAGCAGCAGGTCGGCGCCGCCGGCAGCGATGCGTACCGCCGCGATGTCCTCCGGCGCCGGCGCGATCCGCACGTGGGTCATGACCCCGCCGTTCTTCTGCGCAAGACCAGTGAAATCGAGGACCGAGCAACCCTTGCCTTCAAGATGCGCCGCCATGCCGAGCAGCGCACCGACCGTAATCACGCCGGTGCCGCCGATGCCGGTCATCAGCAGATTGTAGGGCTCGTGCAACGCGCGCGCCGTTGGCATCGGAATGTCGCCAAACGGTCCCTGCCCGGTCGCGGTGCTCGGCTTTTCCGGCTTGCGGAGACCGCCGCCGTGAACCGTCACGAAGCTCGGGCAGAATCCCTCGACGCAGGAAAAGTCCTTGTTGCAGTTCGACTGATCGATGGTGCGCTTGCGGCCGAGTTCGGTTTCCAGCGGCTTCACCGAGACGCAGTTCGACTTCACCGAACAGTCGCCGCAGCCTTCGCAGACAGCGTCATTAATGAAGGCACGCTTCGGCGGATCGGGAAACAGACCGCGCTTGCGGCGACGACGCTTCTCGGCCGCGCAGGTCTGATCGTAAATCAGAACCGTCAGGCCAGCCGTGTCGCGCAGTTCGCGCTGAACGGCGTCGAGATCCTTGCGGTCGTGGGTGGTGACGCCCGGCGGAAACAGGCTCGTGTCGGGATATTTGTTCGGCTCGTCCGAGACGATCACCACGCGCCTCGCGCCTTCCGCCGCCATCTGCGAGGCGATCTGCGGAACGGTAAAGCCGCTTTCGGCAGATTGTCCGCCGGTCATCGCCACCGCATCGTTGTAAAGGATCTTGTAGGTGATGTTGACGCCGGCGGCTGCGGCTGCGCGGATCGCAAGCAGCCCGCTGTGAGTGTAGGTGCCGTCGCCGAGATTCTGGAAGACGTGCTTCTCGGTGGTGAACTTCGCCTGACCGATCCAGTTAGCGCCTTCAGCGCCCATATGGGTGATGGTCTGGGTGTTGCGGTTGGGCATCCAGGTCGCCATGCCGTGACAGCCGATGCCGGCCATCGCGCGGCTGCCTTCCGGCAACTGCGTCGAGGTATTGTGCGGACAACCCGAGCAGAAGAACGGCGCACGCTGCGACTTGATCTGCGGCGTCGAGGCGACACGCTCGAACGATTCAAGACGTGCCAAGCGCTGCGCGAGTTGCGGATTTCCGCCGCCCATGCGTTCGAGGCGCGACAGGATCGCGCGCGCCACCAGCGTCGGCGAGAGCTCGCCCTCGCTCGGCAGCAGCGGCGCGCCACTTTCGTCGCGCTTGCCGACCACTGACGGCCGCCGCGATGCGTCCATATTATAAAGTGCATGGACAAACTGGCTCTCGATGAAGCCGTGCTTTTCCTCGACGACCAGCACGTCCTTCAGGCCATCCGCGAAACGGCGGGCGCCTTCCACCTCAAGCGGCCAGACCAGACCCACCTTATAAATGCGCAGCCCTAACGATTTGCAGATCTCTTCCGACAGGCCGAGGTCGGCCAGCGCCTGACGGACATCGAGATAGGCCTTGCCGGTGGTCAGAATGCCGAGACGCGGCGCCGGCGAATCCAGCGCGATGCGATCGATCTGATTGGCGCGCGCGAACGCGGCCACCGCCTGCATCTTGGGGCCATGCAGCCGCTTCTCCGCCTCGAGTGGCGGATCGGGCCATCGGATATGAACCCCGCTCGGCGGCATGATGAAATCGGCTGGCTCGACGAACTGCATGCGTTGCGGATCGACCGTGATCGATGCAGAGCTTTCCGCCGTTTCCGAAATCGCCTTGAAGCCGATCCAACAGCCCGAGTAACGCGACAGCGCGAAACCATAGATGCCGAAGTCGAGATATTCCTGCACCGTCGCCGGATTCAGGATCGGCATCATCGCCGCCTGGAAAATCTGTTCGCTCTGGTGTGCGAGCGTCGAAGATTGGCAGCCGTGATCGTCGCCGGCCAGCGCCAGCACGCCGCCGTAACGCGAGGTGCCAGCGGCGTTGGCGTGCTTCAACGCATCCGCCGAACGATCGACGCCGGGCCCCTTGCCGTACCAGATGCCGAACACCCCCTGCACGGTCGCGCCGGGAAACATGCCGACTTGCTGGCTGCCCCACACCGACGTCGCCGCAAGGTCCTCATTCAATCCCGGCTGAAACTGAATGTTCTCCGCCGCGAGGTGGGCCCGCGCGCTCCAGAGCGCATTGTCATAAGTGCCAAGCGGGGAGCCGCGATAACCGGAGATGAAACCGCCGGTGTTCAGACCCGCCGCGCGGTCACGCGTGCGCTGCAACAACGGCAACCGGACCAGCGCCTGAACGCCGGACAGATAGATGCGGCCAGAGGGCTTGATGTACTTGTCCTCGAGGGACACGTCTTGCAGCGCGATGTCGGTCATGATGTCTCGGCGGGCTGGCGTGGATCGACGGCGGGCGCGACTCCCGGTTACGAGAGCGCTGGATCAAAGACTACCTTGCTGGAAACGAGATCGGCAATTGCGTCATCTGCAAAGCCGGCATCCCGAAGCACCGCACGCGTATCTGCCCCAAGATCGACCGGCATGCGTCGAAGCCCCGGCGCGGTGCCATCGTAGCGCACCGGATGGGCAAGCACCGTTGCCGTGCCGCCCTTGACCGGAATCTCCATCAGGCACTCGTTCTGGATGACCTGGGGATCGGCCTTGATCTCATCGTAGTTCTGAACCCGCTCGTACCACAGCGCATGCGGGCTCAGCGCGCGGTCAAGATCGGCGTAGGTCCAGTTCAGCAGTTCCTTGGCGAGAATGCGGGTGAACTCGTCGCGCGTCACCATCCTGTCGGTGCCGAGCGCAATCAGATCCTTGTTGCCGATCGCCGTCGTGAATTGCTCGATATCGCCGCCAAGACTGATCACGGCATGGCAATCGGCCAGCTTGTAGACACCATAGGGCGCATCGAGGAACCAACTGGCGAGCTGATGATGACGGACGAAATCCTTTGGCGTCTTGTTGCCGGAGAAGTAGATCGCCATCGACTCGACCTGCAGATCGAGACCGGCATTGAGCAGATTGGATTCAACACGCGTACCCTGCCCGGTCGCGAGCTTCTTGATGTAGGCGCCCATGATGCCCATGGCGAGCAGCGCCGCGCCATGCTGATCGACGATCGGCACGCCCGGTACCACCGGCGCATCCTCGAGATTGCTCGTCACTGCCACAAGACCGCAGCGGGCCTGCACCAGAAGATCCTGCCCCGGCTTGTCCGCCATCGGCCCCTTCGACCCCCAACCCGACGCCGATGCGTAAATGATGTCAGGCTTGGCCGCCTTCACAGCCTCATAACCGAAGCCGAGACGATCCAGCACACCACCCCGATAGTTCTCGGTGACGACATCGCAGGTCTGGATGATTTTGTAGAGCACCTCTTTCGCGCGCGGATTCTTGAGGTCCACCGCAATCGACTTCTTGTTGCGGTTGACCGCAAGATAGCTCGCGCTCAGGCCCTCGACGAACACCCGTCCACCCGCATGATTGCGCTCGAAGGCGCCGGTCAGCGGCTCGACCTTGATGACGTCGGCGCCAAGGTCGGCGAGATACTGTGAAGCCGCCGGCCCCTGCACAAAATGGGAGAAGCTCAGGACACGCATCTTGCCCAGCATGGTCGACCCTCGTGTTGGACTTCAAATCAGAGTGGATGCGTGCCGTTCTTGAGCAGGCTGCGCGCGATCACCATGCGATGGATGTCGGACGCGCCGTCGAAGATGCGATAGACGCGCGCATCGCGATAAAGCTGCTCCAACGGCATCTCACGGCAGTAACCCATGCCGCCGAAAATCTGCACGGCCTTGTCAGCGACGCGGCCAAGCATCTCCGAGGCGTAGTACTTCACCATCGAGACCTTCTCGCGCGGATCGAGACCCTGGTCGGTTTCCCATGCCGCGTTGAGGACCATCATGCGCGCCGCATAGATTTCGGTCGCCATGTCGGCCAGCATCGCCTGCACCATCTGGAACTCGCCGATCGACTTTCCGAACTGCTTGCGCTCATTGGCGTAGTCGATGCTCATCTTCATGAGCTTGCTCGCCATGCCGACCGCGCGGCCACCGACCATGCCGAGCCTCACCCGGTTGATGGTGCCCAGCGCCTGGAGCAAACCCTGCCCTTCTGCGCCCAGCATCTGGTTGGCGGAGACGCGCACATTCTCGAACACCAGTTCGCAATGATTGGTCGCACGTAGGCCCATCATGTACTGGATGCGGCCGACGGTGAAACCGGGCGTGTCGCGATCGATCAAAAACGCGGTGATGCCCTTGCCGCCCTTGGACGGGTCGGTGACCGTCGTCACGATGAACGCATCCGCAAGATCGGCATCGCTGATGAAATGCTTCGAACCGTTGATGATGAAATCCGAACCGTCGCGCTTGGCGGTGGTCAGGATGCCGGCAGCATCGGAACCCGCATTCGGCTCGGTCATCGCCAGCGCCACGCTGATATCGCCGCTAACCGCCGGATAAAGATACTTCTCGCGCTGCTCTCCGACGCAATTCTCGAGGGTTGCAGGAATGGCGCCGAAGGCGCGCCGCACCAGCGCATCCTTGGTCCAGCCGAACTGCTCTTCGCACAGGCACATATCGACAGCGCTGAGACCGCCGCCACCCGATTCCGCCGGCATGCCGAGCGCGAACAGACCCAGGGCCTTCGCCTTGGTGCGCAGCTCCAGCGCAAGCTCGGGACGCACAAACTGCTTTTCCTCGACCTCCGCCTCATGCGGTGCGAGTTCGGTCTGGATGAAGCGCTTCAGCGTCTTCAAAACCATCTGCATTTCTTCCGAAACGGAAAAATCAACCACGACGTTCTCTCCGGCACTTTCTGAAAGTGGCTGGCGACGAAATTCTCTCGCGCGCCACCACGCTATGGACAATCGGTGTTATCGAAGGGTCAGGATCGTTCGAAGACGCTCACATCGAGTCGATCGGAAAATTGCGCAAGCCGCTTCGCCGCAAAGGCATGAACGCCTTCTGAGAAATCCTTGGTCTGCGACAGCACCTCGCTCAGCTTGAGGCTTCCGGCAATCGCTTCGGGCTCCGGACAATCAACGGCGTCCCGCAACGCCAGCTTGCAAGCATACATCGCCTGCGCCGGACCGGCCGCGAGCCGCTCGCCCATTTCGACCGCCGCAGTGCGAACCTGCCCGGCCGGCACCACACGATTGAGCAGACCCCACGCCAGCGCGGTCTGCGCGTCGATCATATCGCCAAGCAACATCATCTCGCTGGCGCGCGCGAGACCGATCCGGCGGGTGACGCGCACCGTGCCGCCGCTTCCGGGGAAGCCGCCGAGCTTGATCTCGGGCAATCCAAGCCGCGAGGTCTCCGACGCAATCAGGAAATCGCACCCCGCCGCTAGTTCGAGACCACCGCCAAGCGCCAATCCTTCGATCGCTGCGATCGTCGGCTTGGGAAAATGAGCGACTTCGCCATAAGTCTTGTTCTCAAATCCGAGCTTGGTGCTGACGATCGCCCGCTTCTCGACGAGCCCGGGGAATTCCTTGATGTCGGAACCGGCGCAGAAGGCGCGTTCGCCCTCACCGGTCAACACGAGCGCGCCGACGTCGGGATCGGCCGCAAGGCCTGCGAGCGCCTCGCTCATCTGCCGCGTCAGATCGAGCGTCACAACGTTCATCGGCGGATTGTTCAGGACCAATACCGCGACCCGACTGCGCTTTTCGATTTTTATTTTCATGTTTCCTGCCGTTTTGATGCCTGCGGCATCAGACTGTCATTTACTGACGTGCAGGTCAATAAATCAGGCAACACATCCTGTAAATCAACAAAATTCTGCAGATGATCCACTATTGACTGACGTGCACGTCAGTGCAACATTGACTCCAGTTTGCGACAATCAGGGAGGCGCTGCAGGCCATGGCAGCAATCGTCATCGCGCAGGTGAAAGTCACCAATCCGGAGCAGTACGAGAACTACAAGCCGCTGGCGAAAGCCGCGATCGAGGCCTTTGGGGGCCGTTACCACGTGCGCGGATCGGCGCCGGCCGCCCTCGAAGGAACAGCGGCAGACAGGCGTTACGTCGTCGTCGAGTTCGACACAGTCGAGACTGCCCGGAAGTTCTACGAATCCGAGCTCTATCAGAAGGCGAAGGATGCCCGGAAGGGCGCAGCCATCTCCGACATCGTCGTGCTGGAAGGCGTCTGATCCCTGGCTAACCACTGAACAAGAAATTGGAGAACAACCATGGCTCGCATTGCATATGACTGCTCAGGCGTCATCCCGGCCTGCCTGCTGCCGCTCAACAATGACCTCTCGATTGACGAAGTAAGCTATCGCAAGCATCTGCGCGACGTCACCGGCGTACGCGGTGTTGCTGCGATCACCGTCAACGGCCACGCATCGGAAGTATCGTCCTGCACGTTCGAGGAACAGCAGCGAATTCTGGAAATCACCGTCGATGAAGTCGGATCGAAAACTCCGCTCGTCAACGGCATCTATGCCGAAAGCGCGATGGAGGCGGTTCGCATCGCCAAGATGGCCGACAAGAGCGGCGCATCCGCCCTGCTCGTGTTCCCGCCGAATCTCCTGATGCTGGGCTCGCGCCCCGAGATGGTCGTGGACCACTTCAAGCGGATCGCCGATGCAACGGATCTTCCGCTGATCATCTTCCAGTTTCCGATCGCTACTGGCCTTTGCTATTCGCACGACCTGCTGCAGCGGTTGATCGCGGAAGTTCCGACGATCAAGGCGATGAAGGACGCATGCGGCGAGCCGGCACGGCACGAATTCACCGTCCGCGAACTGCAGAGCGGCTCCCGCCCGATCAACGTTCTGACCACGCACAGCGCCTGGCTGTTCAGCTCGCTCGTCGCGGGTTGCAATGGTCTTCTTTCCGGCGCGGGCAGCACGATTGCCGCGTTGCAGGTCGAACTGTTCGAAGCCGTGCGCAACAACGATATGGCCGCAGCCAAGGCCGCTGCTGACCGGATTTATCCGACTACGCACGCATTCTACTCGGCCCCGGCCGTCGACATGCACAACCGCATGAAGGAAGCCCAGGTCATGCTCGGACGCCTGCCGCGCGCAACCGTTCGGCCGCCCCTGCAGAAGCTCTCTGCCGCCGAGATCGAACGCATTCGCGTGCTGCTCGGAAAAGCCGGTCTGCTTGACGCAGATACCGCAGCCAATGCCGCGGCGTAACGCCAAGGCGATTGCGACGCTGCCTGGAACCTGAGACAATTGGGGCTGCGATTCTGCGAACGCAGCCTCAATCTATTTGCTGGACTTTCTGATGCGGGACAAGATCAAGGCTACTGCAGCCGACCTGATTGTGAAGTACGGCTATCGCGGTGTTAGCTTCCGGGAAATCGCGGAAATCCTGAGCACCACGCGCGCCAACCTGCATTATCATTTCGGCAACAAGAGCGGACTCGTCGAGGAAGTCCTCGACGACTATGCCCGCGGCACGCTCGAGCGTTACGCCAACATCTGGACCAATCCGGAAACCACGCTACGCGAAAAGGTCGCCGCGACCGTCGCGTTCAATCGCGAGCGCTACAACAAGTTCAACGCTAACGGCGACAAGGGTAATCCCTGGAGCCTGATGATCAGGCTGCGGTCGGATCGCGATGCGCTGACGCCGAAGATGCAATCGATCCTGCAGACCACGTCGCACGAGTTCGAAAGCCTGGTGCGGATCGCGGTCAGCCTCGCCGTCCGCTCCGGCGAACTGGCGCCGGACGCGCCCCAGCAGCAAATTGTGATTCAGCTTGCCACCATCATTCACTATGCCGGATCGGTAACCCGTGACGCTGGCCGCTTCTCGCGCCTCTCCGATTTGTGGGAAGCAACGCTAGTGACGATCGAAACGGCATACGGGACCGGCAAGGCACAGCAGAAGCCTGCTGCGAAAAGCAAGACCGCCGCAAAGGCGAGATCCTAGTCACCTGCCTAGCTGTGCACCAGGTTGCGCAGTTCGATCCCGGCAGCCTTGCGATCCCATGTCTCGTCGCGGACTCCGGACGCGCGCAGCACACTTTTCTGGATCTTTGTCGTCGGCGTTCGCGGCAATTCCGGCAGGAATTCGATGTAGCGCGGCACCATGTGATGCGGTAGCGACTTGGCGAGATAAGCGATCAGATCGCGCGCCTCAACGCTTGCCCCAGATGCGGTGGCGATGCACAGCTTGACATCGTCGTCACCGGCAAACCCGGACGGCACGCCAACCGCCGCGGCTTCAGTGATTCCGGGATATTTCAGCGCCGCACACTCAATATCGAAAGATGAGATGTTTTCCGCGCGCCGCCGGATTCGATCCTTGAGCCGATCGACGAAGTAAACCCACCCCTCCGCATCGATATAACCACCGTCGCCGCTGTGAAACCACAGATTGCGCCACGCTTCCACGGTCGCATCCGGCCGGCCGAAATAGCCCTGCATGATCGTCGAAGGATGCTTGGGCCTGATCACGAATTCCCCAACAACACCGGGCGGCACCTCGATGTCGGTCTCCGGATCGACGACGCGGAATTCGTACCAGTCATCGTGAATCTTGCCGCACGACCCTGGACGTAGCGGTTCATCGTAAGGATGCCAGCAGGGAATCCCGACCTCGGTCATGCCCCAAGTCTCGACGCCCTTCATCGCGAAACGGCGCTCAAACGCCTCCGCAATGTGCTTCGGGAAAGGCGAGGTCCCAAGCCGTTTCAACGGATTGTCGGCATCGTCCGCGCGTTCGGGCTGGGCGAAGATCATCTCCAGCAGCGGCCCATGGCCAATCGTCACCGTCGCTCCGGCTTCGCGAATGCGGTCGAGCCAGCGGTCTGCCTGGAAAGAACCATCGAACCACACCCGCGCGCCGGTCAGCATCGCTGCGGTGAATACGCAATAGCGCGGCGACATATGGAAAATCGGATGCGCGCAATAGAACACGTCGTTCTGTTCGACCTGCATTCCGCTCACTGAATGTTGCGCGATCAAAATCGCCTGCGCATGCGGCACCATCACGCCTTTTGACGGACCGGACGTTCCCGACGTCATCAGGATTGATGAGATATGGTTGAACGCGGCGCCGGGCGGCTGCCAGCCGTCGGGGGCATCGTCGACCGGCGACAACTGCGTGAGGCGGAGGCGCTTGAACTGAACAGCATCGGCGCTGGCTTGCTCCGCGCTGAAGCAGATCACATCGCTGAGACGAGGGAGATCGTCTTCGATGTCACGCAAAACCGGCAGCAGCCCGCATTCCGCAACGATCATCGACACATCAAGCATGTTGATGACGCCGGCGAGCGGCTGGCCGCGAAACGCCGGGTTGATCGGCGCGTCGGTGGCGCCGAGAAGATTAAGGGCGAGCCACAGATGGATGGCCACCCGGCAATTCGGCGCGAAGGTCGCGACGCGATCTCCGGGCTTCACGCCCTGCGCTTTCAGCCCGCGCGCCAGGGCGAATACCCGCTCCCAGGTCTCGCCGTAAGTCTCGTAGGCATCGCCCTGAAACGACAGAAACGCCCGATCGGGCGTTTCCGTGGCGCGCCATCTCAGCAACCGATCATAGGTCCAATCGGTCAGGTCTGCTGAGAAAAGCGTCTGGGACATATCGCAGTTCCGATAGCGACCGCGGGCCAGTGAGGCCCGCGGCTCTACTCCTTAGCGAATGGACTTGAACTTGCCGCCCGAAATCTCGACCGTCACCAGCGAGTCCTTGGAGAACCCTTCGTGCTGGTCCTTCGAGTAGCAGATCGAGCCGTCGATGAACGTATCCTTGAAATCGCAGATACCTTCGATCGCATCGCGCAGCTTGTCACCGGTCAATTCACCATCAACCCGGCGAAGGCCTTCGCTGAGCACGAGGAACGCGGTGGATCCCAGCAGTTCGCCATAACCGGCCGGCTTCTTGCCTGCAGCCCTGAGAATATCGCCGAGCGCGTTCTGCCTTTCGGACGGATCGTCCCAGTTGCCGAGTGAAACAACCTGCACACCTTCACCCGCCGAGCCTGCAGCCTCGATGAACGGACGCTGATTAAGGCTGCCCGAACCAATGATCGGCGCATTCAGGCCGACCTGCTTGGCGGCACGAACGAAAGCAGCACCTAGCGCGGGCGCCGAGGTCTCGAGCAGGACGACTTCCGGATTGGCGTTACGGATCTTGGTCGCTGCCGCCGTCAGGTCGATGGCATTGAGCGGTGCCCCCACCGAGGCAACGACCTCGATGTCACGTTCCTTGGAGAGCTTGGTGGCATATTCCATGCCCGCCTTGCCGTACGCATCCTCCTGATACATGACCGCGAAGCGCTTGCGCTTCGGCCCGAACACGCCGCGCTCCATGATGCCGTCAAGGATCACTTCCTCGGTCGGAGCCGAACGGAACAGCCAGGGCCAGAACGGATGCCGCTTGGAGGTGGCATCGATGGTGCCGATCGGCGCCAGCACAGGCACCTTGTTGTTCATGGCAATCGGCATCAGGGCCAGCGTGCCGGTGCCAAGCGTCGAACCGATGATCGCCCGGACCTTGTCCTGCTGAATCAGTTTGGTGGCGCCGCGCGCAGCTTCGGTCGGGTTGCTCTGATCGTCATAGACCACGATCTCGACCTTCTTGCCCTTGATGCCGCCGTCACCGTTCAGCTTCTTGGCAAGGATCTCGACAATGTCGCGCTCCGGAATGCCAATCGGCGCCGCCGGGCCGCTGAGACTGAAAATGCCGCCAATCTTGATGACGTCCTGAGCGGCCGCCGGCATTGCCATCACCGCGCCCAACGCCGTCGCCAGCGCAAGCTTCTTGAACCAATCGAGTTTCATGTTTCTCCCTCTCCAAAAATTGTTCACGACGACTATGCGCCGAGGAATACAGCCGCAATATCTTCGGGGTTCTTCAGGTCGACTCCATCGCCCTGACGAACGATCTCGCCCTGCGACAGGATCACGTAGCGATCGGCGACACGCGCAGCGAACGGAACGTTCTGCTCGGCGAGAAGCAGCGCCAGCCCGGCGCGCTTCAGCGCCGTGAACGCGTTTTCGAGCGTATCGAACACCGCGGGCGCAAGGCCCTGCGTCGGCTCGTCGAGGATCAGCGCAGCAGGCTTGCGGCCCAGCGCCAGCGCGATCGCCAACATCTGCTGCTCACCGCCGCTCAGCATGCTCGCCATCGCCGATTGCCGTTCCTTGAGAATGGGAAACAGGCTGATGATGAAGTCGCGCTGCTCGTCACGTTCACCCGGCGACAGGAGCCGCAGGCCGAGCTCGATATTCTCGCGCACCGACATGGCTGGAAATACGTTGCGACGCTGTTCAGGAACGAGCGAAATACCGCTGACCGCCCGGCGATGCGCCGACATATTGTCGAGCGCGCGGCCGTTGATCGCGATGTTACCCGAGCCCGACACGCTGCCAGCGATCGCGCCAAGCAAGCTGCTCTTGCCAGCGCCGTTGGAGCCGAGCACGGCGACGAGTTCGCCGCCAGACACCGACAGCGCGACCCCCGATACGACCGTGATCCGGCCGTAACGCGCAGACACGCCGCGGCAAGACAGATTGTTTTCAGCAGATGATCCTGCCAATTGTTCGGATGACGCGGCCTGCAATCGCACAACACTCATGGCCGCCTCACCGTCCACTGCTGCCGAGATAGACATCGACAAACGCCTTGTCGCGGGAAATCTCGGCTGCGGTCCCGCTCAACAGCATCGATCCGCGATTGAGAACGATCACGTGTTCGGCGAGTTCGCGGATCAGATTAAAATTATGTTCGACGAGAAGAACGCCGACGCCGCGCTGCGCCAGACGACGCACCTCGTAACCGAGCATTTCCTGTTCGTCGCGCGCCAAACCGGCCGCAGGCTCGTCGAGAAGAATGTAGCTCGGGTTGTTGGCGACCGCGCGTGCGACCTCGACCAGGCGGACCTGCCCCATCGGCAGTTCGCCCATCTTTGAGTTGCGATAGCCGGTCAATCGCAGATCCTCGAGGATTTCGTTACACCGGGTCTGGAATGTCTGCTCCTCACGCGCCAGTGCCCGGGAGTGCAGCATCGCTGCCAGCATTCCTGATCGCGCGACCGGATAGAAGCCGCACAACAGCGCTTCCTCGACCGTGACATGCGGATCGAAGCGTGGCGTCTGGAACGTGCGCGCAAGGCCCATGGCGATGCGCCGGTTCGGCGCCAAGTCGTCGATGGTTTTTCCGTCGACGGCCACGCTGCCTCCGGACGTCTCCACCATGCCGGTGATCGAGTTGAACAACGTGCTCTTGCCTGATCCATTCGGACCGATGACGGCGAGGATCTGGCCCTTATCGAGCGTTAGCGACACGTTGCTGAGCGCGACGACACCACCGAAGTCGACGCTTACGGAATCGACCTGAATGCTCATGCCGCACGCCTTTCCGGCTTCACCGATGCCGAGACGTTTCGCGCTGGCTTGCGGGAGAACAGCTTCAGCCAGTCAGTCCCGAGCATGCCGCGCGGGGCGACGAGCAGCACGAACACAAGCGTGCCACCGAAGATCATGCCCTGAGCTTCCGATGCCGGCAGATAGAGATTGATCAGTGTAAGGAACGCGGCACCAACAATAGGACCGAGGAAGGTCTGGGCACCGCCAATCACGGTCATCAGCATGGTCTTGATCGAGACGTGAATGGTGAGCGAATCCGGCCCCATGTAGGTCAAGTGATGGGCATAGAGCCATCCGGCGACACCGGCGACAGCTGCAGAGAGCGCAAAATAACTTGCCAGCAAGCGCGGAACGTCCACGCCGTCGGCAGTTGCCCGCAGAGGATCATGACGCGCGGTCTTGACGGCACGTCCGATCGCTGAATGCGTGAGATTGATGTAGAGCACCAACACGATCAGGACGACGGCCCATGACAGGATGTGCATGCCTTCGGTGCTCGATGCGAACCACAACCGCGGCACGCCGGACAGGCCGATATAGCCACCGGTGAAATCGCCGCCCTCGCGAATCGCCGTCTCCAGCACCATGCTGAGCAACAGCGTTGCGATCGAGAGCGGCATCGGCGACAGCCGCGTGATCGCGCGCGCCATCGGATAACCAAGGATCATCGGCAGGACGATCGCCAGCAACAGGCCGACCAGCGGTGAAAGGCCGTAGTGCGTCGTCACGATACTGGTGGCGAATGCACCGATCGACGCGAACGCCGCGGTTGCGACCGAAAGGATGCCCGCCTGACCGTAGGCCATACCGACTGACAGGGCCATCAGCGAGAAGATCGCAACCAGGATCGAGTTGTCGAGCCAGAAAGGCTGCCCGAAAATCATCGGAGTCAGCGCCGCAATGATCACGAACAGGATGATTGCCGGCCGCATCCGTTTGAACATGCCTGCCATCAGACACGCCCCCCCGTCGCCGAAATGCGGTTCATCGGGCCGAGCGCCAGTACGATGAAGATAAAGATCATCGGCGCTGCGGTGACCCAGCCACCCGGCAGGTATCCCGAACTCAAAGCCTGCACCAGTCCGGTGACAAGGCCGCCGGCGAAGCCGCGCAGCGGACTGGTCATGCCGAAAATAATCGCCGCGCCAAATCCGGAAATGGTAAGCGACAGGCCCGTGCTGTAGTCCGCACCAGTCGTGTAAAGCACCAGCACGCCGGCCACGCCCGCAAGAAAGCCGCCGACGAGATAAGTGCAGAACCAGATCGTCTTGACCGGAATGCCGTTAAGCGACGCGCCGAGTGGATTGATCGCGCTCGCGCGCATCGCCCGCCCGAAGGGTGTGCGATAAAGCAGCAGATAAAGGCCCGCGAGCAGCAAAAGACAGATCACGACGTTGATCAGCGCCTGCGGGCTGATCCGGATGCCCATCACGTCCCAGAACGTCTCGAATACCTGGCGAGCCATCGGATCCTTGCCGTAGACGGTCAGGATGAACGACTCGAGAAAGGTCGCCAGTCCGAACGTGCCGAGGACCGCAGTGATATGGTCGAACATGCCCGGGCGATTGAGGCGCATCGAAATCAAGCCGACCACTGCCGAGGCCAGAACCGCCGCCGCAATGGCGAACACGATTCCCCAGGTGCCTCCAACCGACCAAGCAATGGCGACCGCAAGAACGGTGTAAGCGCCGACCGCAAGATCAACCGAACCCGTGGTTGCGAACACGAGGCTGATTGGAAAAGCCAGAAGGCCGTAGATGACACCCAACAGTGCGCCGCGGATGACGAATTCCATGAGCTCGAACAACTATGCCTCCCGACATCCGCCCATTGCCGCTGAGCGGCCGTTTCCTTACCTACACGTAAGTATAGTTGCAATTTCGTGTCAAGCGCCCGGAAGCACCAACCCGCAGCGTTAATGTCGCGGCGGTCAATTCATCCAGAGACCGCCGGTTACGTTGATCCCCTGCCCGGTCATGTAGTCCGCCTGACTCGACAGCAGGAAGGCGACCACATTGGCAACATCCTCCGGCTCGCCGAGCCGGCCGAGCGGGATCAGATGCGCGCGCTCGGCTGCCGGCGGCAACCCTTTGGCGATTGCCTGTTCGTCCGCAACCTCACGCATCCTGGTGTTCATGATGGTTCCCGGGCACACCGCGTTGACGCGGATGCCGTGGCTCGCGAGATCGAGCCCCATCGATTGGGTCATCCCCAGAAGCGCGAACTTGGACGTGCAATAGGCCAGCGAGCTGGGACGCCCGACCTTTCCGAACCACGATGCAACATTGATGATCCGCCCCGCCTTCCGGCCGAGCATTGCCGGCACCACAGCATGGCAGCAGTTGAACGCGCCATAGACGTTGAGCCGCATGGTGAAGTCGAAAGCCTCGGGAGTGTCATCGATAATGGAGGCCACCTGCCCGGTCCCGGCATTGTTGACCAGAATATCGACCCGGCCATGTGTCGCGATCGCCGCATCCACACCTGCCTTCACCTTGGCGAGGTCGGTGACGTCGATCACGGATTGCGCGACGTCAGCGCCCTCCGCCGCCAGTTCGGCATGGGTCCGCGACAAGGTCTCGCCATCGTAATCCCACAGCAGGACCTTGCAGCCTTCCTTGGCTAACCGGCGCGAAATCGCCCTGCCAATTCCGGACGCAGCTCCGGTTACGATCGCAACATGACCTTCGTAATCGTACATCAATCTCACTCTGTTCTGAGGTTTAGGACGCGGCCCTGCTGAACCGCTCAGGTACGCCGGATGTGCATGCCGCCATCGACATAGAAGGCATGACCGGTCGAATACGGCATGCGGCCCGAGGCGAGCTCGGCGACCGTACGGCCGATGTCCTCCGGCTGCCCCCAGCGCGCTTGTGGAAACCCACCAGCCTCAACCCAGCCATTGTACTTGTCGAACACGTCCTTCGTCATATCGGTCTGAATGATTCCGGGACGGATCTCATGGACGGCGATGCCATATTCGGCAAGACGCATGGCGTACAGCGTGCTCATCATCGCGACGCCAGCCTTGGAAATGCAGTATTCCGCCTGCGCGGCGGTCGCGATCACCGCGTTGCCCGATGAAATGAAGATCACGCTGCGATCGGGCCGGGTGCGGTCCCCCGCATCGTCATCGCGCATCGTCTTCGCAACGCGCTGCGTCAGGAAGTATGCGCCGCGCAGATTGACAGACATCAGACGATCGAAGCTTTCCGGCGGTGTTTCCAGCATATCGCCGCGATGCCGGGTCTGAACGCCGGCATTGTTGACGAGACACGAGATCGGGCCGAGCGCGACCCTTACCTCGTTAACGATCCGCTCATGCTGGTCGAGATCCGCAACGTCGCCGGCAACGAATGCGCCGCTACGGCCGCGCTGCGCGATGCCGTCGAGCGTTTCCGCGGCAGCAGCATCGCGCTCCAGATCGACGATCCCAATGTCGAATCCACTATCCGCCAGCGCGTAGGCGATCGCCCGGCCGATGCCGCGGCGCCCGCCCGTCACCAGAGCGCGCTGCGCCCGTTCCTGCCCCTTGCTCATCGCAGCGTCCTATGCCGCCGACTTGGCTGGGATCGGAACCCATTTCATGATGTGCGTGGCCGCCGCCACCAGTTCGCCACGCTGGTTGGTGACCTCGACCTTGGAGAATGAGCGGTTGCTGTCGGGATCGAGCTTCTCAATGGTGTAAGTCACCGTGACGGTGTCGCCGAACAGGACCGGATTGAGAAAGCGCACACGGTCGTAGCCCTGCGAAACAGCGGTCAGGCCGACATACTTGTCGATATAGGGCGTGAACATCAGCGTGGACGCGGTGGACATGAATCCCATCGACAGCACGCCGTGCGCGATGCGCTGACCGAACGCCGACTTCTGCATGTACTCTTCGTTGCAGTGAACGTCCGACAGATCGCCCGAAATGCCGGCGAACAGATAGACGTCGCTCTCGCTCACCGTCTTGGCAAATTTGACCGACTGCCCGATGGCGACCTGAAAATCCGCTTCCTTCACGTTGCTTCTCCCTGTTCGACTTGCCATCCTCCTATCGCTGACTTACCTGTAGGTCAATAACATCCTGACCCAGGTTCACATGAAGGCTGAAGACTTTATTCCCACCAGCGTTCCCTACGTGTCGGGACGCACGCGTCTGTTCGGCATCGTCGGGCATCCCATCGAGCAGGTTCGCTCGCCGGAATTCGTCACCGCGGAGCTGAGCCGGCGCGGACACGACGCCGTACTGGTCCCGATCCATCTTCCCGACGATCGTTTCGAAGAACTGATGCCGGCTATCATGGCAGTCGGGAATCTCGATGGTCTGGTCATCACCATTCCTTACAAGGCACGCGCAGCGCGGTTTGCGGATACCCTTGGTCCTCAGGCGCGCCTGACCCGAACCGTGAGCGTGATGGCGAAGATCCACACCGGCTGGCGCGGCGAGATGTTCGATGGCATCGGCTGCACGGCAGCGATCCTGCGCAGGAACGTCGCAATCGCCGGCAGCCGGATCGGCCTTTATGGCGCCGGCGGCGCCGGATCCGCCATCGCCCTCGCGCTGGCGTCCGAGAATCCACGATCGCTGACCATCCACGATCCGGATTCTGCTCGCAGCAAGTCGCTCGCAACCCAGCTTGGCAGGGCGTTTCCGCACCTCTCACTCGCCGCAGCGGTTCCCAACCCTGATGAGATCGACATCCTGATCAACGCGTCGCCGGTCGGCATGCTCGATCCCGCCGCCAGCGTCGTCACCGGTGAGCGCTTGCCTTCCCGGCTCGCGGTGATGGATATCGTCATGTCGCCGGACCGCACGCGCCTTCTGCAGATCGCAGAAGAGTCCGGGTGTATCGCGATCTACGGGCGCGAAATGCTCGGCTCACAAATCGAAGCCGTGACTGACTATCTGACCGAAAACCAGTTGAGGAAAAGTGCGTTGCTCGCGTGATCAACTGACGCGAACGATCAGCTTGCCAAAATTGCGTCCCTTGAGCATCCCAATGAAGGCTTCCGGTGCGGCTTCCAATCCCTCGACGATCTGTTCGCGATGAGCAATCCGGCCAGCCTTGAGCCACCCCCCGACATCGCGCAGGAAGTCATCATACTGCGCGATGAAATCGGTCACGATGAAGCCGCGCATCGTCAGCCGCCTCACCAGCATCGCGCGCATGAACTCATCCATGCCCGGTTGACCCGGCTGTCCTGTGCCGATGTTGTATTGCGAGATCAATCCGCAGACCGGAATCCGCGCGAAATCATTGAGCAACGGGAAGACCGCGTCCCAGACCCTGCCGCCGACATTCTCGAAGTAAACATCGATGCCCTTCGGACAGGCTTGCCATAGCCGACCGGCGAGATCGCCTTCATAGTGGTCGAGAGCAGTATCGAATCCAAGTGTTTCCGAGGCGTAGCGGCATTTATCCGCGCCGCCGGCAATGCCGATAACCCGGCATCCCTTGATCTTCGCAATCTGGCCGACCAACGAGCCGACCGGCCCTGTGGCCGCAGCAACCACAACAGTTTCGCCGGCTTTCGGCTTCCCGATATTCAGAAGGCCCGTGTAAGCCGTCAGTCCGGGCGAGCCCAGCACACCCAGCGCGGTGGAGACCGGCGCAATCGCCGGATCGAGCTTGCGCAGATCGCCCCCGTCGGACACGGCATAATCCTGCCAGCCATTGCGGCCGAGAACGATATCGCCGCCGCTGAACTTGGGATGCTTGCTCTCGACGACCTCGGCAACCGTAGCGCCCACCATCGGATCACCGAGTTCGACCGGCTTGGCATAGGACGCGCCGGCATTCATGCGCCAGCGCATGTAGGGATCGAGCGACAACAGCTGTGTCCTCAGCAACACATGCCCCTCCGGCAGCGCAGGGATTGCAACACGTTCAAACCGGAAGTCGGATGTGCTCGGCTCGCCCTGGGGACGGTGCTGCAAAACAATTCGCCTGTTGGTGGACATGTATCTCTCGCGCTATTCGGATTTTCGCTCACCTTTATTGACGCTCGGTCGGATTGGCAATGCTGCATAGCGCAGACGCGCTCATACCTTGTTTCGTGACAGCAAGAGAAGAATAGAGGGGTGACATACTCGTCGGCGCCCTGCATCGCAGCCTGGGCAAACGGCTTCTGAACACAGGCCAGTTCAGAACACAGGTCGGGTCGGCAATCGCCTCTGATAGCTTCACATCGAACCGGGTCGGTGGAACCTCAACTCTCGTCCAGCGTTTGTTCCTTCGGCGGCAGGTGCGGGTGGAAGCTCCGCGCCGCTCTTCAGGATTCAGGATGCGACCGTGAACAACACGCACAATGGTTCTGGCAACGGTCATAAGGCCAACCAGCTTTTCAGTGAAATCGCCAACCGGACATCCCAGACCGCCGGCCGAGCGTTGACATTCATTATCGCTGCCAGCGTCGTCGTGGTCTGGGCGATAACCGGGCCGCTGTTCGGTTACTCGGACACCTGGCAACTCGTGATCAATACAGGGACGACCATTGTAACCTTCCTGATGGTGTTCCTGATTCAAAATTCCCAGAACCGGGACAGCGCAGCCATTCAGGCCAAGCTCGATGAACTGATCCGCGTCGGCAGAGCAAGCAATTCGTTTGTCGGAATCGAGCATCTGACGGATGAAGAACTCGAGGACATTCGCGCCAAGTGCGAACGGCGCGCCGCGGCGGAGAAAACCAAGCATCGGGGCAAACGAGTGGCGCAGAAGGCGGCACGCGCGACCGATGAAGCGGTGGACTAAGCGGCGCGGAAACACCCACGCCTTCAGATCAGCAATCGTGACTGACGGACTTAACCCACGAGCGACTTCAGAGCGACGCCGGCAATCTTACGATCCCAAGTCTGTTTGCTCACGCCGGCTTCACGCAGTAGCGCTTTACGGACCTTGTTGGTCGGTGTTCTGGGAAGCGCATCCACGATCTCAATGTAGCGCGGCACCATGTAATGCGGCAGCCGCTTTGCCAGATGTGTCAGCAGCGCGACTGGATCGAGTGCGGCATCCGTACGCGGCACAACCACGAGTTTGACGTCATCATCGGAGGCGAATTCCGACGCCACGCCGACAGCAGCGCACTCACTGATGTCCGGACAGGTCATCGCCGCGTGTTCGATGTCGTAGGACGAAATGTTCTCCGCCCGCCGCCTGATGCGATCGCCGAGCCGATCGACAAAGTGGTAGTAGCCCTCCGTGTCGCAATAGACCAGATCGCCGGTGTGAAACCACAGATTGCGCCATGCCTTGATCGTCGCTTCCGGCATCCCGAAATAGCCCTGCATCAAGGTCCATGGCAGTCGTGAACGAACGACAAGTTCGCCGGTAACGCCAGGTGCCACCTCGCAATCGGTCTCCGGATCGACAATGCACAGTTCGTAGTGGTCACCGATCGGTCGTCCGCACGAGCCCGGCCGCAGCGGTTCATCCAGTGACGACCAGATCGGAATATTTGCTTCGGTCATGCCCCACACTTCAAGCCCGCGAACGCCGAACCTTGCCTCGAACGACGCGGCGATGTGCTTGGGGAACGGCGACGTCCCGAACCGCTGGAGCGGATTGTCGGCATCGTCGGGACGAACTGGCTCAGCGTGAATCATCTCGAGCATTGGCCCATGGGCGATCGAGACGGTTGCCCCACATGCGCGGATGCGATCGAGCCAGCCAGATGCACTGAATGTACGATCCATGCACACCTGTGCGCCCGCGATCAGGGCTGCATAGATGCCAACATAACGCGGCGACATGTGAAACAGCGGATGGAAGATATAGTAGATGTCACGCTCGGTGACTTTCATCTGCTGCGCCGATTCCAGCGAGAGGAGATAAGTCTGCGCATGAGGCAACATCACGCCCTTTGCCGGACCGGATGTTCCTGATGTGAAAATGATCGAAGCAAGATCGGACGGCCGCGCACCGCACGGACGCCATCCTGCCGGAGCGTTGGTGGCATTTGGCAGCGGTGCAAGTGAAAGACGCTCAAAGCGCGCAACCATGGACTTTGCAGACTGCGATTCTTCGGCTGAATAATGAAGCACGCGCTTCAGTTTCGGCACCGCGGCTTCGCTATCACGCAGCACGTCGAGCAGCCTGTCCTCAATCAGCATTAGGCGCGCTTCCGCCGTATTGATGGCGTGCTCGAGAGTATGCCCGCGATAAGCGGTGTTGATAGTCACATCGGTCGCGCCCAATAGATTAAGGGCAAACCAGGCGCGCAACGTCCCATGACAGTTGGCGCCCATCACCACCACGCGGTCTCCCGGCCTCACGCCCTCCTGCTGAAGCGCGTGGGCCAGCGCAAGCGCATCGGCTTGCATGCGGGCATAACTGACCGGCTCGCCATCGATCATGCGAATGAACGGTGCATCCGGCGTGAGGCGCACCCGCTCGTCGAGCGCGGCATCCAGCGACCATCTTTCGAAAGGGAGTTGCAGCATGATCCGTGACGGCTCGATCAGCGATGTCGGAAAGCCGGCTTGCGCTTTTCCGCGAACGCCGCGGCGCCCTCCTTGTGATCCTCAAGCGCGAAGGTGGTATGGGCAAGACGACGCTCGAAGCGCACACCTTCACTCAATGGCACTTCAAAGGAGCGATTGAGCGCTTCCTTGGTCATCATGATTGTCGGCCGAGACAGTTCAGCGATCTGTGCTGCAACGCGTATCGCCTCGTCGATCAGTTCGTTGGCTGGAATGATCCGGCTGACCAGTCCGCAGCGCTCTGCCTCGTCCGCCAGCATCATGCGACCGGTCAGGCACATTTCCATCGCCTTCGATTTCCCGATCGAACGCGACAGGCGTTGCGTTCCGCCCGCTCCCGGCATGACGCCAACCCTGACTTCGGGCTGGCCGAACTTTGCCGTGTCGGCACACAGGATGAAGTCGCACATCATCGCGAGCTCGCACCCGCCTCCCAGCGCAAGGCCGTTGACGGCGGCGATCACCGGCTTGCGGCAGCGGGTCGCCTCTTCCCAGTTACGCGTGATGAAATCCTCGGAATAGGCATCCGCGTAGGTTTTGTCCGCCATCTCCTTGATATCGGCTCCGGCCGCGAACGCGCGGCCCGTTCCGGTAAGGACCATGCACCCGACCGCGGGATCA
The DNA here is from genome assembly GCA_044464625.1 of Afipia sp. GTDB lineage: Bacteria > Pseudomonadota > Alphaproteobacteria > Rhizobiales > Xanthobacteraceae > Afipia. The sequence continues at coordinate 144,947 of JBIQLC010000005.1, read as the reverse complement.
TTCTCGCAGCGCCGCAGGGCATCAGTGAGCGCGTCCATCAATTCGGTGTTCAATGCATTGAGCGCTTCGGGACGGTTCAGGGTGATGAGCCCGACAGCGCCGCGAACTTCGAGCAGGACGATGGGCTGTTTCATGTCTTGGCTTCCAACGGCTCCTCGAGAGCGACAAAACGAAGCACGTGCTCGCCCACCAGAATGACCTCGTCCCGCTGATTGGTGACCTTGAGAGAGGCATACACGCGATCACGCTCGGTCTCGATCCGCACGACTTCATAACGAATCAAGATGGTGTCTCCGCAGAACACCGGCGCCACGAAACGCAGCCTGTCATAGCCTGCCGAGACACCATCGATCCGATACTTGATGCCGAACATCGCGGCGGCGGCGGAGGTGAAGCCCACCACCAGCGCGCCCTGCGCGATGCGCGTTCCGAACCGGGTCTTTTGCATATAGCGCTCGTTGATATGGTTCGGCGAGAAGTCGCCGCAGATCCCAGCAAACAGATAGACGTCCGACTCGCTGATGGTCTTCTCGATCGCGATGCTATCGCCGATCTTCAAATCGTGAATGGTAGCGCGGGGGCTTTCATCGAAATCTACGATCATGTCTCGACCCTGGTAAGAATGGTTTCTATGGCTCAGGCGATCACGCCCTCGCCGCGGAGGCGGGAGATATCGGCGATGCTGTAGCCGAGTTCGGACAGCACCTCGTCGTTGTGCTGACCCAGTGTTGGAGCGCCGCGCGTTGCAATTTGTGACACCGATGACATCTTCAATGGATTTCCGACGGTGCTGACGGCGCCATGCACGGGATGCTCGAAACGCGTCATCAAACTATTCGCCGCGACCTGCGGCTGGGCCAGCGCCTCACCGAGCGTAAGAACCGGCGCGCACAACACGTCCTCGCCGTCGAGCCGCTCCAGGCATTCGGCGGTGCTATATCTGGCAAAACCAGGCGCCAGCAGCTTGAAGATCGCAGCCCGGTTCGGTCCCCACGATGCCGGATCGGCATATTCGGGCCAGGCCGAATAATCCTCGAGTTCTAGGGCGCGGCAAATATCGCCAAGCGGATTCGGCCTGAACACGCCGACCAGCGTCACTGCGCCATCCCTGGTCGGAAAGATGCCGATGAGGTTCTGCTGCACCCAGTTGACCGGCTTGTTCCGCAATAGCCATTGCGTCACCTCCTGCTGCTGCAGCGCAATCAGAACATCAAGCAGACAGACATCGATGCGCTGGCCAACGCCGGTGCGCTCGCGATGATAGAGTGCCATCAGGATGCCCTGTGCCATCACCATACCAGAGGTGAAGTCTCCGACAGCGGTCGGAAAGAGCTGCGGCACGCCGTCCGCATCGGGATTGCGCGATGCCAGCCCCGACAGCGATTGAGCAAGAAAATCCTGACCGCCTTTGTGAGCGAGCGGCCCGCTCGGCCCGAACCCCGAACCCGAAGCATAGATCAGCCGTGGGTGGGTTTTGCGCAGCGTCTCGTAACCGAGGCCTAGACGCTCGGCGACGCCAGGACGAAAGTTGTGAACCAGCACATCCGCGCGATCCAGCAGCTTCATCACGATCTTGAAGCCGGCTGCCTTGCCGATATCGAGAGCCATTCCCCGCTTGTTGCGGTTGAGACCCATGAAATAGGCGCTTTCACCTTCCGGCTCGACGATGAAGGGGTCGGTCGAACGGCAGATGTCGCCGTCTCCGGGGCGCTCGATCTTGATAATATGCGCCCCGAAGTCGCCGAGCACTTGAGTGGCGCAGGGACCGAACTGGACCTGCGTCAGATCAAGGACATGAACGCCATCGAGCGGAAGTGAATTCTGCATTGTCATTTCACTGCGAGGTTCTTGAACTTTCCACCGCGGACGGTGACGTAGATGAGGGTGTCCTTGCCCCAGCTATCGTGGTCGGCGGGCGAGAACTGGATCGGCGCGGCCGCGTAGCCCTTGATTGGTCCCATGCTCTCGACCTTGTCGCGCAGTGACGGACCATCGGTCGCGCCAGCCTGAAGGCCCTGCACCACGGTCGCGATCGCATTGGCGCCGAGCAGTGCACCAAACCCGGCAACTCCGCCCTTGTTCTTCAGGAGATCGAAGAGATCGGTAAGCGGTCCGGGTTCATCCGGGTTCACCAGCGCCGGTGCAATCAGGTTCTCCGCGCCCTTGCCGCCATTCTTGATGATCTGTTTCTGGACAATGCCCGCCATGCCGTAGACCGGCACGTTGAGGCCAATTTCCTGCAGCTTGCGCAGGAATGCGCCGGCCGAGCCGGTGCTCGACGTTGCGAGGAAGACCGCATCGGGTTTGGCGCTGCGGATCTTGATTGCCTGCGCGGTGAGATCGGTGGCCGCCTTCGGTGCCGACGCATGCTCCACCACCTGCAAGTCGCCCTTCTCCTTGCTCATGCTGATGAAGAGCTCCGAAGCCTGCTGACCATAGGCATCTTCTTCCGAGAACACGGCGACGCGCTTGTGCCCGTCGGCAATGATCCGGTCGCGGCTTGCCGGCAGATCGGTCGAGATCGGCACCGACATCCGGAACATCCACTTGGAAAATGCTTCCTTCGGATCAGTCACTGACTGCGTGCCAACCATTGGGAACACTGGCACCTTGGAGCGCATCGCAAGATCGGCGAAAGCCAGAGTCTCCGACCCAGTCGTTGCACCGATGATCGCGATCACCTTGTCATCGAGAATGACCTGGTTGGCGAGACGCGCCGCCTCGGTAGGGTTGGTTTTGGTGTCGCGTACGATCAGCTCGATCGGGCGCCCGTTGATGCCGCCGGCGGCATTGACGCGCTCGGTCACCGCTTCCACCGCGGCACGTTCGTCAGCGCCATAGGCCGCTGCCGGCCCCGACAGGGCGATCAAGACGGCAATGCGCAGCGGCTCGCCCTTGGGCTGCGCCAAAAGCGGCGCCGATGCCATGGACATGCTGGCTGCAAGACCGAGCACGAGCGCCACCCGTCTGGTGACTGGAGTATTGACGAGCATTGTGTCCTCCCTTTCCCCTTTTGATCTTCAATGAGTGCGTGCAGTCGAGCGCTGCAGATAAAGACTGGCGATGCGATCCCTGTCGGCCAGATCGGCATTGCCGCCTTCGAGCACGATCTTTCCGCCGACAAGAACAATGAAACGATCGGCGACGGACTCGACGAGATGATGATTTTGCTCGACCAGCAGGATCGGCAGACCGCGGTCGCGCAACTTGCGCAAAACCTCGGCCAGTTCATCGACAATGATCGGCGCGAGCCCCTGCGTCGGCTCGTCGAGCAACAGAACGCGCGGGCTGCACGCCATGCATTTGGCAATCGCCAGCATTTGTTGCTGGCCGCCACTGAGCGCCCCCGCGGCGTCGTTCCAGCGTGATTTCAGGAATGGAAACAGATCGAGCGCATCTGCCGTGGCCTGAGCGCGTTTGCTCTTCTCGGTCAGCAGCGCACCGAGCCTGAGATTGTCCGCCACCGACAGCGACGGAAACAGACCGCGACCATCCGGCACCGTGGTCAGACCGATCCCAACCCGCCGCCACGACGACAGCACATCGAGCCTGTGGCCATCGAGGATAACCTGCCCGCTTCCGCTCACCGTGCCATTCATCGCGCCGACGAGGCTGGTCTTTCCGGCGCCGTTGGGGCCGATCAATGCCAGCAACTCACCGGGACGGACCGACAGGCTGACATCGTTACACACGGTGAGGCTGCCATAACGGGCAGACATGCTGGTGACGACGAGACCCATGCGATCGGCGGCTGTTGTTTGAAGATCATGCTGCAACACGATGACCTCCAAGATAAGCGGTGACGACTTGCGGATCCCGCACCACGTCCTCCGGCTTGCCGGCTGAAACGATCTCGCCGCGCACCAGCGCGACCATGTGATCGCTCAACTCGGCGACAAAGCCGACATTATGCTCAACCAGCAGCACGCCGATCTTGCGATCGGCAGCGCTGTGAATGGCGCGAGCGAGCAAGTTCCGATCATGCTCATCGATGCCGGCAGCCGGCTCGTCCAGCAGCAGATATGTCGGATTGCTTGCGAGAGCTCTGGCAACCTCCAGAAGCCGCAGACGGCCGAGCGACAACGCGCCCGACCTCTGGCGCGGATCGGAGGTCAGCTCGAACTGCGAAATCAGGGCTTCTGCCTCCTCGCGCAACTCTTTCTCGCGTTTGCGGCGCGTCGGAAGCGAGACGAAGCTTCCTGCAAGCGTCGGCTTGTTCCGGCTGTAGAAGCCCATCATCACCGCATCGAGAACGCTGGCATCCAGATCGAGGCGCGGCGTCTGAAACGTGCGCGAAATGCCGAGTTGAATGCGGTGGTGCAACGGAAGGTCCGAGATGTCCTGACCATCGAGCCGAACCACACCCTGCTGCGGTCGCGCCACACCGGTCAGGCAATTGAACAGCGTTGTTTTTCCGGCGCCGTTCGGCCCCACCAATCCGGTGATCATTCCCGGCGGCACCGGCAGGCTGACATCCGTCAGGACCTTCAGACCGCCGAACGCGATGCTGATGTTCTGCGCTTCAAGACTCATTGCGCGGACCCTGTTGGTTGGACGGCCGGAACGTCTCGCGACGTACTCGATGATGACGCACCCGCTGGCTGCGCGCGCCGCTTAAGACGATCGAGCGGAAACAACGTCAGCAGCCCGTCAGGCGAGAACAGCAACACGCAGATCAGGATCGCGCCGAAGAAGATTCCCTGACTTTCGGTGCCGGGCAGAAAATCACTGGCCAGCGTAAAGACCGCTGCGCCGATGATCGGACCGAGCACGGACTTGCGGCCGCCAAGCACGACCATGAACAGCACGTTTGCCGACACCGCGATCGACAGCGAGTCCGGCGCGACATAGCCCAGCGTATGGGCATAGAACCAGCCGCCCAGCCCCGCGACACCTGCGGTAATCGCGAACAGCACCGCAAGATCGAACGCCACGTTCACACCCATCGCCTCCGCCAGCAGATGATCGGTACGAATCGAGTTAAGCGCCCGCCCGCGCAGGCTCGACATGAAGTTGACGTAGGCGATGACCAACAGCACCACGACGGTCCAGATCACGAAATGCGCGCGGATGCGCGAGTTTCCGACAAACGGCAGCGTCGGGATTCCATTGATGCCGTTGAAGCTGCCGGTGAAATCACCGCCACGCTGCAAGGCCACCTCGACAACGGTGCCGATCGACAGCGTGACGAGGGCCAGCGAAAGCTCGGGCAAACGCAGGATTGGCTTGGCGATAATAAAAGCGACCAATGCCGGCACGAGGACTGCCGGGATCAGAGACAGCATCGGCGAGACGCTGTAGCGCGTCGTGAGGATGGCCGACGCATATGCGCCGAGCGCGGCGAACGCGCCCTGCGCAAGCGACACCGTTCCTCCCTGCCCGTAAAGCAGCCCGAGCGGCAGCGCGAGAAGCGCGAAAATGCCGATGGTGGTCGATGTCGAATAGATCGAGCTGCGGAACTGGCCGAGCAACGACACACACAGGATCACCGCTACCAGCAAGCCGACGCTGCCGAGCCACTTGAAGGAGCCGTTCATGGACGCGCTCCCGAGAAAGCGGCGGATGGCAATCGGCCGGATGCCAGGATGACGATGATGAGAACCGCCGGCACCGCATGGGCCCAGCCGTTCGGCAGGAAGGTCTGGCTGAACGATTCAGCGAGGCCGATCAGCAATCCGCCGAGAAAGGCAGGCAGCGGACCGCGCTGGCCCAGCACGACGGCGCTGCTGAACGCGATGGTCGTAAAGGTGAAGGCACTCGCATACGTCATGCCGATCGACATCGACGCGAGAACGCCACCGACACCCGCGATTCCTGCACACAGCACGAAGGTGAGGAACTGGGTGCGCTTGACCGGAATGCCGGCGAGCGATGCATTCTTCGCCGATACGGCACAGGCTTTCATGCGCAGGCCTGCCGGCGACCATTTCAGCGCCGCGGTCAGCGCAAACATAAGCGCGACACTGATCGCGAGATTGAACATGCCCTGAAAACCGAGCACGGCTTCGCCGATGAAAACGTGACCGGGGATCCTGTCGAGAAACTGGTTGTCGGTGCCGACGATCACCAGAACAGCTGACTCCGCCAGCAGCATGAATGCGAACGTCGCCAGCACAATGGGCATCGCATCCTTCATGGCGCGCAACGCATGGAAACCAAGAAAGATGCTTCCGGTCACGGCACCGAGGATCATCGCCGCGGCAATTCCCAGCGGCGCGCCGTAAGGCAGGCCGAACGCCACCGCGACCACACCGGCGACGACAGCGTACGCGCCGACGGATACGTCGATCACGTCCGTGGTGACCCAGATCACGCTCATCGGCACCGCGAACAGTGCATAGATGGCGCCGAGAAAAATGCCGTTGGCGAAAATCTCAAGATACACGCTGTTTCCCGTTCACGTTTATGCTGCGAGAATCTGTTGGTGACCTTCAGCGCAGCCGGTCTTTGAGCTCCGCCGCCGCCTGCAGGAAGAAACCCTGCCCATAAAGCGCCGTCGCGAACGGCACACCCGGGCCGCCCGGAGGAACCTGCACCCCGGGCACCGCGCCATCCGGCTCGACCGACCCTGCAACGATGCGGAATGCCCGCTCCGCCTTGTCCATATAGCTTGCGTCGAGCCAGCCCATGTTGACGGCGCGGGCTGCGCTGTAAGCAAACATCAGCGTGCCGGACGCTTCGAACTTCGCATGCTGGTCGTCGAGAATGTTGCGGAAGAACCCGCTGCGGTCCTGATGCGTGGCAATCGCGGCAAAGACCCGCCGGCCAAGCTCACGCAGCGACTCGGCACGGGGATGGTCGCCGATCTCAGCCAACAGATCGACGAGACAACACGTCAGCCAGCCATTACCTCTGCACCAGAATGTCGACTGTAGAAAGCTGTCGGGAGTTTCGCGCCATGCGTGTCGAGCCAGTTGCTGATCCCTGTCGACGAGGTGATGCACATAGACATCGACCTGACGCAGCGCCTCATCGATCAACGTGGTGTCGCCGATCAGCCGACCCAGACGGGCAAGGAACGGACACATCAGATAGATGAAGTCGATCCACAGTTCGGGCCCCTCCTCGCGAACCCAGAAGCCGCCGCCACGCGTGCGCGGCGCAGCCAGCAGCGCCTTGGCCTGAAGATGTGCGGCGTCGATGAGCCGCTCTTCCTTCCTGCGTTCATAGAACGCTAGCACACAGTATCCGAGAGCCGAGGACAGCGCAGCCGTCGGCGAAAACACCTGAACGTGGCCCTTGGGCAGTTCGATCCGTTCGTCGTAGCTGAGATAGCCGCGGCTGGACTGCACATCGACAGCCCGATCGACCCACGTCTTCATCTCAGCAATCGCCTTGTTGTCGTCCCATCGCAGAATGCCGGTGATCGCAGGCGCCTTTTCCCAGACATCGCGCTCGTAGGGATGCACAAGGATGTAGCTGGTCACCCGCTTCACCAGGGGATCGAGATCAAGTCGGCTCATTCCAATCTCCAGAGCTTTCAACTGACAGACGATGACAGACGAATGACGCAGTCGCCCTCACTTCAAGATCACCCGCAGACACGCGGGCAGTGCCTGCTCGCACATAACCACACGGAAACGCGCGATCTCGCCCGCGCAATGTCAGGCGTTCGCCAGAGCATCGCGGTGCACGCGCGACTGACGGCCGCGCAGAGTTCCGATTGATCTGCAAAATGGCTGGGCATTCGATGCCTTGCTCCTTGCGTCATCCTCATTTCCGGAAAATACTATCCAGCCGGTATTTTTTATTGAAGTGGATCGTATAGAGCGATTTCGGAAGGCGCAAGAGGGTTTGTCGGATCCTGTTCGCTGAATCGCGGTCTGCTCACAATCGAAAGCCCGGCGACGCGCAACTGGAAGTTCGGCAAGGACATCGATGACAAAGAACAAGAACTCAAACCGCCCGCTCGCTGGCATCCGGGTCGTGGACCTCACGCGGCTCGCGCCGGGGCCCTATGGCACGATGCTGCTCGCCGATATGGGCGCCGAAGTCATCGTTGTTGGCGGCGGACGTGCAGGCCCACCCGTGTCGACCTTCGCGCGCGGAAAAACATTCATCACGCTCGATCTGAAATCACCTGACGGACAGGCCGCACTTCAGCACCTTGCAAAGAGCGCCGATGTGTTGCTCGAAGGCTTCCGCCCCGGCGTCGCCGATCGACTCGGCGCGGGATACGAAGCCCTGTCGGCGATCAATTCGCGACTGATCTATTGTTCGCTCACTGGATACGGTCAAAGCGGTCCGCGCGCGCAGGAAGCCGGACACGACATCAATTATCTCGGTTACACCGGCGTTCTCGGCTCGATCGGCCCCACCGATCGGCCGCCTGCCCTGCCGCTGAATGTCATCGCAGATATGGCCGGCGGCGGAATGCTCGCGGTCATCGGCATTCTTGCAGCGTTGCACGAGCGTTCACGCACCGGCCTCGGACAGCATATCGACGCCGCGATGATCGACGGCTGCCTTTCGCTGATCGCGATGCATTTTCCGGTCTGGCAGACGGATGCCATGCCCGGCCGTGGCGATGGCCTGATCGCGGGTAATGCGCCCTTCTATCGGTGTTATGAATGTGCCGACGGCGGCCATGTCGCGGTCGGCTCTCTTGAACCACAATTCTTCAGCGCATTGTGGACAACGCTTCAATTGGGCGCGGTGCCCGATCATATGGATCGCAGAACGTGGCCGGAGATCGAGCGGCGCCTCACGGAGATATTCCGCGCACAACCGCGCGATTACTGGACCGCGCTGTTCGAAGGGCAACAGGCCTGCGTGACTCCGGTGCTGTTGCCGCATGAAGTCTGGCAGGATCCACAGATCCGCACGCGCATCGACCCCGGCAATGCTCAACCTGCCGTACCAGCGATCCCGCGCTTCAGCCGCTCGGCAATTGCAGCAGGGCCCACCAATACAAAAGATCAAAGCGTCAAAGTTCTGTCGTCGGCGGGACTCGACGACAGGCAGATCGCAGCCGCAAGCCCCGCCGCCGAACGCGGACAAGAGATCGGCTTGGGCTGGCCGCCGGTCTTCACCGGCTGATCACGCCCTGCCCCGCTCGACAGAAATAACAGGAGACAATCATGCGCCTTACCGAGGAAGACAGGTATCAGGAATTCCGCCAGAGCTTGCAGCGTTTTGTCACGCGCGATGTGGCACCGCATGCCGCCAAGGTCGATCGCGAAGGATGTCCGCCACTCGAAGCGATTACCGCCGCCTTGACGATGGGACTGCCCGGTCTACCGTTCCCCGAGCAGTTGGGCGGAAGCGAGGGTGACCTATTCGCGCAAGTCATCACCACCGAAGAACTGGCGCGCGCCTGCGCGGCAACATCGCTGACGATCACCAGCGGCTGGGTCCTTGAAGGCGTCGTGCAATACGGCGCGAAGGATCTGCAGCAGCTGGTGCTGCCTCCGATCTGCAAGGGCGAGATGCGCGGCGCGTGGGGCCTGACCGAGCCTCAGGGCGGCTCGAACCTGATGGGTGCACGAACGACGGCTAAACGCCAGGGCGACAGTTGGCTCCTCGACGGCACCAAGCGATTCATCACCAATGCCGGATGGGCGGATTGGTACCTGATCTTCGCGCGAACCGCCGACAAGTCGTTCGGTCTTTTTATGGTCCATCGCGACGATCCCGGTATCCTGTTCGGCAAGGCTGAGGACAAGATGGGCATGCGCGGCAGCCCCACAGCCGACGTCATCCTTGAACAATGTCGCATCCCCATCGGGCGAGAGATCGGCGATCCTGAGAGGGGCGCCGAATACATCACGGAAATGCTGCACAACTCGCGCCTCACCATCGCGGCGCATGCCCTCGGCATCGCGCAAGGCGCGCTCGACGAAGCGTTGAAATATACCGAGGAGCGGCAGCAGTTCGATCAGGCTATTTCGCGCTTTCAGGCGATAAAGATAATGATCGCGGATATGACCCTGAAAGTGGAGGCCGCGCGTTCTGTGTTATATCAAGCGGTGGATTATCGAATGCGGAATCACCGCGACGCGCGCCGTTATGCTTCTCTGGCCAAGGTTCTGTGCAGCGACGCGGCGATGATGGTATCGACGGATGCGGTTCAGTTGCATGGCGGCTATGGCTATCTGAAGGACTACCCGATCGAGCGCATGATGCGCGATGCCAAGGTCACGCAAATCTGGGAGGGCACCAACCAGATTCAGCGCCTGTTGATTGCGAAGGAAAGCTATGCGAACCGCTGAAAAGAACCGCGCGAGGCCGACGGACCTGAGCGCCTCGCGCGCCAAGCGCCCTGCCGTCAGCAAGGCTCCTGCCGCCAAACGGTCGCGCCAGAAAACACCCGACAAGATCGCGGAGGAGAAGGCGCCGTCCAAGAGAGAGCAGAGCCTTGCGCGAATTCTCGAGGCAGCGGTGCGTCTGTTCGCGACCAGGGGATACTGGAACAGCTCGCTCGAGGAAGTCGCGTCGGTCGCGGGCTTTACCAAGGGCGCGGTGTATTATCACTTCAAGAGCAAGGAGCGCCTGCTGCTCAAGGTGCTCGAAACGATCGAGGCGCGCTCCATCGACGCCACGATCGCCGGGGTGAAATTAAGGGGCGGGTCGCCGTCCCAGCAGCTCGACACTTTCGTCAAGTACCAGACCCAGTGGGCGGCCACGCACCCGGAAGACCTGGCGGTGATGATCCTGATGTCGGTCGAAATCTCCCGGGCACGATCGAAGATACGGACGCAGATGTTCCGCATCTATCGCAAGCTCGGCGGAATCCTCGAAACCATCATCGATGCCGGCAAATCAGCGGGCGAGTTCAGCACGCAGCAGAACACCAAGGATATCGTCCTCTATCTGGAGGCCGTCCACGATGGGAACATGCTGCTGTGGTATCGCAGCGGCAACGATCCTGAGATCGGCCGCAAGCTGACCCATGCAACGTTGGCGGGGTTTGCTCACGCGGTGCGTGCGTCCTAGCAGACATTGCTTCGATTACTTGCCGTCGGTCGCCTGAGCGGAGGTCTGGTCGCCGGGCGGACGGGAGCGGCTCCGCAGAGGACTGAGCCCATCGGAAAGCCCCGACTTGTGGGTTCCTAGTGCGAAAGAAAATTCTCGACAGTTGGAGGCTGATTGGCTGGGGCGGGAGGATTCGAACCTCCGCATGGGGGAATCAAAATCCCCTGCCTTACCACTTGGCTACGCCCCAACGGCAGCGAGCATCGCAACATTCTGCATTAGACAGCCTGTCCGCTCGCCGAAGCGGCGGGACCATAGCCGCGCTGATTCACCGTGGCAACGCGGTCTGTATGTCCACATCGCATGAATACACTCCGAAACTGACGATATTCACTGGCTGAGGCTAGAAAATGCCCGTTTCCACCAACTATGCGTCAGCCCTTGGTTCGATGGCGACGCGATCGCCGACCGCCCAATCCTCCGCATAAGTCATTGAAAATATGATGTTTTACGAGAATTTTTCAGCCTTCGGCCGTCAGAAGCAGCGCAAGGCGGCGTGTTTAGAAGTCAGTGTCCTCTTCTTCGGCCGCAGCGAGCCGGTGGCGCTCGCGGCGATGCTGCCAGAACGCGAAAACAATCGAGGCGATTGAAGCGGCCAACAGCAATCCGGAAATTGGCCGCGTGATAAACAACCAGGGATTCGGTTCGGTGGACACCGCGCGGATGAGATTCGACTCGATCGCATCGCCGAGCACCACGCCGAGGATCAGTGGCGCAAGCGGAATGCGTGCCTTCACCATGGCATAGCCGATGACGCAGAATAGCCCGAGGACATAGACGTCATTCATGCTGTTGCCCAGCGCATAGGCGCCTATGACCGAGAGCACAAGAATGATCGGGATCAGGATCGACTTCGGCATCATGATCACACGCAGCCAGGCGCGCGATCCGATCCAAATCACCAACACCATCAGAGGCAGTGAAACGAGATAGGCGCCGTATATTCCATAGGCGACATCGGGATGCTGCGAGATGAACAACGGTCCCGGCTGGATGCCGTGGATCGTCAACGCACCCAACATGACAGCCGTGACCGCGTCGCCCGGGATCCCGAAGGCCATGATCATCATCAGCGATCCGGCAACATTGGCATTGTTGGAGGATTCCGAGGCGATGATGCCTTCGGGAATGCCGCTGCCGAATTTCTCAGGACGGCGAGAAAACTTCTTCGCCTGATCGTAAGCCATGATGTTAGCGGCGCTGCCGCCGATCGCCGGCAGGATGCCGATCAGCACGCCGATCAGCGTCGACCACACCAGCAGAAACGGCCGGCTGAGAATTTCCCACAGGGCTGCGAGCTGCGATACCTTTAGATTCAACTGCCGCGACGCGCGTTCCTCAGGCGTCTCAAATCCGATTCGTTCAACATCCGGCATCAGTTGCGCAAAGGCGAAAATGCCGATCAGTACCGGCAGGAAATCGAGCCCGCCTTCGAGAAAATCCAAACCCATCGTCAATCGCTGTGTGCCGAGGATGGGATCGGGGCCGATCACGGTGACAACAAGACCGATCGCCCCCGACAGCAGCCCTTTGGTGACCGACTTGCCCACCAGTCCGGCCACCATCGTCAGCGCGAAAACGAAGAGCGAGAAGAATTCCCAAGGTCCGAATTGCAGCGCGATCGACGCAAAAGGTCCCGTCAACTCGATCAGGAAAAGACCGCCGATCGCACCGCCAAGAAACGCCGCCCAAACACCGATCCAAACCGCGCGTCCCGGCTGGCCGTTTCGCGTCATCGGATAGCCATCAAACGTGGTGGCAACGGCGGAAGGTGTTCCGGGGATTCCAATCAGGCTCGCGGTGATAGAACCGCCCGCCGATCCGCCGGTGTAGACGCCGATCATCGCCGCCAACCCCTGCAGCGGATCGAGACCAAATGTGAATGGCAACACCATGATCACGGTCATGGTGATGGTCACGCCGGGCAAAGCGCCGCCGATCACGCCGGCCACAGTACCTGCAATCAGCGGCACCAAATACTTCAGATGCAGAATGGTCCCGACATGCGTGAAGAGCAATTCGTAATGATTCACAGGCCGCTCCACGATCCGCGTGGCAGGATGACCGACAGATAGTCCTCGAACACCAGATGGCAGGCGAGCGGCGTCGCGACGGCGACGATCACGGCGAGCGCCCATCGCTTCCACGATTGAGGCCATTCCAGCGTGAGCTGCAACGCCAGGACGAAAAAGAAGGTGGCAACGCGAAAGCCGAGTTCGGGCAAGAGCGCGATATAAAGGCCGAACTCCACGAAGGTGGCGAGGACGAGCAGATAGTTGGCTCGCGGCGCGGCAACCGCGGGCGCTGCGGCTGTCGCAGCGCGGCGCTGGGCGCCAGCCAGAAGATCGAGCCCAATGAGAATAAGACTCAACAGCGCAAGGATAAGCAGCACCACGCGCGGATAGAACGCCGGACCGATCGGCACCATGATCGCCGGCGGCAACCCGCGCGTGAGCAGCAGAAGCCAGATACTGACCGCGAGGCAGACCAGCCCTGCAATGCCATCGCGTGTGAGCATTATTCGCGCTTCAGCAGGCCGAGATCCTTGGTGAGCTCCTTGGTGATCGCGTCCTCCTTTTGCAGGAATGCGGTGTAGTCCTTGCTGTTCAGATAACGGACGTCGGTCCCTTGCAGCTTCATCGCCTCAGCGAAAGAAGGGTCCTTCGCCGCTTCGGCACAAGCCGACTCGAGCTTTCCCCGAATCTCCGCCGGCACTCCCTTCGGCACCATGAGGCCGCGATTGACGGAGTACTCCACGTCGTAGCCAAGTTCTTTCAGGGTCGGCACGTCTGGCAACTCCGGGCTCCGCTTCTCGCTCATGATGGCGAGGAATTTGAGCAGACCGGCGTCAACCTTCGCCTTTTGCGTGAGATTTGAGTCGGCAAGATCGATATGACCGCCGAGCAGCGCGTTCATGCGCTTGGCCGTGCCGTCATAAGGAACATACTTGAACTTGAGCTGAGCGGCCTTCGCCATCAGTGCAATGGAATACTGGCTGGTCGAGCCGAGCGAGGCGCCAACGGTGATCGCATCGGGACGAGCCTTGGCGTCAGCGGCCATTTCCTTGAAGGTCTTCCACGGTGTCTTCGGACTCGCGGTAATCACCGACGGCGTCGAAGCCACAAGGCATATCGTATCGAATGCCTTGTCGTACTTAATGTCGGTCAATCCGGCGAAATAGACAGAATGGATAAAGTCGTGTGGCGCAAAGACCGTGTAGCCGTCCGGCGGAGCCTTGGAGGCCTCTCGCTCACCTACCGTGCCCGATGCGCCGCCCACATTGGCGATGATCACCGGCTGGCCGAGTTGCTTCTGCAAAAGCGGGGCGAAAACGCGATAGATGCTGTCGGTGTCACCGCCGGCCGCCCATGGCACGATCAGCTTGATGGGCCGCTCGGGGTAAGATGCCGCGAGGGCGTTGCCCGTTGCGACCAGCCAAAAGGAACTTGCGCAGATGACGAGGGCACGCAAGGTGCCGCCCGGAAAGGCCCGGCGTTTGGAAGACATCGCTCTCTCCCTGTGGATATTTCTCCCTATGGATAGCCGGCTCTTCTTGCATTAGCGTTCGGCCGGTCTGATCGAACTATAGGTTGTCGGTTCAGGATGCCAAGAGGATTGACAAGAGGATTAACGTGAGCGGTACCCGAGAACTCCCCCTGCGAATTGGCCTAGCTGGTCTTGGTGCGGTCGGACTTGAGGTGGCCCGTCGCCTCCAGGCGGGAATTCCAGGGCTCGTCCTCGCTGCGGTCTCCGTTCATGATGCTGAAAAGGCTCGCAGCGGCTTGACGCTGGGACCGGCCGTTCCCGTTGTGACGCTGGAGGAGCTTCCGGAGCTTTGTGACGTCGTCGTGGAGGGCCTGCCGCCCTCTTTGTTTTCGACGATCGCCGCCGCCACCATCGCGAGGGCGCGCCTATTCATGCCGCTGAGCGTCGGGCAATTGCTCTCGAACTGGGAATTGGTCGATCAGGCGCGCGCGCGCGGCGCGCGCATTCTGGTGCCGACCGGTGCACTGATCGGTCTCGACGCCGTGCGCGCAGCGGCGGAAGGCGAGATTTATTCAGTGACGATGGTGACCCGCAAGCCGCCCGCCGGCCTCGATGGTTCGCCCTACCTTGTCGAGCGGGGTATTTCAGTGCGCGATCTGAGCGCGCCGTTGAGAATATTCGAAGGCTCTGCGCGCGACGGCGCCCGTGGATTTCCTGCCAACGTCAACGTAGCAGCGGCGCTCAGCCTTGCCGGCATCGGGCCGGACCGCACGCGTCTCGAGATCTGGGCCGATCCGGCGCTCAGCCGAAACACCCATCGGATTGACGTGGATTCGGACACCGCACGATTCAGCATGACGATCGAAAACGTTCCTTCGGAGAATCCGCGTACGGGGCGGATCGTCGCCCTGAGCACCATCGCTGCGTTGCGCGGACTGGTCTCGGAACTGAAGGTAGGAACCTGACAACGGTCTTCGGTGATCTCAAACGCACCTTGTAGGCATCAGGACGATTGATCGGACTTCCTGCGATCATCCCGGTTCCACCAGCCGCCGCCGAGCGCCTGAAACAGCGCGACCGTATTCGCCAGTTGCGCAGCCTGCGCATCGAGGCGCGCAAGAGAGGTCTGCAGATAGGCCTGTTGCGCGGCGAGCAGAAGCGGCACGCTGATCTGCCCCTGATCCACCTGCTTGCGCAGGAGCGTGATGCTCTGTGACGCCGAGCGCTCCGCATCGGTCGCGGCGCTGATCGCCCGCGTGCCGGCCTGGAGAGCCTTCAACACGTCGGCGACATTCTGGAACGCCGCAAGAACCGTGCTGCGATACTGGGCGAGCGACTGATCGGCTTCCGCTTCCGCCGCACGTTGTTTGTTTTCCAGTGCTCCCGCATCGAAAATGGTCTGGGCGACGCCACCGGCGATCATCCACATCCCGGCCCCCGGCGCGGCCAACTGTGCGAAGCGGGCGGCGGATGCGCCGACGTTGCCGGTCAAGGTGATCTGCGGCAAGCGATTGGCGATCGCCACGCCGATCATGGCGTTGCTCGCATGAAGGTTGGCTTCGGCGGCCTGAATATCAGGACGCTGCCTCACGAGGTCGGCCGGCAGGCTGAGAGGAAGGCGGCGCGGCATCCGAAACGAGCCGAGGTTGAACGTTTCCTCCGGAGCATCGCTCGATACGCGCCCGGTCAGGAACGACAGCAAATGGCGCTGCTGCGCGAGTTGCTTTTCGAGCGGCGGCAGCAGCAACCGGGTCTGTGCAACGGCAGTTTCCTGCGCGGCGACATCCGTCAGCGCAATCTGGCCCTGGTCTTGCTGGCGCTTCAACAGCCTCAAGACCTCGGACTGCAGATCGATGACACGACGGGTCGCCGCGATCTGCCCGCGCAGCCGGCCCTCCTCGATCGCCGCGAGCGCGATGTTGCTGGCAAGCGTCAGGTAGACGCCTTCGCGCTGAAACGCACGCATCTTTGCCTGCGCATCGGCGGACTCGACCTGACGGCGTGTCCCGCCCCACACATCGGCGACGTAAGACACGGTGACCTGCCCCGTATGCAGATTGAAGATGTTTGCGCCTGACTCGAGCGGCGACGACAGATCGGCCGCCACCTGCTGGCGGGAGGAATTGAAGTTTCCCGTCACGCTGGGAAACAGCGCGCCGCGCTGGGCCAGCGCGTTGGCCTGCGCCACCCTGACCGCGGCCTCCGCGGCAGCGAGATCGGTATTGTGCGCAATCCCGTCTTCGACGATGCGGTTGAGCGTGGGCGAGCGGAACAATTCCCACCACTGAGGCGGAATCTCCGCGTTGTGCACAATCGGATGTCCCGGCACCCGATCCCCGGCCGGGTCGGGCAGATAGCGGGAGGTCTGCGGCGCCGCCTGAGGCTTGAAGTCAGGCCCGACCGCGCAGCCCGTCAGCACCGACGATGCGACCGCCAAACACACCACAACGAAAATCCGGACATAGGACGCCGCCCCCGATCCGAATGTCCATGAATTAGCTTTCGATCCATTCTGTTGGCTTGATCGCACGCAATGCCCCTTCAACGACTGCTCACACGAACCGACGTCCTATTCCGCCGGTTCGAACGCCGATCCGGGAGCGGCGGCTACTGTTTTGTGATGGGAAAACAGCGCGATGAGAGCTGGCAGCGCAACGAGGATGACAAGCGGAGCAACCATCATTCCACCCACCACCACGACAGCCAGTGGCTTTTGCACCTGCGACCCGATGCCGGTCGACATCGCCGCCGGCAACAGACCGATCCCGGCAATCACGCATGTCATCAGGACGGGACGCATCTGAGTTTCACCGGCCCGCACGATCGCATCAATGCGCTGCAGGCCTGACTCGATGAACTGGTTGTATTGCGACAGGATCAGAATCCCGTTCATCACCGAAATGCCGAACAGCGCGATAAAGCCGATGGCGGCCGAGACGCTGAACGGAATGCCCGTTACGAACAGCGCGAAGATGCCGCCGATCACGGCCATCGGAATAACGCTCAGCGCCAACAGCGTGTCACGCACGGATGTGAAATTGATCCATAACAGTAGTCCGATAATGGCAAGGCTGAACGGCACGACAATCTGCAATCGCCCGATCGCCTCCTGCAGATTGCGGAATTCACCGACCCACTGGAGTTGGGTTCCGGCAGGCAATTGCACTTCCTGCGCGATCCGCTGCTGGGCTTCCTTGATCGTGCTGCCGAGGTCACGGTCACGAACACTGAACTTGATCGGCAGATAGCGCTGCTGCTGTTCCCGGTAGATATACGAAGGACCGGTGACGAGCCGGATGCGCGCGACCTCGCTCAACGGAATCTGCGTTATTCCTTTCGGGCCGGGTGCGCCGATCGTCAGCTTGCTGATGGCTTCCGCGCTTTGGCGATACTGCGAAGCGAGCCGCACCACGATCGGGAAGTGGCGATCACTACCCGGCTCGTAGACGTCCCCCGCCGATTCTCCGCCAACGGCCGTCCGGATCATCGAATTGATGTCGCCGGGCGACAGCCCGTAGCGCGCCGCGCGTTCACGGTCGATATCGATCTGGATCGTCGGCTGACCGAGCGAGGTGAAGACGCCGAGGTCCGTGATGCCCGGAACCGTCGCCAGCACCGCCTTGATCCTGTCGGCGGTGTCGGTCAATTCCTGCAGATCGTTGCCGAACACCTTGATCGAGTTCTCGCCTTTAACGCCCGACACCTGCTCGGCGACATTGTCCTGCAGATACTGCGAGAAGTTGAACTCGATGCCGGGAAACTCCGCGTTGAGTCGCGCCTGGATTTCCTCCGTCAGCTTTTCCTTGTCCAATCCGGGACGCCACTGGCTGACCGGCTTCAGCGGCGTGAAGAACTCGACATTGAAGAAGCCCGCAGCATCCGTGCCGTCATCGGGGCGGCCATGCTGGGAGATGACCGTCTCCACTTCGGGGAAGCTGCGGATCAGCTCGCGCATCCGGTTCGCGTAGCCATTCCCCTCCTGAAGGGAGATCGTGGCCGGCATGGTGGCGCGGATCCACAGGTTGCCCTCTTCGAGCTTGGGAAGGAACTCCAATCCCAGAAAGCGCATCGCGACGCCCGCCAGAATGAACACCGTCAGCGTCACAGCAACCGCCATCTTCCTGTTCGCGACGGCAAGCCGCAGAACCGGACTGTAGAAACGATGCAGCGTGCGCACCAGCCATGTCTCAGTCTCCTGAACATGCTCCGGCAACAGAAGCGCGCTGAGCGCGGGAGTGACTGTGAAGGTTGCGAGCAGGCCTCCCGCGATGGCGTAGGCGTAGGTCTTCGCCATCGGGCCGAAGATATGTCCCTCCACACCGCTCATGGTGAACAGCGGAATGAAGCCCGCAATGATGATGCCGGTGGCGAACAGGATCGAACGGCTCACGCTGGTGCCCGCGATATAGATCGCGAGCAGTTTTCCGCGGAATCCGGACGCATGGTCATCCGCGGGCGACGCCGTATCACCGATATGCCCGAGCTGCCGGAATACCCGCTCGACCATGATCACGGTCGCATCGACGATCAGGCCGAAGTCAATCGCGCCGACCGACAGCAGATTGGCGGACTCCCCGCGCAAAACCATGGTTCCGATGGCAAAGAACAACGCGAACGGAATTGTCGCGCCCACGATCAACGCGCTGCGCAGATTACCGAGGAACAGCCACTGCAGCACGAAGATCAGCAGGATGCCGACCATCATGTTGTGCAGGACAGTATGAGTTGTGGTGTCGATCAGGTCCTGACGATCGTAGATGCGCTCGATCCGAACACCCGGCGGCAGGATGCCCGAGGTATTGATACGCTCGACCTCGGCCTTCACCCGCGCGATGGTCGGCGTGCTTTGCTGGCCACGGCGCATCAGGACGATGCCTTCGACGATGTCGTCGCTGTTATCCTGGCCCGCGATACCGAGCCGGGGTTTATGACCGATGATCACAGTGGCGACATCGCGGATCAACACCGGATTGCCGCCAACCTGCGTCAGCATGGTGTTGTTGATGTCGTCGATCGACCGGATGAGACCGACACCGCGCACGACCGCCGACTGCGTGCCGAGATTGACGATGTTGCCGCCGACATTCAGGTTGCTGCTTCGCAACGTCTGCAGCAATTGCGGCAACGTCAGGCCGTGCGCGATGAGCTTGTCGAGATCGACCTGCAACTCGAAGGTCTTGGTCTTCCCGCCCCAGCCGACGACATCCACGATACCGGGAACGGCGCGGAAGCGGCGCTGCAAGACCCAGTCCTGAAGGGTCTTGAGGTCGAGCACGCTGTAGCCCGGCGGACCGACAAGCCGGTAGCGATAAATTTCACCGATCGGGCTGACCGGACTGATGGTGGGCTGAGCTCCATCCGGCAACCCGGAGAGTTGCGCGAGGCGATTGAGCACCTGCTGGAGCGCCTCGTCATAGCTATAGGCGTAGGTGAACTGCAGCTTGACGTCCGACAATCCGTAAAGAGAGATGGTTCTCATCACATGGAGATTCGGCACGCCAGAGAGCTGCGTCTCGATCGGGATCGTGATGTAGCGTTCGATCTCTTCGGCCGAGAGTCCCGTGCTTTGAGTGATCACATCCACCATGGGGGGAACGGGATCGGGATAGGCCTCGATATTCAGGACCCTGAACGCCGCAAGCCCGCCAGCCAGCATCATGACGAACACGACCAGCATCAGAACGCGCTGCCTCAATGCGAACGCGACGATCGGATTGATCATGACGAACTACCAGTCTCTGTCAGGTTCGATTGGCAACCGTCATCCGGTCGATGAACAGGCTTCCGCGCGTCACGATTTTCTCGCCTGCACTGAGTCCGTTCAGCACCTGGATGAGCGGGCCGTCCGACTGCCCAAGCCTGACCTGACGCAATTCGACTGATTGGTCCTCGCCAACGACCCAGACGCGCGCGTTGCTGCCTTCATAGATCACCGCCTCGAGCGGCACCGCCGGCATTGGCGTCCCCTCGCTGGTGACAATCGTGACACTCGCGAACATCTCGGGTTTGAGCAGTCCGTCCGCGTTGTCGACGCTGGCGCGGACCAGAAGCCGTCGGCTGTCAGGGTCAATTCCCGGCGCGACATAATCAATCCGCGCCTCGAACACGCGATCCGGCTGGGTCAGCACCTTGAATACAAGGCGCTCGCCGATCTGGATCTTGGCGACATCGGTCTCGCGGACATAGGCCGCGATCCAGACTTTCGACGTGTCTCCGATCAAAAACACCGGATCGCTGTCGCCTGCTCCCGCGCTGACATACTGCCCGGGACCGACCTTGCGTTGCAGAACGGTTCCGGCCAGCGGAGCGTATACCGGAGCATCGGGCGTAAGCGCGCCCGTCTTCTCGAATGCTTCAATTTCCGCGTCGGTTTTCCCAACCAGCCGCAATCGGTTGCGCGCGGCCTGAAGGGCAATTTCCGCTGAACGGGAATCGTTCTCCGCGGCGGTGAGATTGGCCTGAGCCTCCTGCCATTCTCGCTGCGACGCGGCTTTGTCCTTCGCCAGAGTCGACATCCTTCGCTCGACGATCTGCGCAAGATTGACCTGCGAAACCGCCTTGTTCCGGGTCGTCAGGGCGACGACGAAATCCTTCTGAGCATCGACGGAGTCCGCCGCCGCGATCACAAACAGAAGCTGTCCCTTCTGAACATCATCGCCGGGCGCGGCCATCAATTTTGTCACCCGGCCCGCATATGGTGCGAAGATACGAGTAGACAGGTTCTGATCGATTGCGATCTTTCCTTCAGTGCGGAATTCGGAGCGGAATGCGTGTTGCTCGACCGGCTGCACCGTCACGGTGCCCCATTGCGAAGCCGTCAGACGCAACTTTCCATCAGGTCGGTTGATTTCGCTGTCCAGCGCTGAATTCCGGGCGGCACTACCGCGATCGACTTTCAGGACGATTGCAGCCGTCACCACCATGGCAAGTGCGGTCATCAGGCCGATGACAAACCGCGGGACGGCCCACGCTCGCCAGAGTGACATCAGACGACGCATGATCCCATATCCCTATTCCCCTTGCCTCGCCAAGCGCCGGGCAAGCTTGCTCCGTCAGAAATCAATTTTTAACGTCGGCCCGAGGCCTTGCCTGTGCAAGTGAACGTCACCGCGTGAGAGCGATGCACCCTCATCCGGCAAACCGTATATGCTATAGAAGTTGCATCTTACGGCAGCCTTACAACAACGGTTATGACAGCAACCTTACACACAGCTTACAGCCACGCTTCCGCGAGGCCGGAATGATCCCAATACTCGCTCCCGCTCTGCGAACCACGACAACAGGAGGAACAAGGGAGCGATCGCACCCATGAGAGTCTTGATTGTCGAGGACAGCGAAGAACTGGCTGACCTTCTGGCGAAGGGATTGCAGGCGGCCGGGTACGAGATTGATCTGCTCACCAATGTCGCCGACGCTTCCAGCGCGCTCGGAACGACACGTTACGCAGCATTGATTCTCGACCTCGGCCTGCCTGATGGCGACGGGCTTTCGATCCTGCGCGAGTTGCGGCATCGTAAGGATCCAATCCCGATCCTCGTGCTCACGGCGCGTGGAGGTGTGGAGGACCGGGTCAGCGGACTGCGCAACGGAGCGGACGACTATCTCGTTAAGCCGTTTGCCTTTGATGAGCTGGTGGCGCGGCTCGAAGCGCTGCTCAGACGCCCCGGACATATGCTCGGCAGCTCGCTTCGTCTTGCCAACGTGACCTTCGACACCGAAGGCCGGCAAGCGTTTGTCGATATGAAGCCTCAAAATCTATCCGCCCGGGAGATCGCGGTGCTCGAGCTGCTTCTCCGCCGCAAGGGCAGCGTCGTGTCCAAGAAACTTCTTGAGGATCAGATATTCGGCTTGACCGGAGATGTCGCCTCCAATGCCGTCGAGGTTTATGTCCATCGTCTGCGCAAGCAGCTTCTGGACATCGGTGCAAAGGTGAAGATCAGCACAATTCGCGGCGTCGGCTATGTGATGATGGAGAGCGACTAGGTGCCGCTGCGAAAATCAATCCTGTCGCGCATTGTCGTTCTTCATATTGTCGCAGTCATCGTCGCGGCGCTTGTCTTGCGGTCCGTCCTGCACTGGTCGCTGGCATCGGATGTCGCCAAACTTCAGTTGGACACGATGGCGACCCAGATCGAGCTGTTTGCCCGCCATCTGAAACCTCCATCGGCCGGAGAAGGATGGTCCCTTCGTCTTCCTGACGGCGTGCGCGATCAATATTCGAACGCCTACGGCCGCTACAGATATGCGATCATCGACGACGCGGGCTCGGTGATTTTCTCATCGAGTCCCGCCAAGACGTCGCTGTTTGCGATTGACCCGAACGCGACCGGCATCGTCCCACACAAGGCCCGGACTCCCGGCGGAGCCAAAACCATCGCCGGCGCCAGCGCTCGCAAGGATATCGGCGGCCATCAAATCTGGATACAAGTCGCGGAAGAGCTGTCGCATCGTGACGTGGTGGTCGACGATGTGCTGGCCAACTTCCTGCGGCAGGTTGTCTGGATCATCGTTCCGGTTCTCCTTCTCCTGCTCGCTGCCGACATCATTATATTCCGCCTGGCGATCAGACCACTGCATCGCGCGTCGGACCGGGCGCGACACATCAGTCCCACACGCCTTGACGTTCGCCTGCCGACCGACGATATGCCTCCTGAAATTCTGCCGCTCGTGGAAGCCGTCAATCAGGCGCTTGATCGGCTGGAGCATGGCTTTCTCACTCAGCGTGAATTTGCCGCCGATGCGGCGCACGAACTGCGAACACCGCTGGCCATCCTTCGCACCAGGATCGAGACTCTCCCGCATAGCGAGGCAAGCCATGCCCTGGGGCGGGACATCGAGAACATGAGCCGTGTTGTCAGCCAGTTGCTCGACGCGACGGAACTCGAAACCGCCGTGGTCGATCCGGACGCGGTCGCGGATCTTCGCGAGGTTTGCGTCGAGGTCGCGGAATTCATCGCGCCATTGGCGCTGAAGCGTGGAAAGAGCATCGAATTGACGTGCGCGGATGAGCCCGTGCATGTTAAAGGAAACGCGGAGATGATCCGGCGTGCAACGCGAAACCTCGTTGAAAACGCTCTTCATCACACGCCCGAAGGTACAGCGATCGAGATTATCGTTAGCCCTGATGGTGCGATCAGCGTTATCGACAATGGCGATGGCGTGCCGCTGGCGGACCGCAAATCGGTTTTCCAGCGATTCTGGCGGCGATCCCAGCGTACCGCCGGCGGCGCCGGCCTCGGACTATCGATCGTCAAGAAAATTGTGGACGCTCACCATGGAAGCATCGTCGTCGAGGATGCCCCAGGTCGCGGCGCCAGGTTCACCATGCGCTTTCCGCTAACATAGCGGACCATTCGCGGGAGCAACGGCGTGGACCCGGCCTGGTGAAGTTAGTGGCGCGCCGTGCGCCAGGCGAGCAAGCGGACTTCGGCAAAATTCATCGCCAGCGCCGTGACGTAGCCGATGATGCCGAGCAAAATCACGCCGGCGAACAGATCGGCAGAGCGAAAGGCGCGCGCGGACAACAGAACCCAGTGCCCCAGCCCATCGAGCCCGGCAAGCATCTCGCACACCACCGAAAGAATGAGTGCAACTGTCAGGCTGAGCCTCATTCCGGCGATGATGTCCGGACTCGCCGATGGCAAGGCAATCTTGAAGATGACAGCGGCGCGCGACAGATGAAGCGACCGCGCGACTTCATACAGGCGCTGCTCGACCGCAGCAAAACCGTGAACCGTTGCCAGCATGATCGGCCAGATCGCGCCGAACGCGATCACGAACAATGCCATGCCCTGCGTGAGGCCGAACAACGCAATCGCGACGGGAATGATCGCTGACACCGGCAGCGGACGCAAAAATTCCAGCGACGGCGCGACATAGGTGCGCATCCGGCGCGACGAACCGATCATGGCGCCCAGCGCGATGCCTGCAATCGACGCCGCCAGCCAGCCGAGCGCCATATGCTCGAGTGTGCCGACTACTTTTTCCCACAGGTCGCCAGCCGTAAACCCGCGTACGAGCGAAGCCCATGCGCGATCCGGCCCGGGCAGGAACACCGGAGACACCAGCCGGGCATCGGCGATCCATTGCCACAGGGCGACGACGGCGGCGGCCACTGCGAAACTCGCCAAACGCCACATCAACGCGGTTCGATTCATGACGGCTCCTCGACAACGGCGACGTAGCCGAAGAGATGACGTTGCGCGGCCATCAAAGCCGCATTCAGTGCGTAACCAAGCAATCCGATCCAGACCAGATAAGCCAGCATCAGGTCCGGCCGCAGCGCCTGCTGCGCGAGCATGATGCCTGCCCCGAGACCGAGTGGGTTGATGGCAATCTCGACAGTGACGGCGACAATCAGCGCAATTCCCGCCGCAAGACGCCCGGCGACGAAAATGCGCGGCAGCGCAGCGGGGATGACAATCGAGCGCACACTTTGCACAGGCGACAGCCGCAACACGCGCGCCACCTCCATCAACCTCGGCTCGACGTCCCGCACGGCGGCGCGGCTAAGGATCAACATCGGCCAAACGCAGGCGAACGCAACAATCGCGATTTCCATGCGATAGCCAAAGCCGAGAGCGATCAGCGCGATCGGCAGCAGTGCGATGGATGGAATGGGCCGAATGGCCTCGACGGTGACTTCCATCAAGCGGTCGAGGGTTTGGAAAATGCCGAAAGCAATACCCAGGATCAGCCCGATGACGCTGCCGACAACGAGACCCACGAAAGCCGCGAACAGCGTGTCGCGCGTCGCGACAAGGATCGACCCATCGGCGAACGCCTCGCCGAGTGCCAGCAGGATCGCGCTCGGCGGCGCGAGGCTGTCGCTCTGCAGATGCACCATGCGCGCCCAAATCTCGAAGACGCTGAGGAGCACGAGCGGCAGAATGAAGGCTTTGGCCCGCTCGGAGGTCAATGCTCAGTCGCCTTGATGAAGTCGAACAGCGTCCGCCGCAGCCGCAGGAATTCGGGATGCTCCCGCGTCACCAGTTGGTCGCGCGGGCGCGGCAGGTCGATCGAAAGCTCGATCCCGATCCGGCCCGGATGTGGCAGCAGGCCGATCACCCGGTCTCCGAGATAGATGGCCTCGTCGAGGTCGTGCGTCACAAAGACCACGGTGGCATTGTTGGCCGCGACCAGCGCCAGCAATTCGTCCTGCAGGCCCTGCCGCGTCATCGCGTCGAGCGCGCCAAACGGCTCGTCCATCAAAAGAGCCTTCGGCTCCTGAGCCAGACAACGCGCGATCTGCAGCCGCTGCTGCATGCCGCCCGACATCTCGCCCGGATACTTTTCGGCATGATTGGGAAGACCGACCTTTCCGAGCAGGGTCACGATCCGATCCGCCCGCTCAGCTTTCGGCACGCGTGCCGCTTCCAACGCCAGCGCGATGTTGCCGGCAGCCGTGCGCCAGGGCAGCAGCGCCTTGCCGTAGTCCTGAAACACGATGGCGATCTCGCGACGCGGATGGGTCATCGGCTGCCCGTCGAACGTCACCGCGCCGCTCGTCGGCTGGTAAAGTCCCGCAGCGAGACGCAGCGCTGTGGTCTTGCCACATCCCGACGCACCGACGATGCAGAGAAATTCGCCGGGTTTGACGTCCAGCGTCAGCTTTTCGATGATCGTCTTGCCGCCGAGATCGAGCGTCACGGCATCGAAAGCGATCTGCTTGTCCTGCGCGGACAATGGTACTGCATAACCCTTGCTCGTCGATGGCGCAGCAGTGGTCATGATTCAGTGCCCCTCGCCCGACGGATAAACGTAGTTCAGCGTTGATTGCAGATGCGACGTCAGCATCGCCTGCGCGGCAGGGATGTCACGCGAGATCACGCAATCCGCCAGGATCTGATGCCCGCGCACGAACCGTTTGCCGCTGTCGAAATCGCGCAGCATGATCCGGCGATAGCGATAGGCCTGATCGTAGGTTTCGGAATGCGCGGCAAGCAGCCGCTTCGAACCGCAGGCCGCCAGCAATGCGGTGTGGAAGCCCTTGTGCAGCCGGTCGAAATCTTCCGTGCCCTCACGAAAGTCGTTGCCGGTGCGTTCGATATGGCGGCGGATCTGATGCAACGCGCTCAGGATATTCGCCTCCCAGGCATCATCTCCCTGCTGCATCGAGAGCCGCAGCGCCTCGGTCTCAACGGCAATGCGCATCCGCGTGATGTCCGCGAGATCCTCGCGGCTCAAATCGACAACGCGAAACCCGCGTTGCCCCACCCCGGTAATCAGGCCGCGGGACATCAGCCGCGACAGCGCCTCCCGCAGTGGCGTCGCGCCGATATCGTAGCGCCGCACCAGATCGACGATCCCGAGCCGCGACCCCGGCACCAGATGGCCCGCAAGAATATCGTGCTCGACCAACCGCACGGCGCGCTCGCTCAGCGTGCTCGCCTCCGAAGAGTCCTGTTCGGTTTCGCGCTCGGGCAACGCCATGCGGCAGCCTTCAATTGAGAACCAGCTTCTTGGTGTCGAGCTTCGACTGGAGCATGTTCTGCGACGACATCACCTCGATCCACCATGCAAGCTGCTCGGGGGTGAGTGCCGGCTCTGATTTGTTCGGCGGCGTCGCCTTCACCAGTTCGATCGGCTGCTTGGTGAATTTGGAGATCGCAACGGATGCCTTTTCGCGATCGCCGTTGACGATCTTCGCAGCTTCCGCAATCGCGGCGCGGAATTTCTTTACCGTCTCCGCGTTCTTCTCAGCCCACTGGCGCGACGCCGCATAGAAGATGATCGGATCGGTACGGCCAAGATCAACCGCGTAATGCGCCCCCACCGAGCCAAGGCCTGCCTTGGTCATGCGCGTCACCAGCGGCTCCGACGTCAGCACCGCATCGACGCCGCCGGATTTGATGATGTCAGCCATCGTCGGGAACGTGACTTCGACGAAATTGACCTTCTTCGGGTCGACACCCTTCTCCACAAGCCATTTGACGAACAGCACGTGCAGGAAGGCATTGAGGCCGGGCGCGCCGACCTTCTTGCCGATGAAATCCTTCGGCTCCTTGATGGTGATGCCGTTGCGCACGAACGCGGTGATGTTGCCGTTGGAGACCGGGCTCATGACGGTTGCACCGGCAATCGCGACAAGATCGAGCCCGCCATCGGCCGCCTGCAAAAACACTGTCGAGGTCGGGCCGCCGATCTGGATCGAGTCCGACAGGATCGCCGCAGGGATATTGGAATTGATGGCGATCGGCGTCATCTGCACGTCGAGGCCGTGCTTCTTGAAGATGCCTTCATCGACCGCGATCATGGCCGACGCGCAGTCCGACGTCGCCGTGCAGCCGACCTGAATCCTGGTCTGCGCCTGCGCGGACGCCGCCAACATCGCGGCGATCGCAAAGCCGGCGAGAAACACTCTCATGACGTCACTCCCGGAGTTTATCTGCCTGTGACCAGCCTTCAGCCGAGAACCCGAAGCCAAGAGACCGATCCTTTGTTTCGAACCAGGCTTGATTATCGATATTTTTTTTGATCATATATTTTTAGACAAAGCAAGGGAGCATTCCGTGAAACTCGCCACCTTCCGATCGAGCGGCCACGACAAAATCGGCATTGTTCATGACGGCGATCGCCGGATTTTCGATCTCGCCGCTGCGGCAGCCCGCGCGGGCACGGCCAATCCCGCCTTCGCCTCGATGCTGGCGCTGATCGATGCTGGTGCCCCCGCACTGGATGCAGCGCGCAATCTTTTCGATCGTCACGGCAAGGACGCCGATCTCTCCATCGCCGTGGACGGCGCGGAAATTCTGGCGCCCCTGCCCGAGCCCCGGCAGATGCGCGACGGCATGTCGTTCCCGATGCACATCCTGCAGGCGCCACGCGGCCAGCGGAAACTCGCCGCGCGGGCGAAAAACGACATGGAGGAGCTGGCGCGGATCGAGGCCGAACCCCTCGGCGAGCTGCCCGAGGTCTATCGCAAGCAGCCGATCTTCTACATCACCAACCGGTTCAGCGTGCGCGGCACCAACACCACCGTGAAGTGGCCGCGCTACAGCAAGGTGATGGACTACGAACTCGAGTTCGGCATCATCACCAAGAACAAGGGCGCCAACATTCCGGCATCGAAGGCCCGCGACCACATCTTCGGCTACACCATCTTCAACGATTTCTCCGCGCGCGATGCGCAGCGCGTCGAGATGGAAGGTCGGCTCGGCCCCGCCAAGGGCAAGAGTTTCGACGGCGGCAACGTGCTCGGTCCATGGATCGTGACTCCGGATGAGATCGGCGACCCCTACAAGCTGAAGATGGAAGCGCGCGTCAATGGCGAGACCCGCTCGCGCGGCACCACCGAGGGCATGCTGTTTCCGTTTGAAGAGATCATTGCCCACGTAACCAAGGACGAGACTCTGATGCCCGGCGAATTCATCGGCTCGGGCACCGTCGGCAATGGCTGCGGGCTCGAACTCGGCCTGTATCTAGAGCACGGCGACACCATCGAACTGGAAGTCGAGAAGATCGGCATCCTGCGCAACAAGGTGGAACGGCAGGACGTGTGACGTCCCACACCCGTCCACGAGTGGAAAGCATCCCATGGCCCGCAAACTGATCGACATTTCCGTTCCGCTGCAAAACGATGTGCCCGCCGACCCGCCGGGCAATCACCCGACCATCACCTACATCGACCACCAGCAGGGGCTGCCGCGCATGCTGCAGTTCTTCGATGGCCTGAAGAAGGAAGACCTGCCGGATGGCCAGGGCTGGGCGGTGGAGACCGTTCAACTCTCCACCCACAACGGCACCCACCTCGATGCGCCGTATCACTTTCATCCCACGATGAATCGCGGCGAGCGGTCATGGACCATCGACGAAGTACCGCTGGAGTGGTGCTTCCAGCCCGGCGTGAAGCTCGACTTCCGCCACTTCGCCGACGGCTATGTCGTGACCGCGAAGGATGTCGAAGACGAACTCAAGCGCATCGGCCATACGCTGAAGCCACTGGAGATCGTGGTGGTCAACACCAGCGCCGGCGTCAAATACGGCCAGCAGGATTACGTCAACTCAGGCTGCGGCATGGGTTATGAAGCCACCATGTATCTGCTGGAGCGCGGCGTCCGCCTCACCGGCATCGATGGCTGGAGCTGGGACGCACCATTCGTGTTCACGGCCCAACGTTATGCCGAAACGAAGGACGCCAGCCTGATCTGGGAAGGTCACAAGGCCGGTCGTCATATCGGCTATTGCCACATCGAAAAGCTGCACAATCTCGAACAACTTCCTTCGACCGGCTTCATGGTGTCGTGCTTCCCCGTCAAGATCGAGCGCGCATCCGCAGGGTGGACGCGCGCCGTTGCGATCCTCGACAGTTGAAATTGTCTGCCGCACCGGAGCGTGGGCCGCGCGTCGATGATCCTCGCGACGCCGAGCCCCTCACGTCCTAATCAAGGGTGACGCGGTTTGGGTTTTCTTCGTACGGAGGAGAATAGATCACGAGCACCCGCGTCCCATCGCTTGTCACGACGAACGAGTGCTTTGCTTTCGCGGGGAAAAAACAGCAGTCGCCCGGCCCTAAATCGAACTCCGCATCATTGACAGTCACATGCGCGCTGCCCTCGAGCAGATAGCACACTTGCTCGAGATCGGGATGGGCGTGTGGCAACGCGCCGGGGCCGCGCTCCATGACACCCAGAACCACTTCGAGATTCTGGGCGCCGACATTCTCGCGGCCGATCAATCGGGAATTCACGGTGTGCCGATGATTGGCCGGTGAATAACCCGCCACCGACCCGGCCCTAACCAGATACTTTTCAACGCTCATTTCATCTCCAAACCAAGCAGGCCAGCAACCGCGACCGACAGCTAGCCCTTTTTAAGCAGATGACACTGGCTTTCTTCAACAGGCCGGAATGCCTCTGCCGCAGGAACCTTGGCGATCAACTTGTAATAGTCCCAGGGATACTTGCTTTCCTGAGGCGTCTTCACCTGCATCAGGAACAGGTCGTGGATCATAAGCCCGTCGTCCCTGATCTTCCCGCCCTTGGTATAGAAGTCGTTGATCGGCATCTGCTTCATCGAAGCCATGACACGGTCGGCATCGAGCGACCCGGTCGCCTTGACGCTGTTCAGATAGTGGATGATCGCGGAATAGTTTGCCGCGTGCACCATGGTCGGCATTTTTCCCACGCGTGCAAAGTAACGCTTCGACCAGGCACGGGTTTCATCATCCATGTCCCAATAGAACGACGTCGTGAAGGTCAGACCTTGAGCCAGATTGAGGCCCAGCGCATGAGCATCCGAAAGGAAGAACAACATTCCGGCCAGCGTCTGCTTGCCGCCTTGGGTGACGCCGTACTCGCTGGCTGTCCTGATCGAATTGACCGTGTCACTGCTGGCATTGGCGAGGGCAATGACTTTTGCACCAAAGCCCTGAGCAGTGAGGATGAAAGAGGAGAAGTCCGCGGTCCCTGCCGGATGGCGCACCGCGCCAATCACCTTTCCGCCGCCTGCTTTGACAAATCCCTCAACGTCTTTCTGGGTCGCGTGACCAAATGCATAGTCCGCCGTCACGAAGAACCAGCTGTCGCCGCCTTTCTTCAGGATCGCGTTCGTCGTCGCCTTGGCCAGGGCGTAGGAGTCGAAGTTGTACTGCAACGTGTACGGGTTGCAGGACTTTCCATTGATGTCCGATGACGATGCGTTGACCGGAAACGCAAGTTTCTTGCGCTCGTTGGCCAGCGACATCACCGCCAACGCGTTTCCTGACCCAACCAGATCCGTAATGACCTCGACGCCCTCAGTGTCGTACCACCGGCGTGCAATGTTCGACGCAATGTCGGGCTTGTTCTGATGATCGGCGTAAACCACCTCGATCGGCCGTCCGAGAACGTTGCCGCCGAAATCTTCAACGGCCATCTTCACGGCCTCGACGGCGCCTTTCCCGGAAATATCGGCGTTATAGCCGGACATATCGCCCAGCACGCCAATTTTGATCGGGTTCGCGTTCGACGTCTGCGCCTGCCCGGCCGTCGTTGAAAGGACACCGAACGCGGCAAGTGAAAGCCACCGAGCCAATCCGCCAATTCGTCCAGTCATCACCTGTTCCCTCCCTTGCGGTCTGGCGCCGCTGCCGCCTGGTTAGCCATGGCGCGGCCGATCACCCCGGCAGCGTCCAACAATCGAAGCGCCAGTATCGACTGCAGGCTTCGATTGTTCCAATACGCCGATCTGGATTTTTCGATAGGTTTGACTTATCGGACGCGCGCAGCCGGCGTTTGCCTGGGATTTGGCGAAGCAAATCGTCGCACATGCTGAGCGAACGCGCGCGCAGCCGGCGACGGCTCGCTACGGCGGAAGGCCACCGCCAACTCGGCATAGATCGGTTTGCCGACGATCTGCTTGAAGCGAACATCGGGCAGCTGGATGCACTTCACCGACTGCGGAACCAGCGCCACCCCCAATCCGATCGACACCATGCTCGTGATGGTGACGAAATCCCGCCCCTGCGGCCCGAGGCGCGGAAAGAATCCGGCAGCCTGGCAAGCCTGCGTCGTATATTTGTGAAAGCTGACCTTTGGCGGATGGCGCGGCGTGATGAAAATGTCGGAGTTGAACGCGGCCAATGGAACGCGCTCACGCGATGCCAGCGAATGAGTTGACGGGATCGCGAGCACTAGGCGCTCCTGCAACACCTCGACACTTGCTATTCCGATCGGCAATGGAACCGGCGGCCGAATGAAGCCGATATCCAGTTTTCCTTCGCTGATCTGATTGAGCTGCTGCAGCATTTCCATTTCGGAGATCTGCAGCTCGACCGCCGGGTAATCATCGCGGAACTTGTTGATGACCTTTGTCAGCATGCCCGTGTAGGCCGCCGAACCGACATAACCCACTGCAATCCGGCCGACCTCACCTCGCCCGGCTTGCCGGGCGGCGAGAAGCGCCATTTCCGATTGAGCAATCGTCTTTCGTGCCTCGCCTGCAAGGATTTCGCCAGCAAGCGTCAACTGGACCGCGCGCTTCGTGCGATCAAACAGCGGAGTTCCGACAATCCCCTCCAGAATCTTGATCTGCTGACTGAGCCCAGGCTGCGCGATGCCCAGACGCTCGGCGGCGCGGCCGAAATGCATCTCCTCCACGGTGGTCAGAAAATAACGGAGGTGCCGCAGCTCGATCTTGCCGATCATCATTTTCGGTCCCGCCAAGGTCATCCCTCTCGTCGACGTTTCATAACTGGAATTTATGCGATTTTGTGAAATCCTATATTGGACCTATCCGATGGAGCCGCGCAATATCGTCGCGCACGACAACTGCGCGCATGGAAACTGCCTGAAGGTTTGAAGCTTTATGGGACCGCTCAACGGCATTCGCATTCTCGACCTGACGTCCGTACTGATGGGGCCTTACGCCACATCGATCCTCGGTGACATGGGAGCTGACGTCATCAAGCTCGAAAGCCCGGATGGCGACATCGTCAGAAAGATCGGGCCCGGCCGAAGTGGTGAAATGGGCGGGATGTTCTTCCATGCCAATCGCAGCAAGCGCAGCATCGCTGTCGATATCAAGACCGAGGCTGGCCTGGACATCGTGCTGCGTTTGGCGAAAACAGCGGACGCACTGATCTACAACATCCGACCGCAAGCGATGACACGGCTCGGGCTGTCTTACGAAGCAATCGCCTCAGCCAATCCTAGCATCATCTATGTCGGGACGTTCGGCTTTGGGCAGGACGGACCGTATGCCGAGAACCCCGCTTATGATGACCTGATTCAGGGTTCATCCGGCGTTTCCGCGCTGCTCGCTGAAACGGGCGACGGCACGCCGCGCTATGTGCCGGTCAATATCGCTGACCGCATCGTCGGCCTTCACGCCGTCAACGCATTACTGGCTGCCCTTCGCTACCGCGACCAGACCGGCAAGGGTCAGAAGATCGACATTCCGATGTTCGAGACCATGGCGAGCTTTGTGCTCGGAGATCATCTGGGCGGCCTCAGCTTTCAGCCGGCTCTCGACGGTGGCGGCTACGCAAGGCTATTGGCGCCGCATCGTCGGCCGTTCAAAACGGCCGACGGATATCTTTGCGTCGTGATTTACACCGACGCGCATTGGCGGAAATTTCTCGCCCTCGCTGGAACACATATCTCCGACCCTGCGCCTTACGCGACCCACGCCAGCCGCACGCAACATATCAACAGGATCAACGCCGATCTCGCGGACATCTTCCTGCTGCGAACCACCGCCGACTGGCAGAAGGAACTCAACGACGCGGACATCCCGAACGCGCCGCTGCACGACCTATCATCGATTCTCGAAGATCCGCATCTTCGCGCGGTCGACTTCTTCAAGGTGGTCAGCCATCCATCCGAAGGCGCGATGGTCACGATGAAGGTACCATCGCGATGGAGCGAGAGTCAGCCTGAACCACAACGGCTGGCGCCCCGCCTCGGAGAACAGAGCACGGAAATCCTCGCCGAGATCGGATTCGGCGAGGATGCCATTGCGGAGCTTGCGGCGAGATCAATCATCCGACGCTGACTCAGCGCGCCTACTTCTTCAAAAGAGCGCAGGTGCTGCGGGACAAAGGCATGAAGGCCTGCTCTGCCGGTGTCGTTCCAATCAGCTTGTACAGATCCCACGGGCCTTTGGATTCCGACGGCTTCTTGACCTCGAAAAGATAAGCCGGATGAATCGCGCGGCCGTTCGCTTCAATGAGTCCCGGGCCGAACAGCGGATCATCCGTCTTGCGCTCCTTCATGGCGGCGACGACCTTGGCGCCGTCGTGGGGATTCGATCCCATCGCCTCGATCGTTTTGAAATAGTGCAGCAGGCCGCCGTACACTCCCGCATGAGTCATCGTAGGCGGTGACTTGTTCTTCATTCGCGCCTCGAACCGGCTGGAAAATTCGCGGGTTTTGTCATTCAGGTCCCAATAGAATGTTTCGGTCAGATTGAGCCCCTGCGCCGTCTGAAGACCGATCGCCTTAACGTCGGTGATGAACAACAGCATGGCTGCAAGCTTCTGGTCGCCCTTGGTGATCCCGAATTCCGCAGCCTGCTTGATGGCAGTCGTCGTATCGCCTCCGGCGTTCGCCAGTCCGATGACCTTGGCTTTGGACGCCTGAGCCTGAAGCAGGAATGACGAAAAGTCGGACGTGTTCAGCGGATGCTTGACGGAGCCGAGAACCTTGCCGCCCGAGTCCTTGATGATGGACGATGCATCCCGCTCGAGCGCGGCGCCAAAGGCATAGTCCGCCGTCAGGAAGAACCAGCTGCCCTGACCCGCCTTCACCAGCGCCTGCCCCGTGCTGTGGGCGAGCATGTAGGTGTCGTAGGTCCAGTGGACCGTATTGGGCGAGCATTGGGCATTCGTCAGATCGGTGCTCGCCGCGCCCGAGTTCAGATGAATGACGTTCTTGTCGCGCGCGATATTGTTGACGGCAAGCGCGACACTCGAGTTGTTGATGTCGGCGATGACATCGACCTTGTTCACATCGACCCAGCTGCGCGCGATGTTGACTCCGACATCCGGCTTGTTCTGGTGATCGCCGGACAACACCTCGATCTTCCATCCCTTCTCACGCAAGCCGGAGTCCTCGGCCGCCATTTCGGCGGCGAGCGTCGACCCTGCGCCGCCCAGATCCTGATAAAGACCGGATTGATCGGTCAGCACACCGATCTTGACCGTTTTGTCCTGAGCCTGCGCCAATAATGGACCCGCAGCCGCCAGAGCGACGCCCATTGCAGCGGTGACCATGAACCTCGAAATACGATTCATTGCATCCTCCTGAAAATAATCAGATTGAAACAGTCACGTCTGGATCATGGTCTGCATCGCAGACCACAATCCGCTCTTGGGATTTGCCAGGCGGTCGATCATGTCGAAGTGATGCCCACCTGCCTGATCGACGACGGAGCACTTCGATCCAGCCGCGCTCCAGGCGGCAGCAAAGTCATTCTGCTGGCGATGAAATTCCTCGGACTCGGCCCCACCGACCGACAGGATCAGCGGCGCGTCCACTGTTCGCAGGTGGCGGATGGGGCTGTTGCGCGCTGCCGTGGACGTGTCGAGCCCGATTTCCTTATTGAGGTAACACAGCCGTATCGGCTCAAGGTCATACAGCCCGCTGAGCGCACAGCCGCCTTTCACGGTATCGGCCGGCAGTCCGAGCGACTCCCAATCGGTCGTCAGCGCCATCACGGTGAGATGGCCGCCCGCCGAGCTTCCCGATACGAACAGGCGATCGGTATCGTAGCCGTAGAGACCGCCCGCCTTGTGCAGCAAGCCAACGGAAGCCCGGATGTCGGAAACGATCTCGTCCATGGTGACGCGCGGAGCCAGCCGATAGTTGACCACCGCCACGTTGATGCCCGCGGAGACGTACGGCGCCGCGACATAGCTGAATTCGGACTTGTCTTGCGCGCGCCAGTAACCGCCATGGATAAACACCAGGAGCGGCGCGCCGGCGCGCTCGGTTACGAACAGATCAAGCTTTTGCAGGGAATCCGGCCCATACGGGATATCGAGATGAGCACGGGTATCTAACGCCTCGCGCACCTGCCTGCTTTCGTTCGCCCACCTCAGCGAAATCTCCGGATGGTCCGGAATCTGCGCACGAATATTGTACTGCGCGTCCAGCGTCTCCTGATCGAGATCGCGAAATACCGACAAGGCTTGTTTCATCCCATTCCTCACTTGTGCTTGTTGCCCTGCTTAGGACTTTGAATCTCGGGGGCATGATCGAACGAGAACCGCTCCATGAGTTCTCCGACGAGGCGCTGGGGCAGCGTTCCTTCGCTCAGCACACGATGCACGCGATGCCGATCGTCGATCCCGTTTTGCTGGGCGAGACGGAGTTGCGTTTCAACGCTCAGGATATCGATGTGAAATCCGACGATGCCCGGAAGCAGTTGGTCGACATACGAACTGACGCTATCGGGCGTCCACGTCGACCCAGGTGGCTCCATCGCGGCCGACAGCTCGGACAGCATGTGGCGGAGCGCAGCACGATCGGTCACGATCTTCGCGGTGCCGCGAACATGGACACTGACATAAAGCCAGGTCGGCGCACGCGGATGCGTGCCATACCACTCCGGTGAAACGTAGGTGTGCGGCCCGAGAAACGCGACCAGCACGTCGCTTGCGCCATCAAGGCTTTTCCATTGCGGGTTTGCCCGCGCACAATGCCCCACGAGATGCCCGATCTCGCTGGCATCCCTGTCGACAACGAATGGCAGATGACTCGCTTCGATCTCGCTCTTTGACGAAATCAGCGTGCCAAGACGGATCTCTTCGATGAGTGCGAAGGCCGTCTCAATGTCCGTGCTGCGAAATGGCGGCGGGACGTACATTTATCTGACACCCGGTTGCACTGGTGGACCCGGGCACAAGGTAGAAACACGACATGAGGCCTGCTATCTTTAGTGGGTCAAAAACTATAGAGATCGGGCCAACCGTGCGCAGCCGAAGAGCAGTCGACTATCAGGAGGTGGCTCGCCCCGTCGCGGCGATGGCGGATGAATATCCGCCTGGTCACGCGACCGTCTGGCAT
This sequence comes from Afipia sp., assembly GCA_044464625.1. Taxonomy (GTDB): domain Bacteria; phylum Pseudomonadota; class Alphaproteobacteria; order Rhizobiales; family Xanthobacteraceae; genus Afipia. The sequence goes on along the minus strand of JBIQLC010000005.1, from coordinate 108,000 downwards.
GCGCACCGTCGCTCCCAACTCTTCTACGGATCATCCGGCGTCACGCGCGTCGCAACCAAGGACGGCACCTGGATCGCCCCACCCCTGCGCGCGATCTGGGTCCCCGGTGAAATCGAGCATCAGGTTATCTGCCGAGGGCCGGTGTCGTTTCGTACGCTCTACATCGATCCCGGTGTCAGCGCGCGTCTACCCACCGAATGCCGTGTTCTGGAAGTTTCCGATCTGCTTCGGGCGCTGATCATCGAGTCGGTCAGCATTCCGCTCGACTACGACATCGAGGGACGGGATGGATATCTGGTGAAGCTGATCCTCCACGAAATCGAGAGCGCGCCTGTCAGCCCTTTGCACATCCGCATGCCGCACTCCCGAAATCTGCGCAAGATGTGCGATCGCATCCTGAAAGATCCCTCGATCAATGCGGACCTCGACTACTGGTCTGAAAAGACCGGAATGAGCCGAAGGACCCTGACGCGTCACTTCCGAATGGAGACGGGAATGAGCGTCGCGACCTGGCTCAAGCAGGCACGGCTGGTGGAAGCCCTCTCCCGGCTGGCCGAGGGCGCATCCGTCACGACCGTCGCATTCGAGGTTGGGTACGAAAGCTCGAGTGCCTTCGGCGCCATGTTCAGGAGAACATTCGGTTGTTCGCCGACAAGATACTAATAGATGACAAGGATAAACGATGTGAGGTCTCGCGCGGCAGCGGACCCAAAGCGCGACAAGCCAGCCCTGACGGAAGCGGCGCGGCTTTTCCGCGGCCGATGCGCGCAGTCGGATGCCAAAACAGCCGTTTCGCGCGGCCGTATTCGCGGCTAACCTTGACCCGAAATCCCGCCGGCGCGAGTTGAGAAACCCGCCGTTTCATGGAATCAGGGCAGTCGCCCTGATCGCTAGAGAGAGATCGTTTGAGATGACCTACCGCGCCCCGATCAACGACATGCTGTTGTCCCTCAACCACGGCGCCGGCCTTTTGGCCGCGATTGAGGCCGGACATTATAATGGCTATGAGGCCGAGTTTTCCGCCTCGGTGATCGAGGAAGCCGGCAAGTTCGCCACCGACGTGCTGGAGCCGCTCAATCAGGTCGGAGACCAGAAGGGCATCGAGCTCACCGACAAGGGCGTCGTCACCTCGCCGGGCTGGCCCGATGCCTACAAGCGCTGGTGCGAGGGCGGCTGGAACGCGGTGTCCGGCCCCGAGGAATGGGGCGGACAGGGCCTGCCGCTCGCGATCCATTCCGCGGTCAATGAAATCTGGAGCGCGTCGAACCTGTCGTTCGGCCTGTGCCCGTTGCTCACGCTCAGCGCAATCGACGCGCTCGAAGCGCACGGCTCGGAAGAGCTGAAAAAGATCTATCTCGAAAAGCTGATCTCCGGCGAATGGCCCGGCACCATGCAGCTCACCGAACCGCAGGCCGGCACCGACGTCGGCGCGCTGCGCACCCGCGCCGAGAAGCAGCCGGACGGCAGCTACCGTCTGTTCGGCACCAAGATCTTCATCACCTATGGCGACCACGACATGAGCGACAACATCGTTCATTTCATTCTCGCCCGCCTGCCCGGCTCGCCTCCGGGATCGAAGGGCATCACCCTGTTCCTCGCGCCGAAATATCTCGTCAATGCCGACGGCTCGCTCGGCGCGCGCAACGACATTTACGCCAGCGGCATCGAGCACAAGCTCGGCATCCATGCTTCGCCGACCTGCACCATGACCATGGGCGACAAGGGCGGCACGATTGCGTGGCTGGTCGGCAAGGAGAACGGCGGCATGGCCGCGATGTTCACCATGATGAATCAGGCCCGCCTCGGCGTCGGCATCCAGGGCGTCGGCCTCGCCGACCGCGCCTATCAGCGTGCGCTGGCCTATGCGCAGGAACGCAAGCAGGGCAAGGCGCGCGGCTCGAAGGGCGACGGCTCCGATCCGATCATCTCCTTCCCCGACGTGAAACGTAACCTGATGATGATGCGCGGCCTCACCGCCGCGTCGCGCACCATCTGCTACGCTACGGCCGTTGCCATCGACGTGTCGCATCGCGCGACCGATGCCAAGGTGCGCGAGAAGGCTGCCGCACGCGGCGCGCTGCTCACCCCGCTGGCGAAGGCGTTCTCCACCGATGTCGGCAACGAAGTCGCGGCCATCGGCGTGCAGGTTCATGGCGGCATGGGCTTCATGGAAGAAACCGGCGCCGCGCAATACGTCCGCGATGCGCGCATCCTTACCATCTATGAAGGCACCAACGGCGTGCAGGCGCAGGACCTCGTGATGCGCAAGCTCGCGATGTCCGGCGGTGAAGCGGTTTGGGATCTGTTGAACGAACTGTCGGAGACGGTGAAGCAGGTCGAGGCCTCGAACGATCCGGCGTTCGGCACCACCGGCGCGAAACTGCGCGACGCGCTGCAGTCGGCGGAGCGCACCAGCAAGTGGCTTTTGGAAAAGATCGCCAGCGCGCCGAACGATGCGCTCGCCGGCGCAACGCCCTATCTGCGGCTGCTGTCATCCGCTACTGGCGGCGTCATGCTGGCGCGCGAAGCGCTGGCCGCGCGCAGCGACGAAGCACTGCAGTCGGACGCGCCGCGTTACGTCACGCTGGCGCGGTTCTTCGCGGAGAACGTCGCGGTGCAGGCCGGCGCGCTGGAACGCGTGGTGATCGACAGCGCTGACGCTGTCACCGGCGCCGATGAGGTGCTGGTGGGGTAGGTTTCACGAACAGAAGCCAGAAAAGCAGTTGCTTTGTTTGAGATGTCGTCCCGGCGAACGCCGGGACCCATAATCCCTGAACAGCCGCTCTATCCGCGATACAAGCAATTTACTGTGGTTATGGGTTCCCGCATTCGCGGGGACGACTCAGAGTGTCGTGCACACTCACTACCGTTCGCCCGCCTCACCCCAGCGGCTTCAGTCCCGCCTCGATCTCCTTGCGCCGATCCTCGAGGAACGGCGGCAGCGCCAGCTTTTCGCCGAGCGCCTCCATCGGCTCGTCGGTGGCGAAGCCCGGACCATCGGTCGCGATCTCGAACAGGATGCCGTTCGGCTCGCGGAAATAGAGACTGCGGAAGTAGAAGCGATCGATCTCGCCGCTGTTGTGCAGCCCCACTTCGTTGAGCCGCCATGCCCAGGCGTGATACTGCGCCTCGTCCGGCGTGCGGAACGCGACATGATGCACGCCGCCCGCGCCTTGCCGCGCCGCCGGCAGATCATGCTGCTCAATGACGTGCAATTCCGCCGCCGGTCCGCCATGGCCCATCTCGTAGACATGGATGCGGTGTTCGCTGTCGGGCGACGCATAGTCGCGCACACGCCGCATGTTCATCACCTCGGTGAGCACGCGCGCGGTGCGCGCCAGATCAGGCACGTTGAGCACGATCGGACCGAGTCCGCGAATTTGATGCTCGGCCGGCACCGGGCTTTTCTCCCATGGATGCGCCTCGCCGCTCGCGTCATCCACCAACACGAAGCGCTGTCCTTCGGGATCCTCGAACGGCAACGTCAGCCGGCCATCGACCTCGGTCACACTGCCGGTGTGCACGCCGAGCTTAATGAACCGGTCACGCCAAAAGCCGAGACTCTTTTCACCGGCCACCCGCAGGCCGGTGCGCGACACACTGCGGGTGCCGCGCTGCTCACGCGCCGCCGGCCAGTCGAAGAAGGTCAGATCCGAGCCGGGGCTTGCCTTGCCGTCGGCGTAGAACAGGTGATAGGCGCTGACATCGTCCTGGTTGACGGTTTTCTTGACCAGTCTCATACCGAGAACACCGGTATAGAAGGCCAGATTGTCCTTCGCCTGGGCCGAAATCGCGGTCAGATGATGGATGCCGGTGAGTTGCATCGTATGTCTCCTGGCGAAATCGCTTTCACAAAGCCGGTCAATATGAATATTGGCGTCCTGTGGGATCATGTAAGGTGGCACGGAACCGATTGCCAGCCGGCACGCTTTTTCCAGATAAAGGATGCCCGATGACCGACCATGTCACTGTCACCGATGACGGCGCCACGCGCGTGATCACGCTGCGGCGGCCGGACAAGAAGAACGCGCTGACGCAGGATATGTATGCCGCGATCAGCCGCGCCATCGACGACGCGCAGGCCAAATCGGCGATTCACTGCCTGGTGCTGAGCGGCGGCGCTGGCGCTTTCACCGCCGGCAACGATCTCGACGACTTCATGAAGGCGAGCAGCAACGCGTCCGGCGAGCGGCCAATGAACGCTATCAAGTTTCTGCGCTCGCTCGCCCACAACACCAAGCCGCTGGTGGCGGCAGTCGATGGCGTTGCCGTCGGCGTCGGCACCACCATGATCTTCCATTGCGACTATGTGGTCGCCAGCACCGCGGCGAGTTTCTCGACGCCGTTCATCCATCTTGGTCTCGTGCCGGAAGGCGCATCGAGCCTGCTGGTGCCGATGGCGATGGGCCATCAGCGCGCGTTCTCGCTGCTGGTGATGGGACAGAAGATGACAGCCGAGGAGGCCAAGCAGGCCGGCTTCGTCAATGCTGTGGTCGCGCCCGGCCACGCCGAGGATGAAGCGCGCAAGATCGCGCGCCAGATCAGCGCCCTGCCCGCCGAGGCGGTGGCGCTGTCGCGCAAGCTGCTCAAGACGCCGCCGGCTGACGTGATGCATCGCATCGAGGAAGAAAGCGCGCTGTTCAGCGAACGCCTCACCTCGAAGGAAGCCGCCGCTGCGTTCGCTGCCTTCTTCGCGCGCAAGAAAGGCTGACCGCCGCATTTTGTGACAGGATACAGGTTCGACAATGACCACACTTCTACTGACCCATTCCGCCTCCTTTCATCATGAAACGCCGGAAGGGCATCCCGAGCGCCCGGCGCGCATGCAGGCGGTGGAAAAGGCGCTCGCCGCGCCCCAGTTCAATGATCTGGTGCGCGAGCTTGCGCCAGAAGGCTCGCTCGACATCGTCGCGCTGTGCCACAACGAGCACTACATCGACGAGCTGCGGCATGTCGCACCGAAAGACGGCGTGGTCTATCTCGACGGCGACACGTCGATGTCGCCGGGTACGTGGGAAGCAGTGATGCGCGGCGTCGGCGGCGCAGTCGCCGCGGTCGATGCGGTAATGGGCGGCAAGGTGGACAACGCTTTCGTCGCGACACGCCCGCCCGGCCACCATGCCGAAACGGCGAAACCGATGGGATTCTGCTTCTTCGATCATGCCGCCATCGGCGCGCGCTATGCGCAGCGCAAGTATGGCATCGACCGCGTGGCGGTGGTCGATTTCGACGTCCATCACGGCAACGGCACGCAGGAGATTTTCTGGGCCGACAAGACCGTGATGTATTGCTCGACCCACCAGATGCCGCTGTTTCCCGGCACCGGTTCGACCTCCGAACGCGGCGAGCACGACACCGTGGTCAATGCGCCGCTGCGCCCCGGCGATGACGGCGCGAAATTCCGCCAGGCATTCGAGGGCGTGATTTTGCCGCAACTGAAGAAGTTCGCGCCCGAACTGCTGGTGATCTCCGCCGGCTTCGATGCGCACTGGCGCGATCCGCTCGCCAACATCCAGCTCAGCGAACAGGATTTCGGCTGGGTGACGAAGAAGCTGATGGATGTGGCCAACGAGAGCGCGCAAGGCCGCGTCGTGTCGGTGCTCGAAGGCGGCTACGACCTGCAAGGCCTGCACGATTCGGTGACCGAGCACGTCACCGCGCTGATCGGGAAGTAGGGCCTACACAAAGGATTTGTCATGCGCGGGCTCGACCCGCGCATCCATCGCTTTTTGAAGATGGATTGCCAGGTCAAGCCCGGCAATGACATTCCCGTGGTCCATGACAATGCGAGAATCTCCGGCTACATTGCCGCCACATTGCCCCCTCAAATCGCACCTAAATTCTCGCGAACGACATCATCGATTCAGGAACGCATTATGGCCAACACTGCGCAGGCGGACGTCAATACGCTCAGCTTCGAGCGCGCCATCGAGGAACTGGAATCGATCGTGAAGCGCCTTGAGGACGGCAAGGTGCCGCTCGAGGAATCGGTTGCGATCTACGAGCGCGGCGAAAGCCTGAAACGGCGCTGCGAGGAATTGCTGCGTCAGGCCGAAGCCCGCGTCGACAAGATCACCACCGATGCCAATGGCCAGCCCGCCGGCACCGAGCCGCTCGACGTTCAGTAAACGACTCGCGCCCACGCGCCCCCAATTGAGCGATTACACTGCCGTTGAGCCGGAATCGCGAAGAAGGCCTCGCGGGCCACAACGCCTGTTTCATCAGCATTTTCATGATCTTACGCCTATCGCGGAACGACCCTTTCGTCGTCCGACGGATTGGCATTGCTTTTGAATTGATATAAGTCACGGGTCCGCCTCGCGATGCCCACTCGGGCCGGGCGCGCCCCAAAACCATTTCGGAAAACCTGACGTGTCCAACTCGCGACCCACGCCCCTACTCGACGCCGCGCCGACGCCGGAGCTGATGCGCAAGCTCAAGCCCGAGCAGTTGCGCCAGTTCGCCGAAGAACTGCGGCAGGAGACCATCGACGCCGTGTCCGTCACCGGCGGCCACCTCGGCGCAGGCCTTGGCGTGGTCGAACTGACAGTGGCGCTGCACTACGTGTTCAACACGCCGGACGACCGCATCATCTGGGATGTCGGCCATCAGGCCTATCCGCACAAGATTCTCACCGGACGCCGCGATCGCATCCGCACCCTGCGCCAGGGCGGCGGCCTGTCGGGCTTCACCAAGCGCAGCGAGAGCGAATTCGATCCGTTCGGCGCCGCGCATTCCTCGACCTCGATTTCGGCCGGCCTCGGCATGGCGGTGGCGCGCGATCTGCAAGGCCGCGACAACAACGTCATCGCGGTGATCGGCGACGGCTCGATGTCCGCCGGCATGGCCTATGAAGCGATGAACAACGCCGGCGCGCTCAACTCGCGCCTGATCGTCATCCTCAACGACAACGATATGTCGATCGCCCCACCGGTCGGCGCGATGTCGGCCTATCTCGCGCGGCTGATTTCGAGCCAGACTTACGGCTCGGCGCGCGAAGCGCTGAAGAACCTCGCTCACCGGCTGCCGAAATTCTTCGAGGACCGCGCGCTGCGTGCCGAGGAATATGCCCGCGGCATGGTGACCGGCGGCGCGCTGTTCGAGGAGCTCGGCTTCTTCTATGTCGGCCCGATCGACGGCCATAACCTCGATCACCTGCTGCCGGTGCTCAAGAACGTGCGCGACGCCGAGAACGGCCCAATCCTCATTCACGTCGTGACGCAGAAGGGCAAAGGCTACGCGCCGGCCGAAGCTTCGCCCGACAAATATCATGGCGTGGTGAAGTTCGACGTCGCCACCGGCGCGCAGGTCAAGGCGAAGTCCAACGCGCCGTCCTACACCAGCGTGTTCGGCAACAGCCTGATCAAGGAAGCCGAGAAGGACGACAAGATCGTCGCCATCACCGCGGCAATGCCCGGCGGCACCGGCGTTGATCTGTTCGGCAAGGCATTCCCCAAGCGCACCTTCGATGTCGGCATCGCCGAGCAGCACGCGGTGACCTTCGCCGCCGGTCTCGCCACCGAAGGTTTCAAGCCGTTCGTCGCGATCTATTCCACCTTCCTGCAGCGCGGCTACGATCAGGTCGTGCACGATGTCGCGATCCAGGGCCTGCCGGTGCGCTTTGCGCTCGATCGCGCAGGACTTGTCGGCGCCGACGGCCCGACCCACGCCGGTTCGTTCGACAACACCTATCTCGGCGTGCTGCCGGGCTTCGTGATCATGGCGGCTGCCGATGAGGCCGATCTCGTGCACATGGTGGCGACGCAGGTCGCACTCGACGATCGCCCGAGCGCCCTACGCTATCCGCGCGGCGAAGGCCGCGGTGTCGAGATGCCGGAATTCGGCGTCCCGCTGGAAATCGGCAAGGGCCGCATCATGCGCGAAGGCTCCAAGGTCGCGCTGCTGTCGTTCGGCGCACGGCTCGGCGAATGCCTCAAGGCCGCCGACGAACTCGCGACCCACGGCCTCTCGACCACGGTTGCCGATGCGCGCTTCATGAAGCCGCTCGATGTCGACATGGTGCTCAAGCTCGCCCGCGAGCATGAGGTGCTGGTCACCGTGGAAGAAGGCTCGATCGGCGGCTTCGGCACCCACGTGATCCAGACGCTCACCGATCACGGCGCGCTCGATGGCCACGTGCGTGTGCGCAACCTGGTGCTGCCCGACAGTTTCATCGAGCACGACTCGCCGGCAGCGATGTATGCGGAAGCCGGTCTCGACGCCAAGGGCATCGTCGCCAAGGTATTCGAGGCGCTGGGCAAGGACGCGACATCGACCAAGCTGGCGTGAATGGATAGGCAGAGCATCGTCGCGGATGTGATGCACTCCCTCTCCCTTGCGGGGAGAGGTGAGAGGAAGCATGATGACAGAACGCAAGCGCGCCGATACCCTTCTGGTTGAACGCGGTCTGTTCGAAAGCCGCGCGCGGGCACAAGCCGCGATCGAGGCCGGCGGCGTCACCGCCAACGGCAAGACCATCAAGAAAGCGTCCGAAACCGTTCCTGCCGACGCCGTCATTGAAGCCGAGCCCGCGCACCCCTGGGTGTCACGCGGCGGCGTCAAGCTCGCAGCGGCGCTGGAACGCTATCCCATCGACGTCGAAGATCATGTCTGCGTCGACGTCGGTGCCTCCACGGGCGGCTTCACCGAAGTGCTGCTCGCGAGCGGCGCGAATCTCGTCTACGCCATCGATGTCGGCACCGCGCAACTCCATCCGAGCCTGCACGACAATCCGAAAATCGTTTCGATGGAAAACACCGACGTCCGCTCCCTCGCCGGCAAGCGGCTGGAGATCCGGCCGGATATCGTGGTGATCGACGTCAGCTTCATCTCGCTGAAGCTGGTGCTGCCGGCCATTCTGCCACTGGCGGCGTCACCGATGCATCTTCTGGCGCTGATCAAGCCGCAGTTCGAAGCCGACCGTAAACTCGCCAAGAAAGGCATTGTGCGCGACGAGGCGGTGCATCGCGCGGTGTGTGATGACATCGCGGAATTTGTCACCTCACTCGGCTGCACCAACATCGAAGTGTTTCCGTCCGCGATCCTTGGCGGCGACGGCAACCGTGAATTCTTCATCGGCGCGCACCGTGGTTGAACGCCTGATCATCGATCATGTCGGCCAGCGCGGCGACGGTGTGATCACCGATCGCGGCGCGCCGATCTATGTGCCCGGAACGTTGCCCGGCGAAACCGTCGAGGTCGAGGATGCGCCCGGGCATCCCGATCGCCGTCGCCTCTTGCGCGTCGAACACGCAAGCCCGGCGCGGATCGCGCCGTTCTGTCCGCATTTCGACATTTGCGGCGGCTGCGCCATCCAGCACTGGCAACCCGACGCTTATCGCGCATGGAAGCGGCAACTCGTGGTTGATACGCTGGCGCACGCCAATATTGTCTGCGAGGTTGATGACCTGATCGACGCGCACGGCAGCGGGCGGCGGCGCGTGGTGTTTCATGCGCGGCGCGGCCAGAGCGGCGTTCTGCGCACCGGCTTTGCCGCGGCAGGCAGCCACGAAATCATCGCCATCGACCGCTGTCCGATCCTCGATCCAGCGTTGCATGACGCGGTCAATGCCGCGAACGATCTCGCCGAGGCGCTGAGACCGGCCAACAAGCCGCTCGATATCCAAATCACCGCCGCCGACAACGGCCTCGATGTCGATGTCCGCGGCTCCGGCCCGCTCGATGCCAGACTGCTCACCGAGATTTCCAAACTCGCGGCCAGGCACAATCTCGCGCGGTTGACGCGGCACGGCGAACTCGTCGTCATGCGCGCGCCGCCGATTGTGACCATGGGCAGAGCGCAGGTGACGCTGCCGCCGGGCGCGTTCATGCAGCCGACCGTCGCCGGCGAGGAAACCCTGGCGCGTCTCGCCTTCGAGCGCTGCAAGGGCGCCAAACAGATCGCCGATCTGTTCTGCGGCATCGGGCCGTTCGCGTTGCGGCTGGCGGAGAAATTCCGCGTCGCCGCGTTCGACAGCGACGAGCCAGCGATCACCGCACTGCGCAACGCGGTGAAGATGGTGCAGGGCCTGAAGCCGCTCACGGCCGAGCGGCGCGATCTGTTTCGCCGCCCGCTGGTCGCGCAGGAACTGCGTGACTATGACTGCGTGGTGTTCGATCCACCGCGTCAGGGCGCGGAGGCGCAGTGCAGGCAACTCACCGCAAGCAGGATCGCGCATGTGGTGGCAGTGTCGTGCAACCCGGCGACCTTCGCGCGCGACGCCCGGATCCTGATCGATGGCGGATTCAAGATCGAGCGCGTGACGCCGGTCGATCAATTCCGCCACACGCCGCACGTCGAACTGGTGGCGCGGTTCCGGCGATAACTAGTATCGCCCCCACCGATCCTGCCAGATCTTCTCGCCGATCAGGCACGACACGCGCGGCTGCGGTGATGCCGCAGGGATCACCGGACGCTCGGGCACCCGGCCCGCCACTTCCATCACCAGTTTGGTGCGGATCGCTTCCTTGAACTTGTCGCGACCCTGGATCGCCACCACGAACGAGCCCGGCCCGCCGATCACGCAGTCTTCGTAATAGACATCGAGGTTGTCGATATCCATGGTCGAAGAATTCGGCTCCTTCACCATGAACGGCAAACCGTTGATGACCACGCCCTTGGCAAGCGCGGCGTCGCGCGCCACCGTCACCGGCTCGCCGTTGTTGTTCGGCCCGTCGCCGGAAATGTCGATCACCCGGCGCAGCCCGCGATAGGGATTCTCCGCGAACAGCCCCATGCCGAAATTGATCGCACCGGAAATCGAGGTCCGCGAGGCGCGGCGCAGCGGCGCCTTCGCTATCTCATCGGCGACCGCTCCCGCCGATTCCGGCCCATCGATGATGCGCCAGGGAATGATCACCTTCTGATCGTGCGAAGCCGCCCATTCGAAATAGGTGATCGCTACGCGCCCGTTCGGGCCGGTTTTGAGCGCCTGCAAAAATTCACTGGAAGTGACCGCCTGCGCATAGCCCTCGCGCTGGATCGCCAGTTCGTCCATGTCCATCGAATAGGACACATCGACGGCGAGGATCAGCTCGACATCGACACGCTTGGATTCGTCCACCGGCTGGTTCTGGGTGAGCTTGGGCGCAGGCGCCGCCACGCCGGCAACATCGCCGCCCACCATGGCCGCGGCGACCAGCGCCGCTCCGATCGAGACACACCAACGCATTGTGGTCCTCCCGTCGTCACCCCCGGTATGATGATGGTGGCACGGGCCCGCGCTGCGCAAAAGATGGAATCCGCAACCATCCGCGAAAGTGTGTGGCGTACGACAAACGGATGAATCGCGGCCGTTCAGCCCGAAAAAAGGCTGCAAATGGCCACTATTTACCAACACTTCACCTAATCTGCCTACAGTTTATGCGCGGCCGCCCCGCCACCTCGCGCGACAGGGCTTCCGACTGGAACTTGCCATCATCGCCACTCCTGCCCCGGATTCGGACGCCCGTCCGATCGCTGCAGTGTCATGTTTTCAGACCGGCCAGAACGGCCATCGAGGATTTTCCCAAATGCTTTCCAGGCTCTCGATTCGCACCAAGCTCTTTGCGCTCGTCACCCTTCTTCTGATGACGCTCGGAGCTCTCGGCGGCTTTGCGGTTCTCCAGATGAAATCCATCAACACCGCCACCCGCGACATCCAGAGCCTGTGGCTGCCGAGCATCCGCCTCCTGAGCGAACTGCGTATCCAGGCGGCGCGCTATCGCGCAGTCCTTCGCGACTCGCTCCTTGAGCCCGATGAAAAGTTCATGGCCGATATCGAACGCAATCTCGCGGCCCGGACCAAGGATTACGACACGGCCAGCAAGACCTATCAGGGAATGATCTCGACGCCGGAGGAAAAGGCGCTTTATGAGGAGGCGAACAAGACCTGGCAGACATTCCAGGCCGCCGCCCACGAAGTTGTCGAACATGCGCGCAAGGGCGATAGCGCCGGCGCCCGCGAGATCAACGCCAAACGCGCAACGCCCGCCGGACGTGCACAGGACGACATGCTGAAGAAGATGGTTGCGCTCAATGACAAGGGCGCAGCCGCGGCCGGCCATCACGCCGCGACGGTCTACGATTTCGCCTTCATGATCGTGATGGGCGCGCTCGGCATCGCCATCGCGCTCGGCGCCGCCACCGCCTTCATGATCGTGCGCGACATCGCCAACGGCATCGGATCGGTCCTGAAGCCGATGCGCGCGCTGGCCGATGGCGACCTCACCACCGATATTCCACATCAGGGCGAGCAGACCGAGATCGGCCAGATCGCCGAAGCGGTGCAGGTGTTCAAGACCGCGATGATCGCCAAGCATACCGCAGACGAGCAGGCCGCGCAGGAGGCCAGCGCCAAGATGCGCCGCGCCGAAACCGTCGATGCCATCACCCGCAAGTTCGAATCCATGATCGGCGAAATGGTCGGTTCGCTCGCCTCGGCCTCGGCCGAGATGGAAGCGACCGCGAGCACCATGAGCAACGCCGCCGATGTCACCAACCAGCTCTCGAACACCGCCGCGAAGACCTCGCAGAACGTGTCCGAAAGCATCCAGTCGACGGCTGCGGCGACCGAGGAGATCACCACCTCGGTCAACGAGATCAGCCGTCAGGTCCAGGAATCGAGCCGCGTCGCCCAGCAGGCCGTGCATCAGGCCGAAAAGACCAACGCCAGCATCACCGAGCTGTCGGCGGCGGCAGCGCGCATCGGCGACGTGGTCAAGCTCATCACCGCGATTGCCGAGCAGACCAACCTGCTCGCGCTCAACGCCACGATCGAGGCGGCACGCGCGGGCGAAGCCGGCCGCGGTTTCGCCGTGGTGGCGTCGGAGGTGAAGGCGCTGGCGTCGCAGACCGCCAAGGCCACCGACGAAATCGGCGCGCAGATCGCCGGCATGCAGGCCGCCACAGATGACTCGGTGACGACCATCCGCGAGATCAGCACGACCATCAATCTGATCTCCGAGATTTCATCGACGATCGCCGCAGCGGTCGAGGAGCAAGGCGCGGCGACGCAGGAAATCGCCCGCAACGTTCAGCAGGCCGCGAGCCTCAGCGCGCAGGTCGCAGGCAACATCCATGATGTCAGTCGCGGCAACAGCGAGACCGGCGCGGCATCGAGCCAGGTGCTGACGGCGGCGCAGTCGCTGTCGCAGGAAAGCGCGCATCTCGAAACCGAGGTGCAGAGCTTTATCGCCACCATCCGCGCGGCGTAACGCGTCTATCCTCGTGCGCCCGGTCCCGGTGCGGTGCCGAGGCGCAGGAGGCTCATCACGCAGCCGAGCGCGGCAAAGCCCGCGCCCAATGCCAGCGCCAACGTCGCGCCCTCACGCCCCGCAATGACGAAACACAGGGCGGCGAGCGCCGCGCCGCTGGTCTGCCCGGTCAGCCGGGCGGTCGCGACGATGCCGCTGGCGCTCCCGCTGCGCCCCGGCGGCGCGCTCGACATCAGCGCCTTGAGATTGGGCGCCTGATAGAACCCGAAGCCGATGCCGCACACCGCCATCCGCCAGATGATGTCGGGAATATTGGGCGACGCCGGCAGCAGCGCGAGCAGCGTCAGGCCCAACCCCATCAGCGCCAGCCCTATCCCGCCGAGAATGCCGACCGGATAGCGGTCCGACAGCCGGCCGGCGATCGGCGCCATGATCCCGACTACCACCGGCCACGGCGTCATGAAGAATCCGGTCTCGACCTGCGAGCGGCCCAGAACGTCCTCGAAATAGAACGGCAGTGATACGAAGGCGAGGCCCTGTGCCGCGAAGGCGCACATGGCAGTCGCCGCCGACAGCGTGAACATCGGCCGCCTGAACAGATCGATCGGCAGCATCGGCGCCGGGTGATGGCGCTGCCGTCGGGTCAAAAGCACGCCGAAAAACGCAGCTCCGGCCAGTTCGGCGCCCGCCAGCACCAGCGACCCGCCATGGGTCGCACTGCTCAGCCCGACAATGAACAGCCCGAGGCAGCAGGCAGCCATGAGCGCACCCGGACCATCGAACGAATGACCTGCCCGCGGAATCCGCGGCAGGGTGTGCCAGCCGACGACGATGGCCAACAGTCCGATCGGGACATTAACCGCGAACAGCCAGCTCCATGAGGCGACGGACAGGATGCCGGACGCGATGGTCGGGCCGAGCGACAGGGCGATAGCGACCACCAGCGCATTGTTTCCCAAACCGCGGCCGAGCTGGCGCTCGGGATAGATGAAACGCACCAGCGCGGCGTTCACGCTCATCATGCCGCTGGCGCCGAGCCCCTGAAGGCCGCGCGCGACGACGAGAGTGGTCAACGAGTCGGCGCAGGCGCACGCCAGCGAAGACAAGGTGAACAGGATCAGGCCGCCAATATAGAGCCGCTCATGCCCGGCGATCTCGCCGAGTGCGGCCAGCGGCAGCAACGTCGCCACCATCGCGATCTGATAGATATTGACCACCCAGATGACATCGGCGGCGCTGGCATGGAGATCGGCGGCAATCGCCGGCAATGCGATATTCGCGATGGCCGTATCGAGGGCGGCCAGCGCGAGGGTGGTAAAGATCGCGGCCGCCGCCCAGCGGCGCCGATCCTCAGGCAATCCATCGTGCTCGGCCGCTTGCACCGAAAACGTTTCCGTCGACATCCAGCATTCCGTACAGGCGTCACCGGTACGCCTGTACGCTGTCTAGTACAGGCTGTCACGCCGATGCAGCCCGTGGTCCGCATGAGGCCTATGCGCCGCCTCTCGGCCGATGGCCCACTGCAGCCGCGCCTCGCGTCCGCATCGCGCCTTGCGTCCGCAACAATCGCCGGGCCTTTACCAACATTTCACCGAACGGCCTCACATTACCGCCGCGCCTTCGGCTCCTGAACGGAGCCGGAGCGCTCTCGCTTACAGGTGCCCGCCGCAGTCGCGGCTAACGGGTTAGAAAAACCCAGGGAATTCAGGAAATGTTCTCCAAATTTTCGATCCGCGCCAAATTGATCGCGGTGATCTCGTTCCTGCTCGTCGCCATGATCGGCCTCGGCCTGCTCGCCATCAGCCAGATGCAGACCCTCAACACCAACGCTACCGACATCCAGAGCAACTGGCTGCCCAGCGTCCGCCTGCTCGGCGAACTGCGCACCGGCGTGACGAGCTACCGCAGCGTGCTGCGCGAGCACATGCTGGCGGAAACCGACGACGAGAAGACCGCGCAGGAAAAAACCCTGCAGATGCTGATCGACAACAACATCAAGATCCGGCAGGCCTACGAAAAGCGGATCGCCAGCGCCGAGGAACAGGCGCTTTATGACGACTGGGTGAAAACCTGGGACGAATACAAGAAGGGCGCCCAGGAAGTGGTCGCGCTGTCGCGCAAGAACACCAGCACCTCGACCCATGACGCGCATGAGCTCAACATGATCACCGTGAATCTGATCGGCCTGAAGGCCGACAAGATTCTCGAGAAGAGCATCGAGCTGAACAACAAGGGCGCCGACAAGGCCGGCGCGCAGGCCACCAGCACCTATCAGTTCGGATTCATGATCGTCTCGGCGATCCTAGCCATCTGCGCCGTGCTCGGCATCGCCATCGGCGTCTATTTGATCCGCGACGTCAGCAAGGGCATCGCCTCGGTCATCCACCCGATGCGTGCGCTGGGCGACGGAGACCTCGCCGTCGACATTCCGCATCAGGGCGAAAAGACCGAGATCGGAACCATGGCGAGCGCGCTTCAGGTGTTCAAGGAAGCGCTGATCGCCAAGCGGGCCGCCGACGAGGCCGCGGCGCTCGATGCCGATGCCAAGATCCAGCGCGGCCAGCGCGTCGACAACATCACTCGGGATTTCGAGTCGATGATCGGCGAACTGGTGGACTCGCTGTCGTCGTCCTCGACCGAGCTCGAGGCCGCCGCCAACACCCTGACCTCGACCGCTGAGACCACCGGCGACATCTCCAGCTCGGCGGCCACCGCCTCGCAGGAAGTCTCGAGCAACGTGCAGTCAGTTTCGGTCGCCACCGAGCAGATCACCTCCTCGGTCGCGGAGATCAGCCGTCAGGTCCAGGAATCGAGCCGCATCGCCAACGAGGCGGTCCGTCAGGCCCAGACGACCGACACCAACATCGCCGAGCTGTCGCAAGCAGCGGCGCGCATCGGCGACGTGGTGAAGCTGATCACCGCCGTGGCCGAACAGACCAACCTGCTCGCGCTCAACGCCACCATCGAGGCGGCACGCGCGGGCGACGCCGGCCGTGGGTTCGCCGTGGTGGCGTCCGAAGTGAAGGCGCTGGCCTCACAGACCGCGAAGGCCACCGATGAGATCAGCCTGCAGATCGCCGGCATGCAGGCGGCGACGCAGGAATCGGTTTCGACCATCAAGGAGATCAGCACCACCATCAACCTGATTTCCGAGATTTCGGCGACGGTTGCCGCCGCGGTCGAGGAACAGGGCGCGGCGACGCAGGAAATCGCCCGCAACGTCCAGACCGCCGCCGAACGTTCCGGCCAGGTCGCCAACAGCATCGGCGATGTCAGCCGCGGCGCCGGCGAAACCGGCGCGGCGTCGAGCCAGGTGCTGTCGTCGGCGCGGATGCTGTCGAGCGACAGCGCCCGCCTCAAGACCGAGGTGCAGAAATTCCTGACCAACGTACGCGCGGCGTAACAATCCCGCGACACCAAACATCGAAACGGCGGCCTCCGGGCCGCCGTTTTTCGTTGGGTCACCACATCTGACGATAGTTGGCGAATTTCCGCAGCGTCGCGTCGTAGCGCACCGGCACGATCCACGGCAGCGCCAGCCGCATGATCCAGTTGGCAAGCGGCGACACGTGCCGCACGTAAAGATCGATCGGATCGAGCCGATGTCGCAGGTGCAGCTTGGGATCGTAATTCAGCCCGCTGCTGCGGAAGCGCTTGTAACCATGGGCCATCGCCCAGCTGATCACATCGCGCGAGATGTAGTGATAGAGGTGAAGGTCGAGCGCGAAGGCGTAATCGAGGCCGATATACTCGGCGAAAATCTCCTCGCCCTCCACCATGCAGAGCGCGAACGCCATCAGCGTGTTGCCGCGATACCAGATGAAAAAGCGCGTCTTGTCGCCCATCTCGCAGCCGAGGCGGCTGAAGTACTCCTTGGTCAGCTTCTCGAAATGAAAATTCGAGCGCTCGTAAATCTGCAGATAGAGCGGATAGATCTCGTCGATGAAGCTTGCCGCGTTGTCGGTCACCGTCATTTCGAGATTGGCGCTTTCGGCGACACGGAATTTCTTGCGCAGATCGCGGCGCATTTTCGCGCTCAGCGCCTGCTCCATATAGTCATCGAAATTCTTGTAATCGATATCGAGCGTGGTCATCGGCATGCTCGGCGCGCGGCCAAATCCCTCGCGCTCGAAGCACGCCAGATCGCGGCGATTGCCACGCGGAAATTCCTTGAGCACGATCATCTGCGCGCCCAAGGCCTGCGCCTGCACGACGATGCTCTGCGCCAAGGTCTTGGCGACGGTCCCGGCCGGTAGCTGCGCGCTTTCCGCGAGATGGCCCTCGCCCGCCGTGCAGCCCAGCATCAGCGTACGCAATTTCAGGAAGCGCGGGTAGCGGCGGCGGATGCGCGTCACCAGCAACGAGCGATCGAGCTTGATCCCTTCCAGCACATCCTGATCGAGCAGGAAGTAAGGCTGCACCGCCACCACCCGTTGAGACGCGTCTCGGATGGCGAAATAGCCGTACTCGAAATGATCGCGGATCGTGTCGGCGACGATCTCGTAGTAACGGTGATCCTTGCGCTGGCTGGCGAAAGCAATCTGCCACGCCTCGCAGGTGCGCAATTCGTCGCGACTGATCGGCGCGACCGAAAAGGATTCGTCAATCGAATCCGGAATGTGCTGCTCCATACGCCGTTCTGGCCTGTGTCCGGCTGCGTTTGCGCAGCCGCCCCGTCCTCGTTTTTGTCGTCAGTAACAAAACGCGTCCGCGATAGAGCAGTTCCGGGTTTCATCCTTACAAAGGGACGACCCGACTCATGGGAACAATGCTAGCGCTGGATCTATGTGTCCGCTAGCGGACCGTTGGCGGTATCCTCGTCGGGCAGGCCATACACCCGCTGAGACGCGGCGAAGCCGGCCACCGCAAACGGCCCAAGGTCGCTCCAGCGCGCATCGACATGGCGCACGAAGTCGGTCGACGCGATGACGCTGCGGTTGAGACGCCCGGCGATCTTCTCGATGCGGGCGGCGAGATTGACCGCCGGGCCAATACAGGTGAAGTCCAGCCGGTTGCCGCCGCCGATATTGCCGTAAAGCACCTTGCCGACATGGAGCGCGAGCCCGAAGCGGAAACCGCCAAGTGTATCGCCGTCGCTGCCATAGGTCATCGCTGCGACGGCGTCGCGGCTCTTGCATGCCGCTTCCAGCACGCGGGTGCAGACCGCTTTTGCGTCGCCATTGTCGGCCGCAATCGGAAACACCGCGAGCAGGCCGTCGCCCATGAACTTCAAAACCTCGCCGCCGTGGTCGAGGATCATCGGCACCTGGCAGTCGAAATAGAGATTGAGGATCTCCACCACCGCCTCCGGCGACAGCCGGTCCGACAGCGGCGTGAAACCGCGCAGATCGGACAGCCAGATCGCCGCGTTCATGGTCTCGGTATGGCCGCGCCGGATCTGGCCGGCGAGGATGCGGGCACCGGCGCCGGCGCCGACATAGTTGTCGAGCAGGCCGGCGGCGGTCCGCCGCAGCAGGAAAATCTCGATCATCCGCGTCAGCGACGGCATCACCGCGCGAATGCCGTCGAGTTGCGCATCGGTGAAGCCACCGGCGTCGTGGGTGATCCAGCTACAGGCATGGATCGTGCCGTCCGACATCAGTAGCGGAGAGGCCAGATAATCGGTGGCGCCCTTCTCGCGCATTTCGGCGAAGAACGGCGAATTGCCGCTGTCCGCGCCGACGAGGCGCTGGCGTACCTCGCGGCCATGCTCAAACACGATGGCAAGCGGACTGGAGAGGAAGAAATCTTCAAGCTCGTCGCCATGGGATATGGCGCCGAGCGAGACACCCTCGCCGCGTCGCCACACGAAGTTGCGCCCCAGCATGCTGGGATGCAGCGTGCGCACGAACACGCCGACACGCGACAGCGGAATGCCGCAATCGATCAGGCGTTCGCAGGTCTCGCTCATGAACAGATCGACCTGCGGCGCCGAACGCGCGCCGTGAACCAGCCAATCGATGATGCTTTGAACGGCAGGGTTTGACATGCGCGACATTCTTGCGCTGACCGACGCGGCAGGGTCAAGACGATTGTGCGCTTGTCTTTGCTGCCCGGTTAACCAGCCTCACCACAAGGCGGCGTAGTCCGGAAATTTCCGCAACGTCTTGTCATAGCGGACAGGCGCCAGCCACGGCAGCACGCGCTTGAGAACGGTGTTGACGAGCGGCGAAGTGTGGCGGACGTAGAGATCGATCGGGTCCAGTTGATGTCGCAGATGCAGCTTCGGATCGTAGTTGAGGCCGCTGCTGCGCAGCCAGCGATACTTGTGCCCGATCGCCCAACCGATGATGTCACGGACGATGTAGTGATACAGATGCAGGTCCAGCGCGACGGTATAGTCCAGCCCGATATACTCAAGAAACAATGTATCGGCCTGCACCATGTTCAGGCTGAAGGCGATCAACGTGGAATGCCGCCGCCACGTCAATAACCGTGCCTTATCCTTCATCCGCTCGCCGAGCTGGCGGAAATAATCCGCCGTCAGTTTTTCGAAATGCAGCTTGGAGCGCGCGAACACCTGCAGGTACAGCGGATAGAGTTCGCCGGCGACCGCCGAAATTTCCTCGGCGTCGCTCATCTTGATATCGGTGACGCCGTCCGTCGCTTTTAGATTGCGGCGGATGTGCCGCCGTGCATTTCCACTCAGGGCTGCCCTGAAATAGTGCTCGAAGCTGTCATATTCGATGTTGAGCCTGGTCATCGGCATGCTCGGAATCCGCGCGAACCCGGCCTGCACAAAGCACGCCAGCGTCGTTCGGTCGTTCGCGGGAAATTCCTTGAGCACCACCATGCGCGCGCTCAGCGCCTTGGCATGCCGCACGAGATCGCGGCACAAGATCTTCGCGACCATTGCGGCAGGGAGGCCGTCTCCGGATGCGAGATGGCCCTCACCGGCAGAACAGCCCACCATCAGCGTGCGTAATTTGAGGAAACCTGGAAACCTGCGGCGGATCAGCGACACCGGCCGCCACTCCGGCCCGACTCCGTCGAGAAGGTCCTGCTCGACCATAAAGAACGGCTGCACCGCGCGGATGCAGCCGGCCATGTCGCGAATGACGAAATAGCGATAGTCGAAACCATCGCAAAGCGTGTCCTCGACGATCTCGTAATAGCGATGATCCTTGCGCTGATCGGAAAAGGTTGCACGCCACGCCGCGCAGGACGCCAGCGCGGCACGATCGACGCACTCCACGACAAAGGGAAGTCGGCCCGGATCAGCCGCGAACGAGGCATTCCGGCGCGCCAGCGGCGCGCGCTCGTTCAGGTGCCTCGCCCGGGCGGACGTCATGTTCACCCGCAAACATCAACCTGCCGCAGGCGCCACCCGTAACGGGTGTGAACGCGGATTACGCGATAACAATCGTCGTAGGGATAGTTCGCGTAATAGTAGTCATCAAAGTAGTTGTTGTAGAAGTACGGCACGCCGACGCCGACAAAGAACGGCGAGAAATGCCGGAAGTGGTGACGGCCATGATGGCCGAACTGACCATGGAACGTGCGGCCGGAGAATCCAATCGCGCGGCTCGTTCCCGGCACCGCCGCAAAGCGTGCGCCGCTTCCCATCACTCCACCACCAACACGGCCGACAGCGAAGGATCCACCACGGAATCCGCCTCCACCATGGAATCCACCGCCATGGAAGCCACCGCCACCGTGGAAACCGCCACCGCCGCCGTGGCCACCACCACCACCACCGCCAGAGCGCGCGAACGTATCCATCGGCGCAAGCGCAACGAGTGCCGCCGCAGTGGCAACTCCGATCATGAATGTTCTGAGCATGGCTTCCTCCCGATGCAAGGGAAGCCCCGGAGGCCACAACACCGCGCCCGGGCGAGTATTTCCCGCCACCCGCATTTCAGGCGATGTTTGCGTTCAAGAAACCGTTAGCTGTCAGCCGACCTGACCGCGATGGCGCAGGAAGTGATCGGCGATCACGCACGCCATCATCGCTTCGCCCACTGGCACCGCGCGGATGCCGACGCAAGGATCGTGGCGACCCTTGGTCAGAATGTCGGTGTCGGCGCCGCTGCGATCGACGGTCTTGCGCGGGGTCAGGATCGACGACGTCGGCTTCACTGCAAAACGCGCAACCACTGCTTGTCCGGTCGAGATGCCGCCGAGGATGCCGCCGGCGTGGTTCGACATGAACACCGGGCCGTTGTTGCCCATGCGCATCTCGTCGGCATTCTCTTCGCCGTGCAGTTCGGCCGCGCCGAAGCCTGCGCCGATCTCGACGCCCTTCACCGCATTGATTGTCATCAACGCACCGGCGAGATCACTGTCGAGCTTGCCGTAGATCGGCGCGCCGAGGCCCGCGGGCACGCCTTCGGCCACCACTTCGATCACCGCGCCGATCGACGAACCCTTCTTGCGGATGTCGTCGAGATACTCGGCGAAGAATGCTGCCTTGGCCTTGTCGGGACAGAAGAACGGATTGCGGCCGACCTCGTCCCAATCCCAATTAGCGCGATCGATCTTGTGCGGCCCCATCTGCACCAGCGCGCCGCGCACCACCATGCCGGGCACGATCTTGCGCGCGATGGCGCCGGCGGCAACACGGGTCGCGGTTTCGCGCGCCGATGAGCGGCCGCCGCCGCGATAGTCGCGCAGGCCGTATTTCGCCTCATAGGTGAAGTCGGCGTGACCGGGACGAAACTTGTCCTTGATGTCGGAATAGTCCTTCGAGCGCTGGTCGGTGTTCTCGATCAAGAGCGCGATCGGCGTGCCGGTGGTCACCTGCCCGTTCTCGGTTTCCATCACGCCGGACAGGATTTTGACCTGATCGGCTTCCTGGCGCTGGGTGGTGAAGCGCGACTGGCCCGGACGGCGGCGATCGAGATCGAGCTGGATCTCCTCGACGGTCAGCGGAATCTTCGGCGGGCAGCCGTCAACCACGCAGCCGATCGCCACTCCGTGGCTTTCGCCGAAGGTAGTGACGCGAAACAGATGGCCGAAGGTGTTGAAGGACATGGTTGGGCTCGGGTTCGCGAACTATCCACGCAACGGAAACATATCAATTTGGTATGAAAACGGAAAACATACCGATTTGGTATTGTCGTAGACTGCGTAGCTGCAGGGGTCAAATCCGCCGACGATCGTCATGGCCGGGCTTGTCCCGGCCATCCCGCTTAGGGATGCACCGTGCCCGCCTGATCGGGATCACCGGGACAAGCCCGGTGATGACAGTGGAGAGATTCCCCTGCTCCCTCCCCCTTGTGGGGAGGGTGGCGCGCTGTAAGCGAAGCGAACAGCGTGACGGGTGGGGGTGACCCTCAACTATGCTTGGTCACCTGCCCGTCGGCGAAAACATAAACCACGCCCTGCTCAACTGTGAGATCGGCGGCGCCGACCGGCGTCTCGACATCAAGCGCCACCAGCAGCGCGCGCATCGACCCGCCATGGGACACAGCGACGGTGTCCTGCAGCAGCGAGTCGTACCAGTCGCGCATGCGCAGCGTCACCGAGGCATAGCTTTCCCCGCCCGGTGGCGGCACGCCCCATTTGTCGATCTGGCGCTGCGCGAACACATCCGGATGCGACTGTTCCATCTGCATCAGCGTCGAGCCTTCCCAATGGCCGTAGCCGATCTCGCGCAGACGGTCGTCGATCTGGTAGCCGTGCGGCGGCACGCCGAGTTCGCCCCGTACCAGTTCCATGGTGTTGCGCGCACGGCCGAGCGGCGACGACACAAACGGGATCCTCAAAGGATCGTGGCTGTCGTTGACAAGGATGTCGGACAAGAGTTCGCCGGCGCGGATCGCCTGCCCCTTGCCGGTGTCATTGAGCGGAATGTCCTGCGAGCCCTGGAAGCGGCCGGCCGCGTTCCATTCGGTCTGGCCGTGGCGGATGAAATAAACGACGGGTTTTGGCATTCGGGAGTCAGTTCACAAAAGAATTTCGAGTGGTCATGGCCGGACTTGTTCCGACCATCCCGCTTAGGGACGCACTGTGCCCGCCTTATCGGGATCACCGGGACAAGCCCGGTGATGACAGATGCAAGGTTGCGCGGCGATCAGTCCTTCGCCAGCGAGATATCCGGCGATGTCGGATTCTTCATGCCGACGACATGATAGCCGGCATCGACGTGATGAACCTCGCCGGTGACGCCGCGCGACAGGTCCGACAGGAAATACATCGCGCTGTCGCCGACTTCTTCCTGAGTCACGTTCCGGCGCAGCGGCGCGTTGTATTCGTTCCACTTGAGGATGTAGCGGAAGTCGCCGATGCCCGACGCCGCCAGCGTCTTGATCGGCCCCGCCGAGATCGCATTGACGCGGATGTTCTTCTCGCCGAGATCGGCGGCGAGATAGCGCACGCTCGCTTCCAGCGCGGCCTTGGCGACGCCCATCACGTTGTAATGCGGCATCCATTTCTCGGCGCCGTAATAGGTCAGCGTCAGGATCGAGCCGCCCTCGGTCATCAGATGCTCGGCGCGCTGGGTGATCGCGGTCAGCGAGTAACACGAGATCAGCATCGACTTGGTGAAGTTCTCCTGCGTGGTCTCGAGATAGCGGCCGTCGAGCTGATCCTTGTCGGAGAACGCGATGGCGTGGACCACGAAGTCGATCTTGCCCCACTGCTTCTTCACCTCATCGAACACCGCATCGATGGTCGCGGGATCGGTGACGTCGCAATGGCCCAGCGTGATCGCGCCGAGCTCCTTGGCCAGCGGCTCGACGCGCTTCTTCAGCGCATCGCCCTGCCAGGTGAAGGCCAGTTCCGCGCCCTGATCGCGGCACGCCTTGGCGATGCCGTAGGCGATCGAGCGATTGTTGGCCACGCCCAGGATGACGCCGCGCTTGCCGCGCATCAGGCCCATATTCTCCGCCATATCTGAAATCCGGTGCTGGTGGGTGAAATGCGCGCTCCTCTTCGCATAGCCGATTTGGCGGTTCAAGCGGCCCGCCGGGGCCCCGGGAACCGTCAACGGAATAGTTGCGGATTCAGGGTGTTATGATGATGAGGGGCAGCCGTCCGGCGGCCCGGCCATGACCGACCGGCGTGACATGAACGACTTCCGGCACAACGTCGAAACCATGATCCCGGCGCTCCGCCGCTATGCCCGGGCGCTGACGCGGGACAGCGATATCGCGGACGATCTGGTGCAGGACACCCTGGTGCGGGCGCTGCGCTCCGAGAAGCTGTTTCTCGGCGGCGATCTGCGGGCCTGGCTCTATACGATCCTGACCAATCTCAACCGCAACCGCCGCCGCTCGCTGGCGCGGCAGCCGAACATGACCGTGCTGCTCGATACCGAATCCGAGCCGAGCGGCACCGAGGCCGAAGGCCGCGACATCGCCCGCGCGCTCGACACGCTGCAGGAGGACCAGCGCGCCGTGCTGCTGCTGGTGGTGCTGGAGGGCATGAGCTATCGCGACGTCGCCAATATCCAGGGCGTGCCGATCGGCACCGTGATGTCGCGCCTCGCCCGCGCCCGCGCCCAGATGCGCGCCGTGCTCGAAGGCCAGCGCCCGGCGCTGCGGCGGGTGAAGTGATGAGAACGAACAAGATGACCCATGTGAACGACCATCGATCGCGCCACACGTTTCCTTCTCCCTCCCCCTTGTGGGGAGGGTGGCGCGCTGACCGCGCAGCGATCGGCGCGTCGGGTGGGGGTTCTTGTATCGCGTCAGCCCCCGCCCCGGCCTCCGCTCCATTCGGCCGGCCCTCCCCACAAGGGGGAGGAAAACAACAAACAACCGTTACAAAAATTCGATTTGAACGAGATCACGACAATGACTGACATAAACATTCCCGTCACCGAGGACGAACTCCACGCTTATGTGGACGGCGAACTGCCGGCCGAGCGCCGCGCCGCGGTGGAGGCATGGCTCGCCACGCATCCGGACGCCGCCACGCAGGTCGCCTCGTGGCAGGCGATGGGCGATCTTCTCCACGCCAAATACGACTCGGTCGCCGACGAGCCGGTGCCGCAGCGGCTCGAGATCGAACGCCTGACGCGACAGCCGCGACGCTGGGTCTACGGCGCGATGGCCGCGACGCTCGCCGCGTTCGTGATCGGCGGCGGCGTCGGCTGGGTCGCGCATGGCGCCACCGCAAAACCCTCCTCGTTCGCGAGCCTGACCGGCGACGCGCTCGAAGCCCATCAACTCTACGTGGTCGAGGTCCGTCATCCGGTCGAGGTCGCGGGCAGCGAGCGCGTCCATCTTCAGCAATGGCTGAGCAAGCGCTGCGGCTATCAGGTGCGCGCGCCCGAGCTCGACAACACCGGGCTGAAGCTGGTCGGCGGTCGGCTGCTGCCGGGGCCGGCGGGACCAGCCGCATTCTTCATGTACGAGACGGCATCGGGCGAGCGCTACACGGTCTACACCTCGCGCACCAAATCCCGCGCGACGCAGATGCGCTACGCCGCGCGCGACAAGGACGGCGCGATGTTCTGGACCGACAACGGCGTCGGCTACGTGGTGTCGGGCCCGACCGACAAGGACAAGCTGCAGCACGTCGCGCGGCTGGTCTACGACCAGACCGAGAAGACCGGACTGTAACGCCGCGCTTGCGTCAACAGGGCAGCGTGATCAGGCTTTCTGCAGCGCCAGCATGACGCCGCCGAGGGTGATCGCCATCGCCGCGACTTCGCGCAGGCCGAGCGGTTCGCCGAGGATCAACGCGGCGGACACCACGCCGATCGGCGGGACGATCAGCATGCCGATCGATGCTGTCGCCGGCGGCAGGCGGCGCAGCGTTTCGAACCACGTCATGTAGCACAGGCCCATCGGGATGATGGTCATGTAGGCCATCACCGCCCAACCGACGCCCGACAGCGCGCCGACATCCGGCTTCTCGAACACGACGCCGAGCACGACCATCGCAAGGCAGCCAAGTCCGACCTGCCACGACACCAGCGCGATCGGCGGCACCGGGATCGGCTTGCGATTGAGAATGTTGCCGAGCGCGAACAGGATCGCCGCCGCCAGCGTCAACGCGACGCCGAGCAGCTTGTCATGGCCGATCGAGAAGTCGTGCCGGCCGAACAGGATCACAATGCCGGCAATGCCGAGCACCAGCGCCGCGATGTCGCGCAGCGTCGGCCGCGTGCCGAGCAGCGGCCATGCGAACAGCATCGCCCAGATCGGCATGGTGTAGACCAGCAGCGCGCCTTCGCTGACGCTGATCCATTTCATCGCGATGTTGGTGAAGCCCATCCACGCAAACACGTTGGTGAACGCGGCGAACAGCAGCCGCGGGATCGCTTCGCGCGGCACGCTCAGGCGCTCGCCGCGGCTGGTGGCGACGGCGGCGAGGATGAGTGCGGCGACGACGCCAGCGAGCCCGCGCGAAAACAGCGGCGGCCATTCGCGCAGCAGGATCTTGACGCCCGGCCAGTTGAGGCCCCAGCCGAGCGCGGTGACGCCGAGGCACAGAAAGCCGATCCATCGCGTCTGGTTCATGATTGTTCGAAAAGGGCCTTGTTATCCGGACATGCCGGGCCGCGGAGCAAGAAAAAGTGTCGGCGGCTTATAGCCAGCACCGTTCCGCGCAACAATCGCCCGTGCCTCATGCCAGATGCGCGTTTGGGGGAGCGAGGGGCTAGTTGCGATGACTACACCTTCGGTCCGGAAATAACTGCGCCAAGTCCTATCGGGCTACCGCAACAGCAATGACGCCGGAGGAAATCCTAGCTTTTTTCTTTGGAAACGGTCGAGAAGGGAAATGCCTTCCGCGAGCTTCATTCCGGATGTGGAAAGAGAGGATTACGTTTCGCTCCCTCCACCCGAATCAAGAGTCAGAGATAGTCTGACATTTGATTCCATGAACAGCGATGACCTTAACTATTTCGAGGAGGGTCGAATATGGTGGATGAAGTTGCAATAAAAATTTCCGATCTGGTTATCGCTGGCGCCACACTGCTCGGGCCCGTCCTCGCTGTTCAAGCTCAGAAATGGATTGAACGATCCAGAGCCACAAAGGACAGGAGACTTGCCATCTTCCGAACCCTAATGGCTACACGTGCTGCGAATCTAAGCCCTGCGCATGTGGAAGCGCTGAACGCCGTTCCGATAGAGTTTTTCTCGGACAAAGCTGTAATGGACGAGTGGGAAACCTATTACACGCATTTGTGTACCGGCCCGATAAACGATGTATGGGTGGCGACGCGTCTCGACCTTTTCATAAAGCTACTTGTGATCATTGGTCGCCGAGTAGGCTACCGCTTTAATGTCGCGCAGATGCACCGCATCTACAGTCCAACAGCACATGAGAAAATAGAACAGGATCAAGAAGCCATTCGGAAAGGCGCCGCAGCTTTATTCAGAGGCGAGGTTGCGCTCCCACTGAAGATTGTTGAAATGCCCGTTAATCCGGAAGGAGCGCAACTCATGGCAAAGGTAGCTTCTGCATATACAGACGGTGCAGTGAAAGTGATGTTTGTTGACCCACCGAAAGCATGATTCCATTGGCGCTTTAACCTTCGATCAGCGAGTCGATTCGGCATCGTACAAAACATTTCCCCGCACCGAATCTTTCGCGGCCTCGCTCTGACCTCCCTTCGATAGCGCTTAGCGGTGGCACTTCGAGCTCCCCCTTGCTCTCCATCTATAAGAGTCTTGACATTTTCCTTTATAGGACTATATTCCTTTCATCCCGTCTCACTCGAGGGGCGGATCGCGATCGTCACGAACGCGAGGCGGGATGCGGTGGACGCGGCAGCGTCAGGCGCGGATGAGGCGACAGGGCGGAGCCAAAAGCTCCGTGAGTGGCCGATGAAGCGCTGACGAACCACGCTGTTGTGTCCGGCCCAAGTCGTGTGGTCTCGGCGCCCGAAGCTGGCGCCAGTCCGGCAGAGAGCCGCCTTCAACCGGAGGCGGAAACCCTCAGCAGGGATGCGGTGACATAGCATCGTTCACCGGGGAGAGCACGAAGCAAGCCGGAAGCCCACCGCGTGCGGAACGCCGGATGTTGCGGCGTAACCGTGGTGACTATGCTCGTGTGCTTTTTTCACTTTGCGCACGAGGCTGCGGATGCGCAAGCGCATCCGGCGTTCCGCGCGCCCTCATCTTCCGAGGGCGGGAATGCTCACCGCAAAACCCGGACGCAATTGCGTCGCGGGATCGCGAAGGTGTGTTTGCTGTTTGACAGTTGAATCGGGAGGAATGTGGTGACGGAACGTTGCGTCATTCTCGATGTCATCCCCGCGAACGCGGGAACTCATAAACACCGCATCGTCTGCTGGAACGAGAAACGCCGTTCTCGGCGAACTCGCCACGCTCGGGGAGTCTGGGTCCCCGCCTGCGCGAGGACGACGGTGGAGAAACCGCACACAGTCACCCTCATCCTGAGGAGCGCGCCACGTAGCCAAATTTACGCAGGCTACGCCTGCTATGGCGCGCATCTCGAAGGATGAGGCCACAGCAGCGACATCATGACCTCATAAGCGCGTTCACGCACGTCTTCAACGCGCTATGGTTCGAGACGCGCTTCGCGCTCCTCACCATGAGGGATAGGCAGCCGCGATGAAATCAGTTGGGTTGTCAGGGCCGGACCTGTTCCGGCCATCCCGATCAGGGACGCATGGTGCCCGCCTGAGCGGGATCACCGGGACAAGCCCGGTGATGACATCGGTTGTGCGACTAAGACCGTGCCTCACACGCAGAAGGTAGGGGACGCATAGTCCGTCATAACGAAATGGCCGGGACAAGCCCGGCCATGACAAAGAGAGAAACGTTCAACTGTACTCGACTGAAATTTGGCTTACGTCCGCCAACCGCCGTCGCGTTGAGCGGCAAGATATTCGGACAGCTTCTGCGCGGTGGCCTTGGGTTCGCTCTTCGCAGACTTCGCGGATCGGGATTTCTTCGGCGCGGCGGGCGGCGCGTTCTTCGCCTCCTCCGCTTCCTTGGCAAGGCGCATCGCGCGCAGCCGCTCCATGTTCTTGCGGACCGCGACGGCGTCCTTTTCGTAATCGGCGAGGGCCTTCGCCCCCTCGATCTCGGCGACGCGGCGCTTTTCAGCACGCGCGATCTGTTCAGGGCTCTGGGTTTTGATCGGGTTCCTGCTCATCCCCAACATATAGGGACGAATCCAGGAAATGCCACCCACCGGTCGCAACGGCGATTTTGACAATCCGGGCAGGAAATCAACCGAGATCGCTGCGCGGATTGTACGGCCGCGACGTGCGCCATTTTTCCATCAATGCCTCGAGCTCGGCGTCGTGGGCATCGGGCAGAACAATCTTCATTGTGACGAACAGATCGCCGGGCGCGCCCTTGTTCGGCAGGCCCTTGCCCTTGAGGCGGAAGGTCCGCCCGCTCGAGGTGTTCTTCGGCACCGACAGTTCGACCGCGCCGCCGAGCGTCGGCACGCGCACCTTGCCGCCGAGCACGGCTTCATAAAGCGTGATCGGCAATTCAACGCGCAGATCGTTGCCGTCGACCTTGAAAAACGGATGCGGCGCGATGTTCACGGTGATCAGCACGTCGCCGGGGCGATGACCGGGCGCGGTGTCGCCCTGCCCCTTCAGCCGGATCTGCTGGCCTGCGGTGACGCCCGCCGGAATCTTGACATTGAGCTCCTTGCCGCTCGGCAGACGCACGCGCTTCTCGGCGCCCTTCGCCGCCTCCTCGAGCGACACGCTCATGGTGACGCTGACATCGAGATCGGTCGCGAACGGCGTGTCGTATTCGAAGGTGGTGCCGCCGGCGCGGCCGCCCATGCCGGGGTGGCCGCCGGCCGCGCCGCCGAACATGCTCTTGAGAATGTCCTCGAAGCCGCCACCGCCGAACCCGCCGGCGTCACCGCCCGCCTGACGGAAGGTGTATTCGAAATTCGGATTGGCGCCACGGCCACCCCGCGCACGTGCCCCGCCGAACGGGGAACCGGCACCCTCGAAACCCTGAAAGCGCGGCTTGCCTTCGGCGTCGATCTCACCCCGATCGAACTGCTTGCGCTTGGCGGCATCGCCCACAATCTCGTTCGCCGTGTTCAGCTCGGCAAAACGGGCCGCCGCCTTGGCGTCGTCCTTGTTGGCGTCGGGGTGATATTTCTTGGCGAGCTTGCGAAATGCGCTCTTGATCTCGGCAGCGCTTGCGCTTCGCTGCACCCCCAGGACCTCATAGGGGTCGCGCATCCGTCAAATCTCCTTCGTGAATTTCCGTGCCGGGCCGAACGGCCCGCGCCCTTCATCTGGGGTGATCGTGGCAATTTCGCAACGGTTTCAGGACCGCTTCCACGGCTTCATGTCGCGGATTTCCCACGATCCGCGGGGCGATTGGCAGGCCTTGCCCTGCAGCCAGCCCTCGTTGGTGCCCCGAACGTAGCTCGCGAGGAAATCGCGGCAGGTTCGGCCTTCGTCACTATAGGCGCTGGCCAGCGGGGTCACGGAACCGCGCGCGCCGGTCTCGGGATTTTCCCACGGCTGACTGACGTCTTTGCCGCCCCGGGTCAGCACATCGGAGGCCGCGTTGCGGGCCAGCGCAAGGTCGCGCTCGCTGAGATTGGTGTCGTCACTGACGCGGACGATCGGTGCGGTAATCGAACCGGTGATGTCGGCGGCCTCGGCCTTCTCGGTATCGAAAACGGAGCCGAGCCGGAAGCTGCAGCCGCCCAGCGCCGCCCCAACCGCGATCACCGCTGCCGCCGTGGCAACACGGCTGGCGATACGGCGGATCGGAGATAGGCCAGCACGCCACTGTGCCCTATATAGGAGGCTCGGCGCGCCGCCCGAAGGCGCAGGGAAAGGCAACTCGGTACTCCAGACATGAACGATCCAGGCTCCATCAAAGACCCAAGTGAGTTAATTTCCGGTGATTTCACCGAAAGTGCGGAGCCTTTTGCCCTTTTTGCCGAATGGCTTGGGGAAGCGACGCGGTCCGAGCCCAACGATCCCAACGCCATGGCGCTCGCCACCGTCGATGCCGACGGCCTGCCGGATGTGCGGATGGTGCTGCTCAAGGGGTTCGATACCGACGGCTTTGTGTTCTACAGCCACATCGCCAGCGCCAAAGGCCGGGAGCTTGCCGCCAATCCCAAGGCGGCCTTGCTGTTTCACTGGAAGTCGCTGCGTCGGCAGGTGCGGGTCCGCGGCCCGGTGACTCCGGTCAGCGATGCCGAGGCCGATGCCTATTTCGCCTCCCGCCCGAAGCAGTCGCAGCTTGGTGCCTGGGCCAGCAAACAGAGCCAGCCGCTCGAAAGCCGGATGGCGTTCGAGAAGGCGATTGCGCTCACCGCCGCCAAATACGCCCTCGGCGAGGTGCCGCGCCCGGCGGGCTGGAGCGGCTGGCGCATCACCCCGCAGGCGATCGAATTCTGGCACGACCGGCCGTTCCGCCTGCACGACCGCATCCTGTTCACACGCGACGGCGACGACTGGCGCAAGACGCGCCTTTATCCCTGATCCGCCGTTCGCGCTTCACCTGACGAGACATCGCCACCATGACGACACCCTCGCCGAACACGCCGCGCCGTACGCTGCTCCTCACCGGGGCGAGCCGCGGCATCGGCCACGCCACAGTGATCCGCTTTTCCAGCGCCGGCTGGCGCGTCATCACCTGCTCGCGCCACCCCTTCCCCGAGCAATGCCCGTGGGACGCCGGACCTGAGGATCACATCCAGGTCGATCTGTCCGATCTCTCCGATACCGAGCGCGCGATTCAGGAAATCCGCTCGCGTCTCGATGGCGGCGAACTGCACGCGCTGGTCAATAACGCCGCGATCTCGCCCAAGCACGAGGGCGGCAAGCGCATGAGCACCTTCGATACCGACATGGACACATGGTCGAAGGTGTTTCGCGTCAACTTCCTCGCGCCGGTGATGCTGGCGCGAGGGCTGATCAATGAGCTGAAGGCGGTGAAGGGTTCGGTGGTGAACGTCACCTCGATCGCGGGATCGAAGGTTCATCCGTTCGCCGGCCCGGCCTACGCGACCTCGAAAGCGGCGCTCGCTGCGTTGACCCGCGAAATGGCGCATGATTTCGGCCGCGTCGGCGTTCGCGTCAACGCCATCGCGCCCGGCGAGATCGACACCGCGATCCTGTCACCGGGCACGGAGAAGATCGTCGAGCAGATTCCGATGCATCGCCTCGGCACGCCGGACGAGGTGGCGAAGATCATCTACGTGCTGTGCACCGAGACGTCGTCTTACGTGAACGGCGCCGAGATTCACATCAACGGCGGCCAGCACGTCTGACATTTGATCAACCCGCCTTGCGGTGGCGCGCGGTCGAGCGGCTCGATTTCTTGGCCGTGCGCGATGCCGTTGAGCGCGCACGCTGCGCGGGCGCCCGCGCGGACTTTCCGCTCTTGCCCTTGAGGCTTTGCTGAAGCGCATCCATCAGGTTGATGACGTTGCTCGGCTTCTCCTCGCGCTCCGGCTCCTTGATGGTCTTGCCCGCTGCCTTGCGCTTGACCAGCGCCTTCAGCGCGGTCTCGTATTCATCCTCGTATTTGTCGGGTTCAAAATGCGCGGCCTTGGTCTCGAGGATGTGCTCGGCGAGTTCGACCATGTCCTTCGAGATCTTGGGATCCTTGATGTCCTCGAAGTAGCCTGCCGCATCGCGCACCTCGTAGGCGTAGCGCAACGTCGTGGCGAGAAAACCCTTCCCCATCGGCTCGATCGCCACTAGATGCTCGCGGTTGGTCAGCACGATGCGCGCCAGTGCGACATGATCCTTGTCCTTCATGGCGTCGCGGATCACCGCGAAGGCATCGAGACCGGCCTTGCCGTCCGGCACGATGTAATAGGGATTGTTGAGATAGCGGCGATCGATCTCGTCGCGCGGCACGAAGCTGTCGATGTCGATGGTGTGATTGCTTTCGATCTGTACCGCTTCGAGTTCTTCCTTCTCGATCGGAACGTACTCGCCCTTGGCAACCTCGTAACCCCGTCCCTTCTGCTCCTTCTCGACCACCTCGCCGGTCTCGGCATCAACCATCTGCTGACGCAGTCGATTGCCGGTTTCGAGATTGATCATGTGAAAGCGGGTTTTCTCGACGGAGGTCGAAGCCGGGTACAGCGCGATCGGACACGTCACCAGCGACAATTTCAGCGATCCCTTCCAGTACGCACGCGGCAACATCGGACACTCTCCCTGCTTACGCAACTTGATGGAACTTCAACGGCGACAACGGGGTTTCGTTCCTGCGGGGCGCCGGCCCACGCGACGTTGTCTTTTTGTTCTCAGTCAGGATGCCTTCCGTGACCGACAGACAGCTTTCCACCTATCGCAAGAAGCGGGATTTCACGAAAACGGACGAACCGAGCGGCGATCTCGCGGCCGCACCGTCCGGACTGCGACGGTTCGTCATCCAGAAGCATGAAGCCACCCGCCTGCATTACGACCTGCGGCTCGAAATGGACGGCGTGTTCAAGTCATGGGCGGTGACCCGCGGCCCGTCGCTTGATCCAAAGGACAAGCGCCTCGCTGTCGAGGTCGAGGATCATCCGCTCGACTACGGGGATTTCGAAGGCACAATTCCCAAGGGACAGTACGGCGGCGGCACGGTGATGCTGTGGGATCGCGGCTACTGGCTGTCCGACGATCCAGAGAAGGGATTGAAGAAAGGCGACCTCAAATTCGCGCTCGAAGGCGAGAAGCTTCATGGCGAGTGGGTGCTGGTGCGCATGAAGCACGACCGCAACGGCGGCAAGCGCACCAACTGGCTTCTGATCAAACATCGCGACAAATACGCCAAGGAAGGCAGAGCCAACAAAGTCCTCGACGGGGATAAGTCGGTCGCGTCGGGCCGCGAGATGGAGCAGATCGCAGAAGGGAAAGGCCGTGCACCGAAGCCCTTCATGATGAAGAAGGCGACGGCCCGCGCAAAGCAGACATGGGATTCAAACAAGGGGTTGGCCGCCGAGGAACGCCAATCAATTTCGAAGACAAGCAAAGCGCGCAGCACGGCAAAGACCCTGCCCGATTTCATCGAGCCTGAACTGTGCACCTCGGTTGATCGTCCTCCTGCCGGCGCGGGTTGGGCGCATGAGATCAAGTTCGATGGCTATCGCATCCAGATGCGTGTTGAGGATGGCGAAGTCACGCTGCGCACCCGCAAGGGTCTCGACTGGACGCATCAGTTCCCGGCGATTGCGAAGGCCGCAATCAAGCTACCGGATTGCATCATCGACGGTGAGATCGTCGCGCTCGACCACGCCGGCAATCCAAGTTTCGCGTCGCTGCAGGCGGCCTTGTCCGACGGCAAGACCGGCAACCTGATCTTCTTTGCCTTCGATCTTCTGTTCAGCGAAGGCGAAGACCTGCGAGGCCTGACGCTGGCCGATCGCAAGGCGCAGCTCAAGGAAATGCTCGACGGCAAGCGCAAACGCAACGAAGGCGTGATCCGCTACGTCGAGCATTTTGAAACGGGTGGCGATGCGATTTTGAAATCCGCCTGCGAACTCGACCTTGAAGGCATCGTCTCCAAGAAACTCGACGCGCCCTATCGGTCCGGCCGCACCAAAAGTTGGACCAAGGCCAAATGCCGCGCCGGTCATGAAGTGGTGATCGGCGGCTACAAGATGACGGGCAGCAAATTCCGCTCGCTGATGGTCGGCGTGCCGCGAGATGGTCATCTCGCCTATGTCGGCGTCGTGGGCACCGGTTACGGACAGGCCGTCGTCAAACGCATCATGCCCGAACTGAAAGCCATGGCATCCTCGACCAATCCGTTCGGCGGAACCAATGCGCCGAAGAAGACCGCCGACGTTCATTGGCTCAAGCCGAAGCTTGTCGCCGAAATCGAATTCGCAGGGTGGACCGGCGACAACATGGTACGGCAGGCGGCGTTCAAGGGGCTGCGCAAGGACAAAGCCGCGGAGGACGTGACCGTGGACAAGCCAGTGAAGGCGGAAGTTGCCGAGCCCACGCCTGCGAAACGTGCAACGAAGCGCACGATATCGGCTGCGAATAAGTCACGCGCCGCGAACAAAGCATCCGACACTGCGGTCGTGATGGGTGTCGCGATCTCCAAACCCGACAAGGCGATGTGGCCGGATGGCGGTGATCGCGAACCGGTCACCAAGCTCGACCTCGCGCATTACCTCGAAGCGGTCAGCGACTGGATGATCCGCCACCTCGAAGGGCGGCCGTGCTCGATCATCCGTGCGCCGGACGGTATCGATGGCGAGAAATTCTTCCAGCGCCACGCGATGAAAGGCATGTCGGATCTTCTCGAACTCACGACCGTGTCGGGGGACCGCAAACCGTATCTGCAGATCGATCGGCCCGAAGGCCTGATCGCGGTGGCGCAGATCGGTGGCCTCGAATTTCATCCGTGGAATTGCGCGCCGCATGAGCCGGATGTGCCGGGTAGGTTGGTGTTCGATCTCGATCCCGCACCCGATGTCACCTTCGATGACGTCATCACGGCCGCGCGAGAGATGAGCGAGCGCCTCGAAGCATTGGGATTGGCGACTTTCTGCAAGACCACCGGCGGCAAGGGCATGCACGTCGTCACGCCGCTGAAGGATACAAAGAAGGACAGGATCGACTGGAAACAGGCGAAAGCGTTTGCGCAGAAGGTCTGCCAGCAGATGGCGGCCGACGACCCGGAACGCTACCTGCTCAACATGTCGAAGGCGCAACGCAAGGGAAAGATCTTCCTCGACTATCTGCGCAACGACCGGATGTCGACGGCGGTGGCGCCGCTGTCGCCCCGCGCTCGCGATGGCGCGCCGGTGTCGATGCCGCTGACCTGGACCCAGGTTCGCAGCGGCATCGATCCGAAAAAATACACGGTGCGAACCGTGCCGGCGCTGCTGAAGAAATCGAAGGCGTGGGCCGACTACGATCGTGCGGCACGTTCGCTGAAAGCGGCAATGACGAAGCTCGGCAAGTAGCCTAGAGCCACTTCTTCCACTTGAAGAACATGTACGGAAAGATCGCCGCGAACAGCATCATGAGCAGCGCCATCGGATAGCCGTGCGGCCAGTCGAGTTCGGGCATCAGCTTGAAGTTCATGCCGTAGACCGAGGCGATCAGCGTCGGCGGCATCAAGACCACCGCCATCACCGAGAACAGCTTGATGATGTTGTTCTGCTCGAGATTGACCACGCCGAGCATGGCATCGAGCACGAAGGTGATTTTGTTCGACAGATACGAGGCGTGATCGGTGAGCGATTGCACGTCGCGTTGCTGTGTCTTGAACTGCGCCTTCTGCTCCTTGTTCCAGCGCCCTGAAGTGTCGGTCTCTACCGTCAGGAAGGAAATCACGCGGCCGATCGACACCAGACTCTCGCGCACCTTCGAGGTGAGATCACCCTTGCGGCCAATGGTGAGCAGGATCTGCGAATACTTGCGGGCATGTCCGCGATCGGCGGACGGCTCGAAAATGTCCGAACTCACACTGTCGACATCGCTGCCGATCCGCTCGAGAATGTCGGCGCAACGATCGATGATGCCGTCGAGAAGTTCGAGCAGCACCGCGTCGCCGGTGATGGTCGATGGGCAGGACCGCCCGAGCTTCGCCGCCACAAGCATGAACGGCTTCGGCTCGTCATAACGAACCGTCACCAGACGATGATCGGTCAGGATGAAGGTCACCGGCGTGATGCGCGGATTTCCACTGTCGGTCGCGCACATCAGCGTCGCGGTCATATAGCGCGCGCCATTCTCGACATAGAGCCGCGACGAGATTTCGATTTCCTGCATGTCCTCGCGGGTCGGGATTTCGATACCGACCAGCTTTTCGACCGCCTTGTCTTCACCCGGCTCCGGCGACTTGAGATCGATCCAGACCGCATTCGCCGGAAGGGCTGCGAGATCGACATTCTCGATCTTCTTCAGCGACGTGGCCGTGGGGGCGAAAACTGAAAGCATGAGTACTCTCCGTCACGGGCACGATGACGATCTCGTGCCAGAACGCAAATCCATGTGATTCTTGCAAGCTTTCCGCGACGAACTGACGACGCATCGGCCTCCGCCCGTGCCCGGGAGCGGCATTGGCCGAGGCCGCCGGCCAGCGACCCAGCCGAGTGCGGCCACAAAGTCACAGGTTCGTTCTGCTGTGCACAAACAAGGGGTGGAACACTGGAATTACAGCGTGATTTGCGGTTTATATGGCGAGCGGCTGGCAGAATTTTGTCGTGGAATCCATGTGACGTGCTGCCGCGCCTGATCAGGACCCGTGATGCCGAACTTCGCCTCGAAACTCGCCGTTCTGGCCGCCGCGGTGATGCTGGCCGGCTGCATGCAGACCGCCAGCTATCAGGCCGCGCCCGAAGCCAATCTGAGGCCGCGCGACAAGGAATACCTCGCCAAGGCGTCCTACGCGAAAACGCCGGTCGCGACGCCGTTCCGCCGGGCGATCGTCGATTATCATCGCCATGAGGCTCCGGGCTCGATCCTCGTCGATTCCGACAATCACTACCTTTACTACGTGCTCGATGGAGGCAAGGCGATCCGCTACGGCATCACCGTGGGCGAGGAAGCCATGGCCTGGTCGGGCATCGCCAAGGTTGGCGCCTTGCGGGAGTGGCCGGACTGGCACCCCACCAAGGGCGAAATCGAACGGCTCGGCGTGCCGACCTTCGTCAAGGGCGGTCCCGACAACCCAATGGGCTCGCGGGCGATCTATCTTTATTCCGGCGGCAAGGACACCCTGTTCCGGATCCACGGGACCAACCAGCCCGAATATATCGGCGCCTCGATCTCGTCCGGCTGCATCCGTATGACCAATGAGGACGTCATCGACCTCTACGATCGGGTCAAGATGGGTGCCATTGTCGTGGTCCTCGACCCCAAGCAGGGCGATTCGCCGTTCAAGCCCAAGATGGCGCTGCGGGGTGCCGGAACCACGACCTACATCCAGTAAGGCCGGCCGATTCAAGTTTGCCGGTGCCGCAATTGGCCGTCACCGGCTTCGATTTGCGCCCATATTCGATCATCCCGACCAAGAACCCTTCTAGGTGGGTAGGTACCTGCGACCGAAAAGTCACAGGCACCTTGCTGCATGGCAAAACGCGCCACGCAACAGTGGAAATGAGCTCCGATTGAGGGCAGAACGAGATTACGGAATCTCAAATCATTTCGGTTAGTTCGGTCCCAACCCGCATTAGCCTAATCCGTTTGTCAGGACTTCGGTATGTCGTTCGGATCGAAAATCGCTATCGCGCTCGCGGGCGTCATGCTCGCCGGCTGTATGCAGACGGCCACTTATGAGAAGGCCCCCGAGGCCAGCCTCAAGCCACGCGACAAGGAACTCCTTGCCAAGGCCCGTTACGAGAAGGTGCCGGTCGCAGCGCCGTTCCGCCGCGCCATCGTCAATTACCACCGCAAGGAAGCGCCCGGCTCGATCGTTGTCGATTCGGACAACCACTACCTCTACTACGTGCTCGATGGCGGCAAGGCGATCCGCTACGGCGTGACCGTCGGCGAGGAAGCGCTGGCATTCTCCGGCATCGCCCGCGTCGGCAACATGCAGGAATGGCCGAAGTGGACGCCGACCGCTGACATTCACAAGCGGATCGAAGGTCTGCCGCAGTCCGTCCCAGGCGGACCGGATAACCCGCTCGGCGCCCGCGCGCTGTATCTCTATCAGGGCAATCGCGACACCCTGTTCCGGATTCACGGCACCAACCAGCCCGAATATATCGGCGCCTCGATCTCGTCCGGTTGCATCCGCATGACCAACGAGGACGTCATCGATCTCTATGACCGCGTCAAAATGGGCTCGGTCGTCGTGGTGCTTGATCCCAAGCAGGGCGACTCGCCGTTCAACTCGAAGATGGCGCTGCAGGGCGGCGTTACAATGGTCGACTGACCGCTTCGATCATCGAGGATTCAAAAGCGCCGCTTCGCCGGCGCTTTTTTCATGGCGGCGACGTCTTCGTCTTGCGTGGTCTGGCAAACTTTGCTGCCGGCTTGCTCGCAGGCGCAGCCTCCTCGGTGGTATCGCCCGCAGCTGGCTCCTCAGAAGGCGCCGCGGCGCTTTCCGGCTCCGGCCGCGGCGGCGCATCAGCGGGGCGCGCAGACGGCATCAGCGGCGCAATCGCCGGCCAGGGATCATCCACGCTCCACTGGCAAATCTTGTAATTGTTGCGCCGCTCGGCGAGATCGAGATGAATGTGGTCCTCGTGATACCAGTCCGACGCCGGACCGAGCACCGTCGAGAACCGGGTACAGACCGACATCAGAACCTTCTCGCGCGTTGCGCGCGCCACTGAGCGATCGGTCAATGACAGCGTGGTGCCGTTGGCAAGCCGGAAGCCCCGCACGTCGAGCGCGTTCGCCTTGCCGTGCTCCGACAGCTTCGCGCCCTTGACCCGGTTGCGGCCACGACATTCGAACGAGTCGAAATTATCCAGCTCAGTCATCTCGCTGCCGAGACCAGCCAGCAGGGGTGCCGCATCCTCGCGCACCCAGTTGGCGATCGCGGTCGCCATCTTGCAGCGGAGGATCGCCGCCGGCTTCACGGTGATGCGTCGTGCATCAGGCAGGACGACCGCTTCGAGCCTGACCAGATCCTCGCCGCCGCAACCACCCGGCCCCGAGATCGCAGGAACCGAGGGCGCGATCGCAATCGCATCGGTCAACGCAAGCCGGCAGGCCGAGGGCTCAGGCGGCAGGGTCTGCGCCTGCTCCGCACCGTTCTGGTTTTGCTCGGCCTTGCTGGATTCATCGGACGACTTGGTCTGCGGCGCCTCGGCAGGACGAGGCCGCGGCAGCGGAACGGCGGCGAGAACCGGCATGGTCTGGAGCATCGAAAACACTGCTGTAAATACCAGCAACGTCTTTATACCGCAGGCTTTTTGCCCATAAGACCATTTGCGGGAAACGGCCGGCGCGCTAATGTCGAGAGAGATCCCTCGTGGACCTTGAAACAACCTAAACAAAATTGCCGTTTGAGGAGGAAACATTCAATGCTCGGATTGATGCAAGACTGGCCCTTGCTGTGCCACCGGATTATCGATCACGCGGCGGCAATCCATGGCAAGCAGGAAGTCGTCACCCGATCCGTCGAAGGCCCTATTCATCGGACCAATTACGCCAAAATTCGTGCGCGTGCGCTGAAAGTCGGCCAACGGCTCGATCGCGATGGCATCAAGTTCGGCGACCGTGTCGCGACCATTGCGTGGAACACCTGGCGCCACCTCGAAGCCTGGTACGGCATCATGGGCATCGGCGCGGTCTGCCACACCGTCAACCCGCGCCTGTTCCCCGACCAGATCGCCTGGATCGTCAATCATGCGCAGGATCGCGTGATGCTGACCGATCTCACCTTCGTGCCGTTGCTCGAGAAGATCGCCGACCAGATGCCGAGCATCGAGCGCTACGTGGTGTTGACCGACAAGGCTCACATGCCACAGACCACGCTGAAGAACGCGATCGCCTACGAGGACTGGATCGCCGACGTCGACGGCAACTTTACCTGGAAGGAGTTCGACGAGAACACTGCCGCCGCGATGTGCTACACCTCCGGCACCACAGGCGACCCGAAGGGCGTGCTGTATTCGCACCGCTCCAACGTGCTTCACGCTCTGATGGCCAACAACACCGACGCGCTTGGCACCCGTGCACGCGATACGATGCTGCCAGTGGTGCCGCTGTTCCATGCCAACAGCTGGGGCATCGCGTTCTCGGCCCCGAGCATGGGCACCAAGCTCGTTATGCCCGGCCCCAAGCTCGATGGCGCCTCGGTTTATGAACTGCTGTCGACCGAGAAGGTCACCTACACTGCCGGCGTGCCGACGGTCTGGCTGATGCTGCTGCAGTACATGGCCACTGAGAAAAAGACCCTGCCCGACCTCAAGGTCGTGATCTGCGGCGGCTCTGCGATGCCGCGCTCGATGATCAAGGCTTTCATGGACATGGGCGTTGAGCCTCGCCATGCCTGGGGTATGACCGAGATGAGCCCGATCGGTACCGTCGGCGCCCTCAAGCCGCCCTTCTCCGATCTCACCGGGGAAGCTGCGCTCGATATCCTGCAGACCCAGGGCTATCCGCCGTTCGGCGTGCAGATGAAAATCACCGACGATGCCGGCAAACTGCTGC
This sequence comes from Afipia sp., assembly GCA_044464625.1. GTDB lineage: Bacteria > Pseudomonadota > Alphaproteobacteria > Rhizobiales > Xanthobacteraceae > Afipia. The sequence goes on along the minus strand of JBIQLC010000005.1, from coordinate 66,860 downwards.
CATGGGACGGTAAGACGTTCGGCCGCCTCAAGGTGAGCGGCCCGGCAATCGCCAAGGCCTACTATCGCGTCGACACCAACATTCTCGACGACAAGGGCTTCTTCGATACCGGCGACGTCGCGACCATCGACGAAGGCGGTTACATGCGGATCACCGACCGCTCGAAGGATGTCATCAAGTCCGGCGGCGAATGGATTTCGTCGATCGACCTCGAGAACCTCGCTGTCGGCCATCCGAAGGTGCTGGAAGCTGCCGTCATCGGCGTTGCTCATCCGAAATGGGATGAGCGACCGCTGCTGATCGTCCAGCTCAAACCCGAGCAGAAGGCGACCCGCGAGGAGATCCTGCAGTACATGGACGGCAAGATCGCCAAGTGGTGGATGCCCGACGACGTCCAGTTCGTCGATGCCATCCCGCACACCGCGACCGGCAAGATCCTGAAGACCGCCCTGCGCGATCAGTTCAAGGACTACAAGCTGCCAAGCGCGGCGGCTTGAGGACGACTGAAACGGCCGGGCGAGTCGCCATCCGGCTGCAGCAAGCAAGAACGAGCCGAACCCCGGCTCGTTCTTTTTATTTGCGCGGTAAAATCCGAGGGCGCACAACACGCCAATGGGATTGATCTTCATTCTTGCGGTCGGCCTTGCCGCCGGCGTGATTAGCGGGATCGTCGGCACCGGCTCGTCGATCATGCTGGTGCCGGTGCTCGCCTATGTCTACGGGCCGAAGGCGGCGGTGCCGATCATGGCCGTCGCGTCGGTGATGGCGAACCTGTCGCGCATTCTGGCGTGGTGGCGCGAAGTCGACTGGCGCGCCTTCGCCGCCTATTCCGTCACCGGCGGCCCCGCCGCATTTCTCGGTGCACGGACGCTGCTGGTGCTGCCGGCGCGGGCGGTGGACATCGCGATCGGCGCGTTCCTGCTGGCGATGATACCCGGGCGACGCTGGCTGGCGGCGCACATGATTCGCCTCAACCTGTGGCACCTCGCACTCTTCGGCGCGATCATCGGTTTCCTGACCGGCATCGTGGTCTCGACCGGCCCGATCTCGGTGCCGCTGTTTATTGGCTACGGACTGGTCAAGGGCGCGTTCCTCGCCACCGAAGCGGCGGGGTCACTCACCATCTATCTGAGCAAGATCCTCACGTTCCAGAACGCCGGCGCATTGCCATGGGACATGTTCGTCAAGGGACTGGTGGCGGGCTCGTCGCTGATGGCTGGCGCCTTCATCGCCAAGCCCTTCGTGCTGCGCCTGCAGCCGGAGACCTTCCGCTTCGCAATGGACGCGATCATGTTGCTCGCCGGTGTCAGCATGATGTGGAACGCGCTGCATCCGGCCTGACGCGCTCATGGCGCCACCAACAGATTCGCGCCGCACCGGCTTCACAGCCCCCCGAAAAATGAGTTAGGTCAACCCAGCACACCCGTCGCGGCCCGCGACGCACGGAATTCGAGGCATGGCCCGCAGGTTTTCAGCCAAATATCAGATGGAGCCCATATCCAGTCTGGCGACATGGGCGCGCCGCCTCGCGGTCTTCTCGCTGATTACCGTGATTGTCTCGATCATCGTCGTGCGCTTCGGGTTCCTCGATTTCCAACCGGCGCTCACCACCTTTTTCGGCGCACTGGCCTGCGCCGGACTATCCATTCTGGTCAGCTTCGCCGCCTTCGCGGCGATCTGGCACAATGGCTCGCGTGGCATGACGCGCATCCTGTTCGCGCTCCTGCTCAGCGTCCTGATCCTCGCCTATCCGGCCTATCTCGCCTATCAGTACAAAAAGCTGCCGCCGATCCACGACATCACCACCGACCCGATCAACCCGCCGGCGTTCGATGCACTGTCGCGGCTGCGCGCCGGCGACGGAGTAAACACCGGCGTCTATTCCGGTCTCTACTCGGCGGAATTGCAGCGCGCCGCGTATCCCGACGTCGAGCCGGTCAACCTCGATATGCCGCCGCAAAAGGCCTACGACACCATCCATCGTCTGGTGGTGAAACGAAAATGGCTGATCGTCGATGAGCGCCCACCGCAGCCGCCGCAGCGCATCGGACGGATCGAAGCGGTAGCGCGGACGCCGGTCATGGGTTTTCGTGAAGACGTCTCGATCCGTATCGTGCCGTCAGGCGACGGCTCGCGCGTCGACCTGCGGTCCTCCTCGCGCTATTTCGAACACGATTTCGGCAGCAACGCCGCACGGCTGACCAAGCTGATCAACGATCTCAACCAGATCGTCGACGACGCCGCGCCTGCGAAGAAAATCCTCGCCCCCGCCCAGCCACCTCAAGCCAAGGGCCCGACCAAGCGATAGATGCCATTGATCGTCGGATCGCCATCGGTCGCCACGACATCGCGGGCGACGAGATCCTCGAGATGGGCCAGCACTGAATAGCCGGCCGCGCCTATCAGCCGCGGGTCGATGCCGATATAGCTCGCACGGACGATGGTTGGAATGTCTGCTGCGCCCTTCGCCAGGCGATGCAGGATCGATGCTTCCCTCGCCTTGCGATGACGTGCAAGGAAATGCACGAAGCGGATAGCGTCAGGTATCTCCGCGCCATGACCTGAAAAGTAGAGATCCTCGTTACGACGGGTCAGCTTGTCGAGTGAGGCCATGTAATCGACCATCGAACCGTCCGGCGGCGCGACGATCGAGGTCGACCAGCTCATGACATGATCGCCGATGAACATCTGCTCGCGGTCCTTCACCGCAAACGCCACATGGTTCGCAGTATGGCCCGGCGTCGTCACTGCCTCGAGCGCCCAGCCGTCGCCGGAGACCACATCGCCATCCTTCAGCGTGATGTCGGGACGAAAGTCCCAGTCGGCGCCAGATTCGGTTGAACGTGTTTCGCTGGCGTAGGCCGGACGTGACGCACGGTGCGGCCCTTCAGCATAAACCGGCGCGCCCGTAGCAGCCTTGATGCGCGCGGTGCCGGGTGAATGATCGCGGTGGGTGTGCGTGACGAAGATGTGCGTCACCGTCTCGTTGCGCACGGCGTTGAGCAGAGCTTCGGAATGCGCCTCATCGGCCGGACCGGGATCGATGATCGCGACATTGCCTTTGCCCAGGATGTAGCTGACTGTTCCGGTGAATGTGAACGGGCTGGGATTGTTGCACAACACGCGGCGCACGCCCGGCGCAACCTCTTCCACTACGCCGGGCTGAAGCTGGAAATTCCGGTTAAACGGAATGTCGTCGTTGACGCTCATGATGTCACACCAAATTAGTGAGCCTCGAGGAGCGTCGCTTGCGACACGTCTCGAACCATGAGACCGAGGCACGCCTCATCCTTGGACACGGCGCAACAGATGCGCCTCCTCAGGACGAGGCCTCCACGATCCTCAGAAGAACGCCTGGATGCCGGTGATGGCACGGCCAAGGATCAGGGCGTGGACGTCATGCGTGCCCTCGTAGGTGTTCACCGTTTCGAGGTTCTGCGCATGACGCATGACATGGAATTCGCTGGAGATGCCGTTGCCGCCGTGCATGTCGCGGGCGAGACGGGCGATATCGAGCGCCTTGCCGCAATTGTTACGCTTAACGATCGAAATCATCTCCGGCGCCATCTTGCCTTCATCCATCAGGCGACCGACACGCAGCGACCCCTGCAGGCCGAGCGCGATCTCGGTTGCCATGTCGGCAAGCTTTTTCTGCACGAGCTGGGTGGCCGCCAGCGGGCGCTTGAACTGCTTGCGGTCCAACGTGTACTGCCGCGCACGGGTGAAACAATCCTCAGCCGCACCCATCGCACCCCACGAAATGCCGTAACGCGCGCGGTTGAGACAACCGAACGGACCGGTCAGACCTGATACGTTCGGCAGCAGCGCACTCTCAGGCACCACGACGCCATCCATCACGACCTCGCCGGTGATCGAGGCGCGCAGGCTGAGCTTGCCGCCGATCTTCGGCGCCGAAAGGCCCTTCATGCCCTTTTCGAGGATAAAGCCGCGCACCTTGTTGTCGTGCGCCGCCGACTTCGCCCAGATCACGAATACGTCGGCGATCGGCGCGTTGGAAATCCACATCTTCGAGCCGGTCAGGCGATAGCCGTCGGACACCTTCTCGGCGCGGGTCTTCATGCCATCCGGATCGGAACCGGCATCCGGCTCCGTCAGGCCGAAACATCCGACCCACTCGCCGCTTGCAAGTTTCGGCAGATACTTCTTGCGCTGGCTCTCGTCGCCGTAGGCATAGATCGGATACATCACCAGCGACGACTGTACGCTGTTCATCGAACGATAGCCGGAATCGACACGCTCGATCTCGCGCGCCACGAGTCCGTAGGCGACATAGCTGGCATTGGCGCAGCCATATTCTTCCGGCAGCGTGACACCGATCAAACCAAGTTCACCCATCTCGCGGAAAATCTCGCGGTCGGTTTTCTCTTCGAGATAGGCCTGCTGCACGCGCGGCAGCAGCTTCTCCTGCGCGTAGGACCGCGCGGTATCGCGGATCATGCGCTCGTCTTCAGTCAGCTGATCATCGAGCAAGAACGGATCGTCCCACTGGAACGTTGCCTTCGCAGGCTTGTCCTTGGTCTGGGGGCGCGCGGTCATCGGAAAAATCCTTTCAGCTAACGGCCGCAATCTTGCGCGGCACCATTCACGTTAAATCCCTGATCTCAGGTTTCAAGAGCAAAACCGGTTCCTGATCGTCATCATAAACGTTTGCATCAGCCGTCGAACGGTTCGTTGGCGACGATCTCGATGCCAAAGCCGGAAAGCCCCTTGTAGTCGTGAATCGACGACGTCAGGTGGCGGATCGAGGTCACGCCAAGATCGCGCAGGATCTGCGCTCCGACGCCGACTTCGCGCCACTGGCGATTGCGGTCGGCTTCAGCAGAGCGATCGCTCTCCAGCGGTGCAACCGGCACACCGGCCGCGCCGTCGCGCAGATAGACCAGCACGCCGCTGCCGTTCTTCTTGAAGACTTCCAGCGCCGCCGCCACGCGGTCGTGGCCGAAGAAAATGTCGCGCACGATGTTCGGCTTGTGAAAGCGCGTCAGCACGTTCTGCCCGTCACCGATGCTGTTGTAGACAAAGGCGACGTGGTGGATCGGATCGAACGGCGAGCGGTAAGCATAACCCTGCATCGATCCGATCGGGGTATCGACCGTGAAGGTTGAAACGCGCTCGATCAGTTTCTCGCGTGCCTGCCGATAGGCAATCATGTCGGCAATGGTGACATGCTTCAGGTTGTGCTTCTTGGCGAACTTCACTACCTGTTCGCCCTTCATCACCGTGCCATCGTCATTCATCAGTTCGCTGATGACGCCGACCGGCGGCAGGTTCGACATCTTGCACAGATCGACCGCCGCCTCGGTGTGTCCGGAACGAAGCAGCACGCCACCGTCACGCGCGATCAGCGGAAAGATATGGCCGGGGCGGGCGAAATCGGCGGCGCCGGCATTGGGATTCGCCAGCGCGCGGCAGCACGCGGTACGCTCCTCGGCCGAGATACCAGTGGTCATGCCGGGCTTGTAGTCGATCGAGACCGTGAAGGCGGTGGTGTGGTTGGAATCGTTATGCGCCACCATCGGATCGAGCCGCAGGCGCCGCGCTTCCTCCGTGGTGATCGGCGCGCAGACGATGCCGGAGGTATGGCGGATAATGAACGCCATCTTGTCGGCGGTGCAGAGCGATGCGGCGACGATCAGATCGCCCTCGCCTTCGCGGTCTTCGTCATCGGTGACTACGACGATCTCGCCGGCGGCAAAGGCTTTCAGGACATCAGGAATGGGATGGGGCATCGAACTGCTCGTTGCTGAATTTGGCGCCTGATCCTATGGCGCAGCCGGCGCTGCGGCGCAACAGCACTCTCCACATGGCGGGCATCCGCCCGTTCAGCCAAACCGGGCGGCCAAATCTGTATAAAGCGGCCCCAAATCCGTCCGTCAGGCCGCCGGCCTGACCTGGCTATTCCGCAGACTGAAATCATACCGCAGATAGCGGTGCGGCCGGTCGATCCGCCCTCCGGCCAACGAGACCGTACTGGCGCGTTGTTCAAAGTCGGCGACCAGCGAGTCCTTGACGCCAAACACGACGTCGGAATCGAGATAGTCGTCGCCTTTCACGAAAACATGGGTAACAAGTTTCTCGTGGCCAGGGGCCGCTATCATGAAATGCACATGTGCGGGGCGGAAGGCATGGCGGCCCGCTGCTGCCAGCAACTCTCCGACCGGCCCATCGGTCGGGATTGGGTAGCTGCGCGGCATGATCGACCAGAACCAGAACCTCCCCAGCGCATCGGTTCGCAGCCTTCCGCGCAGGAAAAACTTTCCCGGTTCGGCGAGTTGCAAATCGTAGTGCCCATCATCATCGGATTGCCAGACGTCTACCGTAGCGTCGCGAAGGATCGCGCCGTCGGACGAGCGGACGATGCCCTCGACGAACAGCGGGTCACCGGCCAGGCCGTTCGCAATATCAGTGCCATTTTCGACAGCGGGCGCGCCGTTCACGTAGAACGGGCCGAGGACCGTCGTCTCGGTGGCCGCTCCGCCACGCGCATGATTGATTGTGTCCACCATCATCGACACCCCGAGCGTATCCGACAGCAGGATGAATTCCTGCCGGCGGTCATCGCACATATGCCCGATGCGCGTCAGGAATTCGATGGCGGCTGCCCACTCCGCTTCAGTCGGCCGAAACTCCCGCACAAATGCATGAAGGTGCCCCACCATGCCCCGAAGCATCTCGCGAGTCCGGGGATCCGACGCATGAGCGACACGATCGAGGACGGCCTGGGTAAGCGTCTGTTCGCTGAAGTCGCGCATGATGGTCCTCAAGCTGTGATTGATCTCGGAACCATACGGCGCACAGCGCCGCATGAAGGGCCATCCAAGTGCGATCAGGACGTCGTTACGGCAGGACTTCCTTCCGCACGCGCAGGCTGGCGTCCATTTCGGCGCGCTTGTCCGGCAACAGCCCTTGCTCAGCAACCTTGATCACGTTGTAAAGTTCCTGCGCGTCGCTGATCCGGGTGACGGTCACATAGTCGGCGCCGGCCACGTACTGATCCTCGACATCCGACAACAGGTCCGCGGTGGAGATGATCTTGGCCGTCGGATTGAGCGAGCGTACGTGGCGGACCAGCTTCTCGTTGTTGGCGCCTTTCAGAAGGGAATCCGGCACGCTCAGGATGATGATTTCGGCCTTGCCGACGCCGGCGTGAACGAGGGTGTCGACGTTGCTAATGTCGCCATAGACCACATGGATATTCCGCCGCACCAGAGCGCGGAACACGTTGGGGTTGAAATCGACCACACTGATCTGGCTGAGCAGCGATTTGTCCTGCTGCTCGATCTCGCTGAGCAGCGCGCTCGCCGCGCGAAAAAAGCCGAGAATGACGATCCGTCGGGCCGCGCCATGACCCTCGCCCTCGAGCTCTGCCTCCTGGCCATGATCGAGGTCACGCAAGCCGAGCCGCTTGAGCGGGCCGATCGCCGCGCGGGTGATCTGATCGCTCCGCGCGATGACAAAGGTGCTGAGCACCGCCAGGATGACGAACGCGAACGAGGCTGCATTGGCGGTCTCCATACCGATGTGCTTTGCGGCAACGCCGGTCTGGATCACCACCAGAGAGAACTCGCTGATCTGCGCCAGATTGAGCGCCGGAAGCAGGCTCGCGCGCAGCCCCTGCTTCATCAGGTAGAGCGGCAGGAACGTGGTCAGCAGCCGGCTCACCACCGTGAACGCCGCCATCATCAACGCGAGGCTGATTACCGATGCGTTGGGGATCGGAATGGTCATGCCGAGCGCAACAAAGAACAGCGTGATGAAGAAATCTCGCAGCGTCGTGACCTTCGCGGTCACGTCGAGCGCATAAGGGAACGTGGACAGCGATACGCCCGCCACCAGCGACCCCATTTCGCGCGACAGGTGCAGCCGCTCGGCGACCTCGCCGATCAGGAAACACCACGCCAGCGCACCAAGCAGCACGAGTTCAGGTTGACGCGCGATCTGGTGGAACAGCTTCGGTAGCACATAGCGGCTAAGCAGCAGTGCGGTCGCGACCAGCACGCCGACCCGTACGATCGACAGCAGCACGATGCCGATCTGCAGATCGCCAAGGCTCGGTTGCACCGCCAGAAACAGGATCGCGAAAATATCCTGCAGCACCAGAACGCCGAGGGTGATACGGCCCGGCAACGTATCCAGTTCACGCTTCTCGTACAGCACCTTGACGATGATGACGGTGCTGCTGAGCACGCAGGCGATGCAAAGATAAAGCGCATCGAACTTGCCGCCCCCGAGCGGCAACCCGATGGCGACGAAAAACGCGATGCCGAGCAGACAGCCGCCGACCATCTGTCCGCCGGCCGTGAACAGGATCACCTTGCCGGCGCGGACGATTTTCTTCAGATCGATTTCGAGCCCGATCATGAACAGCATGAAAATCAGGCCGAGTTCGGAGATGACGCTGATGGATTCCTCGGAGTGAACCCATCCCGTGCCGAACGGGCCGATCACAAATCCGCCGATGAGATAGGCGAGAATCAGAGGCTGCCGGAAAAAATGCGCGGCAAGCCCCAGCACCCACGCAAACAGAATGCACAGTGTGACATCTCTGATGAGATCGTGCATGTCCCCAGATGATCCGGTGATCTATTCCCCGTGTACTGTATAGGGCCGGCACCATTGGTCCGAAAGCGTTATTTCCGCGCCATCTGCTTCCCGAATTCAGATGACAATTTGTCGCGTACCACCGACCGATTCGCACCACAGGCACATTCTGTGGATTTTATTGATTGAATTCATATCGCAGCGACCTCATCTGTCCGAACGGGTTGAACGACCGCCGCCAGACAGCCACAATGGCAGCATCTGGATGTTCGTGACGCCTGAGTTGTTGTTGTCACTTGGTCCGCGTTCATCTCAAGCCCTCATCACACATAGAATCCCTTCAGGCCTTTCCATGACTTTTCGATTCACATCCGCTTGCAATGCTGTCGCCGTGGCCCTGTTTGCTGTCGGCGTGACACTGGGCGCGGGTCACATCGCGGCGGCGCAGGAAAGCGCCTCGCCTGCCGGCGTCTGGCTGACGGAAAAAGGCGATGCGCGGGTGCAGATCAGCCACTGTGGCGGAGCGATTTGCGGCAAGGTCATCTGGCTGCGGGAACCGATCGATGCCGCGACCGGCAAGCCGCAGGTCGATGACAAGAACCCCAATCCGGAACTCCGGGACCGCCCTGTGATCGGCCTGCAGCTTTTCAGCAGTATGCGGCCGTCCGGCACGTCGCGATGGTCGGGCCGGATTTACAACGCGGACGACGGCAAATTTTATGTCAGCAATCTCGCCATGACCGGGCCGACGACCCTGCAGGTCGAGGGATGCGTTGGGGCGCTCTGCGGCGGGGAGACCTGGCGCAAGGTCGACGGCCGCTAAGGCTGATAAGTATCTGTAATTTCGGGAATTTATTGGTCGGAGTGGCAGGATTTGAACCTGCGACCCCTGCGTCCCGAACGCAGTGCTCTACCGGGCTGAGCCACACTCCGACGTGAAGGCGGGTCTTATAGCGTCGTGACTCGCACACCGCAAGAAGCGCTATAAGAAGTTCGCGGGCAAAATTCCGCGGTCTTCCAAAAGCGGTAAAAATGACGGCTGAACTGACAACTGACACGATTTTCGCCGATGCCGGCGGCCCAGATCCCGCCGCGCATTGTCTGGCGAGCGGCGGATTGGTCGCCTTCCCGACCGAGACGGTCTACGGGCTGGGCGCCGACGCCACCAACCCGACCGCCATCGCGCGGCTGTATCAGGCCAAGGGCCGTCCCTCGTTCAATCCGCTGATCGCGCACGTCCCGGATTTGGCGGCGGCGCAGCGTATCGCGGTGTTTGACGACAAGAGCCTGAAACTGGCCGAAGCCTTCTGGCCGGGACCGCTGACCCTGGTATTGCCGAAGGCTCCCGGTTGCCCGGTCGCCGACCTCGCCACTGCCGGCCTCGACACCGTCGCCATTCGCGTCCCCGCCCATCCGGTGGCTCGGGACATTCTGCGGGCATTCGGCAAGCCAGTGGTCGCGCCATCGGCCAATGTCTCCGGCCATGTTTCGCCGACCACCGCGGACCATGTGCGACATGATCTCGCCGGCCGCATCGACCTGATCGTCGACGGCGGCCCGGTGCGCGTCGGTGTCGAATCGACCATCGTCGGATGCCTCGGCACGCCGATGCTGTTGCGGCCAGGCGGCCTGCCTCGCGCCGAGATCGAACGCGTGATCGGTATGCCACTGGCGCAGCCGCCCTCGGAAGTCGAGACCAACGACGTCAATCCGCTCGCGCCGGGCATGATGTCGTCACACTACGCCCCGCGCACGCCTGTAAGGCTGCGCGCCAGTCAATTGAACGATGGCGAAGCACTGCTTGCCTTCGGCCTCGCCATTCCATCGGACAACACCGCGACCGTGATGAATTTGTCCCGGACCGGTAACCTGGTCGAAGCCGCCGCCAATCTTTTCGGTTATCTTCGCGCCCTCGACAAAGTCGGCGCCCGCGGCATCGCCGTGATGCCGATCCCCGATCACGGCCTCGGCGAAGCCATCAATGACCGGCTGCGGCGCGCCGCGATCCCGCAAAACTGACCGGTCAGACAACGACCGGCACATAAAATATCAGGGAAGGACCGAATGAACGTCGTGCAGCACCCTCCTCGCCTCCTGTCTCCCGAACTCATTGCACGCTTCAAGGCCATCGTCGGCGACAAGCACGTCATCACCGATCCGCAGGACATCGCGCCGTATGTGGTGGAAGACCGCGGGCTGTTTTCCGGTGAATCGCCGCTGGTGCTGCGCCCGGGCGCGACCGCCGAAGTCGCGGCGATCTGCAAGCTCGCCACCGAGACCCGCACCGCGCTGGTGCCGCAAGGCGGCAACACCGGCCTCGTCGGCGCGCAGATGCCGCATGGCGAGATCGTGTTATCGCTGCGGCGGCTCGACAAAATTCGCGAGATCGATCCGCAATCCAACACCATGACCGCCGAGGCGGGCGTCATCCTTGCCAACGCGCAGCAGGCGGCATCCGACGTCGATCGGCTGTTTCCGCTCTCGCTTGGCTCCGAGGGAAGCTGCACCATCGGCGGCAATATTTCTTCCAACGCCGGAGGCATCGCGGCGGTCGCTTACGGCGTGGCCCGCGATCTCGTGATGGGGCTCGAAGTCGTACTGGCGGACGGGCGCATCATGCACGGTCTGTCGAAACTCAAGAAGGACAACACCGGTTACAATCTGCGCAACCTGTTCATCGGCGCGGAAGGCACGCTCGGCATCGTCACCGCCGCGACACTGAAACTGTTTCCCAAGCCGCGCACGGTCGAAACCGCGTTCGCCGGTATGGCCACGCCAGCGGATGCGCTGAAGTTGCTCGAAATCGCGCAGACCAGTGCGGCCAACAACTTGACCAGCTTCGAGCTGTTGCCACAGATCGGCATCGATTTCTGCGTCAAGCACGGTCCCTCGATCCGCGCGCCGTTGAGCGGACGGCATGGCTGGTACGTGCTGATGGAGATCTCGTCGCTGCGCGACGATGCGCGCGAAACTCTCGAAGCGATCCTCGCCGACGGCATGGAGAAAGGCACTGTCGAGGATGCGGTGATTGCCGCGAACCTCGATCAGCGTGCCGCATTCTGGAAACTGCGCGAAGTCATGTCGCCCGCGCAAAAGCCGGAAGGCGCATCGATCAAGCACGACGTCTCGGTGCCGGTCGCCGCCGTTCCGCAGTTCCTCGAAGAGGCTGACGTCGGCGTCGTCAAACTCATTCCCGGGGCGCGCCCTTTCGCGTTCGGTCATCTCGGCGACGGCAACATTCACTACAATGTCAGCCAGCCGGTCAGCGCAGACGGCGCCAACTTCCTCGCGCGCTGGCACGAGGTCAACGACATCGTGCACGGAATCGTCGCCAAGCATGGCGGCTCGATCTCCGCCGAGCATGGCATCGGCGTGCTCAAGCGCGACGAGCTTCCGCACTTCAAGGATCCGGTGTCGATGGAGATCATGCGTGCCCTCAAGAAGCAGTTCGATCCGCTGAACATCCTCAATCCAGGCAAGGTGCTCTAGCGCCTCGATCGCTGTCACAACTGCTCGGCATCGAAAGGGCACCGCATGAGCGTCGCCAATCGCATCCGCATCAAGGCAACCCGCCTGCTGTCGGACAACTGGTACATACTGCGCACCACGACATTCGACTGGTTGCGTGCAAACGGCGAATGGCAGACTCAGCATCGTGAGACCTACGACCGCGGCAACGGCGTGGCGCTGCTGCTCTACAACACGGAGCGGCGCACCGTAGTCCTCACGCGGCAGTTCCGCTATCCGGCCTATGTCAATGGCCACGACGACCTGATGATCGAAGCCGCCGCCGGCCTTCTCGATGACGAACTGCCGGAAACCCGCATTCGTGCCGAGGTCGAGGAAGAAACCGGCTATCGCCTCACCGAAATCCGCAAGGTATTCGAAGTGTTCATGAGTCCAGGCGCGGTGACCGAGAAGTTGCATCTTTTCGTCGGTGAGTATCGCGACGATATGAAGGTCGGGAGCGGCGGCGGACTGCACGCAGAAGGCGAGGACATCGAGGTACTCGAATTGCCGTTCGACGAGGCTCTGGCTATGGCCAACGATGGCCGCATCGTCGATGCCAAGACCATCATGCTGCTGCAATACGCGGCCCTGCACATTTTCCGCTAGCCGGCAAAACGCGAGCGAATGCGCGCGTCAGAACAACGAGCCCTGCCCGTCGTCTTTCCGCGACCGGCCGGCCGCTTTCCGTTTCACTGGTTGAGATGACGCGTCGGAGACGGCGGCCCGCGCACGCGGCTTGCGCGCGGCCTCGGCTTCGGCAGCGGCTTCCTCGGGGGTAATCGGCACGATCAGTCGGTCGTCGTCATTCGCGACACGGTTCACCGCGGTCGAGACCTCATGCCAGACGAAAATCCCCTCCGGAGGCGCGACCAACAGCGTCGCCGCTTCCTGGGCGTCGCAGATGCTGCCGTCCAGCCAGCGGTCGAAATCGGCAGGCGCGATGGTCACCGGCACGCGATGATGAAGCTCCGCGAGGTCCGGGGAGGCTGGCGCGGTGATGATCGCAACCGTATCGAGCTCTTCGCCATTTGGCCCAACCCAGGTTTCCGCCAGTCCCGCAAAGGCAATCGGCTGGCCGTCGCGCGGACGTATGAAGACCGGTCGCTTGCGGGACGGCGTCGGCTGCCATTCGTAATAGCCGTCGGCTGGAAGCAGGCAGCGCCGCCGTTTCATGGCATTGCGGAAGGCGGGCTTGTCGAGCACGGTTTCGGCACGCGCGTTGATGACCAGCGAGAATGTGCGCGGGTCCTTGACCCAGGCGGGCAGTAGCCCCCATCGCATCAGCTGGAAGCGCCGAGCCCCCTGATCGAGCAGCACCACCGGCACCGGCTGGGTCGGAGCAACATTGTACCGCGGCGGAAAGTTGGGCTGATCGGAATAGGCGAAGGCGCGGCGGATCGCGTCCGGAGGCGAGATCAGGATATATCGGCCGCACATGTCACTGCCCCCCCGCTGTCTACGCAAAAAGGCCTAGAACCAGCGGCCGTTTAAGCCCTTTTAACTCTGGATACTCAACAGTGTGCAAAATGGCGTCCTCGAACCTCGACACAGCACCTTCCAGTTCTGCATTGCCGGACGACGCGGCTGCGCGCGCCCGGCGGCTCGCCGACGCCAATATCAATCCCCGCACCGGCCTCGCCACCGACTATCTCAACCATTTCAACGAAGCCATCATGCTCCTTGAAATGATCCCAGATATGCCCGACTGCGCCGAAGATTTCCTGAACTGGCAACCGCTGTCATATCGTGACCATTTTGCGGCTTCCAATTTCAAGGCCCGCGAGCTCGCAATCAGCGCCTATGAGCAGTCCGATGCGACGCTACGCGCAGAGTTCGACAGCATCACCAACACCATGACCTCGATCCTGAGCGCGGTCAGCGAGGCCATGCGGGAAAGCCAGCACGACAGCACCCGCGCGACGCTGGCGGAACAGGCGACCGGCTGGATCAAGCCGCTGCTCACCCTTGCCGGCTCGATCATCAACGGCTCCAACGACGAAGCCGACATCGACCAGATCATGAGCGAGCAGACGGCACCATGACTGAGCCTGCGACGACCGGCCCGCGATTGGCGGTCAGCGCCGCGATTTTCCGCGACGGCAAGATCCTGCTGGTCCGCCGCGCCCGGGAGCCGGCCCGCGGCGTCTACACCTTGCCCGGCGGCCGGGTGGAGTTCGGCGAATCCCTGATCGAGGCGCTAAACCGGGAGATCAGGGAAGAAACCCAGCTCACCATCGAGATCGTCGGCCTTGCCGGGTGGCGGGAAGCCCTGCCCGCGCAGGCCGGTGGCGGCCATTTCGTGATCCTGCCGTTCGCGGCCCGCTGGATCAGCGGAGAACCGGTGCTGAACGACGAACTCGACGATGCCCAGTGGCGCGTACCGGGCACGTTAGGCGACCTGCGGCTGACGCAGGGGCTCGAGGAGGTCATCGAGGCCGCAGCCAGGATCGTCGGCTGACCTGCATTCGCCTTGCTTCCTCCTTATCCGGAAGGCATATGACGGCCTTCATGCTGAAGCACATTTTCGCGATTTTCCTGGTTTTGACGGCGCTCGCAGCCGCCCCCGTCCGGGCGGAAGATGCGGCCGCGCCATTCGACGCCGATTTGCAGCGGCTCGCAGAGATTCTCGGCGCGCTCCACTATCTGCGCGGGATTTGCGGCAGCAACGAAGGCCAGAAGTGGCGAAACGAGATGCAGGCGCTGGTCGACGCCGAAACCCCCTCGGGCGATCGCCGCTCGCGCATGATCGCCGCCTTCAACCGTGGCTATAACGGTTTCCAGCAGACTTATCGGACCTGTACCCCGGCCGCGAGCGTCGCGATTCGGCGCTACCTTGAGGAAGGCTCGAAGATCTCGCGCGACCTCACCGCCCGCTACGCCAACTAAGCATCCCGTCCGCGACTGGATTCCGGTGGACAATCTATCCGGGAACTCAGCCCTAACGTGTCCGAAAAACCAGCAAGCACTTTTAGACTCATTTGATTTCGGTCCGTTAACCTTTCCTAAAGAAGTGGCTGGCCGGTGCCGTGCCCCGTGGTAAATCTCGTGGAGTTTCAACAATGCGCCAACTCGCGGCGCATTCGCTCGGGTCATTTCAGGTTCATGTCCTATCCCTCGCACCTCGCTCCGCTCCGCGCGCTGTCGCCCGATCAGGAACAGAAACAGGCGGCGCTGGGCTACCTCAACGAGGCATGGGCCGAGGCCCTGCACGACGGCATCGACGGCGACTGCCTGGCGCAGGCGAGCCTGTTCACGGCCTTCGCCGAACTGGTGAACACCTATGGCGAGGATGCCGTCGCAAAATTCGTCGAGGGCCTTCCGGGCCGGGTGCGCAGCGGCGAATTCTCGATGGTCGGCTTCAAACAGTAATATCGAGCGGGCTACGGCTTCAGCGTTTCCATGAAACGGATGGTTTCGCCGGTTGATGGCGTCACCAGTTCCCCCTGCCACATCACGCGGCGACCACGCACGAACGTGCCAACCGGCCAGCCTGTCACCTTCACCCCGTCATACGGCGTCCAGCCGGCCTTGGAGGCGACCCACTCGTTGGTGATGGTTTCGTTGCGCTTGAGATCGACCACGGTGAAGTCGGCGTCGTAGCCGGCCGCGATCCGTCCCTTGCACGCGATATTGAAAATGCGCGCCGGCCCGGCGCTGGTGAGATCGACGAACCGCGCCAGCGACAGCCGGCCGGCGCTGACGTGATCCAGCATGGTCGGCACCAGCGTCTGCACGCCGGTCATGCCCGACGGCGACGCTGGATAAGTCTTCGACTTCTCTTCCAGCGTATGCGGCGCGTGGTCCGAACCGAGCACGTCGACGATGCCCTGTTCGATGCCGCGCCAGATACCGTCGCGATGGCTGGCGTCGCGTACGGGCGGATTCATCTGCGCGCGGGTGCCGAGGCGCTCATAGCATTCAGGCGCCGCCAACGTCAGGTGATGCGGCGTCGCCTCGACGGTCGCGACGTCCTTGTGGTCCCGCAGGTATTCCATCTCTTCCTTGGTCGAGATGTGGAGCACATGGATGCGCGCGCCGGTTTCGCGCGCGATCGTCACCAGCCGCTGCGTCGCCATCAACGCCGCCGCCTCGTCGCGCCATACCGGGTGCGAGCGCGGGTCGCCTTCGATACGCAGGTTCTTGCGATCGTTGAGACGATACTCATCCTCGGCGTGGAACGAGGCACGGCGGCGGATCACGCCGAGAATCTTGCGCAAGCCGCCGTCGTCCTCGACCAGCAGACTGCCGGTGGACGAACCGATGAAAACCTTGACGCCCGCGCAGCCGGGGGCGCGCTCGAGTTCCGGCAAGTCCTGATAGTTCTCGCGCGTGCCACCGATGAAGAATGCATAGTCGCAATGCATCCGGTGGTGTCCGGCCTTCACCTTGGCTGTGAATGTCTCTTCGCTGATCGTCAGCGGATTGGTGTTCGGCATCTCGAACACGCCGGTGACGCCGCCCATTACTGCGCTGCGCGAGCCGCTTTCGAGGTCTTCCTTGTGAGTGAGGCCGGGCTCGCGAAAATGCACCTGCGTATCGATCACGCCGGGCAGGATGTGCAACCCCTTGCAATCGATCGTCTCGCCAGCGCTCGCCTGCCGGAGATCACCGATCGCGACGATGCGCCCGCCAGAGATACCGATATCGCGCACGGCTTCGCCATCCTGATTGACGACGGTGCCGTCCTTGAGAATCGTGTCAAATGTCTGAGCCATGGTCGTTGTGATTGGGTCCTTGCCGCCCGCTTTTCAACTGGCACAATCGCCGTTCGGGCCTTGTTGCTGGCACCTTACAGCCTTACGTTGCGGTGTGGTATCCGCACTGTGTATTTCCCCAGCGAACTTCGGTTCTTAGAGACTTCTCGATGAAAGCAACGTTTCTCACCGATCGTGGCGTGGTGAAGGTCGGCGGCGACGACGCGCGCGGCTTTCTCAACGGTCTGGTGACCACTGATGTCGACCTCCTGCAACCCGGATTGGGCCGTTTCGGCGCGCTACTGACCCCGCAGGGCAAGATCATCGCTGACTTTCTGGTGACACAGGCGACCGCTGGCCAGGGCGGCGGCTTCCTGTTCGATGTCCCGAAAGCCCTGGCGCAAGCCCTTGCCGACCGTCTCAGTTTCTACAAGTTGCGCGCCAAGGTGACCGTCGAGAACCTGTCTGACGATTTAGGCGTCCTTGCGGTATGGGACGGTGAACCGGCGCTGAAACCCGACCTGACATTCGCCGATCCGCGCGACGCCAGCATGGGCTGGCGAATTCTGGTTCCTGCCGATCTGGCGCAGAAAGCCGCCGCCGCGATCGGTGCGGAGATGGTCGATCCCGATGCCTACGAAGCGCACCGCATCGCCTGTGGCGTGCCGCGCGGCGGACTGGACTTCACCTATGGCGACGCCTTCCCGCACGAGACCAACATGGACCGGCTGCACGGCGTGGATTTCGACAAGGGCTGTTACGTCGGGCAGGAAGTCGTCTCCCGCATGGAGCATCGCGGCACCGCGCGCACCCGAACCATCCGCGTGATCGTCGATCAATTGACGCCGGAGACCGGCGTGAGCGTGACGGCCGGCGACAAGACCATCGGCACCATGGGGTCGACCGCCAATGGCCGCGGCCTTGCGTTGCTGCGTATCGATCGCGCCAGCGACGCGCTTGACGCCGGGTTGCAACTGACCGCCGGCGGAATTCCGATCTCGCTGGCCGTGCCGGATGATGTGCGCATGCCCACCAAGAAGGCCTTGGCATGAGAAGCGCGCGCCTGCACGCCGATGGACTGCATCGTTGCCCCTGGCCGGGCGAAGATCCGATCTATGTTGCCTATCACGACCAGGAATGGGGCGTACCGGAATACGACGATCGCGCACTGTTCGAGAAGCTGATCCTCGATGGTTTTCAGGCCGGGCTGTCGTGGATCACAATCTTGCGCAAACGCGACAATTTCCGCAAAGCCTTTGACGATTTCGATCCGGCGAAGATCGCGCGTTACAGCGACAAGAAGATCGCCACGCTGATGAACGACGCCGGCATCGTGCGCAACCGTGCCAAGATCGAAGGCACGGTCACCAGCGCAAAGGCTTATTTAAAGATCATGGAAGATGGCCCCGGCTTCTCAAAGCTGCTGTGGGATTTCATGGACGGCAAGCCCAAGGTCAACTACTTCAAAACCACCGCGAGCGTACCGGCGGAGACGCCGCTGTCGAAGGCGATGTCGAAGGAACTGCTGTCGCACGGCTTCAAGTTCGTCGGCCCCACCATCGTCTACGCGTTCATGCAGGCGACCGGCATGGTCAACGATCATCTCGTGTCGTGCCATTGCCACGAGACCTGCGGCAAGGCCAAGAAACCCGCGCGTTTCAAGGCGATATGAGCGCAAAATTGATTTCCCCCGCGAAGACCGACACGCGCGCCTGGCAGCGAATGCTGTCAGGTCGACGGCTCGACCTGCTCGATCCCTCGCCGCTCGATATCGAAGTATCCGACATCGCCCACGGGCTGGCGCGGGTCGCGCGCTGGAACGGACAAACGTCCGGCGCCCATATTTTTTCCGTCGCCCAGCACACACTGCTGGTCGAAGCCGTGCTGCGCAAACAGCATCCGCGCATCGATCATCGGGTGCGCCTGGCTGCGATGTTGCACGATGCGCCGGAGTACGTCATTGGCGACATGATCTCGCCGTTCAAGGCGGTGATCGGCGGTTCCTACAAGCTGGTTGAAAAACGCCTCCTCTCCGCCATCCATATCCGCTTCGGTTTGCCCGCGGTTTTGTCCGCCGAGATCGAACAGAAGATCAAAAACGCCGATATGGGCGCTGCCTATCTCGAGGCGACGCATCTCGCAGGATTTAGCGTGGCGGAAGCAAAGCGACTGTTCGGCCGCGATCCCAAGCTTCCGCCCGCAATTCAGGGCGATTATGTCACGCCATGGTCAGCGACCAAGGCGGAAAAGCAGTTCCTCGCCCGCTTCAAGACGCTGCTGCCCTGACGTCTTCGCGCCGCCACGAAGCATGTATGCCGCGTCGCGGTACCGGCTTCCTCCGGAGCAGCCACGGACCTATAATACGCGGCAAATACAGGGACCATCATGATTCACGTCTGCTCGCTTGCCGCACTGCCTGCCACCGTCGAAGCCACCGGCGCACGGCATATCCTGACCGTAATGGGAAATGTCAGCCGGGTGACACGGCCGCTCTCGGTTCCCGAAGCCAACCACATGATGATTTCGATGGACGACATCACCGAGCCGGCCGAAGGCTTCGTCGTGCCGTCCGACAGCCACGTCGAGCGGGCCCTGACGTTCGTGCGCGGTTGGGATCGCACCACGCCCCTTGTCATCCACTGCTACGCCGGCATCAGCCGTTCGACGGCAAGCGCATTCATGACAGCATGCGCGCTCAACCCGCATCGCGACGAAAGCGACATCGCGCGCAGAATCCGCGCGGCATCGCCGACGGCCAGCCCTAATCGCCTGATCGTGATGCTTGCCGATCGGATACTCGGTCGTGACGGCCGCATGGTCCGCGCTCTCGACCTGATCGGCCCCGGCGACATGAGTGTCGAAGGCAGGCCGTTCCGGATCGATCTTGAATGATCGCGGTCATTCGATGAGCGAAAAACTCCTCACGCCCATCGAGATCGGGCTGACGGCCGCGATCGTCTCCATCGACGGCAACGAACCTCTCATCCTCACCGCATCAGGCAGCGACGACGATACGCTTGCCGGCCTGCCCTTTGGTCCGTTCGATCCGGTGGCCCATCGCACATTCGAAATCGGCTTGCGCGCATGGGTGGAGGAACAGACCGGTTTGCGACTCGGCTATGTCGAGCAGCTCTATACGTTCGGCGATCGCGGTCGCCATACGATGATCGGCGACACCGATGCTCATGTCGCATCGGTCGGTTATCTTGCGCTGACGCGCAAGGCCGACAACACCTCACAGCCGCAGGTGGCCGGCGCAACCTTCGAGCCGTGGTACCGCTACTTCCCCTGGGAGAATTGGCGCGACGGCAAGCCTGCCATCATCGCGAAGGAGATCTTTCCGGCGTTGTCGGAGTGGGCCGCGCAATCGGACAAAGGAAATCTCTCGCGCGCGCTCAGCCGGCAGGACCGCATCCGTCTCTATTTCGGCACCGACGGCACGGCGTGGGATGAGGAGCGCGTGCTTGATCGCTACGAATTGCTCTACGAGGCCGGCCTGATCGAAGAAGCGCGGCGTGACGGCCGCGAGGCCGCGCTGGCGCGAACGTCGCTGCCCCCTCTCGGCGCGCCGATGCGCTTCGATCACCGCCGGATTCTCGCCACTGCCATTGCGCGCCTGCGCGCCAAGCTGAAATATCGCCCGGTGGTGTTCGAACTGATGCCAGCCGAATTCACGCTCACTGACCTGCAACGCACGGTCGAGGCGATTTCGGGACGTCATCTACACAAGCAGAATTTCCGCCGTCTGGTCGAGGCAACTGCCCTCGTTGAACCGACCGGCGAGATGTCGACACAAACCGGCGGACGACCGGCGGCGCTGTTCCGTTTCCGCGGCGAAGTCTTGCAGGAACGACCGGCACCGGGTCTGCGCGTGCGCGGGCGCGGTTGATTTTTCGGGGCTGGTTAGAACCGGTGCCCCGCAGGAGGATCGATGGAATTTCTCGCGCTGGTCATCGCCATTGTCGCCTTCATCATGGCGCGCAAGGCACGGCTTCTGTCGAAAGAACTCAATGCACGGCTCACTCAACTCGAAGCTGCAGCGCAAGGCACGATCGGCGTAACTTCTGCGCCGTCACCTACTGCCGAAACGCCTGTCGCGCCTCCGATTGCTCCGGAGCCGACGCCGGTTACCGAGCAGCCTGCACCCGAATCCGCCGAAACGCTTCAATCGACTGCAGAGGATGCCGAGGCACCTTCGGCAGCACCGCCGCAAGGCGCATCAGCCACAGCACGTCCCGGCCTCGAAGAACGACTCGGCACCCGTTGGGTGGTCTGGATCGGCGGCCTGACGCTTGCGCTCGGCGGTTTCTTCCTCGTCCGCTACTCGATCGAAGCCGGACTGCTTGGCCCGGGCGTGCGCGTGCTGCTTGGTGCAGCCTTCGCTCTGGCGCTGCTGGCCGCCGGCGAATGGACCCGCCGCAGGGAAAGCATCTCGGCCATTGCGCCTCTGCCGATCGCTAATATCCCGGCGATCCTCACCGCCGCCGGCACCGCGGTCGCGTTCGCGACCGTCTACGCCGCCTATGCACTCTACGATTTTCTCAGCCCACCAATCGCATTCGCGCTGCTCGGCGCGGTTGCGCTCGGCACCCTCGCCGCTGCCCTGCTGCATGGCCCGGCGCTGGCCAGCCTCGGTGTGATCGGCGCTTTCGTCACACCCGTTCTGGTGTCGTCGAATGAGCCATCTTATGGCGCGCTGTACGTCTACATCACCATTGTCACCGCCGCGGCATTCGCCCTCGCCCGTGCCCGTCTGTGGCGTTGGCTGGCGCTTGCGACCATCGCGCTCAGCCTGCTGTGGCTGCTGATCGGCATCGACGGCCTTGCCACACTTGGACCCGTCGCGTTCGATGCCCTCGCCAACTTCGCATTGGCCGCGCTGCTGGTGGTCGCCGGCTTCATGTTCGGCCCGAGCGCGGAGCCAGGGCGCGTCGATCCGGTGTCGTCGCTCTCGATTGCTGCGAGTGTGTTCGGTGCGACCGCACTTGTGCTGTCAGCCGGTCACGCCACACCGAGCCTGATCGTGTTCGGCGTCCTGATCGCGGCAACGCTCATTGTGGCATGGCGCGCGGAATCCGCGACCGCCGCAGTCGGCACGGCGGCTGTGTTCGTCTTCGTCGTGTTCGCGGCATGGGCCGTGCGCGGCAATCCGGATTTCGCGGTGATGCCCGGCGGCGCGATGATCGGAATCGGTCCCGAGCCTTATGAAGCCTCCGTCAGCCTGCACCTCACCGTTGCCGCGATCTTCGCTGCTGCATTCGGCGGCGCCGGTTTCCTTGCGCAGGGCCGCTCTGTCAGCGCGCTGGTGCCGGTGATCTGGTCGGCATCCGGCGTGTTCGTGCCGCTGGCACTCTTAGTCGCGCTCTACGCGCGCATCGCCCATCTCGATCGTTCGATCCCGTTCGCGATTGTCGGCATCGCCCTCGCCGCGGCCTTTGCGGCAGCGACCGAACTGTTGTCCAAGCGCGATACACGACCCGGGCAGGCGATCTCGATTGCGCTATTTGCCACCGGCACCCTCGCCGCGCTGGCGCTGGCCTTCACCTTCGCGCTCGAAAAAGGCTGGCTCACCATCGCGCTGGCGCTGATGTCGCTCGGCACGGCATGGATTTCCATGAAGCGGCCGATCCCGTTCCTGCGCTGGCTCGCCGCCATCCTTGCCGCCATCGTGGTGCTGCGGATCGGTTACGAGCCGCGCATCGCCGGCAATGACGTCGGCACCACGCCGATCTTCAACTGGCTGCTGCTCGGCTACGGCATTCCAGCACTGTCGTTCTGGGGCGGCGCGTATCTGATGCGCCGGCGCGGCGACGACGCACCGCTGCGCATGGTTGAATCCGCAGCAATCCTGTTCACCGTGCTGCTGGCGTTCATGGAGATCCGTCACTTCGTCAACAGCGGCGACGTCTATCGCCGCTCGGCAGACTTCACCGAAACCACGCTGCAGGTCTGCGTCGCACTGGCGATGGCGCTCGGCCTCGAGCGGTTGCGCGTCAGGTCCGGCAGCATCGTCCATAATATCGCGGCAATCCTGCTGACGGTCGCCGCCGCCCTTGCCACAGTGTTCAGCTTGTTCGTGTTCGCTAACCCGATGCTGTGGCGGATCGATGTCGGCAGCGGCATCATCAACCTCCTGCTGCTCGGCTACGCGCTGCCGGCCGTTCTCGCGCTGCTGCTGTCCTACGCCGTCGCCGGCCGTCGCGCGGTCTTCTATAGCAACACCATCGCCGCCGGCGCGCTGCTGCTGGCGCTCGCCTATGTCACCACGATGGTGCGCCACGCCTTCCACGGCCCGATCCTGAACAGCTGGACCATGAGCGACGCCGAGCAATACGCCTACTCGGTGGCGTGGCTGGTGTTCGGGATCATCCTGCTCGGCGCGGGACTACTGATGCCGTCGCAACGCGCGCGGCTGGCCTCCGCCGTGATCATCGGCATCACCATTCTCAAGGTGTTCCTGATCGACATGGCGAACCTGACCGGCGCTTACCGGGCGTTCTCGTTCATCGGCCTCGGACTGGTGCTGGTCGCAATCGGCTGGCTATACCAACGCATCCTGTTCCGGCGACCGCGCGCGGCGCCGGCGTCACCGTCAGCCGGATCGTAAGCAGTGCGAACGGATCGCGGCGGTCAGTCAGCGGTCGAGCGGCGCAGTTCGAGCACCGGCTCGGCGCGCACTTCGGCCGCACGCGACGCATCGGCCGATCGGGTCGGATGCGGCGGGCGCAGCGAACGCGGCCGGTTGATCGCGCGGGTCATCAACGTGCGGACGTTGCCCTGTCGCTGGAAATCGCAATAAGCGAAGCCAAGGCCGGACACCGCGCCACGGAAACTGACAGGGCTCGACTTGTTGAGATTGAAGCACGGCTCGAACGGCAGCCCCTTGATCGAGGCGCAGATCGATTCACCGCGAACCTGAAGCGTGTTGTGCGGCAGGCGCATGTGGCGCAGCTGGCTGGTGCCCGAGAACTGCACCGAGCCGGCCGCCGAGCCATCTTCATAGACCCGCCCGACACCCTTGGTGCCGTCGAAACAAGTAAAGGCGAAGAGCTTGTTGGCGACGAACTTGCGCGCTTCCGTCGCGTTCATCGGATCAGCAAAAGCCGGCGCTGTGAGAGCGCCTGCGACGAGGACCCCAAGTGCAATACGCGCGAACATGCGGTGACTCCGAACTCTAACACTGAGCGGTGAACGAGCGGCCGGCCCCGACGGCCGCCCCTTAACCCGCTGATTACCATACCAACCATGGCAACATTGGCGCACCATGGTTTGCAAAGTCTGAATGTCCTCAGCTTATTTTCACGACCAGCCGCCCGCGAACCTGGCCGGCGAGGATTTTCGGCCCGGTGGCGATGATTTCGTCCAAGCCAATTTCATGAGTGATTTCAGAGAGCTTTGATCTGTCGAGATCCTTGGCAAGGCGGCTCCAGGCGACCTTGCGCGGCTCGATCGGGCACATCACGGAATCGATGCCCAAAAGGCACACTCCGCGCAAAATGAACGGTGCGACGGAGGACGGCAGGTCCATACCCGCCGCAAGGCCGCAGGCCGCGATGGCGCCGCCGTATTTCGTCATCGACAAAAGATTGGCGAGCGTGGTCGAGCCGACGGAATCGATGCCGCCAGCCCAGCGCTCCTTGCCGAGCATCTTGGCCGGACCTGACAGATCGTTGCGATCGATGATTTCGGTCGCTCCGAGATCACGCAGGTATTGAGACTCACTGGCGCGGCCCGTGGACGCGATGACATGGAAGCCGAGCTTGGCCAGCAGCGCGATCGCAACCGAACCCACGCCGCCCGCAGCGCCCGTCACGACCACTGGACCGTGCTTCGGCGTCACGCCATGCCGCTCCAGCGCCAGCACCGACAGCATCGCAGTGAAGCCTGCGGTGCCGATGGCCATCGCCTCGCGCCCGCTCATGCCGTCCGGCAACCGCACCAGCCAGTCGCCCTTCACGCGAGCCTTTTCTGCGTAGGCACCAAGATGGATCTCACCCAGGCCCCAGCCGGTCGAGACAACCTTGTCACCCGGCTTCCAGTCCGGGTGCGATGACGTCAGCACCGTGCCGGCAAAATCGATTCCAGCAATCATCGGGAAACGGCGCACCACCGGCGCTTTGCCGGTGACGGCAAGGCCATCCTTGTAGTTCACGGTGGACCACTCGACTGCGACAGTGACGTCGCCATCCATCAGTTCAGTTTCATCGAACTGCGTCAGCGCAGCCGTCGTGCCCTTGTCTGCCTTGTCGATCCGGATTGCCTTGAAGGTTGTCAAAATTCGCTCCCATCTTTTAGTGAGCGCGACAGTAAAGCCCTGACGCCGCGGGTCAACGCGCTCTCCACCGCGCGCCGCGCCGAATGGCGAGCAATGCAGCGATGCAAACGCGCTGGAACCGGAACGCGTTTTTTTGGCCTCGCCATCTGGCGCAGCTGCCCCTGACCTGCTATATTTGTTTTGCTCGTTATGAGGATAAGTGACGTCAGAACGAGCCCGGAGCCCTCGCAAGGATGCGGCAGACTCCGGACAGCAACAAGTTTGGTAACCGGCTTCGTGCCGGATTTCTCAAACGCTATATATGCTCAGATTGAGTATATACATCGGAGGCAGCCAATGCCGATTCAGGGAATTTACGGCCCGGAGGATTTTGGAAATCCCGTCCACGGCCGTGTCACGGGGCAGGCTCGCAGCCGCATCACCGCCGAGGAGCGCGCCCGCGCGCTGCCGATGCCGTCGCTCGAATGGACGCCGGACGTCGAGCGCGCCACCGCCCATCTCTATGAGAAGGTGAAGGCCGTCATTCCGCCGGTCGAGTGGCCGTTCATGGCGCCCTACATCAAGGCGATCAACGAGCTGAAGCGCGAGCGCAACGCAGTGGTCCTCGCGCACAACTATCAGACGCCGGAAATCTTCAACTGCGTCGCCGACGTGACCGGCGACTCGCTGAAGCTCGCGATCGACGCCACCAAGGTGAAGGCCGACGTCATCGTTCAGTGCGGCGTCCACTTCATGGCCGAGACCTCAAAGATCCTCAATCCCGCGAAGACCGTGCTGATCCCGGATTCGCGCGCCGGCTGCTCGCTGGCCTCGTCGATCACCGGCGAGGACGTGCGGCTGCTGCGCGAGCGCTTCCCCGGCGTGCCGGTGGTCGCCTACGTCAACACGTCCGCCGACGTGAAGGCGGAGGTCGACATCTGCTGCACGTCGTCCAACGCGGTGCAGGTGGTCGAGAGCCTCAACTCCGACACCGTCATCATGCTGCCGGACCAATATCTCGCGAAGTACGTCGCCTCGCAGACCAAGGTGAAGATCATTGCCTGGAAGGGCGCGTGCGAGGTGCACGAGCGCTTCACCGGCGACGAACTGCGCACCTATCGCGAGGCTGACCCGAGCGTGCAGATCATCGCGCATCCGGAATGCCCGCCCGATGTTCTCAAGGAAGCGGACTTCACCGGCTCGACCGCGCACATGATCAACTGGGTCCGCGACCACAAGCCGAAGCGCGTCGTCATGGTCACCGAATGCTCGATGGCCGACAACGTGCAGGCCGAACTGCCGCAGATCGAGTTCGTCAAGCCGTGCAACCTGTGCCCGCACATGAAGCGCATCACGCTAGCGAAGATTCTCGACAGCCTGGTCTACATGCGTGAGGAAGTGACCATCGACCCGATGATCGCCGACAAGGCGCGACGCTCGGTGGAGCGCATGATCAGCCTGAAGAACTGATCGCAATCACGATTTCCGACAAGGCCGGGCCAACGCCCGGCCTTGTTTTCTCCGGCCATTGAAAGCGAAGGCCTCACTCATGGGCAACGCAGTCGATCTGACAGGCGGCTTTGATGACGTCATCATCGTCGGCGGCGGTCTTGCCGGCCTGTTCTGCGCGCTCAAGCTCGCCCCTCGCCGCGTTACCGTGATTTCGGCCGCGCCGCTTGGCGAAGGCGCATCGAGCGCGTGGGCGCAGGGCGGCATCGCCGCCGCGGTCGGCGAAGGCGACACGCCGGAATCCCATGCCGCCGATACAGTCGCCGTCGGCGGCGGCATTGTCGATGAAGCGGTGGCGCTCGGCCTTGCCCGCGAGGCCGGCGCGCGCATCCATGATCTCCTGCACTACGGCGTGCCGTTCGATCGCGATCTCGAAGGCAAACTCGCGGTCGGCCGCGAGGCGGCACATTCGGCGCGCCGCATCGTGCATGTGCGCGGCGACATGGCGGGCAAGGCGATCATCGCCGCGCTGACCGACGCTGTCCGCAATACACCATCGATCCGCGTGATCGAAGGTTTTGTCGCCGAAACCCTGCTGACCGAAAACGGCGCGGTATCAGGTCTGCAAATCCGCGATGCCGCCGACGCCACCAGCAAACCGGTGACCATCGCGGCGCGCGCCATCGTGCTGGCGACCGGCGGCATCGGACACCTCTACGCCGTCACCACCAACCCGCCGGAAGCCAGTGGCCTTGGCCTCGCGCTGGCGGCGCGTGCCGGCGCGATCGTCGCCGATCCCGAATTCGTCCAGTTTCATCCGACCGCGATCATGGTCGGTCGCGACCCTGCCCCGCTCGCAACCGAGGCGCTGCGCGGCGAAGGCGCGACGCTGATCAACGCAAACGGCGAACGCTTCATGCTGGCGCTCAATCCGCTTGCGGAACTCGCGCCCCGCGACATCGTCGCCCGCGGCGTGTTCGCCGAAATCGCGGCGGGCCGCGGCGCGTTCCTCGACGCCACGTCCGCGCTCGGCGCCAAATTCTCGGAGAAGTTTCCGACCGTCTACGCCAGTTGCCTCGCAGCCGGCATCGATCCCGCTACGCAGCCGATTCCGGTCGCCCCGGCGGCGCACTACCACATGGGCGGGATCGCGGTGGACACCCACGGCCGCACCTCGATCGAGGGCCTGTGGGCCGGCGGCGAAGTGTCATCCACCGGCGCGCATGGCGCCAACCGCCTCGCCTCCAACTCGCTGCTCGAAGCCGTGGTCTATGCCGCTCGCATCGCCGAAGACATCAACGGCAAAACGGCCTCGCCTGCGCGACCGCTCGGCGAGCAGCCGGTGCCGCGCAATTGCGCGATGCCGCCGCTGACCGAAACCAACCTCCGCGCCATGATGAGCTCCCATGTCGGCGTGATCCGCGACGGCGCGCATCTGGCCGAAGCGATCCGCTCGTTCTCGAGCATCGAGCAGAACACCGGCAACATCGCGCTGCGCAATATGGCGACGGCGGCGCTGCTGGTGGCCGCATCGGCGTGGTCGCGCCGCGAAAGCCGTGGCGCGCACTATCGATCCGACTTTCCGGCCGAGAATCCGGCGCTGCGGAAGCGGACCATGACGACGCTCGCGGAAGCGCGTAAGATCGCCTCCGAGCTATCCCAGATCAAATCCGGCATTCCGTTAAGCGCATGACCTTCAACGACATCATCGACCCCGCAGTACTGCTGCACCCCGAAGCTTTTCTGTCGCCGCTCGAAATCGATAACGCCGTCGCGCGCGCGCTCGAGGAAGACCTCGGCCGCGCCGGTGACGTCACGTCGATCGCGACCATTCCGGTCGCAACCCACGCCCACGCCGTTCTGGTGGCTCGTCAGGCTGGCGTAATTTCCGGACTTCCGTTGGCGGTCGCAACGTTCCAGCGCCTGTCCCCCGACATCAACATTCAGGCCCATGTCCATGACGGCAATTCGGTTGCCAAGGGCGTGCATGTGCTGACCATCTCGGGCCCGGCGCGCGCCGTGCTGGCCGGCGAGCGCACGGCGTTGAATTTCGTCGGTCGCCTGTCAGGCATCGCGACGCTGACGGCAGACTATGTCCGTCATGTCGGCGTCAGCAAGATGCGCATCTGCTGCACCCGCAAGACCACGCCGGGGCTGCGAGCGCTAGAGAAATACGCGGTGCGCTGCGGCGGCGGCTTCAATCACCGTTTCGGCCTCGACGATGCGATCCTGATCAAGGATAACCACATCGCGGTCGCCGGCAGCATCAAGCGCGTGCTGGAACGCGCCCGCGCTCACGCTGGCCATCTGGTCAAGGTCGAGATCGAGGTCGACACCCTCGATCAGTTGCGCGAAGTGCTCGACACTGGGCTTGCCGACGTCGTGATGCTCGACAACATGAGCCTGCCGATGCTACGCGAGGCCGTGCAGATCAACAACAAGCGCGTGGTGCTGGAAGTATCCGGCGGCGTTACGCTGGAATCGGTCGGGGCTATCGCTCAGACCGGCGTGGACTACGCCTCGTCCGGTGCGTTGACCCATTCAGCACCGAACTTCGACGTCGCGCTCGATATTGATGCGTAGTGAATTTGTCATTGCCGGGCTTGACCCGGAAATCCATCTTTTGAGAATGACCTTTGAAGAGAGATGGATGCGCGGGTCAAGCCCGCGCATGACGCCGCTGAAATAGCCTTCCCTAAGGCTTCACACTCGCCAGTTCTTTGGAGATCTCGGCGGTCTGCGCGGGCGTTCCCCATTTCGGCGCATCGCGACCATCGCCCCAGGCACGCGGGCGATAGAAGGTATGTACGCCGAACTTGTACATCTTCTTCATCTCGTGAACCCACGATGGATGCACCCAGTAGGCGTGATAGTGCGTCGACTTGCCGACTTCCGGCAGCCAGAGCTGACCATCGAGCGACGCCTTGGCGATCTTCCTGGCCCGCTCCCACATGTCCGGTTCGCGCACCACATCGCGGATGCCATCGCAGGCAAAGGTGAACTGACAGGCGAGATGCCGCTTGGCGTTCTGATAGACCACGCCGCACACCGTGGTGGGATAGTAACCCGAGAACGCGCGGTTCAGCACCACCTGCGCCACCGCGATCTGACCACGCACCGCTTCGCCGCGCGCTTCGAAATACACTGCTTCGGCCAGACATTTTTCGGCCTTGGCGCGAGACTTGTCGTTGAGCTTCAGCCGCTCCGCCGGGCTCTGCATATGGCCGGTGACTTCGCCCTTGCCGGCGACGCTCTGGCCGCCTGTTTCCGCAGGTGCCGGGCCGGGCGACACAGTGGCCGATTGCTTCATGTCCGGATCGGCGCCCGGCACGACGATGATCGGCTCTTGCCCCGGCTGCCAGCGCTCAAGCGCTTCGCCTGACTCACCAAGCGACGAACTGCCGAAGAACAGTGTGGACGTCTTGACCGTGAACGGATCGCGCGGCGTATCTTCGATCGGCACAACAGAAGGATTGGGCGTCGCGTGCAGCGCGGCCAGTGCCTGTTCGTCCAGCGCGCCACCACTCGCCGCCTTGGCATCGCTATCCGCATCATATTGCGGCAGGCGCGGTGAATTCAGTGCTGCCTGAAGTTCCTCATCGAGTGGTGCGGCATCAGCGGTCTTCGCGCCCTTCACCGACGCATTGTCGTTCTCAGGGAGCGGCGCTGCAGCTGGCGGTTCGGGCACTTCCGGCGTGTGCACCGCAAGCCTATCACCCTTGAGCGTGCGAACGACCGTCGGGAAATCGGACGGCTGTAATGGGCGTACCGGCTGGCCGAGTGGATTGCGATCGAACGTCACGCCATCATCAGCGCGGCCGAAGCTTGCCAGACGAAAGGCTGCGGAACGCGGCACATCGGTGCCGATCGGGCGAACGAAATTGAATGAGGCGACCTGCATCGAGCGGCGGGCCGATGCGAAAACATACTGCTGCCAGCGCTCAGTGACGCCAGGCTGATGCGCCAGCGAAGAGGCGAGATCCTGATAGCCGATTTCTGTCGGGGCCACTGTCAGAAGACAGAGGACGAAACCGAAGGGCGCAAACCGTGCGCCCTTCGGCCCGTTACGCATCATCGTCATCGATACGCGCTCACGCAACTCTACACATACGCCGATCTCCTTACACTTGCGTGCAATTCGATCGATTTCGTTGGTATCCAATTAAAGTTGCCGCGGGGTTAATTGGCGATGCACACGCGCCACACGCAACAGGGCACGCAAGTTCGCGCTCTCACTTCAAAAGCGTTGGTAAATCGCGCGTTCCACAAGGTGGTAAACAGCCCGTCAACAGGATTGGTGAACGAAAGAATACATCACTCGCGCATTTGCATGGCCCAAAATGCAAAACGCCCGGGACGAACCCGGGCGTTTGGCTGATCGATAATGGAGCGCGTCAGGCCTGGCTTGCGACGGTCTTGCCCAGCGCGGCTTGCGCGGCAGCGAGACGGGCGATCGGCACGCGATAGGGCGAGCACGAGACGTAATCGAGTCCGACATCGTGGCAGAACGCGACCGACGAGGGATCGCCGCCATGTTCGCCGCAAATGCCCATCTTGAGGCCGGGGCGCGCCTTGCGCCCGCGCTGCACGCCGATCTTCACCAGTTCGCCGACGCCATCCCGATCCACCGCAATAAACGGATCGATCTCAAGGATGCCGCGCGAGATGTAAGTGCCGAGGAAGCTCGCGGCGTCATCGCGGCTGATACCGAACGCGGTCTGCGTCAGATCGTTGGTGCCGAACGAGAAGAACTCGGCGGTCTGCGCGATGTCGCCGGCCATCAGGCAGGCGCGCGGCAGTTCGATCATGGTGCCGACCTGATAGCTCAGCTTGCCGCCGGTCTCTCGCGTCACCGCCTGCGCGGTGGCGTCGATCCGAGCGCGGACGATGTCGAACTCGGCGCGGGTCGCGATCAGCGGCACCATCACCTCAAGCCCGACCGGCTTGCCGGTGCGCTTGCCGGCTTCGACAGCAGCCTCGAAGATCGCCCGCGCCTGCATCTCGCCGATTTCCGGATAGGCGATGGCGAGGCGACAACCGCGGAAGCCGAGCATCGGGTTGAACTCGGACAGTTCGCGCACGCGATCCGCCAGACGGCGCGGATCGGCATTCATCACGCGCGCCACCTCCTCGATTTCCGCCTGCGAGTGCGGCAGGAACTCGTGGAGCGGCGGATCGAGCAAACGGATTGTGACCGGCAGACCCTGCATGATCTCGAACAGCTCGACGAAATCGGCGCGCTGCATCGGCAGAAGCTTCGCCAGCGCCGCACGGCGCGACTGCTCATCCGTGGCGAGGATCATCTCGCGCACGGTGCGGATGCGGGTTTCCTCGAAGAACATGTGCTCGGTACGGCACAGGCCGATGCCTTCGGTGCCAAACTTGAGCGCAGTGCGCGCATCCGACGGGGTATCGGCGTTGGTGCGCACCTTGAGCTTGCGCACCTGATCGGCCCAGCCCATCAGGGTGCCGAACTCGCCGGACAGCTCCGGCTCGATCATCGGCATCCGGCCGGCCAGCACCTGACCCATCGCACCATCGATGGTGATGATATCGCCGGTCTTGAATACGCGATCGCCGACGCTCATGACGCCGCGGCCGTAATCGACACGCACCATGCCGCAACCCGAGACACAGGGCTTGCCCATGCCGCGCGCAACCACCGCCGCATGCGACGTCATGCCGCCCCTGGTGGTGAGAATGCCTTCGGCGGCGTGCATGCCGTGAATGTCCTCCGGCGAGGTTTCGACGCGCACCAGGATGACCTTGCGGCCATCGGCCTGGAGCTTTGCCGCTTCATCCGACGAGAACACGATCTCGCCCGAAGCCGCGCCGGGCGACGCCGGCAGGCCGGTGGCGATGACATCGCGCTTAGCGGATGGATCGATGGTCGGGTGCAGAAGCTGGTCGAGCGAAGCGGGATCGATCCGCATCACCGCATCCTTCTTCGAGATCACGCCTTCATTGGCGAGTTCGACCGCAATGCGCAGCGCGGCCTTGGCAGTGCGCTTGCCGTTGCGGGTCTGCAGCATCCACAGCTTGCCCTGCTCCACCGTGAATTCCATGTCCTGCATGTCACGGTAGTGCTTTTCGAGCTGGGTATAGATGCGCGTCAGCTCCTTGAACGCATCCGGCATCGCGTTTTCCATCGAAGCCTTGTCGGAGCCGGATTCTTTGCGCGCGGCTTCGGTGATGTCCTGCGGCGTGCGGATGCCGGCGACAACGTCCTCGCCCTGTGCGTTGATCAGGAATTCGCCATAGAGGCGCTTTTCGCCGGTCGACGGATTGCGGGTGAAGGCCACGCCGGTCGCCGAGGTGTCGCCCATGTTGCCGAACACCATCGACTGCACGTTGACGGCGGTGCCCCACGATTCCGGAATGTCGTGCAGGCGGCGGTATGTAACAGCGCGCGCCGTCATCCACGAGCCGAACACCGCGCCGATCGCGCCCCAGAGCTGGTCGTGCGGATCCTGCGGGAAGTCCCTGCCGGTCTCGCGCGCCACCGCATCCTTGTACTTGCCGACCACTGCGACCCAATCATCGGCGGTCATGTCGGTATCGAGCGAATAGCCCTTGCCGTCCTTGTAGGTGTCGAGAATGTCTTCGAAATGATGATGCTCGAAGCCGAGCACCACATCCGAATACATCGTGATGAAACGGCGATAGCTGTCATAGGCAAAGCGGCGGTCGCCCGAGAGCGTCGCCAAGGCTTCGACTGTGGTGTCGTTGAGGCCGAGATTGAGGACGGTATCCATCATGCCCGGCATCGAGGCGCGGGCGCCGGAGCGCACCGAGACCAGAAGCGGGTTTTCCGAATCGCCGAAACGCTTGCCGACGACCTTGCCGACGTAATCCAGCGCCTTCTCGACCTGGGCCTTGAGGTCTTTGGGGTAGGTCTTGTTGTTCTCGTAGAAGTAGGTGCAGACCGAGGTCGGGATGGTGAAGCCGGGAGGGACCGGCAGACCCAGATTGGCCATCTCGGCGAGGTTCGCGCCCTTGCCGCCGAGCAAATTACGCATATCCGCCTTACCTTCGGCCTTGCCGTCACCGAAGGTAAAAACCCACTTTCCGGCCTTCGGGGCCGGCGCCGCCTTTACCGCGCCCCTGACCGGCTTGACCGCCTTGCGGGCCGCGACTTTCGCCGGAGCCTTGGCAGACTGCCTGGCGGCGGTCTTTGCGGACGCCTTGCGTGCGGCGGGGGACGACTTTTTCGTAGAAGACTTCGATGAAGTCTTGGACGAAGGCTTGGATTTTGCGGGGGATTTCCGGGACTTCGATGCAGCTTTGGCCATGGCTTCCAGTCGTGGGCGTGAGGAAAACGGCAGGCGGGTTACACCACGGATGACGGCCCCCGCGCAAGCGGCGCGGAGGCCGTTTTGGGTGATGAAAATGGAAGTTTTTGGGCCCGTTTACTTGATGATTCCGAGCCCGATGATGCCGATGAAGATCAGATAGATCGCGACGATGAAGTTCAGCAGCCGCGGCATGACCAGAATGAGAATACCGGCGATGAGGGCAACGATCGGCTGAATGTGAGCCATACTGATAGTCATGAAATTCTCCGAAGATCTGTCGTGACGGCAGAGTGGGCGAATCGCGAGGCGAAATTTCGTCGCGGCATTGTCCTCGATAGCAGAAGTTTTGCACAGCGCCCTGGTTCCCTCGCTGCGAAATTGCCCCAATGAAACCACGTCCGCGGCAGGAACGACGCGGTCCGACATGGATTATTACCACCTGTTCATCGGCATGTGCCGACGACGCTGATCAATCATCAGGAGATGACCATGCGTAACAGGATTCTCGCAGTTGCCCTGCTGGCTGGCGCCACGGCACTTCCGTTCGCTGCCCAGGCGCAGCAGCGCATCATTGTTGAGGAAGGCACGACCACGGGCCTTGCTCACGAGCCCGTGGTCGGCATCGCGGACGATCTGCAGCCCCGTTTCCGTGAATACGTGGTTGAGGAAAACGTGCCGAACTACACCGTCGAGGACCGCGTGGTGGTCGGCGCAACGTTGCCGGACACTGTGACCTATTACGATGTGCCGCAACGCTTCGGCGCCCATCGCTATCGCTACTCGCGGGTCAATGGCGAATATGTCGTGGTCGAGCCGCGAACACGCCGCGTTATTCAGGTGATCGACTAGGCATCAATAAGCCCTTCGGGATGCGGGAAGTCCCTCACCCGCGCGTACCCGAAGCGGCATCAGCCCCGTCCGGACCTATCGTCCGGGCGGGGTTTATCTTGATCAGTCCTGAATCTTCGAGAAATCCGCGACGGAGCGAGTGGCTTCGCGAATTTCATTCAGCAGCTTCAGGCGATTCTCGCGCACTCTGGCGTCGTCGTCGTTGACCTTGACCTTGTCGAAGAAGGCATCGACTGCCGGACGCAGTTTCGCCATCGCGGTCATCGCCGCGGCGAAGTCTTCCTTGGCGACGGCGCCGCCTGCTTCGCTCTTGGCAACCGCAATGGCGGCGGCGAGCGCCGTCTCTTCCGGTTGATTCAGCAGAGAGGAATCGGGCGCGCCATTGAACGCGCGGCCATCCTTCTTCTCCTCGATGCGCAGGATGTTCGCCGCGCGCTTGGTTCCCGCAAGCAGGTTCTTGCCGTCGTCGGTGTCGAGAAATTTGCCGAGCGCCTCGACCCGGCGAACGACCATCAGAAGATCGTCCTGCCCTTCAAGCGCGAACACCGCATCAACGAGGTCGTGGCGTGCGCCCTGATCGCGAAGCTGGACTTTCAGTCGGTCGGCGAAGAAGGAGAGAAGGTCGGAAATTTTCGCATTGATCCATGGCTGATAACGAAGATGCTCTAAAAATTTCGGAGCGTCTGGGCTGTCCGGATCGTCGGGAACAATATTTCCAGTCAGCCGTGCTTCAAGTTCTTGTGCCAAATCCCCACGCCCAGTGCGTTCAGCAACAACAGCAACGAGTTCATCTACGACAACAATCTTCGACTGTTGAAACGAAGATAAAATCGCGTCACATCCAATGCCAAGCGAATGTTTCAGAGCTATTCTCAACTGGTTTTCCAGTATTAGCCGGATCACACCCAGCGCCGCACGCCTCAGCGCGAACGGATCCTTCGACCCGGTCGGCTTTTCATCGATCGCCCAGAAACCGGTGAGAATGTCGATCTTGTCGGCGAGTGCGACGGCAATCGCCACCGGATCGTTCGGCACGCGATCGTTCGGCCCCTGCGGCTTGTAGTGATCCTCGATGGCGACGGCGACGCTAGCGTCTTCACCCTGGGCCAGCGCGTAGTACTTGCCCATCAGGCCCTGCACTTCGGGGAATTCGCCGACCACTTCGGTCAACAAATCCGCCTTCGCCAGTCGCGCGGCGCGCCTGGTCTTCTCGACATCGGCGCCAACCAGCGGCGCAAGCTCCGCCGCCAGCCGCTCGATGCGCACGATGCGCTCCGCCTGAGTGCCGAGCTTTTCGTGAAACACAATGTGCTCGAACTTCGGCAGGCGATCTTCGAGTTTGGTCTTGAGGTCGGTCTCGTAAAAGAACTTGGCATCTGACAATCGCGCACGGATGACGCGCTCGTTGCCGGCGACGATGGCCTTGCCGCCGTCGCTCGCCTCGATATTCGCGGTGAGGATGAACTTGTTGGCGAGCTTGCCCGTTTTGGGATCGCGCACCACAAAACACTTCTGGTTGTTGCGGATGGTGGCGCGGATGACTTCGCCCGGGATCGACAGAAATTCCTGATCGAACGAGCCCATCAGCACCACCGGCCATTCGACCAGTCCTGATACCTCATCGAGCAGCACCTGATCCTCGACCAGTTCGAAGCCCTGCGCGAACGCCAGTTCCTTGGCGTCCTCAAGGATGATGTTCTTGCGGCGCTCAGGATCGAGCACGACCTTCGCGGCTTCGAGCTTTGCTTCGTAGTCCTCGAAACGGCGCACGCTGAATTCGCCAGGGGCCATGAAGCGATGGCCGCGCGTCACCTGCCCTGCTTCGATGCCATCGACCGAGAACTTCACCACATCGGGGTCTTCGGTTTCAGGCCCGAAGGTCGCGATAATCGAATGCAGCGGGCGCACCCAGGTCAGCGCGCCGGGCTTCGCCGAACGCTCGCCCCAGCGCATTTGCTTCGGCCACGGGAAGGTGCGGACGATCACCGGCAGAATTTCGGCGATGACATCGATCGCGGCGCGGCCCGGCTTCTCGATCAGCGCGACGTAGAAGTCACCCTTCTTCGGGTCCTTCTGGATCGTCGCTTCGTCGAGCGACTTCAATCCGGTCGCCTTGAGAAAGCCCTGCACCGCGGCGTCGGGCCCGCCGACGCGCGGCCCCTTGCGCTCGTCCTTGAGATCGGGCTGACGCACGGGCACACCGTGCACGGTGAGCGCGAGACGGCGCGGCGTCACGAACGCTTTCGCGCCTTCATAAACGAGGCCTTCGGCGACCAACTTGTCGGTAATCATCTTGCGCAGGTCATCTGCCGCCTTGGCCTGCATGCGCGCGGGAATTTCTTCGGAGAACAATTCAAGCAGAAGATCGGGCATGGCTTATGCTCCACCCGCTTCGGTCGCGACCCAGGCTTCGCCGCAGGCCTTCGCCAGTTCGCGCACGCGCAGGATGTAGCTCTGCCGCTCGGTGACCGAGATCACGCCGCGCGCATCGAGCAGATTGAACACATGGCTCGCCTTGATGCACTGGTCGTAGGCCGGCAGCGCCATCAGATGTCGTTCCTTCTTGCCATCGGCCCACCCCGCTTCGAGATATTTCTTGCAGGCGCCTTCGGCCATTTTGAACTGCTCGAACAGCATCGCGGTGTCGGCGTGCTCGAAATTATGCCGCGAATATTCCTGCTCGGCCTGCAGGAAGACATCGCCGTAGGTCACCTTCTCGGCGCCCTCGCGACCGTTGAAGTTAAGATCGTAGACGTTGTCGACGCCCTGCACATACATCGCGAGGCGCTCGAGCCCGTAGGTCAGTTCGCCCGCGACCGGTGCGCATTCGACGCCCGCGACCTGCTGGAAGTAGGTGAACTGCGACACCTCCATGCCGTCGCACCAGCACTCCCAGCCGAGCCCCCACGCGCCGAGCGTCGGGCTCTCCCAGTCGTCCTCGACAAAGCGGATGTCATGCAGTGCCGCATCGACGCCGATGGCGGCAAGCGATTTCAGGTAGAGGTCCTGAATGTCCGGCGGCGACGGCTTCAGGATGACCTGAAACTGGTAGTAGTGCTGCAGCCGGTTCGGGTTCTCGCCATAGCGGCCGTCCTTCGGCCGGCGCGACGGCTGGACGTAGGCTGCATTCCACGGCTTCGGCCCTAGCGCCCGCAAGGTGGTCGCCGGATGGAACGTGCCCGCCCCCACTTCCATGTCGTAGGGCTGCAGGATGACGCAGCCATGGTCGGCCCAGTAGCGCTGCAGGGTCAGGATCAGTCCCTGAAACGAGCGTTCGGGGCGCATATGCGGCGGGAGGGAATCCATGAAATCCAGGTCGCGTCGGTGATGGAGGAATGAGGTGATTTGCGCGCGGACCGTATCGGCGCGGGGATGAGGAATCAAGGCAACGAAGGGCGAAAACCGCCGCGATTTCAGGCCATCGGCGGCGCCGGTCAATGCGGCCGGAACGTCCCGCTCTCGGGATCGCGGCGCAGCTTGGGCATGATCTCGCGCTCGTCGGGCGGCACCCGCCGCGCCTCATCCAGTTCGCGATTGACCCGGCGGCCTTCCTTCGCCGCCAGTCGCACCAGGGCAGCGCCTCCGACAAGACCGGCCAGTATCAGGATCAGTGGTGGCATGGTCACTCCCAGTTGCCAGTAGGCGGGATCATAAGCCGTATCGAGCCCAGAGCGCACGCGCTTCGAGCGCTGAAATCAGCTCATCAGGGAAGCCACCGGCGTCGAGCAGCGCGCCCGCCCCCGGCTTCTTGCCCATCACGCTCGACAACAGCCCGGTGGGCGGCGCGATTACCGGGGTTTGCACCTTCCTGCCGTAGCGGGCGCGCAGCACGGTGCGCAGATCGCCGATCGCATCCGCCAAACCGAGCGATACCGCCTTCTCTCCCGCCCAATATTCGCCTGAGAACAGGAAACCATCCTCGCCGCGCAACCGCGCGCCGCGGCTGTTCTTCACCAGAGAGATGAAGGTGTCGTGGATTTCGCGCTGGATCGCCTTGAGCCGCGCAACGTCCTCGGGATTTTCCGGCAGGAACGGGTCGAGCGTCGATTTGTGATCGCCCGACGTATAGATGCGGCGCTCGATGCCGACCTTCTTGATCAGATCCTGAAAGCCGAACGATCCGCCGATCACGCCGATCGAACCGAGGATCGAGGACGGATCGCAGAAAATCTCGTCGCCCGCGCAGGCGATCATGTAGCCGCCCGATGCGGCAACGTCTTCGACAAACACCAGAACCGGAATTTTCTTTTCATCGGCGAGTTGGCGAATGCGTGAATAGATCTGGCGCGACTGCACCGGCGATCCGCCGGGTGAATTGATCGCCACCGCAACCGCCTTGGCATTGCGAACCGCGAACGCGCGTTCAAGAATCCTTGTGACGCCTGCGAGCGTCAGGCCCGGGCGCAATGGTGTCACCGCGCCGATGGTGCCAGTCAGGCGAACGACAGGAACAACAGGCAACCGTCGCAAACGCATCGGCAGGAGTCCCGCCAGTCGCGCCATCAAGCCATTGTGACCGTTCTCGTCATCAGCCATGAAACATCCTTCATAATTCGAACTTAAAGTTGGGCAATGTCACCCACCGAACGTGGCATAGGTTTTGCGTAGCAACGGTATATAGGCTGCACTGGTGCAGCCCTGAAGGTGCGGCTATGAAGATCACCCTCCTGATGTTGCTGTTTGGCGCGCTGTTCACGGCCATCCACCTGACGTCCACACCTGAAAACAAGTCCAGAACGCTGCCCCGATAGCGGCATCGCTGCCTGCTATCACGGCATCTTTTGCCCACCCCTCGCCTACGCGAGCGGCAGCGTCGATTGGCCTTCGAGAATCGCCCGAGCCTCGGGCGTGGAATTGCCAGCCCCACTATTAAGCAGCAACGCCGGAAAAAGCTCCATCGGCGCGCGGCCACCTTTGGTCGCACGAACCACGACCCGGATCGCGGGCGCCACCGGCGCCGAATGAACCGGCACGATCGCGACGCTGCCGAAGCCGCGGGACAACGCCGCCAGAACTTCGGCTAATCCATCGGCGCGCCAGATCAGCGTCAGCATCCCGCCCGGCTTGAGAATGCGGCGCGCGGCATGAATCCATTGCGCGAGCGTGTCATCGGTCGCGATATGTGCATCCTGCTTGTCAGGCGACGAACGAAAGCGCGAGTCTACATTAAACGGCGGATTCATCAGCACCACGTCGGCGCTATCGGGCGGCAGGCCGGCTGAAACGAAAGCATCAGGCCGAGCGGCAACGTCAAGCACCACCACGCGCGCAGCCAGGTCGTTCAGCGCGATATTGACTCGCGCCAACTCCGCGAGCGCCTCATTGATCTCGACCAGCACCACATCAAGACTGCCGACACGACGGGCGACAGCTAACCCCGCCGCACCGACCCCGGCACCGAATTCGACCACGCGCTGCCCGGCTTGTGCCGGCGTCGCCGCCGCCAGCAGCATGGCGTCGTGACCAGCGCGATGGCCACGCCTGGGCTGACGCAGCCGCAGCCGGCCGCCGAGGAAGGCATCCTCCGTCACATCAGACAAAGCGCGCTGGCCGGTCTCACCCATCGCGCAACTCATGACCCAACCCGGCATCCATCAAAAGCCGGCGCGCCGCCTGAATATCGTCCTCGTGAACCAGGATGCGCCGGGGGATGACGCCCAGCGATCCCTCGACAATGCTCATATTGTTGTCCAGCAACAGATGCTGGATTTCGGCGCCGTCCAGCAACGCCGTGACAGCAGAAACCAGCACCACATCATTGGTCCGCAGCAATTCGCGCAAATCGGCTATCTCCCTGAAATCCCGAGAAGCTTCTTCCACCAGAAGCCATGCTCTTGCCGCCCGACACGGCAGTTTCTATTGTTAGCCACAATTTCAATCCGGAGACCATGCGTGGCAGTCATTGTTCCCTTCGAGAGCCCCTCGACCGCGTCGATCGATCAACTGGTCGGGCTCGTCGCCACCGACATGGAGCGCGTCAACGCCACCATCCTGTCGCGGACAGGGTCGGAAGTCACCATGATCCCGGAGGTCGCCAACCACCTGATTTCCTCGGGCGGCAAACGTCTGCGTCCAATGCTGACCCTGGCGATGGCCCAGCTCGCCGGCTATTCGGGCGAGGGTCACATCAAGCTCGCCGCCGCGGTCGAGTTCATGCATACCGCAACACTGCTGCACGACGACGTGGTGGACGAAAGCGAATTGCGCCGGGGCAAACTGTCGGCGCGGATGCTGTGGGGCAACGAGGCCAGCGTGCTGGTCGGCGACTTCCTGCTCGGTCAGGCGTTCCGCATGATGGTCGAGGTCGGCTCGCTCCGCGCCCTCGA
This sequence comes from Afipia sp., assembly GCA_044464625.1. Classification (GTDB taxonomy): domain Bacteria; phylum Pseudomonadota; class Alphaproteobacteria; order Rhizobiales; family Xanthobacteraceae; genus Afipia. Next base: position 25,921 of record JBIQLC010000005.1, on the reverse strand, counting down.
CATCCTGTCGTCGGCCGCCGCCACGATCGCCGAGGGCGAGGTGATGCAACTTGCCGCAGCCAAAAACACCGCCACCACCGAGGATGAGTATCTCGCCGTGGTGCGCGGCAAGACCGCGGAGCTGTTCGCCGCCGCCTGCGAGGTCGGCCCGGTGATCGCGGACCGGCCGAAGGCCGAACAGACCGCGTGCCGCTCGGTCGGCATGAATCTTGGCATCGCCTTCCAACTCGTCGATGACGTGCTCGACTATGGCGGCAAGGCCGCCAAGCTCGGCAAGAACGTCGGCGACGACTTCCGCGAGGGCAAGATCACCCTGCCCGTCGTGCTTGCCTTCCGCCGCGGCAACGATGTCGAGCGCGAATTCTGGACCCGGACGCTGGAGCGCGGCGAGATCGGCGACGGTGATCTCGATCACGCGATCGGGCTGATGACCAAACACCGCACGCTGGAAGACGCCATGCACCGCGCCCAGCACTACGGTGCGATGGCGGTCGATGCGCTCGCGCTGTTTCCGGCTTCGCCAATGAAGTCGGCGCTGGAGCAGGTCGTCGCATTCTGCCTCGCGCGCTCCAACTAACGAACCGCTAGCTCAGCGTACCCGCGTGCACCCACCAGCCGGGTTGGGCCTGCTTGAGCGCCTGCCCTGCCGCTGATGCGGCAGGCTTGCTGTCATAGATCGCAAAGCAGGTCGCGCCCGAACCGGACATGCGGGCAAAACGCGCGCCATCGGTGTCGCGCAGCGCCGACAACACATCACCGATCACCGGCTCGACACGCAGCGCCGGCGCCTCGAGGTCATTGACACCGCCCTTGAGAAATTCGATCCACGCATCCGCGGACGCGCCGACCTTGGGCCAGCTCACCGCCTCCAGCACCTCGGAGATGCCGGCGCGAAACTGCCCCTTCTTCAGACCCAATTCGGCGAACACATCCTTGGTGGCCACCCCGATGCGGGGATTGACCATGACGCACGGCAACTCCGGTAGATCGAGCGCGGCGAGTTTCTCGCCGACGCCCTGCATCGAACAGGCACGCGAGGCCAGGCAGACCGGAATATCGGCGCCGGTGACGCGCGCAGCCTCGGTCAATCGCTCATCGTCCGGCTCGACGCCGTTCGCGATGGCCAGCAACCGTAACGCTGCTGCTGCATCCGCCGAGCCGCCGCCAATACCGGCCGCGACCGGCAGATGCTTGTCGAGGGAAAAGTGTCCCAACGTGAGGCCTGGTACGCGCTCCGCAAGCGCGCGGGATGCGCGGATCACCAGATTGTCGTCGGTGATGCCGCATGCCTCGGCGCCAGGCCCTGTGGTCGTCAGATCGAGATCGCCGCCGGGCTCGAAAGTCAGCGTATCCGCGCAATCGGCGAACGCCACCACGCTATCGAGATCGTGATAGCCATCAGGCCGGCGGGCCAGCACGCGCAGGGTCAGGTTGACCTTGGCGCGCGCGGTCTCGGTCAGTACTTGCATTGAATTTCAGCCCTGCCCCAGGGCGGCAGATCAGCCGCCCTTGTCGTCGTCCTTCTTCTTTTCGGCTGCTGCCGACGCAGGCGTGCTCACGTCAGGCAGACCATCACGAATCTTGGCCTCGATCTTCGGCAGTTCATCCGGATCGGGCTTGAGATCGCGCGCATGCGCCCACTGGAAGCGTGCTTCGAGCTTCCGGCCAACGCGCCAATAGGCGTCGCCAAGATGATCGTTGATGGTTGGGTCTTCCGGCTTGAGATCGACCGCGCGCTCGAGATTTTTCACCGCGTTGTCGTAATCGGCGATGCGGTAATAGGCCCAGCCCAGCGAGTCGACGATAAAGCCGTCATCGGGGCGCTGATCGACCGCACGGCGGATCATCTTCATCGCCTCGTCGAGGTTGATGCCCTGGTCGATCCACGAATAGCCGAGATAGTTCAGCACGTGGGCCTGGTCCGGCTGAAGCTCCAGCGCCTTCTTGAGATCGGCTTCAGCCTTGGGCCATTGCTTCGAGCGCTCAAAGCAGATGCCGCGGAAGTAATAGAGCACCCAGTTCGGCTTGCCGGCGTCGGACGCATCGATCGCCTTGCCATAAGTGTCGCCGCATTCGGCGAATTTCTTGCGGGCACGCTCGATGTTGCCGAGCGCTGTGATCGCTTCAATATCCTTGGCGTCCTCGGCGATCACGCCCTTGAGAATCTTCACCGCTTCGTCGCTGCGATCGACCGCGTTGAGATCGGTCGCCAACTGGATTTGCGAATTGCGCTTGAGCGGCGAGCTCGCCGGAACGCGCTCGTAGATCTTGATCGCCATCTCCGGCTTCTTCACCGACTCATAGAGATCGGCGAGTGACAAAAGCGCCAGCGCATGGTTCGGGTTGAGGTACAGGGCAAGCTGCAGATAGACCAGCGCGAGGTCTTCGCCACCGCGGCGGGTCAACGATGCGCCGATGCCATAGAGCGCTTCAGCTGCGCCCATCTGGGCCGAGTCGGCCAGCGGCGGCAGCTTCTTGCCCGCCTTCAGATCACTGATCCCTTCGACCACAATCGGATGGCGTGCGAGCTTCTTGTTGAAGCCCTCGTAAACCGCAAGCGCCTCGGCCGAACCCTTGTTGCGCGAGAGCCAGTGAGCGTACGACTCCGCCACACGCAGCGCCGAGTCATCGAGCTTGTAGGCACGCTCGAACCGGACGCCGGCATCCTTCTCCTTGTTGGCCAGCTCATAGATCATGCCGGCATGGAGATCCTTGAACAGCGGATACCATTCGGGACCGGTCAGCTTGTCGATATTGGCGATCGCCGCCTTGGTGTTGCCGGCGCCATAGCTCGCCCAGCTCGACAGCAGCGTGGCGACGAGATCGGTGATCGGACCGCGCACCGACTGGTTGATGTTGCTCTGTGCGGTCGCGTAACGCTTTTCCTTCAGCGCATGAACGCCGATCACGAGCCGCGCCACGCGGTTGGTCTTGTCGATGGTCAGGATGCGATGCGCGAGCTTGACGGCTTCCTCCATCTCACCATCGGCAAGCGAGGAGATGAACGCACGATCGAGCAAATCGTTGTTCTTCGGATCGAGACGCAAGGCCGTGCGATAGAACGCCGAGGCCGCCGACGCATCGCGATCAGCGCTGGCGTGGCGGGCAGCGAGATAACTCCCCGCCTTGGTCATGTTCTTCAGATCGCGCGGCGTCGGATACGGCGTTGGCTTGGCGGCAACGTCGGCATTATCCGACGGCTGTGCGTAGACCGGACCGGAGAACGCCAGCGACGCCACCGTCATCGATGCGGCAGCGATCGTGGCGATCGCCACGCGGTTGAATCGACCTGAAGACATCACGCGCGCCGGCTCCATCAAACCTGAGGTGACCTGAAGTGAATTGCACCCGAATCGAATCCGTAGGTGCGCGGCTCCGCGGGAGCCGTTGGCCGGCCACAATGACCCGTTTGGCCTCCCTCCGCAAGGATTCGAGACCAGTGGGCCGAAGGGCATCGATAGTATGGCGGTATCGTGGCGACAGACGGCGCTCGCGCGATCGTGTCACATCCCCTGATAGTTCGGGCCACCACCGCCCTCCGGCGGAACCCATGTAATGTTTCCATTCGGGTCCTTCACGTCGCAGGTTTTGCAATGGACGCAATTCTGCGCGTTGATCTGGAAGCGAGGGCCGCCCGCCTCCTCGACCCACTCATAGACACCCGCCGGGCAGTAACGATTCGACGGACCGGCGAAGACATCGTGCTCGGATGTCTTTTGCAGGTTCATATCGGCAACCTTGAGATGGATCGGCTGATCCTCCTCATGGTTGGTATTGGACAGGAACACTGACGACAGTTTGTCGAATGTAAGTTTCCCGTCAGGTTTCGGAGCCGGGATCGGCTTGTGCTGCTTGGCCGGGTCGAGCGTCTTGCGATCTGGCTTGGCGTGAGACTGGGTGCCGAACAGCGAGAAACCGAACAGCGTGTTGGTCCACATGTCGAGACCGCCGAGCCCGACGCCGACAATGGTGCCGAACTTCGACCACAGCGGCTTCACGTTACGGACACGGAACAGATCCTTGCCGACAGCGGAATCGCGCCAGGCGTTTTCGTATTCCGACAATTCGTCATTGGCGCGGCCCGCCGCCAGCGCGGCAGCAACATGTTCCGCCGCCAGCATGCCGGTGCCCATCGCGTTGTGAACGCCCTTGATGCGCGGCACGTTGACGAAGCCTGCGGCACAGCCAACCAGCGCGCCGCCGGCGAACGACAGTCGCGGCACAGATTGGTAGCCGCCTTCGGTGATCGCACGCGCACCATAGGAGATGCGCTTGCCACCCTCGAATACGCCGCGCACCGACGGATGGGTCTTGAAACGCTGGAATTCCTCGAACGGCGACAGATATGGGTCGTTGTAGTTGAGGTGAACCACGAAGCCGACCGCAACGAGATTGTCGCCGTAGTGATAGAGGAACGAGCCCCCGCCGGTCGAATTGCCGAGTGGCCAGCCGAACGAGTGCTGGATCAGGCCTTTCTTGTGTTTGGCGGGATCGATCTGCCAGATTTCCTTGAGGCCGATGCCGAACTTCGACGGCTCGCTCTTGGCATCGAGGCCATACTTGGCGATCAGCTGCTTGGTCAGGCTGCCGCGCGCGCCTTCTGCGAACAGCGTGTACTTGCCGAGCAGTTCCATGCCGCGGGTATATGAATCCTTGTGCGAGCCGTCGCGCGCAACGCCCATGTCGCCGGTCGCGATGCCGCGCACTTCGCCGTTCTCGCCATAGACCACTTCAGCAGCCGCGAAGCCCGGATAGATTTCAACGCCGAGTGCTTCGGCCTGCGGACCGAGCCAGCGGCAGACGTCGCCAAGCGAGCCGATGTAGCAGTGATGATTGTTCATCAGCGGCGGCATCATGATGTTCGGCAGCTTGATCGCGCTGCTTTCGGTCATCCAGAAGAACTGGTCGTCCTTGACCTGGGTCTTCAGCGGGCAATCGGTATCGTCGCGCCAGTTCGGAATCAGCTTGTCGAGCGACACCGGATCAATCACCGCACCGGACAGGATATGCGCGCCGACCTCGGATCCCTTTTCGACCACCACCACCGACAGGTCAGGGTTGATCTGCTTCAGGCGGATCGCCGCGCTGAGTCCGGAAGGACCTGCGCCGACAATCACAACGTCGAATTCCATCGATTCGCGCGGCGGCAACTCTTCGGTGCTCATGATGTCGTCTCGGAATAATGTTTCGGAACGGTTCTAAATATTGTTCTTTCCGATTTTGCGTCCAAGAACAACCCCGTGCCCGGGCCAATCAGTGAAACCGTGGGATTGTCCCGTCAGGCATTTCGCACTGACACGATCCGGCTTAAACTGGTGGCATCCATGATGCCTGAACCGCACCCCTCCGTCCGTGATCTACTGGCCTTCTATCTAGAGGCCGGGGTGGATTGCGCGTTGTCGGACGAACCCATCGACCGGCTGTCCGAGAACCAGGACGCCGTCGAGGAACGTCCGGCGCCGCCACGCCCGGTGCTCCGCACGGACATGCCGGCGCCGGTGGTTCCGCGCAGTGAAATCGCCCCCGCCCCCGATGTTGCGATCACTTCGGCCCGCGAGCTTGCGCCGACGGCGGCAACGCTCACCGAACTGCGTGCACTTCTGGAAACCTTCGACGGCTGCGCGCTCAAGGCGACTGCGACCCAGCTTGTGTTCGCCGACGGCAACCCGGAAGCGAAGATCATGTTCATCGGCGAAGCGCCGGGCCGCGACGAGGACCTCGCAGGCCGACCGTTCGTCGGCCGTTCCGGCAAGCTGCTCGACCTGATGATCGGCGCCATCGGCCTCGACCGCACCAGCGCTTATATTGCCAACATCATTCCGTGGCGTCCGCCCGGTAATCGAGATCCCTCACCGCAGGAAACCCAGATCTGCCTGCCTTTCATCCGGCGCCAGATCGAACTGGTCGACCCCGATGTCATCGTCTGTCTCGGCAAGCCGTCGTCGCAGGCGGTCCTGGAGTTGAAGGACGGGATCATGAAAACCCGAGGCCGTTGGTACAATTACGACACCGGCAAGCGGACGATCCGCGCGATGCCGACCTTCCACCCCGCCTACCTGTTGCGTTCGCCGTCTTACAAGCGGCTGACTTGGCAGGACTTGCGGGCGGTGAGAAAAGCCCTGCAGCCTTCCTCGTGAATCGGCCCGGCGTGCCGCATGGCCGGTATTCAGCGTTCGCCATAGAATAATCTTCTGTTTCCGCGCATAAGCGGGAAAATGTCGCCTGCGCAGGCTGACCCTTGGAGACAGAAGATGACGGCCAGCACTGTGGAGGAAGTTTACGATGACGTTCGCGCGCGCTCGAACGTCAAGCGGCTGGCCGCGGCACAGGCCCTGACCGGGGCGAATACCGCCGTGATTTACGCGACCGGCTCGATCGTCGGCGCCACGCTTGCCCCCAGCATCTCCCTCGCCACGCTGCCACTGTCGATCTATGTGCTCGGTCTCGCCTGCGGCACACTGCCCACTGGCATGATCGCGCGCGCCTACGGCCGCCGCGTCGCATTCATCGTCGGCTCGGGATGCGGCACGGTCTGCGGCCTGCTCGCGGCTTTCGCCATCGTTCAGGGATCGTTCGCCCTGTTTTGCGCAGCGACGTTCCTCGGCGGCATCTATGGTGCCGTGTCGCAGTCCTATCGCTTCGCCGCTGCCGACGGCACCAGCCTCGCCTATCGCCCCAAGGCGATCTCGTGGGTGCTGGCCGGCGGCATTTTCGCCGCGTTTCTTGGTCCGCAACTCGTCCAGTGGACGATGGGTTACTGGCCGCAATATCTGTTCGCGGTGAGCTTCCTGGCGCAGGCAGTCGTCGCACTGATCGCGATGGCGGTGCTTGCCTCTGTTGATGCGCCAAAGCCTGCCGCGGCCGATTTCACCGGCGGACGCCCGCTGCTCGAGATCGTCAAGCAGCGCAAATTCATCGCGGCAGCGCTGTGCGGCACGGTGTCCTACACCATGATGAATCTGCTGATGACGTCCGCGCCGCTGGCGATGAAGTTCTGCGGGCTGACGATCAGCGACTCGAACTTCGGCATTCAGTGGCACATCATCGCGATGTACGCGCCGAGTTTCTTTACCGGATCGCTGATCGCGCGCTTCGGTGCTCCGCTCGTCGTCTCCCTCGGCCTGATCCTGGAAGCGCTGGCAGCAGTGATCGGATTATCCGGCATCACCGTCGGCCACTTCTGGGGCACTCTGATCATGGTCGGGTTGGGCTGGAATTTCAGCTTCATCGGCGCGTCCGCGCTGGTGATCGAAACCCACCGGCCGCAGGAGCGCAACAAGGTGCAGGCGTTCAACGACTTCCTGGTATTCGGCACCATGGCGATCGGCTCGTTCTCGTCGGGCCAGTTGCTCGCGCATTACGGATGGTCGGTGGTCAACAGCGTGGTGTTTCCGCCGGTTGCGATCGCGCTGGTTTGTCTGGCGCTCGCCAGCCTGTCGCGCCGCCGGGCCGAGGCCGCCTAAATATCCGCCTTACGACTTGGGCCGCACCACGGCCCAGCCGATGCGCAGCGGCTGCAGGCGGCCGTTGACCAAACGGTTGAAAGCGCGCGGCACCTCGGGAACGAGCCCCGGAAACCGCTGCAGGAGTTCGGCTGGAGGCGTGCCTGCGGTGTCTTCGGCGCGCCAGACCACAAGGCCGCCGCTCTCGGTGAATTTCGCAGGCGTCAACCACGGCGTTTCGTTCGGTGCCGCGTCGAAGAGTACGTGCGGGCGGCTTGGCGCGGCGAACCCGATCAGTTCGACGAGGCGGCGATCGCCCGCGACGGCCGGCAACGGCCGGTTGACGCGACGCTGATAGCTGTCGCCGAAGAATTCGCCGATCGCGTTTGCAGGTAAAGCCGTTCTCATCTCGGAGCGGCTGATCCATGGCTGAATCAGGATCGCGCCGATCATCACCACGGCCGGCGCAATGATCAGAAGCAGCCAGATCGAGCGCAGGATATCCTGACGCCGCAGATAAATGAGATCGCCGGCCGCAACGATCACCGCAAGTCCCGGCATCACCAGCGCAACGCCGTCGCCGCCGAACACCCGCCCCTGTCCGAACAGCGCGCCGAGCAGGCTGAGCACCAGCGGCGGCAAGCAGGCGAATGTATAGACAAAGTCGCGTGCAAACGGATCGAGCGGAGCGCGGAATACTGTCGGAGCGTCCTCAGGCTTGCGGTTCAGAAGGCGCGAATTGAAGATCAGCAACAATGCGATGCCGGTGAGCGCCAGCACCAGCCCTCCGAACAGCATGCCCCATGACAATAGTCCCGCACCAAGCGCATCGGCCGCAGGCAGTTGTGGCAAGGCAAGCGCATCTGCGCGCACCACCCAGACCAGATAGGGCAGCGCCAGCACTGCGATCACCACGGCACCGAGCAGCGGATCGAAGGACATCAGGGTTTCGCGGCCACGCTTCGTGGCGAGCGCAAAACCGATCAGCATGGCAATCAGCGGAATTGCCGCGTGGGTCGTGAGGAACAGGAGCCCGATCTCGATCGACAGCGCGAACCAGGCGTTGCGACGGCCCTGTCCCATCACCCGCCAGGCATGGAGCAGCGTCAGCGCCCATAGCGGCCGCGCCAGTACGTCCGGGCCAAACTCGACACCGGGAAAGCCGAACACGGTGATGGTCGCCGTCAACATCGCCGCCAGCACCGCCTGCTGCGGCCCGACGATGGCGCTGCCGAGCATGAACACCGCCCACAGCGTCACCACCGAGCAGGCCTGCGCCAGCAGGTAGACGCCGAACATGTGGCCGCCGGCGAGACGGAAGGCGATGTCGGCAAGCCAGAATGCGAATGGCGGTCCCCTCGTCGTGCCGACCTGATATTCGCGGCCGAAGTCCAGCACCGTCGCCACATCGCCCGGCGGGCTGCCGTAAAACAGGACCGGCAGGATGAACCACAACACTGCCGGCAAGAGCGCCGCGATCCAGAAAATCAGTCGCGGCCGGGCGCGGACCAGTTCAACGATCAGGGATGTGAAGCGCATGAATCGGATGAACCGGCTGAAAGACGGAATGGCCCGCCCTGTTTGATAAAGCGCGGGAACCGATCAGGCAACTTCGGCCGTTTCAAGAGTTTCGGGCAGCGCCAGTTCCGGCTGCACGACTTCGTCGGTTGCGCACACCAGACCGGTGCCGTGCTTGAGATGGGCTGCGGCAACAGGTGCGAAAAAACGGCGGTGATGAATGGTGGGACCGAGCCGGTCCAGCGCCTCGCGATGCGCCGGCACGCCGTAGCCCATGTGGCTGTCGAAGCCGTAGCCGGGATGGTCGAGCGCCAACTTGCACATCAGCCGGTCACGCGACACCTTGGCGACGATCGAAGCCGCCGCGATCGAGGCGACAATGCCGTCGCCGCCGATCACCGGTTCGCAATCGCAGGCGACGTCGATCCGATCGCGGCCGTCAACAAACACGTGCTTCGGGGCTTCGGGCAATGCGCGCACTGCGCGCGCCAGTGCCCACAGCGAGGCGCGCAGGATATTGTCTCGATCGATCCGCGACGGCGGCGCAGCCGCGACCGCAACCAGAGCGGTGGCGCAAATCTTCTCGAACAATTCCTCGCGACGCTCGCGCGTCAGGCGCTTGGAATCGTCGAGACCCTTGGGAACCCGCTTGGGATCGAGAATCACCGCGGCGGCCACCACCGGCCCGGCCAATGGTCCCCGACCGACCTCGTCGCAACCGGCGACCGGCCAGACACCACGCTTGAGCAGCGTGCGCTCGCGCCGGAACGTCGGCGACGCAACGACGATGGCTTTCGCCGACTGTTTCGATGCGCGGGGAACCGCTGAGAATTTCTCTCGACTCATGCGGTTATGCTTGCGTCCTTAACCCGGACCGCGCAACCGCTAATCCCCGCTATTCATTCAGTCCGGAAGATGGACGCGCTTATCGTCGCCAACCTCGATGCCGGGCGCGACGACAGCCTCCCATGGATGACCGTCGGGATCGGTGAAATATCCCGAGTAGCCGCCATAGCTCGTGCGATGCGCCGGCTTCAGCAGCCGCGCGCCCTGCGCAACGGCAAAATCCAACACCCGATCGACTTCAGCTTCGCTGCCGCAATTCCACGCCAGCGTGATGCCGCGAAATACCGCAGGCCGCGGCTGGTCCGCAAGCTCGGCATCGAGCGCCAGCTTTTCCCACGAATAGAGAGCCAGCACCGTCGCGCCCGTATCGAAGAACGCAACCTCCTCGCCGGTGATGCGAAGCTTCCGCGCAAAGCCGAGCGCTTCATAGAACGCGATGCTCCGGCGCATGTCACCGACGCCGAGCGTCACCACCGTGAATCGCGGCACCGGCTTCGGCAACGTGGCGTCCATTGAACTCTCCTTACTCTTTACTCTCAGAACAGATCGAGCTGTTCGCTGCTCTTCTTCGGCTTGATGAAATGGGCGGTGGTCAGTTTCGAGCGCCGCTTATTGAGGCCGAGTTTGTCGCAGGCGATCTCGAACCGCCGCCCGATCATCCACGCCATCGGCCCAGTGCCCTTCATGCGTGTGCCCCACTGCGAATCGTAGTCGCGGCCGCCGCGCATGTCGCGGATGAGAGTGAAAACGTGGCGATAGCGGTCTGGATAGTTCGCCATCAGCCATTCCCTGAACAGGTCCCGCACTTCCAGCGGCAGGCGCAGCATCACATAGCTCGCCTCCTTCACGCCGGCATGGGCAGCGGCGTCGAGAATGCGCTCGATCTCGGAATCATTCAGCGCCGGGATCACCGGGGCGATCATCACCGTCGCCGGAATGCCGGCATCGGCCAGTTGGCGCAGCGCCTCAAGCCGTTTCGACGGCGTCGAGGCGCGCGGCTCCATGGTGCGCGCCAGCTTCGGATCGAGCGAGGTCACCGAGAGCGCGACCTTGGCGAGGTTGCGTTTCGCCATCCGCGACAGGATGTCGATGTCGCGCACGACAAGCGCCGATTTAGTGACGATGCCGACCGGGTGCGATGTCCTCTCCAGCACCTCGAGAATGCCGCGCATTACTTTGCGCTCGCGTTCGATCGGTTGATAGGGGTCGGTATTGGTGCCGATCGCGATCATGCGCGGCTCGTAGCCCGGCGCCGCCAGCTCTTTTTCGAGAAGCTCCGGCGCATCCGGCTTGGCAAACAGCTTGCTCTCGAAATCCAGCCCCGGCGACAGACCAAGATAAGCGTGGGTCGGCCGCGCGTAACAATAAACACAGCCGTGCTCGCAGCCCCGATAGGGATTGACCGAGCGATCGAACCCGATGTCCGGAGAGTCATTACGGGAGATCACCTTACGCGCGGTATCGAGCGCAACCGTGGTCTTGAATGGCGGCAGTTCGTCGAGGCTCTGCCAGCCGTCGTCGAAAGCGACGCGCGCCTCGGCTTCATAGCGCCCGGAAGCGTTCGACGGCGACCCCCGCCCGCGCCGCCGCTCCTGATCGATGGCAATGCCGACCTGCTCAAAGGCCGCGACCGCTCCCGTCGGCTCGGGCGGGACCGGAATGTCATGGCTCAAGGCGTGCGCGGATGCTCTGCTCATGGACTCAAAGATAGCACGTCATAAGAACAAAACAAGAACATCAATTGCAAGTTCCACAGGAGCCTTCGCCGCGTTCCCGCGTTGACTTCCGACATGACCCCCGAGGAGAGTCAGATGAGAAAACTATTGATGACAGCTGCGGCGGTGGGATTTTCGGCGGCAGCATTGGTCTCAGTCGGTTCAACGGTGGCCAAGGCCGGCCCGATCTGCCTGACCGACAAGGAAACCACCGGCAACTTCCAGAGCTGTGAATATTACAGCTTCCGAGCCTGCCGCGCGGCTCAGGACGGCGTGGGCGGCAAGTGCGTGCACAATCCGTATCCCGATGACGATGACTTTTCGGCCGGACCGTGGGGCGGCGGAACTATCGAATTCGGATCGAGCTACAACCGGTACGACGGTCCCATCTATAGGGACGGCTACGTCCGGAGCTACAACGCCTACTGACAAGAGCGGCCTCTAACTCGGCGAATGGCGGCGACCCCGCTGTTCGTCGCGGCTGCCACAAATTGCAGCAACCGAAGGGCTGTTCCCAGCGTCATAAAGTGATAACGATGCGCGCAGTTGAGACTGAGATTTTTCCGACTGCATGATCAGTGTCGTTATTCCCACCGAGGGCGCCGAAGCGCCTGTGGTTGCTACCCTGTCCGCGCTCGTCCCAGGCGCGGCGGCTGGCGTGATCCGAGAGGTCATCCTGGTCGAGCGCTCACAAAGCGATACGACTTCGCGGGTGGCCGATGTGGCGGGCTGTCACTTCATGACCTGCGAAGGCTCGCGCAGCGCGGCGCTTGCGGCGGGCGTCAAGCGCGCACGGTCGGAGTGGCTGATGTTCCTCCATCCCGGTGCAGTGCTTGATGCTGGCTGGATCGATGAAGCCGCTCAATTCATTCAGACGGTGTCTCTCAGCGGCAAGCATCGCGCCGGCATCTTCCGCTATGCGCGCTCGCGCTACGCTGAAACCAATCTCGGCGATCGCATCCGACAACTGACGCGTGCGGTCGGTGCCCCTTCTGCCGATCAGGGACTGCTTATCTCCCGCGCTCACTACGACAGGCTCGGCGGCTACGCTCCGGATACCCGCCGTGCCGAGGCCCGGCTGCTATCGAAACTCGGCCGCCGCGGCCGCGCCGTGCTGCGCACCCGGATTTTCGTTCCGGCGTAGGGCGACAAGAATTAGTTGACTCCGTCAACAATTGCTAGAATGATCGTCTCGTTCTCCTGCGACGAGACATCAGCGATGCCTGCAACTGATAACAATGCCCGTATCGCCGCTATTCGGCGCTTCAACCGGTTCTACACCCGCAAGATCGGTGTGCTCGAGCAGCACCTGCTGCACAGCCCGTTCTCGCTAACCGAAGCCCGCGTGCTGTTCGAGCTCGCTCACCGGGACCACGGCACTGCCAAGGACATCGGCGCCGAGCTCGGTCTCGATCCCGGCTATATGAGCCGCATCGTCCAGACCTTTCTCGACCGCAGTCTCATTACGCGAAAACCACTTGCATCCGACCGTCGGCAATTCCAACTGGCGCTGACTGCAAAAGGCCGGCAGGCGTTCAGCCGCCTCGACCACACCTCGCACCAGGAAATCGGCGAGATGCTGGGCACCCTGCCGCCCGGAGGCGAGCAGCGTCTGATCGAATCGATGGCTTCCATCGAACGCCTGCTCGGCAAAACCGGTCCTTGTCCTCAACCTGCCCTGCGCACGCATCAACCCGGCGATATGGGCTGGATCGTTCAGCAGCACGGGCTGCTCTACGCCCGCGAATATGGCTGGGACACATCGTTCGAAGGACTGACGGCCGAGATCGCAGCCCAGTTCGTAAAGAGCTTCGATCCGGCGCGCGAACGATGCTGGATTGCGCACATCGACGGCATGCAGGTCGGCTCGGTGTTGCTGGTCAAGCATTCAGATGACGTGGCGAAGCTGCGCCTGTTGCTGATCGCTCCACAGGCGCGCGGCCTCGGCCTTGGCAAACGGCTGGTCGATGAATGCATCGCGTTCGCGCAGCAGTGCGGCTATCGCAAGATCACGCTCTGGACCCAAAGCATCCTGGTGGCGGCACGCGGCATTTATCGCGGCGCCGGGTTTTTGCATGTCGGCAGCGAGCCCCACCACAGCTTCGGGCATGACCTGATCGGTGAGACGTGGGAGCTCAACTTGTGACGCCGCGCGGCGCTGCCTACGCTTTCGCTTTGCCGCGCTTCAGGTGCTCGTCCAGCCGCGGCATGATCTCGACGAAGTTGCATGGTCGCGTCCGGTAATCGAGCTGGGCAGCAAGAATCCCGTCCCAGCCGTCGCGGCAGGCACCGGGCGAACCCGGCAGGCAGAAGATGAAGGTCGCGCCGGCCACGCCCGCCGTCGCACGGCTCTGAATGGTTGATGCGCCGATCTTGACGTGGCTCAGCATATGGAAAGCGATCGAGAAACCATCCATCCGCTTTTCGAACAGCGGCTCGATGGCTTCCGGCGTAACGTCGCGGCCGGTGAAGCCGGTGCCGCCGGTCGAAATAATGGCGTCGATGCCGGGATCAGCGATCCATGACCGGACCTTGGCGCGGATCGCCTCGACATCGTCGGTGACGATGTCGCGCGCCGCAAGCTTGTGGCCGGCTTCGGTCAGGCGATCCGCCAGCGTGGTGCCCGACTTGTCGTCGGCGAGCGAGCGCGTATCCGAGATCGTCAGCACCGCGATGTTGAGCGGAATGAAAGGTTTTGAATCGCTGGTCATCTGTCGATCCATGTCCGCATCATGACCGGATCACGCCGGTCATGATGCATGAGGCGCCACACTCCACACTAGAGACTGTTGGCGCCGAAGGTGTTGCAGGCCGTTACCGTACCCTGCTGATAGCCGATCATGAACCAGCGCTTGCGCTGCGCGGCCGAGCCGTGGGTGAAGGAATCCGGCACCACGCGCCCGGTCGCCTGACGCTGCAAGGTATCGTCGCCGATCGCCGCCGCGGTCGTCAGCGCCGCATCGATATCGCCCGCCTCGAGGAAGCCGGGGCGCTTCTTCGATTCACGATTGACCCAGACGCCGGAAAGACAGTCCGCCTGCAGTTCGACCCGGACCTGAATCGCATTGGCCTCGGCCTTGCTGCCGGCGCGCTGCTGGGCCGCCGTCGCTTTCGCCAGGATGCCGAGCTGGTTCTGGATATGGTGTCCCGCTTCATGCGCAATGATGTAGGCCGCCGTGAACTTGCAGGCGCTGCCGGAACAGCCACGGAAGCGGGTCTCAACTTCACGGAAGAACCCGGTGTCGAGGAATATCTGCTTGTCGGGCGGACAATAGAACGGCCCCATCGCCGACTGCGCCATGCCGCAGCGCCCGCCGTTGGTGGCGTTCCTGAACAGGACGATGCGCGGCCCCTGATAGGTGCGGCCGTTCTCCTTGAAAATTTCGCTCCAACGGTCGTCAAGCTCGCCGAGAACGCCGGCGATCATGCTGCCCATCTCGTCGGTCGGCGCGCCGGATTTGCTCGGCGAGCTTCGACGATCGGTCTGATAGGTCGGCGCCTGCTGCTGTCCGCCGGTAAGGATTTCCGCGCCGCCGATCAGGATGCGGGGATCGATACCGACCGCCCAGCCGATCAGACCCAGCACGATCACGGTGCCGATGCCGAGGCCGCCTCCACCGCCCATGGGAAAGCCGAAGCCGCCGCCCCCACCACCGAACCCGCCGCCATCATCGCGACGGTCGTCGATATTGTCGCTGCGGCGAAAGTCATCATAACGCATCGGGGCGTCTCCTCGATCAACCGGCGTTCATCGCATCACATTATCAAGACGCGGCGAAGTACCTAGGCCATGATTCATACCGTGACCGGCAATTATTGCCTAGTGTGGTGGTTCACTGGCCTGCCTCCCGGTTGCGCGCATCTGCAATGCGCTTTGCGCCGGAACCAAGGCAGCGCGCATGCACACGTTCGACAACCGCGCGGCACCGATATTTCGCGCGCTCTTCGCCGCGCATTGAAAACGTTCGACACGAAGATGACGAAAGACGTTTGCGGTTAAGTCGATTTTTACCTTGGTCATTCATGGTGATGACAGTCGGATTTGTTGGTCCCGCGTCGCCGACTGCGTCGCCTGAGTCAGGTTTTGAGTCATGGTTGTGTCGCGTCGCGGGGCGTCTGCAAAGGCGCCCCGCACTAATTTCGAGTCTGCTCCATCGTCCCGCATCGTCGTGGGCGATTGCATCGCCGAAATGTCCAAGCTGCCCGCCGGCTCGGTCGATGTGGTGTTTGCAGACCCTCCCTACAATCTCCAGCTCAAGGGCGATCTCAAGCGCCCTGACGAATCGCATGTCGATGCAGTCAACAACGACTGGGACAAATTCGATTCGTTCGCTGCTTACGACAACTTCACCCGCGCCTGGCTGCTCGCCTGCCGCCGCATCATGAAGCCGTCGGCAACGATCTGGGTGATCGGCTCCTATCATAACATCTTCCGCGTCGGCGCCATCATGCAGGACCTCGGCTTCTGGGTCCTCAACGACATCATCTGGCGCAAGACCAACCCGATGCCGAATTTCCGCGGCCGCCGTTTCACCAATGCGCATGAGACCATGATCTGGGCCGCGCGCGATGAAAACGCCAAGGGCTATACGTTCAACTACGAAGCGCTGAAGGCGGCCAACGAGGATGTGCAGGCGCGCTCCGACTGGCTGATCCCGCTGTGCACCGGCGACGAGCGCCTCAAGGGCAAGGACGGCAAGAAGGTCCACCCGACCCAGAAACCGGAAGGCCTCTTGGCCCGCGTGCTGCTATCATCGTCGAAGCCCGGCGATCTCGTGATCGATCCGTTCAACGGCACTGGCACCACCGGCGCCGTCGCCAAGCGCCTCGGCCGCAGTTATATCGGCTTCGAGCGCGACCGCGACTACGCCAAGGCTGCCGAAGCGCGCATCGCCACCATCGAGCCTCTGCCCGAGGCGACGCTCGCACCTTTCATGACCGCGCGCGGCGCGCCACGCGTCGCGTTCTCTGAGCTGGTCGAACGGGGAATGATCTCGCCCGGCACTAAGTTGGTCGATGCCAAGAAAAAAATCGGCGCGCTGGTGCGGGCCGATGGTGCGATCATGCTGGGCGACAAGGTCGGCTCGATCCACCGCATGGGTGCGCTGGCCCAGGGTTCCGAAGCCTGTAACGGCTGGACCTTCTGGCACGTCGAAACCAAGAAAGGCCTGCGCCTGATCGACGAACTACGCGCCGAAATCCGCATTCAAATGGCTGCGGCGGGCTGAGCCCGCCGCCGGCCGCTCTAGCTCTGATGCGGCCCGCGCATTTGCTTCATGGCGTCCGCGATATGACGCCAGTTCTGGGCCTCATCTTCTTTCCCTTCTTTGTCCAAAGTGATCGCTTTCTGCGCCGCTTCTGCAATGGCCTCGGGGCCGCGCACCTCAAGCAGCTTCCGCGCGTACTCGTGGATCTCGGTTTGCAGCATGATGGTCTCCTCATCTTGCGTGCCACGATGATCGCTCACGAGCATGAGCCATCGCTCGCGGAACACGCGCGAACCGTGCAGGATGGCAACGCGCATGTTCCGGAACGGTTTCATCGGACCGGCAACGGCCGTGCTGATAAGTTAGGCAGCCACCTTCGGATACCTGCCGAGCACCCGTTCAACCAGCGCTGAATCGCAGTATTCCTTGATCTGCGTGATCCTGCCGTTCTGAACGCGCCAGACGAAGCAGTATTCGTTGTCGTAGCGCTCGCCGGACTTGGTCACGTTGTCGCCGCGTGCCTCGACCACGACATATTCGCCTTCGGCGATAAAGTTGAAGGCTAGGGTGCGTGGCCGGTCTGTCAACAGGCTCCGCAGAGGACCGAAAAGGCTGTTCGTGATCTCGTCCTTCCCGGTGAAGGTCCGCGACCACGAGCATTGGCCGGTCTGAACCCAGGTCGCATCGTCCGCGAGGTGGTCGATGAAGGTGGTGCCGCTGCGGTTGGCGGAATCGGCGAATACCTGCTGGATCAGTTTCTTATTGGCTTCGGCGCTCATGGCGTCATCTCCATTGGTTGAGTGATGCGCCATCATCCGCGGATCTTCCACATTCTTCCAATCGATAGAGAATATGATATATATTCGTTGAATGAATTTGGCCGCACTCGACCTCAATCTGTTGGTGGCGCTCGATGCATTGCTGCTCGAAAGCAATGTCGGCCGCGCGGCCATGCGCATCGGCCTGTCCCAGCCCGCGACCAGCCATGCGCTGCGGCGTCTGCGCGACATTCTCGGCGATCCGCTGCTGGTGCGGGTCGGCGCGCGCATGGAATTGACGCCGCGGGCGCAAGCCTTGCGTGCACCGCTGGCGCAGGCGCTCGATCAGGTGCGTGGCCTGTTCGTGCCGGACGAATTCGACGCCGCGCGCAGCGAGCGGCGCTTCCGCCTGATGATGCCCGATCTCGCCGTCGAATTGCTGATGCCGCGCCTCATGAGCAAGCTCGATGCAGCCGCCCCGCGTGTCCGGATCGAAATCGTGCCATGGCGAGGACCGGCGGTGTTCACCGCCGAATTCGCGCGCACGATTGATCTGATCGTCAGCATTGGCGATGCCTTCAATGGCTTCCACCGGCAATTGCTCTACACCGACTCCGACGCGCTCGCCGTGCGCAAGGGGCATCCGGTCGGCGCGCGACTGAAAAACCCGGCCGCGTTCTTCAAGGCGCGCCACATCGCCGTGATCGGGCGCGGCCAGAACATCGACCTCATCGATCACTGGCTGCAAAGCAAAGGCCTTGAGCGCCAGATCGCGCTGGTGGTGCCGAGCTACATCGAGGCGCTGCACGTCACCGCGCGCAGCGACCTCGTTGCGTTCGTGCCGCGACGGCTGATCGATACCTTGGCGAAGCCGCTTGCGCTGGCAGCGGTTCCGCCGCCGCTCGATCCCGGCATCGACGAACAGTTCATGTTCTATCCGACCCGCTCCCAGATGGATCCGGGCTCGATCTGGCTCCGCACCCTGATGCTGCAGATCGGCCGCGAACTCGGAGGCAGTCCGCGCCGCCCACGGTAACGCTGGCGCCAAACCTTCCCGGTTGCCCGCCATGGCTTTCCCGTGTCATGACCTCCGCATACAAGGGGCTTGTCATGACGGTACTTATCGCAGGCGGCGGCATCGGCGGACTGACGCTGGCGCTCAGCCTTCACCAGATCGGCATTCCATGCCGCGTGTTCGAAAGCGTGCCGGAGTTGCGCCCACTCGGCGTCGGCATCAACGTGCTGCCGCACGCGGTGCGAGAGCTGATCGCACTCGGGTTGCTGGACAAGCTCGAGACCTTCGGCGTGCGCACCAAGGAGCTGGCGTACTTCTCGAAGCACGGCAAGCCGATCTGGAGCGAACCGCGCGGCCTTGAGGCCGGTTACAAATGGCCGCAATTCTCGATCCATCGCGGCATCCTGCAGCAGATTCTGCTCGATACGGTGATCGAACGGCTCGGAAGCGACAACCTTCTCACCAGTCATCACCTGTCGAACTTCACCGATACACCGGACGGCGTCTCTGCAACTTTCATCGATCGCGCCACCGGCAACGAAGTCGGCACCTATGACGGCACTGTCCTGATCGCCGCAGACGGCATTCATTCGGCGATCCGCGAGAAGCTTTATCCGCAGGAGGGCGCGCCGATCTGGAACGGCCGCATTCTGTGGCGCGGCATCACCGAGAGCGACGCATTCCTCTCCGGCCGCACCATGATCATGGCGGGGCATGAAATCCTGAAGTTCGTCTGTTACCCGATCTCGAACGCGCCGCTGCCGAACGGCAAGTATCAGATCAATTGGGTCGCCGAGCGCCACATGCCGCCGACCTATCAGTGGCGACGCGAGGACTATAACCGCACCGCTAACCTCGACGAGTTTCTGCCGTGGTTCAAGGACTGGACGTTCGACTGGCTCGACGTGCCGGGCCTGATCCGCAATTGCCCCCACGCCTACGAATATCCGCTGGTCGATCGCGACCCGCTCGACCGCTGGACCTTCGGCAGCGTCACGCTGATGGGCGACGCCGCGCATCCGATGTACCCGATCGGCTCCAACGGCGCGTCGCAGGCGATCCTCGATGCGCGGGTGCTGACCCGCGAAATCCTCGCGCATGGCGAAACGCCCGCCGCGCTTGAGGCCTATGAAGCCGAGCGCCGCCCCGCGACCACCGACCTGGTGAAACTCAACCGCCGCAACGGCCCCGAGCAGGTGATGCAGCTTGTCGAGGAGCGCGCGCCGAACGGCTTTAACGTCGTCACCGACGTACTGTCGCGGCAGGAGCTGGAAGACATCGCCAACAACTACAAGAAGGTCGCCGGCTTCCAGGTCGAGGCGCTCAACGCCAAGCCGCCGATCGTGCCGACGCCCGAGACATCGCAGCTGTCGGGCGCGGGGTGATCGGCGTTCAGTCCCCCAACCCATGCGCGATCACCTTGCGCATGACGTTGGGCAGCGCCTCGTCGTTCAAGGTCGCGATCGGTACAAAGCGCATGCCGGACGGTGCGCGCGTGCTTGCGGCAACGCGCGCGGTGTAAACCGCAAGCTCCAGCGGAAAATGCGTGAACACATGCGTCACCACGCCGGCCTTGCGATGCCAGCGCGTGATACCCTTGATGGTTGGTGCCTGCGCCAGCGCCGCCTTGTCGTCGTGATCAGCGAGCCATTCCGATGTCGGCACCTCGGTCATGCCGCCGAGCAGACCCTTGTCGGGACGCGTGCGCACCAATAACTCCTCGCCACGTGTGACGACGAACGCAGCCCCGCGCCGCTGCGCACCGGTTTTCTTTGCCGCCTTGCGCGGAAACGTTTCCTGGTCACCGCGGATGCGCGCCGCGCAATTGTCGTTGAGCGGGCACAACGCGCAGGCCGGCTTCTTCGGCGTGCAGATGGTCGCACCGAGATCCATCAGCGCCTGCGCGCTGTCGCCGGCGCGGGACGGACCAAGCAACGTTTCCGCGAGTTCCTTGATGCGTGGCTTGGCCTGCGGCAGCGGCTCTTCCACCGCGAACAGCCGCGACACTACGCGCTCGATATTGCCGTCCACCGGCATGGTGCGGCGATCGAAGGCAATGGCGGCGATCGCCGCCGCGGTATACGGCCCGATCCCGGGCAATGCGCGCAAGCCATCTTCGCTGTCGGGAAACACGCCGCCATGCTCGCGCATCACAGTGACAGCGCAAGCATGCAAGTTGCGGGCGCGCGAATAGTAACCGAGCCCGGCCCACATCCGCAGCACGTCGTCGAGGCTCGCCGCGCCGAGATCGGAGACCGTCGGCCAACGCGCAAGGAATTTGGTGAAGTAAGGCCCCACCGCCTTCACGGTGGTCTGCTGCAGCATGATCTCCGATAGCCACACCCGATAAGGATCGGCGTGCTCGCCGGGCAGCACGCGCCATGGCAGCACGCGGCGATGCCTGTCATACCAGGCCAGCAGCAGTTCCGGCCGCCCGACCGACTTGCGCGGCGCACCTGCTTCGACTTTCTTTCGCCGCACCGTAGCGCCTGATAGAGTCATGCATCCCTTGTAGGCAATCGACCGTCCCATGAACAAGCCCGGCCCGATCAGCGCCAAGCCGTTGTCCGCATTTCTCGGCGGGACCATCAATGATGCGTTCGCGAAACAGGGCTTTGCGTCGCGTGAGCTGGTGACGCGCTGGGCCGAGATCGCCGGACCCGAGATCGCCGCCCATGCCGAGCCGATCAAACTGCAATGGATTCGGCCGGTGGAAGGTCAGCCGCAGCAGCCGGCGACGCTGATCCTGCGCGTGGAAGGCCCGATGGCGCTGGAGATTCAGCACATGTCGAGCGTGATCCTCGACCGGGTCAACCGCTTCTTCGGCTGGAGCGCGGTCGGCAAGCTGGCGCTGCGGCAGGCGCCACTGTCACGCCGCTCGCCGCGCAAGGCGCCGAAGCCGCCGGATCCGGCGGCGGTGGCGCGCGAAAGCGCGCACCTCACCGAGATCGCCGACGACGGCCTGCGTGACGCGCTGGCGCGGCTCGGGGCGTCGATCAAGCGAAATTGAGCCTTTTTGACCGTTGGGAAACCCGGCGGTATCGCGGCCCGGCATTGCCACAATTGTCGTTTCAAGCTAGCCAGACACGCCCCGCGCGAGCAGGATTGATCGATCAGGCCGCGACGCGCAGGCCGACCCAGTTTCCGGAGCAGTCAGTTGAGCATTACGCGCCGCACCTTTTCCCAAGCCCTCGCCCTCACCGGTGTCGCCGCTGCCGTCGGCATCTCGCCCTGGCGCCTGTTCACCGAGGCCAGCGCCCAGACCGCAGCCGAAATCGCCAAGCCGAGCACGCTGGGTGACATGGCCCTCGGCCCGAAGGACGCCTCAGTCACCATCATCGAATATGCTTCGATGACCTGCCCGCACTGCGCGGCCTTCACTCACGATGTCTTTCCGCAGCTGAAGAAGGAATACATCGACACCGGCAAGATCCGGTTCATCTTCCGCGAGTTTCCGCTCGACCAGGCCGCGCTCGCCGCGTCCGCGCTGGCGCGCTGCATCGCCAAGGATGACTCACAGAAATACTTCACGCTGGTCGATGTCATCTTCAAGCAGCAGAACGACCTTGCCACCGATCCATTCAAGACCATTACCCACATCGGCAAGCAGGCCGGTTTCAGCGAGCAGATGATCAAGGCCTGCGTGCAGGACGATCAGACAGTGCAGAAGGGCATTCTTGACGATCGCCAGTACGCCAACGAGAAGCTCAAGATCAATTCGACCCCGAGTTTCTTCGTCAACGGTACGCTGGTGAAGGGCGAGACCTCGTTCGACGCCTTCAAGAAGATGATCGATCCGCTGCTCAAGAGCTGAGCTTTATTCCTTTCATGAACGTTTTTGAAAACGCCGCCGGTTCCCGGCGGCGTTTGCGCGAGTTCCATCTGCTGACACCTGTTCCGCACGGAACCCAACGCGCAAAAGCTGTTGAAAAGTCTTTCGAAATCGGCTTCTACAAGCCCGAAAAGCCTTGGGAAAAGCCGGTTTCAGCGGTTGCCCTCGGCACACACCCTCGCCATTGTCCGCTGTGACGGGACGCGGTCCGCGACTCACTCATAAGGTGTATCGTCAGGCGAATCGTCAGCTACGGCGTTGCCTCGGCGTGCTTTTTAGCCGCCGGCCAAGAGAGTACCGATTGCATGAAACTGACGCGCCTTCGCCTGCATGGATTCAAATCGTTCGTTGAGCCGACGGACTTCCTGATCGAGCCCGGACTGACCGGCGTCGTCGGGCCGAACGGCTGCGGCAAGTCCAATCTGGTTGAAGCGCTGCGCTGGGCGATGGGCGAAACTTCGTACAAGTCGCTGCGCGCCGCCGACATGGATGCGGTGATCTTCGCGGGCTCCGGCAACCGGCCCGCGCGCAACCACGCCGAAGTGGTGATGACCATCGACAACACTGATCGCTCGGCGCCGTCGGCGGTCAACGATCAGGAAATGCTCGAAGTCTCGCGCCGCATCGAGCGCGAGGCCGGTTCGGTCTATCGCATCAACGGCAAGGACGTCCGCGCGCGCGACGTGCAGATTTTGTTTGCCGACGCTGCTACTGGCGCGCGTTCGCCCGCGCTGGTTCACCAGGGCAAGATCGGCGAGATCATTCAGGCCAAGCCCGAGCAGCGCCGCCGCGTCCTGGAAGACGCTGCCGGCGTTGCCGGGCTTCACGCCCGCCGTCATGAAGCCGAGTTGCGCCTCAAGGCCGCCGAAACCAACCTCACCCGCGTCGAAGACGTGATTGGCCAGTTGGCTGGTCAGATCGACGGATTGAAGCGGCAGGCGCGGCAGGCGATCCGTTTCCGCGAAGTCGCCGCCAAGGTCCGCAAGGCCGAAGCAACCCTGTTTCACCTGCGCTGGCTGCAGGCCCATGCCGACGTCAACGAAGCGGGCCAGACCCACGACCTCGCCGTTCGCGAGATGGCCGAGCGTACCCGCGAGCAGGCCGAGTCCGCACGCATCCAGGCGTTGCGCGCAGCCGAGCTTCCTGCGCTGCGCGACGGCGAAGCGCGCGCCGCTGCCGGTTTGCAGCGCCTGACCAACGCCCGCGAATTGCTCGACCGCGAAGAGGAGCGCGCCAAGGAACGCGTTGCCGAACTCGATCGCCGCCTGACCCAGTTCACCGCCGACATTGAGCGCGAACAGCGCCAGATGTCGGACGCCGATGTTGCGCTGGAGCGTCTCGATTCCGAGGACGCGATCCTCAAGGAAGAGATCAAGACCCGTGTCGAACAGCGCAGCGGCCTCGAAGACCGTGTTGCCGAGGCCGAGGAAACACTGGCCGCGGCCGAGCGCACCTTCTCCGAATTGACCGCCGCGCTCGCCGACCTCACCGCCAAGCGCAATCAGTTCGAAGCCAACGTCCGCAGCCATCGCGACCGCCTCTCTCGCATCGAGCAGGAGATTGCGCGCGTCGAGGGCGATCAGGCCTCGCTTGATGCCGAGACCGGCAGCCTTGGCGATCTCGAAGTTCTCGCCGGCATGATGGAAGCCGCGCAGGAACAGGTCGCCGATGCGGAGACCGCCACGCAGGCCAGTGAAGCTGCGCACATCGTCGCACGCGCCACGCTTGAAGCCTCGCGTTCGCCGGTGGTCGAAGCCGACAAGCGCGTGCAAAGGCTCGAAACCGAAGCCAAGACCATCGCCAAGCTGGTTCATGGCGAGACCAAGAACCTGTGGCCGCCGATCATGGACGGTGTCCATGTCGCCAAGGGCTACGAAAAGGCGCTGGGCGCCGCACTCGGTGACGAACTCGACGCGCCGGTCGATCCGGGCTCACCGATGCGCTGGACCGCGCTTGGCGTGCTCGACGGCGATCCGACCCTGCCCGAAGGCGTCGACTCGCTCGCCAACCATGTCGAGGCGCCGGCGGAGTTGGCGCGCGGCCTCGCGCAGATTGGTGTGGTCAGCCGCGAGCGCGGTGCCGAACTGGCATCGCAGCTCAAAACCGGCCAGCGCCTCGTGTCCGTCGAAGGCGACCTGTGGCGCTGGGACGGCTTCGTTGCCGCAGCCCATGCCCCGACCGGCGCCGCGCGCCGTCTTGCCGAGCGTGCCCGCCTCGTCGACATCGAGGCCGAGCTTGAGCAGGCCCGCGCCGATGCGGTCGCCAAGCGGCAGGCGCTGGAAACCGCCGACAGTGAATTGAAAGCTGCCGCGGCCGCAGAGAGCGCAGCGCGCGAAGCCACCCGCAATGCGCAGCGCGAAGCCAATGCGGCCCGTGAGCGCCATGCCGCCGCCGAGCGCGAAATCAACCGTCACGCCGCGCGGCGTTCGGCGCTCACCGAGGCACATTCCCGCCTCGCCGCCGACCGCAGCGAAGCCCACTCCGCGCACGAGATGGCGGTGGAAGCGGTGGCCGAACTGCCGCCGAGCGATGAGATCGACGCCCGCCTCGCCACCGCGCGCACCGACATGGATGAGCGCCGTCGTCTCGCCGCGCAGGCCCGCGCCGAAGCGCAGGCGCTGGCGCGCGAAGCCGAACTTGCCGACCGTCGCGTGCAGGCGATCCTGTCCGAGCGCGGCGAATGGCAGGGCCGCAAGGAAAACGCCGCTGCGCAGATCGCAACCATCGAGGCTCGCACCGGCGAAGTGAACGCCGAGCGCTCCGAGTTGGAGAATGCACCGGCGCTGTTCGCTGAAAAGCGCAACGCCCTGATCAGTGAAATCGAGATCGCGGAGAACGAGCGCCGCGCCGCCGCCGACGCGCTGGCCGCGGCTGAAACCCTGATGGCCGAGACCGATCGCGAAGCCCGCGCCTCGCTCGAAGCGCTGTCGGCTTCACGCGAAGCCACCGCCCGCGCCGAAGAGCGTATGGAAGCAACCCGCCGGCGCATCGAAGACATCGAGCGCGAAATCCGCGACATGCTCGAAGTCGAGCCGCAGAACGTCGCGGCCATGGCCGAGATCACGCCGGAAACCGAACTGCCGCCGGTCACTGAGATCGAGGCCGATCTCGAGAAGCTGCGCCGTGACCGCGAGCGACTCGGTGCCGTCAACCTGCGCGCCGAGGAAGAGCTGCGCGAAGTTGAGACCCAGCACACCACGCTGACCACCGAGCGCGACGATCTGGTCGAAGCGATCAAGAAGCTGCGCACCGGCATTCAGAGCCTCAACAAGGAAGCGCGCGAGCGCCTGCTGACCTCGTTCGAAGTAGTCAACACGCACTTCAAGCGGCTGTTCACCGAACTGTTCGGCGGCGGCGAGGCTGAACTGAAGCTGATCGAGAGCGACGATCCTCTGGAAGCTGGCCTTGAGATCATCGCCAAGCCGCCGGGCAAGAAGCCGCAGTCACTGTCGCTGCTCTCGGGCGGCGAACAGGCGCTGACCGCGCTGGCGCTGATCTTCGCGGTGTTCCTCACCAACCCGTCGCCGATCTGTGTGCTGGACGAAGTCGACGCGCCGCTCGACGACCACAACGTCGAGCGGTTCTGCA
>JBIQLC010000004.1:0-248400 GCA_044464625.1 Afipia sp. | reverse complement strand
TTTCCGCCGCGCCCATGTTCGGCACGGTGCCGACGAGTTCGCCGGTCGAAGGATTGTCCACCTTGATGGTGCCGCCTTTATCGGCGGCAATCCACTCGCCGCCGATGTAACAGGCATCGCGCAACAGCGAGGGGTCTTTGAGGAAAAGCTTGGAGGTCATGATCAGAATACCCTGTGAGATATAGAGTTTGGCGAATAGTTGACTCAGATTCCCCAGAAGTAACTTCAATGGCCAAAGCTGGATGTCAGGTGCCCCACGACTGAAGTCAGCCGAGCTCCGTTTTGGATTCTCGACAGTCTTTGCTTCCGCATCCCCGATCTATTTTTCTTTGATATAATCCAGGTCGGCCTCTTGTCGGCAGGGGCCAGAGCAGGAGACGCCCACGGATGAACGAGTCATCCGTGGGTCTTTTTGTGATCAGATTCTCGGAATTTGATAATGCTTAGACATCCCAGCCACCGTCAACGGCGAGCTCCTGACCTGTGATGTTGCGACTATCTTCACTTGCAAAGAATAGTACGGCGTTAGCGATGTCTTCAGGGTACGTCACGCGCTTAAGCGCCATATCCTGAACGTATTCGGCATACACCTGCTCGTAGGTCCAGCCGCGCACGCGTGCTTTTTCGCGACAAAGGTTCTCCATGCGAGGTGTGTGCACGATGCCGGGGCAAACGACGTTGCAGTTGATGCCGTATTCACCGACTTCGAGCGCGACGGTGCGAGTCAGGCCGCGGACGCCCCACTTAGACGAACTATATGCAGCGCGATACTTATAGCCGCGCAGTCCGGAGGTTCCGCCAATGTTGACAATCTTACCGCTCTTTCGCTCGATCATTGTGGGGACAATGTTCTTGATCGGGAGATATGTACCGCGAATATTTGCCTCGATCACATAGGTGAAATCGTCGGGCTTGATATTCTGAACCGGTGTCTCGATGGGTCCGGTGACGCCTGCGACGTTCGCCAGAATGTCGATCTGGTTGTCGAAGAACTTGCGAGCCTGTGCGCCCATTTCACTGACGGACGCTTCGTCGACAACGTCGCAGCGACAGACGCCCGCCTTACGGCCCAGCGCGCGCACTTCGACGGCGACTTCCTCAAGAGCACTGGTGTCTCTTCCGACGAGGAAGATGTCAGCGCCTTCTGACGCAAGCTTCTTCGTAATTGCACCACCCATACCCTTCGCTGCACCTGTGATGACAGCGCGTTTGCCCTCGAGCTTCAATGTGTTTCTCCTCATGGTTATGGTTTTCCGTAGCCGCCGCCGCCGCAAGACTTCACGACGACGATGTCGCCCCTTTTCAGGGTTACATTGGTTTTGCCTGGTAGTTTGTAAGGTTGTGAGTCGGTCGGAATGACTTCGACGGCAAAGGGCATGCCGGGTTGGCCACCTTCCAAACCATACGGAGGCACAACGGCTCGTTCGAACATCGTTGTGAGTGAAACGGTATCGCCGGTCGTTCGGTATGC
This sequence comes from Afipia sp., assembly GCA_044464625.1. Taxonomy (GTDB): domain Bacteria; phylum Pseudomonadota; class Alphaproteobacteria; order Rhizobiales; family Xanthobacteraceae; genus Afipia. The sequence goes on along the minus strand of JBIQLC010000004.1, from coordinate 246,929 downwards.
ACGATGCTGACCCTCTCCGCCGCGGTGGCGTCCGGTGCCACCCGAGTTCGTCCGGAGTTTTTGATAAACAATCTGCAGCGGATACTCTGCTTCGATTACCTCAGCGGGCGTATTCATGACGTTTGACATATGCACGCGGAGCGCCGGCATGCCATCTCGGTCTATGCGTGCTCCTTCACCGCCGCCGTGTGTTTCGTATAGGGTCGTCCACCGACCGTCCTCGTGCTTACCCGCGAACAACAGCAGACCAGACGTTGTTGGGCCTCCAGCGGTCAGCTTTTCGGGATAGAGCCTTTCGAACGCACGGAATATCGCGTCCGCAATCCGCTGGGACGTTTCATGATTGCCACCCACAACCGGCTTGTCGTAGCCAGGCTGTAGAACGGAGCCCGGCCTCGTTTGGACGTGGATTGGGCGGAAACATCCTCCGTTGGGCGGAATGTCGGAGCCGAACAAAGCGCGGATCACGTAGTAAACCGATGCACCCGCGATAAACGGAGTTGTATTGATCGGCCCCGGGACCGCATCTGCCGTCTCTGCGAAATCGAAGCTCGCTTCGTCTTCTTGGATGGTGACGCGGACGCGGATAGCAACGGGATCACCGCCTGCCGCGTCGTCGTCCAGAAAGTCTTCGCCTGCATAGACGCCATTCGGAATTGCCGAAATCGCTTGGCGCATGCGGGCCTCCGAGATGTCATGCAGTTGCGAGATTGCGTTGCGAACCAGATCTGCCCCGTGCACATCGCAAAGAGCTTTGAAACGCCGCTCTGCGCCAAGCGTTGCGGCAATCTGAGCGAGAATATCTCCCTCCCGCTCAACCGCGCCTCGTACGTTTGACAGGATGATGTCAAGTTTCTCTCGATCGATACCGACGCTCGTTCCAACTCGCAGTGGACTGATTCTTAGGCCCTCAGTCCACGCGTCTCTCGCAAATGGGACATAGCTTCCGGCAACAGCACCGCCGGTATCCGCCCAATGCGCCAGACTAACTGCGAAGGACAGAAGGCGACCTTCGACGAAGATAGGGCGGATGGCTTTCACGTCAGGGAGATGATTTCCGCCGACTTCAGGAAGGTTCAGAAACCAAACATCGCCTGGTTGAAGTTTGTCCGCTGGTACACGCTTAAGAAACTCTTGAACGGTAAAGCACATGACGCCCATATGCATCGGGATGTCCCGGCCCTGAGAAATCAGGAGGCCATGATGATCTGTCATCGCCGACGAAAGGTCGCCCGCTTCGCGCAAAAGCGGCGAGCGGGCTGCCCGCATTACCGTCAAGGAAATTTCTTCAGCCATTCCGAAGAGCGCGTTGGAAATGACCTCCAATGTGAAAGGATCGACCGTTTTTGATGTCATTTCAACAAACCTCGATATGAACGTGCCCGTGCCTATCGCGCGCAGCATTGCTGCCGGGCGGCAGGACGATGGTTGAAGCGTCATCGACGATGAGTGCCGGCCCCTCAATTCGCTCGCCTACTGGAAGGATTTGGCGATTAAAGACGGGGGTGCGCACATCGTGCATTTGCCCGAAGCTGCAGGTGCGCCAACTGACGGGCTCCGCGCAAGATCCTTCGACATTTGAGAATGGAAGACTAAGAACGGGTGCGGTGACCGTGACTCGGATAGCTACCAGTTCCCAACCGTCACCACATGAGAAGCCGTAGAGGGTCTCGTGTTTTTCTCTGAGTAGGGCCTCGAGTTCGGCTGACTCAAGTGTCTTAGGTTCATCGATTTCTACGCTATGGCTCTGTCCGGTGTATCGAAGACTCAGAACCCTGGATTGAACGAGATCAGAACGGTCTGACGCCAGCGAGGCGCGGACATCCTGTTCGACAATAGCGCAGTAAGATTCCGCGAGTTCGGCATTCCAGTTGCGCGAGCTCATCGAGAACGCCCGCTGCTGCGTGTAGCTTGGTGCGGCAACAAGGCATCCAAGCGCGGAAAACGCACCCGAGCCCGAGGGAACGATGACCTTCTCAATTCCTGCCAGGCGTGCGACATTGACCGCATGCATAGGGCCGGCCCCACCGAAAGCGACCATCGTGAATTGGCGGATGTCGACGCCCTGGCCGACGCTGACGCGCTGCAGCATGCTGGCCATTAGGTTGTCAGCAACATTCACAATTCCAGCCGCAGTCGCGATCAGGCTCTGCTGAAGCTGCTTTGATAGTGGGGTGAGTACGGATTTTGCGGCATCCGCGGACAATCTGAGAGTCCCGCCAAACACCGCTCCGTCTTCGAGGTAACCGAGCAGCATATTTGCGTCGCTGACGGTGGGAATCCGTCCGCCGCGCCCATAGCAGGCTGGTCCTGGATCAGATCCCGCGCTCTTCGGGCCCACGGACAGCCGGTGTCCATCCCATGTCGCCAGAGAGCCACCGCCAGCGCCGATTGAATCAACGTCTACGGCTGGCATGCGAAGCGCGCGGCCAGCCAATGTACGGTTGGCGGTGACGCGGGCCTTGCCATCCATAACGAGACTGACGTCCGTGGTCGTGCCGCCCATATCGAACGTCACCGCGTGCGAAATGTTGAGATCGTTGGCAAGTTCGCAAGTCGCCGATACGCCGGCGGCCGGGCCTGAAACGGCGATAGCCAGGGGCTGCTCAAGCAACAGGTTGGGAGAACACATCCCACTCGCCGAATGGAAGAAGTGCAGGCGGCTTTGCTCCGGCTTGCGCGCAAGAAGCTTTTTAACATAGTCCACGACCGCCGCTTTTACGCCGGCGCTGAGAACTGTTGTTGTCATGCGCTCGAATTCGCGGGGCTCGGGATTGATCTGATGCGAGAGCGTTACATAAGGGATGCTCTTCGCTAGGCGACGTCCAATCTCGATTTCATGGACGGGATTAGCATAGGCGTGCAACAAGCACACCGCGACCGATTGGGCGCCGCTTGTTGCAACAGAGCGGGTCAGCCGATCCAGATCGTCCTCGTTGAGCGGCTCAAGCTCTTCGCCCTTCCAGGACATGCGGCCTTTAGCCTCAAACCGGAGTGGACGGGGTACGATAGAGGCATGCTTTGGCGGAAGATCGAGTTTGTAAAGGTGAAGACGGTTCTGCCGCCCGATATCGAGGGTGTCTGAAAACCCTTCTGTGGTCACCAAGGCCGTGGTGGCTAGTTCATTCTTGACAATGGCATTGGTGACGATGGTCGTGCCGTGAATGAGGTCCGACACGTCCTTCCAATGCAGTCCCGCCGCCAATATCGCGGCAACCAGTCCTTCGATGGGGTCGTCGATACGCGATCTGACTTTCGTGAGCCTCTGCTCGCCGGTCTCCAGATTCCGCGCCACTATATCGGTGAATGTCCCTCCGATATCGATGCCAACTTGCCAATTCGCGGACCGCTTGGTCAGCATCGTAGGGCCTCTCCTTCTTGCGTCCATCACAGCGCTCAATCGGGGCGCAGATTGTCGACAATAAAAGGGAGGTGTTGGACTGTGTCAATGGCTTATTTTGTCACAACGAGCGGCCACATGATTCATCGATATGAATTAACATATTGATATAACGTAATTTTTCGATTTATATTTTGGGTGATCTAAGTTTTAGATTGTCGAGAGATGAGAGAATGTGATTCGATATTGCCGACACCGCTGCTGTCTCATCGCCGCTTTCGATCGCGGTAAGAACTGGCTCGTGCTCCTCGGCGATTAGTTCAGGGTTTGCATAGGCTGCATTATCTAGAACAAGCGCCATTCTGACGAGTGCGGACAGTGACGCATTCACGTTCTGAACATACGGATTCTCGGAGAGCTGGCACAACGTGTCATGGAAATTGCTTTCGGCTTCGGCGATAGCCTTCAGGTCACCCCGACGTGCATGTTTTCGGATGTCCGCAACCGATAACCGCAGCAATCTGAAATCGGACTTTCGGGCGCGTCGTGTGATCTCGCGCACCGCGACACACTCGACTGCTACCCGTAAATCATAGAGCCATTTGATCTTCTGAAGCGTCAACTGAACCACCGTCGGGCCTTGGTACTGGCGGCTTTCGAGCAGTCCGTCCTGGATCAGTCGGTTGACGGCTTCGCGGACGGGCGCCCTGCTGACGTCCAGATCTTTGGCGATCTGAGCTTCGACGAGCCGTGCTCCTTGGGGAATCTCGCCATCAACGATCATTTGATGCAATCGAGCGTGGACTTCTTCCGCCAGAGGTTTGCGCATGCTGCCCATTTCTTACTCCCAAGAATGCGATCTTTTGGGCGCTGGGTCGTAGTTTTGCAATACCAAACAATTGACTTTCGGACGAAGAGCTGCTTTTGATTGTCGACAATCTTTTCTTGGACTTAAGGCGCGCCAATGACCGCAGAAGCTGAAATCCGCGCAGCACTCTCCGATTACTTTGATGTTGTATATCTGGGAGATGTTAGCAAAATCAACAAGATATATCATTCGTCCGCGCGTCTCTACTGCGCCTCGGGTGACCAGTTCGTGACGATGGGTGTCGAGGAATACGAAAAGCTGGTTGCAGGGCGGATGTCTCCCGCTCAAAAAGGCGAAGAGCGCGAGGATATTATTGAAAAAATTGAGATTTTGTCCCCAACAATGGCGCGTGCGCGCGTCCGCGAGCGAATGCTTCCTAAGTTGTTTACGGACGAGCTCATCTTTCTTCTTGTCGACAAAAAATGGTCCATTGTCGCCAAGGCTTGGCACTTCGATCTCGCCGGCTGATCGCAGGCCCATCGATTCCACTCTCAAAGATTAAAGGTCATCATGTCCGGCTCAGTGCTTCCAACCGTCACCACTCCTTCTCGCAGCAGTGAGATTCTTCAAGCTTTCGTGGACCGATCCTGGAGATCGAACGCGGAAAGACAACTGAACAAGGGGATCGATCTCGTTATCGGTAAGCGAGACGGCTACTTTATTTGGGATCTTGAAGGGGAGCGCCGCTGGGTCGACTGTGGCTCTGCTGGTGGCGTCCACTCTCTGGGGCATCATCCGCCGATGGTGGCCGATGTTCTGCGGAAGGCGCTGGACGATGGCCGCGACACGGGTTTGTGGTCGATTCCTAATGCGGCTTATCTCCAGCTTCAGGATCTACTGACCCGTCTTGCGCCGATCCCGTCGCTCAACCGGAGCGTCATCACATTGGCCTCGACTGTCTCGGTGGATGTCGCGACGATGTTCGCGTTCCGCTTTACAGGCCGCCAGAAGATGCTCGCCTACCGGCACGGCTATCACGGTCACAGTGGCTTTGCTGCACTTGTCACTGGGTCGCACGAGGAAGGAATCATCGATTATTACAATTTGCCGAAGGGGCATTCGGCATTCTTCGATCATTACGGTGATCTCGACGAACTGGAAGCGCGATTCACTGATGATGTAGCGGCGGTAATCGTTGAGGCGATCGACTATGAAACCTTCGCGCCAGCCTCTGAGGCCTATCTGAAGCGCATTCAGGATACTTGCCGGCGCCGGAAGGCGCTTTTCATTCTCGATGAGACGCGAACAGGCATTGGCCGAACTGGCACGCTTTGGGCTTGCTCGCACTATGACATCGAGCCGGACATGATTATTGCCGGGAAGGGGCTGTCCGGCGGCATCTATCCCGTGAGCGCGCTGCTCGTTCGTCAGGAAATCTACGATGTGTGTATGAACCAGCACAAGTATGCATACATCAGCAGTCTTGGCGGCAACGAAATGTCCTGTCTGGTTGCCCGCAAGGTTCTCGAAATTGCAAGTGATCACGACTTTCTCTCGAACGTCCAACGGGTGATGGGGAGCCTTAAAGCGGCGCTCGACAACGTTTGCTCCGAGTCGAACATTCTTTCGCCCGGCACGGCCTTTGGTGGCCTCGTCACCGTCGTGCCTCGCGATGCAGAAACCGGCAGGAATCTCAGCCGAGCTTTGTTCGAGCAGGGTGTGCTAGTGCACAGCGTTTCTGAAATCCCTCCATATGCGGTCAAGTTTTTGCCTCCCCTGGTTCTCGATGAAGCAGGTGTGAAGCTCATCGCTGAGGCGTTGAAGAACGCTGCGACCAAAGTCTCAAAATCATAAGCTCAACGGGAGGAAGCAATGCTTACACGTAGAAATGTTGTTGCTGGGATAGGTGCGATGACGGCTGGGCTTCGGTTGAGGCCGGCGAGAGCTGAAAGTGAGATCCTGATCGGCGTGCTCTATCCTTTCACCGGATCGGGCGCGCAGATCGGCGTTGAAGCAAAAATGGCAATCGACACCGCCGTCGACATTATCAATAACGCTTATGATATTGACCTGCCTCTCGCGAAAGGAAAGGGGTTACCGAATCTGGGTAACGCTAAAGTCCGTATCATATACGCGGATCATCAGGCTGATCCGCAAAAGGGGCGTTCTGAGGCTGAACGTTTGATTACGCAAGACAAGGTGTGCGCGCTACTGGGGACTTACTATAGCTCAGTCGCCGCCGTCGTTTCTCAGGTTGCGCAACGCTACGAAATCCCCTTCGTGGCCGCGGAATCGTCGTCGCCGTCACTCCACAGACAGGGTTTGAGCTATTTCTTTCGACCCGGCCCGCATGACGAGATGTATTCGGTAGCGATGTTTGATTTCCTTGATAGCCTGAAGAAGAAGTCGCCGGAAAGTGTCAAGACAATCGGACTGTTCTACGAAGATACGCTGTTCGGCAATGATACGAGCCGGATTCAGAAAAAGCTTGCTAGCGAGCGCGGCTATAAGATGACCGCGGACGTGAAGTATCGTGCGAACTCGCCTTCGCTTAGCACCGAGGTGCAGATCCTTAAGTCGGCGAACCCCGATGTCGTGCTCGCCACGTCCTACACGACGGATGCAATCCTGTTCGTGAACACGGCAGAGTCTCTCGGTTACAAGCCGAAAGCGCTGATTAGCCAGAATGGCGGCTTCATCGAGCCCACTTTCCTCACTGCCGTTGGCAAAAAAGCGGATGGGATCATCAGTCGCGCAAGCTTCGTGCCAGATCTGGCAGCCAAGCGTGAATCGCTCAAGCTCGTGAATGATATGTTCCGGAAGGCATCCGGAAAGGATCTCAATGACAATACGGCCCGTCAGTTCATGGCCATGATCATTTTGGCTGACGCCATCAATCGGGCTGGGAAAGCTGAAGGGCCGCAAATCGCAAAAGCTCTTCAGGCAACGGATATCCCCGGTAGCAAGACCATCATGCCATGGGAGCGCGTCACTTTCGATAGCGCTGGTCAAAACGTGACGATCAGCCCGGTCATGATGCAGTTTGGCGATGGCGAGTATCGTACCGTTTGGCCAAGCGACTTGGCGACCCGCGCCCTCAAGTGGCCGATGAACTGACGGTATATCCGAAGGCGGAGGTCTTTGATGTCGGTCGACATTGTCTGGCAAGTTATTCTCAGTGGCATAATGATGGGTTTGATTTATGCCCTGGTCGCGGCCGGACTCTCGCTTATCTTTGGCCTAATGGACATGGTCAACTTCGCCCATGGCGAATTCTTGATGATCTCCATGTATGTGATGTTCGGCCTTGTTATGTGGTTCGAGCTGGACCCTCTTGTGCTGGCGCCTTTAGTAGCGGCGCTCATGTTCGTTTTCGGCGGCGGTGTGTATCTGGGCATCGGCCAGTTTGCACACCGTGCGAAGAAGAACGCTGGAATGGTGCAAGTGTTCGCAACATTTGGGCTCGGTCTGTTCTTGACAGGCCTTGCCCAGATGCTGTTCTCTCCTGATTATCGGAATCTGCCGCCGAGCTTTGTCACGGATAAGACGCTTCAGTTACTTGGCGCGAACATACCGTTTGGACAATTCGTCGGTGCCGCCATTTCGATTGGCGCTTTCGCTGCTCTCTGGTTTCTCATCAGCCGCACCGATCTCGGACAGGCGCTCGAAGCCACCCGCGAGGATGCCAGCGCCGTCGCTCTTGTAGGGATCGACCGCAACAGGGTCTTCACAGCAGGCTGGGGCTTGGGTGCTGCAATGGTGGGTCTTGCGGGCAGCGTTCTCGCAACCTTCTTCTACATCCATCCTGGAGTGGGTGCGTCGTTCTCGCTCATAACCTTCGTCACGGTCGCGCTGGGAGGTTTTGGAAGCATCTATGGCGCCTTGGCTGCCGGCCTCATTATCGGCTTGGTCGAGGCATGCACGGCTTTGTTTATCTCGCCGTCACTGAAGGCAGTTGGCATTTATGCCGTCTATCTCGCCGTTATGTTCTTCCGGCCGCGCGGCCTTTTCGGATCCATGTGATGACGCTCCAATCAACATTGACAGACTCTGTAGAAAGCCTGCCCGAGAGCCTGCGCAAGTTTGTGCGTTCGCGCCAACTCGATCTCGTAATGGCATTCTTTGTCTTTGGCTCGCTGTGTTTCGTCCCCGCCGTCGTCAGCGACGTCTACACCATGAACGTCGTGGTCTTGACTATTCTATTCGCGTTTGCCGCGCAGAGTTGGAATATTCTCGGCGGATACTGTGGTCAGGTGTCCTTGGGCCACGGACTCTATTTTGGCCTCGGCGCTTACACGACATTCGTCCTTCTAACGAAATTCGGCGTTTCGCCGTGGATCGGAATTCCAGTAGGCGGGATCCTTTCAGCAGTACTTGCATATGCCATCAGTTGGCCGTTTGCACGCATGAAAGGCCATTACTACACGATCGCTACCATAGTCGTCGCGGAAGCCGGATTAGTGCTGATCACGAACTGGGAGTTCTTGGGGGGAGCATTGGGCATTCAGCTCCCGTTCGGACCGGATAGCTGGACAACTCTGCAGTTCGGTCGCAACAAGAATCCCTATTTCTACGTTGCTCTGTCGCTGGCTATGTCGGCTTGGTTGATATGCTGGCTCATCGAGGACAGCCGAGCCGGCTACTGGTGGCGGGCTGTCACCAGTGACCCAGAAGCGGCGCAGAGTCTCGGTGTAAATGTGTTGCGCTCCAAGATGGCTGCCTCTGCGGTCTCAGGCGCGCTCACAGCGGTCGCTGGCGGTATTTATGGCATGTTTGTTTCCTATATCGATCCGTCGAGTGTAATGGGTTTTCAGATCTCGCTTTTGATTGCTCTACCATCCGTTCTGGGAGGCATAGGAACACTTTGGGGGCCTGCGCTGGGCGCATTGATCCTTATCCCAATCGGTGAAGTGACGCGAAGCTACGCCGGAGGAACCGGTTCGGGTCTCAATCTTATGATCTACGGTGTTCTGCTCATGGGCATATCGCTTCTGCGTCCGGAAGGGCTGATCAGTTTCTTCAGGGTGCCGCGTAAGCAGGCGGAGTCAACTCGTGGATAACATTCTAGAGCTTAAAGGAATCACGCGGCGTTTCGGGGGCCTTATCGCCAACAAGGATGTGTCATTCGATGTGGCGCGTGGAGAAATCCTCGGTCTCATCGGACCAAACGGCGCCGGCAAATCCACGCTGTTCAACCAGATCGCGGGTCTTTATCAGCCGACATCAGGTCGCATTGTTTTCGACGGAACCGATATCACAAATTGCAACGCAACCGATCGATGCGGTCTAGGAATCGCCCGCACGTTTCAGGTCGTCAGGTCGTTTGACCAGATGTCAGTGCTCAGCAATGTGCTTGTCGGTGCTCTGGTTCGTAACAGACGAACTGCCGACGCGCGGCTGGCGGCCTATAAGGTGCTTGAGTTTACGGGTCTTGCGGATCGCGCGGATGTACCGGCATCCGATCTGACATCTCCCGAAAAGCGCCGACTGGAGTTTGCTCGCGCACTGGCAACAGAACCGAAGCTACTTCTTCTGGATGAGGTGCTGACAGGCCTCACACCCACTGAGGCCAAGGCGGGCGTCGATCTCATTCGGCGGATCAAGGACCGCGGCGTGACCATCGTCATGGTCGAGCATGTTATGGAAATCGTGATGCCGTTGGTTGACCGGGCAATTGTGCTCGATCTTGGTCAGGTCATCGCAGAAGGCCCACCAAAGGCGGTGGTGAGCAACCCGAGAGTTATCGAGTCATATCTGGGGCCCGGCCATGCTTGAAGTCCGCAATCTTACGGCCGGATACCAAGGTCTCCTCGCTATTCAGGATGTGTCCTTCAACGTTGTGCGCGGAAGCATAATGACCATCGCTGGTGCGAACGGTGCCGGAAAATCGACGCTGCTTAAAACTATTTCTGGTGTTCATGGATTGCGTGGCGGGTCGGTGACGTTTGATGGCGTCCGCATCGATGGATTAAAGCCCCATCTCATCACTGCTCGGGGACTCGCATACGTTCCGGAGACACGTCAGCTGTTTCCTGGTCTTAACGTACGTAAGAATCTGCGCCTCGGAAGTTATCTGTATCGAAGGGAAGCCGATAGGGAGCGGGGGCTCGACATGGTCATGGATCTATTTCCCCGCCTCAGTGAAAGGCTGAATCAGACTGCGGGTACGCTTTCGGGCGGCGAGCAGCAGATGCTAGCCATTGGGCGGGCATTGATGACTCGCCCGCGGTTACTGATGCTTGACGAGCCTTCGCAAGGGATCATGCCGAAGCTGGTAGGCGAGATTTTCCAGGCTGTGCAGGTGATCAGAGACGCCGGCATTACTGTGCTGCTCGTGGAGCAGCGATTGTCGGAAAGTCTCGCCATATCTAGTGACGCTGTCGTTCTCCAGACAGGACGCGTGGTCCTGTCTGGACCTGCAATGGATGTAAAGAACCGGCCAGAAATACGTGCAGCCTATCTGGGCATGTAAGCTCGTGACGAGATGGACGCCGAGACGCGCTATTCGAGTTCACCGGAAAAGCCACGGTCGAGCGCAAAGCGACTTGGCCGCACCGGAAGCCGACACCCCACATGATTCGTCGCAAACCCGATCGATACGCAAAATGGGCAATTGGAATGAACGGGGACGCAAGCAAACCTGCTCTTACGCATCGTCTGCCTCCTCGTGGAGAACAGAAATCCTAACTCAGAAGCGGGCGTTTCAGGGGTGCAGGTCAATAACCGAAAGCGATGGTTTAGGACGCGAACGAAATTATTGGTTACGCTGCGTGTATGAGCCTCTTGCAGCTTTTTACTTGTAGAAAGCCTGGGGATAAGGGACGCCGCCGAGTACAAGAGTCGCTTCCTCCGCCCAACGTACAACCTCAACGCCAATCGCGGGGAATTTGTCGGCCTTTAACTCGTTCTCGTCAGCCGTGATCGCAATTGAGCCGCAGACCTTGCCCTCATTTCCCCAAACGGGTGCGGCCACCGAATTAACGCCTTTACGAAAGCCGCTTTGGGATGTTGCGTAACGGCGCTGTCTGAGATCAGCAATTCGGTCGGTAAGATCGGATAAGACAAGGCCCTTGAATTCAACGTTGTCGCGTACCGCCGGCGTGCCGAGCTTCGCGAACTCCTCCGATGTTAGGAATGCAACAATAGCCATGCCGGCCGCTGTTGCGGCTATCGGTACGCTGGTGCCGAGTTCCGACGTATAGGTGAGTCCCTTCGGTCCCTCCACTTTGTCGAAGTAGGTAACGAACGGGGCATTGTTCAAAATGAAATACGCGGTGTAGCCGGTCGAATGCGCGGCATGCCGCAAAATCGGATGCACCGCGCGGCGATAGACATTATCCCGCAAGACCTGTGCTCCCAACTCCCACGTCATTAGGGTTGCGCGGTATTTGCGAGATTTGGCGACCTGCTCGACATAGCCCAGCTTGACTAGTGTACCCAGCAGCCGCTGCACCGCGCTCAGATTCATGTCGACGCTCCGCGACAACTCTGTGATGCCGATCGGTTCGCGCGCAACGCAGAGGGCCTCCAGAAGTCTTAGCCCCTTGGTCAGTGTCGTGCTCATCTGTTCTTCCCAGCTAATATCAAATATCGATAATTCATCAAAATAATTCCGATTGCAATCCAATTAATTGACCAGTACATATCTTATAATGTATATAAGATATCTATATTCGATATAATATGGAATAGAACGAGTGATGGATAAGGAAGCCAATAGCGCTTGGGAACTGCCCGAACACTTCGTCATGCTGCGCGATACCATTCGCCGGTTCATGACCGACGAAGTTCGTCCGGTTGAGGAGCGCCAGCCGCACGATTGCTACGCGTTGCCCGTCGGTGAATTGGAGGTTCTGCGTGCGAAGGCGCGCGCGGCTGGCCTGTGGTGCATGGCATCGCCCGAGCAGTATGGCGGCGGCGGTCTTGGTCTTCTCGGCCAGGTCATCGTGGCCGAAGAAGCCGCGAAATGCCGGATGGGCGCTTACGTGCCTGCCTGCGGTGCATTCGGCATCGATCCACCCTCGGTGATCTGGCTCGGAAGCGAAGCGCAGCGCGAGAAATACGGCGTCGCGGGCATTCGCGGCGGCAAGAAGAATTTCGTAGCAATCTCGGAGGCGTCGGGCGGGTCGGATCCCGCCCGCACCATCCAGACGAGGGCCCAGCGGCGCGCCGATCGTTACGTGATCAACGGCACCAAACTGTGGATCACCGGTGCCGACAAGGCCGATTGGGGAATCGTGTTCGCCCGCACAGAAGCGGCTAAGGGCGATGGCATCACAGCCTTCATTGTAGACCGCGATACGCCCGGCATCACTTGCCGCGAGATAGGGGTCATCCGATCTTACTCGCCGTATGAGGTGACTTTCGAGGGCGTTGAGGTACCGGAAACCAATCGTCTGGGCGATGAAGGGCAGGGCTTTGCGATCTGCCAGAAATGGCTCGTCCATGCCCGCGTACCCTATGCGGCCGGCGTGATCGGCATCGCTCAGGCAGCACTCGATATTGCTATCGACTGGGCACGTCAGCGCAACGTGCACAAGTCGTTTCTGGCCGACAAGCAGGCCATCCAGTGGATGGTCGCGGACAGCGAGATGGAATTGCGGGCGGCGCGGTTGCTCACATGGCAGGCCGCATGGAACGGCGATCTCGGTCGCGATATTAAGACCGACGCATCCATCGCGAAAGTCGTTGCTACCGAGACGGCCGGCCGCGTGATTGATCGGTGCGTGCAGATTCTCGGCGCCATGGGCGTGGCCCGCGAGATGCCGCTGGAGCGCTGGTATCGTGAACTGCGGATCAAGCGGATCGGCGAGGGTCCTTCGGAGGTCCACCGCATGGTGCTGGCGCGCCAGCTTCTCAAGAGGTGAGCCGTGTCTATCGACTTCGATCTCGACAAAGGCGTTGCGCTAATCACCATCAATCGGCCTGAGCGCGCCAACGCATTGGATGCGGAGCATTATGCGGCACTGTCAGCGGCGTGGGCGCGGGTCCGCGATGATGATGCGGTTCGTGCCGCCATCGTTACCGGCGCCGGGGACAAGGTGTTCAGCGCGGGCGCGGACCTGAAATCCTGGGTCGGGCGCAAACGTAATCTGTCTGATCACTGGGTGACCCAGAAGGATCAATTGCTCAATCGGGGGCTCGAGATCTGGAAACCCATCATTTCGGCTATCAACGGCGCTTGCGTTGGTGGTGGCATGACTCTGATGCTAGCGACTGATTTGCGGGTCGCGGTGACGGGAGCGCGGTTCGGTCTTGCCGAAGTGAAGCGGGGCATCATCGCCGCCAACGGCGGCACGCAGCGGATCGTCAAGCAGCTTCCCTATGCCGTCGCGATGGAGATGCTTCTGCTCGGCGAGGAGATCGATGCCGAGACAGCGCTGCGCTGGGGTCTCGTAAACTGCGTAGTGGAGCGGGAGGCGCTGATCCCCACCGCCGTGGATTTCGCCGCGCGCATCAGCCGCAATGCGCCGCTTGCGGTACAGGCAGCCAAGGAGCTTGCTGTTCGATCCTACGAACTGCCGTTGGCGGATGGGTTGCGGCTCGAACAGTACGTCAATCTCATCCTCCACGGCTCCGAAGACACGCAGCGCGCCAAGGACGCCTTTGCCGCGAAGCGCCAGCCTGATTTCAAGGGAAATTGATAGTGCTCGCCCGAACCGCGCTCGCCCCACTCCCGCTCCGTGGTCTCCGCGTGCTTGATCTCACCCAGATCTACAACGGACCTTACGCGACCTTTCTGATGGCCATGGCCGGCGCCGAGGTCATCAAGGTTGAGCCGCCGGGGGGCGAATATCTGCGTCGCCGCGATGGTCGCGCCGGCGCGTTCATGCCTTTCGCTATGCTCAATGGCTGCAAGAAATCGATCTCGCTGAATCTCAAGTCCGACAAGGGCCGCGATATTTTTCTTTCGCTGGTCGAGAGCGCCGACGTCGTGGCCGAGAACTACTCGCCAGGGGTCATGGATCGGCTCGGCATCGGCTATGACGTTTTGCGCCAGCGTAATCCGCGCATCGTGCTTGCCTCCGGGTCCGGCTACGGTCAGGACGGCGGCTATCGCAACCTGATGGCGATGGATCTCACCGTGCAAGCGATGTCGGGAGTGATGAGCGTGACAGGCTACCCCGACGGACCGCCGACCAAGGCCGGCGCGGCCTTGTGCGATTTTTTCGGCGGCGTGCACCTTTATGGCGCCATCGTCACCGCACTGTATCGGCGAGCGCAGACCGGCGAGGGTGCCCGGGTCGATGTCGCCATGCTTGATGCTGTCTACCCGGCGATGGCGTCGAATATTGGCATGCTCTATGGCGAGCGAGACGATATTCCGTCGCGCACCGGCAACCGTCATGGCGGATTGTCGCTGTGTCCTTACAATGTCTACCCTACCGCCGATGGCTACATCGCCATTATCTGTAACAACGACAAGCATTGGCAGGGCCTTCTGGCAGCCATGGAGCGAAACGATTTCGCGCAGGACCCGCGCGTGAGAAGCATGGCCGATCGCGTCGCCAACATGGATTTCGTCGATGCCATGGTTGCGGACTTCACTCGCACTCTGACCAAGGCTGAATTGTCCCCTGCGTTGCTGAACAACAAGGTGCCGTTCGCGCCGGTACGTGATCTGACAGAAGTCATGCATGATCCAGTGCTTCACGAGCGTGGCATTCTGTTCGACGTGGATCATCCAGCCTATGGCCGTCTGACGCTGCATGGTTCGGCGCTGCGCTTTTCCGATACCGAGACGCAACCCTATCGTTGCTCTCCCGACTATGGTCGCGACAACGCCGAGATCTACGGCGCGCTCGGCCTCGAAGCTGCGGCCATCGCGCGGTTGCGCGATGAGGGGGCGATTTGATGCAGGGCAAGGTCGTCATCGCCGGAATTGGTAATACGCCCTACGGCAAACATCAGGGGCGTGACAAGGTCGACCTGATTGTCGAAGCCGCACGCGAGGCAATCGGCGACGCGGGAGTTGCCAAGGATGAGATCGATGGCGTCTTCGTCAAGATCGCCAATGCGTCGCCAACGATCCTCTACGGGCAAAAGGTCTCCGAGGCGCTCGGATTGCAGCCGATCATCGGTTGTGCCCTTGATCAGGGCGGCGCGGCAAATGTTGGGCTCATGACCTATGCCGCACTGGCGATCGAGGCTGGTATCATCCGCAATGCGCTGATTTGCTATGGAGACACCGCTCGCACCGGCAGCCATGCGGTCTATCACCGCCCGCGCGGCGATGACGCCATCATGGGATGGTATTCGACGGCGGCCGGCTATGCGATGATCCACCAAGCCTATCGCCAACGTTATGCGGCCCGCGATGAATATTTCGGAGCCGTGGCGGTTGCGGCGCGCGATCACGGCGCGCGCAATCCGAAAGCGCAGTTGCGCAAGCCGCTCACGATGGATGCATACCTTGCGAGTTCCTATGTCGTCGAGCCGATGCGGCGCGACGACGTGTGCCTGCTTTCGGACGGTGGCGCGGCGATCCTCTTGACCAGCGCTAGCGAGGCCAGACGGCGCGGCAACGCGCGGGCGGTGCCGATGCTGGGCACGGGACAAGCGCAGGAAAGCTGGGATGTGCATTTGCGCCCCGATTTGCTCAGCTCACGCGCCGCTGAAAGCGCTGAGATGGCCTTTAGGCGAGCGGGCATTCGCCGTGACGAGATCAGTTTCGCGCAACTCTACGATTGCTTCACGGTGACCGTTCTCCAGACTATCGAGGACTACGGTTTGACACCGCGCGGCCAAGCTGGCGCCAAGGCGCTTGCCGAAGGGCTTGGCGTCGATGGTTGGCTCCCGTTCAACACATCCGGGGGACTGCTGTCGGAAAGCGGAACGCCCGGCCTTCAGCTAATCATCGAGGCGACGCGTCAACTGCGTGGCGAAGCTCATGTCCAGGTAAAATCGCCTCGCTACGGACTTGTTTCCAATCAGGGGGGATCGATGCATACCCATGCGACGCTTATTCTTGGAGCTGCGGGATGAGCTTTCCCGAGATCAGCGAGACCGCGGTATCAGCGCCATATTGGCAAGCTCTGTCGGCCGGTCGGCTCGACTTTCAGCACTGCCGCGTGTGTGGCCACGACTGGCTGCCCGCCCGCGCGCAATGTCCCGTATGCCTGAGCGACGATAGCGAATGGCGTCCTGCGTTCGGTAACGGGCGTATCGTCTCTTGGGTTGTGTATCACATGGCCTATGCACCGCATCTGGCAGAGCGAGTGCCATACAACGTAGCCATTGTCGAACTCGCCGAGGGGCCACGTCTGATGACCAATATCATCGACCATCCGGATGGGCAGGGCCTCAACGTCGACGCGCCGGTTGAACTGGTGATCGAGACCGATTTCGGACGCGCGCTACCACGCTTCCGTTTGATGGAGGCCTGAACCCCTCGGGAGGATACTCTCGACTGAATCTGACGCGCAGCGGATCGCCGCTGCTCGGTAAACTGAAGAAACGCATTGTCCGGGACTGCTGTGCCCGGCACACGGTAGGAAGGACCGAATCTATGTCGCAATCGAACGAGAAGAATGGCGCGGAGATAATCCTGGAGCACCTGATCGGGCAGAAGGTGCCTTATATGATCGGCGTGTGCGGTCATGGTGACGTCGGGTTGATGGATGCGGCCCTGGATCGGAAGGACCGCTTCGGAACGATATCTGTTCATAACGAACAGACAGCCGGGTTCATGGCCGATGCTTATTACCGCGTGAGCCGTCAGCCACTGGCAACATTTACGTCGGTCGGTCCGGGCTCGATCTCCATTCAAGTGGCGATCGCTAACGCGATGTTGGACAGTTCGGCCGTCTTCGCCATCACAGGCAACATTCCGACCCAGCAATTCAACCGTATGCCGTTCCAAGAGATCGGGACTCACTATCAGGCGGATTTTCCGTCTGCCATGCGCCCCTATGTGAAGCGCTCCTTCCAAGCCACGCGTGCAGACATGCTTCCGTCGATGATGCGTCATGCTTATTCGACAATGATGTCGGGGAAGATCGGCCCGGTTCACCTCGACGTGCCGCTCAACGTGTTCAACGAGACGACATCCGAAACACCTGAATTTTCGGAGGAGTGGCGTGCCAACATCAGCCAGAAGCCGGCGGCTGATCCGATCTCGCTTGAGCGTGCGCTTGATATGCTCCTGAGGGCAGAACGGCCGGTCATTATCGCAGGTAACGGTGCACTCGGAGAGCGTATCGAGAACGATCTCATCAAACTTGCTCGTATGCTACATATCCCGGTCGCCTCGACTGCGCAGGGCAAGGGCGTCATCGACGAGACGGATCCGCTCTGCCTTGGGCCGCTAGGACGTGACGGCGTTTATCCGTCCAACCGAGCAACGCGTGGTTGCGACGTCGTGCTGGCGCTAGGCACGCGTTTTGGAGATCGGTCGTCGTCATCGTGGCGGCCGGGCGCGACACACAATATTCCGCCACAGAAGCTGATCCACGTCGATATTGATCCCAATCAGTTTGGTCGGAACTATCCTCCGGCGCTCGGCATCGTCGCGTCGGCCAGGACCTTTGTGCAGCAGCTGCTCGCCGCACTAGCCGATCGGCAGAACGACGTCGGTCAATCGATCGAGTCGCGCAAGAGCTGGAGCAAGAGCTGGCAAGGTTGGAAGCGCCAGTGGGATCTTGACGTCTACGCCGGAGCCAATCGCGGTGACGTGCCGATCCACCCGGACCGCATCCTCGGCGAATTGACCAAGGCGCTGCCGCATGATGCGATCATCGCCGCCGATATTGGCATGAACCACACCTGGATCGTCCAGCAATGGCGGGTGCGCAGTGGAGGCGTGCTGGTGCAGTCCGGTGGCCTTGCGTCGATGGGCATGGGCGTCTGTGGCGCGCTTGGCGCCAAGCTCGCTGCGCCCGACAAGGTGGTGATATCGTTCTCCGGTGACGGCGGCTTCATGATGCATGCGAATGCGGTTTCCACGGCCGTCGAATACGATCTTCCGGTGATCTGGGTGGTGATGAACAATTGCGGCTATGTGTCGATCCGCGATCTTCAGCGCGGCTTCTACGGCCGCGAATATGCGACACGCTTTCGCATCGAGAAGACCGGCGAACTGCACTCGCCCGACTACGCGATGATGGCTCGCGCTATGGGGGCCGACGGCATCCGCGCCGATCATCCGGATGAATTGGGTGCTGCCCTTCAAGCGGCCATCGCCAGCGGCCGTCCGACCGTGCTCGACGTGCGCACCGAGCCGGACGTGAAGCGGCTGACAACCGCAGTGCTCGACTTTCCGCCGTTGCTCGGCTCTGCGCCGAACTACGATCCGGATCCCGTGCGTTGATGGAGCGCGTCATGGGAATTCGAAAGCTTGACCTCCATATCGGCGGAGCGTGGGTTTCCGCTTCGGGCAGCGAAACGCTCGACCTTGTCAATCCCGCCACGGGCGAAACGATCGCCCATGTGCCGTTGGCGACACCGGCAGATCTGGATGCTGCGGCAGCGGCGGCGGCGACGGGCTTTGCGCAATGGCGTCGCATGGCACCGGCGGCGCGCAGCGCCATTATCCAGCGGGCGGCGGACCTGTTACGCCAGCGGCTGGAGTCTATCGCCTCGGTGATGTCCTCCGAGCAGGGCAAGCCGCTCGCCGAGGCCCGCGCGGAAACGTTGCGTGCGGCGGAGCTGATCGAATGGGCCGCGGAAGAGGGGCGCCGTACCTATGGCCAGACAATTCCTGCACCGGACGGCACGCGCTATCTCACGTTCTGGGAGCCGGTCGGGCCGGTGCTGGCGCTGACGCCGTGGAATTTCCCGCTTGTTTCGCCCGCCCGCAAGGTCGGCAGCTCGCTGGCCGCCGGGTGCAGCTGCATTCTCAAGCCGTCCGAAATCACGCCGCTGTCGGCGACCGAGCTCGTGCGTGCTTTCGCAGATGCGGGCCTCCCTGCCGGCGTCTTGAATCTCGTGCTGGGCAACCCGGCGTCGATTTCCCGGCATCTGCTCGATCATGATGCGGTGCGCGCCGTCACCTTCACGGGCTCGGTGCCGGTCGGAAAGGCGTTGAGCGAACAGGCGGGACGGCTGATGAAGCCGGCGCTTATGGAGCTCGGCGGGCATTCGCCGGTCATCGTGTTGGACGACATTGATGTTGAGAAGATCGCCAAAGCAGCGGTGGCGGCGAAATTCCGCAATGCCGGCCAGGTCTGCACGTCGCCGACACGATTCTACGTGCAGGCGAAGATTTACGACGCCTTCGTCGAGGCGTTTGGCCGTCACGCTGCGGCGCTGCGTTTAGATCTGCAGGGCGAAAGTGCCGGCGTGATGGGGCCCGTGGTCAGCGAGCGGCGTCGCACGGCTTTGTCGGAGTTAATCGAGGATGCGCGAACCAAGGGCGCACGCGTCGTCACCGGAGGAAAGGCGCGCGCCGGCGCCGGCTTCTTCCTGGAGCCGACGGTTCTCGCCGACGTCCCAGCAACAGCGCGCATCATGAGCGAGGAGCCGTTCGGTCCAGTGGCCGTATTCAACCGTTTCACGATGGTCGAGGAGGCCCTCGCCGCCGCTAACGGCCTGCCGTTCGGGCTGGCAGCCTACCTGTTCACGGCCAATCTGGCTGTGGCGCGACAGATTTCGCATGGGCTCGATTGCGGCATCGTCGGCGTCAACAGCTTTTCGGGCTCGAACCCCGAGACTCCGTTCGGAGGCAACAAGGACAGTGGTCACGGTCGTGAAGGCGGTACCGAAGGCGTCCGCGAATACATGACGCTCAAATTCATCGTGGAGGGCACGCTGTGAGCAACGAGAAGCGCCAGGCTCTGATCGTCGGTGCCTCGGGGATGGTGGGTAGCAATCTCTATGCCCGCCTTTGCGAGGAGCCGGGCTGGGATATCATCACGATGTCCCGCCGCCCTGTGCCGCAGGGAAGCACGCATCCGCATCTGTCGAGTAATCTGCTCGATCCGGCCGCCTGTCGCGATGCCGCGGACTCACTCAAGGATGTAACCCATATCTTCTTCTGTGCGCGCGCAGTGGAAACCAACTACGTGATCAAGCTCGATGAGAACCGGGCCATCGTCGAGAACCTGCTCGACGCGCTGGCGCCTGTCAGCAAGCGCCTTCAGCACCTTCAGATCGTTCACGGGATGAAATGGTATGGGTCCAATCTTGGGCCCTATCGAACACCAGCGAAGGAAAGCCATCCGAGACTGTCAGGCGCAAATTTCTATTATGAGCAGCTTGACGCGATGATCGAACGCGCCAATCGCGGCGGTTGGAGCTGGTCGACGCTGCGGCCTCACTTCATCTGCGGCACGGCGATCGGCAGCCCCTCCAACCCCATTTCGACGATCGGGGCCTATGCCGCGATCCTGCGCGAGCTGGGCGAGCCGCTGCACTTTCCGGCCGGCGAGGGGGTCTGGACCGCCGCGATGAACGTCACCGACGTCGGTCTGCTGTGCAAGGCGATGATCTGGGCCGCAACCGAACCGCGTTGTGCCGGCGAAGCGTTCAACATCGTCAACGGCGACACATTCTGTTGGCGCGACGTCTGGCCGCTGATAGCAGCGCATTTCGGCATGCCCCCTGCAGGTCCCAAGCCGCTCAGTATCCGCGACTACATGTCCGACAAGAGCTCGGTCTGGAGCGCGATTGCCGAGCGCGAGGGTCTGCGCTGCAACAACGTCAACTATGTCGCCGACTGGGCCTTCGCCGACGTGTTGTTTGGCGGCAGTTGGGACCAGACCGCGTCGGTCGTCAAGGCGCACCAACAGGGATTCAACGGAATGGTCGACAGCGAGGAAATGTTCAGCCGCCTGTTCGCGGAGTATCGCGCTCTCAAACTCCTTCCGTAACGGAGACAACGATGGACGCCAGCAAGTTAAGTTGCACCACCGTCACCTTCGGCTGTCCGGTCGATCAAGCCGTACGGGCCATGAAGCAGGTCGGATTCACGTCCACAGAATTGTGGCCGCGCGACTACTATTTCAGCAATGACGGTCCCGATGCGGTGCTCAATCTGCTGCGCGACACCGGCATGGCGGTGTCGTGCTATCAGAACCTGCGTAACTATGAAGGGATGCCTGAAAGCCAGCGTACGACCAAACAGCGCATCGCCGAGCAGCTGTTCTCGCAGATGCAACTCGTCGGAACCGAGACACTCGTGCTCTGCTCCAACATCGCGCCGGACAGCATCGGCGACGAAGGCCGCATCGTCTCGGATCTTCGTGAACTCGGCGACATCGCCGCCCGGTATGGCCGCCGCGTCGCCTTCGAGCCGATATGCTGGGGACGTTGGGTGCGCGATTATCGTCACGCTTGGGAGATCGTGAAGAAGGTGGACCATCCGGCCATCGGCCTGGTGCTGGATTGTTTCCATATCTTTACGCTGGGCCTGCCGCTCGACGGCATCGCCGGCATCGAGCGAAGCAAGATCTTTATCGTCGAGGTGGCAGACTTTCCGCGCGGGCATTTCGACCTGCTGGAGTTGAGCCGCGGTTACCGGCTGTTTCCGGGCGAGGGTTATTCGCCGGTCGGGGACTTCATGCGGGAAGTCCGCAAGACGGGTTACGACGGCATTCTTTCGGTGGAGGTGTTTAACACCTACTACCGTACAATGGCGCCCGACGTCATTGCAAAGCGCGCCCGGGCCTCGCTCGATCCACTGTTGTGAAGCCGGGACGATGACGTCCTCTCGAAGCTGCCATTGCGACGTCCTCGTCGTCGGTGCCGGGGCAGCGGGTCTTGCCGCTGCCGTGACCGCGGCTCGCAATGGCCTCAAGGTCATCATCGCCGAGAAAGCCCCTTATTTCGGTGGCACCTCTGCGGTCTCCGGTGGTTGGGTGTGGGTGCCCTGCAGCGCGCAGGCGAGCGCGGCCGGCGTGGTCGACGATCTGAACAAGGTCCGCACTTATCTTCGCAGCGAGATGGGCCAACGCTACAGCGCGGCGCATATCGATGCCTATTTGCAGACCGGGCCGCACGCGCTGGACTTCTTCGCTCGCGAGAGCGATCTCGCCTTCGAGCTTGGACCTTCGTATGCGGACTATCATCCCGAGGCTCCCGGCGGCATGGCCGGCGGCCGCGCGCTTGTTGCGATGCCCTATGACGGGCGCAGGTTGGGTCGCGAGATCCGCCGCTTGAAGCCACCGATGCCCGAAACGACGTTCCTCGGCATGGCTGTCGGGTCCGGCAAAGAGCTGAAGCACTTCTTCAACGTCACGCGGTCGGTGGTATCGGCGGCTTATGTGGCCGTGCTGCTCGCGCGCTTTTTCCGCGACAAACTCGTCTATGGCCGCGGCATGCGGCTCACCAACGGCAATGCCTTGGTGGCGCGTCTTGCACGAACCTCGTTTGCGTTGGGTGTGGATCTGCGCACGGAGGTACCGGTGCTTCGCCTGCTCGGCGATAGAGCAGGGGTGACGGGAGCAGTCGTCGCGGAGAACGGCGGCGAAGTCGAGATCCACGCGCGCCATGGCGTCATTCTGACGGCTGGCGGCTTTGCCCACGACACCGAAATGCGCAAGCGTCTTTATCCTCACGTGAAGGCTGGCAGCTCCCACAGTTCTGCCGTAGATCCGCAGGTGACCGGAGACACTTTCCGCATGGTGCACGAGATCGGCGGCGAGATCGTCGACGACTATCAGAATGCAGCAGCGTGGGTACCTCTATCGCTGGTGCCGCGCCGCGGCGGCGGAACGGGACTCTTTCCGCATTTCATCGATCGTGCCAAACCCGGCGTAATAGCTGTAACGCGAGCGGGCTATCGTTTCGTCAACGAGGCGGTGAGCTATCACGATTTCGTCCAGGCGCTGCAGGCAGCTACGCCGCAAGGAAGCGAAGCAGATTGCTGGCTGATCGCGGACCATCCGACCATCCGCAAATACGGGCTTGGTCATGTAAAGCCGTTCCCCGTGCCACTGGCGTCGGCCTTGCGATCCGGTTACCTGAAGCGCGGCGCGACGCTTTCCGATCTGGCGACAGCTTGCGATATCGAACCGCGGGCGTTTGAAGCGACGGTCCTACGATACAACGCGGCAGCGCAAAGCGGCGAAGACCCTGAATTTGGTCGCGGCTCAACCGCCTATAATCGTTACCTGGGTGACGTCGCGCGCGCGCCCAACCCTTGCGTCGGGCCAATCGCAAAGGGACCTTACTATGCGGTGCGGCTTGTGGCGGGCGACCTCGGAACATTCGCCGGCATTCGCACGGACGAAGCTGCGCGCGTGCTGACCTCTAGAGGTGAAGTGATTCCAGGCCTTTATGCCGCTGGCAACGACGCTGCGAGCATCATGGCCGGTACGTATCCCGGCGCCGGCATTACCCTAGGACCCGCAATCACCTTTGGCTACATCGCGGCACTTCACACGGCCGAAGCGAAATCCTCAGCGACAAAGTCACCACCGCCGGTTGCCATTCAAAAGGCTTCGTCGCTCGAGCACGATATTATATCGATATATGATATTTAAAATCGAATATAAGTAGTGTATTGTGCAATTATGATATCTGTGTATTGTAAATCGATATAAAAAATCAAACAGCGCCTGTGCGAGCTTTGCGCGAGCGTTCATGAGGGAGAGACGAATGCTGACAAGAAGAGTAGCCGGCCTGTATGGAGCCGTTGCGATTGGAGCGTTAGCGCTCACCATCGCCGCACCCGCACACGCGGAAGACGTCATCAAGATTGGAGATGTCAACAGCTACACCAACTTCCCGGAGCATTGCGTTCCCTACAAGAACGGAATGGAGTTGGCGGTGGACGAGATCAACGCCGCTGGGGGGGTCGACGGCAAGCGACTGGTCCTGATCACGCGCGACGACAAGGCGACCACCGGTGATGCCGTTCGCGCCGCCGAAGGTTTGATCTCTCGCGATCATGTTCAAGCGCTCTCTGGCTCGATGCTGTCCAGCGTCGCGCTCGCGTTGAACGACTTCGCGCGCCAGAACAGGGTGCTGTTCCTGGCGACCATGTCTTTGTCCGATCGGCAGGTCTACCAGGAAGGCAATCGTTACGGTTTTCGCATGCGCGCTGGCACCTACACGCAGTCGGCGATCCTTGCGGAAAAGGCTGCGACGCTGGGCAAGAAGCGCTGGGCGCTCGTCTATCCGAACTACGAATTCGGTCAGGCGTCCGCGACGAACTTCAAGGAGATGCTGAAGAAAGCTCAGCCCGACGTGACCTTTGTCGCCGAACAGGCGGTGCCGCTCGCGAAGATCGACGCGAACGCGGTCGTGCAGTCCTTGATCGACGCGAAGCCGGATGGAATTTTCTCGGTGCTGTTCGCTTCCGATCTGCTCAAGTTCGTTCGGGCAGGTGGAACGCAAGGGCTTTTCGAAGGGCGTGAAGTGCTCGCTGAAGTCGCAGGTGAGCCGGAGAATCTCGAGCCGATGAAAGACGATGCCCCGGTAGGCTGGTGGGCGACCGGCTATCCTTGGAGTGACATTAAGACTCCGGAGCATGATGCATTCAAGAAGGCTTACGAGAAGCGCTTCGGTGGTCATCCCGTCATCTCGTCGGTCATGGGTTACACGACTATCAAGACGCTGGCCGCGGCATTCAAGAAGGCTGGAAGCTCCGAGACCGAAAAGGTCGTTGACGCGATGAATGGCCTCGAGGTCGATATGCCTTGGGGCAAGCTCAGCTATCGCTCGCAAGATAACATCTCGACCATGGGCTCCTTCCTCGGGCGCATCGCCAAGAGTGACGCCGGTCCGGTCATGGTGGACAGCGAGTACAAGCACGGCGATCAATATCTCCCGACCGACGCAATGATCAAAGAGTGGCGCAAGCCAGCCAATTGATCGGTCCGGCGCTTTACGATTTCGTGATCACGGGTGAGGCAATCACGGCTACCCGTGGTCTCGAGACATCACCTCAATAGGCGACTTCCATGCAATTCTCGGGTCTCGTTGTCCAAATCCTGAACGGCTTCGCCGAGGCATCATCGCTTTTCATGGTCGCCGCCGGCATGTCGATCATTTTCGGCGTCACGCGCATCGTAAATTTTGCACATGGCTCGTTCTTCATGCTCGGCGCCTATATCGCATCCAGCCTGATTAGTTCGATGGGCGACGCGGCGTGGTTCTGGCCATCACTCCTGCTGTCTGGGGTAGCCGTCGCCTTCATCGGATCGTTCATTGAAATCACGTTGCTGCGGCGAATCTATCACGCCGCCGAATTGACCCAGTTATTGGCGACCTACGCGATCATGCTCATCGTGCAGGACATCGTGCTCTATCTCTGGGGGCCGATGCCTTTGATGGGGCCGAGGGCACCAGGCCTGACCGGCGCTATCGATATTCTCGGACGCAAGTTTCCGACCTACAGTATCTTTCTGATTGTAGTAGGTCCGCTCGCCCTCGCCGCCCTGTGGGCCGTCGTGACCCGCACCCGCTGGGGTAGGCTGGTTCGGGCCGCAACGCAGGATCGGGACATGGTCGCTGCGCTCGGTATCAACCAAGCTTGGTTGTTCACCTCGGTATTCGTGCTAGGCACATTTGTAGCTGGACTTGGCGGCGCACTACAGCTTCCACGCGAGCCGGCGAGTCTCGACATGGATATCCAGGCCATTGCGTCGGCATTCGTCGTGGTCGTCGTCGGAGGTCTGGGATCGTTGCCCGGCGCTTTTCTCGCTGCGGTCATCGTCGCGCAAGCCAAGGCTGTCTGTGTTTGGCTAGGCGTAGTCGATATCGCCGGCATCCAGATTGCGATGTCGAAGCTCACCATCGTGGTGGAATTCATCGTGATGGCCATCGTTCTCGTATTGCGGCCCTATGGTCTGCTTGGGCGAGCGCCCAATCTCGCGCGGCAAAATCGCCAGGTGACGGGTTCGACAGTTCTCAGGCCGTTATCTTCGCAAGGTCTATGGATCGCAGCGCTCGTTGCAATCGGGCTGATGGTCGTTCCGCAACTTCGAGGTCAGTTCCCCTATATGCCGATTCTGGTCCTGGATATCATGATCGTTGTGATCTTCGCGGCGAGCCTGCAGTTGCTCATGGGGGCGGGCGGCATGCACTCGTTCGGTCACGCCGCTTATTTCGGACTTGGCGCCTATGCCGCCGGGATGGCGGCAAAACACGTCGGATTGCCGATGGAAGGTGCGCTGTTCGCGGGCATCGGTCTGGCTGTGCTCGGCGGCGTCATTATCGGTTGGTTCTCGGTGCGTCTGACCGGTACCTATTTTGCCATGCTGACACTTGCGTTCGCGCAGATCGTCTGGGCGATATTCTACCAGTTCGAAGGACTGGCCGGCGGCGAGAACGGCATCACGGGCGTCTGGCCCGCGGGACTGTTTCAGTCCAAGACTGCCTTTTACTATCTAGCGTTTGGTTGTCTCGTCATTGCATCGATCTTTCTCTACCGCGTGCTGTTCTCGCCCTTCGGCTATGGTTTGCGTGCCGCGCGCGACTCGGCGGTCCGGTCTGAATCCATCGGCATAAATGTGAGACGTCTGCAATGGCTCGGCTTCGTGCTGGCTGGAGCCGTCGCGGGTCTCGCCGGCGCATTGTATGTCTATTCAAAGGGCAGCGTCTCCCCGGAAATCCTGAGCGCTTCGCGATCTGTAGACGGCTTGGTGATGATTATGCTCGGCGGTGAGCAGGCCATCGCTGGCGCAATGCTCGGTGCCAGCATTTTTGTCTGGCTACGCGATACCATCGGCTTAAATGCCGAACATTGGCGGGCTGTGCTGGGCATTATCACGCTCGCCCTCTTGTTGTTGATGCCGCAAGGGCTTGCGCATCTGGTATTTCGCAAGGGGGTCAACTCGTGACCTTACTATCAGTCAAGAATGTCGGAAAATCTTTCGGAGGCGTACGCGCCAACGATTCTGTGTCGTTCGATCTGGCTGAAGGCGAACTACTGGCGCTGATCGGTCCGAACGGAGCAGGGAAGTCAACTCTGTTCAACATGATCAACGGCCAGCTCTGCGCCGACGCCGGCTCCATTCTATTTCAGGGCAAGGAATTGATCGGGCTGAAACCGAGAGAGATCTGGGCGCTCGGCATCGGCCGCACCTTCCAGGTTGCGCTTCCCTTCAGCTCGATGACCGCGATCGAGAACGTGCAAGTCGCGCTGATGTCGCGGGATCGGACCATCTTCAACTTTTGGCATCGCGGCACGGACTACGGTCGCGATGAGGCAATGGAGCTTCTATGCCGTGTCTCGTTGGAAGATCAATGGGACAAGCCATGCAGCACCATGGCCTATGGCGACGTGAAACGGCTCGAGCTTGCGGTGGCGCTGGTGCACAAGCCCCGGCTCCTGCTCATGGACGAGCCGACCGCCGGCATGGCTCCGCACGAACGCAACGAGTTGATGGCGTTGACCAAGCGCCTCGTGGTCGAGAAAGGGCTCGCCGTACTGTTCACCGAGCACAGCATGGATGTGATCTTCGCTTATTCGGACCGCGTCGTGGTGCTGGCTCGCGGCCGTCTGATTTCCGAGGGAACGCCGACTGAGATGCGCGACGACCCGAAGGTGCAGGAAGTTTACCTCGGCGTCGGCAATACTTTCGCCGAGCATCTCGGATGATTGAGATGGATGCGATGAGTCCACAGTTAGCCTTTTCGCCTGCTGTATCGGGCCAACCTCTGCTCGTGGTTGAAAAGCTCTCGGCCTGGTATGGCGGTGCGCGCATCTTGTTCGATCTCGATTTCAATCTGCGGCAGGGCGAGGTCGTTGCCCTAATGGGCCGCAATGGCGCAGGCAAGTCGACAACCTTTCTATCGTTGATGGGCATGCTGGATCGCCAGTCTGGCACCATCCGTTTCATGGGAACCGATATTTCGCAAAGCGCAAGCTATCGTATCGCCCAGATGGGCCTCGGCTTCGTGCCGGAGGACCGGCGGATTTTCACCGACCTCACAGTGGCCGAAAACCTCGATATCGGCCGCCAGCCGCTGCGGTGCTGGCCGGATGGTACGCCGCTTCATACTTGGACGCCGGACGAGCTCTACGAGATCTTCCCAAATTTGGCCGAGATGAAGAATCGCGGCGCCGGTCGGATGAGCGGCGGCGAGCAGCAGATGCTCACCATAGCCCGGACGCTGATGGGAAATCCCTACTTACTCCTGCTAGACGAGCCGTCGGAGGGTGTTGCGCCCGTGATCGTCGAGCAGATGGCCCAGATGATCTTTCGGCTGAAGAAAGCCGGCGTGTCGATCCTGCTCTCAGAGCAGAACATCCATTTTGCCCGCTACGTGTCGGATCGTGCCTACATGCTCGAGAAGGGGCACGTGACGTGGTCAGGATCCATGGAGGAACTGACACGCAATCCCGAGATCTCACGCAAATATCTATCGATCTAAGAGGTCCGAATGGACATCGACCCTAAGACCCGAACTCTCGATGAGACTTACAAGCTTTTGACCGGGATGATTGTCCCGCGGCCAGTGGCATGGATCACATCCCTGTCTTCGAATGGTACAGTCAATCTCGCTCCGTTTTCCGCTTACGGCCTCGTGACCCACAGCCCGCCGATGCTAATGGTCACCGTTGGCAAGCGGGATGGCGAACGCAAGGACACCGGCAAGAACATCGTGGAGCGCGGCGAGTTCGTCGTGAATGTCGCGAGATATGAAGATGCAGAAACGCTTCACGAGTCGTCCGCCGATCTTTCATATGGCGAAAGCGAGATTCGCTATCTCGGACTCGAGACGACGTCCTCTTTGGTTGTCGCGGTACCGCGTCTGGCTAAGTCCGTGGCCGCGATGGAATGTCGCTTGCGGGAGAAGCTTGAATACTCCAACGTCGATAGCATCATTTTGCTGAGCGAGGTCGTGTCGTTTCATATCCGTGATGACCTCGTTCGTGGCGGAAAAATCGATACCCGAGAGCTCGATCCGTTAGCCCGGATCGGAGGTCCGAACTACGCAGGCTTGAGCAGATTTATCGGTTTGACTCCGCCGCCGCGCCGTCCGCCTGACGATGGTGTTTACGATCCAAAATAATGTTGCATGTGAAAGTGATAGGTCGGCAACGTCCGGCGGTTCTCATTCTCATCTGGTGCCTGGAGCGATGTAATGAAGAATTTGGCGATCGTCGGCCTCGGCTATTGGGGACAAAACTTAGTCGACGCGGTGCAGGGGGCGAGTGACGTCGTGCAGTTCTCGCTCGGCGTGGCTCGGCGCCCGGACCCGCTGCAAGCTTTCGCAAAACGACGTGGACTGAAAATAGTCGAATCCTACGCCGATGCGCTGTCCGCCCCCGACATTGATGGTGTCGTGCTGGCTACTCCTGATCGGCTGCACACCCAACAGGTGATCGAAGCCGTGAGGGCGACTAAGCCCGTCCTAGTTGAAAAGCCCTTCGCGCTTGATCGGAAGAGTGCCGATGCAGCAATCGCTGAAGCAGCGAAGCATAATGTGCTGGTCTCCTTCGCGCATAATCGCCGGTTTCTGCCTGCCGTTGCCGCGATGCGCGAGCAGATCGCCGCAGACAAGATCGGTCGCGTTTTGCATATTGAAGGTAACTTTTCGTCAAATTACGGGCTGCGATTCAAGCCCGGCATGTGGCGCGCGGGGCGGTCGGATACAGTCGCCGGCGGCATGACTGGAATGGGCATCCACCAGATCGATCTCATGATTTTTTTTGGTGGAGAATTCGCACGCATTCACGCACGAGGATGCCGGCAGATGGTCGATGTGTCGGTCGATGACAATGTGAGTTTCGTCGGCGATTTCAAGAGCGGGGCGACGTGCGCATTTACTACACTGATTACAACCTCTCCGATGTGGCGTTTTCGAGTTCTAGGATCCAAAGGATGGCTCGAGATGGTGGGAGAAAATCGACTGTTGAGCTGTGAAGGCAATTCGCCGGTTCAGGAAACGACGTTTCCCTATATCAACACGGAGAGAAGCGAACTCGAAGCATTCGCAAATGCCATTGATGGCAGGGGATTTCCTGTTAGTGCGGCGGACGCTGTGCATGGCGTTTCGGTTCTTGAGGCAGTCACAACTTCGATCAGAGATGGGCACTCGATTAATCTCATCTGATTGTCGGTTTTGACCTAGTAGGCCATTAGAGGTTTGCTATAGACAGCAAGTGACGCTGCCAATCTGGGTGGCTTTGTTTCCGCCAAGCCGTCGTCGGATGAGAGCGATAGGATCGGGTTGTACGCATTCGTCTCGTACCACGGTCGACAGATGCGGATGAGCTGAAGCCGGGTGAATGCGAAGCCCGCTTTTGTGCAAAGCAAGCATATTAGGAACGGACGCTTACAACGGTTGCGTTCCTTGATCCGTCTCGCGAAAATCCCTGATCCTTAAAATACTTTCCCTGTTAGATTGCGCAGGGAATCTGGTGAAATAGAAATGTGGCGCAGCATTTTTGCGATCCCAGACTCCAAATGATGGCCCCAAGATCGCAAAGTTCCCTGTAAAAATCCCTGTTTGCAGGGAATTCGGCGCGGGAGACCGATTCGCACACGACTGCGTCCGCCACCACGCATTTCCTGGAAACCGTCACCCCCCGCTACGTCGTCAGAAAGACCGCGATATTGCGGCTTTTCTTGACGTTTCGGTCTCTGCCGGTGCTGTCAGAGACGGAGAGTGCGCGTTTTACGGGAGCTGTCTCCGAGGCCCAATAATTCTGGTCCTGGCAGACGTCGATGGCGGTATCAGAGTTTCAGGCCAAGCGCGGCGTGTTGCTTTGACCATTCGGCGGGCAAATGCCGGATGGACGCAACGCCGATACCCCGCGGGAGACGCCCTTCGATGGCGGCCTCAATGATCCGGGGCGACAAAAAAGCCAGTGTGATAGCGCGGTTCACCTGTCGGATGCTGCATCGCTGCCGGTCGGCGATCTCTTGGGTTGACGTCACGGTGCCGGAGATGAGTTCATTAAGCCATCGTCGTCCCTGCGCAATTGCGGTGACCAGCTTGGCACGAGTCTCCGCACGGATAGGACGATTGTCAGATCGCTGTTTCGATTTGGCAGGGGTGACGATCTCGCGCGCGGCCCTTGCTGGCGGCTTGGTCCAGGGAATGCGGATGACGGTCGGGCGGCCTGCCGCAGATCTGCGGCCATTCAGGTCGTGGTCCGCGCCGGGGTCTATCGGCGTGGTCTCGTGGACAGCATGACGCATCATCGAGATGATCAGGTGATCGACGTGAACATCCACCCGCTGCAGGTGGGATTGAATAAGATGCTTGTCGTCGAGCGAACTCGCCG
The DNA here is from genome assembly GCA_044464625.1 of Afipia sp. Taxonomy (GTDB): domain Bacteria; phylum Pseudomonadota; class Alphaproteobacteria; order Rhizobiales; family Xanthobacteraceae; genus Afipia. The sequence continues at coordinate 215,657 of JBIQLC010000004.1, read as the reverse complement.
TCGACCCATTCGCTCCGGTGGAGGTGGTGGATGCGTTGGATGAGCGTTTGCCAGTGTTTTGGCCCGAAAAAGGTCTTCGCTGATCGGCTGTGCCCGCGTTGGGGCCGACTCTAGGCCTCCTGCTTTTTTGATCGATCAATCGCGTGCGCATGGCGTCCGCAACGAGTCGTTCGACCTGTTCGGCGGAAATACGGTTGACGCGGCCGGCTCGGGACGCCTCTCCCTGCAGGAGTGCCGTTGAGATGTAGTACCGATAGCGCTTGCCATTCTTTAGCGTGTGGGTCGGGGTCATGAGGTTGCCGGCATCGTCATGGATCAGGCCCATGAGGATGGATTCGGAGGATTGGCGGGCCGTCACATGATTGCTTCGCTGCTGATCGAGCTTGGCTTGGACCGCGTCAAACAGGGCGCGGTCGAGCAGCCTGGGCTGCTGGCCGGCCAGAACCTCGCCCTTGTATCTGACTTCGCCGATATAGAAGCGGTTGCGCAGCAGGTAGGCGAGGGCACCTCGGGCGAAGGGAATGCCGCCGATGGTCCTGCCGTCGGCGAGCCGCCGAACCCGGGTGGTGATGCCGGAACGCTTCAGATCGGGCAACAACAGGTTGAGGCTGCCCAGCTCCAGATAACGTTTGAAGATATGGCGAACGGTCCTGGCTTCGCTCTCGACGATGGTGATTTTGCGATCCTTCGCGTGATAGCCAAGCGGGACCACGCCGCCAACCCAAAGGCCCTTGCGCTTGGAGGCGGCGATCTTGTCCCGGATCCGCTCCGAGGTGACTTCGCGCTCGAACTGGGCAAACGACAGCAACACGTTGAGGGTGAGCCGTCCCATGGAGGTTGTAGTGTTGAACTGCTGGGTCACCGAGACGAACGACACACCATGCGCGTCAAACAGTTCGACCAGCTTGGCGAAGTCAGCGAGCGACCGCGTCAAACGGTCAACCTTGTACACCACAATGATGTCGACCCGGCCAGAGCGCACATCATTGAGAAGTTGCTGTAGGGCCGGGCGGTCAGTTGAACCGCCCGAGAAGCCGCCGTCGTCGTACCGCGTACGCAGTTGAGTCCAGCCAGCATGGGCCTGGCTTCGGATATAGGCCGAAGCCCCCTCGTATTGCGCATCAAGTGAGTTGAAGTCCTGATCGAGGCCCGCATCGGTGGACACGCGGGTGTAGATGGCGCACCGCACGGATTTCTTTCTGAGTGCCCGGCCGCTCACAGTTGGGGTCCCACGGAATCGCGATCGGCCACCACATCCTTGTCTCTCAGTCCAAAGAAGCGCGGGCCGTTCCAGCGCGTGCCCGTGATCGCCGATGCGACTTCGGAGAGGCTGCGATAGACCTTGCCATTCCAACCGAAGCCGTCCGCCATGACCATCACCCGCTCAGACCAGCCGTTCCATGACCGCGTCAGCATCGTCCCGGGAGTGAGTAGCGTTCTTTGGCGGTCCAGCTTCGCAATCCGGGCGGTCGTGACTGACCGCTTCTCGCCCGGAATGCTGCGGTCCAGCACGGCCTTTACGCCAGCATGAATATCCCCCAGTCGGTCGGCCTGAATGCGATAGGCCAATACCGCAAATAGCAAATGCCGCGGCAGGTGACGGGCAGGCTCGCGCCGGACCTCACCCTTCCATCGTGCGCGTAATCCTGACAGATCGAGATCTCGCAAATGCGCGATCTCGACCTCGATCGACGACTCCCTGATCGGAGTCCGACGTGTGGGGCTTGCCTTGGCCATAGCCTTCACGTCGTGGCCGCAGTTCCGGTGCGTTCGGGCTTCACCCGATAGATGCGGCCGTCGTCTCCTGCCTCGGACAGCAGATTGAGCCCAAGCTTCTTGCGAACGACGCCCGCCAGAAACCCGCGCACCGAGTGCGACTGCCAACCGGTTGCCTCCATCATCGCAGCGATCGTGGCGCCCGCCGGTGCGCGCAACAGCGCCAGCACTTTGGCTTGTTTGGAATTACCGCGCGTCGATACAGGCCGTGACGTGGATCGCGGACGCGAGGTCTTTGCGCGTTTGGATGATCGAGCGGCGCGGTTCGCCTGCGCTTTAACGCCCTTCGATTTTGTCTTGCTCATGGGATCCTCGAGATTGCGCGACGCCGTCGGTCGCACCACCTCGACCCCGCGCGATAATCTCGCTGCGGGGTGCATCCTAAGCCTCCGCCGTTACCGGCTTCAGGCCCCACAGCAACGCTCCGATCGCAGCAGAATGCCAGTCATTTATGAGCAATCTTGTTGCTCATTCGCCGCGCGGCAAACGGTAAAAGGATATCGTCATGTCTCCGACACCGAGGTGCGCGGACCAAATGTCTGAAAATGTCCGCTCACGGCCCAGAGCCGACTTAATAAGTTGAATCTCGGATGCCCCTTGCGCGCTCAACTGGGTCATTCGTCTAATTGGGACCCGATCGAAAGCGGACATGTTTACCGCCTCCGCGACGACGGATGGGCGTCGCCGCTTTAAAGCCCCTGCGCCCACGGCGATTGCGGTACGCGAACGCTCTCGGATCGTAGGACGCCCGCGCCGCGCGAACGGTGAGAAGCACACTTCTCCTGAACGGGATTGGAAGCGCAGATGTCGGTCATTCTCGACGTCGAGACGCATTGAGCGCGCATATTTGGGGACCTCTATTGAAGTCGGCTGTTATCGCGGGTGACACGCCCGATTCCTGGAGCGCAGATAGCCTCTTCTTGAAGGCTCAACGCTACATCGAAAAAATGCAGGCGGACGACCCGACGGAGTGGTCCTACGCATTGTGGTCGGGACTGGCCCTGGAACTTCTCGCACGCGCCGCTCTTGCGTCCATCAGCCCAGCGCTGCTCGCCGATACAAGTGATCGGAACTGGAGCAGCCTTCTGCATTCACTTGGCTTCACTCCCACTGAGCCGAAGTTTTCCCCGCGCAGCATCGCGGTCTCAGAAGCCGCAAAGCGGCTTGGTCAGTTGGTACCTGACTTTGACAAAGAGCTGGAGAACTTCTGCATTGCTCATACTGGCAAGCGCAACAGCGAACTTCATTCTGGAGAGCTGCCGTTTGATGGCGTTCAGAGTTCCGGCTGGCAGCCCAACTTCTATCGGGCATGCAAGGTTCTTTTGGCGTCGATGGGGCTAGGCTTAAAAGACCTCGTCGGAGAAAACGAAGCCGAGGTCGCGCAAAAGCTTATTGACGCGTCGCTAGATGACAAGGCGAAGGCGGTACAGGGAGACTTGGAGAGGCATGCAAAGGCGTTTTTCGAGCTTTCAGAGGATGAAAGGAGAGCTTTGATCGCCAAGGCTGATGTGTGGGCTACTCGACAAAGCGGCCACCGGGTCAGGTGCCCTGCCTGCGGATCCTCGGCGCTCGTTCATGGTGACGCCATCTCAGCTCCCACTCAGACCCTTGAGAACGACATGATCAAGGAGAGGCAGGAGCATCTTCCTGACCAGTTTCAGTGTGTCGCTTGCGATCTCAAGATCTCTGGACTTTCGCGTCTTGCCGCAATGGGGTTGGCTGACCGCTACACCCGGACGACCCTCTATGACGCTGCCGAGTACTATGCTCCGGAGGACGTGTATCAAGGTTACGAGGAAGACAATAATGAGCCCTTTTGATTATCTGGCTCGCCCTGCGTCATATGACAGCACCAAGTTCTGTCACTGTCGTAAGGCCGCGGCGGCCTGAACCGGGCGGTCAATCCGCATGTCTTAAGCTGGCGCTATTCCGGGTTCGGCAGCAATGTTCGTCTGATCTTCATCGCGGTCCGGAACAACTCTTGCGCTTCGAAGGTCGGACCTTCGACATCCATCAGGATGCGCAGCGCCTTCTCGGTCTGGCCGCGCTGTGCCAGTTGCTCCGCCGCATCTGCAACAATGCTGGCTTCTTCGATCCGATCACGAACCTGCCCGATCAGGGCTCGGATAACGCTTTTGCTGGCTTTTTTCGGCATGGGGCGCTCACTGTTACGCGTCCATGCATGCTCCGCGGCGTGCTGAAGTCCAGTGGATTTGGAGCAATCTTATTGCTTCCTGGCGCGGGGCTTCTTGGCCACTTTCCGTCCAGCCGGTAGTGGTTTCGGTGGCGGGGCGCCCTTTGGCACTTTGGTAAAAAACTCCGCAATCTCGGTGCCCAACGTTGTTGCCAGCCGCTCAAGCAGGTCAACGGTCGGATTGTGCGATTTCCGCTCCAGACCGCCGACATAGGCCCGGTCAATCCCAGCCTCATAAGCCAAGGCTTCCTGCGAGATCCCGCGTTCCACGCGAATCCGCCGCAAATTCCAGGCCACGAGCGCACGAGCTTTCATGCGCCAAGACGGCCATTCTAAAGGCTATTAAACCACTGGATATAGACACATGATTGAGCTATCCAGTGCCATACTTCGATGTTTAATTTTTTAATGGGGGCTGCGATGCGTAAGAAAATGCTACTGGCGGCGCTGGCCGGCTTTGTCGGGGTATGTTTGGCCGGGTGTCACCCAGGGCCATCGCCGGCGGAGGTCAATTTGGCGCAAGATGGTCAGTGCCAATCGTGGGGGCACAAACCTGGAAGCCCGGGTTATGCTCAGTGCCGGGAAAGTCTGTTCATGAACAATCAACGCTTTGAAGCCGAACGGCGCGCTGCCGGCATGCAGCTCATTCAGAGAATGCAGTCGCAGCGGCCCCCGCCACCGGTTTATCAGATGCCGATTCCATCAGCGCGTCCTCCGATGAACTGCATCACCACGAACGTCGGAGGAACCGGTTACACAAACTGCAACTGACAAATCTCGTTGCGCCCAATTTTTGCCAAATCATCCATCTTCCCTGGTCGGATTACACGACTAGGGATATTTTTTTATGCATCAGTTTTCTTTCACTACGATTCCGCCTGGCCATGTCAGCAAACTAAAAACCGACCTGGCCGAAGCTCTCGAAGCCTTTCAAAACGTCAGTGAACGCGTCGGCGCTTGTAGATCTCTTCAAGCCATGTGTGCTTGTTTGAAGAGTCTCACTTACTTCGATGAAAACGGGTTGGTAGCATCAATGCTGCCGATCCTGGCTGGTATGGAACGTCTTGACGACGGCGCACGGCCAACGATCCTTACTCCACGTAAAGGCGCGAAACAGCCGGCATGCACAACAGATGCTGGTCAATCCTTGAATCCAATGGAAAAGCTGGCGGATGCGCTGCGTGTCGCTAAACGCGCGGAGGGTCGTACTGGAGGGCTGCTCGCGATAAGAGCATGCATAGACTATATCGTGTCGGACTGCGCTTTAGGCGATAACCTGGCGCATCCCTTGCGTTGTCTCGTGACTGCGTTGGAACATTTGGACGACGGTGTTGTCGATCCGCTTGTTGCACCGATACGAATGAAGGGTGCTCCGCCGCATGACACATACCCTGATATCATCAAGGCAACGGCGATTGCATGCGTCGATAAGTTGAAAGCAACGGGAGACACCCTTCCTGTAGCCTTAAGAAGAGTGGCCGATGAATTAAAAGCACAAGGTTATCCCATAGGAGGGCATCTCAAAACCTCCGACGTTAAGGTTTTACAGAGATGGCGTGAAGGCCTTAGCCGCAGCAAGGAGCCAAGCATTCTTTCGAATGTCCATGCTGCCATATCTGCCGAACTGAGGGACATAGTCTACCCCTCTCCGGAGAGCGCTTGGGCGGATCTCAAGCCGAGATTAAGGAGAGTGATTGCCGAGGCTCGTTTCCGTCTGGGCCCAGCGGCGTAGACAGAAAAAAATTTAAGAAGGCTATTATTTCAAAGTTCGCCGCAGAAAACTCCGGTCATATCGACCGGAGTTTTTTCATGACCAGCCCAGATTACTATCATATTCAATACTTTAGTCCTGCCCAGCTCCAGCCAAGAGCGCGCAATCCGAGAGTTCACTCCAAGAAGCAAATCCGACAGATTGCCGAGAGCATCAAAAAATTTGGTTTTACCAACCCGATCCTGATCGACGAGACGAAGGGTATTCTGGCTGGCCATGGTCGCTGGCAGGCCGCAAAGCTGATAGCTTTGGATCGCATTCCGTGCCTGACGGTGTCGCAGATGACGCCTCAGCAAAAGCGCGCCTATGTGATTGCCGATAATAAGCTGGCTGCAAATGCCGGATGGGACAACGAAATCCTCGCAACCGAGCTTAGCGAGTTAATTCAGATCGATCCTTCATTCGATATCAGCATCACAGGATTCGAAATTGCGGAGGTCGACAACCTCATCGAGAGCTTAAACCCGGAAGAGAAATCAGATCCACGAGCAGATACTGTTCCAGCGGTAGGGGCCCAAGCCATATCGAAGCCCGGTGATCTTTGGCTGCTAGGCGATCATAAGGTCTATTGCGGGAGCGCGACTGATCCAGTTGCCTTCGAAAGCTTAATGAAAGGCGATGTCGCAAGGATGGTCTTTACAGACCCGCCTTACAATGTACCGATCAAACGCAATGTTAGCGGTCTCGGAAAGAATGAGCATCGCGAATTTGCAATGGGGTCGGGGGAGATGTCGTCCGATCAGTTTAAAGAGTTCCTGTCGTCGGCTTTCGATCTCCTGATTAAACACTCAATTGACGGCTCCATCCACTACATCTGTATGGACTGGCGTCATATTCCCGAACTTCAGGCGGCAGCAAAGAACTACACCCAGCTTAAGAATCTCTGCATATGGGTAAAGTCTAACGGTGGAATGGGGACATTCTACCGCTCCAGACATGAGCTCATTTTTGCTTACAAAAATGGGACGGCTCCCCACTTAAATTCATTCGAACTGGGTCAGCATGGCAGAAATCGCAGCAACGTCTGGCAATACGCGGGAATGAATGCCTTCAGCTCGACACGGGATTCGGAGCTGTCACTTCATCCCACCGTGAAGCCGGTCGAGCTCATCGTTGATGCCATCAAGGATGTCTCATGCCGTGGAGACATTGTTCTTGATTGCTTTGGGGGCAGTGGATCGACCGTCATCGCCGCACATAAAGCCGGTCGTCGTGCCCGTCTCATCGAGCTGGATCCTCTTTATGTCGATGTCATCGTTCGTCGTTGGCAACTCTTTGCCAAAGATGACGCGACGCTAGCCGACGGGAGCACATTTGACGAGATCATGAAACACGGAAGGGGGTTTACAAATGTCTGGTAACGGAAAATACGACGTTGGCTATGGTAAGCCGCCCAAACGTACGCAATTTAAAAAGGGACAAAGCGGAAATCCAAAGGGGCGACCGCGGGTGCTTCCATCTATACGGGTAAAGCTGCGTGAGATCCTCAACGAGCGGGTAAAGGCTACTGTGAACGGGGAAGAGGTTCGCATGTCGTCATGGGAAGCTTTCATCCGTTCCGTGCGGCAGCGCGCAATCAAGGGGGATGCTCGGGCAACGAGTATGCTCTACGGAATGATCAAGGAGCATGGACTTTTCCCGCCGGAGGAACAGGTCAGCACAGTTGAAGTAAAATTGGTGAGGGCACCGCCCCGTGAACCCGCGCCGTACCTACGACCAAGTTCAGCGCTGACGAAACCGGAAGCCAGCTGAAAGGATTGGATTCGCGGAGTAGGCGTTATGGAATGTTGATCGGCTACAGGCTCGTTTGTATGGAGGCGAGACGGTCACGAACGACTATACGTCGAGCGCCTACCGATCTTGATCTGCGCCATTGCTGACGATGATTCTGAACTAAACGTGCGTCCGATGTGTTGTCGGCACGCTCAATCATAGGATCGATCAGGCTCGCCCCCGAGCGGCATAGACAGGCAGAGTGTAGGTTATCTCGAAAGGAGAACGCAGCGTTTCCGTTGTGTCATGAGATGGCGGGTCACGCCGCCTAGGACCCATTCGCGAAACCTTGAGTGTCCATAAGCGCCAGCAACGATTATGCCGGCGCCGGCATCGGATGCGGCTTCATCGAGGCGCGTTGTGACGTCCTCCGGTTGATCTATGACCAATGTTTCCGCGGAGATGCCGTGTTGCTCGAGCCAACATTGTACGTCTTTTAGTCGAGACTGGGTCGTCAGCCGTTCGGTTCCTTCTTCCAATATCTCAACAACCGTCACTTCTGCAGCGAGGGAGAGCAGCGGCAAGGCATCAACGATCGCCCGGCGCGCTTCCCGCGTGTCTTTCCAGGCAACAAGAACTTGTCGGGTATCGAGCCAATCCATGCCTTCGGGTACGGCAAGCAGCGGTCGGCCAATGGCCATGACAAGATCATTCGGGCTCGCAGCCGAATAGGGATCGCTAGGTTCTTTGCCGATCTCTGTCACGAGTACGTCGGCGGCGCGGACCTGGGTGCTTACAAATCGTGCTGGAAAATCGATGGTAGAGCGCCATTCAAGCCCTTGCGACTTGTTTGCCAGACGTGCGCGGAACGTCTTCTCCAAATGATCAATGCGTTTACGAATAGCCGTTCGCTCCTGGTTGAAGATGGCTTCAGCCTGATCGCCCTCCGCGTAGTAGAGCGGCGGCTTGAGGTCGGAAGCGGCGATGCCGATGACATGCGCCTCGCAGCGCCTAGCAAGATCTCCTGTGATCGCGAGGCAAGCATCGTTGGATCGGTCAAGCGCCAAGTTTGCCATAATTGTTTCGAACTTCATTTCTTCCTCCTTGTCTCGCCAGTGGGCTGCAGACATCCGCATGAAATTTTATGGAAACCGTCGTGGCCAGAAACTGAGCTAGATCAAAACTGGACCCGGCAAGGCCAATAGAATGGCGAACCGAAACGCTTGGTCTGGCGGTTCGACGGAGGGCAGAATGACCTATAAATCCGTGATGGTTTTTTTGGGCCTTGAGCAGGTGAACGAAGCGGCCCTCAGGGTGGGATGTGAGTTAGCCGAGCGGTACGATTCTCGGATTATCGGTGTGTCATCCGGTACGCCATACGTACCGGCTCAGGTGAACGTCATCGTTGCCGCCAGTATGCTGCAAGCTGACTATGACGAACTGACTCTCGCGACGGCTCGATGCGAAGCCCGCTTCCGGGAGGCTGTGAAGCCCTGCGGTCGACCATGCACCTGGCGGGCGGGGATTGATATGCCTGCTGACTTTCTTGCCGCGGAGGCTTGTGGCGCGGATGTTGTGGTTGCCGAGTTATCCGAAGACATCCCGCTGTTAGGTGGACAGCGATTGTTGGATTTTGGTGATGCCCTTATGAAGGTCGGTCGGCCGTTTCTTCTCGTTCCGCCCCGAACAATCTCGATGGAACTGAATTGCGTCCTGGTGGCCTGGAAGGATTGCGCAGAGGCACAGCGGGCGATAGTCGCAGCGTTGCCACTACTTCGGGCCGCGCGGCATATTGCCGTGGTTGAACTCACGGACAGCGAGAGCGACAAAGAAGCTGCCTCTGCAAGAGTTGTGGATGTCGCCGGCTGGCTTTCCCGACAGGGAGTTACCGCGCAGGCGCGTGCGGAACTTTCTGCTGGAGATACGGGACAGCAACTCGAGGCGATCGCTGCGGAGATCGGAGCCACCTTGATCGTGGCAGGCGCCTACGGCACCAGCAGATTCAGCGAATGGGTATTTGGCGGTGTCACCAGACGTCTTCTGAAACAACGCTCGTTTTGTGCGCTGCTCATGCATTAGCACGCGACAGGAGGTTATATGCGGCGGCACCTTCTCTTGATCGGCGTGATGGCTTTCGTCACCAGTGCGGCCGTGGCGGAATCCGCAAGCGAACTTCGCGGTCGAGTTCTTGCCAGAGAGAACTGCGCGCGGTGCCATTCTATCGATCGCTATACTCAGAGTCCTCTCAAGATCGCTCCACCCTTCCGGGATCTTCATCGCCGCTATCCGGTGGGGTCACTCGCTGAAGCTCTTGCCGAAGGTATCGACACCGGACATCCAACCATGCCGATATTTCGGCTCGAGCCGGATCAGATCAATGATCTGCTTTCATTTTTAAGGACGCTTGAGCGTTGAGGGATTTGCCTTCCCAATATCCTGAATAGGGCAAAACAGATAGATCGATGGGCACTCCTAAGATCTCCGAGAATGATCAGGCTCTTTGAGAAAGATCAATGGTTAGCTCCGCGTTCGCGCTACGAAGAAGGAGCCAGTTGCTGACTGTGGGAAAGAGAATGAGCAAGAGCACCCTCAAGAGAGTCCTGAACGCCGAACTGCCGAGTACATTCCGCGAGATTCAGCTTGAATTGGCGCGGGAGCCGAAGCATCCAGTCGGCGATATGGCGATCGGCTATACCGTCATCGCGCCACTCATGCTGAACGGAATGATTGACGCAAATCTCTGGAGAAAGCACCGAGCCGCATGCCGCGTAGTCCGACGCAGGCCGAACGAAGCCGACGGGGTGGGGCATCTGGTGCACCGACAGGGCGGGAACTGGGCGATCGAATATGATGTGGCGGGAGATATGCCCAGTGAAGCTGGCTATCATTTCTCGGATGAGCATTTCGTCGTGGGCGAGTATGTCTCAATCAAGGAAGGCGACCAGTTTCATACATTCCGCGTTACATCGGTCAGCCCACTTTGAAGCAACCCATAGTGAGTTCGCTCGCCTGATCGATCGCCTGCTTCCCGCGAAAACTCAATAATTGGTACCGCAGCATCGCTTCAAGGCTCTTAGAATATCCTCTCTGGAAATCATGCCAGCCAAACTCTGATTTGCTTCCAATACCGGTATGCTTCTGAGTCGATGCTCGACCATGAGCTGAAGTACGCGCGTTAGTTTCGTAAGTGGCCTGACATAGATGAACTTTTTGGTCATCGTCTGGGCTGCGCTTTGGCGCATCAGGTGTTCATACTGCGGAACCATACTGTGCGGTGTAAAAGCAAAACAGGAGAGGCAGTCCAGCTTCGTAATAATGCCGACGACACGGTCGTTCTCACAAACTGGATAGGCATTGAAGTCGTCCTTCTCAAATTTTGTCAGAAGGTCGCGCATTGTCGTATCGGGCGAGATGGCCTTCGCCGGGCGGGTCATGTGATGCGCGGCGATTTCCTCGAGAAATCTATGCATGATCCCCTCATTTGCGGTGCTCCCAGAATATTGCGCGCCGCAAGATAGGCGGCGCGCAATATTGTACTCAGGCCGCTGTTTTCACTGCGATCTTCTTTGTTTGTGCCGGAGCGGGCTTCGGCACCACAACCTTGAGAACGCCCTTCGAGATCGTTGCCTGTATGCTGTCCGGATTAACGCCGTTAGGCAGTTCAATCGTGCGCTGGAAGGATCCATAGCTGCGCTCCACCAGGCGATAGTCCTTTTCCTTTTCTTCTCGGTGGCTCTTTTTCTCTCCGCGGATGGTCAGGAGATTGTCAGCGACGTTCAATTGAACATCTTTCTCCTCGAGCCCCGGCAGCTCCGCGGTGATTTCGATCTCTTTTTCGGTCTCGCTGACATCCATACTCGGGAGCAGTGGGGATGCCGAAGTAGCGGCAAAACCTCGACCGAACCCGTCGAAGAGCCGGTCGATCTCCTGCTGTAAGGCCGTAAGAGAACTAAACTGACGACCCAAAAGTCTGTGCTCGTTGGTAACAGGGATAAGACTTTTCATGGTGTGTCTCCAATTCTCCCAGCTGCTCAATGACTAGCAGGGCCTGGTCAGAAGGAATTGATCAGAATCAATCGCAGAATGGGTCTCGGGACTGACCGCAGGTCCGGGATTGATCTGCCTCAAACCGGGTCGGGTGATCGTGCGTATCTTGATCCCAAGTGAGCGAGGAGAGCACCATGCGCGCGCATCAAGTCATGACCTTTGACGTTGTCACGACATCTCCCGAAGCGAGCGTCGTCCATGCGGTGAATACGATGTTACGACGTCACATCAGTGGTCTTCCAGTCGTCGATAACAAGGGTAAGTTAATCGGCATTGTGTCGGAGGGCGATTTTTTGCGTCGGGGCGAGATAAGCACCGAGCGAAGGCGAAGTCGTTGGCTCTCGTTCCTTGTCGGTCCGGCGGGCCTCGCCGAAGATTTCGTAAAAGAGCACGGCCGCAAGGTCGGGGAGGTGATGACCGGGCGCGTCATTACCGTGAATGAGGACGCTTCCATTGAAGATGTCGTTCGCCTCATGGAGAAGAACCACATAAAACGTGTTCCGGTCATGCGCGGAGAAAGCATGGTCGGAATAGTCACTCGCTCGAATCTCCTGCAGGCGATTGCGAGTGTTGGCAGCGAAATCCCGACCCCTTCAGCGGCCGACGATCGGATCCGAGAGCGTATTATGCGGACGATCCAGGAGAGTGACTGGCGGCCGATCGGTTTGGAGGTCGTGGTGAAGGATGGCATCGTTCATCTCAGCGGATGCATTACCGACGAAAGCTTTCGTCAAGCCGCAATGGTCGCCGCCGAAAACGTGGAAGGTGTCAAGCTGGTCCACGATCATCTGTGTTGGATTGAGCCGATGTCGGGTTTGTATATGCAGTCGCCTGAAGACGAGGAATTGTCACGATCGGACGCTATCGAACGATCGGATCAAAAGTAGCCTTCCTGAGGAGAAAAATGGCCTGGATCCTGCGTTTGATCCTCTCGGTTGCCGCGCCGATCACGGCTTGGTTCGTGGCACGCGATGCCCTGAACTTCGGTTTCGTTCAGACGATGATTTCGGTGATCTTGCTGGCGGCTGTCGTCGCGGCATTTGCGTTCTGGCCTCGTCGCGAGAAGCAATAGCGGGACGATTGGCATGGTGACCGTTCCAAAGTTGCGGTGACTTCGGGCGAGATACCTCGCTTGAGATTCCTCAACCAGTGGCACTGTGGCTAACGGGCGTGCACACTGCGCAAAATCGAGGAAGGAAAATGCCACGCTATCGCGGATGGGCCCGACAGCGCGGTGAAGCTTGTCCTCAAGGAAATGCGAGGAAGCGCGTCAGACTGGAGCATTGCAGTCGCGCCACTTCGGGAAAGCGCATCCAGGCCACAGAATTCGAGGCTGGTGGCTTGATCGGAGACACGTTTGCACTTCAAAAGGGCTAGGGTGCTCCGCGCCTTTCCTGCGCCGTTCGCACGCAGGGTTCTGATACTAAACCGGTCGGATGTCGTTATACAAAAAGCCCCGCTTGAGCGAGCGGGGCTGGAGGCGTGGCGCGTTGGCGTACGTAACCGAGCGACTGGAGTTGGCTGCAAACCGGTACGCCGAGTTCTTCCGCGAATTCGCGGCGAGCTGCGTTTTCCGCATCCTCTCCGTCGTCGATTTCTCCCTTGGGGATCGACCATGCGCCCAAGCCGCTCTTGGACCAGTAAGGCCCGCCCGAGTGGACTAGAAGAACTGCGATTCCGAAGTCATTGCCATACATCAGGATTCCAGCACTTGTCCTTGCCATGGGCCCACTCGGGAGCGTCGTACCCGCCTTTGTAGCGTTGCCGCTGGTTTTTGCAGACGTCCGGCCGCCGGAAGGGCCCGATGCTCGCCTCTGCGGGGCCATGGGACGGGATGTCTTCTCGTTGGCCACGTGCGTGCGCCACGACCATGTCTGAGATTAGTGCGACATGAAGACCGGCGCGGTCATCGATGCCAAAATCGTACGCGTCGCGCCTCCCAGAACGAATTCTCGCAAACGCGAATGTCCGTAGCCGCCCATGACGATCAGGTTCGCCGAGCAGTCGGCGGCGTGAGAAAGGATCGCGTTAGGGACATCGATATCCGCAACCGGCGTGGTTTCAATGGCGACATGAACGCCATGACGCGCGAGATGGTTGGCCATCTCGATCCCTCGGATCTCATCGTCACCGGAAGTTTTCTCGTTGATGACGATAAAGAGTTCCGTGCTTTTTGCGCGTTTTAGGAGCGGCATCGCATCGTTAATGGCCCGTGTTGCCGCCCGGCTTCCATCCCAACAGCATACGATCTTGTCGAGTTTCACGGGATCTTTCTGAAAATACGGTACGACGATGATCGGCCGTCCGGAATCGAACAGGGTCGCTTCGATCAACATTTCATTGATGGCGCCCGCATCAACATCGGTTTGCATGATGATGCTCAGATCAAACCGTCGCGCCATCGTTGAGAAGACGGTTGGCGCCGCGACCTGTCTGGTAATGAGCCGATGTTCGAATGAAATGCCTCGGCGCGTGGCAGCCTGTTCAAACCGTTTGACGGATTTGCTGGCAGTCTCTTCATTCTCCGCGAGGATCTTGCCCACGAGTTCGGTTGGGAAGTCCGGCATCATGACGGTTGGGATATCCAGGCCCGCCATGCCAACCCCCGCCAAATGAGATTCAAACTCTTCGGCTATCGAGATCGCATAGTCGCTGACGCCGTCCCGGCTGGCATCCTGTTCAATATTCAGAATGATATCCTTGATCATGACCAATCCTCACATCGATTGATTATCCTAACGGGCTGGTTCAAAGGACTATTGACCTACATCAACCGCCGCGATTGCCGGGATCAGTGGGAAAGGAAGACCGGTACGGGGGGGTTGAGAAGCATGCTTCTGGTGGCGCCGCCCAGCACGAACTCCCGGAAACGCGAATGGCCGTAAGCGCCCATCACGAGCAGGTCGCCATTGCGCAGTTGAATATGGGATCTGAAAACTGCTCCGATGTCCCTCCCGGCGGCATCCACGATGTCAAGCACGACATCCACGCCATGTCTGGCGAGATATTTGGCCAGTTCAACGCCGGATCGTTTGGTGTCGATGATCTTTTCATTCGTCACGGTCAAAATGAAAACGTGCTTTGCCCGCTGGAGGATGGGCAATGCATCAGCCACCGCTCTCGACGACTGCCGGCTGAAATCCCAAGCTATGACCACGTTGTCGAATGGTTTCGACCCCGCCGAAGGCTTCGGCGGCAGGACGACGACGGGTCGTCCGGAACCAAAGATGATCGTTTCGGCATACCATCTCTCGTTACCATCCGCATCGGTCATCGGTACTATGGTCAGATCCCGCAAGCGTGCGTAGTCGGTCAGCAGGTCCGGAGCTTCGGCAGTCGAGCATTTCTCGAGAATGGTGTCCTGGAGGACATTGTTGCGGTCGGCTGCGTCCTGAAATTCCGCCAGAGCATCTTGCGCGTTCGCTACGCTTTTGCGCAGTTCAGCTGCCACCAAGGCCGGGACATTGAGCAGTGCAGTACCCAATGGGCTTCCGGGTGCTGGTACCCTGACTTCGCAGGCGATGGCCGAGGCGCGTGCGCCAAGAGCGGTCGCCAATTGAACCGCACTTTCTATGCCTGAATGAGGGGTACGTTCAGGATAAGTTGTTAGTGCAACTAAGACGTCCTTGAATGACATCGTCTGCTCCAAACCTGCGATTGATGCATCGAAATCTCTATCGCTTCCATGGGCGTTCGCGTTGATTCATCTCAAAATGGGTCGGCATCCAGATGTCATGTCTTGAGAATTTGCAAGCTACAGCCCGCCCGCCCCCGCGCCGGATGCATATTCCAATGATCGCATAGAACATCGATAACGAAAGGAAAGAGATCCAAGGCGGAGTAGTTTAGGAATGAACGTCGGACATGCGGGCAGATCTTCTCTAATGTCCGGCGTGAATGGCATCGTTGAGATAGATGCAGGTTAGGACGGCAAACACGTAGGCCTGCAGGAACGCCACCAGTATCTCAAGCGCGGTCAGTGCGACGGTCATTGCCAGCGGCACCATGCCGCCGATCCAGCCGATCGCACCGAGCGAGCTGCCGAGGAGGGCGACGAAGCCCGCGAATACCTTTAGCGCGACATGACCCGCCAGCATGTTAGCGAACAGGCGCACGCTGTGCGACAGCGGTCGTGACAGAAAAGATATGATCTCAATCGTGACGATTAGCGGTAGGATATAGTTTGGCAGCCCTGGCGGAACGAAGATTCTGAAGAATTTTAGACCGTTCTTGTAAAAGCCGTAGATCAGCACCGTGAAAAACACGAGCAGCGCGAACGCCGCTGTGACGATGATCTGACTTGTGACCGTGAAGGCGTAGGGGATGATGCCGATCAGGTTCGAGACTAAAATAAACATGAAGATTGAATACACCAGTGGGAAGAACTTCATGCCGTCCTCGCCGGCGGTCGAGCGGATCATGTTCGCAACGAACAGATAGCTCAATTCGGCTGCCGACTGGAAACGCCCCGGGATCAGTTGCTGGCCCTTTAAACCTCGTACCGCCAGCAAAGAGACTACCGCCACCGTGAGCAGCATGTACGCCGACGAATTGGTGAAGGCGATTGTGTGACCGCCAACTTGGCCGATCGTGAAGATGTTATTGATGTCGAACTGGTGAATCGGATCAAGGGTCATACGCGCGGCTCTTCGGTTCCGGGCAGACGTATTTTGCGCTTGGTTGACTACTGGTTCACGCGACGCGCGTTGATCTATGTCAAAGGTCCACGTCAAGCGGGCCTCGTTCGTACAGGCTCTCGCTAGGCGCACCATCGCGAGCCGATACCGAAAGGGCTTCCTCCGATCTTGCGGCCTCCGCTCGACCCGCTTTTGGCGATTTCCCGTTTCAAGCGCGACGGCCTTATGGGAGTGTCGCGACGGCCAATTGGGGTAAACTGCAGCCTTATCGCAGTCACTTCATTCTTCGCGGGAATTATAGCCAGGAGATCGGTTGGGAGGCCCGGCATCAAGACGGTCGCTGCCGCTAGGGTCGGGACGTTGGGCCGTGCGGTGCTCAATGGACTTCCCGACACGCGATTGATGAATCGGAAACCCTATCGCTGCCGTGGGCACTCGTTTGATCTATCCTAGAGTGTGTCGACATCCAGATGTTGACATCTCTCAGCGATAGCTAGCGCTCGGACGCATTATCCATAAAGCCTTGAGACCTTCCAGAGACACGAGCAGGCACAGCCCCACCCCCGCAGCCAGCGCGAGATCGTCAAGGTGAAGGGGACCAAAGCGGAACAGGGACGTTACGCGTGGCCACAGCAGGGTGAGGCTAAGCGATATTGACACCACCAGAAGGACGGCCATCAGAGCGATGTTGCGGCGCGCGAAGGCCGTGATCAATGAGGCGCTATACGAACGGTTGACAAAGATCAGGCTTACGATTGAGACGACCAGCGCGAAGAACAGCAACGCTCTCATTTCGTTGTCGGGCAGGTCGTGACGGTAAACCACTGCAAAAGCGGCAATCAAGAAGGTCAGCGCCAGCACACCCTGAAGCAGGCCCCAAATCAGCAGCGGTACGGAAAACAACCGCTGATTTGGCGGGCGAGGCGGTCGCTGCATAATGTCCCGTTCTTCGTCCTCCGCTTCAAAAGCGAGCGAGCATACCGGATCGATGATCATCTCCAGAAATGCGATATGAATCGGACCGAGCAAAATCGGGGTTCCGAACAGCAGGGGCATTAGCGCCATCCCGGCAATGGGAACGTGAACGGATAAGATGAAAACCATGGCCTTGCGCAAATTGTCGTAGATTCTGCGGCCAAGACGAACAGACCTGACGATGGAGTTGAAATCGTCGTCGAGCAGCACGATGGATGACGCTTCGCGGGCGACGTCGGTTCCGCGGCCACCCATTGCGATGCCGATATGGGCCGCTTTGAGCGACGGCGCATCGTTCACGCCGTCACCGGTCATGGCCACTATAGCGTCCCCAGCTTTGAGAAGCTCCACGATCCGGAGCTTCTGGTTGGGTGTGATCCGAGCGAATATCGCCGTTGTCTTGAGGCGCTCGGCAAGCGTCGCATCGTCGAGATGGTGCAGTTCGTCTCCGGTAACGAGGCTGGTGGCGTCGATTCCAGCGCGCAAGGCGATAGCGCGCGCCGTTGCTGGATGATCGCCGGTGATCATCACCACCTTGATCCCCGCGGTCCGGCATTGGGCGACCGCCTCTCGGACTCCCGGCCGTAGAGGATCCGCCAAGCCGACCAGCCCAAGGAATTCGAAGGCTAGGTCTTCCTGGGAATCCGGAAGCGTCCCGTCCGGAAGCGATGCTCGTGCAACTCCCAGCATGCGCAGGCCATCGGCGGCCATGGCATCCAGCGTTTCCTTCAGCTTGAGCAGGCGAGGCTCTGAAAAGCGGCAGAGGCGCGCGATGATTTCCGGAGCCCCCTTAGCCGCGACGATGAATTGCGCGAATTGACCGGAGGTTTTCCAGACTTGCGACATTGCGGGGAGTTCAGGGCGAAGGCCGAAGGTGTGGACGAGGCGCCAGCGATCATCGAACAAGTGATCGATACCGACGCGCTCCTGCCTCAGATCGCGGATGGCGCGTTCCATTGGATCGACGGCGTGGTCGCTGCTGGCCAAAACACTGAACACCGCGAGGTTGTGGAAATCCGACGGGATTGTCGTGCGGTTGTCGAGGGCAAGCTTGAGTACTCCGCCCTGTTCAAGTCGAAGCTCTGCGACGGACATTCGGTTTTCGGTCAATGTTCCGGTTTTGTCGGTGCATAGGACCGTTGCCGAACCCAGCGTCTCGATCGCCGAGGCGCGCCGCGTAAGCACGCGCGCACGTGCGATTCGCCACGCACCCATCGCCATGAAGACGGTGAGTACTACTGGAAATTCTTCCGGGAGCATCGACATGCCGAGCGCGATTCCGCCCAGAACGGCTTCGAGCCAGCCCCCTCTGAGAAAGCCGTGAAGCAGGACGGCAAGGATGCTCACCACGGCGCCCATCGCGGCAAACGTGATCACGAGACGTCTCGTTTCGGCCTGTAGGCGCGGGGGCTCGACTTCGATGGTGTGAAGCGACTGGCCAATTTTCCCGATCTCGCTGGCTAGTCCGATGGCAGATATTCTTCCAATCCCCGAGCCTCGAACGACGAGCGTACCGGAAAATGCCCGAGTGTCGTGGCCCTGCGCGTGTGTACCGACGCTTTGCGACGGAGGGCCTGCCTGCTTTTGAACCGGAACGGATTCGCCAGTCAGCAAGGATTCATCGATCTGCAGATTTTGCGTGTCGAGGAGCATTGCGTCGGCAGGCACGCGATCGCCTTCCGCCAGGATGATGATGTCGCTGCGAACGACATCGCGACCTGCTATTCTACGTCGGACGCCGTCCCGGACAACGAGCGCGCGGGGGCTCGTCAAATCGCGCAACTTTTCGAGGGCTTGCTCGGTCCTGGTTTCCTGAAAAACCGTAATGCCAACGGAGAGTGTGCCGAAAACCACCATGATGAGGGCTTCGGCGAGATCGCCGAGAACCAGGTAGATTATCCCCCCGGCGACAAGCAGCACCAGCATCGGCTCGCGCATGACGCCAAGAACGATTTGGGATAGCGTTCGGTGTTCGGATTGAGGCAGTTCGTTGTGCCCCTCTGCCTTCAACAAGGCCTGCGCTTCCGACTCGCTAAGCCCGCGAAAGGAGGCATTTTCTGAGGTCAGGCTGGCCATCTCATACCCTTGTTGCGCAAGACGCCAGACGAAGGTTTATCCTCCAAATCCGGAACGGCTCAGATTGGAGCGAAGCACGCAATTCCGATTCCGCCCCTCCTGCGGACATGTCTATCTGCGATTAAAAGGGCCTGTGCTTCGAATGCCGATGCTTCCTTTGCGGTCCATTGCGGGCTCGAATGTCAGCCCACATAAAAGCGGCCGCGAAAACAACCAACAGTACCAAGGCCGTGATCGGTATGATTAGTTCGTCGAGCATGCTGGTTCTCTCCATCTTGCAGATCAGAAAGGATAGTGCCCCCGCAAAAGCGGCTGTTGAGGAAGATCAATGGTTCATCGGGTCAGGCGTCCCTTCCGGCGACATATCGTGCGCGGCCCGACGGGACGCAATCTCCTGAATGTGTTCGGCAATTCTCGGTTCGCGCGAAATTAGCATTGCGAGATCCGCTGCATCCAAGATCAACAACTTTGCGCGCGTAGCCGCTCTCGCCGTGGCGGAGCGCTTGGTTTTCTTCAGTACGGCTTGTTCTCCGAAAAACTGGCCCGTTCCGAGGTGGATCTTGCCCTTGGTCCGAAGCTCGATTTCGACCTCGCCATCGGCGATAAAGTACATGGCATGTGCGTGCTCTCCATGCCGGGCGATCACGTCTCCCTTCTCGAATTGCCGCGCCCTAAGCAACTGCATGACGTGCGCAATATCTCCGGCGGTCAGGTGAGAGAATGCTGGAACCCTCGCAACCATGCTCCAGGTAACGATAAAGTCCCGGCGATGGATGACGTCCGAAAAGGCCGTTGCGATGATGCCGACGGGGAGGGCGACCATCATGAGGCCGCCGATAATGGTTAGCGCAGCGACGATCTTGCCTGCGGCCGTCGCTGGAACGACGTCGCCATAGCCGATGGTGCTCAATGTCACGAGAGACCACCACATTGCATCCGGTATGGTACCGAACTTGTCAGACTGAATCGTTCCCTCAAGGATATGCATGATGCTCGCCGACAGCACGGTGCAGCAAGCAAGAATGATCAAACAGCCGCCAAGCGCGCGTCGCTCGCTCCAGAGAACGTCTAGAAGAGAGCTTATTCCGGAAGAATAGCGGATCAACTTAAGAATACGCGCCATCCGCAGGACGATCAGCACGCGGAGGTCAACGATTCCGAAGACCGCGAACCAAAGGGGGCCGATCGCCAAAAGGTCAATAATTCCCTGCGGGCTGCGGCCATAGCCAAAACGGGCGGCCCATGCTGAAAGGTGTTTGTATGGGATGTGTTCTGGCGCGATCCAGATTCTCACCACGTATTCTATGCTGAAAATTGCCAGACTGGCGGTTTCGATGGCCGCGAAGACAGGGCCATACGCGATCCGTAACTCCGGAACGGATTCAAGTATTGTGCCGAGGACGCTGGCAACGACGAGCGACGAAATGAGCCAGTTGAGTACGAATTCTCCGTGTGCCTCATGGGTCGGCGCTTCAAGAAGGTGATACAAATGCCGACGTACACCCATGGCATTTCCCCGCAGGAACGATGCTATTTCGCGGCATCATCAGTAGTGATTCTATCTCGCGTTTTTCGGACCGGATTTCGCTATGCTCTTGATCAAGACCGGCACCAAAGGAAGAAGGCCACCGAGCAGGCCTTCAACCGGATGCCTGAATAGCGATAATAGACTAGTCGGAATCGCTCGAGCCTCGAGCGCAAGCAATTCGATCGTCTCCTGATGGACTTCGTTAGCAATCGCAAGATCAAGCCCTGACGGTTTGCGCCGGGCGATGAGTACAAGGATTCCGGCGGCGAGGACGTTTATCGCCCCCAATGCTGCCGAGGCGGAAATGACGTTCCAGGACTGCGCGAGGGCAAAGTAGGCCGTCAGTTCGAACAGCAATAACCCGAAGGCCCCCATCAGCGCAGCAATCGCACGCAGGAGCATCGCCGAGAGCAAATGCCGCAAATGAATGTCGGCAATAATGCGCTCCGTGCGCCACAGGATTCTCATATGACGCACGATATTTTCGATAGTCATACGATCTTCCTCATAGAAAGGCCTATAGCAAAGCCAACGCCGAGCGCCACTGCCAGTGCCGGAACGGGGTGCTTCGCTACGGCCTTTTCAAAGTCTTGTTCCTGCTCTTGGAGCACACTCTCAAGGTCCATCAGATTTTTTCTAACCTCTCCGGCGAGCGCCTCTGCTTGCGCTCTCGACGAACTGCGGAAACGATCTGTTTTCTCCTTCGAGAGACGAACCACCTCGGCCTTTAGCGATTGCAGTTCGTTCAGAATTTCGTCGGCGCCGGACATCGCTCACTCCTGTGTATTTGTTTCATAATAGTACCGAGGAGGGCGGCATTATTGACCTTTATCAATGGCACTGCGCCGGGACGGCACAGCGTGCAGACGTCAGCTCGCTCCCGCGACCAGCGCCTTGCTCGTTCGGTCAGATTTGATCCAGATCAGTGGTGCGCGCCTCGGCTATGGGAACGTGTTTCGATGACAAGTGTGAACGGCGCGCCACAATCGAAGGCCGACGATATCGCCGGGCGGCCCCAACTGAAGATTCGATCCGCCAGGCTCGATACTGGCCGCGAGAACGTCGTCGTGATCTCACGGCGGTCCCATGCGCTTCGTCCGGATGTCTTCAGCGGATTCAGCCGGGTCGAAATTCGAGGTGGGAGCAATGTGATTCTCGCCACACTTTTAATTACGGATGATGACGGTGTCGTCAGCCCCGATGAACTAGGACTCGCCGTTCCAGCTCTTCGCCGCATGGGAATGCCCGAAGGGGCTTTGGTGACCGTTTCGCCCGCTCCGGCGCCGGACAGCCTCGATTTCGTGCGAGCGAAAATTCAGGGACATGCACTGAGCACATCCGAAATTCGAGCGATTGTTGCCGATCTCACGCACTATCGCTATTCCGATCTCGAAATCGCCGCGTTTCTCGTCTCGGCGGCCCGTCTGATGACGACGGATGAGTTGCTGGCCTTGACGGAGTCCATGGCCGAAGCGGGAACACGATTGCGTTGGCCGCAAACGATGGTTGTCGATAAACACTGTATCGGCGGCATTCCGGGAAATCGGACATCGATGATCGTCGCGCCGATCGTCGCGGCGCATGGCCTTGTGATGCCAAAAACATCCTCGCGCGCGATAACGTCACCAGCGGGCACGGCGGACACGATGGAGGTTCTTGCGAGAGTCGACGTCGGCACGGCGGAGATGAAGAAAATCGTCGAAAGTTGCTCTGCGTGCCTGGTATGGGGCGGTCACGTCAACCTGGCTCCCGCAGACGACATCCTCATCTCGGTCGAACGCGCCCTTAGCCTCGACACCAATGAGCAGATGGTCGCCTCCATTATGTCAAAGAAGCTTGCGGCTGGCGTGACCCATCTGTTGATCGATATTCCTGTCGGGCCCTCCTCGAAAATTGTTAACGCCAATGAGGCTTTGCGTTTGCGAAAGCTGTTTGAACTCGTGGGAGATCACTTTGGCATAGCCGTTGAAGTGGTCACGACCGAGGGTCGCCAACCGATCGGCTTTGGGGTGGGGCCGGTTCTTGAAGTGCAGGATATCATGGCCGTTCTTGAAAATCGGCCAGATGCACCTCAAGATTTGCGGGAGAAGTCGCTTCGTCTTGCCGCGCGGCTTTTGGAGTACGATCCCGGACTACGGGGCGGCACGGGTTACGCGCGCGCGCTGGAGCTTCTCGAAAGCGGCGCGGCATTGAAGAAAATGCAGGGCATAGTCGCGGCACAAGGCCCCTCAAACTGCGTGAAAACGCTTGGTGAGCTTCAGAGCGACATACTTGCGCCAACGGACGGCGTGGTATCGGCGATTGACTGTTTGAAGATTAATCGTATCGCCCGTGTCGCTGGAGCGCCGATCGACAAGGGGGCCGGCATCCGAATCTTCAAGAAGATCGGCGATCGCGTGTCTCGGGGTGATCCCCTCTATCGAATCTATGCAAACGATCCCTCCGAACATGATTTAGCTCTCAGGGCATCGGTTGATGATACCGGATTTTCGTTGGACTCTTCGCCGTCAGCCAGGAACGCGCACCATGGGTAAATGCCAACTGCAGTACTTGCCAGGTTCGGCAAAGCCCGCGATCGATCTCGCCGCAATTCTTGGAATAGAAGCGGCGCCGGTCTCAGTCCATCGCTTCCCCGACGGCGAACTTCGCGTGACCATATCTACGCCGGATCCGACTACCGTTCTTTATGCTGCATTTGATCCTCCGAACGAAAAACTCCTGGCCGTCCTTTTCGCGGCGGAAGCTCTGCGTCGCAACGGGTGTCGGCGTCTGGTCCTGGTCGCTCCCTATCTTTGCTATATGCGTCAGGATACGGCTTTCCAGCCCGGCGAGGGTATAAGCCAGAGAGTCGTCGGAGAACTATTGTCCAATGCCGTCGACCGCGTGATTACGGTCAACGCCCACCTTCATCGAACGAAGGACATTCGTTGCATCTTTCCCGGCATTGTCGCCGAAGATCTTTCCGCGATGCCGGCGATAGCCAAGTATCTGCAAGCGGTGCCCCTCGATCCGGAAACGATTGTCGTAGGACCGGATGAGGAATCTCAGCCGTGGATCAGTGAGATCGCCGGCCATCTCGGTCTGAGTTTCGCAATCGCGCAGAAAACACGGCAGGGTGATAGTTCGGTGGCGGTGACGCTTTCTCGGCAAGATTTTCAAGGACATCCAGTGCTTCTTGTTGATGATATCGTCTCGTCGGGCGGCACGCTGATGGCGTGTGCGCATGCGTTGAAGTCGGCGGGAGCGACGGTAATCGATGCCGTTGTTGTCCATGCACTGTTCCCCGCCAATCAGATCGCCCAGTTTGAAGTTGCAGGCATTCGCAGCCTGCGATCGACGGACAGTCTGTCTCATCCGAGCAGCGTCATTCCCTTGGCTGAAGTGCTCGCGAGTGTCTTGCGTCCCGAAGCAGAGGCGGATGCTTGAGGAGCCAAGCCAATGCATACAACGATCCAATTCTGTGGTGCCGCACATACCGTCACAGGATCGTGCTACCTGTTTACTACGGCTGAGACACGTTTTCTTGTCGACTGCGGTCTGTTTCAAGGGCCAAAGACGCTGAAGGCGTTAAACTATGAAGCATTTCCCTTCGATCCATCCCGGATCGATGTGGTGCTGCTCACGCATGCTCACATCGATCACAGTGGGCTTCTCCCAAAATTGATCAAAAAGGGATTCAGGGGGAGAGTCATGGCAACACAAGGAACGATCGACCTCTGCTCATACATGCTCCCGGATGCCGGCGGCATTCAGGAGATGGAGGTTGCCGCATTAAATCGCCGCAACCTTGCTCGGGGCAAAGCGGAGGTTTCGCCAATCTATACCAAGGTGGATGCAATCAATTCGGTTGGTGCATTTCAAGCCGTCGAGTATGAAAACTGGTTCGATGCGGCACCCGGCGTCCGCGCACGATATTGGAACGCGGGCCATCTGCTCGGCTCCGCCTCGATCGAATTAGAAATCCTGAACGGCGCGGAGGCAATGCCTTTGCGGGTGCTGGTCTCCGGCGACATCGGGCCTGAGGCCAAGCTGCTTCAGCCCCGCCCCTCTGCTCCAAATGAACTGGATTTTGTGGTCTGCGAATCGACCTACGGCAATGTCGATCGTCCGGCGGTCACCTCCATTCAAAGGCGCGGAAAGCTTGCTGCCGAGATCCGAGACGCTGCGGCAGCGAACGGTGCTCTAATCATTCCTGCCTTTGCCGTTGAAAGGACGCAGGAGCTTATCGTCGACATCATCGATCTGATGGAGCGGGGCGAAGTCCCGATCGGTCCGGTTTTTCTCGACTCGCCGCTTGCGATCCGCGCCACCGAGGTTTTCCGTAAGCACGCACCGAGCCTCGATACCAATGTAGACATCGAGCGCATTCTTCACTCGGACCATTTGCGGTTCACGGAAAGCGTCGACGACAGCAAAGCGATTGAGAAGCTTGCCGGATTCCACATCATTATCTCAGCGAGTGGGATGTGTGATGCGGGGCGCATTCGCCACCATCTGAAGAACTGGCTCTGGCGCAAGAACGCAACAGTGCTGCTGGTCGGCTTTCAGGCGCAAGGGACGCTGGGTCGTTTTTTAGTCGATGGCGCCAGAGCCGTCCGAATTCAGGGAGAGGAGATCCGTGTAAACGCTCGGATAAGATACATGGACGAGTATTCCGGCCATGCCGACGGACCCGAGCTACAGCAGTGGATTGCTGCGCGACATCCCATCCGGAAGGGATTATTCCTCTGTCATGGCGAGGAAAGGGCGCTTGAAGGACTGCGACGAAGCCTTGCTGATCGAGGTCTCCCGGATTTTCGGATACTGGTGCCGGTTCTGGATGAAGCCTATGAGCTGACAGCGGATGCTCCTGAAGTCGTGCCATCCGTGCGGCAGCGACGTCTTGCGCCCGAAGCTGTCGTTCATCTGGATTGGCATAACGATATGTCGAAATTCATTCTCGATTTGAATGAGAAAATCGAAGCAGCAGCCGACGAACGTGCCCGTCGCCTGATTATTCGCCGGCTTCGGCGCGCGCTTGAGGCGGATTCATAGCGGGCCTTACCGGGCGATCCACTGAGTTCCTTCTTTTCGATATCGCCGTTTAACCGCGGCCCACGCAACGCGATGCGATGTGACTTCGCGTGTATCTGGCGGCTGTTCGCTATAGTTGCGCCAGGCGCTATTGAACGCGCTTCTATAGATTTCCTGCGCATCAATTGGCAGGTGTGACTTTACTGAAACGGGAAGTTCAGCGATCGATGAATAGGGCATGATCTTCGAATGGCAGAAGTATATATTATTTTTCGCCTCAGCGCCGATTCATTGTCATAGATCAATGCGCCGGCTGCTGCTGAGTTCTTCTACGCATTCATCTCGCCGTGTTGAGGCATCAAGAAATGACCACCAGAAGTCGGCGCAAGGTTGGCAGTAATGCCGCGAGCCAGGGTGGCACGTTGTTTGTGTCTACCGGCTCCCACCAAGCAAAGCGTATGGCCGGTGAAAGCATAGCGCACGCGAAGAAAAATTCGCGTAGCAGAGAGCAGCATGCACTCAAAACAGTTTTAACGGCCTGTCTCGATGAAATTGTTGCGGATAGTGCGAGAATGAAAGCAGGGCGCCCGGAGACTGTACACCGGCTTCGTGTCGCGGGGCGGAGACTTCAGGCTGCTTTGCGGATGTTTCGGGAAGTCCATCCAAATGAGATGGATCAGCTTCGTGGGAGATTAAACTGGCTAATAGATGAACTGGGATCTGCGCGAGAGATAGACACCTTCATCGAAGACGTGCTCAAGCCTGCGATGGGCAATCACGATGTATCAGCTTTTGCCTACTGGGCTTATCGACGGAGCCTCGTTATTCGTAGGAAAGCCTACCATCAGGCAAACCTAATGGTCTCTTCGCGTGAGTATAAACGCCTTATCGAGGACTTAAGAAAAGTATCTGCATCCGGGAAGGCGTCATTCTTGGATGCTAAACGCGTAGAGATTCAAGCATCTCGTTTTCTCTGCAAAATGAGGCAAAAACTCTATCTAAAAGAGAAGGTTCGAAACCTCAATAGCCGTCAGTTACACAAGCTACGGTTGCGTGCAAAGCGTATGCGCTATGGTGTCGAGATCGCCATGCTAATCGCTTCTAAGAGAACGGCACGCGCCTGTCTCGGTCGATTGCTTGCTTCTCTGTCTCGGCTTCAGTCGGCATTGGGCGCGATCAACGACCTGATTGCGCATAAGAAACGATTGCGGAACAGCTCAAAAACGTATGAAAGAGAAGCAGAGTTATTGTCGAAGCGACAACTAAGGATTCTGCTTCCAAAACCAAACAAAGAACGCCGGGCACTTCTTAAGAAGGCATCTAGGGCTCATGATCGTGCTCTGAGAATTGCTAAACAGGCGGTTTGACCAACCGACTGGGGAAACCGGTCAGTTTATCGATCAGGAGGCAGAAGATCGGGAGTTCATTGGCGTAGGAAACAAGAAGGGCGGATGTACCCTTCAACTAAAGAGGCTCCGCTCGCGCGGGGCCTCTTTATTGTGAAGCATAACTGGGCTGGCGGCCCCCCGAATTACGCGCGCCGCTTTGGCTCTTTTGATTTATGTCAACGCGCATCACGCAATTTATAAAGATTCTGCGTTAAATCTCAGTTTGATGATTATTGAGAAAGACCGCTCATGAAGAACTATTGGGTTCGATATCTTGCAAGAGATATCATTCATGGGCCGCATACGGAATCAAAGCATATCATTCAATGGAAGGAAGATCCCGAGCCCGCTCTCGATGAGATCCACCCGATTCCCGATGTCGAACCAGCCATTACCCCACGAGAAGCGTACAGCGCCAGCTATTGGAAGTATCGTGCTGCCCGCATAAGGTCATTGGCGTCGCGACACGATAGTAAAATCCAAGATCGCTTAATGAGTATCGCCTCGAGTTACGATCTGCTCGCCGAACGCGCTCAGCGTGTACGAGAGCAGATCTATGAGATTGAGGCGATCGCCAATGATTAGGACTTTCGAACTCTTGTTGGCTAAGCGTGCCCGGCAGAGCCGAACGTAAAACAGCGGTTGTTGACCAGCACGCCGTTGCCGCCTCTCTCAGGCCAAAAGTCAGTGCGGGCGCGATCTTTCCATCAATCTTTCCAGCGTCCAGACCACGAGTTCGGTGGCGGTCTTTTCGAACGTGTCGTCGAGCGCAGCCGCAGCAGCAGACGCGTTCATATCCTGAACCGGTGTTTCGGCGCGGAAGGTTCGTCCGTCGATAATATGACCGGTGCTGTCCACAAGCTTGGCGCCCAACTCGACCTGCGCCGTCGCCTGCGGTGCGGACGAGATCCTGAAGCGACGAATGTCGGTCAGGAGCTGATAGTCGGTGGCGAAGTTGTCCAGCGGACGGGAAACGCCCACATAACCCGCATTCTCGAATCCCTGAACAATCCTCGCCTGCATCAGCTTGGGAATGGTGTCGCTCCATTGTGCCTCGGCGAAGCTGGACGTCTCGCTTCGATCAGATTGAATCAGGATTTTCTGGGTATCCAGGGCGATCGCCGTAGTCGGATCGGAGACGACGAGTTGTCCTCCGGGACGGTTCTCGATGGCAGGGAACTTCCTTGGTGCACGAAGATCGTAAATGCGAGGGGGGGCTTTGGTCGAACTGCCCGTCATGCGCTGCAATCCTTCCAAGATATCATCGAATCTTTGGGAGTTGCGGGCCAATGTGCCCGAGAATCTGTCGATGTTCGCGATTGCGCTTTTCAAAGGTTCGGCGTTGTCCACCATGATGGTATTGAGGTGATTCAGCGCGACGCGAGCGGCCTGCATCATGTCCTGACCGGCGGTGGGGCTGGCGATGAGAACTGGAATTTCTCCGCTCCGGGATTCCACCGGCGGAGCGTCAGCGGCGCCCCCGGAGAGCGCGACGGAAGGCGATCCCATCAGGCCCTGAACTTCAATATCGACCTGCGTATCCGCACGCACTGGCGTGTTGCGGTCAATAACCACCGTCGCAAGGACCCGGCGCGGGTTGCCTGGTTCAACAGTCAGAGCCGTTACCTCTCCGACGCGCATACCGTTGAACAGCACCGCCGAGCCAGCCCGTAGCCCAGATACACTTCGTTCGAAACGAACGAGATAGCTGGAGCGGCTGGCAAGACCTCCGCTTGAATGGAGCCAGAAAACGAATCCAAAAACGCCGGCGATTGCCGCCAGTACAAACGTTCCGATCAATACATAGCGTGCCCGGGTTTCCATGATTACCGCCCCAGTTCCTCAGGTGAGGCCGATGCGCGAGCTATGTGCGCGCGCTTGCCGCCAAAATATGCCTTTACCCAGGGATGGGTGCAGGCATGCATCGTTTCCATGGAGCCGAGAGCGGCGATCTTGCCGCCAGCAAGCGCTGCGACACGGTCACACACGTTGTTGAGAGTATCGAGGTCATGGGTGTTCATGTAGACTGTTAGCTCCAGCGTTCGCTGCAGCGTTCGGATCAGAAGATCGAAGTCTTCAGCCGCGATTGGGTCCAGGCCTGATGTCGGCTCGTCCAGGAAAACGATTTCCGGATCCAGGGCGAGGGCGCGCGCCAGTGCGACGCGCTTCGTCATTCCGCCCGAGAGTTCCGAAGGAAACTTCCGGGCATCATCAGAACTGAGGCCCACCATCTCGAGCTTCGCCATGGCCACATCCTTGAGCAAATCCTCGGGGGCGACGAGATACTCACGCATCGGAAACTGTACGTTCTCGAGCACCGTCAGCGAGGAGAACAGGGCGCCCTGTTGAAACAACGTTCCGCATCGCTGACCGATGGAGCGCAGTTGCTCTGCGGTTGCGCCATCCGCGTTGATCTCAAGGACCTCTATTGTTCCTTCGCGCTTTGGGAGCAGGCCGAGCATGGCGCGCAGCAGTACCGACTTGCCGCCGCCAGAGGCGCCGACGACACCCAGAATTTCTCCACGCCGCACGTCCAGCGACAAATGATCAAGCACGATACGGTCGCCGAATCCGACCACCAGGTCGCCGACGTGAATGGCAATGTCCATGCTCATCCCGCCCATGGATTACATCCCTATCGAGGCGAAAAAGATCGCGAACAACCCGTCGAGAACGATGACGAGAAAGATCGATCTGACGACCGAAGCGGTAGTCTGTACGCCGAGGGACTCGGAGCTTCCCTTAACCTTGAAGCCTTCCGCGCAGGCGACTGCGCCTATGACCAGAGCCATGAACGGAGCCTTGATCATACCGACTTTGAAGTGGTCGAGTGAAATCGCCTCCTTGATGCGAGCAATGAAGATCTCCGGACTCATGCCAGCATACAGCCAGGCGACTATCCCCCCACCATAGAGTGCAGCCATAGACCCCAGAAACGTAAGGATCGGCATGGCACACACCAGCGCCAGCATGCGAGGCAGTATTAGAACTTCGATCGGATCGAGGCCCATCGTCCGCAAGGCGTCGATCTCCTCGCGCATTTTCATGGAGCCAAGTTCAGCAGTGTATGAGCTGCCCGAGCGTCCGGCGACCATGATGGCGACGAGCAGAACGCCGATTTCCCGCAGCACCAGAATGCCTACGAGATCGACGACATAGTCTTCGGCACCGAATTTACGAAAGTGAAAGATGCCCTGTTGTGCGATGATGCCGCCGATCAAAAAAGTGATCAGCGCGATGATGGGAACGGCCTGCCAGGCCACGCGATCGAGCTGATGAACGGCGGATGTCAGGCGGAACGTGCGGGGATGAGCCAGAACGCGGATTAGTGCCTCTCCGACGGCGCCCAGGATCGCCAGCAACGCAACGAAATCGGATCCCAACTGAACGGATCGTCGTCCGATCCATTCCATGCCGTCCTGAAGCATGTTTGCGCCGGGGCGTGTGGACGAAATCGATCGATTGACCTGCCGAAGCTCTTCAAGCAGATCATGGTAGCGCTCCGAGACCCCGACGAGCGAAACCTCGCGGCCTTGCGCGCTGATGTGCCGGCGCGCTTGTTCGATCAGCCATGCACCGAATGTGTCGAGTTCCTGAACCCCGGTAAGATCGATAACGGTGGTGCGCGTCGCCGGCGCGGCTTGCCGCGCCGCATTCATCAAGGCCTGAAGTTCGGCTGCACGCGGTGCGGTCCACGATCCACTTGCCAGAAGCTCCAGACGCTCGCCGTCGATCACGATGTCCAATGGTCGCATGGCATCCAGCGCTTTCGTCCTTATTCTCAGCGACTACACCCTGGCCGGACTAACGCGTCAGCATATTGATATGGCTCAATCCGGATGACGCCGATTGGCGTGCGTTCCGGGATCTGCCGGAAAGCCGTCAGCGCCGCAGTTCAGTTTCCGGTTGGAGCGCTTTCCAGATCAAACTGAAGACGAATGCCCCGATGAATCCGGTAATTGCCGTGACTACCACCAACAGAAAAGCAATCGAGGGCTCGAACGGCGCTACGGTGTAAACTGGTTTGATGAAGTGGAGCCAGAAAATGAAGTCGACCACAGGCTGAGCCCAACCCGAGGCAACGAGAAGAGCCCACATCAGGTGGAATGTACCAAGCGTCACACCCAAGGTGAGGCCTGCCTTAAGGGGATGAACGGTCTGCATGATCCAAATCCCTTCGAGAACGCTCGTTTGGAGACGTCGCTTGGACGGCAATGACCAGAATCGTTGTTTGCCAACCGCAGGCCTTGATGCAGATCAACCGTGTACTCAGGCAGATTTGAGCCAGATCAATAGGGTCAGCCTCCCGTATGGCAGTCTTCCATATCTTTGGGAGGCAAGCCCATGGTGCCACGATCGCCGGTCTGCAGATACGCGAGCATATTAGTATCCGTGGATGCCACGCCCATGTGCGAAGGACGCATCAAGCTGGCAGTCGATCTATCGCGCCGCTTTGAAGGACGGCTAATCGGATGTGCCGCGCAGCCAATCGTTGCGCCTTTGTACTTTGAAGCTGTGGGAACCGGCGTAGCCACCTTTACGGAAATCGAGGAACTGCGAGTAGCGGACGACCTTGCCAAGGCGAAAGGTCGTTTTTTGCACATCGCCGGTGAATGCGACGAAGTGGAGTGGCGGCAGAACGTCGGTCGGATTACCGACTTTGTCGTCCAACAGGCTCGAGAAGCAGACATCGTCATTGCGAGCCGCCCGTCTGAGAACGAAAACCTCTCCCCTGAACTGGATGTGGACGCCGAAGATCTTCTGATGCGGGCAGGACGGCCAATCCTGTTCGTTCCGCCCGGAATAGACCACCTTTCCGCAGACCACATCGTCATCGGCTGGAGTGATACCCGCGAGGCGCGTCGCGCGATCGCGGACAGCATGCCGTTGCTTCTTCGTGCTTCCGAGGTCACCGTGCTGGCAATTGGGAACGAGAATAGCGGCGCCTCCAACGTGGCGAGGTATCTTGCATGCCATGGAGTTGCCGTGTTGGCCGTGGAGCAGAATTCCCCGGATGGTCCGGCTGAAGAGCTTGTGCGGTTTGCCCACGCGCACGGAGCCGATCTGATTGTATGCGGTGGTTACGGTCACAGTCGGGCGCGGGAATGGGTTTTGAGTGGCGTTACGCTCAATTTGCTCGACCAGACGACGTTGTGCTGCCTCATGACGCACTAATTCAGACCGGAGGGCAGTTTGACCACGTATCGTTTAGACCGACTGCTAAATCCTCGCTCCATCGCCCTGGTCGGAGCGAGTCCCCGCGATCAATCTGTCGGACGCAAAATACTTGCCAATCTCAGGCGGGCCGAATTCCCGGGTCCTATCCATTTGGTCAACCCGCACTATCCGGAAATAGAGGGGGTCAAATCCGTCGCTAATGTAGGGGATCTGTCCGCGATTGATCTGCTGATCGTGGCATCGCCCCCCGAAAGTGTGCCGGATATTGTCGATACCGCTGGCAAACACGGGTGCTCCGCAGCAGTGATCATTACGTCGGGTCTTGGGAAGGGCGAAGGATCGTTGATGGAGGTTACCCGGCAGGCGGCAAGCAGGCACGGGGTGAGACTGCTCGGCCCCAATTGTTTGGGGATCCAGATGCCACGCGCCAAGCTCGATGCGAGTTTTTCAGCACATATGGCCATGCCCGGTGAACTGGCGGTGATTTCGCAGTCGGGAGCGATCGCGGCGGGCATGGTGGAGTGGGCCGCGCAACGCTCGGTCGGATTCTCCGCTGTCGTGTCGCTTGGCAATCAGATCGATGCTGATTTCGGCGACCTGCTGGACTATTTCGCGACGGATACGGCGACTCGCGCCATCGTGCTTTATATCGAATCCATTCAGGATGCGCCGAAGTTCATGTCGGCCGCCCGCGCGGCGGCGCGCGCCAAGCCAGTGATCGCGATTAAGGCCGGACGGCACATGCAAGCTGCGACCGCGGCGCGAACCCATACCGGAGCGTTGGCCGGTACCGATGCGGTTTACGAAGCCGCATTTCGGCGTGCCGGTCTGGTGCGGGTCCTCGACCTCGACGAACTGTTCGATGCCGCAGAGACGTTAAGTCATATCCATCCTTTTCCCGGAAACCGGTTGGCAATTCTTTCGAATGGCGGAGGTATGGGGGTTCTGGCGGTCGATCGCCTTCTTGATCTAGGCGGTCAGCTCGCCGAGATTGGCGGCGATGCATCGCGGAGCCTCGATGCCCTTCTTCCGCCGACGTGGTCGAAGGCGAATCCAGTCGATATTGTCGGTGATGCCGACGCTCACCGCTACGCCGCTACGCTTGATGCGTTGCTGACCGATCCATCGAACGATGGCATACTGGTCATCAACGTGCCGACCGCCCTTGCGTCGGCTCAGGCTGCGGCAGGGGCTGTTGCTGCTGCCGTGCGGAAACATCGAAACGAACACGGCTTCTCCAAACCGGTCTTCGGGATCTGGGTGGGAGACAACGGGGATGCTGCCGCTGAACTGGAAGCCGCGGGTATCCCTCATTACCCCTCGGAAACCGACGCCCTGCGCGGCTTTATGCACCTTGTCCGATATCGGGAGGGGCTTGATATCTTGATGGCGGCACCACGAAGCGCTCCATCGGGATTCTGTCCGGACATTGAAAAGGCCCGCGCAATTGCCAAGCATGCTCTTGAGGAGAAGCGGACCTGGCTCGACCCGACCGAGGTCGCTGCCGTTCTGAAGGCCTACGGCATTCCTGCGGCTTCCGTTTCGCTTGCACGCAATGCCGCCGAAGCCGTCGATCTCGCACGACCTTTGCTCCAGACTGGTGCGGTCGTCCTGAAGATCCTGTCGCCCGATATCTTGCACAAATCTGATATCGGGGGCGTGCGGCTTCATCTCCGGAGCGAGCGTGAGGTTCAAGAGGCCGCCGATGCCATTCTGACGAGCGCACGAGATCAAAATCCGGCAGCGCGCATCATGGGTCTGACCGTCCATCCCATGATCATTCGTCCTCATTCGCGTGAACTCATCGCCGGCATCGCTAACGACAAGACATTTGGCCCCGTAGTCGTTTTCGGCGCTGGCGGTGTTTCCGTCGAGGTGATCAACGACAAGGCGATCGCGTTGCCTCCGCTCGACCCTCGCTTGGCGCTCGATCTGATATCGCGAACGCGTATCGCTCGACTGCTTGAAGCGCACCGTGACATTCCGGCCGTCGACGTGAAGGCGCTCGCTCTCGTTCTCGTGAGGCTGTCCCAGCTTGCAGCAGACGTACCCGAGATAAGCGAATTAGACCTCAATCCGTTGCTTGCGGATCGCGACGGCGTGGTCGCACTCGATGCACGAATTGCGGTGTCCCAACCCATTCCCGGCTGGCGGGGGCATCCTAGATTTTCAATAAGGCCATACCCAAAGGAATGGGAGTTTCATGGTCGTACGCGTGATGGAATGGAGCTTCTAATTCGTCCGGTACGGCCTGAAGACGAGCCGCTCTATGTTCCGTTTCTGGAGAAGGTGACGTCCGAAGACCTGCGATTGAGATTTTTTGCAGCGGCGAGGAATTTCACCCATGCCTTTGTCGCACGCCTTACGCAGATTGATTATGCGCGTGCGATGGCTTTTGCGGCCATTTGTAAGGTTACAGGGGAAATTCTTGGCGTCAGCCGGCTCCATATCCTAACTCATGGCAACGTCGCGGAGTTCGCCATTTTGGTGCGATCTGACGTAAAGGGCAGGGGCATCGGATGGCTTCTGATGCGGACCCTTCTTGATTATGCACGGGCGGAAGGAGTCGCGGAAGTCATGGGCGAGGTACTGGCAATCAACGTAAGGATGATTCAAATGTGCGAGGCGTTGGGATTTGTCGTAACGATGAACGATCACGACGCGGCCATTCGCATGGTCAGACTACAATTGGATCCCCTTAAGGCTTCACCGGACACGAAGCGCATTGCGATGCAATCGACGAAATGAAACTAAGCGCAGCTACATTGTTCGGGTGCGCTCCTTTACGATAGAAGCTTGAGTTCCCGTTCGATGTCGCCGATGGAATGTTTGGTCAGATCTTTTTCGATTTCCGTGACGTCCAACACTGCCGCGCCGGTGTCGAGAAGTTCGCGCAGTTCAGCCATTGTTCGCGTGGGCGCGATCAAAATGAGAGCCGAAACATCGCAAGTTTTAATGTACTCTTTGATCTTCCGGACAATCTCGCGGGCAAACCTGTCTTTCGTCGATCTATGCAGATCCGTGGCCTGAACGCCGCTACGGCGATGCGATTCAGCTCTGCCAAAGACCCGTCCCGGACGATCGCTGCCCTGTACGCGACTGGGGGGATTTTCGGTTTCGAGAACGCTTTCGACAACGAGATGGCGGGACACCGCGTCTCCTTCGTTGCGAAGAAATAGCGCCTTTTTCCCGTCACCCACCAGCAGCAGTGCGTTATGAGGGACTCTAAGAAGGTCGTTCACGGCCTCTTTTCCTTATTCTCGGTTTGAGAATTATCCCTTTGTGGGCTCGAAGTTGACCCATCGCGAAGGTGGCTATAGCGAGAAAAGCTGGCGGTCGTAGGCCACGTTCCACGAGTGGGAGTGTCCGCAGGCCTCTCCGAAGGCTCGTCGGGCTTGACGTGGGGCGAGCGAAAAACGCGAAACGCTCGCAGAATTTTATGCCACCGTTCCAGCATGGCGTAGCCCATTGCAACCGTCGATTAGCTGTTCAGTCGGCCCAAGGTGACCTTGTTTCTCAGCACGACGCAGCGTGAGCTGGGCAGAGCGATGGCGGCGGTACTCTCGAGATGTGTCATGGTCCGTGACACGGTTTCGATCGTCAGGCCCAGATAGTCAGCAATGTCCTGGCGGGACATCGGCAATTGCACCTGGTTGGTCCCAGGGGTGCGTTTGGCCATCTCCAGAAGGAAACCGGCGACGCGTTCCTCCGCGCTTTTGATCAATGCGACGAGATGCTGCTGCACGCGTTCGAGTTCGCAGGTTGTCACGTTCCAGAGTTCGCGCGCAACTGCGCTGTCGCGAGCGGCGAGCGTTACGACGGTGCTGCGCTTTATAGCAACGAGCTTGGAATCGGTAATTGCCTCTGCGGAAAAAACATGGGCTTTTCCGCTCTCGAGTCCAAAGACGTCTCCCGGAAGATAGAAGGCGCCGATCTGACGGCGCCCGTCTGCCAGAATTCGATAGGTTCGAACAGCTCCCGTCGTCACCTTGTACAAGTAGTCCGACGGTTCCTTTTCACCGTAGATCTCGGAGTTCCGCTTGAATGTCATCGGGACGCCCATTGTATCAAGGGGACCAGATGTCTCGGTCGAGACGGCTACGTAGCCGTAGATGTTTCCCGATGTCGGAGTCGGATGGCTGGCATTCTGTACGATCATGTCGGACCTCCATGGCCACGTCATGGATATCGAATCATGGATCGATGAGAAATTCAGGGATCATCCATAAGGGATGTTCCTTAGCCCGAAGGAAAGCATCGGCGTTCAAGGCCATTGGGGCCGTTCACATGGCAACCGAAGCCGGAGGTCGCATGTTCTTGAGCTGCGTCAAAATATCGAGAGGCATGTCGTGAGAATTTCGCCAAGGCGAAACCGGGGCTCGTGCCACAGGCTGCTGAGCAGAGGAAGTTGACAGATGGCGGACGCGATCCTGACCTTCAATGTGGGTTCGTCCAGCATCAAGTTCGCATTGCTCGACGGCGGGTTTGTCGACAACCCTCCTGCGATGATGCGCGGCACCATCTCGGCACTGGAGAGCGCCCCTCGTCTGATAGTGCGAGACAACAGCGGGCGTATCCTGGCGGAGAAACGCTGGGATTGCGGAACGGTGTTCGGCGTCCTGCTGAGAGATGTCCTCGCATGGATTGAAAGTTACCTTGACGGCGGTCGAGTTGTTGGCGTAGGCCATCGGATCGTGCATGGCGGCGGTTGCCATGTGCAGCCCGAGAGGGTGGATGCGAAGCTGCTTGACGCGCTCGATCGACTGGCAAGGCTCGCGCCGCTTCATGAGTCATCTAACGTTGCGCCAATGCGCGTCATAGGACGGTTGCGTCCAAACCTGCCGCAGGTGGCCTGCTTCGATACCGCCTTTCATCATACGATGCCGTCAGTGGCCACGCGCTTTGGGCTGCCGCGCGAACTGGAGGATGCGGGCATTCGACGCTACGGATTCCATGGTCTTTCGTATGAATACATTGCCGGTCGGCTGCGTGAGATAGCGCCGGAACTCGGTGGCGGCAGGATCATCGCCGCGCATCTGGGTAACGGAGCGAGTCTGTGTGCGATGCGCGCCGGGCAAAGCGTC
This sequence comes from Afipia sp., assembly GCA_044464625.1. Classification (GTDB taxonomy): domain Bacteria; phylum Pseudomonadota; class Alphaproteobacteria; order Rhizobiales; family Xanthobacteraceae; genus Afipia. The sequence continues at coordinate 178,277 of JBIQLC010000004.1, read as the reverse complement.
GATACGACCATGGGATTCACTCCGCTCGATGGTTTGGTCATGGGCACCAGATGCGGCAGTCTCGATCCGGGCGTTATCCTTTTTCTCGAACAAGAGCGGGGAATGATGGCAAGCCAGGTTGAGGATATGCTCTACCATCGTTCTGGCTTGCTCGGCGTATCGGGAGGCGTCGCCAGCGACATGCCAACCTTGCTTGCAAGCGAGGATGCCTATGCTGTCCAGGCAGTGGAGTTATTCGTGTACCGGATTGCGCGGGATGTCGGCGCGCTGACAAGTTCGCTCGGCGGTTTGGACGGTATCGTGTTCACCGCTGGCATCGGTGAGAATGCCTCGTCCGTCCGCGAGGCGATATGCGCCCGGCTGGCATGGCTGGGAGTTGAGCTTGATGCTCAGGCGAACGTGTCGCATGCGCCCTTGATCAGTTCGCTGCGGAGCAAGGTCGCGGTGCGCGTTATACCGACGGACGAAGAAACGGTGATCGCTCGTCATACGATGAAAGTCCTTGGGTAATGACCCTTATGTTCGTCAAATTCTAGCGCGGTCGCTTGCCGAAAATGCGAGGAGACAGACAATGAGTAGCACAGACAACGAGATTGGAGGCGTGCCGCTCACGAACATAGCAATCGAGCATTTGAACGCCTGGTGGCGAGCGGCGAACTATCTTTCCGTTGGACAGGTTTACCTGCTTGACAATCCGCTGCTGCGAGAACCACTGAAACGGGAACACGTCAAGCCGCGGTTGCTTGGCCATTGGGGGACAGTGCCAGGGCTGAACTTCCTCTATGTTCACCTCAATAGAATTATCAAGATGCAGGATCGTTCGGTGCTCTTCATGACCGGACCGGGCCATGGCGCGCCGGGCATCGTCGCCAATACCTGGCTTGAAGGCACTTATACTGAACTCTATCCCGCCGTGTCGCAGGACGAGGAGGGAATGCGCCGACTATTTCGGCAGTTTTCCTTTCCGGGTGGTATTTCGAGTCATGTCGCCGCCGAGACACCGGGATCCATCCATGAAGGGGGCGAACTCGGCTATTCCCTCTCTCATGCTTTTGGTGCGGCCTTTGATAATCCGGAGTTGATCGTCGCTTGCGTGATCGGCGACGGCGAGGCGGAGACTGGACCGCTCGCTGCTGCCTGGCACGGCAACAAGTTTTTGGACCCCGTGACCGATGGCGCGGTGCTGCCGATCCTACATCTCAACGGCTATAAGATCGCCAACCCCACGGTTCTTGCGCGCACCCCGCATGTTGAACTCGATGCCTTGATGCGCGGCTATGGCTACGATCCGATTTTCGTGGAAGGCAGCGAGCCGGAGGCCATGCACCGCGCAATGGCGGCGGCGTTTGAAAAGGCCTTCGTCGGGATCGACGAGATTCGACAGGCTGCACGCATGGGAGCCGGCGGCGAACGCCCGCGCTGGCCGATGATTGTGCTCCGGAGCCCAAAGGGCTGGACCGGGCCGAAGACGGTGGACGGATTGAAGACGGAGGGATTCTGGCGATCCCATCAGGTGCCGTTCGCCGATATGGGAAAGGCAGGCCGTCTCGGGCTGCTGGAGGATTGGCTGAAAAGTTATCGGCCGGAGGAACTGTTTGATGACAACGGAGCCTTGCAGCCCGAGATCGCTGCGCTGGCGCCGGTCGGCGAGCGGCGCATGAGCGCCAATCCTCATGCGAACGGCGGCGCGCTGAAGAGGCCGTTGAGGCTGCCGGACTTCATGGACTATGCCGTGGGCGTTGCCATGCCGGGACAATCCGACGCCTCGGCGACGCATCAGGTGGGGTTCTTCCTGCGCGATGTGATGCGGCAGAATAGGTCAAACCGGAATTTCCGCATCTTTGGGCCCGATGAGACGGCCTCCAATCGCCTGCAAGCGGTATTTGAGGCAACGGACCGGGCATGGCAGGCTGAGACCCTTCCGGAGGACGATCACCTTTCGCACAACGGAAGAGTGATGGAAATCCTGAGCGAGCATATCTGCCAGGGTTGGCTCGAGGGCTATTTGCTCACCGGGCGCCATGGCGTTTTCTCTTGCTATGAAGCGTTTATCCACATTGTCGATTCGATGTTCAACCAGCACGCCAAATGGTTGAAAACCTCGCGCGACGTCGAATGGCGGCGCCCGATCGCTTCGCTGAACTACGTGCTGACCTCACATGTCTGGCGGCAGGACCACAACGGTTTCAGCCACCAGGACCCGGGCTTCGTGGATCACGTCGCCAACAAGAAGGCCGATATCGTCCGTGTTTACTTCCCGCCGGACGCCAATACGCTGTTGTGGGTCATGGATCACTGCCTGCGAAGCTGGAATCGCGTGAACGTCATCGTGGCCGGTAAACAGCCCTCCCCGCAGTGGCTCGATATGGATGCGGCGATCAAACACTGCAGTTCTGGCGTCGGTGTGTGGGAGTGGGCGAGTACGGATCGTGGCGGAGAGCCGGAGGTTGTAATGGCCTGCGCAGGCGATGTGCCGACGCTCGAAACGCTAGCCGCCGTCGATCTGGCGCGGGACTATATTCCGGACTTGGCGGTGCGCGTCGTCAATATCGTAGATCTGATGACATTGCAGCCCAACACGGAACATCCGCACGGACTCAGCGATCCCGATTTCGATGCATTGTTCACCAAAGATAAGCCGATCATCTTCGCGTATCATGGCTATCCATGGCTGATCCATCGGCTCGCCTATAAGCGTCGCAATCATGCCAATCTTCATGTTCGCGGCTACATCGAGGAGGGAGCGACGACGACGCCGTTCGACATGGTCGTGCGCAATCAGATCGACCGTTTCCATCTTGTCAGGGACATCATCGATAGAGTACCCCGGTTGGGATCCTCGGCGGCGTACGCCAAACAGACGATCCGCGACAAGCTCGTCGAGCACAAGCGCCATATCGCTGCGTATGGCGAAGATATGCCGGAAGTGCGCGACTGGCGCTGGCGCGCCCCGGCTTGAGGCCGAAACGGGGGAGAGCGATTGATCGCAAGATCAGTCAACTAGGTTCGGTCGCCCAATCTATACCTATCCGGCTGGGGACCTCCACAGAGGGGGGAGCGCGCGAATGGGAATATTCGGATATCGTCTATAAGGGATGTTCCTTAGGTCGAGGTGGGGCCATCCTGCGGTAGAAAGTCCGGCGGCGTTGGGAGCGTCGGGCCAAGCCGGAGGGCGGCAGTTCAGAATATGTTCAGCCATTTTCGCAAGTCAGTCCCGTCGGGAACGTGGCGAACGCAGGCTATGACGTATGGCCTCGCGGCCGCGTTGATTACCGTTGTGGTGACAATCGAAGCATTATTGATGCCTGAGGTTGTCAATCAGACGCTGTACGTCTTCTTGATTCCCTGTGTGATCATCGTCGGAATCGTCGGAGGGCTAGGTCCGGGAGTTTTCGCCACAGCCTACGCGTTCGCTCTGCAGTCTGTCGTGACCGGCGAATACCGCATCTTCCTCGACATGAGCAACTCGCTTTTCGTAGTTGAACTGGCCCGTGCTGCAACCTTCATCATCGTGGGCGGCGGCGTTGCCTGGTTTGGCGAGCGGTTAAAAAAAGCTCGGATTGAAGCTTCACGGAGCACTCATTCTGCTCTAGCCGGACAAGCGCACCTTCAGTCGATTCTGGATACAATACCCGATGCGATGGTGGTGATCGACGAGTTTGGACTGGTCCGATCCTTCAGCGCAGCGGCGGAGCGGTTGTTTGGCTATACGTCCACCGAGGCTATCGGGCAGAACGTCAAGATGCTGATGCCACCTCCTTATCGCGAGGAGCATGATCGCTATCTTTCCCGGTACATCGAAACGGGCGAACGGCGCATCATCGGCATCGGTCGCGTCGTCGTCGGCCAGCGGAAGGACGGATCGACCTTCCCGATGGAATTGGCGGTGGGTGAAATGCGCTCTGCCGATCAGCGATTTTTTACGGGGTTCATTAGGGATTTAACCGAAAGGCAAGGTGCCGAAGCGCGGTTACAAGAACTGCAATCCGAACTCCTTCACATTTCTCGGCTTACCGCGATGGGAGAAATGGCATCCACTCTGGCACACGAACTCAACCAACCGCTATCGGCGATCACCAACTATCTCACGGGTTGCCAGCGGATGCTGGCGGATCGCGAGGACGGGGACGCTGGCCTACTGCGCGGAGCCATCGAGAAATCGTCGGAGCAGGCGCTCCGTGCTGGTCAAATCATTCGGCGGCTGCGCGATTTTGTCGGGCGAGGAGAGGGCGAAAGGCGCATCGAGAGCCTGGTCAAAATCGCCGAGGAAGCAGCTGCATTGGCGTTGGTTGGTGCGAAGAATGAGAGGATTCGCACGCAGTTTCATTTTAATGGCAGCAAGGATTTGGTGTTGGTCGACAGGGTCCAGATTCAACAGGTGCTGCTCAACCTGATTCGCAACGCGATCGAGGCAATGCAGGACTCGGAACGCAGAAACCTCGTTATTTCCGCAGTGAAGAAAGAAGGGGCGCTGGTTGAGATCAGCGTGGCCGACAGCGGATCCGGCATCCCATCTGCTCTTTACCAGCAACTTTTTCGACCATTCGTGACCACAAAGCGCGAAGGCATGGGCGTGGGCTTGTCGATTTGTCGGACCATCGTCGAAGCGCACGGCGGGCGAATTTGGGCGGAGCCAAACACCGGTGGAGGAACTGTCTTTCGCTTCACACTGCGTTCCGTAACGCAGGAGGATCTCAGCGATGCGAAATGAAAATCTTGTTCACGTGATTGATGACGACGATGCGATGCGCGATTCCCTCGCATTCCTTTTCAGGAGCGCCAAACTGAACGTGGCGGTATACGCCGATGCACCGAGTTTTCTTGGCGTCGTCGAACATGCAAAAGGATGCGTGGTTACCGATGTTCGTATGCCTGACATGAGTGGACTCGATTTGCTCAAGCGGCTCCGTGAGATGAAGAACTCCATACCCGTTATTGTCATAACCGGTCACGGCGATGTGCCATTGGCGGTGGAAGCGATGAAGCATGGCGCATCGGATTTTCTCGAGAAACCATTCGATGATGAAACCTTGCTTCGCGCGGTGCGTTCGGCGTTGCGTGATCAGGCATCGCAACAGGAGCGTGATGTTGAACGGAAAGTGATCGAAGATCGAATTTCACGGCTAAGTCAGCGTGAGCGCGAGGTGCTCAACGGACTGGTCGCCGGACATCCGAACAAGACGATTGCATACGATCTCAGCATTAGTCCGAGAACTGTGGAGATTTATCGGGCCAACGTGATGACAAAAATGGAAGCCAATAGCCTTTCGGACCTTGTCCGTATGGCGCTGATTGCGGGTGTTCTTGGCCTTCCGGGATAGAAATTCCGCGCCGGGTTGTGCCAAAGCGCCGGTGGGTGCGAAGGATCTCGTTCGTGAATGAGACACAGGCGTCAGTATTCGAGTTTCTCGAGCAACCCAGCACTCATCGAGGCGAGACGGTCCGCCGGATGGATACCCATGCCGCCGCGGTTTTTCTCGCCGGAGATCGGGCGCTGAAGGTAAAGCGGGCAGTATCCTTTCCATTCCTCGATTACTCGACGCTGGACAAGCGCAGAACGGCGTGTATTGCCGAGCTGGAGGTAAACCGCCGCTTTGCGCCGCAACTCTATCGACGTGTGGTGCCGATCACGCGGGAGTTAACCGGGGATCTGGCGCTCGACGGACGTGGTAAGGTCGTCGAATGGGCGGTCGAGATGCATCGGTTCGACGAGAGCCAGACATTGGATTGTCTGGCCGACCGTGGTGTCCTGGATTCCCGGATGGCTGAGAAGCTTGCAGCCATGACTCTTGCGATGCATCAGAGCGCTCAATCCGCTGATGTTGTTCAATGGCTCAGTGCTGTCGAGTCGTATATCGGGCAAAATACCGAGGCATTTCGCGCCTACCCCGCCCTGTTCCCGGAAGCGGCCCTCGTGCAATTGGAAGGGAGCTTGCGCCACGAACTCAAGCGTTTGCGGCCATTGCTGGTCGAACGAGGCCGCCAAGGTTTTGTACGCCAGGGGCACGGCGACCTGCATCTCGGGAACATCGCTGTCGTCAATGGCGCTCCGGTTGCGTTTGACGCCATTGAGTTCAATCCGGTGGTCGCCTCCGGAGACGTGCTGTACGATCTGGGCTTTCTTCTTATGGACTTGGTCGAGCGCCGACAGGTTGCCAAGGCCAACATCGTTCTGAATGGGTATTTTGGCTCGTCGGGGTCACTTGAAGCGCTCGACGGTTTGTCTGCACTCGCATTTTTCATGTCGCTGCGCGCTGCTATTCGAGCGAAAGTGACCGCTGCCCGAATTGGACAGGATAAGTGCAACGATGCGGCATTGAGGACGTCCGCGCGGCGCTATTTTGATCTCGCGCTTCAGCTTCTCCAACCTGTTGAACCTCTGTTGATCGGCATCGGCGGTTTATCCGGGGTCGGCAAGTCGGTCATCGCCAAAGGATTGGCAGGGTTTGTAAAGCCGTTTCCGGGAGCGCTCGTGCTCCGTTCTGACGTGATCCGCAAGCATATGTTTCGATGTCCGGAAACCGAGCCATTGCCTCCCGAGGCTTATCGCTCGGATGTCTCGACACGCGTCTACGCGGAACTCCAGGAACGAGCCATTCGAACGGTGAGGGCGGGCTTGTCGGTTGTCGTCGATGCAACTTTTATGAATGCAGGCGCGCGCAGCACAATCGAAAGCGCGGCTCTGAATGCCGAAGTCGTATTCGTCGGGATTTTCCTGACGGCGGACCTCGAAACTCGGGTCGCTCGAATCAAGCACCGAGGTCCCGATGCATCCGACGCGGATATGAAGCTCGCGATGAAGCAGGAAGGTTGCCAACTCGGCGAACTCACGTGGACCAGGGTCGATGCATCGGGCTCCGTTGACCAGACTGTTGAGCGGTCTCGGGCCGTGGTTTCGAGTCACGGCACAAGGACGGCGGCCCCTTGAATTCGACCTGCGCGCAGGTCGGACAACGCGTCGTTGGCACGCGACAGAGGGTAAGCGAGAGTTTCCGTTGCGATGCCTGCGCTGGCAGCCGTTTTGAAAAACTCGATCCCGTCGCTCCGTGTGAGATTGGCAACCGAAAGAAGTTCGCGCTCTTCCCATAGAAGATTGTAGGCAAAGGAGGGAATGTCACTCATGTGAATTCCGGCGCAAACGACACGGCCGCCCTTGCGCACAGCGCCGAGTGCGAGTGGGACGAGGGCGCCAACCGGAGCATAGATGATCGCGCAATCAAGCGGTTCGGGTGGCGGTTCATCCGATCCTCCGCTCCAGCAGGCGCCAAGTCGACGGGCAAACGCTTGCGCAGCGTAGTCGTCGCCTCGAGTGAAGGCATAGACTTCACGATTCTGCCAAAGCGCAATCTGGGCCACAATGTGAGCGGCGGCGCCAAAGCCGTACAATCCGACGCGACGTCCATCGCCAGCCAGACGAAGAGAGCGCCAACCGATCAGGCCCGCGCATAACAGAGGCGCTTGGGCAATGTCGTCACCTTCCGGAAGTGCAAAAGTAAAGCGGCCATCTACAACCGCGTGCGTCGCATAGCCGCCGTCGCGCGTATATCCGGTGAACAGGGGAGCATCGCAAAGGTTCTCCCTGCCGGACGCGCAGAATGGGCATTGGCCGCATGTCTTGGCAAGCCAAGGTATGCCCACTCTCATTCCAACCTTGAGGTCGTTGACGCCAGGGCCAATCGCATCGATGTATCCGATGATCTCATGGCCGGGAATGATGGGGTATTTGGCGTTCGGAAGTTCTCCATCGATGACGTGGAGATCCGTGCGGCATACGCCGCATGCCGAAACAGTCACGCGAACTTCATTCGCGGTGGGAACAGGCGTTGGCATTTCCCGGAGCTGCAAGGAATTACCCGGCTCGTCGAGAACCATTGCGAGCATTCCGCCGACTCCTTCTCAGCTTAGCCAGTATCGCCAGTGAGTGGGATGAACTTCGATGCGTCGGCCAGTCGTTGCGTCGATCCATCCTAACGGAGCGCGGCGGCATCGGGCGGCGAGACGATGAATCTCTTCATCCTCTATCACCGCCAGTTCGAGGTCGTCGTCGAACGGCGCTTCCGCAATCACTTTCCATTCACTTCCGTGCATGTCGCGCAACCGGAGGTCGTTCATCATCGATTGGATTGAGATGTGTACGTCCTTTACGAGTAGATTTGGCCCTCAACAGGTAACGCGTTCTTGATTCAGATCAATCGTCACCGTCGATGTCGAAATTACGCTGGTTTTGTTCAGACGCCCGTGATTTCCGTCAAGTTGGCCGTTGCGTTCTTGAGATTTGAGGCAGGGGATGTCGGCTCAACCAACTCGTTCGTTCTGGTGCCAACCGATTGGGACCCTCTATTGTGAGTGGGGAACGAGCGAAAATGGGCTCAGCACCTCTGAAGCTGCACGCAGAACTGAAACATATGGATCGAACACGTTCATGCGCCCCAAACCGCGGCGCCTGGTTCGAAAGGTCATCCGCAGACTTGCCGAACCCTTGGTTCTGATCCTTCTGGTGGCAGCGGCGATCGCAGCCGCAACCGGAGACCCAGCGAGCTTTGCCATCATTGGCGCGGTCGTAGCAATATCGATTGCTCTGGACGTCGTGCAGGAGCACCGGGCGGAGGCCGTTGCTGACGCCTTGAAGCGTTCGGTGGCGATCCGCGTCGATGGTCGTCGGGATGGCAAGCTCGTCTCGTTTCCGCTTGATGAGGTCGTGCCGGGGGATGTGATCAGCCTTCGCGCAGGTGATCTCGTCCCTGCTGACGGCGTCGTCATTAGCAGCCGCAACGCGCACGCGAATGAGTCTGTGATGACCGGCGAGCCGTACCCCACGGAAAAGCGCGGCGGGCCTTGCGTTGCAGAAACAGCAGCCGAGGCATTCAATGCACTGTTCGCCGGAACGTCGATCGTCAGCGGAGAAGCCCTGATGCTTGTCGTCGCAACCGGGTCCGCAACGCGCTTTGGAGGTATTGCTGGCGAACTTGAAGGAAACGAAAGACCCAGTGCACTGGAGCGGGAGACCCATCGTCTCGGCCTGCTCATCATGCGGCTCACTGCGTTTCTTGTCCTCTTTGTCCTTCTGACAAACTTCGCTTTCGGGCGCCCCGTTTTGGAATCATTTCTATTCGCGGTCGCGCTGGCCGTCGGTCTGACACCTGAATTGCTTCCCATGATTGTAACGGTGACATTGTCCCGCGGGGCCATCCGGATGTCGCAGAAGTCGGTGATCGTGAAGCGGCTGGCGGCGATCCATGATCTCGGGGCGATGGACGTATTGTGTACGGACAAGACCGGAACGCTGACGGAGGCGAAGATCGCATTAGTCGGGCATGTCGGACCGGACGGCCAGGCGAGTGAACGCACCCTCACTCTCGCTTTGATCAACAGCACGTTCAGTAGCGGCATCCGTAGTGCCCTGGACGGGGCTGTATTGGGTTATCGACCCGGACAATCTCTTCAAGGATGGAAAAAACTTGACGAAATTCCCTTCGACTTTGAACGTCGTGCCCTTTCAGTTCTGGTGGAAGAGTTCGGCGAGCGATATCTGGTGATCAAGGGGGCTCCGGAGAACATTATCGCACGCTCCACAATGGTGGACTATGGCGACGGACAGGCGAAGCCGCTGACGAAAGAATGCCGTGCGGCCTTGCTTCGCGATCAGGAGAAGGAAGCTGTTCAGGGGCACCGACTCCTGGGTGTAGCATGGAAAAAACTGTCTCCCACACACGGAGAGTTGCAGCCGACGGACGAAACCAATCTCGTTTTCGCGGGATACTGCGCATTTATGGATCCGCCAAAGGCGAGCGCCCGTACCGCCATCGCTCGGCTTTCCGCGTCAGGCGTTCGAGTCAAGGTTGTCTCGGGAGATCACGAAGCCGTGGTCCTGCACGTCGCACGCGAACTGAAAATTCCTACCGATAACGTTCTCACTGGTAGCGAACTCGAGAAAATCACGGATTCGGCCCTTTTGGCATGGGTCGACCGTACTGACCTGTTTGCGCGCGTCACCCCGGATCAAAAGACACGAATCATTCGCGCCCTGCAGGCGCGTGGCCACGTCGTGGGATTCCTCGGCGATGGAGTCAATGACGCTTCTGCAATTCATGCCGCAGAAGTCGGATTGTCGGTTGAAGGCGCAACTGATGTTGCGCGCAGCGCGGCGGATATGATTTTGCTTGCGCCGGATCTGGGCGTTATCGCGGATGGTGTCGTCGAGGGGCGCCGAACCTTTGCCAACATTCTCAAGTACGTCCGGATGGGAACAAGCTCCAACTTCGGGAATATGCTGTCGATGGCGCTTGCCTCGGTGGTGCTACCATTCCTGCCTTTGCTTCCGGTACAAATCCTCCTGAATAACTTGCTCTATGACCTTTCCGAGGTTGGCATCCCCTTCGACGAAGTCGATCCGGAGGATGTTAAGCGGCCGCGCGCTTGGGATATGAAGTCGATTCTTCGATTTACATTGATTATGGGAGCGGTGTCTTCCATGTTCGATATTGTGATGTTTGGGTTGCTCATCATGATTTTTCGCGTCACTCCAGAGGCGTTTCGTACGGCATGGTTCATTGAATCCACTGCCACGCAGATACTTGTCATCTTCATCATCCGCACTCATGCCGATTTCACTTCCAGTCGCCCCAGCCCCATTCTTGTGGCGACTTCTCTTGGGGCACTTGCAGCTGCGCTACTGGTGATTTTCAGCCCTTTGTCACCGGCGTTCGGATTCGGCGAACTCTCCACTCAGATATTGGTTGCGGTTGCTGCGGTCGTGGTAGGTTATCTCGTTTCCGCCGGCCGTCTGAAAACGTTTGCGATAGGACGCGCACGCCATGAGGCGCTCTCAACGTGAGGCCGGCTTATGATGGCGATTGTTCGGCCATTCTCGTGTGAGATGTCTCACGGCGCGCTTCATGTCCGGTTATGGACGGACGGTGGCTTGCTAATGCAGGTCGCGAAGGACCAACAGCTACTTTCGCTTGCGCTTAAACACTGCTCTCCGCACCGCCCTTTAGCGTTACCGGAATGGTGAGATAGCGCACCCCGTTCGCTTCGGCCGGCGGGAACTTGCCAGCACGGATGTTGACCTGGATGGAGGGCAGCAGCAGCCGCGGTGCCGCGAGCTTGGCGTCGCGCGCTCGACGCATGGCCACGAACTCATCTTCCGTGATACCTTCCTTGACTTGGACGTTCTTCTCACGCTCCTCATGCACAGTTGTCTCCCAAGCGTAGGTGTCGCGGCCGGGAGCTTTGTAGTCGTGACACATGAACAGTCGCGTCTCTGGCGGCAGCGCCAAGAGCCGCTTAATCGACCGGTAAAGCTTATTCGCGTCCCCGCCGGGGAAGTCGGCCCGCGCCGTGCCGTAGTCCGGCATGAACAGGGTATCGCCGACAAAGACGGCATCCTCGATCTTGTAAGAGACGTCGGCGGGCGTGTGCCCAGGCGTGTAGATTACTTCCACGTCGAGCTTGCCGATCTTGAAACGCTCGCCGTCCCCGAAGAGATGGTCGAAGTCGCTGCCGTCGATCTTTAGGTCGGTGGCGTTGAATATCGGCCGGAAGATTCGTTGCACGTCCTTGATGTGCTCGCCGATGCCGATTTTGGCGCTGGTCTTTGCCTTGATGAAGGGCGCACCTGACAGGTGGTCGGCGTGGGCATGCGTCTCGAGCACCCATTTGATCGTGTAACCTGCCTTTCCGGCGGCCTTCAGGATGGTTTCGACCGATCGCGTGTCCACTTCGCCCGAGTTGTGGTCGTAGTCAAACACGGGGTCAATGACGGCGGCCGTCTTCGTCGCCGGATCGGCGACCAAATAGCTCACCGTGTTGGTCGGCTCGTCAAAGAATGCCTGGATAATGGGTTGTCCTGACATGGTTTGAATCTCCTTGTTACTGGTCCATTCGATCTTGACGTATATATTAGTATTTGCTAAATAAGCAATATCTAAATTATAGGAACGGCACATGGCTTCCAGAGCCTTTGATCCACAGACTTTCGAGAATCAGGCGGCTGAGGTAGCGGGCATTCTGCGCGCGCTCGGCAACGAGCGTCGGTTGATGATCCTGTGCAAGCTCGTCGAATGCGGGGAGGGCAATGTGAGTGCTCTCGCGGAGGCTGTCGGCCTGTCACAATCGGCCTTGTCGCAGCATCTCGCAAGGATGCGCGAGGAGGGCCTCGTCACCTTCCGGCGTGAAAGCCAGACGCTCTGGTACCGCATCGCTGATCCGCGCATCGAGCAACTCTTTGCCACGCTGCACAGGCTGTTTTGCAAGCCTGTCAAGGCGACGGGGCGTTAAGAAAAACAGAGGAGCAAACATGTCATTGTCTACAATCAAGCCAGCCGAGGCGCGCCGTTTACTCGATAGTGGCGCGCTGTTGATCGATATTCGCGAAGCCGATGAGTATGCTCGCGAGAACATTCCCGGCGCGTGGCACCTGCCCCTGTCAAGCTTCGACGAGGCAGACCTCGCTGTACGTCAGGGCCAGCCGGTCATCTTTCACTGCAAATCCGGCGCCCGCACCAAGGCCAACGCGCTACGGCTTGCGGCGAAGCTAGGCGAAGCCTGCGAAGCCTTCATCGTTGAGGGTGGACTCGACGCCTGGCGCAAGGCGGGCCTGCGTGTCGTGAGCGACCGGAGCCAGCCGCTGGAACTTCAACGCCAGGTGCAGATCGGGGCGGGCAGCCTGGCCCTTATTGGGACGCTGCTCGGCCTCTTCGCATCGCCTTGGTTTTTCGTCGTACCGATCTTCGTTGGCGCCGGGCTACTCACGGCCGGCGTAACCGGTTTTTGCGGCATGGCCCGCATTCTAATGCGAGCGCCTTGGAACCGCAGAATCTATGGCCCGAACACGAGAGCCGTATGACACTGCTTTGAATCGAGGAGTTGCCGACTATGCTCTCGCTGACCCAAGGCGCGCTCGGACTCGTCTCTGGCTCGGTAGTTGGATTTTCACTTGGGCTGGTCGGGGGCGGCGGCTCAATTCTGGCGGTGCCGCTTCTCGCCTATGTGGTCGGGGTGCCGAATCCACACGTGGCGATCGGCACCAGCGCCATTGCCGTCGCGGCGAACGCTGCCTTTAACCTCGCCAGCCACGCCCGCGCCGGCAACGTGAAGTGGCGTTGCGCCTCCGTATTCGCGCTCGCGGGCGTGGCGGGCGCTTTTCTCGGCTCAACCCTCGGCAAGCTCGTCGATGGCCACAAACTGCTGGCACTGTTCGCCATCGTCATGATGGTGGTGGGCGGACTAATGCTGAAGGGTCGCTCCGGCATGGGCGAGCCGTCGATTCGGCTCAATCCGGAGAATCTTCCGAAGCTTCTCGGTTTGGGACTCATCACGGGTGTCTTGTCCGGCTTTTTCGGAATCGGCGGGGGCTTCCTGATCGTGCCGGCGCTGATTATGGCCACCGGCATGCCGATCCTTAATGCAGTTGGGTCCTCTCTCGTGGCCGTGACCGCGTTCGGGCTGACCACGGCTGCCAATTACGCTTTGTCCGGCCTTGTGGATTGGCCTCTTGCCGCGGTGTTTGTCGTAGGCGGCGTTGTCGGCGGGTTGCTCGGCGCTCGTTCCGCTGGCCTGCTCGCCGACCGCAAAGGCGCATTGAACACCGTGTTCGCGGTGCTCATATTCGCGGTGGCATTCTATATGTTGATACGAAGCCTCGGTCTGATGTGATTGAGCGTCGCAACATGATCGAAGGCCGCCTTCGGGCACAAGAGCGCAGGTAAATTGTGCCGTTTTACTCATGACGGCAGAACTCGGTGTGTCACCCTCAAGCGCTGCCCCATCGTAGTGCCAAGAACAGTATCGCCGCGGTAGGTTTGATCGGTGTATTGACGCGCGACGATGTCATCGTGACTTCTCTCCTGCGGCCAATTGATCTGCGTCAAACCGAACACGACATAAATCGGCACCGTCATCACTCCATCTCAACGCCGGAGAAGCTCCATGCCACGCTTAACTATTTCCGCAGTTCTTCTGTTTGTCGCCCTGAGCTATCCCGCATATGCTCAATCGACAGTTGATCACGAGGGCCATCATCCGGGGCAGGACCAAGTGCCAATCCCTGCGCAGACCACGTCGCCCGCCAACCAATCGGGAGAGCGGCAAGATTTGATGCGTGGTGGAAATATGATGGGAATGATGGTGGGGCGCGGCGCGAAAGATCGTGGCAGGGCAGGCGGAAACATGATGGGACCACCGATCATGTTCCGCATGATCTTCGCGCTGATGGATGCCGATGGTGACGGAGTCATCTCATTGCCAGAGTTCCAACTCGCTCACGAACGAATCTTCAAGGCAATGGACAGCAACAAGGATGGCAAGCTCACCCAGAACGAAATGCTCGCATTCATGCATGGGACCAAGGGCGAGATTCCACAGCAGTAGAAGCAGGGGGAGCCCATGCGTACATCCAATGCGCTAAGCACCTGCTGGGCGATCAATTGATTGCCCAGGCTAATCTGGTTGTTAGGCTCGCGCGTTCCTGGATATGTGGGCGACGCTTGTCGCGTCTTTTTGTTCGGTGTTCCCAATCATTTCCTTGCAGCACTCATGGAGACGTCAAGATTTTCCGGTGCTGGGAACTCACCGCTGAAATACTTAGGTTGCTAGAAGTCCGACGGTAAGGAGCGCGAAAGGCTGGTCAGATAGTCTTGCCGAAGATCGCTCCGACCCCGGCGGTCATTGCCATCGCGAGCGCTCCCCAAAACGCTACACGGAGGGTCGGTTTTAGCAAACCTGCACCCCCAGCCTTTGCGCCAATGGCCCCGAGAATTGCAAGAGAAAGCAATGACCCTGCCGAGACAACGGAAATGAGCGCGTCGACTGGCGATACCATGACGAGCACGAGCGGTGCCGCAGCTCCGACTGAGAACGTAGCGCCGGATGCAAGCGCGGCTTGAATGGGGCGAGCCGTCGATATAGCTGAGATTCCGAGTTCGTCGCGCGCATGTGCCCCGAGTGCATCTTTCGCCATCAATTGCTTCGCTACCTCTCGCGCGAGGTTTTCTTCAAGTCCGCGCGTCACGTAAATCTGCGCAAGCTCTTCTTGTTCAAAAGTTGGGTCATTTGCCAGTTCACGCTTCTCACGCGCAAGATCTGCATGTTCGGTGTCGGATTGCGAACTTACCGAGACATATTCGCCGGCAGCCATCGACATAGCCCCAGCTACAAGACCTGCGATGCCCGTCAGCAGAATATCTGTCCGAGGTGCGGCAGCCGAAGCAACGCCAAGGATCAAACTGGCAGTCGAAATGATCCCATCGTTGGCACCGAGTACCGCAGCTCTCAGCCATCCGATACGTTCGATCGCATGGCTTTCTGCATGAAGAGGGCTCATCGTACTGGCTCCGTTCAATTAATTTCCACTTGCCCACATTGCAACTACGCTACCGACATGGTGCTAGCTGTGGTTGCGAGTTTCGAGGTGTAAGGCAAAGCATGCCTGAAGCCGCGAGGATGCTGGTGCAAATGCCCTTCAGTTACTCCGCTATTTGACGTTTTTTGCGATCGCATCTTCCATGTTCTCCGGCGCAATATACGTGTTGTCGGCTGAGAAGAACGTGCTCGACGAGGAGCGATGCCGAGCAGATCCTGTCCGTGAGCTTCATCACCATACGTCTGCAATTAATCGGTACCACAATTCCCTGATTGTGCTGCGAGATTCCCTAATCCGTAAGATACTTTCCCTGTTAAGTGAGTGCAGGGAATCTAGTGAGATACCGTTGCGGCGCAGCTATTTTTGCGATCACGGACCCCAAATATCTGCCTCGATTTCGCGAAATTCCCTGTAAAAATCCCTGTTCGCAGGGATTTCGGCGCGGAGACTGGTTCGCACCGGACTGCCTCCGCCACCACGCATTTCCTGGAAATCCGCGTTAGGCGTATCTCCGGAAGAATGGCTCCTACAATGGGGCTTTTCGACGGCTCAGTCCAATCAGAGCCTAGCGGGTGGCGTCCTTGACCATGGCTCTTACGTCGTGGCCGTAGTCACGTTCGGCCTTCACGCGATAGATGCGGTCGTTGTCTCCTGCCTCGGACAGCAGATTGAGCCCGAGCTTCTTGCGAACCACGCCAGCCAGAAACCCGCGTACCGAGTGCGAGACTGCCAGCCAGTCGCCTCCATCATCGCTGCTATCGCGGCGCCTTATATGGATCACACTGGGTGCAGTTATGTTAAATCCTCACCCGGCATTCCTCATCGATCCGGCGTAAACGACATGCTCCGGATTCGGCTTGGACGATCTCGGCGCCTGACTATAGTCGCCGAATGGTGCATCGCGCAGGGCTGCCGCGGCGGTCACGCCTTTCTCGGTCGCGAGTTTGATAAAGTCACGCGCCTCAGGTGTGTTGCGCAGCATGCTGTCGAGCACCGATCCGAGCAATTGCGTAGATTGGAGACCCATGTTTTCATAGGCTTGATTGACGATGAGCTTCATCGCGGCAAGTTGGGATGTCGGGATTGTTGCCAGTTGCTTAGCCAGTGCACGTGTCGCCTGCTGAAGCTCGGAGAACGGCACGGCCTGATTGATAAGACCGATCGCGGCTGCTTCCTTTCCTGATAAGGCTTGTCCGGTGAGTGCCAGTTCCTTGGCCTTCGCAAGCCCGAGGCGATGAACCCACATTCCCGCGTGATGGCAGCCCCACATACGGGAATAAGGTGTACCGATGCATGCATCCTCAGATGCGATGATGATATCGGCACACAGTGCCATCTCGCTTCCACCGCCCACACACCAGCCGTGAATCTGGGTGATGACAGGTTTGGGAGTGCGCCATAACGACATGAACCTTGGCACCCAGCCGAATTGCTGGTGTGTCACCTTCACCATGTCCTTGCCGGCGTCCCATTGATTGTCTGTCGTGAGGTCGTTGTCCCATTGGTGGAAGCCGTCGGCGAAGTTGAATCCGGCGCAAAACGTCTTTCCCGCTCCTTGCAGAACGATGGCCTTGACCTTGTCGTCGCGAGTGGCGTCGCAAACCGCAGCATCCAACTCGTCAAGCATGGGGGGCACAATAGTATTCATATCATCCGGACGATCGAGCGTGATGATGGCGGTTGTATCGTCCACCTCGTAGTGAATGGCTTGGTACATAAAGTTCTTCCTGTTGTTCACGAAAGGTGGCGACGTCTCATCAACCTGTGGTGAAAAATCTTCGGCGCACCAGCCGGCCGTGGAAGACATCTTGCTCGCTTATTTTAGTTGACAGTCATGAATGACTGTTTGTACAACTTACACAGTCAAGTCTGATTGTCAAAAGTATGTGGTTGGTTGGTATGAGACGCAAGTCCAGCCTAAGCCCTCTACTCGAACTCAGCGCGAGGCGACGCATCAGTGGATTCTTGTTTCCGCGGGTGCCGTGCTCATCAAACGGGGCGAGGCGACGACGATCCGTGCCATGCGGGAGCGTGCGTATGTCAGCGGCAACGGGCTTCTGCATCATCTTTCAAGTCGTGCGGCAATGCTTGCTGAGACCAACGACAAGCTTGACGTCGCATCCAGTTCCCGAGGTGGGAGCATGACGCTTTCCTATTGGCCTGCCGATACCTCGCGTCCGATCCTGGATATGACGGCCGGCGATGCGTTGCGTGCGGCGGCCCGGGAGGCGGGTGAGCGCACAGCTCTGGTCGAGGTCGTGCCGCAGGGTATGGCCTCGCTTGTCGATGCCGACGCGACCGATCGGCGCTGGACTTATGCTGCGCTGCTTGCGGAGGCGGAAAACTGCGCGCACTGGTTGTTGGAAAGGTACAAGCCGGGCGAGCGGATTTGTATCTGGGCGCCGAACGTGCCGGAATGGGTGATCGTGCAGTATGGCGCCGCATTGGCGGGGCTTGTGCTCGTCACCGCCAACCCGGCGCTGCGCACTGGCGAACTGCGCTATGTGCTCCGTCAATCGCAGGCCGTCGGGCTGATTCATGCGGATCAGTTTCGCGGCACCGACATGCTTGCGATCGCGCGCGAGGTGGCCAACGAGGTCCGCGAAACATTCTGTATGGTCGATTGGCAGACAACGGTGCGGGCCAGGGTTCGCACCGGCACGCTTCCGGCGGTGAAGCCAGGCGATCCCGCGCAGGTGCAGTACACGTCAGGCACGACCGGTGAGCCGAAGGGAGTTCTTCTGCATCATCGTGGTCTGGTCACCAACGCCAGCTTCGTTGGCGCCCGCGCGGGATTGGATCGCGGCGTGTTCGTGAGTCCACTCCCGTTGTTTCATACCGGCGGCTCAGTGGTCTCTGCGCTGGGGTGCGTGACGACGTGCTCGACCTACGTGCTGCCGCTTTTGTTCGATGCCGATCTGATGCTTGATGCCATCGAGCGCGAGCGAAGTAATCTGATTCAAGGCGTGCCGACGATGATCATCGCGATGCTCGAGCGGCAACACAAAAACCATCGTGATCTTTCGTCATTGCGCGTCGCGTTGTGTGGTGGTGCGCCGGTGCCAGCGGAAATGCAGCGGCGGGTCAAGCAAGGTCTGGGTTGTGATCTACTGCCACTTTATGGGCAGACTGAACTCAGCCCCATTGTTTGCCAGACATCGTTGGATGATTCGATCGACGACAAGGCTGCCACGTCCGGAAGGCCGCTGTGGCAATCCGAAGTGAAAATCGCTGACCTTGATACAGGAGACCCGGTCCCGATCGGAATTGAAGGCGAGATTCAGGTGCGCGGCTATCAGCGCATGATCGAGTACTACGGCATGCCGGAGGCGACAGCCGACAGAATTACGGCAGACGGCTGGTTGCGCAGCGGTGATCTGGGTTCGATGGATTCGCGCGGATACATACGGATAACAGGCCGCCTGCGGGATATGATCATTCGCGGCGGAGAAAATATCTACCCTGTCGAAATTGAGAAAGTTCTGTTTACCCACGAGGCCGTCGCCGACGCAGCCGTGTTCGGCACTCCCGATGAGTACTGGGGAGAAATTGTCAGCGTAGCAATTCGCGCCGCTGATCCCGCACGACCACCGACAGTGTCGGAATTGCGAGCCCATTGCCGCGCTTCACTTGCGCCGTTCAAGGTCCCTGTTCAATGGCTGATCTGCAACGAGTTCCCGCTCACGGCTTCCGGCAAGGTGCAGAAGTTCAAGCTTCGTGAACTGTTGGCCTCAGGGGTGCTCGAGGAGCTTGGGCCCAGATGATCTGATCCGCCGGTGCCATGTCGTGGCGGCAAAGGGGAATGGGTTACCAGAAAGAGCTGGAACAAAATTCGAGAGGCTCTGAACGAGCCGAGGACGGCCAGGATCGAGCGAGAGGGTGATGCCTCGCATGAGCCGCCTGATAGGGAGACCGAGATGATTACGAAGTTCGATGACTATCTGATTCACCAGACGCCAATGCCGATTGCCAGCGTCGGGACGACCGACACCAATGCTTATGATCGCTACTTCTTCGAGGGATTTAAACCCGACGCATCACTCGTTTTTGGCGCTGCGTTTGGCTTCTACCCGAATCGGGAAGTGGTTGATGCTGCATTCAGTGTGAGCGTTGACGGCACCCAGTATTCCATCTTTGCGAGCGGTTCGTCACCGATCGAACGGGCGAACAGTGCGATAGGTCCGATTTCCATCGAGATTCTTGCGCCGATGCGCCGCGTGCGTGTTCGTGTCGATGACCCCGGTCGGCAATTTCAGGCCGATATGGTGTTCGAAGCGCGAACTGGAGTGATGGAAGAAGGTCGGGAAATATTGACGGATGGAGCAAGGACGACCGTCGATATGACGCGCTATAGTCAGCTCGGCTCGTGGTCTGGCTCGATCGATATCAAGGGGCGTCATATCGATCTCGATGATCAGCATGTTCTCGGCGTCCGTGATCATTCATGGGGAATCCGGCCGTTAGGCGGCCCAGGTGCGCAGACGCGCTGGTCTCGACAGTTCTATTGGTTCTGGTCACCCACGTTCTTTCCCGACACCTGCTTACATTGGCATCTGACAGATAATAACGAGGGTGAAATCCCGCATCGGGTCGGCGCGCTGCTGCCTCTGTGCGAGGCAGGGGATTCGCCGCTGTATATGCGGGATGTCGGCGGGGACATCGTGACCCCGGTTCGTTTCGTGCCGCAATACATCGAAGGCACCCGTCGCATTCAGCGACTTGATGTCGATCTGAATGACAAGCGGGGCTTACGCATGCGCTTGCAGCTCGTGCCAAACCCCAAAGTGGCTTTCTCTCTTACGGGGCTCGGCTATATCAACCGCGACTGGGAACATGGCACCTGGAAAGGCGCGCTATTCGTCGATGAGAATGCTTGGCCAGCCGATCAGCCAAACCCGGCATTCCGGAAAAATTCCCACATTCATCATGTCTGCACGGTGACCCGGGATGACGGTGTCGTGGGCTCCGCAATCCTGGAGCAATGTATTTTCGGCCCACATGCGCCCAGCGGCCTGACAGGCGTCATGGATGGATTCCGCGCGTCGGTCGCGCAACGCTAGGGCAGGCATAATGCTGCAAACCGCGACGATTGGTGAGCGCCTGGCGCAATACTGGGCCACTAAGCATCGAGAACATCGGAACGTACAGGTGTCGTCCATCCAGAAGTGCCATGTCGGAGCTTCCCGAGACACCTATCGGATCTTGCTGCACTACGATGAGGATGGCGGTGCGCAGAGTCGTCGTGCGATCTTACGGATCATGCCAGAGGGATGCCTTGCTTCATCGAACATAAGTTCTGTTCGTAGCGAGTATCTGGCACTTCAGGCGCTTCAGCAGACCTCAATGCGTGTACCTCGCGTGTTCTTCACGGAGCCTGACGAGGCGTATCTCGGTGGCTCGTTCATGCTGATGGAGGAAATTGTAGGCTGCGAATCGTCATGGGCGAATATCGTCAAACCCCCGTGGGTGAACCAGCGCGAAAAGCTTGGCGAGCAGTTCTGGACTCAGCTAGGGGATCTGTCGAAGGTTGACATCGAGCGGACAGGACTTGCGAGCTGCTTCGCTGTGCCGGACGCGACCGACTGTGCAGCAATCGCATTGGATACATGGCTCGGCGAGCTCAGAGCCGCGCAAATTCAGCTCGCAAATGGCATCGCGCTGCCAAGCGTGGAAGCGGCGATCCGCTGGTTGAAGGCTAACCCACCATTGCCTGCTCAGCGCGTGTCGCCCGTGCACGGCGACTATCGTGCTGGAAACTTTCTCTATGATGAGATGGGCCAGGTTCATGCGATCCTTGATTGGGAAATGTTCCATCTTGGTGATCCCATGGAGGATATCGGATACGGCACATGTCCTGTTTGGGGCAAGAAGCGTCCGGGTGGAATGGTCGGCCGGGAGCACACCATTGATTTGTGGGAGCAATCGAGCGGTCTTACAGCGGACGCTGCGTCGCTTCGATGGTGGAATGTTCTCGCGCTGCTGAAGCTCGTCGCGTTGCATGTCAGCGCAGCATCCACCTATGGCGCAGGCAGAAACACCAATCCTCAGCTTGTTGTTGGCGCATGGTTCGGCCTCAACTCTGTCGAGCGGTGCCTTCCTCCCATTCTGAACGAGATAATGTATGCGTAAGTATGGAGGCCGCGATGTCGCTCGCCATTGATGTGGATGCGGTTCTAAATCGCGTTTCGCAGCACCTCAAAGAGTCGATCGTGCCGGCACTGGATGGTTATAGCGCCTACTACGTTGGGATCGCTGCGACGATCATCGAGTGCGCGGCACTTGAATACGATTCAGCGGCTCAGGTGCGCGTCGAGGAAAACAACGCGTTGCGCGGGCTGCTCGCTGCGGCTGCGCCGTTTGTCAGCGAGAAACTTGCGGGCCGAGTGCGGTCTTCGCTGACCGGCGATGGCATGACGGAATCGGTGCGGATTTCCGAGCTGACACGGGTCAACCGTGTATTGCGCGCGATGTTGATCGAGGTGCACGAGGAGGTCGAGCAGAGATTGAATGAAGATTGGGCGGCCAGCCTGAATGCCGAAATCATAAAACAGTACAGTTCGATGAGTGAGCGGTACCAATTCGACAAGCTGCTCTCGACCTATTGATGGACGGATTATCGATGTCCAAGCCTGGGGCCAGCGCAGTACGGCTGCACCTTTGTTGATCCGGCTAACTAACCATCGACTCTGTGAAAGCTGAGCAGGTTGAAGGCATTTCCACTTGAAGATCAAAACAAAGTTGAACAGGGAGGTAATAATATGCGTTTGAGTGCTCTCTTCTCTACAGCCGCTCTCGTTGCATCGGTCTTTGGAACGGGCGCATCGGCTGCCGAAGATGTCATTAGGATTGGGGTTCTGTCGGACCAGAACGGGACTTACTCGTATGTAGCCGGCCGCGGCACCGTCGAGGGAGTTAAACTCGCCGTCGAGGATGCCGGTGGCAAGGTCAATGGCAAGCGGATCGAGGTTGTCACCGGCGACGATCAGAATAAGCCCGACGTAGCTGCGGCAATGGCCCGAAAATGGATCGACGTCGACAACGTGAATGTCATTCTCGCGGGTGGGGGAACAGCAGCGACCATCGCAGTTCTCAACGTGACTAAAGAAAAGAAGAAAACACTGTTGGTCGTTGGGGCGGGCTCGTCAGATATAACGGGAAAGCTATGTTCGCCCTATGTAACGCACTGGTCGTTTGATACCTACGGCCTTGCGTCGACTCTCGGCAAGGCAGTTGTCGGGAATGGCGGTAAAAGCTGGTTCTTCGTCGCGGCCGATCTCGCCTTTGGCCAATCGTTCGTGCGTGACACAACCCGTTTCGTCGAGGCGGGCGGGGGCAGTGTTGCCGGAGTCGTGAAGCATCCATTTGGAACAGCTGACTTCGCGTCCTATTTGCTGGCCGCGCAAGCGTCGAAGGCATCAGTCGTGGCTTTGGCAAATGCCGGCGGTGATACGTTGACCGCTATCAAGCAGGCAAACGAATTCGGCATCACGCAAGGCCGGCAGCAGTTGGTAGGGCTCCTCGTGTTCGTGAACGACATACAGGCGCTTGGCTTGAAAACGGCGCAAGGAACGCTTGGCGCCAGTTCATTCTACCATGATCTGAACGACGATACGCGTGCCTGGACCAAGCGTTATATGGAGCGCTTTCCAGGCAATAATCTGCCGAACATGAACCACGCTGCGGCATATGCTGCCACCAAACATTATCTGGAAGCGGTCGCGGCGACAGGCAGCGAGGCCGCTGATCAGGTTGGCCAAAAGATGCGTGAACTTCCCGTGAACGACTTCTACAACAAGAATGTAAAGATCCGTCGCGACGGCCGTGTACTCCAGGACATGATGCTATGGCGTGCAAAATCGCCGACGGAATCCAAGAGCGCTCTCGATCTTTTCGCGATTTTGCAGACTGTGCCGGGTGCCCAGGCATTCCGACCGGAGAGCGAAGGTGAGTGCCCGCTAATTAGCTCGGCTGCAAAGTAAGCAACTGGAACGATCAAGAGGATCGGCCGCGCTCTCGTGAGCGCGGCCCGAGCCAGGGGTTGATACATGCGTCGTCTCGAAAGAAAGTCGATCATCATCACCGGCGCGGGAAGTGGTATCGGTCGCGCTGCCGCGCTGCTGTTTGCCAGCGAGGGTGCTAGCGTCGTCGCGGTAGATGTCTCCGATGACGTCGAAAGCACGGTCGAACAAGTTCGGAATGCCGGTGGCATTGCCGAATTCGTGATCGCTGATGCTGGATTGGAGCCGGATGTCCAGGGCTTTATCGCCAGAGCGGTTTCGAGTTACGGAAAGCTCGATGCGATCTGGGCCAATGCTGGCATTAGCGGCGGATTGGTGCCGCTCACCGAACAGACGCCCGAGCATTGGCAGGAAGTTTTGCGCATCAATCTGATCGGTCCCTTCCTTGCGGTAAAGCATTCGATTCCTCTGATGACCCAACAAGGCCATGGTGCGATCGTTTGCACGGCCTCGGTTGCCGGATTGAAAGCGGGCGCCAGCGGTCATCCCTATGCATCAAGCAAGGCTGGTGTTATCAGCCTTGTTCAGACCACCGCTTATTCGCTGTCCGGAACCAACGTGCGTATCAATGCTGTCTGTCCGGGCCTCATTGAGACTGACATGACCAAGCCCGTTTTTGACGGTGCGCGCGAGCGTGGGACTGAATCGAGGATCGGCCAGCTCAATCCGCTCAAGCGCGGGGCAGCCGCATGAACTAGCGGCGATGGGACTGTTTCTCGTGAGCGATGAGGCGTCCTACGTCAATGGTCAGGCATTCCCGGTTGATGGCGGGTTGACCTCGTCGATGCCATATACCGGCCGGCCGATCTGAGGATTGATTTATCTCGCATACAGCCATGGTGCAGTGGTTGTGTGTTCAATCGTTCTCTCCGTCGGTACGGAGCGGTCGTCGTGTACCGCCGCGAGAATGAAGGCATGTTATTCGTCGCGGTATGTTTTGGCGAAGCAAGTTGTCGGTTTGCTTGACAGTCTCGCGTGACTGTATAATATTAACTTACAGTCAGATATGACTGTAAAAGACGTGGAATTGCAGTGCATGGCGCAAAAACCAAAATCCGGTCTTTCCATCCGCGCATCTCAACACGAGGCCACGCATAAGCGCATCCTTGATGCAGCAGTTGCATCGCTTGTCGAGGATGGAACGGCAGCGACCACAACAGTTGCAGTTCAGCAGCGCGCGGAAGTGAGCCGTGGTGCGCTTCTTCACCATTTTCCGACTCACGCGGAGTTGCTCGCAGCCACCGTTGATGAGCTCGTGCGTCGCAACGAGAGTGCTGCGCGTGAGGCGCTGGCTTCTCAAACCGAAGACATCGACCCGATCGATCGCGCTACCCGCGTTCTTGCCGATGCATTCGCGCAGCCGGCTTATCTGGCCGAACTGGAGCTGTGGGCGGTGGCCCGTACAGATCCACAGTTGCGAGCAGCGCTTCGTACCGCTGAAAGTCGCGCGCGGCGTGATCTTGATCGTGTCGTCGGAGATCTCTTCGGATTGCTGCGCGAGCGCCCCGCTTACGCGACCGTAGTTGCACTGACGACCGAGTTCGTTCGCGGTCTCGCCTTGGCCGGTGTGTTGCGTAGCAGTCGCGCGCGTCGAAACCGTCTTCTTGACGAATGGATCTGGGCGATTCGCATTCTTCTTGATCAGAAGTCGGCGGTTTCTGCCCAAACCGACGCCTCTAAATTGGGAAAATCCATCAATGACTGATTTCCAGACTCTTCGCTATGAATCGCGCAATCGCAAGGCTTACATTACGCTTTCGCGCCCCGACCGACTCAACGCTATCGACGATCGCATGCCTCGCGAAATTCGCGCCGCTGTCGAGCGGGCCGATGCTGATCCTGATGTTCATGTCATTATCCTCGCGGGTGACGGGCCCGCATTCTGTGCTGGCTATGATCTGAAGAAATTTGCAGAGGAGGGTAACAGCGAATGGAATCAAGTTGATCCATCCTGGGATGCTATCCGTGATTTTCGGGGTATGAGCAGGAATACCGAAGATTTCTTTGCGCTGTTTCGTTCGCTGACGCCGTCCATCTGCAAAATCCATGGCTATGCTGTTGCTGGCGGTAGCGATATTGCATTGAGCTGCGATCTGGTGATCATGGCTGAAGATGCGAAGATCGGTTATATGCCAGCCCGTATCTGGGGTTGTCCGACCACGGCGATGTGGGTTTATCGCCTTGGTGTCGAACGTGCGAAGCGCATGCTGCTGACCGGCGACAAGATCGACGGGCGTACCGCCGCTGATTGGGGCCTTATACTTGAAGCCGTGCCGGCTGATCAGCTCGATGCCCGTGTTGAAGCACTTGCTGATCGCATCGCTTCGGTGCCGACCAACCACCTTGCCATGCAGAAGTTGATGGTCAATCAGGCTCTCGACAATATGGGACTGCGATCGACGCAAACGCTGGCGACGCTGTTTGATGGCATCACGCGCCATTCGGCGGAGGGGCGCTGGTTCAAGGAGTTCGCGGAACAGCGCGGTTTTCATGCCGCAGTTGAGTGGCGTGACTCCGGCCGTCCGATGCCCAACGGCGGTGGTCCGATCCCCGAAGTGTGATCATGCCGCTCTCCTATTGGCCGGCGGATATCTCGTGCCGGATCCTGGATATTACGGCCGGCGATGCGTTGCGCGCGGTGGTTCAAGAGGCGGGAGAGCGTACAGCACTGGTCGAGGTCATGCCGCAGGGCATGGCTTCGCTTGTCGGCGCCAACAAGGTTCGCGAAACATTCAGCATCGCTGATGGGCAGACAGCAGGCGACCTGCGCATCGATCGCCATTTGGCCATTGCAGCGGCAACTCCGGTGATACAAGCAGACGTCGCTCGAAAACTGAAAAAGGTCTGGCGTTATCGGAGATTTGCTTGAGTGGGGGCTGGCTGTCGCTCGTCCGGCAGCCTCTGCTCGATCATTGTCATGACGTCGGTGATATCGTCGAAGGCCCGGCTATGCGCGTTGCCGCCGGAAGTTCTCAGCTTGGTCAGATCGAATACGACGATATTGTCGCGTGCAAGCTCGCTGCGATATGGCTCTTCGTGGACGTTGACATCGCCCATCCGCGGGATGCCGCCCCAGATAATCTTCGAGACGTCGAGCGCCGTGTCGTCGCGCGATACGAACAGCTCAATCCGTGGCCTGTACGGACCCATTCGCTGAATCTGGCTGCGAAAGACGTCAATGTCGACGTCCGGCGCCACGAGGAGGGCGTTCTTCAGCTTGTCGGAACGATTCCGGCTCGGCGCGGCTGCCTTCTGAATGGAGCGGGCCCTCAATGCCTCGAGCGTGATCCAGTTGCCCATGGAATGGGCGACGACATTGATCTCCGCCACATGGGGATCCTTTGAGAGAGTCGCCAGCAATTGTTCCAGGGCATCGCGCGAGTAATTGGCGCTTTCGCGATCATAGGTGTAGGCGCGCAACGCCACTTCGCCGCGCGAGGGCCATGTGAACAGGACCGGAATCGCCTGGGACTTCGAATCGTGGACGATCTGCGCAAACCGGAAGACCGCTTCGTCGAACCGGTTATTAAACCCGTGCACGAAGACAAGGACCTTCCTGCGATTGCCTCGTGCCGCGCTGGCAATCGCTGAGCTGAATTCTGCCTTGTCTATGTAGTTTGCAGCCGTCGTCACAAACTCGCGCCGGGGGTCCCCTGGCGCGGACGCGGGCCATTGGACATGACCGGCTGCTCGCGCCGCATCGGGCGGAACGGAAACCGTCACGGCGGCATAGGAAGTTGTGTTCGCGCGCTCGCCGCTGAACATTGCTCCCGGATTGTCGGGGACAGCCTGTCGGGTCGTCGCCACCAGGATTGGCACATGTGTCGCGCCATTCGCAGGGGCATTGACTGGCATCATCATCCTGTCCGGAATGCTGGCGCATGCACCGCATCCCAAAGCTGCGGCTGTCAGGATCAGAAAGCGCAACATGGCATCCTACTCCGCGCGCTTGTCCGCAAGATTCCGGTCCCGATCATGTTGGGGCGAGCTCCGACGCGCTTCAAGCTTCAGCATGCTGGGAGCCGACAGCAATTTTCCATCCATGTGGTGGAAATGGGCGAGTGTCTTGCCATTTCGCGCCAATTGGCATCGCCCGCGGATGCGCAGAGCGATTGGTTGGGGAGGGCGCGGGCCAGTGGGCCTCTATCGGGTTGCGGCTCCCCGATTGTCAGCCTGCTGCTGCGATGGCCAGACGGCCTGGAACATGGCGAACATGAATGCGGTGCTCAGACCAAACAACAGCAATCCTGCAAGCGATTGCAAGACGCCCATCATTTGCCAGTGCGCGGGCAAAGAAATGGTCCCGGCGCCGAAGCCCGTCATGGCGCCCAGCGAATAGAGCATCGCGGATTTCGCGTCTGGAATCGCGTTCAGCAGAAGGTAGGCGAGGGCCCACGTGACGGCCTCTAGTCCGTGCAAGACCACGATCAGGAATACAGCCGCGTTCATAGCGATCGCAAATCGGAACATGAATTTACGGCGCAAGTCTATCTCCCGAAGGAGAAAGATGAATCCATCATAGATGAAGGCGAGGCCGAAGACGTGGATGATGACGTTCAGCAGGATCAGCGGCAGGCTCCAGGCCCAGTCCGTGCCCCATGGGGTTTCAGCCAGAACATCCATGCCATCGTTCCGCTAATGCTGGCTCAAGTAGGACAGCAGTAGGACAGCAGCAGCGCTGCGGCGCCACGCCTTCGCGTTCATAACGGAATCGTGGCGGAGAAGATTGCCATTTCGCGCCAATCACGCGGAGGGGTGGACTCGAGAGAGGGGTGGGGCACGTATCGGCCCTCGCGGCGCTGTTTAGTTGTATGCGAAATGAAATGGCGTTTGCTGATCCATGTTGACAGCAAGCGCCCCGAGGGGAGCGCGTTTATCGCGGCCGTGATTGCTCGCGAAATTGCCGCGGCGTGACGCCCGCAATTCGGCGGAAGGCGCGGGTGAAGTGCGCCGGATCCGCGTAACCCGAGGAGAATGCGACCTCGATGATCTTGTAGTCAGTGTCGCGCAAAAGCCGGCTGGCATTCTCGAACCGCACGGTATCGAGCAGATCCGAGTATGTAAGGCCGGCGTATGCGAGCTTGCGTTGAAAGCTTCGCGTGCTCGCGCCGGCCATCTCCGCGATTTCAGCGAGAGCTGGAAATCCCTCGTCCAGGTAAGACGGCAACATCAATTTGAGTGTTTCGACCATTTCATAGGTAGAAGGGCCACCGTCATCTTCATGCGGCGTTGGATTTATTTTGTTCGGGCGGCCGGAGAGACTTAGATACGAGATCGGCACCTCGATCCATGAAGCCGGCTGGCCTGACAGGAAACGTGTATTCGGCCAGTGGGCTTGCGTCGCCGGACATGGCGTGTAGCGGGCTTCGAAGGCCATCGTCGCCGGTGCCCAGTCGGGCCCGACGAATTGCCGGACGATATATACGATGAAGATGTTCTGAAGCCATTGCGAATGCTCCAGATGGGAAAGCCCGTTTGTTCCGGTGAGCCTGTTGCAAATCCTCACATGATCGCCCGCTGGCTCAATCCAGATGCACAGGATTGTATCTTCGACAGATGCCCATTTGCAGGTGTGTTGCAACGCAACCAACAAGGTGGGGGAAAGAGCGATCAGGGTCCGGATTCTCTCGCTCAGGTGGGCATAGTGTAACCGCCGCGCGGCTTGGAAGCCGAAATCCTCGATATCCTGCGCTCTCTGGGCGTTCTCCGCGAAGCGGATTGCCGGCAGGATCGGGACATAGAGATGGGATTTATCCGCCAGCGACGACGGAAGCCGAAATTTTTGCAGAAGAGAACCCGTCGGTGCTCCGATTTCATCGAGAATGTCGGTGAAGGGAAGAAGAAACTGGCAGCGCGTCAAAGGGATGCTAGCCATTGACCCGCCCCGCCATCGGACAGTGATGCTTTCCATCGACCGGATTGTCGCTTGGGTCCGGTGTTTGCGTTGCCGCGAGGAATGGGAGAATGCGCTGTCCCGCTAGCGGCATGCGCCGGTCTCGCACCGCAGCGCCGGGCTGCGTCGAGCAGCAACGCCGCTCGTCCGATGCGGCTTCTGTTGATTTTTGGCGGCTTATGGCCAGACGGCCAACAAATCCGTTCATAAGCTTACATAAAAAATAAAATTACGACTTGAATGGAAGGAAATCAGCCGTTCGCTTCTATGAAGCCCATCCCCGTACCTTCTCAGTATTCCGTACGCGCGACAATTGCTGCGTTGTTGCGTCATGGTGACGCATCGCTTCAACAGACAGCTCACCAACTCGGAATTAGCCCGCGTTCGCTTCAGCGCCATCTCACCGGCCTAAGCACAAGCTATAGCGAAATCGTTGCGGAAGTCCGCCTTGAATTGGCTTGTCATTTGCTTGCGGAAACCGACCAGAGCATCTCGCACATTTCTGGCCGTCTCGGTTATGCCGGGCCCAGCAGCTTCAGCCGAACCTTTATGCGATTGATGAAGGTTCAGCCTGTTGTCTATCGACGGCAACAAATAACCCAAAAGGCTGACAAGGACTGCGACCGCGGAAAACGCGCTGTGCGACCAGGCAAGCCTTTCACCGATTGATTGGCGCGAAGTGGCAAGACGCGCGGCTTACGCAAGCGCGAAATGGCCCGGATGGAGCGCGTTCGCCGAACGCGAGGCAAAACAGCCGGAGCCCTGAAATGAAGACATTTCGCGCCACGCTCATGGCCATTGCTGCTGCAAGTCTGGTTAGCGTACCCGGGCAGCTTGCGGCGCAGACAACGCAGACCAAGCCGCACGTTCCGCTGGAAAAATCCATCGGACAGGCAAAGTCCGAGGTCGTTCCGTCGCTGTTCGTGTTGAATTCAAAAGGTGCCAGCCTGAAGGACGGCAAGCTCGTTCTGGTTGGGATTTCGCCGAATGCCATCGTGTTTGCGGATCGCCCGGTCCGGGCCGCCGGACACGATTTGACGGCAAGGATTGTCGAGGACTGGGGCAGCGGCAGCGACAACTTTGCCAAGGATCCGCCGAACGCAACCGTTTCGGGATTCAAGAAGGACGGCTCCGCTGTGCTTGACGCGGTTGTTGTCTTGAAGTCGCCGAAACTCGATGGCGGCAACCTGACCTTCGATGTTGACGTACTGGAAGGTGACATTGCGGGAGCCGATGGCCCTGCATCTGTCTTCATCGACATTATTGGTCGTCCGCTGACGCCGCTGTCGTTTGCCGGTGCGGCGCGCCGGACGGCGTGGCGCGGTGCTTACTACCGCGGCGCGGCGATTGCCGGGGCTGCGGCCGTCGGAGCGGCGGCAGCGTATCCGTACTACGCGCCGCGTTGCGGCTACTACCCGTATCCGCCCTGCTACTGAAGTCCGGACTATCGGGTGGCGAATGACAAGATCGATTATCTCCCTATTCGCGATCGCCGGCATCATGCTTTGCTGCGGTGCTCGGTCTTTCGCTGCCGATGTCTCGGCCCCCGCGCTGAAAGCACCACCGCCTGAACTGTCGCCGGGGTGGACCGTCAGTGCGATGGCGTATGCGTGGCTGCCATCGATCAACGGCTCATCGACGATCAAGGGTCGAACCGCCGATATCGATGCCAGCTTTGGCGATTTTCTCGAACGAAAGATTCCAAAGGAGCTGTTCGGTCTGATGGGCGCTTTCGAAGCCCGGCAAGGGCGCGTCGCGGTCATGGCCGATCTCGCCTACATGAAGCTCGGTGCATCGGGCGCCGGCGCCCGTGCTCGTAGCGTCCATCCTCTTGTCGGGGGAACGCTGGCCGCATCCATGTCGGCCCAGTTCGAGATGTTCATCGCGGAAACGTCTCTTGCCTATGAACTGTTGCGTTCACGGGGCAGCGCGCCCGGCGCGGAAACCGCGATCGATCTTTATGGTGGCGGGCGCTTCTGGTGGCAGAGAGCCGAGGCGAACCTCGCGGTAGCTGCCGGGATAAATGTCGGCGATCTCACGGTCAGTGGCGGGCGCGCCTTTGCGCGTTCCGGCGACGTGACATGGTTCGATCCGCTGATTGGCCTGCGCTTGCGCCAACGCTTCTCGCCTCAGGCCGACATGGTGTTGCGAGGCGATGTCGGCGGTTTCGGCGTCGGAAGCAAATTCTCCTGGCAGGCGATGGGTTATCTCAACTGGGACTTCGCCCGCACCGAGCGCGTGGTCTGGAGCGCGATGGTCGGCTATCGCGCGCTCTACGTCGATTTCGAGAAGGGCGCCGGCAATACGCTCTACGAATACGACATGCTGACGCACGGCCCGATGATGGGAGTCACCGCGCGTTTCTGATCTCGATGCCGTCGAGAACCATCTAGTCCATTCTATCAAACTTTTGTTCAAGTATTGAGGAGGTACACATGAAGATTACGCGTCGGTCCGCTGCGTTTGGTGGAGCAAGCTTGCTTGCTGTCGCGGCCATGAGCCGCTCGGCTCTGGCTCAAGGATCGTTCATGGGCGTCGAAGGCGGCTTGGAGGAATTCTGGCTCGCCACTGATGCCTATATCTACGGCTACCCGCTGGTGACCATGGAAATGACCCGGCGGGTCCTGACCAACGTTGCGGAGCCAGTAGGGACCAAGGCGCCGATGGGGCAGATCATCAAGCTGCGCCATTATCCCAACGCTTCGTTCAGAGATGTCACCGCCCCCAATGCCGACACGCTTTACACGACATCGTTCTTCGATGTCGGCAAGGAGCCGTGGGTGCTCAGCATTCCGGACATGAAGGGACGCTACTCCCTGATGCCGATGCTGGACGGCTGGACCAATGTCTTCCAGGTGCCGGGAAAGCGAACCACCGGCACCGATGCCCAGACCTATGCAATCACCGGGCCGGGCTGGAAGGGCACGCTGCCGGCCGGCGTCAAGGAATACAAATCGCCAACCAGCATGGTCTGGCTGCTCGGCCGCATCTATTGCACCGGCACGCCGGAAGACTACGCGGCCGTGCACAAGCTGCAGGATGAATTCAAGCTCGTTCCGTTGAGTTCATACGGAAAGGCCTATACGCCGCCTCCGGCCAAGGCCGATCCTTCGATCGATATGAAGACGCCGGTTCGCGACCAGGTCAATCGTATGGACGCGGCAGAGTACTTCACGCTGCTCTGCGAGCTGATGAAGACCAATCCGCCGTCCGACGCCGATGCAGCCCAACTCGCCAGGTTTGCCCGGATCGGCATTGTCCCCGGACAATCCTTCGATGCGAGCAAGCTGAAGGCGGATTTCGTCAAGCGGGTGCCCGTGGTCGGGTTCGACCGGATCATGCTTCAGTTCAAGATCAACAAGGCGGTCAAGAACGAGAACGGATGGGCCTTCACCACGAAGACGGGCATCTACGGCACGGACTATCTCATGCGCGGGCTTGTGACCGCCATCGGACTCGGCGCCAATCGCCCGCAGGATGCGGTTTATCCGACCTCGAAGGCGGATGCCGAGGGTCACGCGTACAGCGGCAAGAAAAAGTACGTCATGCACTTCCCCAAGGGTCATCTGCCGCCGGCGGAAGGATTCTGGTCATTGACTATGTACAACAGCGACTATTTCTTCGTCGATAACCCGCTCAACCGGTACTCGATCAGCGCGCGGCAGGATTTGAAGACCAATCCGGACGGCTCGACCGATCTCTACATTCAGCATGAGTCCCCGGGCAAGGATAAGGAGTCGAATTGGCTCCCTGCGCCGGCCGGTGATTTCATCCTGATGATGCGGCTGTATTGGCCGAGCGAGACGAACCCGTCGATCATCGATGGATCCTGGACCATCCCCGCGGCCAAGACGGTCTCGTGATCACGCAATCCCGTGCCGGTTCTTGCGAGCCGGCATGGGCTCGGTCTTTTTCACGCCCCTGGCGATTTCCGAAAACGAAACTGGAACGATTATGCTCAGAACACTGATCATCGCTGCGACCCTTGGCTTTGTATCGATGCAGGCGGCGCGCGCGCAGACCGACCTCAGCGCCTACGCCGATGCCAACGGATATTTGGACGTTCAGAAGCTGACCTGCGCTCAACTCGCCGGAACGTGGCAGCAGGATGCGGATATGCTCACCACCTGGTACAGCGGCTGGTACAACGGTCTCGCTCGCAAGCACATGCTGAATATCAAGCGGGCGAAAGAAGCCGAGCATGAGGTCATCGTGTACTGCAAGGCGCATCCAAATGAGAAAATCATCGAAGCAATCGCTGTTGTCTTCAAGGATATGCGGGCGAAGCTCGGGATCAAGATGAAGCCGTAGCGCGGTGTGCGATCGGGCGCGCTGCGTTGAGAGGTTATGCTGCGGTTCGCGTAATCAGACGCCGCCAAGGCACTGCAGCCTCTAAGTGCACTATTCGGGCGTGGAGCATCGCAGAGTCCACGCGGCTCGCATCCCCTCAAGCACATTGAGGGGGAGGGCCATGTCTATCGGATGCCACTATCCGGCGCTGCCCCGGTCCTGAGCTTCCCCGTTGTGCGCGGCTGTTGGATCACCTGTGTGCAACCACTTCGGCTTGTCCCCGAGAGCGACGTCGGTTCTTATGAAGAAATGCCTCGCCCGATCGAGGCATGCAAGCGAAGCGGCCGCGCACCATGATCTTGCGGCGCAATATACTTAATGAGACGAATTGGTAAGTTGTAAGAACCGGTGGCATCGCCGCTGAGACCGGCATCCGACAAAACCCTCATCAACGCGCCGACAAGAGCGCATTCATTGTGAGGAATGGGACCGGTCGGTTTCGCGCAGTCATTTTTTGTCGATCGTAAGTGATCTCCGTCAGGATGCCTGACGCTTCGCGCGCACACCGCCCTCTGTGTTTTCTCATCAATGATGCTCGATCGGATGGATGCCCATGAGGCTTCTCCGAACGGGGGCTCAACATTGTGCACGGGAAACATTCGCCTCAAGGAGATGAGCGTCATTATGATCCGGACCGTCACCGCATTGGCGAGCTTGCTCGCCGCCACCGCACTTACCATACCGGCCCACGCGGCCGATCCGATCAAGATCGGTGTCGTGACGCCGTTGTCGGGGACTTACGCCCCCATCGGGCAACAGGTGCGCTGGGGTCTCGAACTCGCTACCAAGGAGGTCAATGCCGCTGGCGGCATCATGGGCCGCCAGATCGAATTGATCTTCGAGGACGAGGAAGCGAATCCCTCCGTCGCCGTGCAGAAGGCGGAAAAGCTTTTCGAAGTGCAGAAGGTCGATTTTCTCACGGGCACCGTGAATTCGGGGTCGACACTTGCAGTCGGACAGACCGCCGAGCGCGCCGGCAAGCTGATCGCAACCACAGTGTCGTTCGCGGATTCCATCACGGGCGACAAGTGCTCGCCGAACGTCTTCCGCGTCAACGCGCGAGCGGGCCAGCAATCCACTGCGCTGGCTGCATGGGTTGCCAAGCAGAAGCCCAAGGCCAAGGTCTATTTTCTGGGGCCCGATTACGAAATGGGCCGCTCGACGGTGGCAACGTTCAAGAAAACCATCGAAGGCCTTGGGGCTGTTTCGACCGGCGAGGTTTTCGCGCCGCTCGACAGCAAGGACTACACCCAGTACTTCGGCCAGCTTCGTCAGGCCAAGCCTGAGGTTCTCTATACTTCGGTTGCCGGCAACGACACGGTTCGCCTGTTGACCCAGATGCAGGACTTCGGCTTGCTCGGCAAGCTGCTGGTGGTCGGTGCGTCGGGTACGGTGACGTCGCAGAATATCAAGGCCATCGGCGCGGCTGCGAATGGTTTCGGCACGGGCGTCGGCTATTCGACGCAGATCGACAATCCGGCGAACAAGAAGTTCGTGGCTGCCTTCAAGGCCGCTTACAAGGCCGATCCCGATCTCTACGGCGCCGACAGCTACGGGTTGATCTACTTCTACAAGGCGGCCGTGGAGAAGGCGAAATCGACCGAGACCGACAAGGTGCGCACCGCGATGGGCGGTCTTGAGTGGGACACGCCGCAAGGCAAGAAAACCATGCGCGCCGGCGACCATCAGGCGATCCAGCCGATGTATGTCGTTCAGGTCGACAACGGCGCATTCAAGATCGTTGGCAATGTCGGCGGCGAAGAAGCGATCGGCGCTGACGATTGCAAGCGGTTCTGACGACCGCATTCCGCCATTCGGACGAGCGATGCACCACGAACCCAACGTGTCGCATCGCTCGCCCTTCGCCAATGTTCCGGCGCGCTGACCCGCACAAACCCAATTTGATGGATTCCGGATGACCGGTGTTCTTGAGTATATCCAGTTCGTACTCGCGCCGCAGATGATCACCGGGCTGGCGCTCGGCGTCGCCGTTGTGCTCGTCGCGTTGGGGCTGACAATCATTTTCGGACTGCTCGACGTCATCAACATGGCGCACGGCGAGTTCTATGCCGTCGGTGCGTATCTCGGCCTCGCGCTGGGCGCGGCGGGCGTGAACTTCTGGCTGCTGCTTATCATCGTGCCACTGGTCATGGTCCCGGTCGGCTTTGCGGTCGAGCGCGGACTTATACAGCGGGTGTTCAACATGCCGGACAGGCATGTCACGACATTGCTCCTGACCTTCGGTCTCGGTCTCGTCCTTGAGGAGGGTCTCAAGATAGTGTTCGGCGCGAACACGCAGCGGCCGCCGACGCCAATTCCGGGAGCGGTCGAGTTGATGGGCGTGATCCTGCCGACCTACCGACTGTTCCTGATCATCGTCGGCTGCATCATCATCGCGGCCGTCGGCATCGGCATCAACAAGACCCGGCTTGGCGCGCTGGTGCGCGCAGCGGCATTCGACCGCAACATGGCGGCGTCACTTGGCGTGCCCGTTGAACTCGTGTTTGCGGGGACTTTTGCTTTCGGGGTGGCGCTGGCGGGATTGGCCGGCGTGCTGCTTGCTCCGATCTATTCGGTGTTCCCGACCATGGGCCGGGACTTCATCTTTCTCGCATTCACGGTGGTGATCGTCGGCGGCATGGGATCGATTGCAGGCGCGGTCGTGGCAGGGTTGCTGATCACCCAGATTCAGGCCTTGTCCAGCCTGATCGTATCGCCGGTGTGGAGCGATCCGATCGTTTTCAGCATCATGGTTCTGGTTCTCGTCATCAGACCGCAGGGGCTATTTGGGCGGCTCGGCCATGCATGAGGCCGTCGCCAGCGTGAGACCGGCCCCGGTGGTCGATCGTCTCGGTCTCGCCATGCGGGCGAGCCATGTCCTTGTTGCGATCTTCGTCGTCGCCGGATTGATCTTCGCCGTGGTCGGCGCGGCTCTAGGCGATACGTTCTTCCTGCGGCTTGCAACTGAAGCCTTGATTTTCGCAGGGCTCGCGCTGTCCGTCGATATCCTGCTCGGCTACACTGGCCTGCTGTCGCTCGGGCAGGCCCTGTACTTCGGACTGGGCGCCTATGTATCCGCTGTCGTCCTGAAGCAGGTTCCGTCGTTCTGGCTGGCGATGGCCGCTGCGCTGGCAACATCTATCGTGGTTGGAATTCTTGCCGGTCTGATCGCGAACCGCGTGCGCGGCGTGTACTTCGCGCTGGTCACCTTCGGCCTCGCACAGGTCGCGGCGAAGGCCATCTACAACACCCGCGCGCTTGGCGCATCGGACGGGCTGATCGGCGTGCCGATCGTGCCGGTGAATCTCGGCATCGCGACCGTGATGTCGAACTCACCGGCGGCTTTCTTTCTCTTCACATTGTGCTTTGTCGTCGTGCTTTACGCCGTCAGTGCCTACCTTCTCGATGCGCCGTTCGGCCGTATTCTGCTGGCGCTACGCGCCAACGAGCGGCGCGTGCCGTTCCTGGGCTACTCGACGCGTAACGCGCGGCTGGCGGCCTATGTCCTGGCGGCGGTGGTCGCGGCACTTTCCGGAGCGCTCTATCCGATGCTGCGCGGCTTCGTGTCGCCGGAGCTGCTGTTCTTCTCGACGTCGGGAAATGCAGTGATCACGGTGGTGACCGGCGGAGTAGGGACGCTGGCCGGCGCCCTGTACGGCAGCGTGATCCTGACAATCCTGCGATCGGTGATCGGGTCGATGACCGAGCATCACCTCATCGTCATCGGTTTGCTGTTCATGGCGACCGTGATCTTCCTGCCGAAAGGGTTGATCGGCGTGATCAGGCCGTGGATCGAGCGGCGGTTGAAGGGAGGATCGCCATGAGCGCGGTTCTCGAAATCCACGATTTGGCGGTGGCCTTCGGCGGCATTCGCGCCGTCGATGGAGTCTCGTTCGCGGTCGAACCGAACGCGATCACGACTGTTATCGGGCCCAATGGCGCGGGTAAATCGACCCTGTTCAATCTGATCAGCGGTCTGGTCCGCCCTCATGCGGGTCGGGTGGTACTTCGCGGCATCGACCGTACCGGCTCGCCGCCTCATTTGATGCAGCGCGCCGGCCTTGGCCGTTCGTTCCAGATCACCAACCTGTTTTTCGATCTGACGGTGTTCGAAAATCTGCGGCTCGCGGCACAACGGCTGGAAACGTCACGCCGGCTGTTCCTGCCGGTGCGCAGGAGCGACGTGGCGCTGGATCGTGTCGCTGGACTGATCGAACGCTTCGAACTCGGACGCAAGGCGGGCGAACTCGCAGGTGCGTTGTCGCATGGCGAGCAGCGGCGGCTGGAGATCGCCGTCTCGCTGGCGGCTGAGCCGTCGATCCTGCTGCTCGATGAGCCGACGCAGGGCATGAGCTATGCCGACACTGCAGACACCGCGAAGTTGATCCGCGATCTGGCGCGCGACGTGACGATCCTGCTGATCGAGCACGACATCGGGCTGGTGATGGATATCTCCAGCCACATCGTCGTCATGCATCAGGGCAGGAAACTGGCGGAAGGCGCTCCGGCCGCGGTACGTGCGGATCCCGCGGTTAAGGCCGCCTATTTCGGGCACGCATGATGCTGAAGATCGATAATCTTCATGTTCACTACGGGCTGTCCCACATTATTCAGGGCATCAGCATCGAGGCGCGCCCCGGCGAGGTCGTCGGCATTTTCGGACGCAACGGCGTCGGCAAAACGACACTGATGAAGACCGTCGCGGGATGGGTGAAGCCGACCACCGGCGATATCATTCTCGACGATGCGCATCTTGCGGGGCTGGCGCCCGATCGCATCTGCCGTCATGGCGTTGGCTTCGTGCCCGAGGACCGGCGCATATTTCCGGGCCTGAGTGTGGAGGAAAATCTCCATCTCGGCTTGATGCAACGCGCCGGCCGGACACGCGCCGAACAGAAGAGCGAGATTGATCGCATCTATCAGCGGATGCCTCGCCTTGCCGAGCGCCGCAGGCAGGCTGGCACAACGCTGTCGGGCGGCGAACAGCAGATGTTGGCGATGGCTCGCGTCATGGTGGGGCGTCCGCGGCTCGCCTTGATCGACGAGCCGAGCGAGGGGCTGGCGCCGATGATCGTCGCGGACATCTTCGCCATTATCGAGGAGATGAAGGCGGCCGGGACCATTGTGCTGCTGGTCGAGCAAAATGTCGGCGGGGCGCTTGCGCTAGCGGATCGCTTCTACGCTATCGAGCGCGGCACGGTCGTGATGAGCGGTCATGCAGGCAACGAGGACGACAAGGCGCGGCTAATGGAGGCGATCGCTGTCTAGGATAACCTCATCGCCGGCTGGCAAAGCGCGCCGCGGATTTGGCAGCGGCGCGGAGATCGTCGGAAATCACCTCAATGACGGCCGACATCGCCGCAGATACTACGCGGCGTGGATGAGCCACCCACGTCACGGTGCGCGCGATGGCCGGTTTGCGCAGACGATGAACCTCAAGCTTCCCGGTCTCAAGAGCATGATGCACCGCGATGCCGGGCAACACCGTGACCAAATTGGTTGCGGCGACCACCTCGCAGATCGCAGACAGAGTGTCGATTTCGAGCCGCGGTTTAAGGTTGAAGCCGGAATCGGCTGCTATCGAATCGAGAATGCGGCGCAGTCCATGACGCCGGGATGGAACGACGAGATCGAGATTCTGGACCTGACTATACGGGACAGTCTTGGGCAGCCTGATACTGCAGTTCGGGCTGCGGACAAGGATCATTTCCTCATCGAGGATGTGATGCGAGGTCAGCAGGGTCTTGCCCGACGGCTTGTTCACGATGGCAATATCGAGTTGCCCCGCAACAACCCATTCCATCAGCGTCTCTGTGTATCCTTCACAGACCAGAAGCTGGATTTCCGGATATTTGGCCGCGATCCGGGCCGTCGACGCCGCCAGTGTGCTCTGTGCCGCGGATGTGATCATGCCGATACTGACACGACCCGAGATTTTGCCGTCGAGCCGGGCCATTTCGTCGCGCGCGTGATCAACGTTTCTTATGATCGAGCTGGCGAGTGTCGCAAGCGTTTCGCCCGCCGGCGTCAGCGACATGCCGTGCGCGGCGCGATAGAAAAGCTTCTTGCCAATCGATCGTTCGAGCTTTGCGATCTGCATGCTGAGCGCGGGCTGCACGATGTTGAGCTGGCGTGCCGCGCGCGTCATGTTTCCTTCCTCAGCGAGGCAGAGAAAATACTGGATCTGTCTAAGGTCCATTGCGACGCTCCCGGGCGGCCGTGTCGTCGGACTTTTATCATCACTTTTGGTGATTGGCATAATCAAAATCAATTATTTGTATTGATGGCAGGGGGTTCGTACCGTTTCGACTGCGCGCGCACGGGAACCTCAGGGTAATTTCGATGATGGACACAGTATCGCGACGCCTGATCGTTGGAATTTCGGGAGCTTCAGGCGTGGCCTATGGCGTGCGTCTGCTGCAATTGTTGCGCAACGCAGGCGTTGAAACTCATCTCGTGATGTCGAAAACCGCGGAGGTGACGTTCGCGTACGAAACCGATCTGAAGATCGGTGACGTCAAGGCGCTGGCGCATACCGTGCATTCAATCGATGACATGGCATCGTCGATCTCAAGCGGCTCGTTCCGCACCATGGGCATGGTAGTAGCGCCGTGCTCGATGAGGTCGATGTCGGAAATCGCTTCCGGCGTCACCACAACATTGTTGACACGCGCCGCTGACGTGACGCTGAAGGAGCGTCGTCGCCTCATTTTGATGGTGCGCGAAACACCGCTGCATACTGGGCACCTGCGCACCATGACGGCGCTGTCAGAGATGGGCGCAATCATCGCGCCGCCGGTTCCCGCGTTCTACGCCAAACCCGATAACATCGAGGACATGGTTGATCACACGGTCGGGCGAGTGCTCGACCTGTTCGATATCGACGTTGGCGTGGTGCAGCGTTGGGGCGAAACGCCGGAACTGAAGCGGCGGCCCGCGAAACGCCAAGACTAATCCTTACCGATACCGGAATGAAGCTGAGATTGAGGATATCATGACAAAAACCAGCGCTCACGCCGTTGCAGGCCATAACACGGCTCCCGATCTGCGCAGTTGGCTGCAACAGTTGTCAGCAACGGACCGCCTTGCGGTGGCCAAGAGCGGCGTATCGCTGATCAACGAACTCGCAGCGATT
The DNA here is from genome assembly GCA_044464625.1 of Afipia sp. Taxonomy (GTDB): domain Bacteria; phylum Pseudomonadota; class Alphaproteobacteria; order Rhizobiales; family Xanthobacteraceae; genus Afipia. The sequence continues at coordinate 137,520 of JBIQLC010000004.1, read as the reverse complement.
TCGAAGCGCCTTGAGCGGGACCGCGCCGTTCTTTTTCCGTCACCCAGTCAGCATTCCATTCCGGTCGTTGCAAACATCTTCACCGACCGCAACTGGGTGGCGGATTCGCTGGGTGTAGCGACGGATGCACTGCTATCGCGGTTTCAGCAGGCGGTGCGCAATCCGTTGCCGTGGATCGAGGTGAAGGAGGCTGCTGCGCAGGAGGTCATTCATCGTAAGGTCGATCTTCTCAAGCAGCTGCCGATTCCAAAGCACAACGAGCACGACAGCGGGCCTTACATTACGGCGGCACTTCTGATCGCCCGCAATCCCGAAACCGGCATTCAGAACGTTTCGATCCACCGCTGTCAGGTCAGCGGCCCGGATCGCATCGGCGTTCTGATACTGCCGCGTCATACCCACCATTATTTCAGGATGGCCGAGCAAGCGGGGCAAGCGCTTGAGATTGCGCTGGTGATCGGCGTTCATCCGGCATGCATTCTCGCGTCTCAGGCGATTGCCGCCATCGATGAAGACGAAATGGAAATCGCGGGCGCGCTGCTTGGTCATCCGATTGAAATGGTGAAATGCCAGACCAATCAGGTTCGAGTACCGGCCCATGCGGAGATCGTGATCGAGGGGCGGATCCTGCCGAAGGTGCGCGAGCCCGAAGGGCCGTTCGGTGAATTTCCGCAATATTACGGGCCGCGCGCCAATCGTGAGGTGATTCAGGTCGATGCCATTACGCATCGCAAGAACCCGATCTTCCACACCATCGTCGGTGGCGGCATGGAGCATTTGGTGCTCGGCGAAATTCCGCGCGAGGCAACGTTGCTTGAGCATCTGCAACGGAGCTTTGGCTGCATTCGCGACGTTCGGCTGACGCGCGGCGGTGTCTGTCGGTATCACCTCGTCGTCAAAATCGACAAAACCAACAACGGCGAGCCTAAGAACATCATCATGGGCGCTTTCGGCGGACACTACGACGTCAAGCAGGTCGTGGTCGTCGATATGGACGTCGATATCGACGATCCCAACGAGATCGAGTGGGCGATAGCGACCCGCTTCCAGGCGGACCGCGATCTGGTTGTGGTGTCTGGCGCGCAGGGCTCGAAACTCGATCCGTCGAGCAATCAAGGTATCAGCGCGAAAATGGGTATTGATGCCACCAAGCCGGTCGAAGCCGAAGCCATGGTGTTCAAGCGCATTCACGTTGCTGGAGAGGAGAGCGTCGATCTGTCCCGCGTGCTGCAGGACGACCCCAAATCCGCGTTTGCGCGCATCGTCACGGGATAGCGAACCAGTTACCCGGCATCGACAAGGTCATCAGCGATGATCACGAGCTCTGAAATGGTCGCCGCAGACGGCGGTATCGTCTTCCTGTTTTGGAACTCGTGGCGGGTGGTCCCGGTCGATATCATGTACGTGGGGTTGCTTGTCATTGCGGGACTCTGTTTCATATTCTCTGTCATACTCGATGAAATCGAGGGACGGCTGATTCCGTGGAAATCCAGCGCCTGAGCGGGAGGCTCGCATGTCGACAGCGTTGCGCATCGCCCACGGGGCGTTTGGCAGAGTTGCGTTGCTAGATATGGATTGCTCGCTGGTGCGGCACGCCCATCCGCATTGCCACGTCCTGCTGAAGGTCGAAGGCGGCGATACGCAGTTTTCCGTCGGTGACAGCATCTGTCCGCTGACCGACACCACTGCGGTGCTGGTCGATGGCTGGCAGCCTCACGCCTATGTTCACGACCCGAGCCGGCCGCGTACTCTGATCCTTGCGCTGTATGTCGAGCCGCAATGGTTGAAGGACTTCCGGCCCGGCTGGGCTGCGAGCGGCGCACCGGGCTTTTTCGGGCAGCCGTCGGGCGAGGTTTCGCCGCGCATTCGCCAGCTGACGATGGATCTGGCGACCGACATGATGGCACACCCCGAATGCGTTACCTCGCATGAGGCTCTGTTGTCCGACCTGATGATCGCCGTGATCGAGCGGTTTACGCCGTGGCGCAGCTTTCCGTCATCGATTCGCGAGATGAAGGTTTCCGGCAGCGACTGGCGCATCAGGAGAGCTGCAGAAGCGATGCGCGCAACTGCCGGGACCACGACGAATATCGATCAGTTCGCCAAGGGAGCAGGGCTGTCGCGCGCGCATTTTTTCAGGTTGTTCGAGTCCTCGATCGGCGTTCCGCCCAAGGTTTATCTGAACGTCGTGCGGATGGAGCACGCGGTTGATGCCGTCCTGCATCAGGATGTCGCCGTCGGTGAGATCAGCGAACGGCTTGGCTTCGCGGAACCGGCGCACTTCACCCGCTTTTTCCGCAATCACGCTGGCGTTGGCCCGCGCGAATTCCGGAACGTCTCGCGACTGGCGAGTTGATGTTGCGGCGCAATCCGTCCACCAAATGAGACGGATTGGTAAGTCGTGAGAAGTGCCGGTATGGCTTGATTTCCCGTTCGGCTGACAAAGGTTCGGTATGCGCGACCAACAGCGCGGCCGGGAGTGATGTCACGAATGGCGCAGTCCGTTCCATCAACAATGGAAGCCGATACAAACCGTCCCTGGACCGGGCGCGCGATCGAGCGCGTCGAGGATGCGGCGCTGTTGTCGGGACGCGGACGGTTCATCGACGATCTGGCGACCCGGGTGGGGACGTTGCACGCTGCGATCCTGCGTTCGCCCCATGCGCATGCCGACATCATCGCGATCGATGCCTCGGCGGCGAAGCGGGCCGAAGGTGTTATCGCGGTTCTCACCGGCGATGACGTCAAGGCATTGACCACGAGCCTTGTCGTCGGCGTCAAGGCTCCGGTTGAGTGCTGGCCGATCGCGACCGATCGCGTGCGCTATGTCGGCGAACCGGTGGCTGTCGTCGTAGCGACTGATCGTTACCGCGCCGAGGATGGCGTCGATCTGATCGAGGTCGAGTATCGCGCACGCGCAGCCGTGGTCGATCCGCTCAATGCATTGTCGCCGGATGCTCCGGTGCTGCACGAGGGCTTCGGTGGAAATGTCGCCAGCGACCGTACGTTCCGCTACGGCGACCCGGAGCGTGCTTTCGCCGATGCGCCGCATCGCATCGCGATCGACATCAAGTATCCGCGCAATTCCTGCACCCCGATCGAGACCTACGGTGTCGTCGCGGACTACGATCCTGCGGAGGACGCGTTCGATGTCCTCGCCAACTTTCAGGGACCGTTCAGCATTCATGCGGTGATTTCCCGTGCACTGAAGGTGCCGGGCAATCGGCTGCGGTTGCGGACGCCGCCCGATTCCGGCGGTAGCTTCGGCGTCAAGCAGGGAGTCTTTCCCTACATCGTGCTGATTGCCGCGGCGTCGCGGGTGACTGGCCGACCGGTGAAATGGATCGAGGACCGACTCGAACATTTGACCGCGTCGGTGTCGGCGACGAACCGCGCCACGACCATTGCCGCGGCGGTTGCGGATGATGGAAAGATTCTCGCGCTGGACTGGGATCAGGTCGAGGATTGCGGCGCTCACCTGCGCGCCCCGGAGCCCGCCACGCTATATCGAATGCACGGCAATCTGACCGGAGCCTACGATATCCATAACGTCGCGGTGAGGAATCGTGTCGTCGTGACCAACAAGACGCCGACCGGTCTCAACCGTGGCTTCGGCGGTCCGCAGGTCTACTTCGCGTTGGAGCGCCTGGTGCAGCGGATTGCACTGGAGCTCAAGCTCGATCCACTCGATGTCATTCGGCGCAATCTGGTTCCTGCCGGATCCTTTCCCTACCGCACCGCGACCGGCGCCTTGCTGGACTCCGGCGACTATCAGGAAGCCATCGCGCGTGGCGTGCGCGACGGTGCGCTGGCCGAGCTCAAGGCGCGGCGCGAGGAAGCCCGCGCGGCTGGACGGCTTTACGGCATCGGCTATGCCGCTGTTGTCGAGCCCAGCGTCTCCAACATGGGTTACATCACCACGGTGCTCACGCCGGCGGAACGGCGCAAGGCCGGGCCAAAGAATGGCGCGCAGGCGACCGCGACCGTGGCGCTTGATCCGGTGGGCAGCGTGACTGTGCATGTGGCTTCCGTTCCCCAAGGGCAGGGCCATCGCACAGTACTTTCGCAAGTGGTCGCGGACGTCTTCGGCCTCAGGCCACAGGACATTCGCGTCAACACTGAACTTGATACATCGAAGGACGCGTGGTCGATCGCATCGGGTAACTATGCCAGCCGCTTTGCCCCAGCAGTGGCCGGCACCGCGAAGCTCGCGGCGCAGCGGCTTGCGGTGCGGCTCTCACGGATTGCGGCCAGTCAGTTCAACACCGAAACTTCGGACATCGCTTTCGAAAAAGGCATGGTGCTTTCGAAGCGCAATCCGGAGAACAGGATTGCATTTTCGCGCCTCGCGGCACTCAGTCACTGGTCGCCCGGATCGTTGCCGGATGATGTCGGTGAGACCATTCGCGAAACCGTATTCTGGACGCCGCCCGAGCTGACGCCGCCGGACGATGGCGATCTCATCAACTCGTCGCTGTGCCACGGCTTCATTTTCGATTTTTGTGGCGTAGAGATTGATCGTACAACCCTCGAGACGCGCATCGACCGTTATGTCACGATGCATGATTGCGGCGTCATTCTTCACCCTGGCATGGTGGAGGGACAAATCCGCGGCGGCTTCGCGCAGGCGCTGGGTGCGGCGTGCTTCGAGGAATATTCCTACGCGCCCGATGGCAGTTATCTCACGGGCACGCTCGCCGACTATCTTCTGCCAACCGCGACCGAGGTACCCGAGCCGGTCATTCTCCATATGGAGACACCATCGCCGTTCACGCCGCTCGGTGCGAAGGGCGTCGGCGAAGGCAATTGCATGTCGACCCCGGTCTGCATCGCGAACGCGGTGGCCGATGCACTCAATGGCAAAGACATCGTACTTCCGGTGGTGCCTGCGCGCCTGGCGGAGATCGTGCGTGGCGCCGAGCAGCAAAGGCCCGAAGGGCAGGCCGCTGATCAGCCAGCGAAATCCGACGATAGACGCCTGCGCGGTGAGGGCTCGGCCGTGGTCAGTGTGCCGCCCGAGCGAGTCTGGGCGATGTTGCTCGATCCCGAAACTCTCAAAGCGGTTATTCCAGGCTGCCGCAGCGTCGAAAAGGTTTCCGATACGCATTTCCGCGCTGACGTGACGCTGGGTATCGGCCCGGTGACCGGACGTTATCGCGCCAATGTCAAACTCTCCGATCTCGATCCGCCGCATGCGGTGACTCTCGGTGGCGCAGCGGAAGGCGCGCTGGGGTTCGGCAGCGGCGAGGGCCGCATCACCCTCGAACCCGAGGGCGACGGCACGAAGATGCACTACGTTTACGACGCCGCGATCGGAGGCAAGGTGGCAAGCATCGGCGGGCGGCTGCTCGACGGCGCGACGAAAGTCATCATCGGGCAGTTTTTTGCCGCGCTGGCGCGACAGGCCGGCGGCGGCACGCCCGACGCCTCGTCGTCATTGTTTGCGCGATTGCGCGGCCTGATCGGAGGGCGCCGATGAAGCCGGCGGCATTCGAATATCTGCGGGCCGAGTCAGTCTCGGAAGCACTGGAAGCGCTGGCCTCCGAAGGCGGCGATGCGCGTATTCTCGCCGGTGGTCAATCGCTGATGCCGATGCTGAATATGCGTCTGGCAAAGCCCAAGCTATTGGTCGACATCATGCGATTGAAGGAGCTCGATCGTATCGAGGAGCAGTCGGGTGCGATCAGGGTCGGCGCTGGTGTCCGTCAGGCCGAATTGCTGGCATGTCCGGACCTTGCGAAAAGATTGCCGCTCGTAGCTCTTGCGCTGCCATGGACAGGCCATGTTCAGACCCGCAGCCGCGGGACGATCTGCGGCTCGCTGGCGCACGCCGATCCCAGCGCCGAGATGCCACTGGTGCTGATGGCGCTGGACGGCGAGGTTCATCTGCGCAGCGCGCGCAAACGGCGCCGGGTCGCAGCGAAGGATTTCTTCGCCGGGATGATGGCAACGGGCCGGAACGACGACGAACTGATCGAGGCCGTCTCGCTTCCAGTGTCCACTGGCCGCTGCGCGTTCCGCGAAGTCGCGCGCCGCCACGGCGATTTCGCGATTGTGGCGTGCGCCGCGGTCGCGACCAAGACTGGTGTGCGCCTCGCGGTCGGCGGCGTCGCCGACGTCCCGACCGTGCGGGACTGGCCAAAACTCGATGGCAGCGCGCTCGACGATGCGTTGAACGCCTTCGCTTATGAGCTCGATGCTCGCGACGATGTTCATGCCACCGCGCGCTATCGGCGCGATCTGGTGCGCAGCATTGGGCGCGATCTGGTGCGGGAGGTTCTGCAATGACCCGCCTGCAATCCGATCGTCGTCATGCCATCCGGTTCACGCTGAACGGCGTTGCGATGCAGGGTGACGCCGAGCCGCGCATGTTGCTGACCGATTTTCTGCGTCATCAGATCGGCGCTACCGGTACCCATGTTGGCTGTGAGCATGGTGTCTGCGGTGCCTGCACGATCACCATCGACGGGGCGCTGGCGCGCGCCTGTCTGACCCTTGCGGTGCAGATCGATGGCTGCGATTTGCGGACTGTCGAGGGACTGGCCCCTTCGGTGGACAGGCTCGGGGTGCTGCAACAGGCGTTCCGGCGAAATCATGCGTTGCAGTGCGGCTTCTGCACAGCCGGCATTCTGATATCGCTGGATCGCTTCCTGCGTGACAATCCCGCTCCATCGGAGAGCGCGGTGCGCGACCTTCTCGGCGGTCATCTATGCCGCTGTACGGGCTATACGCCCATCGTTCGCGCCGCACTCGAGGCTGCGGCGGAGTTGGCGGGCGAAACTCGCAAGAAAGAAGAAACGGATGCTTGATCTCGGGACCAGCTTTGTCGCGAGCGTTGCGCGCGATCCGGAGGCTATTGCTATCGTCGATGGCAACCTCCGTCTGACCTATCGTCAATGGCTCACGAAAATCGCCTCCCTGGTCGAGGCATTCGACCGGATCGGGTTACGATCGGGCGATCATCTCGTCACCGTGCTGCAGAACCGCTGGGAGGCGGCGACCCTTCACTGGGCCTGTCAGTTCAGCGGAATCGTCATCACGCCGATCAACTGGCGCGCCAAGGCGGACGAGCTCGACTTTTGTCTGGAGAACTCGGAGGCCAGCGCCGTCGTCTATCAAGACGTGTCGAGCGAGGCCGCGCTTCAATCCACGCGCGCCTCCCGGCTGAACCGCATCAGCGTGGGCGTTCCGCGCCGCGACGGCGTCACGGCCTACGAGGATATGGTCGCCGCCAACGCAGGCGACATGACGCCGCGCGTCAGCGCCGACGCGTGGTCGGTGATGCTGTACACGTCGGGCACCACGTCGAGGCCGAAAGGTGTTCCGCGTCGCCACCGTGCGGAGCGCGCTGCAGGTGTTGCCCATGTTGCGCAAAACTTCTACGGACGCAATGAACGCACGCTCGGCGTCATGCCGCTCTATCACACCATGGGCGTGCGCTCGCTGATCGCGATGTCGCTGATCGGTGGGACCTTCGTTTGCCTTCCGCGCTACGACACGCAAGAGGCGCTTTTCCTGATCGAGAAGGAAAAGATCACCAATCTTTATCTCGTGCCGACGCTTTACCATGATCTCGTCCATCACGAGCAGTTCGCGCGATCGGATACGTCGAGCGTCAGGAAGCTCGGTTTCGCCGGCGCCTCGATGACCGATGGTCTGTTGAAGAAGCTGGATGAGACTTTCAAGCCGGATCGGATCGTCAACCACTACGGCAGCTCGGAGCTTTATACCTTCACGATCGATCAGAATGCGGTCGCCAAGCCCGGATCGGCAGGCAAGGCTGGCATCAATCAATATGTCGAGGTGGCAAAGCTCAATGCGAAATCTCCGCGCGATCTCGCCGCGGTCGACGAAGAGGGCGAGATCATTGCGCTGCTGGCGGGCGATGAATCATTTGAGGGCTATTGGCGCCGGCCCGACGCCGACGCCAAGGCGTTACGTGAAGGCTGGTATTTCACCGGCGACACCGGATTCAAGGACAGGGACGGCGACCTGTTCGTGACCGGCCGCGTCGACGACATGATCATTACCGGCGGCGAAAATGTCTCGCCGGTCGAAATCGAAAGCTGTCTTTCCCTTCATCCTGCCGTGGCCGAGGTCGCCGTGGTTGGGCTTCCCGACGAAAAGTGGGGAAGAATTGTGTGTGCTTTCGTTAAGCGAAACGCGCCGGTGGCCGCACAGGAACTTGAAAAATTCTGCCAAACGTCCGGACTGGCGAACTTCAAGCGCCCCCGGCGCTTCGTGTTCGTTGATGAAATCCCGAAATCACCAGTTGGCAAGCTGCTGCGGCGGCTGCTGGTGGCTGGCGAATACACGGCCGAGCGAGCGCCGCCCGGCCCGGCCTGAACATCCAAGAATCCAACAGAAGGAAACCGATATGCCGACATCTTATACCTTTGCCGATCCGCGCCTGGCCAAGCTCGACGGCTTTCAGGTCGAGCTCGACGAATCCCATGAGCGCGCCGATATCATCCTGAACCGTCCGCCCTACAATATCGTCAGCATGCCGCAGCGCGATCAGTTGCGCCTCGTCTTCGAAACACTCGATGAGGACGCGCGCGTGCGAGTGATCGTCGTCCGTTCGGTCGGTGAGCATTTCTCGAGTGGCGGCAACATCGGCGGCTTCATGGAGGCGACGCCTGAACATGTCTCGAAGCTCGCATGGAATATCGCGGCGCCGGCGCGCTGCGCCAAGCCGGTCATCGTTGCGAACCGCGGCTATTGCTTCGGTGTCGGCTTCGAACTGTCGCTGGCGTGCGATTTCCGCATCGTATCGGAGACCGGCCTCTATGCTCTGCCGGAGCAGAAGCTCGGTCAGATTCCTGGATCGGGCGGGTCGGCGCGGCTGCAGAAGATGGTGGGTATTACACGTACCAAGGACATCGTAATGCGCTCCAAGCGGATTTCCGGCAAGCAGGCGCAGGAGTGGGGTATCGCCACCGAATGCGTGCCGGATGGTGATCTTGAGAAGGTCACCGACAAGCTGGTGGACGAACTGCGCACGTTCTCGCCGCTGGCGCAGCGGACTGCGAAGAAGCTGCTGAACGACACCGAGGATTCGACGCTTGCCATCGCCATTGAACTCGAAGGACATTGCTACAGCCGTTTGCGCCAGTCCGACGATTTCAAGGAAGGTGTCGAGGCATTCAATGCCAAACGCGCCCCGAAGTTCATCGGTCGCTGACGTGGCAATATTCCCGACGTAACGTCGGGAGCTCAACAATGAGCCGATGGCGTACTGCGCCATCGGACGCGGGAACGCTCAAAACCAAGTACCTCAAAAAAGGGGAGGGGAGAGATGCATGCTAACTACGTCGCGCTCGCGATTGTCGCGATCTACATCGTTGGCTTGGGGATTGTAACGTCGATCATTCAGCGTTCGGTGAAGTCAGCCAATACCTTCACCACTGGCACCACCGGCAAGACGGGCGTTCCCGCCATTCTCGTCGGCATGATGCTGATGTCCGAGTTCATCGGCACGTCGGCCAGCGTCGGGACGGCGCAAGAGGCCTACAAGTTTGGCATCTCGGCCTCGTGGAACATCATCGCGCTGGCAGCCGGGTTTGTCTTCTACGGGTTTTTCCTCGCCGGCAAATACAAGAGCTCGGGCCATAACACGATCTCCGCAATTCTGGATGATGTGTATGGCCGTCCCACCAAGCTGGCGACGTCGCTGGTCATGATCTTCGCGCTGGAGATCGTCGCGGTTGCGATCTACGCGGGCGGTGGAACGATCCTCAGCGCGCTGCTGGCGATCGATCGCACCACGGCCATCGTCATCTGTGGCGTGGTGTCGGTGCTCTACGTCTTCATGGGTGGCATGAAGACGGTGGTGTACACCAACATCGTGCACTCCCTCGCCAAGTATCTGGGAATCGGAGTTGCGCTCTATTTCGGCCTGACCCAGGTCGGAGGCTGGTCGGAACTTCACGCCAAGCTGCCGCCGGAAATGTTCTCCTGGTCGAATGTCGGCTTTGGCAAGATCATTGCCTGGTTCATCGCCGGCATGGGTGCAACGTTCTCCACCCAGTATGTCATTCAGGCGATCAACACGACCGACAGCCCGCGCAGTGCGAAGATCGCGAGTTTTTCGACTGCGGCGTTCCTCGTGCCGTTCGCCATCATCACCGCTCTGGTCGGCATGTGCTCGCTCGTGCTGTTTCCCAACATCAAGTCGATCAATGCCTTCGGTGCTCTGATCGGTCAGATGGATGGCGTGATGGCCGGCATCGTCGCCGCGGGTCTTGCGGCGTCGCTGTTCGGCTCGCTCGCGGCCTTCTCGGTGGCAACCGCGACCCTTCTGTACAAGGACTTCTACTCCGGGATGATCGTCAAGAATCCGAGTGAGCGGAGCTCGCTGCTGTTCATCCGCATCGCCACCATCGTCATGGGTCTGCTGCCGATCCTCCTTGCGATCTATACGCCGAACGTCCTGTCGATGACGTTCCTCGGCAAAGCGCTGCGTGCCTCGCTGTCGGTTCTGGTGCTGTTCGTCTTCTATGCGCCGATGTTCGGCAGCAGGGCCGGCGCACTCGTGAGCATCATCGCATCGCTCATCGGAACGGTTGCCTGGTTCATGATGGGCAATCCGTTCGGTATCCACAACGCTTATGTCGCGCTGGTGGTGCCGCTGGTGGTGATGGCGATCAGCCATCTCTTCAAGGGCGCTCCCGAGGCTCAGCCGGTCAGGGTTCCTGCTGGCCGTCCAGCTTCAGGAGGCGAGTAGTAGGGACTCGCCAGGCTAAGCGAGCCGCGGTGGCGCGCATGCAGCGCCACCGGGTCACGATTTCGGAAGGAGACGGCTGCGCCGGCATCATGGGTGCCGGGCATCGATGGGGCGAACAGCCGCGACCGGAGAGCCGACGCCATGCGGATCGCCTTCGATCCTGAGCTTGTGGGCCAGAAAATCGAGAAAAGTCCGCAGCCGGCGGGATTCCTTTCGTTTCCCGGGGAAGGTTGCGGAAACCTCAAGCGTCGGGCTTTCCCAATCGGTCAGGACCCGCACCAGCCGCTTATTCTTCACATCGTTCTGGCACATGATGTTCGGCAGAATGCCGAGGCCGACGCCGCCGATCACCAGTTCGCGCGCGATACCGATGTGATTGACGGTGACCCGCCCGGTGACATCAATGATCTTCGCGCCAAATTCACTGCGGAAATTCCATACGCCTTCGGCGCGCTGGTGTTCGGTGACGATGCAATCGAAGCGCCCGAAATCCTCGATATTGAGCGGCGCGCCCACGCGTTCGAGGAATTTCGGGCTGGCATAGACGCCGCGGGTGATGCTCGCCAGCCGCCGTGTCCCGCCCTGGGTCTCGGGCAGCGGCCCCAGTTGTACCGCGACATCGTAAGGCTCAACCGAGACATCGACCCAGCGGCTGTTGGCGTCGATCACGAGATGGATATCAGGATAGCTGACTGCGAACGCGGCGATTGCGCTACTCAGCCATCCGATACCGAAATCGACCGGCATGCTGACCCGGAGCGTGCCCCGCAGCTCGGTCTGCATCCGTACGGTGCCGAGGCCCGCTTCCTCAATTTCCGCGGCGATGCGCTCGCAATGATCGTACAGCGACTGGCCGATGTCGGTGGTGGTCAGCTTGCGGCCACCCTTCTTAAACAACAGCGCGCCGGCCTGATCCTCGAGAAATTGAAGCTTCCGGCTGATCGTGGACTTGGGGATGCCGAGCTTTTTCGCAGCGGCGCTGATGCTGCCCGCGTTGGCGGCTTCAAAGAACAGCAGCAGGGCATTCAGGTCGAGTTTCCTGGTCATGGGGTGGTCACTCCAGGGCTTGCGAGCGAGGCAGGGCAGAGAGCCGAGGTGACCGCGCGCGGGGCTTTTCGTCCCATTTATGGAACGAAGCAGGGTGGAAAATGCGCCACCGTCCCGGCTTTGGCAAGGTTAGAGTGAATTTCAACAGAACAAGAGGCTACCGGAGATCTGTCCAGGAAGGGCGATGCCGGGAGGTCAAAAAGAAAACAAACGAACTGGAAACGCCAACTCGGGAGGGAAAAATGACAGGCAATTTTACGCGAAGAGGTTTCGTCGCCGGATCGGCCGCCGCATCCCTGATGCTGTCGCCGTCAGTGCGGACTGCTGTTGCCGCCACCGCCGTGCCGGTGCGCTGGGCATCGTTGCAGCCCGGATTCACGGTGCTGCCGGTCCAGTTCATTCTCGCCAACAAGCTCGGCCAGAAGAACGGCCTCAGCGTGCCGGACCCGATGCCGTACACGGCGGTCTCGACCTACTACAACGATTTCGTCGCCGGGAATTACGACGTCTGCATCGGCAGCTGGGACACGTTCGCTGCGCGCTATCAGGCCGGCGTGCCGATCAAATACCTCTGCACCATCACCGACGCGAACATGATCGCGCTGCTCGCGCCGAAATCCGGCGTCAGCGACGTGTCACAGCTCAAGGGCAAGACCATCGCGGCGCTTCAGTCGACCGGCACCTATCGCATGGTCAAGGCGCTGATCAAGGAAGCCAACGGTTTCGACATCGAAAAGGACGCGACGATCCAGAACGTCGATAACCCCGCCGCGTCGGTTACCCTGGTGATGGCCGATCGCGCCGACGCCGCGCTGTCGTGGGAGCCCAACATCACCACCGGCATTGTGAAAAAGCCGGACCTGCGCGTGATTTTCAAGGCGGGCGATACCTATCACAAGATCGCTGCGGGCGCCGGCGACCTGCCGTATTTCGGCGTCGGCATTCGTCAGGAACTGATCGACAAACATCCCGGCATCGCCGCCAAGATCGGCAACATGTTCAAGGAATGTCTGGAAGGTATCAATGCCGACACCGCGAAGGCGGTGGATCTCTTCGGCAACAGAACCGGTGTTCCCGACAACATCCTGAAGGAAGCGATGGGCTCGAAGCGTCTGTCGTTCAACTACAAGCCGATGTCGGACGCCACCGCGCGCCAGACCGTGATCAAGGCCAGCGAATTTCTCGCACGTAACGGGCTGCTCACCAAACCTGTCGACGACAAATTCTTTGCTGCTTGATTTCAGATGGCGAAAGACATGACAGCTTTGGCAAAGGCGGAAAAAGCAACCGGCATTGGTCTTCCGAGCGGGCGGGAGATCGTGAAGCCGCTCTCGATGAATGTGGGATCGCGCCGAAGCCCGGAGAGCAGGCGCGATCTCTTCGCGACCAGCGTGGTGGTGGTGATCATTCTGATCGCCATGGAGGTGACGAGCCGATACGTCCCCGACTATGTCATGCCGTCGCCGGTGACGGTGTGGAACGCGGCGCGCGAACTCTTTCTGACCGATCCCTATCATGTCGGCATCACGCTGCTGCGCCTCGCGGTTGCCGTTACCGTTGCGATGACGGTCGGCGTTCTCCTCGGTCTCGCAATGGGGATGCTGCCGTGGGCGCGGCCTTATCTGAAGGCGGTGGTTGTGATCGACACCGGCATTCCCGCGCTGTCATGGATGCTGATCGCGGTGTTCTGGTTCAAGAATCCGGAAACCCGCATCTTCTTTATCCTGCTGGTGATCCTGCTGCCGTTCTACGCGCTCAACATCTATGAGGGCGTTCGGGCGCTGTCGAAGGATCTCGTCGATATGATCGAGAGCTTTCGGCCGTCGCGCTGGCAGGTGCTGCGCTATCTCATCCTGCCGCATATCGTGCCCTACATCTTCCTGACCACGAAATCGGTCATCGGCTACGCGATCCGTATGGTGATTTTCGCAGAGCTCGTGGCATCGGCGGTCGGCATCGGCGCGCGCATGAATCTCGCGCAGTCCACCTTCCGGATTGACCAGGTTTTGGCATGGACGTTCTTCCTTGTGATCCTCAACCTCGTTCTTCAGGCCCTTGTGAACGGGCTCGAGAAACTGGTGCTCAGCTGGCGCGCGGAGGCGACGGTCCGATGATGGAAAGCATGATCGAAGTCAGCGACGTCACCAAAGCGTTCGGTTCGCATCTCGCGGTGGATCATCTGTCGCTGAACGTTGAACGCGGTGAGATCGTCGTTCTGCTCGGGCAGACCGGCGCAGGCAAGAGCACGGTGCTCAACCTCATCATGGGAACGACCGCGCCGACCGGTGGCACTGTCCGGGTCGCGGGGGTTGATCCCTACGCCTCGTTCAAGGCGCTGAAGGGAAAGCTGTCGGTCAGTTTCCAGACCGATCGTCTGCTGCCGTGGCGCACGGCGGTCGAGAACGTCGAACTCGGGTTGCTCATTCTGGGCAAACCGAAGAGTGAGGCTCGCGCGCGGGCCAAGGAATGGCTGTCGCGGGTCCGCCTCGAAGGCGCCGAGGACAAGTATGTGCACGAATTGTCGGGTGGCATGCGTCAGCGCGTGTCGCTGGCCAGGGCGCTCGCTATCGATCCGGAAATCGTGTTTCTCGATGAATCGTTCAGCCAGCTCGATCACGTCACGTCCGGGACGCTGCGGCGCGATTTCTATCAGATCGCGCGAGAATACAAGAAGACCTGCCTGCTGATTACCCATCGCATCGACGACGCTCTGGAGATGGCCGATCGCGCCATCGTTTTGAGTTCGCCGGCGAAGATCGCGCTCGAAGTGAGAATCGACGATGCGGCGCGTGCCGATCCTGACAAGATCGCCGAGCTTCACGCGCAGATCGCCGCAGCGATGGGGCAGGATAACGAAACCGAAAACTGAAACATCCGACAACAAAAGTGCGTGGAGACGGAGTGCAATGAGCTATCAGGATGTCATCTTGAAACGCGAGAACGGATGGGTCGAGATCACCATCAATCGACCCGAGAAGCTGAACTCGCTGCGCGAGCAGACCGCTGAGGAAATTCTCGGGATTCTCAACGAGGTCGAACATGACCGCGATATCCGCGCCGTCATCCTGTGCGGGAGCGACAAGGCGTTCTGCACTGGGATCGACACCAGCGAATTCCGCATCGAGGAAAACGGCTATTTCGATTTCTACCGCTTTCGCAAGCGCAACCGCAAAGTCAATCGTCTGTTTCGCGAGATCGGCTCGTTCACCAAGCCGCTGATCGCGGCGATCGAGGGTTTCGCGCTCGGCGGGGGCCTCGAACTGGCGCTCGTAGGCGACATCATCGTTGCGGGAGCGAATGCGAAATTCGGTCTGCCGGAGATCAAGCTCGGCATGATGCCGGGCGGCGGTGGCACGCAGACCTTGCCGCGCCTGATCGGAAAGCCGCTCGCCAAGGAGTTGATGTGGACCGGCCGGCGTATCTCGGCGGCGGAGGCGGAGCGCTATCGCATCGTCAACCATGTCACCGAGCAAGGCAAGGCGATCGACAAGGCGCGTGAGATTGCCAGGAGCATCAGCGAAAACGCGCCGATCTCCGTAATGATGACTAAGTCGGTGATCGATCGCGGCGTCGACATGTCGCTTCCCGACGGCTTCGAGGCCGAGGGCGATGCCTCCTTCCTTCTTTACTTCACCAAGGACCGTGATGAAGGGCTTAGCGCCTTTCGCGAAAAGCGGTCGCCAGTGTTCCGCGGAGAATAAGAAATGCCAACAAAACGCGACATCGTGATCGCCGGTTATTCCGAGACCGCGATCAACTTCAAGTCCGGCCGCAGTGCCTATGATCTTGGCGGCGAAGCGCTCGCCAAGCTGTTAGCGGCGACTGGAATCGAGAAGGATCAAATCGACGGCCTCGCCGTGACGGCGCCGCTCAGCGAGTGCCCCAATCCCTTCTTCGCTGTCTATATGACGGAAGCGCTCGGCCTGACGCCGACCTGGCTCAACTACGGCGGCACCGGTGGCTGCTCGGCCACCGGCGGCATCGCCCGCGCGGCGTCCGCCATCCGCGACGGCATGTGCGAGGTCGTGGTCGTGCTGTCGTCCGATGCGCCGAGCACGTCGTGGCGCGCGAACTACGGCGCTTACCGATCCGAATTCCAGGATCCTCCCGGCGTGCAGGGGCCGCCCGCGACCTTCGGCCTGCTGATGAGCCGCTATCAGCATCAATACGGCATCAAGCCGGAAGCGCTGGGCAAGATCGCCATCACGCAGCGTGAGCATGCGCTCCACAACGACAATGCCTATGGCAAGTTCAAGACGCCGATCACGATGGACGACTACAACAAGTCCCGCGTCATCGCCGATCCATTGCGGCTGCTCGATTGCGTGATGTTCTGCGACGGCGCCAATGCTTTTCTCGTCACCAGCGAGGCGAAAGCGAAGAGCCTTGGGATCACCAAGATGGTGTATCCGACCGCCTATGCCGAGATCACCAATGTCAACGGAAACCAATCGTGCCCCGACATCACCGAGACCGGGTTCTCGAAGATCGCGCCCAAGGTCTACAAGCAGTCGGGCCTGAGTGCGAAAGACATCCGCATGTTCCAGCCCTACGACGATTTCACCATCGCGGTGATGATGAAGTTCGAGGATTTCGGCTTCTGCAAGCGCGGGCAGGGCAGCGATTACACGCTCGACACCGATCTGTCGTTCAAGGGCACGCTGCCCCTTAACACCGGCGGTGGCCAGATCTCCGCCGGCCAGCCTGGCCTTGCCAGCGGCGGCCTCAATCTCGCGGAAGCCGTGCGCCAGATGTTCGGCGAAGGCGGCGGCCGTCAGGTGAGCAATCCGAAAAACGCGCTGGTGACCGGCATCGGCGTCATTCCCTACGCGCGGAACTGGGGTACCAGTGCCGCCATGATTCTGGAGGCCTGAGAATGGCAGAGGAAAAAGCGGGACGTCCGGTCCCCAAGCCGTCGGTGTATGTCGATACGCAGCCGTTCTGGGACGGTGCGAAACAGGGCAAGCTCGTCCTGCAATACTGCAAGGACACCGGAAAATTTCAGCACTATCCACGCCCGGTCAGCATCTACACCGGCAGCCGCAATCTCGAATGGCGGGAGGTTTCGGGCAAGGGCAGCGTCTATGCCTGCACCGTGATCCGCGTGCCGGGTCCGGGCCTCGATGGCCGCTTGCCGCTTTCGGTCGCCACCGTTGAATTGGATGAGGGTGTTCGCATCCTCGGCAATATTCTCGATGCTGATCCGGACAAGGTGGCGATCGGTCAGCGCGTCGAGGTAGCTTGGGATCGGCTGGGCGACGATATTCAGTATCCGGCTTTCAAACTCGCTTAGGATTCATCATGCGTCTGGAAAACATCCTGCGCGCGCAGGCGATACGGCATCCCGATAAGATCGCGCTGGTTTGCGAGAATGAGCGGGTTGCGTACAAGGACTTCGATCGCAGGATTGTGCATGTTGCCAGCGGGCTGAAAGAACAGGGCCTCGGTGCGGGCGACCGCATCGTCCTGTTTCTTGCGAACGGAACACAGATCGTCGAGCTGTTTTACGCGGCGTTCTCGCTCGGCGCTATCGTCGTTCCCGTCACCACGCGGCTGACGGCGCGGGAACTTCAGCACATCTGCGCCGACAGCCAGCCCTTCGCCATCGTGTTCGAGGGATCGGGCGACGCGATCCGGGATGTTCTTGATGACAACCCGGACGCGGTGCGGATTTCGGTCGGCGGCACGGTCGAAGGCGCCATCACCTATGACGATCTGCGAGAGTCGGAGATTGTCGCTTTGCCGCCGCTATCCATCGAATCCGACGATGCGCTTATCATGTATACGTCGGGGACGACCGGAAAGCCCAAGGGCGCGATCATCACCCATTCCAACATCGTCACCCAGCATTGCTTCATCAATGCGGTGGAGTGGCGGATCTCCAGTGACGACTGCTATCTGGTGACCACGCCGCTGGCGCACCGCACCGGCTTCGCCCGGCTGTCCAATTCGATGACGCTCGGCGGGACGCTGGTGGTGATGAAGAAGTTCGATCCCAAACTGGCGGTGGAAACTATCGCCCGGGAGGGTATCACTGTGGCCGGTATGGTGCCGACCGTATGCCGGATGCTGCTTCCTGAAATCAAGGCCGACCCGTCGCGGTGTGCATCGTTGCGACGAATCGTCGTCACCGGTGAGGCTTTTCCGGTGGAACTCAAGCGTCAGTTCCTGTCGCTGCTTCCGGATGTCCGGCTGGTTTCGTTTTTCGCGATGACCGAAGTGGGCGGCGTCACGTCGCTATCCCATGAAGAGCAATTTGATCATGCCGCATCGATCGGTCGGCCGACGCCCGGCGTCGAAGTCAGGATCGTTGATGACGCTGGCGTGTCCGTGAAGACTGGCGAGCCGGGAGAACTTCTTGTCCGCGTCGGGCGGCCGGGTCACTACTCGGTGATGCGCGGCTATTACAACCGGCCTCAGGAGACTGCGGAGGCGATCGAAAAGGGCTGGATTCGTACCGGCGATGTCGCGAAGGCCGATGAAGACGGTTATCTTTATATCGTCGATCGCAAGAAAGACATGGTGCTGAGCGGCGGCTTCAATATCTATACCAAGGAAGTCGAGCAGGCGTTGATGTCAAATCCGGATGTCGCGGATGCCGCTGTCGTCGGCGTTCATGATCCGGTCTACGGCGAAGCGGTCGCTGCGTTCGTTGAAAGTGCGCCACAGCGCGCACCGACACAGGACTCGATCATCAATCACGTTCGCAATCTTGTGGCCGGCTACAAGAAGCCAAAATATGTTTTTCTCGTCGACGAACTGCCGCGCAATTCACTAGGCAAGGTACTCAAGCGCGAGTTGCGCGAACGGGCGGAACAGATGGTTCGCGGCGATGCGGCCTCGCTGCCGCTGCGTCCTGGTTTGTCTGACAGCCGAGTGACAACCACCTAGTGGTGGTTGCAACATGCGCGTGGAGAGCGTGCGAAGGGCAAGGCTGCCAGCCAGCAGTCACCCTGGGATGTTGGTGCAGAGAAACTGATCCTCGAAGCGCAATCCGCCGAGGATCTTGCGAGGCCGCCCGAGGCGCAACAAGAATCCAGTGATGGCGGGGCGGGAAGCGATTTCGATCGTTTAGTTGAAACTGAACGATAGTGCGGAAGCTGCGAGACAACTTGCAGCAAATGCTCGAATAAATTGTCCGCGGCCGTATGGCCGTTGGCAATAACCCGTTGATAACACTGAATAGTGAGATTGCCGCGGGCGTTGCTGTAACGAACGTCGGTTACGGGCTTTCGGCAGCTCGAACCGACGGCGGGAACATTCTCGCCAGAGATAACTTCATCTTACTCGTTTGGGCGGATTGTCGCTTCGGCTATCGAGCAGGACACTGCACAGACGAGGTCGGCAGTGGGGAACTCGGCAGATTGCGGAGCCATGCCCCTCGGTCGCGATCGGCAACGCAAAGAGGGAGCACGATCGTGGGAAAAGTCATCGGAATCGATCTTGGCACCACGAATTCGTGCGTTGCCATCATGGACGGCAAGAACCCGCGCATCATCGAGAACGCCGAGGGAATGCGCACCACACCGTCAATCGTGGCATTTACGAGTGATGGCGAGCGCCTTATCGGGCAGCCGGCAAGGCGACAGGCAGTGACCAATCCGACGAATACTATTTTCGCGGTCAAGCGGTTGATCGGCCGCCGCTACGACGATCCGACCGTGGAGAAGGATCAGAAGCTGGTCCCTTATAAGATCGTCAAGGCTTCAAACGGCGACGCGTGGGTGGAAGCTGGCGGAAAGTCCTATTCGCCTTCGCAGATTTCGGCATTCATCTTGCAGAAGATGAAGGAAACCGCTGAAGCGAACCTTGGCGAGAAGATCGAGCAGGCTGTCATCACGGTCCCGGCGTATTTCAACGATGCGCAGCGACAGGCAACGAAGGATGCCGGCAAGATCGCAGGGCTCGAGGTTCTGCGCATCATCAACGAGCCGACGGCTGCTGCGCTTGCCTATGGGCTTGAGAAGAAGAAACAGAACAAGATCGCAGTCTATGATCTCGGCGGCGGCACGTTCGACATTTCCATTCTCGACATCGGGGACGGTGTCTTTGAGGTCAAAGCCACGAACGGCGACACATTCCTTGGGGGTGAAGATTTCGACATGCGGCTAGTGAATTATCTGGCCGATGAGTTCCAGAAGGAGCAGGGCATCGATCTCCGCAAGGATAATCTTGCTCTGCAGCGTCTGAAGGAGGCTGCGGAGAAAGCGAAGATCGAGCTGTCGACAACCACGCAGACTGAGATCAATCTTCCGTTCATCACCGCCGATGCGACAGGTCCGAAACACCTTCAGATTAAACTGACGCGCGCGAAGTTCGAATCCCTCGTCGATGACCTTGTGCAGCGGACCATTGAACCATGCCGCAATGCGCTCAAGGATGCCGGGCTGACAGCCAGTGATGTGAACGAGGTGGTGCTGGTCGGCGGTATGACCAGAATGCCGAAAATCCAGGAGGTCGTGCAGAAGATTTTCGGCAAGGAACCGCACAAGGGCGTCAACCCGGACGAGGTGGTCGCAATCGGGGCGGCGATTCAAGCTGGCGTGTTGCAAGGTGACGTCAAGGATGTGTTGCTGCTGGACGTTACGCCATTGTCGCTCGGTCTTGAGACTCTGGGCGGGGTCTTCACCCGGTTGATCGAGCGCAATACCACGGTGCCCGCGAAAAAGAGCCAGGTGTTTTCGACAGCAGAAGACAATCAGAGTGCGGTCACTATTCGGGTGTTCCAGGGCGAGCGCGAGATGGCGGCGGACAATAAGCTGCTGGGGCAGTTCGACCTGATGGGCATTCCGCCGGCGCCCCGGGGCATGCCGCAAATCGAGGTGACATTCGATATCGATGCGAACGGCATCGTCAATGTTTCGGCAAAAGACAAAGGCACCGGAAAGGAGCAACGCATCCAGATTCAGGCGTCTGGGGGACTCTCGGAGGCCGACATCGATCGGATGGTCAAGGACGCGGAAGCCCATGCGGCGGAAGACAAGAAGCGCAAGGCCGCCGTCGAGGCCAAGAATTCCGCCGAAGCGTTCCTGCATGAGACCGAGAAGACCCTGGCTGAACACGGCTCCAAGCTGTCGGAAACGGATCGCCGCGCCATCGAGAACGCGATGGCTGATTTACGAGAGGCGGTGAAAGGTGAGGATGCTGCTTTGATCACCGCGAAGGTGAGCGCATTGCAGCAAGTATCCACCAAGCTCGGGGAGGCTGTTTATGCCCAATCTCAAGCCGGATCTGGCGCCACGTCAAAGCCGGGCGACGAAAATATTGTCGACGCTGAATTCACGGAGGTCGATGACGATAGCAGGAGGAAGTCGGGATAAGCCGTAAATGTCATCACTCGATACCAAGGTCTCCGAACGGAGGATTGGGAAGCAGACATGGCATCAAGCCACGGTGGCAGTGGCGAGCTTGACGACGGCAAGCCTCGCTTGAACGAGGATAACATCGCGCGTGCTCAACTCGGGCCGAGAGGTGTTCCCGGTAAGCCGGATACTGCGAAGATGACACCCCAGCAGGAAAAGAACATGCCCAAATACGTCGATCCGGGTCACGTGGAGTAGAGCAATATCCTTGTGGCTGGCACCTGCTGTGCGTTCCCGCTCCGGCCAGTGGCGGGTGGTTTGCTGCGATTATTCAATACTGTTTCATCCCATGATTCAGTAACGAATGGATATTGCAACTTTTGCAATCTTGAGTCCTGATAATCGTAGGCGAACCAATGTTCCTGCGGAGTAGTCTGTGAAAAGCCCGTACGAGATTCTTGGTGTTCCTTCCACGGCTTCCCAAGCCGAGATTCAAAAAGCCTATCGCAAGCTGGCAAAGAAACTGCACCCCGACCTGAATCCGGGTGACAAATCAGCCGAAGAGAAATTCAAGGAAGTCTCCGGCGCCTACGATCTGCTTAGTGATGCCGAGAAGCGCAAACGCTTCGATAATGGCGAGATTGATGCAACGGGCGCGGAACGGCCGCAGCATCAATACTATCGGGATTTTGCGACGGCGGATGACGGTCATCCCTATACGAGCAATGCCGGATTCTCCGATTTCATGGATTCCGACGATGCATTCGCCGAACTGTTGCGGCAAAGCCAGCGTGCGCGCGCCAACCGGCGCGGCGAGGATCTGCACTATCGGTTGCCAATCGATTTTGTCGAGTCGATCACAGGCGCGAACAAGCGCCTGACGCTGCCGGATGGGGGAACGCTGGATGTGAAAATCCCACCCGGCCTGGTTGATGGTCAAACCCTTCGCCTCAAGGGTAAGGGCGCGCCGGGCGCAGGGAAAGGCGGGCCTGGCGACGCTCTGATTGAGGTGGAGGTAATGCCCGATCCCCGCTTCACCAGGGATGGCGATGATATCTCGCTGGAAATACCAGTTTCGCTTTCCGAAGCGGTGCTTGGCGGAAAGATTCGTGTTCCGACACCGACCGGCGACGTCACCATGTCGGTGCCGAAAGGATCTAACACCGGGACCACGTTGCGCCTCAAAGGTAAAGGCGCGCCTCTCCGTGGCGGCGGAAACGGCGACGAGTACGTCAAGTTGAAGATTGTTTTGCCCAAGGTCGCTGATCCCGAGCTGGAAGCATTCGTGTCGAACTGGACGAAGGGCAAGGAATTCAATCCACGCGAAGGCGCAGTATCATGAGCATGAACAGGCAGGATTTTCTGGCCCATTCGGGGCTGCAGGTGCGGACGCTGGAATTCTGGCTCGAGCAGCAGTGGATCATCCCCGAGGAAACCTCCGCCGGCGCAGCCTATTCGGAGCGGGACGTTGCGCGTGCGCATCTTATCCAGGATCTGAAGGCCGATTTCGGAGTTAACGATGAGGGCATCGATGTGATCCTTCATCTGATGGATCAGATTCATGGCCTGCGCAGTGCATTGGTTCGGCTGCATGACAATCCGTCGGAGAATCCGGATAGGTGATTGGCTCAGGCCGACAGCTCAGGAGATCACGATGATCAAAAAGCTGGCGCCGGCAGGACATGGCGAGGTCAATGCTCTCATCTTGCAGGCCTTGGTGCGCAAGTTGGTCGAGAAAGAAATCCTTTCTCAGGACGATGTGCGCGCCCTGCTGTTCGAAGCGGCGACCCGTCTAGATCTTGTCGGCAGCGCGCAGACCCCGCAGACCGCACGCATCATTGTCGACGAGGATCTCGCGCCGGTGTTTCTCGGTGGCGAGGGATCGTGATGATGACGAGGGCCAATGTGACTGTGAAATGGAGCATCTATTGCTCGCAAGAGAGTGTCGGCATCAGCTGCCGTCGCTTTTGCGATCCGTGATCTCAATCGGAGGTATTGTCATGTCGCGCCACAATGAGATGCCGCCCGTCCCCCCAGCTAACCGAACCAACAAGGGAGTAGGGGGAAGGCCTGATCTGAAGAAGGATCAGTCGCCCAAGAAGAGGGTGAACAATCCTGCAGAGCAGGGCGCAACCGCCAACATCAGGCAGAATACGACGAATGCCGGATTCTACCACGGGCGCCGGGAGAAGTAGGCGACGTGTTTGATATGTCGAAAGGGGTGTGGCCGTTGCGTGGCGGCCGATGTGCTTTCATGTGCATACCGTGGCGATGGATGATCAGCCGGCGACGACAATAGTAATCCGTTCGCCGCCACTGCGAGGTATTCGAAATGTCAATCGTATCGCCCGCACAGCTTTCCACCGACATGCAGCGATACTCGAGCCAACTGGTCGATCAGGTTGGCATTGTGCCTCAGGCACAGGATCGGCCGTTGGATGCCGGCGATCTGCTTTTTTATCTCAGCGAAACGTCAATGCCGATGGCCGCTTTCATGCGCAAGCATGGCTTGTTTATGGATGCAGACGGTTTGCACTTCGACCTTTCGCAGTTTGACGTCATTCGAGAGATTGCTGGAAAGGTTGTTACCGAGCGCGAAACCGGAGAACTGGACGGCGTGTGGAAGGAGCTCGATCTGTCTGGCGATGAGGACGCTGATGACGATGGAAGCTACATCCTCACGGCGCTCGCCGCGCTCGAACTGATCTACGGTTCGTGGAAGCAGGAAGGATGATCCTAGTTTCAAGCGACGGCTCTGCTTCGGAAGGACAGTTTGCCCGCGCCAGCTTGGGTTACTTGTTCATCTGGTTCACGGACCGTTCCGTAACTAATTGATATTCTTCATCTTCGAATGGGCGGGTGCCGCTCGGAGTCTGGCGCAACAGGTCCCTCGCATCGAGAATGATGATGTCGCCGGCCTGATGGGAACCGTGATGTCAGGATCTGCATTGATGGTGACAAGGGAAATAATGCTGAAGGAAAAACCAAGGGACGGCGTGTCCTCGTACTCCTCATACAATGTGCGTCGACATTCACCCAGATAGGAAAATACCAAGGCGTTTCTCGAATATTCGTCGATTGGGGACACCAACCCAGGCAAGTTTTCAGAAAGTGACATGAGAATGCGTGCTTTACCGATCGGAGCGAAGGGCCGGTTCGTGCTCGATGTGACGCCGCAATATCTCGCGAACCAGTTCAAGGATCCGATGCTGCCGCCGGTGCTGGCGACACCGGTCATGATCCTGGCGATGGAGAACGCCGCGCTGAATGCCATCCGCGGCTATCTGGAGCCGGGCGAAAGTGCTGTCGGAACGGTCGTCGGCGTCCAGCATCTCGCGGCGACGCCGGTTGGGCAACACGTGACCGCGGAGGCTGAGGTCATCAAAGTCGATGGCCGACGGATCGTTTTTTCCGTGACCGCTCATGACGAGAGCGAGGAGATCGGCAGGGGCACCCATGAGCGTATGGTGGTCGACCTGCATCGTTTAGAAGAGCGTCTCGCGGCGAAGAGCGCGCGATCACAGGCGCGCCGGGAGGCCCAAAATAGATAGGATCACGCTGGGACGAGAGGAGCGGATCGAAATCGAAACACGCCCAGTATTGGTTATTTTGAGTGGGAAAGGTTGGCGCCATGGACGAGTATGATCTCTATATCAATGCAAAGAAGCCCGCGATCGGCCTCTACGTTCGCAAAGGCGCAGGCCTTCCCAATCTTGCCGACAAGAACGATTGGGTTTTCGAGGGTACGGCTGCGCAGGATTTATTGCCGTCCGGTGTCGTGGAGGGTGTGAAGGCCGACGGCCACGCATTTCGGGACATGGATTGACGCGCAGTGAGTGGTTTGTGATGCAACGGCTTTCGCGCACCAAATGGAAGCCGCCCCCGATCGCACAGAAAATCTCACCACTGAATTCCAGGTCGTATAATCTGGACTGGTCCGGAGACGTGAGATGCTGATACCGTCCAATGATGGGTGCCGCTCATACCGCCGGAATTGCCAATGTCGGCAATTGATGGATTCATTTCGCTGTCAGTGAAAGGCCTCTATTGGGTCAGCAAGGAGTAGGGGTGCCATCTGCCGTTCCACAGCCGGTCGTTGCCCAGCTCACGCGGGCAGCCATATTCCTCGTCACGACCATCAATCCCGGAGAAGAAAACGAAACCGCCGTGCGTGCTTTGTGCAGCGATCTTGCCGCACTCTTGCGCGCGGTTGGATTTCGCGATCTCGAAGGGCGATTGTCGTGTGTCATGGCTTTCGGCTCCGATGCCTGGGGTCGGCTTTTCGGCGATCCGAGGCCGAAGGATCTGCATCCGTTCCGGGAGATTCACGGTGTCCATCATGCAATCTCGACTCCCGGCGACATCCTCTTTCACATCCGGTCCACTCGCATGGACCTGTGCTTCGAGCTCGCTACGCAAATCATGTCGCGGCTTGGCGGTGCTGTCGTAACAGTTGATGAAATTCACGGCTTTAATTTCTTTGATGACCGCGATCTGATCGGTTTCGT
The DNA here is from genome assembly GCA_044464625.1 of Afipia sp. Taxonomy (GTDB): domain Bacteria; phylum Pseudomonadota; class Alphaproteobacteria; order Rhizobiales; family Xanthobacteraceae; genus Afipia. Next base: position 111,937 of record JBIQLC010000004.1, on the reverse strand, counting down.
CGACGGGACGGAGAATCCCGCGGATCAGGGTGCGATCAACGCCACGATCATCTGCGATGAAGACGAGACTTTCGCCGGGGGAAGCTACGTGATCGTGCAGAAGTATCTGCATGACCTCGATGGCTGGAATAAGCTGTCGATCGAGATGCAGGAGAATATCATCGGCAGAAAGAAACTGTCTGACATCGAACTTGACAATGCGGTGAAACCGACGTCAGCGCACAACGCATTGACGACGATTATCGAAAATGGCGAGCAGCTCGAAATCGTCCGGGACAATATGCCTTTTGGTGAGGTCGGGAAGGGCGAATTTGGCACCTATTTCATTGGTTACGCGCGTTCGCCGCATCGGATCGAGCAGATGCTCGAGAATATGTTTGTCGGAAAGCCCCCCGGGAACTACGACCGGCTGCTCGACTTCAGCCGTGCGGTCACCGGCACGTTGTTTTTCGTTCCGTCAGCAACGTTCCTCGATAACGTTGTGCCGGCTGGCGCATCGCCATCGTCCGCAGCCCAGACGGAAACAGTTCGCGAAGCTCAGCTGCGCCCATCCTTGCGCGACGGATCACTCGGTATCGGTTCTCTGAAAAACGAGGCGTGACATGAATAATCTCCATCGCGAACTTGCCCCTATTTCCGACAAGGCCTGGGCTCAGATCGAGGAAGAGGCATCCCGCACACTGAAGCGCCATCTGGCGGCGCGGCGCGTGGTTGATGTTCCGGATCCGAAAGGTTTCGATCTCGCTGCTGTCGGCACCGGGCATCTTCATCAGATCCAGTCTCCCGGCGATGGGATCCAAGCAGCACAGCGGGAAGCGCAAGCCATCGTCGAATTGCGCGTTCCGTTCGAACTCACACGGCAGGCGATCGATGACGTCGAACGGGGGGCCACCGACTCGGATTGGTCGCCACTGAAGGAGGCTGCGCGCAAGATTGCGTTTGCTGAAGATCGAGCTGTTTTTGACGGCTACGCCGCGGCTGGAATCCAGGGCCTTCGTGAGGGCAGCAGCAATTCAGGAGTGGCTCTCCCATCGAATGTGCGGGGATACCCCGGCGCCATTGCACAAGCGGTGAGCCAGCTGCGGCTCGCTGGCGTCAATGGACCCTACGCGCTGGTGCTGGGCGCGGATGCGTATACCGCGGCCAGCGGCGGAAGCGATGAGGGCTATCCGGTGTTTCACCATATCGAGCGTGTGGTGGATGGCGGAATCATCTGGGCGCCCGCTATCAAAGGTGGCTTCGTACTCTCGACCCGGAGCGGCGACTTCGAGCTGGATATTGGTCAGGACATCTCCATCGGATATGCGAGTCACTCCGCAACAACCGTCGAGCTGTATTTCATCGAGACTTTCACGTTCCGGATGCTGACAACCGAGGCAATCGTGGTGCTTGCGCCCGCGAAGACGTAAGCAGCCGATCGTGCCAGGCTCCCTCAAGGAAACGAGGAGTTTACAAGATGGCTAAGCGGTTCAAGATTGGGGACCATGTCAGCTGGAATTCCGAGGCTGGTCGCGTGTCGGGTACGATCATCGCCATTCACACCAGCGATTTCGATTACAAGGGACATGTGCATCATGCCTCGGAAGATGATCCACAGTATGAAATCAAGAGCGACAAGACCGATCACATCGCGGCCCATAAGGGCGGCGCGCTCCACTATGCGTGACAAGGGCGGAGTATGAGATTGCCGTTCTTTACGATCGGCCATTCCAACCGAACTCTTGAGGAGTTTGCTGAACTGCTGACAGATGCGGAAATCAGTCATGTCGCGGATATCAGAAAGATTCCGAAATCCAGAGCCAATCCGCAATTCAATGAAGATGTGCTTCCCGCCGATTTGGCTCGCCGCGATATCTCGTACGAGCATATAGCGGCGCTCGGTGGACTTCGCGGGAGGACAAGAAGCTTGCCACCAGACGCCAATGGCTACTGGACGAATGTGAGCTTCCACAATTACGCGGACTATGCGCTTTCAGAGCAGTTTCACGATGGCCTCGAACACTTGCTCGAGCGAGGGAGCAAAAGGCGTTGCGCAGTCATGTGTTCGGAGGCGGTGTGGTGGCGGTGCCATCGCCGGATCGTTGCTGACTATCTGATTGCTCAGGGCGAAACCGTTTTCCACATCATGAACCGCGGTCGCCTGGAGCCCGCCCATTTGACTCCCGGCGCTGTCATTCAATCCGACAAGACGATCGTCTATCCAGCATCTTAGGGATCCGGAGCGCGCACAGCCTCCCAAAACGGCCTGGCCGCAGGCTCGAGTCCTGCCGCGATCACCCCAAATCGTCCCAATATTTGACCCGTAAACCGGAAAACACCCTAAAAAACAGGGTATTTTTCCTCATTTTAGTGGTTCAGGGCCTGTGTCGTTCACCGGGCCGGGTTGAAATCGAGTATTGTCAATTGCCCGAATCAACGGAGACAAAATGGCAACTCAGATGACAAAATCGCAGTTGATCGAAAAGATCGCTGCCGCGAACGAGCTTTCCAAGAAGGAAGTCAAGGGCGTCCTCGAGGCGCTGACCTCGCTTGGCTACAAGGAGCTGAAGAAGAACGGCGTTTTTCTCCTTCCTGGTTTTGCCAAGTTTGTCGTGGTCAAGAAGCCGGCAACGAAGGCCCGCAAGGGTACGAACCCGTTCACCGGTGAACCGATGACTTTCAAGGCCAAGCCGGCACGGAAAATCGTTCGTGCACGCCCGGTCAAAGCCGCAAAGGATGCGGTTTGAACCCCAGCGGAAGGGCCTCAAACGAGGTCCTTCCGTTTCTTCATTCATAAGGGATGGGCGAGCGTCGCCCAGCCTTGGCAAGCGGGCTTTGAGTGAACAGCCTGTCTCGCGATAAAAGCGCTGAATTACCGTGCTGCCCTCGCAGCATCTTATGGAAGCAAACGCGAGCGCTTTTCGACTGACCCTCACTGTTACTGCGCGTTGATTTCCGCTTCGGGTAAGTCGAAAGCGGTAGGCGGCCTGTATGCCGTTGACCATAACGGCCGGCCGCTTGAATCGCTTGCCGTTTTTTTGTCCCCAAATGGGGATTGTTGCTTTCTCTCCTGTATTCCACGCTCACGTCATCGGGCTTCATCGTTGTTGATGAACGCCTAGCCAGACGTAGATCCACGGCGCGCGGGGGCGGGTCGGGTAGCGATCCGCTTTGCCAACGTCCATGCGATAGGGAGCGGATACCATGGCACTCATCATTGGAACACCAAACGACGATACATTGCCTGGCACAGCATTGAATGACGATATTTTCGGTTTGCCGGGTAACGACACGATCACTGGCCTCGATGGTGACGATACGGTCAGCGGCGGTGCAGGTGATGATTCAATTGATGGCGGCGCCGGCAACGATACGTTGAACGGCAATGCCGGCATCGACACGATTGTTGGTGGTGACGGTGATGACACGGTGAGTGGCGGCGCAGGCGATGACAACCTGGCTGGCGACGCCGGTGCCGATACAATCCACGGCAACGCGGGGAACGATACGATCGACGGCGGCGCCGACAACGACCAGTTGTTCGGCGATGCCGGAGATGACACCATTCACGGTGGCGACGGCGATGATGCGGTCAATGGCGGAGCCGGTGCCGACAGTCTTTGGGGCGATGCCGGGAACGACACCCTGAGCGGCGCAGCAGGCAACGATGACCTGAACGGCGGCGATGGCGACGACAACCTCAGCGGTGGTCTCGGCGACGATACGCTGAACGGCGATGCCGGCATCGATACGTTAAACGGTGGCCTTGGTAACGACACGCTCAATGGCGGTGCCGATGACGACACTCTCAACGGTGGCGCCGGAAGCGATACCATGAACGGTGATGACGGCAACGACACCATGAATGGTGGCGACGGCGCAGACCTCATGGACGGTGGCAACGGCGACGATGCCATGAATGGCGATGCCGGCGACGATACGATGGTCGGTGGGGCCGGCGTGGATACGATGTCGGGCGGGGACGGCGACGACGATCTGAGCGGCAACGCCGGCAACGATACGCTTAACGGCGACGCGGGCGATGACACGCTCGACGGTGGCAATGGCGTTGATACTCTCAACGGCGGCGATGGTGCAGACACCCTGTCGGGTGGTGCCGGCAACGACACACTGAACGGTGAGGCCGGCGATGACGAACTGAGCGGCGGCAATGGTGCCGATACGCTCAGTGGCGGTCTGGGCAGTGATGTGCAGACCGGCGGAGCGGGAACCGATACCCACAATTTTGGCGACGGCACCGCGACCAACTTCGGCGATGACGAGATCACCGACCTCAGCTTTGGAGACGGCGACGTCGTGCATGTCGACGCGGAGCCGGGGTTCGATCCAAGTACCGTGGTTGTCGATGACGATGGCACGAATACAGTGCTGGATTTCGGCTTCGGCACGATCCAGCTGGACAACATTTCGGGCGGCGGAACGCCGTTCGAGTCAATTCAAGACATCAATGACGCAGCAGGATACGACGTCATAGAGGTCGTCTAGATCGCTGGGCGGGGCGGTCGCAAGGCCGCCCCGCTTGTATTCGTCAGTGACGATGCCGGCCAGTCATGTCGTTGAGTATGCGTCGCGCCGCCCAAGCGTCCCGAAAGAGATCGCTGCCTGGATTGATCCCCGGGCGGTCGGCGTTCGCGTGGGTCGTAGCTTTCAGCATATCCACGAATATTCTTCTCCTCGTCATTCCCTTCTATTCCATTGAGGTGTTCGACCGGGTCATCAACAGCGGCAGCGTCGAGACCCTGGTCGGCCTCACCGTCATCGCCGCGGTCGCGCTGGCTTTCAGCGCGACATTCGACACGTTGCGCAACCGGCTTCTCAGTCGCTTCGCGGTACGATTCGAACGGTATGTCGCACCCATTGTTCTTGAAAGCTCCATCGCGGATCCAGTCAGGCGGGGAGATGGCCGGGCGCATGATCTCGCAAAGGTCCGGGAGCTGCGCAGTTTCCTGTCCAGTGGAACAGTCACTACTCTGATCGATGCGCCGTTTCTCCCGTTCTTCGTCTTTATCCTGTTCTTCCTGCACCCCTGGTACGGCATTATCGCCTCGATCGGTGCGGCCATCCTTCTGGTCATGGGCGTTGTTAGCCGCGCCGTAGCGCGAGCCGAGATAGCGCAGGCCACGGAGGCGGCGTCACGGACGCAATCCGTTCTGGACGGCATCGTTCGGCATGCGAATCTGGTTCGAGCTATGGGATGGACCAGGGGTGCGATCCGGGAATTCATGCGCCTGAACGATCAGGCGTTGTCGCCTGTCGTCAGGGGAAGCGAGCGGGTTTCGGCGATCGCATCGGCCGCGCGGATGGTGCGGACGATGCTGCAGATCGCTGCAATCGGTTCAGGTGCATGGCTGGTGTTGCAGAATGAAGTTCTTGCCGGAAGCCTGATCGCCAGTTCGATCCTCATCGCGCGCACTCTGCAGCCGATGGAAGGCTTGATATCAGCCTGGCGTGCGCTCGCATCAGCACATGAAGCCTGGGCTGTGGTCTGTGCGGCTGCGGAGCCTGTTCTGGATCAGACGCGGAAGACGTTTCTTCCTTCTCCGTCGGGAGCGCTCGAGGTCGCGCATGTGACGTATCGGACGCCCGCCGTTAGACGGCCGATTCTCGCTGAGGTGAACTTCCATTGCCGGCCCGCGGAGATCGTCGTGATCATCGGCCCCACGGGTGCGGGAAAATCGACGCTGCTCAGGCTGATTGCCTCGCTGGAGCGGCCGAGCAGCGGCACCATTCGGCTCGACCATGCCGCTCTTGAGAACTGGAATCCCGACCAGCTCGGCCAGTTCATTGGTTACCTTCCGCAGGAAGTGCAGCTTCTGGGTGGGACCGTCGCGGAAGCCATCGCCGGTTTTGACGAGAATGCGCGCGATGAAGACATCATCGCGGCGGCGATGCTTGCGCAGGCACACGAGATGATCCTGTCGCTCCCGCAAGGCTATCAGACCGAGATCGGTCGCGATGGCAACAGGCTATCCGGCGGTCAGCGCCAGCGCATAGGTCTGGCCCGTGCGTTTTTCGGCAATCGTAAGTTGATCCTGCTCGACGAACCCAACGCCAATCTCGATCCTGAAGGCGAGGAAGCCCTGTGCACCGCCGTGAATCATGCGAAAGCGCGCGGAGCGGCTCTGGTGATCGTGACCCATCGTCCTCGCCTTCTTACCATTGCTGATGCTGTACTTCTTTTGAGGGATGGCCGGCAGTACGCATTCGGCCCGCCGTCCGGCGTGCTGCCATTGACCGTGCCGGGGACGACACCAATGCCGACCCCGCGTCCGAAGCCTGTGGAGACGACCTCTCTTAAGCTGCCGATGAGAGGAGGCGGTCGATGATGTCCAGTGGTCACACTTGGCCCGTCGCTGTTTTGCCATCCCCCGAACAGCGACATCAATCTATAGCGGTGGAACGGCCGCGCTCCGATATGCGGCGCATCATCCTGTGGGGATGCGCGTTGCTGGTAATGCAGTTCTGTGTCTTCGGTGTCTGGGCGACAGTCGTCCCCCTGCGCAGCGCTGTTATCGCACCAGGCTTCATCAAGGTTCATTCGAAGCGCAAGGCTGTGCAGCACCTCGAAGGCGGTATGATCAAAGCGATGCTCGTGAGAGAGAATGACCTCGTCAAAGCGGGGCAGATCATCGCGCGACTCGACACGACGCAGATCGAAGCAAGCCTTGGCTCGCTTGAAACGAAACTATTCGCCGATCTTGCGATGGAAGCGCGACTCGCTGCGGAACAAATTCGCGCCAAGTCAATTTCCTTTCCCAGCGAGTTGCTCAGAAATGCAACCAAGCCGTCTGCCCGCATTGCCATTGAAAGCCAGGAAGCCGAGTTTTCCGCCCGATTGATTGCCATCGATGGGGAGCGCAAGTTGATAGACCAGCAGGTACAACAACTGGGCGAGTCCATTCGTGGCCTGGAGAGCAACACTCGCGGGCTTGAACAACAGCTTGCCTATCTGAAGGAAGAAATTGCGGACACCAACTTTCTGCTCGAAAAAGGGCTCGCGCGGAAGCCGCGATTGCTCGCGCTGAAACGCGCTGAAGCGGAAGCAAACGCACAAGTTGCACGCAACGCCGCATCAATTGCGGAAACCAGGGGCAAGATCGCCGAACTGGAAGATCGGCGCAGACAGCTTGATTTGAATCAACGTCAAGATATCGCCAAACAGCGCCATCTCATCAATGAAGAGATCGGCGATTTGAAGCACCGGATCGTCGGATTGCGCGATCAACTCGCGCGCTCCGAGTTGCGTGCGCCGGAGACGGGCCGAGTAGTTGGGCTCAATACGCGGGACCTGAGTGCGGTCCTTGCTCCGCGAGAAACGCTGCTGGAAATCGTGCCGCTGAAAGACAAGCTGGTGATCGAGGCAACGCTGCGTCCCGCCGACCGCGAGGAGGTCCATCTGGGACAACCAGCGCGCGTACGCGTTCATGCTCTGAATATTCGCCGCAGGCCAATGCTGGAAGGCAAGGTCGTCAACGTGGCTGCCGATGCGCTTACCGATCCGACCAGCGGCGTCGTATCATACAAGACCGAAGTTGAACTCGAGTCCAAGCCTGAATCTTCAGTTTATCTATCCACGCTACTGCCCGGTATGCCCGTCGATGTCTTCGTCGAGACCGGGGAGAGAACCTTCGCGGAATATCTGCTGCAACCGCTGATGTTGCGTATCAACCGCGCATTTAGAGAAAGTTGAGTGACTGGCGCGAAGCCGGCTGCAACCGACGTTTCGGGAGGCGACAGTGTATGAGAACAGCAAGGCACTTTCCATCCGGCAGGATCAGTACGCGAGTCTTGCGAGACGGATGCAGTCGCTCCGTGACATCGAGCAGGTCACGATTGGGACCGATCCAGAGATCAATTGGGAGAAAACGGCAAGCCGGGCTGTAATGGAATATTTCGGGCGGGCAGTTGCCGAACTGCTCGACTGTAAAAGCTGTTATGTCGCTTCGAAATTTCCCAATGCGACATCGAATCTTGATGAGGTTAGGATCGGGCATGCCATGGCCGATCCATCCTGTGTCGCGATGGTCGAGCGCATCGTGCGCGACGGATCGGCGACCGACTGCACCCTGATTGATCCTCTCAATGTACGTACGAATTTCGTGCGAAAGCTGATTGGAGATCAGCCCGGCGGCAGGGGGCATTCCGTAATCGGTCGGATGCCGATTGCTAACGGGGCGACGGTGGTGTTCGTCGCAGGATGGCGCGCAACGGGACTTTTGCCCGCGGAGATTCCCTGTGTGGTTCGCGCCACCCGCATGATGTGGGAAACGGCGCACGCGATCGCACGTTCTCCATTGCCGCGCGCTGGCCTACCGACCTGGCTGGAAGATTTGATCTTTCCAGCCTTCGTCATCGACGAACGTTTGCTTGTTCATGAGGTAAACGGAGCTGGCTGTGCCTTGCTGGCCAAGGGCGAACTTCTCAAGCTGGACTGCGGGAAACTGTCTGGGATGAGTTCGCCGGTAACGGATAATCTAAGGAAAACGGTTGCGGACACACTGATGTCTGCGGGTACCCAAGGTTGGCTGAATGCGGTGGTACCGCTTTCCGTAGACCATCAGCAGTTTGCCTTCGCCAGAATAGGCGCGGTGCCGGGAGACGCCGGCAGGATACTGGTGATTGTTCCGCAGTTCGACGAGGTTTCCGGCGCCAGTCGGATCGCGTCGGCGTTTGGCTTGACCTGGGCAGAGGAACGGATTGTTGCCCGCATTCTTCAAGGCCGGTGTCCACGTCATATCGGAGCCGAACTGCATCTAACGGAAGCCACTGTCAGGACCTACACCAAGCGCATCATGCTGAAACTCGGGATCAACCGGCAATCGGAGTTCTTTCTATTGTATCATTTGACGTTATCGCCGTTCGGCGCATGTCCGCGGCCGCGGCTGCATCAAGCCTCGCAGCCCTATCTGAACGGAAAAACCCATTGAAAACGTGCCAGCCGCGGCTTATGCGGTCGGCCCAAAACAGAGCAGTTTCATGCAGGTCTTGACGGTTGGCACGATAGGGCGGCTTGCCGTCGCCCTTGGTGTGGCGGCCGGATCGCCTGGAAAAGCGCAAGCCGAGACCATTGAGTTGAATCTGCCGGTAGCGTGCGAAGTCGGGCGAACCTGTTTCATTCAGCATTATGTCGATGCCGACCCTTCGCCCGCCGCCAAGGATTACAGATGCGGCACGCTGACTTATGACGGTCATAGCGGCACGGATTTCCGCGCCCGGTCGCGTCAATCCAGCATCAAAGTTCTTGCTGCGGCAGATGGGCGGATCGCTCGTGTTCGTGACGGGATGTCAGACGGAAGCTTTCGGGCGTCAGGGCGTGATGTTGTGAAAGATGTCGAGTGCGGCAATGGTGTGATCGTCGCGCACATAGACCAGTGGGAAACTCAGTATTGTCACCTCGCCAAAGGAAGCGTGCGGGTGAAACCGGGCGATGAGGTCCGGGCGGGTGACGAACTGGGCCAGATCGGCCTTTCGGGGTTGACGGAATTTCTTCACCTTCATCTGACCGTCAGGCATCACGGAAAGATGGTCGATCCTTTTGCATATGAAGCCGCGCCCGGCTGCGGTGCCGGGAAGATGCTATGGGCTCCGGTCCTTCACTCACAACTGGCCTATCAGGAACGCTCTGTTCTGAACGCAGGTTTTGCCGGCGGACCGGTGACGATGGATTTGATCGAAGGGGGGAAGGCCGAGGGTGAGCAACCGACAGCGGATACGCCGGCTCTCGTCGCCTTTATACGTGTGATCGGTCTCAAGGCAGGAGATGCCCAGAGACTGACACTGAAAAATCCCAAGGGAGAGACTATCGCGGAAAATCGCGCTGCCTTGGACAAAGACAAGGCGCAATCCCTGCTCTTTACCGGCAGGAGACAGCCGGAGAAGGGTTGGGAGAAGGGGTCTTACGTTGCGAGGTTTGTCGTCGAGCGCGGCGCGCGAATTGTTCTGCAGAAGAGCTTTGAGATCACGCTTTCGGATTGAGAAGCTTTCGATTCTCTTGTCCTGGCTCGCTGTTTTTCAACGTCATTTGAACGCTGATCACGCCCCTCCCGTTCGCGCGACCGCAATTCAGACTGTCATTTGATAGGGCGCGTCTGCAAATGCCTGCGCGACAGGTTTCCCGGGGATGCGAAGCCCTGCGGCTTGACTTGTTATAACAATGTGCCAATGTCCTGACTAATGGCCAAAAGGCCGATTTCAGGGAGGATTGGACAATGAGTAATTGGCAATCGACGCGACGCGGCTTTTTGACCGGTACCGTCGCTGCATCGGCGCTCGCGGTGGCGGCGCCTGGTTTGATCCGTGGCGCACGGGCCCAGGGTGGCGACCTTGGCGCCTACACTTCGTCGAAAATCGACTGGAAGCAGTGCGCCGGCGAGACCATCACCGTTGCGGTGATCCCCGCGAGCTACTTCGACAATCTCATCTCTCTGGCCTCGCAGTTCCAGGCGTTGACCGGCATCAACGTGCGCTTCGAGAAGATTCCGCCGGCGCAGATCCGCCAGAAAGCGGTGATCGACCTGACATCGAAGACCGGCACCTACGCGACCCATGCCGCCGACCCGATGTATTATTCGCTGTACGTTGCGAACAAATGGGTCGAGCCGCTCGACAAGTATGCGAGCGACACCACGCTCACCGATCCGTCATGGTTCAAGCTGGATGACATCATTCCCGCCTGGCGCGCCGCCAACAGCATGGACGGCAAGCTCTATGGCGTTCCGTACGACGGCGAAGTCACCGTGCAGGTCTATCGCAAGGACTTGTATGATGCGAAGGGCTTGACGCCCGCCGACGATATGAAGACGTTTGTCTCGAACGCGGCAGCGTTGCACGCACCGGAGAGCCGCGTGTGGGGTGCTGCGCTGCGCGGTCTCGCGGGCGCGGGCCAGAACATCTACATCTATTCCTCGATTTTCCGCGAGTTCGGCGGCGAGTGGTTCAAGGGCGGCAAGCTCACCCTGAATGGGCCGGAAGCCGAAGCAGCGCTCGCCTGGTACATCGACGTCATGAAGAAGTATGCGCCGGCGGCGGCGCAGAACTGGAACTGGCCCGATATCGCCGACGCCTTCTCGCAGGGCACGATCGCGACCTATATCGACGCTCATTCTTCGGCCTCGGTCATCAACAATGCCGACAAGTCAAAGGTCGTTGGCAAGATCGGCTATGCCCGCTGGCCGAAGGGGCCGTCGGGCAAGCGCGTGACCTCGATCTGGAACTGGGGTTTCCCGATCAATGCCGCGCTTAGCGAAAAGCAGAAGAAGGCGACGTGGCTGTTCATCCAGTGGGCGGCCAGCTCCGAGACGCAGGCGCTGACGTCCTACAAGTTCTCAGGTCCGGCCAAGCGTTCAGGCGTCAATCGCGTGTCGCTGTGGCGCGATCCGGAATACGTCAAGGTGATGAGCGGATTCGGCGACAAGTTTGTCGAGACCGCGCTCGAATCTCTGCAGAGCGATACCGATGTCGACTGGCGTCCGCGCGTGCCGCAATGGCCGGCAATTGGCGATACGCTTGCCACCGCGGTTCAGTCGGCGCTGGCGGGACAAGCCACGGTCAAGGCGGCGCTTGACGATGCGCAGAAGCGCGTCGAGCCGATGATGCGAGGCTGACGGCTCGTTCCATGGTTGAACTGGCAGCAACGCTCAACGAGGCGCCCGATCGGGTATTTGCCGCACGGGAGCGCCGCTTTGCGGCGGCGCTTCTCGCGCCGGCGTTTGTCGCGCTGCTTGCCACGACGACATTTCCGCTTTTGTATCTGGTCTGGAACAGCGCTTTCCAGATCAATCTGGCGATGCCGTTCATGAACGGCTTCGTCGGCTTTGAGAACTATCAAGCGCTACTGTCCGATCCCCGCTTCTGGTACTCGCTCGCCGTCAGCCTGATCTACACGATCTCGACCGTGGTGCTGCAGGTCGTGATCGGGTTGGCGCTGGCGCTGCTAGTAATCGGCATGAAGCGCGGGCAATCGCTGTTCCGTTTCGTCGCCATCTTGCCCGTTGTGTTATCGCCGGCAGTGGTCGGCATGGTGTGGCGCACCTTCATGCTCGCGCCCGAATTCGGCGTGGTTGACTTTCTATCAATCAACGCCGGGCTCGGCAGCCAGAACTGGCTCGGTGACCCGACACTGGCGCTGGTGTCGGTGATTGTCATCCATACCTGGCAATGGACTCCATTCGCCTTCATGGTGCTGCTCGCCAGCCTGGCGTCGCTGCCCGATGACATCTACGAAGCGGCGCGCATTGATCGCGCCAACGCCTGGCAGCGTTTTCGCCGGATCACGCTCCCGCTGTTGCGCCCCGCTATCGTCATGGTCATCATTATGCGCACCATGGTCGCGTTAACGGCGTTCGCGGCGATTTTCACCGTCACCGGCGGCGGCCCCGGCACCGCAACCGAAATTCTGAACCTCTACGCTTATCGCAAGTCGTTCACCGAACTGTCGTTCGGCTATGGCTCGGCGCTTGCGGTGGCGCTTCTGATTGTCACCATCATCATTTCGGGCGTGCTCTTCGCGATGCGGAGGGCGAAATGAACGGCAAACGCATTCGCCTGACCGTCGTTCTGCTGATCTCGGCGGTATTCCTGCTGGCGTGGACATTCCCGATCTTCTGGAGCCTGCTGAACTCGCTCAAGACCGAGCGCGACGTGCTGGCCTATCCGCCGAAACTGTTCTTCCAGCCGACGCTCGATGCCTATCGCGACGTATTGTTCGGCTCGGCGTCGATCGTGCCGAATCTTGTCAGCAGCTTCATCATCTCGATCGGCACCACTGTCATCACCATGGTGATGGCGGTGCCCGCGGCGTATGCGCTGGCGCGGCTGCGCTTCCGCGGCAAGAAACTCGCCGGGTTCTATGTGCTGGCGACGCAGATGCTGCCGCCGGTGGGCATCATCATTCCGTACTTCCTGATCCTGCGGAATATCGGCTGGATCGACACCTATCAGGGCATCATCCTGATCTATCTGTCGTTCTCGTTGCCGTTCGCGATCTGGCTGCTGGTGTCCTATTTCGAGGACATTCCCTACGAGATGGAAGAAGCCGCCTATCTTGACGGCGCGAGCCGGATGCGGACCTTGTGGCGGATCATTATTCCGCAGGTGCGCGGCGGCATCGCGGTCACCGTCGTTTTCGTGTTCCTCAATGCGTGGAACGAATTCCTGTTCGCCGTCGTGCTGAGCGGCAACACGGTGCGGCCGGTAACCATCGCCATGTTCAATTTCGTGTCCGTCGAGCAGACGCTGTGGGCCAAGCTCGCCGCAGTCTCTGTGCTGGCCATGTTGCCGGTGATCGTACTCGGCATCGTCGGGCAAAAACACATCGTGAAGGGATTGACGGTCGGAGCCGTCAAGGGAGGAGGGCGCCGATGAGCATGCGCGGTCAGGTTCATCTCGCCAGCGTGGTTAAGACGCACGGCAATTTTCATGCGCTGAAGGGCATCGATGTCCGGATCGAGCCGGGTGAGTTCTTCGCGCTGCTCGGGCCGTCGGGTTCGGGCAAGAGCACGACGCTGCGTATTCTCGCCGGCCTCGATGCGCCGACATCGGGCCGCGTCGTGATCGACGGCGAGGATGTCACCTCGCGTGATGCGCGCGATCGTGACATCGCGATGGTGTTCCAGAGCTACGCGCTTTATCCGCACATGACCGTCGGCGAGAATATCGCGTTTCCGCTGGAAATGGCGGGTATGAGGAAGGCTGATATCGCGCCGGCGGTGCGGGACGCCGCGCGCAAGGTCAAGATCGATCATCTTCTGGATCGCAAGCCGGGACAGCTCTCCGGCGGCCAGCAGCAGCGCTGTGCGTTGGCGCGCGCGATCGTCCGCAATGCGCGGCTGTTCCTGCTCGATGAACCGCTGTCCAATCTTGATGCCAAGCTGCGGCTGGAAACCCGCGTTGAACTGAAAAAACTGCAGCGCTCGCTTGGGATCACCGCCGTCTACGTCACGCACGATCAGGAAGAAGCGATGACGCTGGCAGACCGCATGGCGGTGTTCATGGAAGGCGAAATTCAGCAGGTCGGGCGACCGATCGACGTCTTCGCCAAACCAAATTCGGTCGATGTCGCCGCTTTCATCGGTAGTCCGCCGATGAATCTCGTGCCTGCCCGTTACGCCAATGGCGTGGTGCGGATCGGTGGCCGGGATTTTCCGACCTCCCATTCCGAGCCGGGCGAGCGGGATGTCATCGTCGGCATCCGGCCGAGCGCGATGCGCTTGTCGTCGACAGGTGCCGCGGCAAAGGTCGAGCTCGTTGAGCACCTTGGTGATGCGGCTGTGCTCGATCTCGACGTGCAGGGGCAGCGGATGCGTGCCCGCGTCAGCGACGAGAACATTCCTGGTGAAGGCGATCAGGTTTTCATTTCCGCCCGCGCCGACGACATTCACCTGTTCGACGCCATCACCCGGAAGCGATTGTGACGCCATGACCACGCTGAAGGCACGCGCGACGGCGAGAGCCCGGAAGGCTGATGAAGCTCCGGGCACGCCGTTGCACATTCGTGTGCGTGAGGAGATTCGGCGCAAGGTCGAAGCTGGTGAACTGATCGACGGCGATGGCCGACTCATGACCGAAGCCGAATTGACGAAATTTTTCGGCGTGAGTCGCATCACCATCCGCAGTGCCATCCGACCGTTGGTCGAGGAAGGCATGTTCGACCGCGAGCGCGGCAAGGGCACCTATCTGCGCTCCAACCGCCCGGAGAACTGGGTCGGCCAACTCATGGGCTTCTCGGAAACCATCCGGGACGCCGGCTATGTCGCGGGTGCCCGCATCCTGCGCAAGGGCATGACCAATACCCATGACGCGGACGTGCGCGACAAGGTTCGCGAGCGCGCGGTATGGGAGCTACGGCGTCTGCGTCTTGCCGACGATACGCCGATCGCGATCGAGCATGCGTTCTATCCGCCTGATGTTGGTCTCGAACTCGAACAGCGCGACCTGATCTCGATCATCATGTATCGGGTGATGGAGAGTGACCTTGGTTTCACGATCAAGGAAGCCAATCAGACCATCGGCGCGACGCTGGCCGACAAGGACAGCGCGAAGCTGCTCGGCGTGAAGCCGGGAAGCCCGCTGCTGTCGATCGAGCGTCTGACTCTGTCATCCGAAGACCGGCCGCTTGAGTTTCTCCGCGCCGTCTATCTTCCGGAATATTTCCGCCTCAGCATCAATTTGACGCGACGGCGGGCCTGACTGCCATTGTGTTGCCTTTCGTCTCTCCAAGGATCGATCCAATGAACAACAAGACCTCATCCCGTCGCCCGAATATCGTGATCATCCTGAATGACGACATGGGATTTTCCGATATCGGCTGTTATGGCGGCGAGATCGAGACCCCCAATCTGGATCGGCTGGCTGCCAATGGCTTGCGCTATTCGCAGTTCTACAACACCGCTCGCTGCAGTCCTTCGCGCGCTTCGCTGCTCACTGGTCTGCATCCGCACCAGACCGGCATTGGCATTCTGACTTACAGCACCGGGCCAGAAGGCTATGCGGGCAATCTCAACAAGCAGTGCGTCACCATCGCCGAGGTGCTGAAGCAGGCCAAATACCGGACCTATCTTAGCGGCAAGTGGCACATCGCGGCCAATCTGACCGAGCCGACCGACGCCTGGCCGTTGCAGCGTGGCTTTGACGAATTCTTCGGCACCATCATCGGCGCCGGTTCGTTCTATTATCCCAACACGCTGACGCGCGGGAACGACAACATCGATCATGAGGCGGAGAAGGATCCGGCGTTTTTCTACACTGATGCCATCAGCGATCAGGCGGTCGATTACATCAAGGATCACGCCAGCAAGCACTCAGACACACCCTTCTTCCAATACGTCGCCTACACCGCGCCCCATTGGCCGCTGCATGCGCATCCCGAAGATATTGCCAAGTACAAGGGACGGTTCGATGCGGGTTGGGACAAGCTGCGCGAAAGCCGGCTGGCGCGGATGGTGGAAGATGGGCTGATTCATCCCGACTGGAAGCTGACCGATCGTGATTCGACCCAGCCGCCGTGGACAGAAGCCGAGCATCGCGAGTGGCTGCTGCGTTGCATGGAAGTCTATGCGGCGCAGATCGACCGCATGGATCAGGGCATCGGCCGCATCATCAAGGCGCTCGAAGAAACTGGCCAGATCGACAACACCTTGCTGATCTTCCTGTCGGACAACGGTGCCTGTGCCGAAGACATTCCGGATAATGTCACTGCCAAGGAACTCGTCGACAATCTCATGATCGCTCGCGAGAAAACGCGCGACGGAAAGCCGGTTCGATTCGGCAATGATCCGAGTCTGATGCCGGGCGCCGAGGACACCTATCAAAGCTACGGCACCGCGTGGGCGAATCTGTCGAATACACCGTTCCGTCTCTACAAGCACTGGATTCACGAAGGCGGAATCGCGACGCCGTTGATCGTCCATTGGCCGAATGGCATCGAGGCCAAGGGCGAAATGCGACACAATCCGGGACAACTCACCGATATTATGGCGACAGTTCTCGATGTCACCGGTGCGTCATATCCGAAAGTGTATGACGGCAACGAGATTCTGCCGTGTGAAGGCGAGAGCCTTGCCCCATCGTTCACCGCAGCCTATCCCGCCCGCGGGCCGTTGTTCTGGGAGCATGAGGGCAACGCAGCGGTACGCATCGGCAAGTGGAAACTGGTGCGAAAGTATCCCGGTCCTTGGGAGCTTTATGACATGGAGACCGATCGCACCGAGATGCACGACCTCGCGGCTCAGCATCCCGATCGGGTGAAGGATATGCGTCAGCAGTACGACGCGTGGGCGAAACGTTGCGGCGTCATTCCACGCGAAAAAATTCTCGAGTTGATGAAGGCTCAAGGTGCCACTGCGTTCTGGGAAGAAGAGGAGGAGAACGCTTCCTGAGCGTTAGGCACATGGGATCAATCACGCCCGAGGCGTCAATGTAGTCAGGATTTTATCTGATGACGAGCGGCCGGTCGACATGCTGTGGGGTTAAAGGCGAGGGGAGTGGTGGCTCCACTGGTCATCCTGCGGTCGCGCCGTCTCGCGAACCGGTGCGTTTCCGGTGGCGCTCTCTCAATGCAGGCTCGTTCACGATGGGTTCGAACGGCGGGGCTGGCTATGCTGTTGATGGCGAAGGTCCGGCCCGTTCAGTGCGGGTCGATGGTTTCGCGATCTCCGCCTATGCGGTAACCAATGCGCAGTTCGGCGATTTCGTTCGCGAGACCGGTTATACAACCGATGCCGAGCGCCTGAACTGGTCGTTTGTCTTCGCCGGGCTGGTCGATGACGAGACCCGTGAGCGAATTGCACGGGTGCCAGTGGAAACACCATGGTGGCTGCCGGTGCCACGAGCGTATTGGGCGCAGCCGGAAGGGCCGGGCAGCGCAGTTCTCGACAGGCTCGATCATCCGGTGGTTCACGTCTCCTGGCACGATGCCAAGGCGTATTGCGTGTGGGCCGAGGTCGATCTTCCGACCGAGGCGGAATGGGAATACGCGGCGCGGGGTGGCCTCGAGGGGCGGCTTTATCCCTGGGGAGACGAACTTCAACCCGGCGGCGAACATCGCTGCAATATCTGGCAGGGCGATTTTCCGGGCCGCAACACGCAGGAAGACGGCTATCTCGGCACCGCGCCCGTGAATGCATTCCCCGCGAACGGCTACGGCCTCCATAATATGTCCGGAAATGTGTGGGAATGGTGCGAGGATGTGTTCTCGCCCGATTATCATCGCAACATGCCCGCAGACAATCCGCTCAGCCGCGCCGGCAGCGATGCGCGTTCGCTGCGCGGCGGTTCATTCCTCTGCCATGAGTCTTATTGCAACCGTTATCGTGTCGCCGCGCGCAGCAGCAACACGCCGGACAGCGCGGCTAGCAATATCGGCTTTCGTGTCGTTCGCCATGAGTTCAGCATGAGGACGCGATGACGCTTGTGGCGCCGCGCGAGACCAAGGAAGCCGAGGCGACGGCGCGCTTTTTGCTGCCTGCATGGCTGCGCGCGTTCGTTCGCAACCGGGAGACCGGGTTGGTCATCACCGGCATGTTGATTGGGGTGATCAGTGGCGTGCTGGTCGCCGCCATCGGTCAGTTGAGCCAGTTCGCACATGTGTTGCTGTTCGATATTCCCCGCGACGGCCATCTCAGTTCGACACCGGTGATCTCCTGGCAACGCATTGTCTTCGTGCCGATTGCCGGAGGCGTGGTGCTCGCGGTTCTGGCGCTTTTGTTCAACAACCGTCTGAAAGGCCAACTTGCCGACGCCATCGAGGCCAATGCGCTGCTCGGCGGGCGGCTGTCGATGCGCGGCAGTATCTATGTGTCGCTTCAGACTCTGGTGTCGAACGGGTTCGGCGGCTCGGTCGGCCTTGAGGCAGGATATACACAAATCTGTTCAGCAATTTCGTCGTGGTTCGGCCGTACGCTTGCCGCACGTCGCAGCGATATGCGCCTGCTGGTCGCATGCGGTGCGGCGGCAGCGATCAGCGCCGCGTTCTCGGCGCCGCTGGCTGGCGCCTTCTATGCGTTCGAGGTGATCCTCGGTGCTTATACGTCCGCGAGTCTGGTGTCGGTCATTGCCAGCGCGGTGTGCGGCTGGCTGGTGGCACGCAGTCTGACTCATCAGGCGTTTCTGATGGTGCCGGGCTTCCCGACGCCGGTCTCGGTGGAAATGGTCGGCCAGTCGGTATTGATCGGCGTCATCTGCGCGCTGGGCAGCATCGGGCTGATGCTAGCTGTGGCTTATGCCGAGCGTGCGTTTCAGGCGCTGAAATTCATTCCGGCAGCATTCCGGCCAATCCTGGGTGGCGCGATTCTCGGCGCGATGGCGTTGCTGACGCCGGTTGTTCTCGGCGCCGGCCATGGCGCGATGCAGATCCTTCTCGTCAGCAACCCGAGCTGGATTCTATTGTCGACCGCGATTGTGCTGAAGGTTCTCGCTTCGGCAATCTCGCTGGGGTCGGGTTTTCGTGGCGGATTGTTCTTCGCGTCCTTGCTGCTTGGGGCGCTGATCGGCGAGCTCTACAGCGTCCTCGCCGTCATGGTGATCCCCGATGCCGCCATGCAGCCAGGCACAGCTGCGATCGCCGCGCTCGCGGCGCTGAGTTCCGGTGTGATCGGTGCGCCATTCGCCATGGTGTGTCTTGCACTGGAAATTACGGGTGATTTTTCAGTGACGGTTGGCGCGATCATCGCCTCATCGGTGACTGCATTGATTGTGCGCGAATTGTTCGGTTACAGCTTCGCGACCTGGCGTTTCCATCTCCGCGGCGAAGTTATCCGCGGTCCACAGGATGTCGGATGGACCAGGCAACTTTCGGCAAGCTCGTTGATGCGTACCGATTTTGAGGTTGCACCCACCTTCATGCTGGTCGCGGAAGCGCAGGCAGCCTTTCCGCTCACCACCAAGCAGATCGTTCTGCGCGATCAGGACGGCCGTTATGCCGGCCTCGTGATGGCCGCCGACTTGCATGCCGTCTCCGATGCTGCGGACCAGAAGCTGGAAGCGCTCGCGCGCCAGCATGACGAGTTCCTTCTGCCGCAGATGAATATCCGTGAGGTCACAACCGCTTTCGAAAAGACCGAGACCGACGTGCTTGTGGTGGTCGATCGCAGCGACCGACGTGTTGCGATCGGCACGATCAGCGAGGCTTATGTGCTTCGCACCTATAGCGAGGAACTGGAGCGGCGGAATCAGGAAATGTTTTTCCGCTAGGCTTCAGGGCCGCAGGTCCATATCGATGCGGACGAAATCGCCGCGATAGGTTACTTCGCCGAGATAAACCACTCGTTTATCGGGTGCGCGGAAGACACGGCGCACATCCGCGACCGGTGAATTCAGCGGCACTTTGAGCAACCGCGCCACTTCCAGATCGGCTACGCCGATGGTCAGGGTCTGATGAGCAGACGCGATCGGCGGATCGCGCATTTCAGTCAGAATAGGAATAACCGTCCGAGTGCGGAACTGCTTGGGGTGTTTGCGGAAGACGGCTTCATCAAGGTAGATCGAGATCACGCAATAGGGCTCGCCTTTGCGCGAATGCACCCGGCGCATGAAGACGTAGCGATCCGCCGGAACGCCATCACCGGGCTTCAATGGCGCCCGCGCATGTCCTTCGCTGATATTGAGGATTTCCGGCGATGTGTCGCGATAGACCTCCGCGAGATCGGACAGCGTGGTCTCGACCTTGAGCCAGTGATTGTCGGTGGTCTTTCCGGTGACGAACGTGCCGCGGCCCTGTTGCGCTTCGACCAGATCCTCTCGCGCCAGAAGTTCGACGGCTTGTCGAATGGTGACGCGAGAAACCCCGAACTCTTCAGCCAGTTCTTCGTTGGCGGGAAGGCGTAGCCCCTGCGACCAGATCCCGCGCGCAATTCGCTGCCGGAAGATATCGGCAATCTGGGCATACTTCGGAACATGACTCTCCGTCATCAGTTTCATCGTCCGACTGCTCGTCTGCCGCCGCCTGGTCATGCGTCCTCGAGGATAAGCGACGCGCCTTTCTCTCCAATCATCAGGCTGGTCGCGTTGGTGTTAGCCGAGGTGATCAGCGGCATGACCGACGCATCGATGACACGCAGGCCTTCCACACCGCGGACGCGAAGCTGCGGATCGACGACCGATTGGGGGTCGCTGCCCATTCTGCAGGTACCGACACAATGAAACACAGTGCCGCCGGTGGTGGACGCAAACGTCCACAGATCATCATCCGACGCTGCGTCGCTGCCGGGCAGAATTTCCTTGTCCCACAGGTTTCGGAATGACGGTTGATGGAAAATGTCTCGTATGATCTTCAAACCGGCGATCATGGTCTTGCGATCGATCTCCTGATCGAAATAGTTCGGCACGATCGTCGGTTGATCGAAGGGATCGGTCGAGCGGATGGCAAGGTGTCCGCGTGACTCGGCGTGACATTGCCAGACCGAAGCGGTGAACCCGGGATAGGCGTGAAGCGGCGTGCCGGGCTTGTCGACCGAGAGCGGCATGACATTGAACTGCACATCAGGCCTGTGGCCATCCGAATACTGGGTGCATGCGGCGCCGCCGACCTGACCGGCGCCGACAGTCAATGGGCCCGTGCCGGAGAACAGCCATTCCAGTCCCATGCGGGCGAGGCCGATGGGGCTGCGCACCTGATTATTCAATGAAATGGGCTCTTTCAGTCGCACGATCATGCGCGCCTGATAGTGATCCTGCAGGTTGCGGCCGACCTCGGGCGCGTCGACCAGCGTCGCGATGCCGTGCTGCTTCAAAAGGGCGGCGGGGCCGATGCCGGAAAGCTGCAGCAACTGCGGCGATTGCAGCGAGCCGCTGCACAGGATCACTTCGCGCGTTGCGTGCGCCGAATGAGTCTCGCGCCCGCGAATCCATTCGATGCCTGTCGCGCGCCGGCCCGTGAACAGGATGCGGCTGGCCTGTGCGCGGTCGATCAATGTCAGGTTTGGCCGATCGAGCACGGGATGGAGAAAGGCTCGTGCCGAACTCGAACGCCAGCGTGAGCCGATACCAAGCTGATACTTGCCGACGCCGTAGGTCGATGCGCCGTTGAAATCAGGATTATAGGGCAGGCCGAATTCCATGCCGGCTTTCACCCAGGCTTCGGAGGCCGGGTTCTGAACCCGCAGCTCGGACACCTCGAATTCGCCAAAGCCGCCGTGGAACTGGCTGTCGCCGCCCTGGTATTTTTCGTAACGTCGGAAATGAGGCAGAACTGCGTTATAGCCCCAACCGGTCGCGCCCATGCGTTCCCAGTCGTCGAAGTCCTCATGCTGGCCGCGGATGAAGATCAATCCGTTGATCGAGGACGATCCGCCGACGATCCGGCCGCGCGGCCAGATGATCGAACGTCCGCCGATGTGTTCACCTGGCTCGGTGACGAAGCTGCGCGAAAAACGATCATCGTAGATCGTGCGATAGTATCCGACCGGGAGCCTGATCCAGATGCTGCGATCGGGACCGCCGGCTTCGAGTAGCAGCACGCGGCACGATGGATCCTTCGACAGGCGATTGGCGACGATGCATCCGGCGGAGCCGGCGCCGACGATGATATAGTCGTATTCGTTGGTCGTGGTTTTACTCATCGTCGATCTCGTCACGCGGTGCGAAGGTCGGCGATGGAGTCGATGTCGGGTGTCATCCCGAGGCCGGGCTCATCGCCGAGCGTGATGGTGCCGTTCGTCACGTTCGCCACCGGGCCGCAGAAGCGATCGCGCAACGGATTGTCGTTGGAGTCGATCTCGAGCAATCCGTCACCGCCGACCGCGGCGAGCAGATGAGCTGAAGCGAGCAGCCCGATGCCGCCGCCGAGATAATGCGGACAAAAGCGCTGGCCGGCCTGAAGGATGTTGCGGCCGATCGCGACGCATTCGCTGAAGCCGCCCCACTTCGCCATATCCGGCTGCACGACTTTCACGCCGCTTTCGGAGAGCAGATGTGCGAAGCCGTCGCGGCTGGCGATGTTTTCACCGGCAGCCAGCGGCATGGTGATGGATTTCGCCAGCGTGATCCATTCGTCGCGGGGGCGATCGGCGCGGATCGGCTCTTCCAACCACGCGAGATTGAATTCGGTGAATCCGGCGGCGCGCTTCAGCGCCTCGTCGAGGTCCCATGCCTGATTGGCGTCGGCCGCGAGCGTGTCGTAGCCGCCGATGGCGCGGAGTTGCTTGAGGTTGTCGCGATCCTGCGCCTCATCGAAACCGACCTTGAGCTTCAATGCACGATAGCCACGCGCGAGTGCGGCTTCCGCCATCGCGGCCGAGCCGGTCGGGTTGATACCGCTGGCATAGACACCGATGCGCGGCGATGTGCCGCCGAGCAATTTCCACAGCGGTTGACGCTGGCGCTTGGCGAACAGATCCCACAGCGCGATATCGAGGCCCGCGATCGAGTGGGCGAATGGTCCGGGCTCGCCGCATTGAAGGGCAAGCACATCAAGCCGCGTCGATAGCTTTTGGAATATCTCGCTCGGATGGCTGACCGAAACGTTCTCGACCAGCGGCGCCAGAATTTCATTGACGATGCGGACGCGATGTTCCGCGCCGACCGCGGGGAAGTTCGACCATACTTCGCCCCAGCCGGCGACGCCGTCCTGATCTGTAATCTCGACAAAGACAGCAGGGCGGTTGAGCATCCGCCCGAAGGATGTCACGACCGGCGTCGAGAGCGGAAAGCGATAACTCGAAGCGCGCACGGTGCGGATGGCAAATTGTTCTGCTGACATGGCTGCCCGGAGCGTTTTACTTCTCTTGTATGGTCATCCTATTTATAGTATGACTGGCCTGGGAAGATCAATGCGGATTTCGGAAACAGCCGGTCCTTATGTCAAAAAATGCTGCTTCTCGCTTTCTATTGGGGTGCGTGCCGTGGCTCGGCGTGATCGTGCTGTGGTACGCCGTCCGCCTCAGCGGCCTGGTCAATCCGGCGCTGATTCCCGCGCCGCATCAGGTCGCGGTGCGGTTCTATGAACTGCTGTTCCACGGCGGACTGCTGATCGATATCTACATGTCGACCCAGCGCGTGTTTCTCGGCGTCGTGCTCGGCATCGCTGCCGCGGTCCCGGTGGGTTTCGCTCTCGGCTGGTACCGTCCGGCGCGCACCTTCGCCGATCCGATGGTGAATTTCTTCCGTGCGTTGCCGCCGATCGCGCTGATTCCGCTGGTCATCGTTTATTTCGGCATCGATGAAGTCGCGAAACTGGTCATCCTGTTCTATGCCGCATTCTTCTCCGGCGTGATCGTGATGTATGAGGGCGTGTCGCAGATCACGCCGCTCTATATTCGTGTCGCGCAGACGCTCGGCGCCAGCCAGGGCGAGATCTTCAGCAAGGTCATCGTGCCGTTGACGGTGCCGCATATTCTTACCGCGTTGCGCGTCGCGCTTGGTGTGGCATGGGCTACGCTGGTGGCGTCCGAACTGATCGCGGCACAGCGTGGTCTCGGTGCGATGATTCAGAACGCATCGACTTACTTCCTGCTCGACGTCATCTATGTCGGCATCATCTGCATCGGCACCATCGCATTGGTGATGGACCTCATCCTGCGCAAGATCAGTGCGCGTCTTCTCAAATGGCAGGACAGGGCTGTGGCATGACCGGTTCGCCCGCTCAGGCGCCGCTGGCGCGTTTCGATCACGTTTCGCTGTCCTTCGATACACCGAAGGGGAAGCTGAACGTCGTCGATGATGTCACCTACGACATTCGCGAGAACGATTTCGTCGCGATCATCGGCCCGTCCGGTTCGGGCAAGACCACGATGATGAGCATGCTCGCCGGTTTTCAGAAGCCGAGCGGCGGGCAGGTGCTCTTTAATGGCCGCCCGGTTCAGGGGCCGGGGCCGGAGCGCGGCGTCATCTTTCAGGAATACGGCGTATTCCCGTGGCTCACCGTGCGCCAGAACATCGAGTTTGGTTTGAAGTTGAAGGCCAATCACACGCCGGTGTCGGAGCGCCGCGACATCTGCGATCACTATCTGTCGCTGATGGGCCTCAGCGATTTCGCCAACGCGTTTCCCAAGCATCTGTCCGGCGGCATGCGGCAGCGGCTGGCGATCGCGCGCGCCTACGCCGTGAAGCCGCAGTTCCTTCTGATGGACGAACCGTTCGGCGCGCTCGACGCGCAGACCCGCTCGAACATGCAGAACCTTCTGCTGCAGGTGCTGGCGACCGAGGGCAAGACGGTGATGCTGATCACCCACTCGGTCGAGGAGGCGATTTATCTCGCCTCGCGCATCGTGGTGGTGACCGCACGGCCGGCACGAATCAAACAAATCATCGACATACCTTTCGGCTATCCCCGGGATGAGAGCATTCAGGAGAAGCCGGAGTTTGGTGAGCTGCGCAGCCATATCCGCGAACTGGTGATGAGCGAATATCGCGCGCAACAGGCCCAGACGCGCACTGTCTCGTTTTCTGAATAATCGACGTCTGAATAATCAACGAAACTATGGAGGAGACGAACAATGGATAGAAGGCAATTTCTGATGACAACCGCCGGCGTCGCGGTCGGCACCATGATCGGTGCTCCGGCGATCGCCCAGGCCAAGACCAAGGTTCGGGTCGGCTATCTGCACACCGTCGCGGTGGATGGCCAAATATGGACTGGTGTCGATCGCGGATCGTTCGATAAGCAGGGCCTCGAGCTCGAGTTGCGCCAGTTCAACACTGGTCTCGAAATCTTTCAGGCGCTGATCGGCGGCAGTCTCGATGTGCTCGCCACCGGCGCGGTGCTGTCGAACTTTCCGGCGCGCGGGCAGGGCAAGGTGTTCCTCATCAACGATATCGAGGTCGCGACCGCGCAGCTGTGGGTGCGCTCGGATCAGGGCATCAAGACCTTCGCCGATCTCAAGGGCAAGCGCATCGCGACCGCCACCGGCACCACGGCGCATGTCTTCCTCGACAAGGCGTTGCGCGCCAACAAGGTCGATCCGAAGGAGGTCGAACTCGTCAACCAGAACATGTCCGCGGCGGTGACCGCGTTCATCTCCGGCTCGGTGCCGGCGGTGGCGCTGTGGGTGCCGTTCAACGTGACGGTGCGCGACAAGGTGCCCGGCGCGGTCAAGCTCGCCGATGCATCGGCCTACTATCCGCAGGCCGCGATCATCGGCGGCTGGGCGGCGCGCAACGATTACTATGGCCCGAACCAGGAAACGCTTGCCAAGCTGATCCGCGGCTGGGCCGAGGCCAACGATTACATCGTCGCCAACAGCGGTCCGGCGATGGAGGCGCTGCAGAAGAACCACTATCCGCAGACGCCGCTCAGCGACATCAACGAGCAGTTCAAGGCGCAGAAGATGTTCACGTCCAAGGACTGGAAGCGGATGTATTCGGACGGCACCGTGGCCAACTGGCTGCAGCAGTCGACCGACTTCTTCATGGCCAATGCCGGCATCAAGGACTTCACGCCGGCCAAGACCTACTTCGACCCGAGTCTTTATCTGAAGACGGTGGCCTGAACGGACCGCGTGCTGCGAAGGCCGGCGTGATATCAATCACGCCGGTCCCGGAAACTGGCCGCGGCCACGTTCCTCCGATGCTGCACGCGGAGACCGGCACTGTTGGCAATCTCGCCGCTGACGCGCTAGCGTAGCGCCCGCCCAGTCTTCAACGAGCGGGATGACAGTGCCGTGCCGAATATCGACCTCATCGATAGCTATGCCGAACAACTCACCGCCATTCGGCGTGATCTTCACGCCCACCCGGAAATTGGTTTCGAGGAACACCGCACCTCCGGCATCGTCGCCGACTACCTGCAGAAATGGGGTATCGAGGTGCACCGGGGGATCGGCGGCACCGGCGTCGTCGGTGTGCTGAAAGGCAACGGCAGCGGAAGCCGCCGCATCGGTCTGCGTGCCGACATGGACGCGTTGCCGATGGAGGAGAAAACCAACCTCGGCTGGCGGTCGACAATTCCCAACCGGTTTCACGGTTGCGGCCACGACGGCCACACCGCCATCCTGCTCGGGACCGCGCGATATCTCGCAGAGACCCGCAACTTCGACGGCACTGCCGTGTTTATCTTCCAGCCGGCGGAAGAGGGGCTTGGCGGCGCGCGCGCCATGCTGGCGGACAAGCTGTTCGAGCGCTTTCCCTGCGACGAGATCTACGGCCTGCACAACGCGCCGGATCTTGATCCGAACAAGGTCGCAATCTTCGCCGGACCGGGCATGGCCGGAGCCGATTTCTTCGATATCACGATCACCGGTTATGGCAGCCACGGCGCGATGCCGGAACGCTCCCGCGATCCGGTGGTGGTGGCGATGGCGCTTGGACAGTCGTTACAGACGATCGTGAGCCGGAATATCAATCCGCTCAAGTCGGCGGTGCTTTCGATCACGCAGATTCATGCGGGCTCGGCCTATAATGTCATACCCAACGAGGCCAAGCTCGCCGGCACCGTCCGGGCGTTTGCCGACGATGTCCGCGAAAAGGTCCGCGAGCGCATGCGAACGATCGCCGCGGGATTTGCCGCGGCCTATCAGGTCGAGATCGACGTGAACATCCGCGACATCTTTTCCGTGCTGATCAATCATGAAGCGCATGCCGCGATCGTCACGGACGCGGCGCGTGATGTCGTGGGAGAGGGCAATGTTCTGACTGCCGTGCGGCCCAAGATGGGAAGCGAGGATTTTGCCGACATGCTGCAGGCCGTGCCGGGTGCCTATTTCTGGCTGGGGCACGAGGGGTCCGTTCCCGTGCATAATCCCGGCTTCATTCTCGATGACGGCATCCTGCCGGTCGGCGCCAGTATCTTCGCGCGCATCATCGAAAGCCGTATGCCTGCAACGCTCTGAACGTTGAAGAGCGGATGGCCGGATCGGTCCGGCCATCCGCGGCAGCTTCGAACAACTAGGCCCGTTACTGCCTTGCGCGAACAGCTGCGGCGGCGCGCCGAGGGCGGCGGATCACCCGCATCTTTCCGCTGGTTCCGCCGCCGCAAAAGAAGCGATCGCCGCCATCGGATTCGAGACCGGACACCATGGTCCCGGGCGGCATCTCGATTCGCTCCAGCACGTCACCGGTTTCGGGATCGATGCGCCGCAAATCGCTCTCATCGCCTTCCCAGGTGCCATGCCAGAGTTCGCCATCGACCCAGGTCACGCCGGTGACGAAGCGGCTGGTTTCGATGGTGCGCAGCGTCGCGCCGGTTTCGGGATCGAGCTGAAGAATCCTGCGATTGCGATATTGCCCGATCCAAAGGCTGCCCTCTGCCCAGGTTAGTCCTGAATTGCTGCCATCGGGTGCGGGAATGGTCGTCAGGACGCGTCCGCTTTTCGGATCGATTTTCTGGATGCGATCCTCGGCGATCTGAAAAAGATG
This sequence comes from Afipia sp., assembly GCA_044464625.1. GTDB lineage: Bacteria > Pseudomonadota > Alphaproteobacteria > Rhizobiales > Xanthobacteraceae > Afipia. Next base: position 84,154 of record JBIQLC010000004.1, on the reverse strand, counting down.
TTCACCGTCGAACGCCGTGCCCGCGTGGGCGGGAACGTCGATGCTGCGCAGCGTTTCTCCGCTATCGGGATCGAGCGCACTCAGTTTGTCGCCCGTCGCAAACCAGACCTGCTTGCCGTCGAATGTCAGGCCGTGCACGGCAGTGGCCCCGGAGAAAGGGCCATACTCACGAAGAATCTCGGCCGATGATCGTTTCATGGTCTCATCCTGTTTGTGTCGGGATGCGCAGGAGCGCGCATTGCCATGTGCGCGACCCTAGTCAGTCGGCAGAGAAGTCGGGAGTAACAAAGTCGTCGTGAAACCGGGCATCGGCGGGGTCATCCAGCGTTTGGCCCGGCCGCGGCCGAACGATTGCACCTTGTCTTTTTCCGCAAGCTGATCGAGCGCGCGCTGCACGGTGCGCTGGCTGGCGCCCAGCGCCAGCGCGAGCGCCGAACTCGACCACGATTCACCGTCAGCGAGAAACGCTAATATGGCGGCGTGCTGTTCATCGACCGGGCGCGCCAGCACTGCGACCTCGCGTGCACTGTGCGGAACAAGAATGAAGCCTTGTTTGGTCGCGCTGACGTCGGCGACCGGCCGAAGCAGCGCACGAAGCCGCCCGATCTCGACGCGCAACCGTGCGCGATGGGATTCGTCGGCGTGTTTGGCGCGAAAGGCCCGCGCGACCAGCGCATCCCGCGTCACATCGCCGGGCCATGCTTCGGCCAGCGCGCAGGCGAGCGCGAACAGCACCGGACGTTTGGCGAGCGGAATCGCCGAGCGTGCGTCGCGCACCACATAGCGGCAGGCGTCCATGATGAGGGCGCTCGATGTCTTCAGCGCCTCGACATCGTCGAGCCGCAACAGGCGTTCATCGCCATTCGCGATCAGGCGCGCCGCCGGCGTGTCCAATGCAAGGGAAGCGGCGTCCACTTCCGCGATCAGCGCAGGGATGCCGGCTTCGCGCGCGGCCTTGCCGGCGCGGGCCAGCGCCTCGCGCGCCGCCTTGGCCTGCAGATGACGCATCGCCAGCCCGGCCACCACCAGTTCGTGCGCGGCGCTCAGCGCAGGCGGAAAGAGCGCGGGATCGAGCGTTACGAGCAGACGTTCCGCTTCGCCGAGACGTCCGATCAACAGCAGGCGGCGGACTTCGAGATAACGTGCGTAGGCGGCGTTCACATGATCGCCGTGCCGTTCGAGAGTGACGCGGGCAGCATCGAGCGCCTTTGCTGGCCAGCCGAGGTCGCGAGAGACGAGAGCGATCTCGGCTTCGGCGACGACGCACCGCGCCCGGGCGACAGCTTCTCTCGAGCTGAAAGCGCGCGCCGCGCGGCGCACCAGAGCTTTGGCGCGAACGAGATCGCCGAGCTGCGCCATCGCGATGCCGCGCAACGCCAGCGCTGGCGCATCGTCGCGCAAGGCGACGCGGTTCAGCGCGCCGAGAGGATCTCCGGCGGCAAGGGCGCGTGCTGCGGCAGTGATCAGCGAGTCCATCGAAATCCCGTCACACTTGTCACTCCCGCCTGTCGTGAGCCCAGCCGTAGGTTGCTTCCGACGCTGACCAGCCCCTCTGGGTCGGGTCGGCAAAGAATAGCCGAGGAAAGGACGAAAGGGCGATGACCAAACATAGCATAACGGTCGGCGATACGACTGGCCCGATGACCGTCCTCGGCGTGGCTGGCGAGCGGGGAGAAGTGCAAGGCATCTCGTGCCGCAGCCGATCCGAACGCATGGTTTACGCCATCGCGATATTGCTTTTTGCCGTCAGCGCAGCCGCAACCATCGTCTGGTGCCTGTCGATGCCGGACATGGTCGTGCCGATGCCCGGCGGCTGGACGTTGTCGATGATGTGGCAGCCGATGTGCGGCCGGACGTGGGCACGCACGGCCGCATCGTTCCTCGGCATGTGGACGGTGATGATGGTGGCGATGATGCTGCCGTCGCTGATGCCGATGTTGCAGCGCTATGTTCGCGCGGCCGAAGAAACCGGTAGCGCACATCCGGCGCGGCTGGCTGCGGTCGCAGGCCTTGGCTATTTTTGCGTCTGGGTCGTGATCGGGATTGTGCTGTTTCCAATCGGCGCTGCACTGAGCTTCCTTATGCTCGAAAATCCGACCCTGGCGCGCAGCGTGCCGACGATGATGGGCCTCATCGTCGTGGGTGCCGGCGCGTGGCAGTTCACCGCATGGAAGGCGCGCTATCTGGCCTGCTGTCGGATCGCGCCGTCGCAGGGTCAGGAGCGTTCGGCTAGTGCCGCGTGGCGACACGGCCTGCGCCATGGGATGGAATGCGTGCGTTGCTGCGGCAATCTGATGGCGGCCCTGCTCGCGCTCGGAGCCATGAACCTGACGGCGATGGTCGTGGTGACGGTCGCCATCACCGCCGAGCGGATCGCGCCAGCGAGCAGGCGCGTGGCGCACGCCATCGGAGCGGCTGTCGTAATGTTAGGATTGTTTCTGACCGCGCAGGCGCTCTAGGGTTGAACCACCAGGCCATGATCCGGCGCGAGCCAAAATTCTTCGCAGTCGCGCGCGTCGCCGAATTCCCACATCGTCATGGTCATCACCACGATGTCGTCGAGCGCGACCATCGGCGCGTGCCACACCCCCGCGCCATAGCAGATGGCCTGTTCTCCGCTGCCGATAAACGCAAGTGCATGGGCAAGGTCGGGTTTGTCGTCCGCGCCCGTGGGGGCGACGATGACGAGATATCGCGCACAGCGCATCGGCGTGAAAATCTGGCACGACAGCGGATGGCGCTCGAGGCAATCGACCGTGAACGGCAGCTTCGATGTCTCGACCTGGTAGAGATCGACCACAGGCGCGGCGCCGGCGGGATGGGCGAGATCGCGCGTGCCTTTGATGCGTTGCGCGCGCCCCTGATTGACCGGCCGTCCGGTCTTGTTGCCGATCTCAATGACCGAGCCGAACGAAGCGAATAGATCAGCCGACAGCGGGTGGGCATGGAGCATGCGATGAGCAGGCATGGTTGCGTTTCCGCTGACGATTCGCCGCGATGACGCGGCGAGCCGTCAGAAGTTGATGCCGAGCCAGGATTTGACCTGCTCGTGCAGATTGCCTTCGAAATCTTCCGGCGCGCCGGAGGCGGTGATTTCGCCGAGGCTGAGCACATAGATGCGCTGGGACATTGCGATCACGCGGCGCACGTTGTGATCGACCAGCAGGATCGCCATCTGCTCGGCGGCGAACAGCTTGATCCACTCGAAAACCTCTTCGACGATCTTCGGCGACAGGCCGATCGACGGTTCGTCGATCAGGCAGAGCCGCGGCCGCATCAGCCAGGCTTTGGCGAATTCGACCATCTTCTGCTGACCACCGGAGAGGTCGCCGGCTTGTGCCTTCAGCTTGGGGCGAAGCGCCGGAAACTTGGTCAGCATCTCCTCAAAGCGGCGGTCGACTTCGGCGCGGTTGGGCGCACCGGTGGCGCGGCTGAGACTCTCCAGCGGCAGGCGCAGGTTCTCGGTCACTGTCATGAACGGAAACAGGCTGGATTCCTGCGGAATGTACCAGATGCCTTTCGCGGAAAGATGATGCGGGGCGAGGCCGGTGATGTCGTTGCCCTCGTAGATCACGCGGCCGCTCTTGGGTACGAGGAAGCCGCAGATCGATTTCATTACCGTCGACTTGCCGGCACCGTTCAGCCCGATCAGGCCGGTGATCGAGCCGGCTTCGACGGTGAGGCTCAGCGTGCGCAGCACGTCGATGTCGCCGATGTAACCGGCAGTGACGTTTTCCATGGCGAGGACACTGCTCATGCTGCATGTCCTCCGAGATAGGCTTCGATCACCTGTGCATTGTTGAGCACGTCGCGGGTCGGCGCGTCGGCGATCACGGCGCCGGCATTCATGCACACCGCGCGCGGACATAGCTCGACCACAACAGGCATGTCGTGGCTGACCAGAATGAAGGTCTGGCCCTTGGCATGACGCGACTTGATGAACTCGCCCATGATCTCCTTCATGGTCGGATGCACGGCGGCGAACGGCTCGTCCAGCAGCGCGACCTTGGGCGGCACCATGAAGCACAGCCCGAATTCCAGCAGCTTCATCTGGCCGCCGGACAATTGGCCAGCATCGAGATGACGCACGACGCCGAGGCGCAGTTCGTCGATCAGCGCGTTGGCGCGCGCGAGCGCGGCCTGTGCATCGAGGCCGAGCGCGCGACCGGCGACGAGCAGATTGTCGACCACGTTCATGCGGCGGAAGATGCGGGTGAGCTGGAACATGCGCATCACGCCGAGATGGGCAAGCTGTTCAGGCTTAAGGCCATGGCACGGCTTGTCGTCGAGCAGGATCTCGCCGGCGTCGGGTTCGGCATGGCCGCTGAGGATGTTCAGCAGCGTGGTCTTGCCCGAGCCGTTGGGGCCGATCAGGCCGACCAGTTCGCCTGGGGCGATATCGACACTGACATTGTCCACGGCGGTCAGGCCGCCATAGCGTTTCACCACGCCTTTTGCGGTCAGCAGACTCATGTGGACCTCACCTTGCGAACCAGCAGCGTGAGAATTCCCCACAGGCCGTCACGGAAGAAGCGGGCGAAGATCACGACCAGCGCCGCGAACACGACAAGCTGATAGCCGCCGACATCGCGCAGCCATTCGGACAGCACGTAGACCAGGAAAGCGCCGGCCAGCGGCCCGATCAGCGTGCCCATGCCGCCGATCACGGTCATGCTGACGATCAGGCCGGTCTGGCCGATCAGGCCGAGTTCGGGCGTCACGAGTTCGGCGAAGTGGCCGTAGAGCGCACCGGCGAGGCCCGAGGCCGCCGACGAGATCGCGAATGCCGCCGTCTTCCAGAACACGACATCGACACCGCTGCGCGCTGCCGCCACTTCGTCATCGCGTATCGCCTGCAGGAACAGGCCGGCCTTGGAGCGGAGCAGGGCATAGAGGCCGACCAGCAATGCGGCCAGCACGGCGAGGAACAGGTAGTACCAGCCGATGCGGCTGTTGAAGAGCGCCGGCACGCCAAGGCCGAGGTCGCCGCGCGTGATCTCGATGGAGTTCGACGCCACGAGACGCAGGATTTCGGCGAAGCTCAGTGTCGTCAGCGCGAGATAGGGGCCGGATAGCCGCAGCACGATGCGCCCCAAGATCAGCCCGATCACGCCGGCGACGATGATCGCAGCGATGATGCCGAGGATCGGCGGCACGCCGAAATAAGTGCCGAGCAGGCCGGTGGTATAGGCGCCGATCATGGCGAAGGTGGCGGGCGCCAGCGAGAACTGTCCGGTGTACCCAGCGAGCAGGTTCCACGCGCCGGCGAGGATCGCGAAATACATCGAGACCACGAGCACGCCGAGCCAGTACGCATTGGTGACGACGGCCGGGATCAGCGCCACGAACACCAGCAGCGCGAGCGAGACGCGGAATTCGATTTCCGTTTTCGCGGTCGAGAGTTTTGACGGAGACGCATTTTGCGGCGTCGTCCCGGAGGTTGATTGAGTGGACATCAGACCTCCCGCCCTTTTTCGCCGAACAGACCTTGCGGACGGAACAGCAGGAACAGGATCAGCAGGCCGAGGCCGAATGCATCGCGATAGCCATAGGAGATGTACACGGCGCCGAAGCTTTCGATGACGCCGAGCAGGAGGCTGGCGATGATGCTGCCGGGCACCGAGCCCATGCCGCCGAGCACGACGATGATGTAGGACTTGATGGCGGGAAACGCGCCGACGTCCGGCGAGGCGTTGATGACCGGCGACAGCAGCGCGCCGGCGAATGCCGCAAGGCCCCCGGACAGCATGAATACGATGGCGCTAGCGCGGGCGGTGTCGATGCCGGCGAGCGAAGCGCCGAGGCGGTTCTGCGCCACGGCGCGGATCTGCTTGCCCCAGAACGACCATTTGATCAGTGCCGCGGTGATCGCGATCACAACGATGGTGATGCCCGCCGCCGCGAGCCGATGGCCGCTGATCAGGACCGGGCCGATGGTGATGCGGCTGACGTCGATCAGCGTCGGGCCGCGGAACGCGTAGGGACCGACGACCTTGTCGACTAGGTTGATGAGGAACAGCGAGAGGCCGAAGGTGACGATGACTGCATATTCGTCACGCATCAGGCCCCAGGATGTGTAGCCGGCGTAGAGCGGGCGCATCAGCGTCCGCTCGGTCGCCCAGCCGAAGGCCGCGCCCACGATGAATGCGAACGGCAGCGCCAGCCACACGGGCACGCCGAGCGCCAGTGCGATCATCGAATAGGCATAAGCGCCGACCATGTAGAATTCGCCATGGGCGAAATTCACCACGCGCAGGATGCCGAAGATCAGCGACAGGCCGATCGCCATCAAGGCGTAGAACAGGCCGGTGATGAGGCCGTTGACCGCGAGGTCAACGGCAAGTGCTGCGTTCATGGGCTAAGCGCCAGTCTTGAGATTACTTCGACGGCTTCCAGAGCTTGCTCGGATCGAGCGGCTTGCCCGGCTCTTCCACCAGCACCGAGTCGCCAACCTTTTGGTTCACGTCCGTCAGCTGGAAGGTGACGTAAGGCACCTCGAGCCACTGCTGGAACTTGTAGCCCTTGTCCTTCGAGAAGGTCATTTCGCCACGGGTGCCGACCAGCTTGGTGTCGCCCAGCGCATTGATCAGGGCATCGGGCTCGGTCGACTTCGCGCGCTTGATCGCGTCCGCAATCACCAGCAGCGAATCCGCAGCCTGGAACAGCAGGCGGTTCGGCGCATTCTTGGTCTTGGCGGTGTAGGCATCGCCGACCTGCTTGCCGAGCGCAGGCTGGCTCATCTTGGGATGATAAAGGCCGAACACCAGGAGGCCCTTGCCGGCTTCCTTCACATTCTGCCAGAAGTCCGGATAATCGGCGAGACCGGAGCCGTCATAGAACCAGGTCTTGGACGAGGGCGCGATGCCCTGTTCGTAAACCTGGTTCATCATGATGTAGGCCGCCGGCGGCAGCATCACGTTGATGATCGCGTCCGGCGGATTGGCGCGCAGCGGCAGGATCGCGGGAAGGAAGTCTTTCGAGGCGCGGTCCAGCGTTTCATATTTGTAGTCGATATTGGGCGCCTGTTCCTTGAGCTTGGCGCCGATCACCTTGGCAAGTCCGATGCCGTAATCGGTGTTCTCGGCGAACGCCACGACGCGCTTGGCGCCCAGCGCCTTCATCGCGGCTGCCGCCGCATCGCCGACGCGGTTGTTGTAGTTGCCGGGATTGAAGACCTCGGCGTAGCCCTTCTCTCGGATCGCGTCCGACCAGCCGTTCGTGTTGACGTAGGGGATGTGGTAGCGCTTGGCGACTTCCATGCCGGCCAGTGCGGCGGAGCTTTGATGCTCGCCGGTGATGGCGACGACCTTGTCGCGGGTGATCAGCTTTTCCACTGCCGCGCGGGCCTTTTCCGGCAGACCTTGGGTATCCTCGATGACCAGCTCGATCGGCCGGCCGTTCACGCCGCCGCCGTCATTGATGATCTTGGCCATCACTTCCAGACCATCCTTGACCTGGGTGCCCTGAACCACCGAGCCCGGCGGCGATTGCGTGATTGTTACGCCGATCTTGATCGGATCGGCGGCCTGCGCGCCCGAGGCGAACAGGATCGACGCGGACGCGAGAAGTCCTGCGCCCAAGGCGTTACGGAACGAAAACATGGTCATTGGTCGTCTCCCGGCTGGCGATTTATTTTGTCATTTTGCCTCTCGCAGTATGGGCAAACTGCCATCCCTTTGGCAAGCGCGGTTCCGTCGCACATTACCGATGTTGCGTGCGCGATATTTCGCATTGGCGAAATTTGTCCAACGCGTTGCACAGCCCGTCGGTATCCGGCGGCAGACGCGGCGCGGAGGCGCGAACCCGCTCCAGCGGCAAGCTGATGGCGGGTGCGAGATCGAGGAGGGCGCAGCCTTACGATGCGTCGGTGTCGGGGACGTGGAGATGACTGACCGACACCTCGATCCCGCCATCGTTGCGCAGGATCTGGAGCGAGACGTTGTCGTCATAGCGATAGAGCGCGAAATCGATCAGGTTGTCGCCCAGTTCGAGATTGCGCAGGATCAGCATGTCGAGAAACGGCGGCAGCATCGGGTCGATCAGGCGGATGCGATTGTAGTCGGGCTCGCATTGCAGGCCGAGGCAGGCCTGCAGCATCGCGAACGGCGCAGCGCTGGCCCAGGCCTGCGGCGAGCAGGCGACGGGATAAAGTGTCGGCGCCTGTCGCTTCTGACGCCGGAAACCGCAGAACAGTTCGGGCAATCTTCGCAGGTCCATATACGACGCTGCGCCGCTGATGCCCTCGAACACCCGGCAAGCTTCAGCCTTGAAACCGTAGCGCGCCATGCCGACGGCGACGATGGCGTTGTCGTGCGGCCAGATCGAGCCGTTGTGATACGACATCGGATTATAGCGGCTCTCTCCGGCGGCCACGGTGCGCACGCCCCAGCCGGAGAAGAAGCGTGGTGACATCAATCCCTGAACCACGCGCTTTGCGCGCTCGGGTGACGCCAGTTCGCCGAAAAGCACGTGACCGGCGTTGGAAGTCGAGACCTCGCAGGGATCGCCATTGCCGTCGAGGGCTATTGCATAAGTGCCGATCTGCTCGCACCAGAATGCTTCCTCGAAACGGGTGGCCAGAATCTCGGCTTGCCGTTCAAGCCGATCGGCCTCTTCGGCAAAGCCGAGAAGTCGCGCGGCCTTGGCGATCGAGCGCCGGGCCGCGTAGACGTAGGCCTGCACTTCAACGAGCGCGATCGAGCCTTCCGCCAGCCGGCCATCGGCATGAAACACCGAGTCGAATGAATCCTTCCAGCCCTGATTGGCAAGTCCATCGCTGTTGTTGCGCGAGTGGCGCAGGAAGCCGCTGTCGTCAGTGGCCGAATGATCGTCGATCCATTTGATCGCGGCCTGGATGTTCGGCCACAATTGCCGGATGGTCTCGATGTCGCCGGTGCGCTGGAGATATTCGCCTGCCAGCAGCACGAACAGCGGCGTCGAGTCGACGCTGCCGTAATAAAGCCCGAACGGCACTTCGCGCAGCCGGGCCATCTCGCCGTTGCGCATTTCATGCAGGATTTTTCCGGGCTCGGCATCGTTCAACGGATCGACGGTTTTAGCCTGGAATGCGGCGAGCCGTGTCAGCACGCCATGCGCCAGCCGCGGCTGGCACCACAACATCTGCAGCGCCGTAATCAGCCCGTCGCGCCCGAACGTGGTCGAGTACCACGGGATGCCGGCGTAAGGATAAGCGCCCTCGGCGGTATCCGTGGTCAGCATCCGAAGATCGTATAGCGAGCGCTCCAGAATCTGGTTGAACACGTCGCTGGAGGTGCCGATGGCGATCGTCCGATCCTTGTTCTCGCGGCGTGCGCGCGATGCCAGCACCATGCCCTTCAGGAAATGAGCGGCCTCGTCGCCGGCCTTGCCGTTGCACTTCACCACGACAAAGATCGATTTGCGCTCGCGCGGCGCGAGGGTCAGGCTGTAGTGCGCTTCGCTGCTGGTGAGCTGGTCAGGCTGTGGATCGAAGTTGATCGACGTGCTGCGCTGGATGTTGTCGAGCCCGTCATAGGAGAACACGACGCTCTGCTCGCCGATCACGGCGGCACGGGAGGTTCCGCGCCGCGCGCGATGCATGCCCCGCACTTCGAAAATGTCGGCGAAGTCATTGGCGAAGGCGAGCGAGAGCGAAAGCGTGGCGCGCTGGTTGCCGTGATTGCGGACCCGGAAGCGGGTGTAGAAGTGATCTTCCCAGATGAAGCTGGTGCGAACGATGTGGACGGTGTCCTTCGGCAGCACCAGCCGGTTTTTGACATAGGTGTCCGGGTTGGTCAGATCGACGCTGAGAACCGCGTTGTCGTCGCGAACGTTGGAGCCGAGCAGCAACGGTTCGAGGTCGTTGATGGTGAGTTCGAGTCGCGACAAATATCTCGTGTCATTGTTGAAAATGCCGTCGGGGTCGCCCATCGACGCGCCGATATCGCCATGGCTGTCGACCACCGCGAAAGTATCGTTGGCCTTCAGCGAACGGCGCGGCCGCTCGGTCGAGCCGGTGGCCGGGATGTAGAACGGGGTTTCCTGAGGGGACGTGATGCTTCGCACCGCAGGGGCTGGAACGACCAAGGGAGCACCTTTCGAAGCGCGATTGTGTGTGCCGGGTTAGACGCATGGACCGAGGCTTCGGTTCCACGAGAGATTCTCCGGATTTTATCACGAGTTTGCGGAAGCGTGCCGCGATGCACGCAGAATCCGGCCTTCGATTGGACTATTGTGAATATCTGCCTCATCGTCGCCCGGTTCTTTGTGGAACTTCGACCTGAATTCTGGCCGTCGCTTGCACACAGTCAGCGCCGGGCATGCAGGTTATTGCCTCGCTGTTCGAAAGTTCGCACTTCGATCCAGGGAGTTCGATCCAGGGAGAAAGGATTTCTGATGCCCGAGAACATCAGGCGCAGGCAGGCGAAATCGCTCGCTCTTCTCGCAACCGGCCTTCTGCTGTGGTCGCAGGCCGATCGATCGGCGATGGCGCAGGGCGACAGCAAGCCTGCGGATAATCCGCCGGCTGCCACTGCACCTGCGACGCCGCCCGCACCAGCCGCAACGCCATCCGCGCCGGCAGTGACACCCGCACCCGCGCAACCGCAGCCGGCTCCCACACCTGCGCCGCAGGCACAGACACCGGCCGCACCTGCGCCCGCGCCGCCGCAGCCGGCAGCGAAGGCGCCCGCGACCGAAACCCCGGCCGTCGTCATGAACGGTCAGCAGGTGACAAGCGTTTTGGGCAAGAAGGTCCGCGGAGCTGATGGCACCGATATGGGCCGGATCGTCGATATCATTGCCGACAAATCCGGCCAGTTGCGCGCCGCGATCATCGACTTCGGCGGTTTTCTCGGTGTCGGCAGCCGCCAGATCGCGGTGGACTGGAACGCGATCCGCTTCCCGTCGGATGGAAAAACGGATTCGGTGGAGGTCGATCTGACACGCGATCAGTTGCGTGTCGCGCCGGCCTACAAGCCGGGCGAGCAGATCGTGGTGCTTGGCAAACCGTCATCGACGGTTGGCGTGAAATCGCCGCAACCCAGCGCCGATGCGGCCAGTCCGCCGGCGCAAAGTCCGCCGCCCAAGTAACATGAGCCAATGGCATTGGAATGGATGAAAAAAGCAATGCCGGCTCCAGCAACACCAAGACCCCCAAGGGCGATGCGAAGGAAAAGAACGCATCGTTGCGGAGTCGGCGCGGTCTCGATTGGTTCGTTTTCTTCGTCGCGGATGTGCAGACGGGTTTCGGCCCGTTCGTCGCCGTCTATCTGACCGCGCAAAAGTGGACCCAGACTGACATCGGTTTGATCCTGACGGTCGGGGGTCTCATCTCCCTGTTCGGGCAAATTCCCGGAGGCGCCATCCTCGATGCGATGCGCTCGCCGCGGCTTGCGGCTGCCGTCTCGGTGATCCTGATCGGCATCAGCGCCTTGATCCTCGCGTTGTGGCCGGTGTTTCCGGCGGTCCTCGCATCGCGCGTCCTGCAGGCCAGCGCGAGCTGTGTGCTGGGCCCGGCGATTGCCGCGCTCAGCCTCGGCCTCGTGCGGCGGAACGAGATCGGCGAGCGCCTGGGGCGCAACGGCTCGTTCGCGTCGATCGGAACCGGGCTTGCGGCGGCGGGCATGGGCGCCTGCGGATATTACATTTCCAATCAGGCGGTGTTCTTCGTCACGGCTGCCTTTGTCGCGCCGGCGATGATCGCGCTGCTGCAGATCGACCGGCGCGACATCGATTCCGACCGGGCGCACGGCGGCGCCAAGGCCCAGCCGTTGTCGCTGGCGTCGGTGAAAACCCTGCTGACCAACCGGACGCTCGCGATCTTCGCGCTGTGCGTGATGTTGTTCCATCTCGCCAACGCCGCCATGCTGCCGCTGGTCGCGAGCATGCTGACATTGCAGTCGAGTGAGTCGTCGGCGGCATTGATCGCGGTTGCGATGGTTGTGCCACAGTTCATCGTTGCAATGCTGTCGCCGACCGTTGGCCGCAAGGCGCAACAATGGGGCAGGCGGCCGATCCTGTTGATCGGTTTTTCGGCGTTGGTGATTCGCGGAGTTCTGTTCGCGGCGATCTCGCCGTCTGAATACATCGTCGCCGTTCAAATCCTGGACGGCATTTCAGCGGCGGCGCTGGGCGTTCTGGTTCCACTGTCGATCGCCGACATCACCCGCAACTCCGGCCGCTTCAACCTGACCCAGGGCTTGGTTGGATGCGCCATGGGAATTGGCGCATCCATCAGCACGACACTGGCCGGCATTCTGTCGGACCGGTTCAGCAGTTCGTTCACGTTCCTCATGCTCGGCGCCATCGCCGCCATCGGGTTGATGGCGGTGTGGAGGCTGATGCCGGAAACCCGGTCGGAGCAGGAGTGATCGCGGTGCTAGTCTAGCCGGCCACCAGCCGGGGCTTGGGCTTTGCGGAGCTTTGGGCACACACGCTTTCGTAGGCTTTTAGATAATCCTGCGCCATTCGGGTTGAGCTGAATCGCTCTTCGAATTTTCGGCGGATCACTTTGCGTGACAACATCGAGACATTCTTCACTGCAGCGATGGCGCTGGTTTCGTCCTCGACCACAAAACCGGTCATACCATCCTCGACGATCTCCGGCGCAGCCCCCCGATTGTAGGCGATCACCGGCGTGCCGCAGGCCATGGCTTCGATCATCACCAGGCCGAACGGTTCCGGCCAGTCGATCGGCACGATCAACGCAGTCGCAGCACTCAGGAATTTCGATTTCTCGCTGTCGGAAATCTCGCCGATGAAATCGACGTGAGGCTGATCGATCAGGTGGCGAATCTGGTCGTTGAAATAATCCTGGTCGGCCGGATCGACCTTGGCCGCGATCTTGAGCGGCAATCCGCATCGCTCTGCGATATGGATGGCGCGATCGACCCGCTTTTCAGGCGAGATGCGGCCAAGAAACGCCAGATAAGACGGCGTTTCCGGTTGCGGCTGCAGCAGGTCCATCGGCAAGCCGTGATAAACGGTGTCGATCCAGCGCGCCTTGTGAATTGGGCGGCGCTGCGAATTGGAAATCGATACCAGAGGAATCGACGAGAAGGTCTCGAACATCGGTTGATGCTCGGGCAGGTCCAGTCTGCCATGCAAAGTCGTGAGGAAGGGTATGTTCTGACGCGACATCACCGAGAACGGATAGTAGTCGAGGTGGAAGTGCAGGATGTCAAAATCCGCAGCACGGCGGCATACCTGCTCGATCATCGTCATGTGCAGTGCATTCGGATCGCGCACCGAGCCGTCAAGGCGCAGGGCCCGCGGCCACATTGGTGAAAGCGTTGCTTTCGTTTCGGAATCCCCACTGGCGAACAACGTCACTTCGTGGCCGAGCGAGACGAGTTCTTCCGTCAGCCAGGAGATGACGCGCTCCGTCCCGCCATAAAGCTTGGGAGGGACGGCTTCAGTCAGGGGAGAGATCTGCGCGATACGCATAATGTTGCCTCCGTTGTGGCAGCCAAGAGACACCTTCCATGTGCCACAGGATCGCCCATTAGCTTTGGAAGTGTCGGTTTCGACAGGGCAGGGTGAAGGAACTCAACCGTTCCTTTGTTCATTGACAACAAGCCAGTGTCGTCGCCGTTCCACCGTGACCGATCGATCTCATCATCGGTTGATCGAATGCTCTTGGGGTTTTTTGATGAAAGAGTTGAGCGATTTCGCGAACAGACCTGGGGCATTTCTGTTGCGCTACCTTGCCAACCGCAAACTGTCCCATGGGTTCATCCTGAGCGCGGTGGTTGCGGCGGTGGCCTGCTCGGTCAGCACCCAATACGGCGTCAAGCTGCTGGTCGATGCGCTATCGGCCGGGCCGGGGGCAGGCAGCGCGCCGTGGGCGGCGTTCGTGTTCCTCGTCACGCTGATCGCGGCAGACAACCTGCTGTGGCGGGTCGCGAGCTGGACCGCGAGCTACACCTTCGTCCACGTCACAGGCGATGTACGCCGTGATCTGTTTCGGCACATCACCCAGCACTCCCATCATTATTTCGCGGATCGGTTGCCAGGCGTCCTAACCAGCCGGGTGACCGCGACGTCCAATGCGGTGTTCACCATCGAGAATATGTTCTTCTGGAACGTGTTGCCGCCGTGCCTCGCCACCGTTGTGGCGATTGGGTTCCTCATTACCGTGAACTGGGCGATGGCGGTCAGTCTGCTGGTGATCGGCGGCGTGATCGTTGTCGTGATGTTCAAGTTCGCGGCGCGCGGCAAGCCGCTTCATCATGACTTCGCCGAGAAGGCGGCCGACGTCGATGGCGAGATGGTCGACGTTGTCAGCAACATGGCGCTGGTCAAGGCGTTCTGTGGAATGATGCGCGAGCATTTCCGTTTCGACCAGACCGTCGATCGCGAACTTCACGCCCGGCGGCGCAGCCTGCAATATCTTGAGAAGCTGCGGCTTGCTCACGCGCTGGTCACCGTCGTGCTCACGCTGGTCATGCTGGGCTGGGCGATCCATCTGTGGCAGCAGGGTTCCGTTTCGACCGGCGATGTCGTTCTGGTCTGCACGCTGGGCATCTCGGTGCTGAGCGCGACCCGCGATCTCGCGGTGGCGCTGGTCGATGTGGTCCAGCATCTGGCGCGGCTCACCGAATCGGTGGCGACGCTGCTGGTGCCGCACGACCTGCGCGACGATCCGCAGGCGGTGCCGCTGGTGCACACCGGCGCGCGGGTGTCGTTCGAAAAGGTGCGGTTCGCCTATCCCGGCGGTCGCCAGGTGTTCGACGACCTTGATCTCGATATCCGCGCCGGCGAGCGCGTCGGTCTGATCGGCCCGTCCGGCGGCGGCAAATCGACTCTCGTCACCCTGCTGCAGCGGTTCTACGACGTCGAAGGCGGGCGCATCCTGATCGACGGGCAGGATATATCGCGGGTGACGCAGCACAGTCTGCGCGAGGCGATCGCCACCGTTCCGCAGGACACGGCCCTGTTCAACCGCTCGTTGCTGGAGAACCTGCGTTATGGCTGCCCCGAGGCCTCCGATGAGGATGTCGCGCGCGCGGCGGAAGATGCCCGCTGTTCGTCGTTCATCGCCGATCTCCCGGACGGCCTCGATACCATCGTCGGCGACCGCGGGTTCAAATTGTCCGGCGGCCAGCGCCAGCGCATTTCGATTGCACGCGCCTTCCTGAAGGATGCGCCGATCCTGCTGCTCGACGAGGCAACATCAGCGCTCGACAACGAGGCCGAGGAAGAAATCCGCGAGACCCTGACCCGGTTGATGCAAGGGCGGACGGTGATCGCCATCGCGCATCGGTTGTCGACGTTGCGGAATTTCGACCGGATTCTGGTGATGAGCGAAGGCCGCCTGATCGAGGACGGCTCACCGGAATTCCTGCTCAAGCGCAAGGGCGCCTATCGCCAGATGATGGATCGCGAGGTCCGCCGTCTCGGCACCCACGCGGCGTGACTGGACGCCACATTCGGGCCGGAATGGGAGATTTGACGCCGAACGCCCTTTCGTCCGGGCGCCGTATCGCATAAGCACTGCGCAACTTTCCTCCTGCGCGTGCTTTCATGATCCGTCTCGACAATATCTCCAAGCAAAACGGCCACCAGATCCTGTTCATTGAAGCGTCCGGCGCGCTTCAGAAAGGCGAAAAGATCGGCCTCGTCGGCCCCAACGGGTCGGGCAAGACCACTCTGTTCCGAATGATCACCGGGCAGGACCTGCCTGATGAAGGGCAGGTCTCGGTCGATCGCGGCGTCACCATCGGCTATTTCAGCCAGGATGTCGGCGAGATGTCGGGCCGCAGTGCCCTGGCGGAAGTGATGGATGGCGCAGGTCCGGTGAGCGGCATCGCCGCCGAGCTGCGCGAGCTTGAAGCCGCGATGGTCGATCCCGAGCGCGTCGACGAGATGGAGCAAATTCTCGAACGTTACGGCGAGGTGCAGGCACGGTTCCAGGATCTCGACGGTTACGCGCTCGACGCGCGGGCGCGTGAGGTGCTGGCCGGCCTCAGCTTCAGTCAGGAGATGATGGACGGCGATGTCGGCAAGCTGTCCGGCGGCTGGAAGATGCGCGTGGCGCTGGCCCGCATTCTTTTGATGCGCCCGGACATCATGCTGCTCGACGAGCCGAGCAACCATCTCGACATCGAAAGCCTGATCTGGCTCGAACAGTTCCTGAAGGGTTTCGAAGGCGCATTGCTGATGACCTCGCACGATCGCGAGTTCATGAATCGCATCGTCAACCGGATCGTCGAGATCGACGGCGGGTCACTGACGACCTATTCCGGCGACTACGAATTCTATGAACAGCAGCGCGCGCTGGCCGAAAAGCAGCAGCAGGCGCAGTTCGAGCGTCAGCAGGCGATGCTCGCGAAAGAGATCAAGTTCATCGAGCGCTTTAAGGCGCGCGCCTCCCATGCCGCGCAGGTGCAGAGCCGGGTCAAGAAACTCGACAAGATCGAACGGGTCGAGCCGCCGCGCCGGCGTGAAACGATCGCCTTCGACTTTCTTCCGGCGCCGCGCTCCGGCGAGGACGTTGCGAGCCTGAAGGGCGTGACCAAAGGCTACGGCAGCCGGCGCATCTATGACGGTCTGGATTTTCAGGTCCGGCGCAAGGAGCGCTGGTGCGTGATGGGCATCAACGGCGCCGGCAAGTCGACGCTGCTCAAGCTGATCGCCGGTGCGACCGATCCCGACGACGGCACCGTCGCGGTCGGCAGCAGCGTGAAGATGGGTTACTTCGCGCAGCACGCGATGGATCTGCTCGGCGGCGAGCGCACGGTATTCGAGGAATTGGAGTATTCATTCCCGCAGGCCGGGCAGGGCTCGCTGCGCGCGCTGGCGGGCTGCTTCGGTTTTTCAGGCGACGATGTCGAGAAGAAATGCCGGGTGCTGTCGGGCGGCGAGAAGGCGCGGCTGGTGATGGCCAAGATGCTTTTCGATCCGCCGAATTTCCTGGTGCTGGACGAGCCGACCAACCACCTCGACATGGCGACCAAGGAAATGCTGATCGGTGCGCTGGCGCAGTTCGAGGGCACCATGCTGTTCGTTTCCCATGATCGCCATTTTCTGGCCGCACTGTCGAACCGGGTCCTGGAGCTGACTCCCGACGGGATTCACCAATATGGCGGCGGATACACCGAATATGTCGCCCGGACCGGTCAGGAAGCCCCGGGTTTACGAAGCTAGAAAGACTAGCGCGCTGCCCGGTTGCGGACTATATAAACCGCGCCTTTTAGTGATGGAGCCCTTGCGGCTCCCCAGGTCCACGTTGACTAAGGCCTGCATTGATTCATGAGACGCTGATCCAGCACCATCGCCATCACCGAGCCGCGAATTTTGACGCATTCGCCTGACGCTCCACCGAGCCCAAGGTGAATTGATGCTGTGTGGCGGATGACAGGAGATTGAAATTCTATGAGTGCATTCCATAGAGAGAAGGTCCTTTCCGTCCGTCACTGGACCGACTCGCTTTTCAGCTTCACTGCCACCCGCAATGCAGGGTTTCGTTTTCAGAATGGCCAGTTTGCCATGATCGGGCTTGAGATCGATGGCCGGCCGCTGGTCCGGGCCTACAGCATGGCCAGCGCCAATCATGAAGATTCCCTGGAATTTTTCAGCATCAAGGTCCCCGACGGACCGCTGACCTCCCGGCTGCAGAAGATCAAGGAAGGCGACACCATTCTGGTTGGCCAGAAGCCGACCGGCACCCTGATTACCGGTAACCTTATTCCCGGCAAGCGGCTGCTGCTGCTCTCCACCGGCACAGGGCTCGCGCCGTTCGCCAGCCTGATCAAGGATCCCGAAGTCTACGAAAACTACGAGACTATCATCCTGGCGCACGGTTGCCGGCAGATTCCCGAACTCGCCTATGGCGAGGCGCTGGTCGCCAATCTGCGGGACGATGAACTCTTCGGTCCGATGATCAAGGACAAGCTGATCTACTATCCGACCGTGACGCGCGAGCCGTTCCGCAACCGCGGCCGCATCACCGATCTGATTTCCTCGGCGCAGCTGTTCAACGATGTCGGCCTGCCGCCGCTCGACATCGAGACCGACCGCATCATGCTGTGCGGCAGCCCGGCGATGCTCGCAGACTTGCACGATATGTTCTCCGAGCGCGGCTTCGTCGAAGGCAGCCACAGCAAGCCTGGCCATTTCGTGATCGAGAAGGCGTTCGTCGAGCGCTAAGACCTTCGCGGTTGTCCGCATCAGGATAATACCCGCGCGTTCGCGCGCTGACACGCGCGCCCATGGCTGATAGAACATCACCTGAAACCAACGCTGGTCAGGTGACGTCATCATGCCGATCGATCCCATCGAACTCTCGCGCGAACTCATCGCTTTCAACACCGTCAATCCGCCGGGCAACGAGCTGAGCTGCATCGCTCATCTCGAAAAGATTCTCGCGGGCGCAGGGTTCGAGACCTCGGTGCGCCACTTCGCGCCCGATCGTGCCAATCTGGTGGCGATCCTCGGCGGTGTCGGCAACAAGCCGCCGCTGTGCTTCACCGGTCATGTCGACACCGTGCCGCTCGGCAATGCGCCGTGGAGTGTCGATCCGTTCGGCGCCGAGATCATCGACGGCAAGATGTACGGGCGCGGCTCGACCGACATGAAGTGCGGCGTCGCGGCGTTTGTCGCCGCCACCTGCAACAACGCGAGCCAACTCAAGGACACCAGCGGCGTGGTTCTCGCCATCACCGCCGGCGAGGAGATCGGCTGCGAGGGCGCGTTTCATCTCGCCCGCGACGGAAACCTCGGGCCTGCGGGCGCGATCGTTGTCGCCGAACCGACCTCGAACGCGGCCTTCGTCGGGCATAAGGGCGCGCTGTGGCTACGGCTGGTCCTGAAGGGCGTGACCGCGCACGGCTCGATGCCGCATCTCGGCGTTAGCGCAGCTTACAAGGCGGCGCGCGCGCTCATGGTTCTCGAGAAATTCCAGTTCAACGCTAAGCCGCATCCCTATCTCGGTTCGCCGACGCTGAACGTCGGCACCGTCCATGCCGGCCTCAACACCAACTCCGTGCCGGACCGCGCCGAAATCGGCATCGACATCCGCAGCATTCCGAGCCTCGACCACGCCCGGATTCGCGAGCATCTCGCGGCCGAACTCGGCGAGGAGGCGACGCTTGAGCCGATGATCGACGTCGGCGCGATCTGGACCGATCCGGCGACGCCGTGGGTTTCCGAAGTCTACGACGTGGTGCGCAGCGTGACCGGAGAGGATCAGGGCGCGGAGCCGCGCACCGCGCCGTATTTTACCGACGCGTCGGCGTTGACCCCGGCCTTCGGCAATCCGCCGACGATCATTCTCGGCCCCGGCGAGGCAGCCAAGGCGCACCAGACCGACGAATACTGCTCGGTGCAGCGGATTCATGAAGCGACGGATATTTACGCGCGGTTAGCCATCAAGTGGTGCAACGCCGCAGGCTGAGGTGCTTGTGACCGGGCGGGGCGAGGATTACACTTCGCCAAAACAACAATGAAACGCCGGACACAAGATGGACTGGTCACGTCACTCCATTCCCGAAATGCGGCTTGAAGCGCATTTCGGTGATCGCATCATTCCCGCATTCTGCGACCGACCCGCGAGCCTCTGGCAGATGGTTGCCGAGGCGGCGGCGCGCAATCCGGACGGCGAGGCGCTGGTCGCCGGCCAGCGCCGGATGAACTGGACCGAGGTGGTCGAGCAATCCTCGCGCGTTGCGGCTGGCCTGCAGAAACTGGGGCTGAGAGCCGGTGATCGCATCGCGATGTTGCTCGGCAACCGGATCGAGTTCGTCCTCACCATGTTCGGCGCGGCACGTCTTGGCCTGATCACGGTGGTGCTGAGCACGCGCCAGCAGAAGCCGGAGATCGCCTATGTGCTGAACGATTCCGGCGCCAAGCTGATCATCCATGAAACCGATCTGACCGATCGCGTGCCGGATGCCGCCGATGTCCCGGCTCTGGTTCACCGCGTGCCGCTGACCGCGCAGAGCGGCCTGCAATTCAGCGAGTTGATCGCCGCGCCTTGCACCGACGATCCTGCCGAAGTGTCCGAGGAAGATACCTGCCTGATCCTTTATACCTCGGGCACGACCGGCCGCCCCAAGGGCGCGATGCTGGCGCACTTCAACATCGTCCACTCGTCGATCGTCTATCAAGCGTGCATGGCGCTGACCTCGGCCGACCGCTCGATCGCGGTGGTGCCGCTGGCGCATGTTACGGGCGTCGTCGCCAACGTCACGACCATGGCGCGTTGTGCCGGCACGCTCATCATCGTGCCGGAATTCAAGGCGGAGAATTTCCTGCAGGTCGCCTCGCGCGAGCGCGCCACCCAGACGGTGATGGTGCCTGCGATGTACAATCTCTGTCTGCTGCAGGGAAACATCGACGCCTGCGATCTGTCGGCGTGGCGGATCGGCGGCTATGGTGGCGCGCCGATGCCGACCTCGACCATCGAGCGGCTGGCGGAGAAGGTCCCGAGCCTGCAACTGGTCAACGCCTACGGCGCGACCGAGACCACGTCGCCGTCCACCATCATGCCTGCGGAATTGACGGCGTCCCATCTCGACAGCGTCGGTCTCGCGTGCCCCGGCGCGCAGATCATCGTGGTCGATGAGCAGGGTCGCGAATTGCCGCGCGGCACCGTCGGCGAAATCTGGATTCATGGCGGCTCGGTCATCAAGGGCTACTGGAACAACGCCAAGGCGACCGCGGATAATTTCACCGGCGGGTTCTGGCATTCGGGCGATCTCGGCTCGGTCGACGAGCAGGGCTTTGTGCGCGTGTTCGATCGCCAGAAGGACATGATCAATCGCGGTGGCCACAAGATCTATTCGGCCGAGGTCGAGTCCGTTCTCGCCGCGCATCCCGATGTGGTGGAGAGCGCGATCATCGCGCGGCCCTGTCCGGTGCTGGGCGAACGCGTCCATGCCGTGGTGGTGACGCGCAACGCAGGCCTCGAACCGCATGTCCTGCGCAAGCTCTGTGCGGAACAACTCTCCGACTACAAGGTGCCGGAGACGATTGATCTCATTGCGAATCCGCTGCCGCGGAACGCGAACGGCAAGGTGATGAAGAAGCTGCTGCGCGAACAGCTTCAGTGACGAGCGCTCTTCACAAGACGGCGCGCGCTTCCTATATTCGAAGGATCGTCAACAATGAAAGGAGGTGGTCCAGTGTCTGATACGTCACGCTGTCACCTCGCTGGGATCGCCGGCAAGATCGTCTGATCCTGCCATGGCGGTCTCACCGCCTGGGCCAGCGAGAAGAGGAAA
This sequence comes from Afipia sp., assembly GCA_044464625.1. Lineage (GTDB taxonomy): Bacteria > Pseudomonadota > Alphaproteobacteria > Rhizobiales > Xanthobacteraceae > Afipia. Next base: position 62,951 of record JBIQLC010000004.1, on the reverse strand, counting down.
GGGCGTGCCGCGACATCTGCGGCGCGCCCTTTCTGCGTTTGAGCTTCGCCGTTGCAACATGGGGTGGAGGGCCTCTATGGCCTTCGGATAAGCCGGTCGCGGCGCTGGACGGCGGCGGCGATTCGTTGCTTCATGCGGCTCGCGGAACCGCATTTCAGACAATCCATTTTCAGCAGGAATGACCGCCATGGCCAGCACCGATGCCGGACACAGCAGGATGAGCGGTGTGCTTCTCGGGTTTGCGATCGCAGCTCTTCTCGTTCTGCTGCCGGTTGCGGTCTGGCTCGATTTGACCAATCTCGCCGATGCCTCGCTTCGCCGGCAGGCCAGCGATCTCAATTCGGTCATCAGCAGCGTGCGCGGCTACTATGGCGCCAACGTTGTCAGGCGAATTCTCGAACATAAGGGTGGCTCGACGCAGGTCGTGCACAATTACGAGGACGTTCCCGGCGCCATTCCGATTCCGGCGACGTTGTCGCTGGAACTTGGCAAGGTCATCAGCGAGCAACAGGCCAACATCACCTATCGCTTCGTGTCCGACTATCCGTTCAAGGGTCGCGCACCGCACAAGCTCGATCAGTTCGAGGCCGATTCGTTGAAGAGCCTCCGGGCGAATGCGGACCAGAAGATCATCGATACGTCATGGTCGCCTTTCAGGGACACCGTCCGCCTTGTGGCGCCGATCATGATGGGCGCGGCCTGCGTCAGTTGTCACAACACGCATCCCGACAGCCCGAAGCGCGACTGGAAGATCGGCGACGTGCGCGGCATCCAGGAGGTCAGGATCACCCAGCCGATCGCCGCCAACCTGTTTTCGTTCAAGTATCTGCTGATGTATTTCGCACTCGCGGCGGTGAGCGGTGTGTCGTTCCTCGGCATGCAGTATCGCCAGAGCAAAGTCATTCAGGGCATCAACGCCGAGCTGGAATCTGCCAACGACTTCCTGGCGTCGCTGTCGATGAAGATCTCCCGCTATATCTCGCCGCAGATCTACAAGAGTATCTTCAGCGGCCAGAAGGACGTCACCATCCAGACCGAGCGCAAGAAGCTGACGATCTTCTTCTCCGACATCCAGAACTTCACTGCGACGACCGAACGGCTTCAGCCGGAGCAGATCACACAACTGCTGAACGAATATTTCACCGAAATGTCGGCCATCGCGCTGGCGCATGGCGGCACCATCGACAAGTTTGTCGGCGACGCGATGCTGATTTTCTTCGGCGATCCGGAAACGAGGGGCGATGTCGCCGACGCCAGGGCCTGTCTGGAAATGGCGTGGGCGATGCAGCACCGTCTGGCTGAACTCAATGCGGTGTGGCGGAAGGCCGGCATCGAACAGCCGTTCAGGGCGCGCATGGGGATCAATTCGGGATATTGCAATGTCGGCAATTTCGGCAGCAGCGACCGCATGGACTATACGATCATCGGCGCGGAGGCGAACCTTGCGGCGCGTCTGCAGTCGATTGCCGAGCCCGGAAAAATCGTCATCAGCTACGAGACCTATGCATTGGTCCGCGATGCCGTGGTTGCGCATGAACTGGCGCCGATCACCATGAAGGGCATCAGCCGCGAGGTTATTCCCTATGCGGTGGACCGGCTGGTGGGCGCGGGCGACGACGATGAAATCGTGATCGAGCGGGTGCCCGGTCTCGATCTCTATCTCAATCCTGCGGTGGTCGACGCCAAGGATGCCGAACGGATCCGCTCCGTTCTCGGCGAGGCGCTGGCTGCGCTCGACAAGCGGCCGCCGAAACCCGCGTGAAGCGCATCAGGCGCTGTTGGGGTTGCTCGCGCTGAGTTCGGCCCAGTCGAATTCCTCCTCGAGGCGGTGATAGGCATCATCGCCAATCTCGCCAGACGCGCGGAGCTTGTTGAGCGCCACACGCGCAGCTGCAATCGCCTTGCGTCGTAGCGGATCGGCGGGAAGTTCGCGCGGCGTTTCGCCGTCCGGCGCGTCTCCGGCAACGCTCAGCAGCGCCATGTATTCAAGCCGCAGCACTTCGGCATTCTCGGACGGGTCGCTGTCGATTTCGGCCAGCGCGGCACGGTAGGCGATGGTGCGGGCGCGCCCGACCTCGCGGCCGACGGGATCGCTATCGTCGAAGCGAAGCCGGGCGATCAGCGGCCGCAGGGTCAGGCCCTGAATGAGGAGCGTTCCGAGCACCACGCTGAATGCGGTGAACAGGATGAGGTCGCGATAGGGGAATGCCGGTCCGCCGCTTGAGCCGTCGGGCAGGGCGAAGGCCGCCGCGAGCGTCACGATCCCGCGCATGCCGCACCACGATACGACAAGCCCACCCTTCACCGTCGGCGACTGTTCGGGATTGCTGTGACGACTGTGTTTCGCAGCGTAGCGCCGGGCCGCGTTGAAGCCCATTACCCAGACGATCCGCGTCAGGATCACCGTGAGCAATACCGCGCCCGCGACGATGCTGTAGTTCAGCCGCATCGGATCGGCGAGGCGTTCCCAGATCGGGCGCATCTGCATCCCGATCAGCATGAACGCGACGACATTGAGCAGGAAGACCATGGTATCCCACACCGCGTAGGACGGGACGCGCAGACGGGCAGGCGTGCGCGCCGGCACGGTGCGGGCGATGGTGATGGCATAGACCACGATGGTGAGAATGCCCGACAGGCCGAGACGCTCGGCGACGATCCAGACCGTGAAGGTGCCGACGAATTGCAGGATGATGGCGCTCGGCGCATCGGTGATGTGCTTGGTGACACTCGTCCACAGCCGCGCGAGAACATAGCCGACGACGGGGCTGCCGATCAGCGCCAGCGTCACCAGTGGCGCGATGTCATGGGCGTGAATTTGATTGAGCATGACCGTGCCTGCGGCTGCGCGATAGATCAGCAGCGCGCTGGCGTCGTTGAGCAGGCTTTCGCCTTCGAGGATGGTGCGGAGGCGATGCGGCAGATTCATCTGGCGCAGGATCGCGGTGGCTGCCGCAGCGTCCGGCGGCGCGACGATGGCGCCGAGCGCGACCGCGGCCGCCCACGGCATGGCCGGAACCAGCCAGCGGACGACGATGGCGACCGTGGCTGTTGTCAGAAGGACCGCGACGAACACCAGCGTCGCCACCGGCAGCCAGTTAGCGCGAAGATCGCGCAGCGACGTATCGAAGGCGGCATCGAGCAGCACCGGCGCGACGAACAGCGCGAGCGCGAGCGCCGGATCCAGCGTCCATGCCGGGCTGCCGGGGATGAAGGCCAGCGCCGCGCCGCCCAGCGCGAGGAAAACCGGATAGGGTACGCACAGGCGCCGGGCCAGCGCCGACAGCGCGACCGCCCCGAGCAATAGTCCGATGATCCATTCGAAATCGTGCAAGGGCACTCTCGCTTTGCTGCGACCAGCATCCCGCGGCCGGGCGGTTTTGGAAATCCGGCAGGGGTGCTTATGTAGCTTTATCTGGACACACCCCGCTAACGCCGGACTACGCCACGCCGCCACAGGGTCGCTGCTTTATGAACCGCGTTTATGATTATTCCGCAAAGGCGTTGGACGGCAATGAGATATCGCTCGCGGCCTTCACCGGACAGGTGCTGTTGATTGTCAACACGGCCAGCGCCTGCGGCTTTACTCCGCAATATGGCGGGCTGGAAGCGCTGTATCGGGCGCACGCGGCGCGGGGATTTGCCGTGCTGGGCTTCCCCTGCAATCAGTTCGGCAAGCAGGAGCCGGGAAGCGAGGCCGAAATCGCTGAGTTCTGCTCGCGTGAATATTCTGTGACATTTCCAATCTTCGCCAAGATCGAGGTCAATGGCGACAATGCCCATCCGCTCTATCGGTTTCTCAAGAGCCAGCGGCCGGGCCTGATGGGCCTTGAAAGCATCAAATGGAATTTCACCAAATTTCTGGTCGATCGTGAGGGCCAGGTCGTGACCCGTTACGCGCCGACAACCAGACCCGAAGCCCTGACCGCTGAAATCCTGTCGCTGCTGTAGCGACGTGCAATCCGGATGCCGAGCACCATGCCCCGCTATTTTTTCAACACCCGTATCGGCCAGGAATGGATCGGTGATCCCGAAGGCGCCGAGTTGCGCGATCCCGACCACGCCTGGGAAGTCGCGCGCGCGATGATCCGCGATCTGCTGGAGGAGGAGACGGACAGCCAGTCATTGCTCGGGGCTGTTCTCGAGGTCAGAGATGAGGCTGGAGAGATAGTGCTGGAATTCCCGTTCAGCGAAGCCTTGATCGATCCGCCGGACGGCCTGCCGACAAAGCACTGAGTCTTAGTCGTCGGAAACTTCCGTGGACGGCCGGTCATTGCCCTGCGCGGTTTCCTCATGCCAGCGCCCGTCCTGATCTTCGAACTGGATGACGGCGGTCGGCCCCGGGACCCGTTGTTCGTTGGCGGCCTTCGCGGCTGCGGCGCGCGCGGCGTCGCGGGTCGGGAACGGCTCTGAGAACACCCCGTTGACCCGATAAGCCCATCCGCCATCGTGCTCGACGATCCGATAAATCACATTTGCCATCAGATGGGCTCCGCGCTGCAATCAGGACGATGGCGTCGTCACCGGCTGCAAGCCGCAGCCCGGCGGGCGGCGGCTCAATATTTCTGCTGTTCCGGGGTCAAGGGCTTCCAATGGGTCGGCGGCTCGGGGCCGATGACCCGGTTCTCAATGTCATGAATACGGGTATTGGCCGACCACGACCGCGTCGGGCGGTGCCAGAAACCCTCGACGTCGGTCGGCCAGTCGGCGCAGTGCAGAAGGACGAATGTTCCGTCCTTCGGTGCGGTTGCAATGTCCTGCCACTCGCTCATGGGTCGCTCCATTGCGGAGATCCATGCGCCTTACGTGGCGACGCGGCCCCCGGCCGTCAACCTCGCCCGAGGTCGTTCAGAAGGGCCTCGACCACCTTGCGCTCCTCGGCGGACAGCGCCGATTGCGGGGCGATCGGGTCGCCGACGTCGTAGCCCTGAATGGCCAGCCCGGCCTTGATGCAGGCGGCGAGGTTGAAGCGGGCGAACACCTCGTTGATGTGCCACAGCTTGCGCTGCAGTTTCATCGCCTCGTCCCAGCGGCCCGCCTTGCAATGATCATAGAGCGCGACGCTTTCGCGCGGCACGATGCAGGCCGGCCCCGCCATCCAGCCGACGCCGCCGATCATCATCACCGCCGCCGGAATATGCGCCGACGCCGAGAACACCTGCATGTTGTCGCCGCAGCGATTGATGATCGACAGCAGGCGCCCGGTGTTGCTCGATGCATCCTTGATGTAGCCGATACGGGGATGGGTCGAGAGACGTGCGATGACGTCGAGCGTCAGGTCGGAGCGCTGGAATTGCGGGTTGGTGTAGATCACCACCGGGATATCGACGGCATCGGCGATGGCGCGGAAGTAGGCTTCGACCTGCGCGTCCTTCACCGGGAAATAGGCTTCGAGAATGGCGAGGATGCCGTCGGCGCCGGCGCCCTGATAGGCGCGCGCCTGCGCCACCGCATCGGCGGTGGACGTCGAGGCGACGCCGGCGATCACCGGCACGCGGCGGGCGGTCGCCTCGATCGTGGTCTTGACCACGGTCATGCGCTGCTCGCGCCCGAGATAGGCGAACTCGCCGGTCGAGCCCAGCGGCGTGAGGCCGTGAACACCGGCCTTGATCATGTCGTCGCAAAGACGGCCGAGCACATCGGTGCGGATTTTCCCGTCAGCAGAGGTCGGAGAGACGAGATAGGGAAAAACACCGTGCAGATCGGACATCGAGGGGAGGATTCCTTGAACAGGGAGGGGGATGGAGAGGCGAGATTAACGTTTGAAGCACGATACGGCCAATCGCGCACCCACAACCAGCCACATTCTAGACATGCGGCAATGTGCCGACGCTAGATGTTGAGGTGAACAAATTCGGTCATGATATGAGTCGCTGATTCGGGCGCGTTTCGTTCCGGTGGCGTTCCAGGCGTTAAGCGATTGCTGCATGATCTGCGCCGACGCGTTGCATTATGGGACAGATCGTCCGCCGCTGTCGAACAAGCGAATGGAGACACCATGCCAGCAACCTTGCTCAGACTGACCGCGTCGGTCTTTCTCGCCTCGTTCGTCCTCTCGGGACCGCCGCAAGAGGCGCAGGCGCAGGACGTGACGGGAATCGAGATCTGCACGGCCGAGAAGACGATGGAGCGGCGGACCAGTTGCCTGCAGAGCAATATCAACTTCCTCAAAGCCAGCACGACCAAAGCCTCGCTCGAGCATCAGCAGAAACTCGATACTGCCAACCGACAGATCGAGGCGTTGAAGGCGACCGTCGCTGGATTGCAGAAGACCGTCGCCGAACTGCAGGCCAAAGCCACGCCGGCGAAGAACGATGCGGCCAAGGATAAGGCCAAGGATGCTGCGAAGGACCAACCCGCCAAATGATATGGCGCCGCGCCTCATGACATCGTTCGTCTACGTCCTCGGCTGTTGTCACAAGGGCCGTCGCCTGACCTATGTTGGCTGGACCAATGATGTCGATCGCCGGCTTGCCCAGCACAATGCCGGCACCGGCGCGCGCTCCACTCGCGGGCGCGCATGGATTCTGCTCCATTCGGAATCGTTCGAGACCCGCAACGAGGCCATGAGCCGCGAATGGTATCTCAAGCGCGATCGTGTCTTTCGGAAACAGCTCTCGCAGCATATTGCGCTGAGTAAGGATGGAGGCTGATGACGGCGACCGACTCTCCGATCGTGATCAACGCCGCGCGGACCCGCGCCAGCCTGCCGTTCGCGCGGCTGATCCCGGCATTGCGCGAGGCTTACGCCTCCGGTGCCGACGTGCCGCTGCGCCATCATCATTTCATTCCGCAGCCGGATGGCTCGACCGCGACTATCCTGATCATGCCCGCGTGGCAGCGCGCTTTCATCGGGATCAAGATTGTCACCATCTTTCCGGAGAACGGTAAGAAGGGCCTGCCGGGCCTCTATTCCAGCTATCTTTTGTGCGACGGCGACACCGGCCGGCATATCGCGCTGATCGACGGCAACGAGATCACATCGCGGCGCACGGCGGCCATCGGCGCGCTGGGTGCGGATTTTCTCGCGCGCAAGGATTCGCAGAGGCTGCTGATCTGCGGCTCCGGACGTATCGCGAGCCTTGCCGCCGATGCGTTCCGCGCGGTGCGGCCGATCGACAAGGTCGCGGTGTGGAATCCGCGGCGCGAGGGCGCCGAGCGGCTGGTGGCGAAGTTGCGCAGCGATGGCTTCGATGCCGATGTCGCGCCCGATCTCGAGCAGGCGGTGGGCGAGGCCGACATCGTGAGCTGCGCGACGCTGGCGAACGAGCCGATCATCAAGGGCGAATGGCTCAAGCCCGGCACCCATCTCGATCTGATCGGCAGCTTCACGCCGTTCATGCGCGAAGCCGATGATGACGTCTTCCGCCGTGGGCGCACTTATGTCGACACGATGGATGCGCTGAAGGAATCCGGCGAACTGCTCGATCCGATCCGCGACGGCGTCATCACGCCGGATGACATCCAGGGCACGCTCGCGGATCTGTGCCGCGGCGAGCGCAAGGGGCGCGGTTCTGCATCCGAGATCACGGTGTTCAAGGCGGTCGGCAATGCGCTGTCCGACATCGCCTCCGCCGCGCTGGTGTATCGGGATTTGGAGAAAAAGAACTGATGTTCTTACCTCTCCCTGTTTACGGGGAGAGGTCGGATCGCGCAGTGATCCGGGTGAGGGGCATCTTGTCGTGCGATGAATTGGCCCCTCGCCCCAACCCCTCCCCGCAAGCGGGGAGAGGGAGCAGATTGTACCCGGACATCAAGATAGGATGCTCGTCCTGAAGATGCCCGTCCCGCGCCTGCGCACTGGCCATCGACAAACTCACGCGATAGGTTTCATCCATCAAAAATCAAACAAACGTTTGGGAGTTCTCCATGTCGAAAATCCGCGTCATCGCATCCGATCTTCAATTTCCGGAAGGGCCCGTGGTGATGCCCGATGGTTCGGTGGTGCTGGTTGAAATCCGGCGCCAGACATTGACGCGCGTCTATCCGGATGGACGCAAGGAGATCGTCGCGAAGATTCCGGGCGGCCCGAACGGCGCGGCGCTGGGGCCGGACGGCAAAATGTACATCTGCAACAACGGTGGTTTCAGCTGGGCGCCGGGGCCGGGCGGGGCAGTCATGCCGGGCGCGCCGTCGGCTTCGGAGTATATCGGCGGCTCGTTGCAGCGCGTCGACCTGCAAAGCGGCAAGATCGAAACGCTGTTCGAGAAATGCGGCGACAATCCTCTCAAGGGACCCAACGATCTCGTCTTCGACAAGCACGGCGGGCTGTGGTTCACCGATCTCGGCAAGCGCCGCGCACGCGATCTCGATGTCGGCGCGTTCTACTACATGAAACCCGGCGGCGGCCAACTGGTGGAGGCGATGCACGGCATGTTGCCCGCCAACGGCATCGGCCTGTCGCCGGACGAAAAGACCGTCTATGTCGCCGAAACCCCGACGGCGCGGCTGTGGGCCTACGAGATTGGATCGCCGGGCGAGATCAAGCCGGGTCCGGTGATCTATCGCGGCGAGCGCGGCCGGCCGATCGCAGGGCTCGGTGGGTACCAGATGTTCGACTCGCTCGCTGTGGAAGCATCCGGCAATGTTTGCGTTGCGACGCTTGTCAGTGGCTGCATTTCGGTGATCGCGCCGGATGGCAAGCTGGTGGAGCAGGTGCCGACCGGCGACAATGTCACGACCAATATTGCGTTCGGCGGACCCGAACTGAAGACCGCCTACATCACGCTCTCGGGCAAGGGTGAGCTGATCGCGATGGATTGGCCGCGCGGGGGCCTGCCGCTGAATTTCCTGAACATGTAAGCAATCGCTAAGGGCACGGCGTTCGCACAACCGCGTGAACGTTGCGCCCTCGCGTTCAGGGTGATGCCTGGCCGAGAAACCGGCGGATTTCGTCGAGGAAGATCGTCGCGCCGGGATCCTGCTCAAGCAGGATATGATTCTTCCCGGGCAGGGTTACGAATTGCGCGTCGGGAATACCTGTCGCCAACTCGCGACCCGCTGCAATGGGCACCCTGCGGTCGCCGCGAACGTGCATCACGAGGGTCGGCGTCCTGACCCCCGGCATCAGGTGTCGGACATCGAAATCTGCAACCGTTTCCATGTATCTCACGGCGCATTCCGCCGAGGCGCTGATGCGCTGGGCTTCATTGAAGGCGTCGATCTGCTCCTTCGTCGCGTCCGGCATCATCGAAGCCGTAAAGAGCTGCCGAAACGTCGGCTCGTTCGCGCCCCAGCCGAATTTCATGAGCGTCTTCATGGCATCGAATTGCTCGCGCGCTTCAGGCGTCACGCTGGGACTTTTGTAGGCACCGGCCGCGAACCCGCCATACAGGATCAGGCGCGAAACCCGTTCGGGGTAACGCGCGGCAAATGCGACCGCGACCGCGCAGCCTTGCGAAAGCCCCAGGATGGGAAAGCGTTCGAGGCCCGCCGCGTCCGCGACGCATTTCAGGTCGCTGACCCATGCCTCCAGCGAGATATTGCCGACGTCCCAGTCGGAGAGGCCGTTGCCGCGCGCATCGAAGCGGACAAGGGAGAAACTCGCGGCCAGCCCGAGCAGGAGATGGCGGAAGATCGGCAGCTCCCAATCATACTCGAGATGTCCGAGCCAATGTGCCGTGCGTAGCAGGGGCGGGCCGTTGCCGACCTTTGCGAACGCAAGGCGGACGCCGTCTGCGGCGCGGCAATAGCGGATGTCCTGCTTGAGGTTTGCGTCGGTGAGAACGCGTGACGCCTTGGACGCGCCGTCGAGATCAATCGCGTAGACCTCGATCGGGCGGGCGATGTTCTTCAGGTTTTGACGCCCGAGTTCGCGATACGTCAGCTTGAGCTCGCCCTCGATCTGGTCGAGCACCTGTCGCGAGATGCAGATGCCGCCGCACGCGGCGATACTTTCAAGCCGCGCGGCGACGTTAACCCCATTGCCGAAAACGTCGCCGTCATCCTCGATGACGTCGCCGACATTGATCCCGATACGGAATTCGATCCGGGTGTCTTCGGGCACGTCGGCGTTGCGCTTGACCATTTCGCGCTGGACTTCGGTTGCGCAGCGCACCGCATCGACCGCGCTCGCAAATTCGGCCAGCAGCCCGTCGCCGGTTGTCTTGAAGATGCGGCCGCGATGTTTCCTGATCCGCTTGTCGACCAGATCGTGACGATGCGCCTTGAGGCGGGCATGGGTGCCTTCCTCGTCGGCGCCCATCAGCCGGCTGTAGCCGGCGACGTCGGCAGCGAGAATTGCGGTCAGGCGTCGTTCCGTATGCCTACGCGACATCGCCCACCTCGCGTGCGAGATGGGTAATTTAGGCGTCCGCGGCAGGCATGGCCAGCCTGCCCGAATGGGGGTGTTACACCTCGCGGCGGCTCAGGAAGGCGAGGCGCTCGAACAGATGCACGTCCTGCTCGTTCTTGAGCAGGGCGCCGTGCAGCGGCGGGATCAACTTGCGCGGGTCGCGCTCGCGCAAGTTCTCCGGCGTCATTTCCTCGTTGAGCAAAAGCTTCAGCCAGTCGAGCAGTTCCGAGGTCGAGGGCTTCTTCTTGAGGCCCGGCACTTCGCGCACCTCGAAGAAGATCTTCAGCGCCTCCTCGACCAGGCGCTTCTTGATGTCGGGGAAGTGGACATCGACGATCGCCTGCATCGTGTCGGCATCGGGGAACTTGATGTAGTGGAAGAAGCAGCGGCGCAGAAAAGCGTCCGGCAGCTCCTTCTCGTTGTTCGAGGTGATCATGATGATCGGGCGCTGCTTCGCCTTGATGGTCTCGCCGGTCTCGTAGACGTGGAATTCCATGCGGTCGAGCTCGAGCAGCAGGTCGTTCGGGAATTCGATGTCGGCCTTGTCGATCTCGTCGATCAGCAGCACCGGGCGCTTGTCGCTGGTGAAGGCGTCCCACAGCTTGCCGCGCTTGATGTAGTTGTTGATGTCCGACACGCGCGCATCGCCGAGCTGGCTGTCGCGCAGGCGCGAGACTGCGTCGTACTCGTAAAGGCCCTGCTGCGCCTTGGTGGTCGACTTGATGTGCCAGGTCAGGAGCGGAGCATTGAGCGACTTCGCCACTTCCTCAGCGAGCACGGTCTTGCCGGTGCCGGGCTCGCCCTTCACCAGCAGCGGGCGCTCCAGCACGATCGCGGCATTGACCGCGACCTTGAGGTCGTCCGTGGCGACATAGTCCTTGGTACCGGTAAACTTCATCGAAACTCCGCGTCGTCGTGTCGTATTTGGATAGATGTTGTCCGTCACATTAAACAAGAACGGAAAGCAAGAATAGAATGCAGACAAGAAACGACCGCCATTCCGGCGGCCGTTTCAAACAGAATCAGGAGAGTCAGGCGCGCCGGATCAGCGAGATGATGACAAGCACGATCACGCCGCCGATTGCCGAATTGATGATCGCGGCCACGATGCCGACGCCGAGGCTGATGCCAAGCTGGGGCAGCAGCCAGCCCGCAACCACCGCGCCGATGATGCCGATGACGATATTGCCGAGCAGGCCGAACCCGCCGCCCTTGACGATCAGGCCGGCGAGCCAGCCTGCGATCGCACCGACGATGAGCCAGACAATGATTGAATCGATACCCATGAACGATCCCCCTGATGAATGCGCGGCGTCCCGGATGGGACCGCCTCATGCGTTCAAAACTGCAGCCGTCAAAGTCCGAATTGCCGGGTGAGAACCGTTCCGGCAGTCCGTAACGCCAGTTTAGTTGAAATAGCAGGAGGGTCTAGGCTACCGCCGCGGCCTTTTGACATCCGCAGCCCTGCCTTGCGTTTGCTCCCGGCCGTCGCGCAAGCCTTGACGGAGGGGGGCGCTTGGGCACACTTCCTCTCAAAGGCGCCGCAAGGCTGACCACTTCAATTCGGGATGTCGATATGTTCCTGCAGTTTTTCACCGCGCTTCGGGACGCGCAGGTTCCGGTTACGCTGCGCGAGTACCTGACGCTGATGGAAGCGCTCGATGCCGATCTTGCCGATCAGTCGGTCGAGCATTTCTATTATCTGTCGCGCGCCTCGCTGGTGAAGGACGAGCGTAACCTCGACAAGTTCGATCGCGTGTTCGGCGCGACCTTTAAGGGGCTGGAAAGCCTGCTCGACGCCATGGAGAAGGCGGACATTCCGGCTGAGTGGCTGAAGAAGCTCGCCGAGAAATATCTCACCGACGAAGAGAAAAAGCAGATCGAGGCGATGGGCTGGGACAAGCTCATGGAGACGCTGCGCGAGCGCCTGAAGGAACAGCAGAAGCGCCACCAGGGCGGCAACAAGTGGATCGGCACCGCCGGCACCTCGCCGTTCGGCGCCCACGGCTACAATCCCGAAGGCGTGCGCATCGGCCAGGAGAAGAACCGCAATTTCCGCGCGGTGAAGGTGTGGGACCGCCGCGAGTTCAAGGATCTCGACGGCAACGTCGAGCTTGGTATCCGCAACATCAAGGTGGCGTTGCGCCGCCTGCGCAAGTTCGCGCGCACCGGCGCGCCTGATGAACTCGATCTCGACACCACGATCAAGGAAACCGCCAATCACGGCTATCTCGACGTCCACATGCGTCCCGAGCGGCGCAACGCGGTGAAGGTCCTGATCTTCTTCGATATCGGCGGCTCGATGGATTCGCACATTGCGCAGGTCGAGGAATTGTTCTCCGCCGCCAAGACCGAATTCAAGCACATGGAGTATTTCTACTTCCACAATTGCCTTTACGAGGGCGTGTGGAAGAATAATAAGCGCCGCTTCACCGATCGCACGCCGACCTGGGACATCCTTCACAAGTATCCGCATGACTACAAAATCATCTTCGTCGGCGACGCTTCGATGTCGCCGTACGAGATCGTGGTGCCGGGCGGTTCGGTCGAACACGTCAATGAGGAGCCAGGCTCGGTGTGGCTCGAGCGCGTGATGCGGACCTATTCGCACGCGGTCTGGCTCAATCCAGTCGCACGCAAGCATTGGGATTATTCGGAATCCACCACGATCATCCGCAGGCTGTTCTCGGAGCGCATGTTTCCGCTGACGCTCGAAGGCCTCGACGGTGCCATGAAAGAGCTGACGCGATAATCGCGGCTCCCCCTACAGAAGAGGAAAGATCATGACGCAAACCATTCACCGCGGCATCAAGGCGCTGCTCGAAGAAGCCAACGCGGAAATCGAAACCATGAGTGTGGCGGACGTTCTCGCAGCGTCCAAAAGCGATGATGTGGTGATCGTCGATATTCGCGATCCGCGCGAGATCGAGCGCGAGGGCCGGATTCCCGGCACGTTCTCCTGCACGCGCGGCATGCTCGAATTCTGGATCGACCCTGCCAGCCCTTATGCCAAGCCGATTTTCCAGCAGGACAAGAAGTTCATCTTTCACTGCGCGGCCGGATCGCGGTCGGCGCTGGCGGCGAAGACCGCTCAGGATATGGGGCTGAAACCTGTGGCTCATCTCGGCGGCGGCTTTGCCGCATGGCGTGATGCCGGTGGTCCGGTCGAGAAGGTCGAGCCGAAGAAGAAGGATTGAAATTTCGAACCGTCACACGCGGGCTTGACCCGCGTGTCCATCTCGAAAGATGGATCGCCGGGTCAAGCCCGGCAATGACGATCCGAGGATGTACATCATGACCAACCCCGATCCTCTCGTTTCGACCGAATGGCTCGCCGCGCATCTGAACGATCCGTCGGTGAGAATCCTCGACGCGTCGTTCAAGATGCCCGGCGTCACACCACTGCCGAAGGACGATTTTCTGGCGGCGCATATTCCCGGCGCTGTGTTCTTCGATGTCGATGTCGTGTCGGATCACGCAAATCCGCTGCCGCATATGTTTCCAAGCGCCGAGCAGTTCGGCCGCGATGTCGGCGCGCTCGGGATCGGCAATGGCGACACGGTCGTTCTGTATGATGCCGGCGGCTGGGTTGCCGCGCCGCGCGCGTGGTGGATGTTCCTGTCGTTCGGGCACACCGATGTGCGCGTGCTCGATGGTGGGCTGAAGGAGTGGCTTGCCGAAGGCCGTCCGGTGGAGAAGGGCGAAGCGTCGCCGAAGCCGGCGATCTTCAAGGCGTCGTTCGATCCGGCCTATATCCGCAGCAAGGAACAACTGGCGGACAACCTGACCAGCAAGGCCGAGCAGGTCGTGGATGCGCGGCCGCGCGAACGGTTTGAGGGTTCGGTTGCGGAGCCGCGCGCCGGCCTGCGCGGAGGGCATATCCCGGGCAGCCGTAGCGTGCCCTATGCCAACCTGTTCGACGCGGCGACCGGCGTGATGAAGCCGTTGCCCGAATTGAAAGCGGCGTTCGATCGGGTCGGTCTCGATCTCGGCCGTCCGGTGGTGACGAGTTGCGGCTCGGGCGTGTCCGCAGCGGTGCTGACGCTCGCGCTCTATCGATTAGGGGTGCGCGGTTCCGCGCTCTATGACGGGTCGTGGTCCGAATGGGGCCTGCAGGACGGCCCGCCGGTCGCGACCGGCCCGGCGTAATTATCGCGTCGGCTGATTGACGGGCGCCGGCTGGCCGCCGCCGAACAGGATCGTGAACAAATCAGGCTGCGGTTGCGGCCGGATCACCTCGCGGCGAACCACGCGCGTGCGCGGCGCGTGATGCCGGTGCCTGATGACAACGGGACGTTTCCTTGTCTTCGTTGTCCGCTGCGGGCGGGCGACGGGCGTCGGAATCGTACCGGTCGGCGCGGGATCCAGTTTCGCAGTCCTGTCGTTCTGCGCCGGGGTGCCCTGTGCCGGCTGCTGCGCAGCGCGTGGCGCCTCGGGAATGGCTCCCGGTTGAGCGGGGGCCGTCGGCAGGATCTCGCACCCGGTCGCAGTGACCGCAACCACGCGCGTCGGTTCAGAAGCCGCAGGCGGTGAGGCTACCACGGAGGCTCCTCCCACCGCGATCGGCGTCGGCGGTATGGGCGTTGGGGTTGGCGCAACTGCCTCCGTAGGCGCGGCGCGCTCAGCCACCTCGATCGTGGGGGCAGGTGGCGTCACCGCGGGCGCAGATGAGGATACGGTATCCGCTGGCGCTGGTGCGGAGGTCGCTTCCGATACCGGAGCAGCGGCAGTCGCGACGGGTTTTGTGGTCGGCTCGGCGCTGGCAGCTTCAGGCGCGACAGCCTCTGCGCTCGCGGGCTTGCTCGATTCCTCCAACACTTCGACGACGGTTTGTGCGGCGAGGGCTTCCTTCGCCGGTGTGGGCTCGGATGGAGCCACAGCGGTTACAGCCTCTGCAACAGGCTTCGGATCGTCGATGGGCGCTGTCGTCGTCTCTGTTGCGGCAGGCAGGTCCTCGGACGCCGGAGCAGGAATCTCGACCCGGAGCAGCGCAAGCGTCGGCGGCGCGGTTTCGATCTGTCGCGGGCGCAGTGGCACTGGCGGCTGGATCGTCCGCAGCGAGGGCGCGGCCGCAACTTCCTCATGGGTGGCGCGCAGCAGAGCCGCCGCACCGAGCCCGAAAATCAGGATCGATGCCGCAAGAACAATGGTTGCTACAAAGAACCGAAAACCCGGAAGCATGAAGCCTTGTCCCGCCTTCGCAGAAACGTTTGCGAAGGATCTCAAACTGCAACGAAGTGGGAATACCGGACGCTTACGCACACACTGACACGCGCACCGACGCACTCGAATCAGGCGCGTGAGGACCATGGTAGGGGTGGAACCCACCGGAAAAAAGGCCGCCTGTGGGTAGGGCCAAGTGTTCTGATGCAACAGCCATCAGAAAACCTGAAATCTCGCGAAAATGTCAGCGTTTCCGGGGCCGTTTTTAGATATTGGTCTTGAATGTGCCGCTATCTTGGGCGATCTCGCCGTTAACTGTACGGTGTGGGGTTCGGGCTATATTCGGGGTATGATGAACAAACATCTTTTGACGAGCTTCGCGGTTCTGGCGGCGACTGCGGCGGCGACGCCGGTTGCCTTTGCCCAGAACTATCCAGCCCCTCCCGGATACGATCGCTCCATCCAGGCCGCGCCTGCGGGCTATTCGGATCGCGGCGATTCGAACTTCGACCTGATCGACGATGAGGCGACCGGCCAGCAGGGTTCCACCTCGCTGTCGCCTCCGGGCTATCAACCGCAGAGCTACCAGCCTCAGAGTTCTTCGCAGCAGCAGGACAACTACTATCTGCAGCAGCGCGCGTCGCACCCGCAGGGTCAGCAGCAGCCCGCGCCGCAGGGGCCGGTGATGTCGCCGGACGATCCGCGCTATGGCGCGCCGATGAATCCGCAGGTGATCTATTCCGATCGCGGCAACCCGGGTCAGGCCCAGCCGGGCTATGACAGCGGCAACGGCGGGATGCGCCCGCCGGGTGGGATCGATGGTGGCCACACCGCCGCGATCCAGCCGCAGGGCGCCGCGCCGATCGGCAGCGACGGCAAGCCGACTTCGCTCTCGGCGCTGCCGCCGGACGAGCAGCCGGAAACCGGCCCCGCGCCGCAGTTGCCGGAGCGGTTGCGCCGGCAGGAAGTCAACTATCAGACCAAGGAGCCCGCGGGCACGATCGTCGTGGATACGGCGAACACCCAGCTCTACTACGTGCTCGGTCACGGTCGCGCGATCCGGTACGGCGTCCGCGTCGGCCGTGATGGCTTCACCTGGACCGGCGTGCAGAAGATTACCCGCAAGGCCGAGTGGCCGGATTGGCATCCGCCGCCAGAGATGATCGAGCGCCAGCCCTATCTGCCGCGCTTCATGGCGGGCGGTGACGGCAATCCGCTCGGCGCGCGCGCGATGTATCTCGGCTCAACGGTGTACCGCATCCACGGCACCAACCAGCCGTCGACCATCGGCAAGTTCGTGTCGTCGGGCTGCATCGGCATGCTGAACGAGGACGTCATGGACCTGTTCGAGCGCGCCAAGGTCGGCACCCGCGTGGTCGTGCTGCCTGGCAGCAAGCCTGCCGAGCCGGCGACCGCCTCGACGCAGCCTGCGTCGACGGGGCAGGCTCCGACGACGAGCGGCGCGGCTTATGGCCAGCAGCAGTCGGCTTATGGTCAGCAGCAGTCGAACGTTGCGATGGGTGTTCCCAACCAGGGCCCGGCTGTCGTGCCGCCGCTGCCCGCGCCGGTGACGATCCGCTAAGTCCAGAATTTCAGATGGAATGAAAATGCCCGCGCCGGTCGCGGGCATTTTTCGTTCTGGAGTATTCCGGTATGACCTTTGAAAAATGAGGTTTCCGCTCCAAACAACGGGGGTGTGGCTTGTCCGCTACATCATTGCAGTCTGACGCCCCATACAGTTCCTCCGGGTTTCGGTTTCGGGGGGCTCTTCAGTGAAAAAGATTTCGATCGTTGCTGCGGTTGCAGTTCTTGTTGCAACCGGGGCGCAGGCCGCCGATCTTGCGGCGCGGACTTACACCAAAGCCCCGGCAATGGCGCAGGTTTTCAACTGGACAGGATTTTATGCGGGCGTGAACGTTGGCGGCGGCGTTGGCCGCAACCGCACGAATTTCAACAATCCGGTGGGCGTACCGCTGGAAAACGAAACGACATACATGTCGCCGGCAGGCATCATCGGTGGCGTGCAGATCGGCTACAATGTTCAATTCCAGAATTTTTATAATCTCGTTCTCGGCGTCGAAGCCGATTTCCAGGGCAGCGGCCAAAAGGGCTCGGCTTGTCTCGCGACTTGCGTGGCTGCCGGAACGACCAGCCTCAACGTCCAGCAGAATATCGACTGGTTTGGAACCGTCCGTGGCCGTGCGGGTTTTGCGACCGGATCTGTTTTCAGCTATTTCACCGGCGGCCTGGCTTACGGCAACGTCAACACCAGCGGCTCTCTCGTGGGTGCCGGTGTACCGGGCTTGCCGTTCTCGTTCGGCGAAACCCGGACCGGCTACGTGATCGGCAGCGGCGTTGAAGCATCGCTCGGCGGCAAGTGGACCGCCAAAGTCGAATATCTGTATGTCGATCTCGGAACGTCGTCCGCGTCGATCGCGACGACGGGCAATGCAGCCGCAGCCGGGTTCTTCGGCAACCCCGTCAACGCGACGTCGCGCGTGCGCGACAACATTTTCCGCGCCGGCCTCAACTACGGTATCGGCAGCAACACCGCCGAGGTCGCGCCGGCGAACTGGAGCGGTTTCTATGTCGGCGGCAACTTCGGCTCGCAAGTCGCCCGAAACCAGAGCACATACAACATAAATCCTGTGGCGGCTTTTGGTGTCGGCTCTGCCGAGCAGTTCTCGTTGATGCCGGACGGCTACGCGGGCGGTTTGCAGATCGGCTATAACTGGCAGGCTGGCGCATGGGTGTATGGCCTCGAAGCCGACTTCCAGGGCAGCACAAGCAAAGACAATAGATCGTGCCTCATTGCGTGCACCCCGGGAAATGGGACCGCGGCTTATAATCAGACCATCCCGTACTTTGGCACGGTGCGCGGCCGCCTCGGTTATTCGGTCGGGTCGACCCTGTTTTACGGGACAGGCGGTTTCGCCTACGGTCGGACCAAAACGGACATCGCGGAAAACGGCTTCCTTGGATCACAGGACTTTTCGTTCAAAGACAGCAAGAGCGGCTATGCTGTCGGCGGCGGCATCGAAAGCCCGCTACAGTTCGCAGGCCTGTTCGGCCCGAGCTGGACCGTGAAGGCGGAATATCTCTTCGTAGACCTCGGCAGCACCAGCAACTCGTTCGTCAGCGTGCCGCTTTCCGGAGGAACGGACACGTTCACGACGCGCACGCAGGTCCACAACTTCCGCACCGGCATCAACTATCACTTCAACGCGCCGGTGGTCGCGAAGTACTGATCAACATCATTCCGAGACTGAACTTAGCCCGGCAAGACCTTTCAGGTTTGCCGGGCTTTTTATCGGTGCCAATTTTTCCTTGTGTAGGTTTGTCCGGTGCCGCATCAGCCCATCACCCGCACCGCCGCGCCGGCGAGCCAAGCCGTGATGTCCTCGACCATGTCGCCGTAGTAGGCGCGATAGTTTTCTTCCGTCACGTAGCCGAGATGCGGCGTCAGCACGACGTTGTCGAGCGTGCGCAACGGGTGATCGACCGGCAGCGGTTCCTGTGAGAACGTGTCGAGGCCTGCGCCGGCAATGGCGCGCCGTTGTAGCGCGTCGAGCAGGGCATCTTCGTCGATGATCGGGCCGCGCGCGGTGTTGATGATGTAGCTGGTCGGTTTCATGCGGGCGAGGTCGTCGCGTCCGATCAGCCCGCGCGTGCGCTTGCTGAGGATGACGTGGATGGTGATGACGTCCGCTTTGGCGAACAGTTCGTCCTTGGTGGCGTAGGTCACGCCGGCGGCGGCGCAGGCTTCCGGCGTCAGGTTCTGGCTCCAGGCGATCACGTTCATGCCAAGCGCCTTGGCGATGGTCGCGACCTTGGCGCCGAGCTTGCCGAGGCCGACGATGCCCAGGGTGCGGCCCTCGATGTCCTCGCCGAGCGTGGTCTGCCATAGCTCGCCCGCTTTCATGCGCGCGTTCTCGAAGCCGATCCTGCGCGTCAGTTCGAGCATCAGGCCGATGGCGAGACCCGCGGTGGCGTTGCCAAAGGTGCCGGTGCCGCACACTGTGATGCCGCGCTCCTTGGCGGTCTCGAGATCGAACGACGCGTTGCGCATGCCCGAGGTGATCAGCAGCTTGAGGTTGGGAAGCGCGGTGAGCACGTCGCTGCGAAACGGCGTGCGCTCACGCATCGCGCACACGATCTGGAAGTCCTTGAGCGCGGCGATGACTTCCGTCGGCGATCCAAACGGCTTGTCGAAAACGGTAATTTCGACCTTGTCCTTGAGCGAGGCCCAGTCAGCCAGTTTGAGCGCGACGTTTTGGTAATCGTCCAGAATTGCGCAACGTACAGTCATGACCTGTGTCCTCGCTAGTGTGGTGGTTCAGAAGTTCGCTTCATTGTTGCTGCAAACTCTGCAAGCGAACTACTGAACCAAAACCACACTAGAATTATAGTTTGCTAGTGTCCTTTCGAATCCGAAGTTCGCTACGGAAGGTGCTGGATAACCAGGCGAACTTCGGATTCGGGACACTAGTAGTTGACGCCCCGGCTTGCGCCAGGGCGTCAATTGTCAGACCACGCCAAGCGCGCGCATGGCTTCCGCGACGCGGATGAAGCCGGCGACGTTGGCCCCGAGCACGTAGTTGCCTGGCGCGCCGTAGGTGTCGGCCATCTCGGCACAACGATCATGGATATTGTGCATGATGGTGGCGAGACGCTCTTCGGTCGCTTCGAAAGTCCACGAGTCGCGCGACGCGTTCTGCTGCATTTCGAGCGCGCTGGTGGCGACGCCGCCGGCGTTGGCGGCCTTGCCCGGCGCGAACAGGATGCCGGCATCGAGGAAGGCCCGTACCGCCTCCGGCGTGGATGGCATGTTGGCGCCTTCGCCTACCGCGATCAGGCCATTCTTCAGCAGCGTGCGTGCGTCCTGGCCGTTAAGTTCGTTTTGCGTCGCCGATGGCATCGCGACATCCGCAGGAACTTCCCAGACCCGGCCGTCCGGCACGAAAATCGCGCCCTTGCCGCGCGCCTTGGCGTAGTCGGAGACGCGACCACGCTTCTTTTCCTTGATCTCCTTGAGCAGCGCGAGATCGATGCCGGCCTCGTCGACGACATAGCCGGCGGAATCCGAGCAGGCGATGACGCGGCCGCCCAGTTCTGTCACCTTCTCGATGGTGTAGATCGCGACGTTGCCGGCGCCCGAGACGATCACCTTCTTGCCGTCGAAGCTCTGTTTGCGCGTGCGCAGCATGCGCTCGACGAAATAGGTCGCGCCGTAACCGGTCGCCTCGGTGCGGACCTGCGAGCCGCCCCAGGTCAGGCCCTTGCCGGTGAGCACGCCGGACTCATAGCGATTGGTGATGCGCTTGTAGTGACCGAACATGTAGCCGATCTCGCGCTGGCCGACGCCGATGTCGCCCGCCGGCACGTCGGTGTATTCGCCGAGATGGCGATAAAGCTCGGTCACGAAGGATTGGCAGAAGCGCATGATCTCGAGGTCGGAACGGCCCTTGGGGTCGAAATCCGAGCCGCCCTTGCCACCGCCGATCGGCAGGCCCGTCAGCGCGTTCTTGAACGTCTGCTCGAAACCGAGAAACTTGATGGTGCCGAGATAGACCGTCGGATGGAAACGCAAGCCGCCCTTGTAGGGACCCAGCGCTGAATTGAACTGAACGCGGAAGCCGCGATTGATCTGGACATTGCCTTTGTCGTCGATCCACGGCACGCGGAAAATGATCTGCCGTTCGGGTTCGCAAATGCGCTCGATCAGAGCGTTGTCAGCATAGTGCGGATGTTTGGCAATGACGGATCCGAGGCTGTCGAGAACCTCACGGACGGCCTGATGGAATTCTTCCTCGCCTGGATTCCGGCGCAGAACATCCGCAAAGATGGGCTGAAGCTTTTCGTCGAGCATTTAATCCTTCACCTGTGATTGTCAGACACGACAACGCACAACCGCCGCCGAGAATGCCCTCGGCAGCCGTCGGATACTGTCGTTTGCGCCCGGCGCGCGAAATGGTGGTAAGTGCCCGCCGCGGCAGCGTCAATTGGCCGTCAGGCCATGGATGGCATGACGCACAGGCAGGCGGGAGGAGGCTGGCGGCCCTGTTTGCGGCAGGTCAAGCTTCAGGAGTGCTGCGACTTGCGCTTCGCGGCACAAGCCGGCCCGGGGCCACGCATATAGTGCCGCTCCGGATGGTAAGGCCGGAACGCCGTGGCGAAGAATTCGCGCCAGAACGAGCGGAACTCGGCCACAAGGCTGCGGACGGTGATGTGCGCGGCGGCGCGCGCCAGGAGGTTGGGGAAGGAGCGGGTCTGCGTCGTCATGGCGTCTGCTCGACGATCTGTGGGTGCCGACTCTTGGACGCGGCGGCGCGCGTTGTGGTTCGCGAAAACCGCAGTTTCCGGTGGAATTGACTAAAAAGCGGTATTCGGCGGGAAAACCGCGGAAAATCTTGCGGTTAAGCTTTCCAAAGGGTGACCAAAGGTAGCGGAAGGTTGCCCTTTCCGGTTCCCGCCGTTACATCAGACGGCAGCAAAATCCCGCACAGTTTGGCTTCCCGAAAAGGTTTCCAGGATCACGATGGCGCGCCAGTTCGTCTACTTCATGCAGGGCCTGACCAAGGCTTATCCCACCCGCAAGGTGCTCGATAACATCCACCTGTCGTTCTATCCCGACGCCAAGATCGGTGTGCTCGGCGTCAACGGCGCCGGTAAATCGACGCTGCTCAAGATCATGGCGGGCATCGACAAGGACTACACCGGCGAGGCGTGGGTCGCCGAAGGCGCGCGTGTCGGCTACCTCGAACAGGAGCCGCAGCTCGATCCCAACAAGACCGTGCGTGAAAACGTCATGGAAGGCGTCGCCAAGCAGAAGGCGATCCTCGACCGCTACAACGAACTCGCGGTGAACTATTCCGAAGAGACCGCGGACGAGATGACCAAGCTGCAGGACGAGATCGAGGCGCAGGGCCTGTGGGATCTCGACAGCAAGGTCGATCAGGCGATGGACGCGCTACGCTGTCCGCCGGACGATGCCGACGTCACCAAGTTGTCGGGCGGTGAGCGCCGCCGCGTCGCGCTGTGCCGCCTGCTGCTCGATCAGCCGGAATTGCTGCTGCTCGACGAGCCGACCAACCATCTCGACGCGGAAAGCGTGTCGTGGCTCGAAGGCCATCTGCGCAACTATCCGGGCGCGATCCTGATCGTTACCCACGATCGCTACTTCCTCGACAACGTCACGAGCTGGATCCTCGAGCTCGATCGCGGCCGCGGCATCCCTTACGAGGGCAACTACTCGTCGTGGCTGGTGCAGAAGCAGAAGCGGCTCGAGCAGGAAGGCCGGGAGGATGCCGCGCACCAGAAGACGCTGGCGCGCGAGCAGGAATGGATCGCGTCCTCGCCCAAGGCGCGTCAGGCCAAGTCCAAGGCGCGCTACCAGCGCTATGAGGACCTGCTCAAGCAGGCCAGCGAGAAGCAGACCCAGACCGCGCAGATCATCATTCCGGTGGCCGAGCGTCTCGGCACCAACGTGGTGGACTTCGAGGGCCTGTCGAAGGGCTTCGGCGATCGTCTCCTGATCGACGACCTCACCTTCAAGCTGCCGCCGGGCGGCATCGTCGGCGTGATCGGCGCCAACGGCGCCGGCAAGACCACGCTGTTCAAGATGATCACCAAGCAGGAGACGCCCGACGCCGGCACCATCACCGTCGGCGAGACCGTGCATCTCGGTTACGTCGATCAGTCGCGCGACGCGCTCGAAGGCAACAAGACCGTGTGGGAGGAAATCTCCGGCGGCAACGACCAGATCCTGCTCGGCAAGAAGGAAGTGAACTCGCGCGGCTACTGCTCGGCGTTCAACTTCAAGGGCGCCGACCAGCAGAAGAAGGTCGGCGCGCTGTCAGGCGGTGAACGCAACCGCGTCCATCTCGCCAAGATGCTGAAGTCCGGCGCCAACGTGCTGCTGCTCGACGAACCGACCAACGATCTCGACGTCGATACGCTGCGCGCGCTGGAAGAGGCGCTGGAAGATTTCGCCGGTTGCGCCGTCATCATCAGCCACGATCGCTGGTTCCTCGACCGCATCGCGACGCACATCCTTGCCTTCGAAGGCGACAGCCATGTCGAATGGTTCGAGGGCAACTTCCAGGACTACGAGAAGGACAAGATGCGCCGTCTCGGCCAGGATTCGGTCATCCCGCATCGCGTCAAGTACAAGAAGCTCACACGCTGACAACAGCGGCGAGGATTGACGGCGGTTGATCGCGGGAGAATACTTCCGCGATCAAAACTGCATATTTCATCAATTGCGATGACGTCTGACTTGTCCGGGAGCCAGTTCGGTCGACAAGCCGCGGTCCGCACCGCGGTTTTTCTTGTGCTGATGTTCGGCATCCCTTTGCTGCTCTATGCTCTGGATGTCGCTCAGGACTCGGACGTCACCCTCACCGAAGCCATTCGGCTGACGACCGCCACTCCAGTCGGCTTCTATCTGTTCCTGATATTTATCCTGTCGATGATCGGGCCGTGCTGGCGGCGGATGCGGAGCCTGGGCTTGCCCGGATACTGGGGACTGATCGTTCCGCTTCTGCTGTTCGCAGATACTCCTTATTTCATTGCAGTTCGCTCCGAAGGGCCTTTTGGTTTTTCGATCAGTACCCTTGGTGGGCGGGTCCCGATTTATCTCCTGCTGGCCCTCGGCATCGTGAGCGCGATGGCTTTGGCGCGACCGCCAAGTCCTGATGACCGCGCGTCCGAACGCTACGGCTTTGTCGGCAAAGGCACGGTGGGACTCGCCGTCCTGATCCTCGCCGTGATCGCGTTCAACATCGGCATGGCCAGATGGTTCGCGATCGCGACGCGGGATTTGGGCGCGGAGGACGCTCCATCCGACCTGCTCCTGCAACTGACGCTCAAGTCGTATTGGGTGCACGTACTGAATCCATACCTCTGCGCGCTGTTCGCCGTGCTGACCGCGTGGTGCGTCGTGATATCGCGGCGATCGCCCGATGACCTTCGCCTGGAATCCGGTAAGTAACGTTATGGTCTGACTGATCCGGAAGGCCATGGCATCGTCTGATCTGGCGTCGAACACACGGAGGAGCGCCGCATGACCGGCGATCACCACAGGCTTTCGTCCGAGGAGATCGCGTCAGCGCCTCCCGAGCCCCTCGACGCCAAGACCAGCACGCTCGACACCCAGGAGCGTGCTGCGCTCGGCATCGACGTTATGTGGCTGCAATGGCGCGCCGATTTCCGCCGCACCGTGGTGGCGTCCGGCGTTGTCGAGCGTCCGTGGCGCAGCGTGTTCGAAGCGGACATGATTTTCTGTATCGTCGCGCACCGCTGGCTGAACGGCAAGCCGATCACCCACAAGGAGCTTGCGACTTACTTCGAGGTGTTCGCTACCGAAGCGACGGTGTCGCGCCACGTTGATGACATGGAGGCAGGCGGCATGGTCGTGCGCCAGGTCGATCCCGAGGACCGCCGCCGCATCCTGCTGCTGCCGACGGCGCGTCTCGAAGCGATCGGGCATGAGTATCTGCGGATGCGGATCGAGGCCATGCGCCGGCACGGCTTTGTCTGGACCGGCGGCAACGATTCCGGTGGCGACGGTGCTGCCGATCCGACGTGATCCGAGTCGCGCGTTCCCGATCGGGCTTTCGATTCACAGCCTCGCAATCCCATCGAACCTTCGCGTTGACGGTGCGCGGAAGCGTGGCTAACCGCAATATATAATAATTTCAAATATTTAGAGAATAGCTCGAAAGATACCTTTGCCGTCATGGCGCGATAATGCTTTCATTTCATTCGGAATCCGGAAATTGAGAGCAAAACTGCAAGCGATCTCGCGTGACGCACTGCAAAAGCAGGTCTATAGCGCCGAGAGTTAACAGACTGACGTTCTCCATGGTCCGGGATCACCGGCATCGCCGCAAACGACATGCGCGGGATGCCAGGATTCCGGTTTTGTTTCGACAGCCGGAGAGTCCAATGATTGGCATATTTATTCTTCGTGTACTGGCCGCTTCGCTGATCGCGTTTTGCACGCTGATGTCGGCCGAATATCGCAACTCTACCCAGGCCGGGCAGCCTGCGAAAGTATCGTGCGACACGCACAGCGCGATCGATGCTGTCGGTGACCTGCGGATGCTGGCCTGGCTCGACAATCGCGCGCGCGACGTTTGAGGCAATTGCGTCCACGATCTCGATCACATTGCCGATCGCTTCATCTGGACTCTGGCCGTGGCTGTCTTACAAGAAGGCACCAAACGGACAGAGGTGATCGCGGATGGCTGACTGGAGCGCGCAGCAATATCTCAAGTTCGAGGACGAGCGCACCCGGCCGGCGCGCGATCTGTTAGCTCAGATCCCGCTCGATGACGCGAAGCAGATCGTCGACATCGGCTGCGGGCCGGGGAACTCGACGGAGCTTCTCGCAGAGCGCTGGCCGCAGGCGCAGATCACCGGGATCGACACCTCGGCCGACATGTTGCGTCAGGCGCGTGAACGTCTGCCGCAACATAAGTTCATCGAAGCCAACATTTCGCACTGGTCGCCGCCTGATGGCACCGACCTGATGTTTGCCAACGCGATCTTTCAGTGGGTGCCCGATCATCTGTCACAGTTGAAGCGTCTTGCAGGTGCGTTGCCCGAAGGCGGTGTGCTCGCGATCCAGATGCCGGACAATCTCGATCAGCCCTCACATGCCCTGATGCGTGAGGTCGCCGCGCTCGAACCGTGGCGTGAAACCCTTGCGGCTGCCGCCGGTGCGCGCGATCTGCTGCCGCCACCCGGCACATACTATGACGCCCTGCGGCCGCTCGCGCGCCGCTTCGACATCTGGCACACGACCTACAATCATGTGCTCGATGACGCGGCGGCCGTGGTCGAATGGGTCAAGGGCACCGGCCTGCGCCCGTTCGTCGATCCGCTGGAGAACCAGGAGCGCAAGGAATTCCTGGACATCTACAAGGCGCGGATCGCTGAGGTCTACAAACCGCAGGCCGACGGCAAGGTGCTGTTCGAATTCCGTCGGCTGTTCCTGGTGCTGGTGCGTTGAACTGCAATGGCCGTTCAGTACGACGCGCCGAAGCGATAGTTCAGGCCGGCTTTCACGAGATGAAGATCCGTCTTCGCATCGTGTGAAAGCACAAGACCGGGAGATCCCCCGAAGGGCTCTCTTTTAGCTCCGAAATCGACATAGTTGTATTCGATGCTCGCGGACCAGTTGTTCCGGAATGCGTATTCCGCACCGGCTCCCACCGTCCAGCCGAAACGGGTTTGGGAGCCTCTGTCGAGCACGCTTCCCAGCGCGTGAACGGTCCAGACGTAATCGACGTTGGCAACTGCCGCGCCACCCTTGCCGTAGAGCAGAATGTTGTTGTCGAACGCGTAACCAACGCGCCCGGTGACGGTTCCGATCCAGGTGATGTTCTCGGTGAGATCGGTGGTGATGTTGAGCGCGCCCGGCGATGTGACCTGATGCTCGATCGGTGCGTACGACAATGATGCGCCGGCGCCGAAGACCATGCGACCGGTCTGGAAGTCGATCCCAGTATGTACGCCGCTCAGCCAGCCGCTGGCTGTATGGCTATAACCGTTGTCGACGATACCCGTGAAGTTGCCGTTCCTTGCGATCAGTGCATCCCACTTCGTTTGGCTCTGGCCATAGCCGGTATGAACGCCGACGTGGAAACCGGACCAGTCATAGGGGCGATACGAATCGTACGGTGACGGGCGCGATGACATGTCAGCGGCCATGGCGTCGCGAGGCGCTCCATGATGCGATGAGGTTACGGGTTGCGAAGCACGGGAGCGCCGCGCATCGGATACGGGCGTGACGTGCTGTTGCGCCCGCAACGAGGCGATTTCCTTGCGCATGGCAGCGTTTTCGCGCTGGATGGCATCGAGCCGCGCGATCACTTCATCGAGCGTCGCTGCCGAAATCGGCGTGGCGGCCGTCAGGAGCAGGCCACCCAGCGCTCCGAGTGCGATGCCAAATGTCTTGTTCATAAAAGCCCCCAACCAGCGTTGCGGGGGCAGCAGACACGCGGATCGGTTCGCGGACTACCGGCATATGCCGGTGACTTGCAATGGGGCACACATCATTGTTCGCTGTGTAGCGCGGATGCAACTCCGCCACCGCACGGTCCTATCTCGAAAGCATTTTTCGCAAGACCGGGACGCATCAGCAGAGCGAGCTGGTGGCGCTCCTCAAGAGTGCACAGTCCTGAAATGAAGGGTGAGGGGCTCTTTGGGACGGTTCCGGTGCCCGCCATGCAAAGCTGACGAAAAAATGTCAGGCGGAAAAGTTTTCTGCGGTTAATGGCCGCTACAGCGCCTCTCGACAGAATCGGACATGATCGCCAGTTGAAAAGCCTTGTGTTCTTCAACTGGAGCCGACTTGCCTATGTCGTTGACCCCCGAAACGCCGCTGCCGCCTGCCGGAACCGGGCTGAAACCGATTCCGCTGCTGATCTTCGGATCGCGCTGGCTGCAATTGCCGCTTTATATCGGCCTGATCGTGGCGCAGGGCGTCTACGTCATTCTGTTTCTGAAAGAGCTTTGGCATCTGATCGCGCACTCATTCGATTTCAGTGAGCAGCAAATCATGCTGGTGGTGCTCGGCCTGATCGACGTGGTGATGATCTCGAACCTTCTGGTGATGGTGATCGTCGGCGGCTACGAGACCTTCGTGTCGCGCCTCAATCTTCGCGGTCATCCCGACGAGCCGGAGTGGCTCAGCCACGTCAATGCCAGTGTGCTCAAGATCAAGCTCGCCATGGCGATCATCGGCATCTCGTCGATCCATCTGCTGCGGACCTTCATCGAGGCCGGCAATCTCGGCGGCACCGGCCGCACCACCAATTACACGTCCGAAGGGGTGATGTGGCAGACCATCATTCATGTGGTCTTTATTCTGTCGGCGATCGGTATAGCCTATGTCGATCGGATCTCGAATATCGCGTCCGGCTCGGAGGACGAGCACGGCGCACAGAACGGGCATTGATGCGGCAAGGCAGGCGACGATCGTCGGGCGGACATCTGGCACGCGCATTTACATGCGCGGCTGTCCTGTTCGCGGGACTGATCGCGCCTGTGTCCGCTGACGACGGCTTTACGCGGTTCGTTGCGTCGTTGTGGCCGGAAGCCCAAAAGGCCGGCGTGTCGCGCGCGACGTTCGATGCGGCGACGCGCGGCCTGCAGCCCGATTACAAATTGCCCGACCTCGTGCTACCGGGCCGTCCGCCATCGGCAGCGCCGCCACAGGCCGAATTCGTGCAGGTGCCGGCGGCTTACGTGAAGGAAGCGACCATCGCGCGCCTTGCCGCGCACGGGCAGGGCCTGATGCGGCAGTATCGCGACACGCTGACCGCCATCGAGCAGCGCTACCACGTGCCTGCGACGATCATCCTCGCGATCTGGGCGCGCGAAACCGATTATGGCCGCCATACGCTGCCGCATAATGCCATTCGTGTTCTGGCGACGCAGGCCTATGTCGGTCGGCGCAAGGACCAGTTCCGCACCGAGTTTATTCTCGCGCTCAAGATCCTCGACGAGGGCCACGTCAAGCAGAAGGACATGCGCGCATCGTGGGCCGGCGCGATGGGCCTGACGCAATTCCTGCCGTCGGAGTTCTACAAGCACGCGGTCGATTTCGATGGCGACGGTCATCGCAACATCTGGACGTCGATTCCCGATGCGCTGGCTTCGGCCGCGCAACAACTCGTCAACAAGGGCTGGCAGCCCGGTTTGCGCTGGGCTTACGAGGTGACGGCGCCGCGCAACGTCGATTGCACCGAGGGCGTGCCCGACGTGACCAAGCCGATCGGCGAATGGCTGCGCGAGGGTTTCGTTCCGGTGCGCGGCCGGCAGTTGAGCGCGTCGGAGAAGGCGCAGCGCGCGTCGCTGCTGCAGCCCGAGGGCATCTATGGCCCGTCGTTCCTGACGACGAAGAACTACTTCGTCATCAAGGAATACAATTTCTCCGATCTCTACGTTCTGTTTGTCGGTCATCTCAGCGACCGCATGACTGATCCGAAACCGTTCGCGACCAAATGGTCGACGTCGTCCCAGATGCGCACCACCGACGTCGAGGCGATGCAGGAGCATCTGGCGAAGATCGGTCTCTACAAGGACAAGCTCGATGGCAAGGCGGGCATGCTGACGCGCGCGGCGCTTGGTGCCTATCAGAAGAAGGCCGGTCTCAGGGTCGATTGCTGGCCGAGCGCCGAGGTGCTGCGCGCGATGCAGGCCGGGCGCTGATCCGAACTGCTTGGTCTCTTAGAGGTGAGATGAATCACGAGACGATCAACGTTTGAGATCGTCATCACCGGGCTTGTCCCGGTGATCCACGCCTTAACGGCTATGTGTGGCCATGACGCCGTCAGGATAGCTGGCCATAGTTTTCAGATGCCAAACGAAAAGCCCGACCATGTTGGCCGGGCTTTCGTATTCAGATTCGCTAAATCAGCAGACGACAGATTGAATCAATCGCAGACCTGTACGCGGCGGGAGCGCCAGCCGTAGCCATCCCAGAAGCGCTCGCGCACGAGGCGGCAAGCCGGCTCCTCGACATAGACCGGGCCGGGCGCATAGCCGTAGGCCGGAGGGCTGTTGGCAATCGCCGCACCAGCGATCGCGCCGCCGAGCAGACCGAGGCCGATACCAGCCGCAACCGCGCCGCCGTTACCATGATGGTGATGATGATACTGAGCCTGCGCTGCAGGCATAGTGATCACCAGCGAACCCGCAATCGCCGCGACGGCGAGGCTCGCGGTAACTACCTTCTTCATGTGGTCTCTCCTCAGATCACGCCGCAGCCCGGCGCAAGGCGATTGATTAGTCCAAAAATCCCGGACGGATGATCCGCGTCGGTCTTTCAGCAAAAAACGCTCCACGCGATAAGCGTACAGCGCCAGAATTCATTGCACCCGAATATATCAGGATTCTTGAACCGCAATTGTAAAAAACACCCCGGAAAGCGCCATTTTGGAGGCAATCCGGGGTGTTCATTTTATCTCACGTCATCCGTGGATCAGTAGCAGACCCGCACGCTCCGGACACGCCAGCCGTAACCGTCCCAGAAGCGCTGGCGCTCCCAGCCGCATGGCGGACCGGCAACGTAAGCAGGGCCGCCGTAGTAGCCATAGCGCGGGCCGTAAGCATAGGCGCCCGATGCGGCGCCTGCGATGAGCGCACCAGCGGCGAGGCCGCCGAGGACGCCGGCCGCGACACGTCCGCCGCGCGCTTCGGCGGGGGCGGGTGCGGCGACGGCGGTGACCGCAAGGGTGGCCGCGGTCGCGATGGCCAGAACGATCTTCTTCATGGCTTCACCTTTCGAATTGTTCACGCCCGAGATAACCGGCGTGCATGATGAAAGTTGCACGTTCGGCTTGAACGGGAACTGAACAACAGTGCCGCGTTTCCGCCATCATGTGTTCATGAACGGCAGACACAAAAAATCCGGGCGACGGGGCCCGGATTTGAAAACGGATGATTGGGGCTCGCGCGGTGTGATCAGAACAGCGAAGCGTACTGGGTGAGACCGGCCTTCTGCACGAGGCCCATCGCGACCTGCTTCTGGTGATCGTCGAGGCTTGCGAACAGCGCCGAAGCGGCCGGCGCAAAGCGACGCACCGCGGCTTCGTTGATCTGCGGCTCTCGCGCCAGGGCGCGCAGTGCGCTGGCGACGGCGGGCCAGTACTTTTCCTGAGCGGCGGTGAGCTTGAGAGCTGCGCGGTAACGCAGGATCGCGACTTCGCTGATCGCGACCTTGAGTGCCGAAACGCGAGTCGGCTTTGCTGCCTCAACGCCGGCATCCTGCGCGAAAGCAGGCGCGCTCAAGGCAACAACAATGGCAAACGCGATCGGCAGCTTTCGCATAGGTCTCACTTAATGTTCGGGAGAAGACGCGCGGGGACGTACGGCCTCTATGTGACGAAAATACGATGGCTGAAGTTAATATCCGGAAAATCGCAAAGGTTCCGGTGCGCGCTGTCGAAAGTCTGCGAAATAGCCCCTGTTTTTGAGGCTCGGCGTCTGCGGTCGTAACAATTGGCGATCAATGTTGATGGCGGGTCGGCGGCGGTGACCTGTGAGATGGGGTTCGGGCAGCTCGTCTCGGCTCGCTAATTTAGAGCCGTTCCAAAGTACCCACGAGCCAGTTTGGAATAGCTTGAAAGTGGCTGTTTTGCCTTTGCATCCCGGCGCGCCGATCCTTAATCGATAGTGAACGTCCTCACAGGTCCCGCCGAACGCAACCCATGATCGTTTGTTCCTGTAACGTCATTACCGACCACGACGTGCGCAATGCCGTGGCTGATGCCCGTGATCTGCCGCGCACGGCGGGGCAGGTCTATGGCTGCCTTGGCTGCAGCGCTCAGTGCGGCCGCTGCGCCCGGACCATCCGCCAGATCATGACCGAGGCACTTGGTCCCTGCGCCAAGGCCTGTTGCGACGGCTGCCCGCACAGCCAGAGCCATGACCACGGCCATAGCCACAGTGAGCCCGTGGCCGTCGGCGCCGAATTGCAGCGTCTGTCGATTGCGGCCGCCTGATTTTCCGCTGAAAGCCTCCCAATTTCCCCAGCCCGGTTCCCCGAGGGACTGGAAAAGAGTTGTCTCCCGCCTAAATCTGATTTAGAACGGTTCTAAATTGATTGACAGGAGCCATATCCGGTTCCTTGTAGCGGGAGTGCATCATGAAGGGTGATCCAAAGGTCATCGAATACCTCAACAAGGGCCTGCGCAGTGAGTTGACGGCCATCAACCAGTACTGGTTGCATTATCGTCTGCTCGACAACTGGGGTCTCAAGGAACTCGCGAAGCAGTGGCGCAAGGAATCCATCGAAGAGATGGTCCACGCCGACCGGTTCACCGACCGCATCCTGTTCCTCGATGGTTTCCCCAACATGCAGGTGCTCGATCCGCTGCGGATCGGCCAGACCGTCAAGGAAATCCTCGAATGCGATCTTGCTGCTGAGCACGGCGCGCGCGACCTCTATCAGGAAGCGGCGACCTACTGCCACAGCGTGAAGGACTACGTCTCGCGCGATCTGTTCGAGAGCCTGATGAAGGACGAGGAAGGCCACATCGACTTCCTCGAGACCCAGCTCGACCTCGTGAAGCGTGTCGGTCTCGAACTGTATACGCAGAAGCATATTGGCGAACTCGATCACGATTGATCGCCATTTCACGCTCGACATCAAAAGCCCGGAGCGCACGCGCGTCCCGGGCTTTTGCTTGCCTGCGTGGCGCATTTTTTTGAAATGAACTAGCCTTCGAAAACAGAAGAACAAGTCGGGAGAAACACGATGATCCAGGATTGGGCGGCACTCGTGGACGAACTGAATTCGTTGCTGAAGCTGCGCACGATTCCGTTCGGCATGAAAATGTTCGAACGCCGCGACGATATGGAAGCCATCCCGAAAATTCGCCGGCCTCAGTCGATCCATACCCTCGACCAGATCGTCGGTCAGGCCTCGCGCCTTGGCTGGACCGTCGGCATCACCAGCGACGATCTGGTCGGTGCGCAATGCCGCGCCGTGGTCGGACTCGGTCAGGCCAAGACCGCGGCATGGCAGTCAGGCCAGCACATGACCGGCGTGTGGTTCTCCACACTCGAGGATGCAAGCGCGCATCAGGCGGCGATGCATTGCGTGCCGGACGGACAATACGAGGCGCTTGCGGTCGCGCCGCTGTCGTCCGGCAAGCTCGATCCGCCGGACATTGCGCTGTTCTATGCGACGCCCGGCGCGATGATCTATTTCATCAACGGCCTGCAATGGGCGGGCTACAAGCGCTTCGACTGGAGCGTGGTCGGCGAGTCGGCCTGCGCGGATTCGTGGGGACGGGCGCTGACGACACGAACGCCGAGCCTGTCGATTCCCTGTTTTGCCGAACGGCGCTACGGCGGCGTGCTCGACGAAGAGATGCTGATGGCGACGCCGCCGGAGTACCTCGTCAGCGCCATCGCCGGGATGAAGGCGCTGTCGAAGAACGGTTTGCGTTATCCGTTCCCCCAATACGGCGTGCAGCAGGATGTGCGTGCGGGCATGGCGGTGAGTTATCCCGGCCGCAAGTGATTACGACACATCCGCCGGCACGAAGCAGCGGATGATGACACTGCCGCGCAGGTTGACGTACCACACCACGGCCTCGCCGAGCGGATTGCCGGCGTTGCGGATCACCGCTGCCTCCGGCACCTTCCACCAATTGCCCTCTATCGGCACCCAGTAGGCGCCGTCACGCACATCGTATGTGGTGCGATGGCCGTCGGAGATGTCGCAGCAGGGAATGCCGTCGGCGTTCTTCACGCCCTTGAACCAGGCACGGATATCCTCGGGCACATCCTTGTACTGGCCGCGGTCGACACCGTGGGCCGCAGGCGCGAGAAGCGCCAGGCATATCGCAGAACCGAAGAGCGCGCGCTTTCGCATCGGCACCTCCGCGAGCGGCCGGAGTTCATGGAATCATCCGGCATGCTTAACATCGGACTCGGCTGCGGCGTCTTCAAGGCGAAATCGTCAGCTCTCGCTATTCGTGATTGCGGACACTGTGCGCCGGAGAGAAATACAATCCGCCGATTGGCTGATGGTCGCGCGTTAGCGCGGCGTATTCTCCAGTGTCTCCGCAAGCAGCGTCAGCGCATGGGCGGCGAAGGCGCGCATGTTGGCGATGCGATCTGAATTGCCGGTTTCGAGCGTCACGGTGCGGGTGGTGGCGCCCGTGACCGCCATGCAGGAATGGCCGGCGGCATCGCCATAGCGATTGCCGGTCGGGCCGGTGGCGCCGGTTTCGCTCAAGGCCCAGTCGGTGGCGAGCTGGTCGCGCATGCGCTGCGCCAGCAGGGCGGCATAAGGTTCGGTGGCGCCGCGCAAACCTTCCATCTGCTCCTTGGTGATGCCCGCGATCGCGGCGCGGGCGCGGGGCGTATAGATCACGCTGCCGCCGCGATAATAGGCCGAGGCGCCGGGCACCGACAGCAACGCTGCCGAGATCAGGCCGCCGGTTGAAGATTCGGCGACGCCGACGGTTTCGCCGCGCGCGATCAGAAGCGCAGCGATCTTCTCCGCCAGCGGAAGCAGCGTCTGCATGGTGTCTCTCCGGGGGCTATCGATCAGAGCTGCGTCTTGTAACGCGCCTCGACCTCGGCGCGCGTCTCCGGTGCACCGAGACCGGTCTGATCGTGGATCACCTGGCTGATGCTCGGCAGATCGTTGCGCGAGATCTGGATCTCCGGTGACCACAGCTTCGAGCGCATCAGCGCCTTGCCGCAGTGGAAGTAGCATTCGCTCACCGCGACACGGAGCACCGCACGCGGCGGCTTGCCGAATTCCTCCATCGTCGCGAGCAGGGCCGGATCGGTGGTGATGGTGCCGTGCCCGGAGACGCGCAACGTCTCGTCGATGCCCGGCACGAAGAAGATCAGTTGCACCAGTCCGGTGCCTTCCAGGATATTCCGGAAACTGTCGATGCGATTGTTGCCGGTGCGGTCCGGCATCAGCACTTCATTCGGCCCGGTGACGTGGATGAAGCCGGCGTTGCCGCCGCGCGGCGAGGCATCGGCGCTGCCGTCCGCGCCGCAGGTTGCCAGCACACAGAACGGCGACAGGTCGATGAAGCGCTTGGCATGGGCGTCGATCGCGGGCCGCGCCTTGGCGATCACGCGTTCGGTCGGGGCAGGGTAGATACTGGCGAGGTCTTGTGCGGCGATATCTGTCACAGCGATCTCCGGTGCGGCGCTCGATCAAGGGTCACATGTCAGGTGACCGCAAGCGTAGCATCGGAGAGCGTCGGGACAAGACCTGATGAGCTGCTACCTGAACTGCGCGCGGCACGCGGGACTGAGTTTCCTGATGTTGCGTTCCATGCAGGCGGTGATGCGTTTCACGTTCGGCACGTAATCGTGACAGAACTTCATTGCATCGGCCCGGCAGGCGCGGCGCTGCTCATAGGTGCCGGCGGCATGGCTTGCGTTCATTGTTGCGGCGAGCGTGAGCATGGCGAGAGCAGGAAGGGCAGCGCGACGAATTGCAGACATTGTCATTTTGGCACCTGTTGAATCACGCGAAGGCTGAGCCGCGCAATCCTTGCATATGCGACGCGTTCGTCAACGCCGCGCCGATGCGCGCACCATGACCCCGCTATGACGGTTCGCCATGCGGCGGCGCCGGAATGTCCGCGCCGTCGGCCGAATACTGGCGGATCTTGTTGCGCAGGGTGCGGACCGAGACCCCGAGCACGCGTGCGGCGTGAGTGCGGTTGCCGCCGCAATGCGCCAGCGTCTGCAGCACCAGTTCGCGTTCGATTTCGCTGACTGTGGAGCCGATCAACCACGGAACGACTTCGTTCGGGGCCAGTGCCGGCCAATGCGGTGGCGAGAACTCCGGCGTACGGAGCGAGTAGTTCTGGGACATCAACACCCTCCCGATTTCAACACATGTGCCCTGTGGTGCAGAGCGCACATCGAGAATTTCCACTTCCCAGCCCGTGGGAAGCCTGGGCGCTGATAGTTAACAAAGTCTTAATAAGGTAGCTAAATGCCGCTCGTCGTCCCGGCCCATGCGGTGGGCGCGGGCCTCCGCGTGAGTTGCGGTGGGTGACGGGAACCGGAGGGCTGCATGGCGAGGCAAGATCATTATATGCAGCCGACCCCCGCGTTTGCAGTGGCCGCCAGAGGAGTTCTCATGTGCCGCAACATCAAGACACTGTTTAACTTCGAGCCGCCTGCGACCGAAGACGAGATTCGCGCTTCAGCGCTACAGTTCGTGCGCAAGCTGTCCGGCTTCAATGCACCGTCGAAAGCCAACGAGGCGACATTCAATCGCGCGGTGGACGATGTGGCAGAGGTCGCACGAACCCTGCTGGCGTCGCTGCATACTCATGCGCCGGCGCGCGATCGCGAGGTGGAAGCAGAAAAGGCGCGCGAGCGGAGCAGGGCGCGTTTCGCTTAAGCTTCCGGATTCAACTGTCAAAGAGCCACGCCAAACCATCCCGCGGCTCTGCCGAGCCCGAGATGTGATACGCGCCTCGCTTTTGAAAGCGAGGGGCGCAGCGCGCCGAAAGGCGCAAGGGCAGCTTTCGCCGATCCGTTTTCCGCCGTGCGACGGGCGAAAAGCGGCGGCGCGTCGCCTTTCGGCGCGCTGCTGCGGCGATTTGTGTCCGGGGGATCGTGCTTCCGGGACAGGACGGGCGCCGTAGCGTCCCTGATCCGGCGGGCTTTCGCCCGCCTTCGTCCTGTCCGCGTCCAGCCGTCTGAGCGGCAGAGCCACATAGTTGGCCCGGACGATGACCCCCGGCCTCCCGAGTGCGACAGAGAGCGTCTCTCCGTCGCCCGCAGGCGCCGCGCCTCGTTCCGCTTTCAAGACGCCTCTAGAAAGCGCCCCTCACGAACGAGACATCGGCGATGATACGCGCGGTGCAAAGACCGGGGATAAGGAAAGGCGAGATTTTTTTGAGGGAGCTTCTTTGCCACACGCCTCCACCTCGTTCTGAGAGTCTGCTTTGAAATGTAGTCAATGAAACTAAGGCGTGATCTATCAGCGCGTCATGGCCGGGACATAGGCAAGCGGAAGCGATGCCGTTCTTCGAACGGCTATGCCCGGCCATGACGGATGGCTGGTAGCTCCGTTCCTCATCCTGAGGAGCGCGTATTCTGCGCGCGCGTCTCGAAGGATGAGGCCGACATGACCTGGCAGCGTGGCCTCATGGTTCGAGACGGCGCCATAGCGCGTCGGAAGACGCGCGTAAACGCGCTGATGGCGCCTCCTCACCATGAGGGGTTTCGTTGGCGCCGCGCAGCGATTTCGCGCTAGCCGTCGGCGCGAACCGTAGTGGTGCTTTCGTTCACAGGCGTGGCAGTCGCGCGTTGGCGCCACGCATCCTGTGCCAGCATGCCGATGGCCATCGCCACCACGAACACGACCACCGGCAGGCTGAGGCCGGCAAGATTGACCAGCGCCGGGCCGGGACACAGACCGACAAGGCCCCAACCAATCCCGAACAGCACCGCGCCACCGACCAATGGCGCATCAATGTCGCTGCGGGTCGGCCACAGGTTTTGCGTGGTCAGCACGGGCGCACCACGCCGCCGCACCAGCGCGAATCCGATGCTCGTCACAACGAGGGCGCCGGCCATGACGAATGCCAGCGTCGCATCCCACGCACCGAAGATGTCGAGAAAGCCGAGCACCTTTTCAGGCTGCGTCATGCCGGAGATCAGAAGGCCCGCGCCGAACACAAGGCCGCAACCGAAACAGGCAAGAAGAAGAGGCATCACACTATCCTCCGAAACCGTGGCGGACGATCGCCACTGTCGCGACCGCGACCGCCATGAAAATCACCGTTGCGACTATGGAGCGCGCCGACAGCCGGGCGATGCCGCAGACGCCGTGACCCGAGGTGCAGCCGCCGCCCATGCGCGTGCCGAAGCCGACCAGCAGTCCGCCGATCGCGACCAGCGTCAGGCTGGCGGGCATTGTCGGCGCGGGAAGCGCCGCGCCGCTGAGCGCGGCAACAAGGGGTGCCGCGATCAATCCGGCGATGAAGGCGAGCCGCCAGCCGCGGTCGTTCGCGCGCGGCGCGATCAAGCCGCCGAAGATGCCGCTGATGCCGGCGATGCGGCCGGCGAGCAGCATCATGAGCGCCGACGCAAGGCCGATCAGCGCGCCGCCGACCAGGCCGGAGAGAGGT
This sequence comes from Afipia sp., assembly GCA_044464625.1. Lineage (GTDB taxonomy): Bacteria > Pseudomonadota > Alphaproteobacteria > Rhizobiales > Xanthobacteraceae > Afipia. Next base: position 24,842 of record JBIQLC010000004.1, on the reverse strand, counting down.
GTGAGATTGTGCATGACGCTCGCTCTTTCTTTCCCTCCCCTTTGATGAGAAGGGTGGACGGCGCAGCCGGCCGGGTGGGATGACAGAGCTTATTGTAGTGGTTCGTTCGTTGTGTGTCGCCATCTACCCCCACCCGGCATGTTGGTCGCTGCGCTTCCAACATGCCACCCTCCCCACAAGGGGGAGGGATGAGAAACAGCGCGCTAGGTAGCCAAGTTTACGCTGGATACGTCTTACGTCTCGAAGAACGAGGCTGCATGTCCTGGATGCTGCGCAGCGCGCGCCTTTGACGCGCTATGGGTGCGCTGCTGATCCGGGACACAACCTTCATAGGCCCCGTGCGCCGTGGTTCGAGGGCGCGGCGATGCCGTGCCCCTTATGAGGGGAAGCTTCCGCGCCTGTGATTCACGCCCTGATCCAACCATTCCAATTGCGCCGCGCCCGAACCCCGCTACGCTGACGGAGACCGAATCATTTCACCTGCATCCGTCACCCACGCCGGGAGGTTCACCATGCGGTTTCCGTCCGTCCTTCGCTCGTCGCTGATCGCCGTCGCAGCCATGCTCGGCCTCGCGCTCTCGTCCACTGCCCACGCCGACAGCGGCACGGTCCGCCTCACCATCTACAAGGGCGGCTGGTTCATCGGCGGTTCGGGCGGCGGCGGCACGCTGACCTTCCGCGGCAAGACCTATCCGCTCTCGGTCGGCGGCATCGACGCCGGCCTGGTGTTCGGCGGCTCCAAGACCGTATTGCGCGGCCGGGTGCGCAACATCAACCGGCCATCGGATGTCGCAGGCGTCTATGGCGCGGCGGGCGCCGGCCTTGCCATCGGCGGCGGCGCGCGCGCCATCGTGCTGAGCAACCAGAAGGGCGCAATCCTTGAAATGACCGGCCATCAAATCGGTCTGATGGCCAACGCCGACTTGAGCGGGCTCGCGATTACGATGAAGTAGGGCGGGGTCGAACGATGTTTTTTACGCGCCTTGGATACGCCCTCTCGATATTCGCGATGATCCTAGGAGCTTACAAAATCATTATAGGATTTGGCTTGGCTTCGGGTCAGGTAGCGCTTTCGCGATACGTTGGAAAATACTCGTCCACCGGCGAAGTTATTGACTCCGGCATATACGCGATCATTTTTAGTATCGCGCTCGGTATTCTGACTGAAATCCGTTATGCGTTACGTGATAGGGCGTAGGGGCATCGGCGCGAAAATCTAATCCTCGACGATGCCCTCATCATCTTTCATGACGAGGGCCGTCACGCGAGGGTCCTGCAGAACGATGGCATCGTAGATCGCGAACAGATTGTCCGCGATCGGCGTGCCGATGATCTCAGTGCGCGTCAGCGCTTGTGCTGCGACCCCGTCCAGCCCTCGCTCCAGCTTGGCGTCGATCACCATCACGGCTGGACCATTGTCGAGAAGGCGATGCTCGAGCAGCGCAACGGTACGATTCGCCGGGCTCGTGTCCTCGCCCCATGGGCCCAGGATGATGTCGAAATGCGCGCCGAAGTCGTGAACGTGGTTGACCGTCCAGCGCACCCGGTACACCGCGCACATGGCGTCGCCGTTGTCGATCTCGCCCCACACCAGCCGGCTTTCATGGCCGCAACAGGCGCAGTGGCCGCCGCTCTCTTCGTCCGCAGGTATGACGTGTAAGGTGAGGGGCATACTGCTCATTGGATTGTTCACGCTGCGCGCGCGAGATCTGTCACGGTGCCAGCGACGCGACGCCCTCGATCTCGATCAGCATCTGCGGGCTGGGCAAAGCGTGGACCACGCAGGTGGTGCGCGCGGGGTAGGGCGCGGGACCGAACGCGTCCGCATAGAGGCGGTTCATGGTGGCGACGTCGGACGAGCGCGTCAGCAATACGTTGACCTTGACGAGATGGCGCATCGTCGCCCCGGCTTCGGTCAATACGCGGGTGAAGTTGGTGACGACATTCGCGAACTGCGCCTCGAAACTTTCCGGCAGCGCGCCGTTGCCGTCGAAGCCCGGCATGCCCGAGATGAACAACAGGTCGCCGGTGCGCGTGGCGAACGACAGCGGCGGGGCCTTGATGCCGGCAGGGGCAAAGATGTGCGTAATCGACATGGACAAATCCTTCCGCGTTGGCCGGTGTGCTCCGGATAACAAGGAGGCTAGATTTTAGCGCCGCGATTATAACTGTCGATCAGTTGATTGTAGTCGCGCAATAGCCGTTGTGGTGAGCCTTCCACCATCCAGCCGCTGCCGGCGTTGAGCATCATCCGGTCGCCCTGGCTGTACGGGGTTTTGTCGCGGACGCGGCGCATGAGTTGCTTGGCCGTCGTCAGATAGGATTTGGCGCCGCTGATGAAGATCGAGCCGATCTTGACGTCGCCGTCCTTGCCCGAGACGTCTTCCATAGCCTTGACCGCGGCTTCATAGTCGTTCAGCGCCTGCGTGATCGCGGCGATGTCGGGCTTGTCGGTGTCCTGCGTCCGCAGCACGCGCTTGGCCTTAATCATCAGCGCTTCGACGTGATAGCGCGCCTTGCGGCCTTCCTTGCGCTCGATCTCGGCAAGCTGCTCGGCCGCGCGCTTGTCGTTGACGATCTCGACGCCGGCGCGCAGCCTCTTGTCGGCGCCGGCGAAGGCGTCCCACGCGGTGACGAGGCGCGGATGCAGGGCCTTGCCCTTGGCCATCTTGTCGTCCTTGTAGTTCTCCTGCGTGTAGTAGTCGTCGGCTTCCTTGAGCAGCGGTTCGAGCTTCGACACCGCATCGGCATAGGCCGACGCCGCGGCTTCAAGCTCGGCATCGCGCGGCTCCAGCGCGTTGGCCTTCTCGACGTTCTTGCGGCAGTCCGCCGTATCATAGATTGTGTAGGTGCCGTAGATGATCCGTTCCTTGCCGGTCGGTCCGGTTTTCTTGGCCCAGCTGAAATAACGGGAGCGGGAATCATAGGCGCGAGACGACAGGCGATTGATGCAGCCGACATAGGCGTTGATCTTGGCGACCGCCGATTTGTCCTGCGCGGTGGCCGGATGCGAAGCGGCCGGAATGCCCAGCGCCAGCGCGGCTGCGACGGCAATGAAGTGCTGCAATCGGTTCAAAGGTGCCTCCCGTCATGACCCATGCATGGGTCGCGTCACTCGCGCAAAAGGTTCAACGTTCCATCGGTGGGCTGAATGACTGTCACCCCCGCAAAATCGTCTCCATCGCTTTGCCCTTCGCCAGTTCGTCGATCAGTTTATCCAGGTAGCGGATTTCCTGCATCAACGGCTCCTTGATTTCTTCGACGCGGACGCCGCAGATCACGCCCTTGATCAAGCCACGCGACGAATTCAGTTGAGGAGCCTCCGCAAAGAAAGTCTCGAAGTCCGTCTTCTTCTTCAGCTGGGCGTCCAGGCCTTTCTGGCTGTAGCCGGTCAGCCAGCGAATGATGTCATCGACTTCCTGTTTCGTGCGTCCTTTTTTCTCCGCCTTGGCAACATAAAGCGGATAGACGCTCGCGAAACTCATGGCATAGATTCGATGCTTGTCCATTCAACTGCTCGATCGGGCTGCTGCGTTTATGTCCCGGCACGTTAACAAGCGTAGCCCGGATTGAGTGCGAGTGAAATCGGCAGGATCGCAATCGTCAATCGGGAAGGCCCAATTGCCTGAGCGCATTCGTCGCGGGCGCAAGAAAAAGGCCGGGCATTTGCCCGGCCTTTTGCATCTTTGATGGATGCCCGGGTCAAGCCCGGGCATGACGGTTTGAGCGGGGGCGTCACAACGCCTTGTTGCTCTCCTTCACGGCTTCGGCTTCGACATAGACGTTGCCGCCCATCTTCAAAAACTTCTCGCTCATCTGGGCCATGCCGTCTTCGATCGTGCCCTTGATCGACATGCCGACCGACGACGGGCCGCCGTTCGGATAGAGCGCGGCCTTCTCGTTGTCGCCGAGCGAGGCGGCATAGTCGCGCACGTCCTGCGTGATCTTCATCGAGCAGAACTTGGGGCCGCACATCGAGCAGAAATGCGCGACTTTGTGTGCTTCCTTCGGCAGCGTCTCGTCGTGGAAGGCGAGCGCGGTCTCCGGATCGAGGCCGAGGTTGAACTGATCCTGCCAGCGGAAGTCGAAGCGCGCGCGGGAGAGCGCGTCGTCGCGCAGTTGCGCAGCCGGATGGCCCTTGGCGAGATCGGAGGCGTGCGCCGAGATCTTGTAGGTGACCACGCCGACCTTGACGTCGTCGCGGTTCGGCAGGCCGAGATGTTCCTTCGGCGTCACGTAGCACAGCATCGCGCAGCCGAACCAGCCGATCATCGCAGCGCCGATGCCGGAGGTGATGTGATCGTAGCCCGGCGCGATGTCGGTGGTCAGCGGCCCGAGGGTATAGAACGGCGCTTCGCCGCATTCCTTGAGCTGCTTGTCCATGTTGATCTTGATCTTGTGCATCGGCACATGGCCGGGGCCTTCGATCATCACCTGACAGCCCTTGTCCCACGCGATCTTGGTGAGTTCGCCCAGCGTTTCGAGTTCGGCGAATTGCGCGCGGTCGTTGGCATCGGCGATCGAGCCGGGACGCAGGCCGTCGCCCAGCGAGAACGAGACGTCATACTTGCGCATGATGTCGCAGATTTCCTCGAAGTTGGTGTAGAGGAAGCTCTCCTTGTGATGGGCCAAGCACCACTTCGCCATGATCGAGCCGCCGCGCGACACGATGCCGGTGACGCGATCGGCAGTGAGGTGGATGTAGGGCAGGCGCACGCCGGCGTGGATGGTGAAGTAATCGACGCCCTGTTCGCACTGCTCGATCAGCGTGTCCTTGTAGAGCTCCCAGGTCAGCTTCACCGGATCGCCGTTGCATTTCTCCAGCGCCTGATAGATCGGCACGGTGCCGATCGGGATCGGCGCATTGCGCAGGATCCATTCGCGGGTGGTGTGGATGTTGCGGCCGGTGGAGAGGTCCATCACCGTATCGGCGCCCCAGCGGATCGCCCACACCATCTTGTCCACTTCCTCCTCGACGGAGGAGGTGACGGCGCTGTTGCCGATGTTGGCGTTGATCTTGGTCAGGAAGTTGCGGCCGATGATCATCGGCTCGAGTTCGGCGTGGTTGATGTTGCTCGGGATGATGGCGCGGCCGCGTGCAATTTCGCTGCGCACGAATTCCGGCGTGATGAACGCGGGGATGTCCGCGCCGAAGCTCTCGCCGTCCTTCAGCGCCTGCTCGGCGCGCTCGAGCTGCTGCTTGCGGCCGAGATTCTCGCGCTCGGCGACGTAGATCATTTCCTTGGTGATGATTCCGGCGCGGGCGAATTCAAGCTGGGTGATCTTGTGACCGTCGAGGCCGCGCAGCGGCTTGTGATGCGCCTTGAACGCCGCAGCGGCATGAGCCGCGCCGACATTGCCGTTGTCCTCGGGCTTGACGTCGCGGCCGTCATATTCCTCGACGCCGCCGCGTTCCTTCACCCACGCAAGGCGGGCGCGGGACAGGCCGGCGTTGACGTCGATCAGCACGTTCGGGTCGGAGTAGGGGCCCGAGGTGTCGTAGACTGGCAGGTTCGGTTCCTTCGCTTCCGGCGACAGGATGATCTCGCGCAGCGGCACACGCAGATCGGGCGCGGCCTCCGGTGTTGAGTAGATCTTGCGCGAGGACGGCAGCGGGCCGGTGGTGACGGCGGGTTTGATGTCGGCAGTATTGATCTGTTTGTTCATGGGTTCCTCCCTTGAGGGATGTCTCAGGCGGCTTCTGAATGATCGGCGAGCCAGGCGCGCACCCGTGCATCGGGATCGGCGTTCTGGGTGACGTCGCTGACCACGGCGATGGAGTCGGCGCCGGCGGCGAAAATCTCCGGGGCGTGTTCGAGCTTGATGCCGCCGATGGCGACCAGCGGAATGGCGCCGATGCGCTTCTTCCATTCGGTGATCTTGGGAATGCCCTGCGGCGCAAAGCGCATCGACTTCAGCGTGGTGAAGAAGATCGGCCCCAGCGCGACGTAGTCGGGCTTGAAACGCAGCGCATTCGCCAGTTCGTCGTCGTCATGGGTGGAGACGCCGAGCGTCAACCCGGCAATGCGGATGGCGTCGATGTCGGCGTCAGCGAGATCTTCCTGACCAAGATGCAGATGCTGCGCGCCAGCCTCGATCGCCGCGCGCCAGTAATCGTTGACCACCAGCTTGGTCGCGGTGCCTTTGATCGCATTGAGCGCGTCGCGCACCAGCGTCAGCGCGTCGTCGTCGTCGAGGTCTTTCGCGCGCAGTTGCACGGTGCCGACGCCGAGCTTCGCCAGACGCGACACCCACGCGACGCTATCGACCACGGGATAGAAAGGATCAGGATACGGCATGCCAGAACGGTGTCCCAACGACAGGGGTTGACGGAGAAGCGAAATCGCGCGCCTGCATCAGGCCCGCGGTGTAACCGGCGCGCCCGGCCTCGATGGCAAGGCGGAAGGCGCTGGCCATGGCGACCGGATCGTCGGCCTTGGCGATGGCGGTGTTGAGCAGCACGGCGTCGAAGCCGAGTTCGAGCGCGGCGGCGGCGTGAGATGGCGCGCCGATGCCGGCATCGACCACCAGCGTGATGTCGGGCAGGCGAGCGCGCAGCAGCTTCAACGCGTTGCGGTTGACGATGCCGCGCGCGCTGCCGATCGGCGATGCCCATGGCATCACCACGCGGCAGCCGGCATCGACGAGGCGCTGCGCCACGCTGAGGTCCTCGGTGCAATAGGGAAACACCTCGAAGCCGTCCTTGATCAGGATGGTGGCGGCCTCGACCAGCCCGACCACGTCAGGCTGCAGGGTTTCGTCGTCGGCGATGACTTCAAGCTTCACCCACGAGGTGCCGAACAGTTCGCGCGCGAGCTTCGCGGTGGTCACGGCTTCGCGCACGCTCTTGCAGCCGGCGGTGTTGGGCAGCACCGTGACGCCGAGTTCGCGGATCAGCGACCAGAACTGGTCGCCGGTCTTGCCGCCGGCGCTTTCGCGGCGCACCGACACGGTGACGATCTCGCTACCGGAGGCGCGGATGGCATCCTGCATGATCTTCGGCGACGGATAGAGCGCGCTGCCGATCAGAAGGCGCGAGGAAAATTCGCGGCCGTAGAAATTCAACATGGGTTTCTCCACGTGTCGTCCCGGCCAAGTGAGCGCAGCGAACGCGAGCCGGGATCCATACCCTTTGGATTCACAGCGAGGCACGATGGCAGACGCCCGTTGTGACAGGAGAGGCTGGTGGTTATGGGTCCCGGCGTTCGCCGGGACGACAAGCAGGTCATCACATCACCCTCCTTGCCGGGGCGTGAGGATTTCCACCGCGTCGTTGTCGTTGAGCACGGTGTCGGCCCAGCGCGCGCGCGGCACGACGTCGTAGTTCACCGCCACCGCGAGATGGGTGCCCTCGTATTCGAGTTCGGCCAACAGGGCGTCGACGCGCGTGGCCTTGGTTTCGCGGCGCTCGCCGTTGACGGTCAGGAACATTGCATCACCTCGTTATCGATCTCGCCGCGCTGGACATAGTTCAGCGTCAGCTCCGCCAGCGCAGGCGCCAGCAGGAAGCCGTGGCGATAAAGTCCGTTGACGGAAATCCGCTCGTCATCGATGGCGATGCGCGGCAGGTTGTCGGGCAGGGCAGGGCGCAGCCCCGCACCGACCTCGAGAATACGGGCTTCGCCGAACGCCGAATGCACCGCATAAGCCGCGCTCAGAAGCTCGAGTGCCGAGCGCACGCTGACGCCGCGATCACCGCTCTCGATCGACGTGGCGCCGATCATGAAACGGTTGTCGTCGCGCGGAATGATGTAAAGCGGCCAGCGCGGATGGATCAGCCGCACCGGGCGCGACAACGTGACTTCGTCGGTCTCGATGATGATCATCTCGCCCTTGACGCCGCGCAGGTCCGGAAAGACGTCGCGTGCGGCGATGCCGCGGCAATCGATGACGATGCCGCCGCTGGTCTTTGTCAGTGCGGACGGTTCACACTCGCTCTCGAAACGGATGGTCGCGCCCGACGCGGTGATCTGGCGATGAAGCTGCGGCAGCACGCGGCGCGGCTCGACATGGCCTTCAGTGGGGAAGAACAGGCCTTCGCGGAAGCGGCCGTCGAGCGACGGCTCGATCTGCGCGATCTCATCGGCGTTCAGGCGGCGATGTTCGGGCGTCAGCCGCGCGAAACGGTCGAAATCGTTGCGGTCGCGTGGATGCGACACCACCAGCGAGCCGTTGAACGGCGTCTCCGGCAGCGCGTCGCGCCACAGGTCGAGCGAGCGCACGCCGAGCCGGGTGATGATCGGCTCGGAATCCTCGGCTTCGCAATAGGGGGCGAGCATGCCGCCGGCCCAGTGGCTGGTGGCGAGCGTCATCGCGGCGCTATCGCGCTCATACAGCGTGACGGAGTAGCCGGCCTTGGCGAACAGCAAGGCATGCCAACTGCCGGCAACGCCTGCACCGACAACGCTAACGGGAATCTCTCCGCGCGGAGATTGCTTAGACTGAAACATCCCTGTCCCTTCGCCGGCATGACCCGGATCAGGTTCAAAGGGTCACCGCGCTTTCGCGACTGCGACTATGCGGTATCTCAGCTCCATTGCAGGAGCCCCCCTCGGAACAGCCTCTATGTTATGCCGCGCGCCCTTCATGTCAATGTCACGGAACGCGCTGTTTCGGGGATTTACAGGCCGATAAGGCGGAAACGCCGGTTTTCGGCAGGCTCGCCGCGCATGGCAGGCCAGCCATCCCGCGATACGTGAGACATCCGCGAGGGACGTGATGCCACATGCGCGGAACGTCGCGGTCTGAATACCGCCACGAATCAGAATCACCTATGGTGATGAAAACTCACATCCTCGCGTCAGCTTCAGCAGCGGGCGAAATCTGCGTCGTTGGCGTAGTCGAATTGTGAGCTGCGCGTCGCGAAGTCGCGATGTTCCTTTCATCGCGCAGCGCTTGTGCAGTGCTCTCGTTGTTATTTTGCGGAACCGGTGCCGATCCGCTGCCGCGGCAGTGGCGCACGGGTTATAAATCTGTCGCGCAAAGCAGCTACAGGGCGGGCGTGATGCAACCGGAACAGATCGTCATGACGGGGAACGAGGTGAATTTTTCGCCGCGCCACGCCTGCGCGGTGACCGGTGCGTGTCGCAACGGTTGATCTGAAACCTTCTCAGACTTTCCGCGTTAATGCGCCACTGAAATCTATGTGGCTGCCGAGGGCTCCCCAAAATGTCAGATAGCTATATCATCGAGGTCAGTTCGGAACCTGCGGGCATCGTCGTCCGCGACAAGGCCGGGTTCCGTTTCTTCGCTGCGACTCATCGCTTCAATCCGCTGGAGGGCCGGCTGTTTCGCAGCGCCCGCGAGGCGGAGCGTGTGGCGCGCGAGTTGCTGACCCGCAAGCCGGCCGCACCTGCGGCAACCTGATCGCATTCTCACATCTTGCCGACGCAAGATTGCTCATGAAAAAGGCCGGGATGCTCCCCGGCCTTTTTTGTTTTGAAGGGAGTGGACAGACGACGGCGTCACTTACGCCAGCGCCGGATAATCGGTGTAGCCCTTGGCGCCGCCGCCATAGAACGTCGCCTTGTCCGGCGTGTTGAGGTCGGCGCCGCGCTTGAGCCGCTCGACCAGATCGGGATTCGAAATGAACAGCTTGCCGAATGCGATCAGGTCGGCCTCGTTCGCCGCCAGCACCTTGTTGGCGAGGGCGAGGTCATAGCCGTTGTTAGCAATGTAGGTGCCGCTAAAGCGCTTGCGCAGGCTGCCATAGTCGAACGGGGCGATATCGCGCGGGCCGCCGGTCGCGCCTTCGATGACATGGATGTAGGTCAGCTTCAGCGCATTGAGCCGATCGACGATGTGATCGAACAGCGGCTGCGGGTTCGAATCCGAGACATCGTTGGCCGGGGTCACCGGCGAGATGCGGATGCCGGTGCGTTCCGCGCCGACTTCGCCCGACACGGCTTCAGCGACTTCGAGCATCAGCCGCGCGCGGTTCTCGATCGGGCCGCCATAGGCGTCGGTGCGCTTGTTAGCACCGTCCTTGGCGAACTGGTCGAGCAGATAGCCGTTGGCGCCGTGGATCTCGACGCCGTCGAAACCTGCAGCGATGGCGTTGGCCGCGCCGCGCTTGAAACTCTCGATGATGCCGGGGATCTCGTCGAGCGCCAGCGCGCGCGGCTCGGAGACGTCGGCGAACGCACCGCCGACGAAGGTCTTGCCATTGGCGCGGACCGCGGAAGGTGCGACCGGCGCGCCGCCGCTGGGCTGCAGCGTGGTGTGCGAGATGCGCCCGACATGCCAGAGCTGGAGATAGATGTGACCGCCGCGCTCATGAACGCGATCGGTGACCTTGCGCCAGCCCGCGACTTGTTCTTGGGAGTAGATGCCGGGCGTGTCCTGATAGCCCTGGCCCTGCTGCGACACCTGGCTTGCCTCGGTGATCAGCAATCCGGCCGAGGCGCGCTGGCCGTAATAATCGACGGCGAGGGGATTGGGCACGAGGCCATCAATCGCGCGGTTGCGCGTCAGCGGCGCCATCACGGTGCGGTTGGACAGGGTGATCGCGCCAAGCTTGTAGGGCTCAAACAGTTTCGATGCGGACATGGTTCGCTTCCGTTGCCGATTTCAATGCAAATGCATCTAAGCCGGTCCGGAATATCAAACAAGACGTCGCCAGCACATTGTGCCTATGCGCCGCGCTGGATGCCAGCGAGGTGGCCGCCATCGAGAAACAGCGTGTGCGCGTTCACATAGGATGATTCATTCGACATCAGGAACAGCGCAGCATAAGCCACCTCCCAACCGGTGCCCTGACGGCCGAAAGGCACTGTCAGGGCGCGGTCGGCGCGCTTGCGGCTGGCATCGCGGCCCATCGGCGTATCCATGAATCCCGGCGCGATCACATTGCAGCGAATGCCCTTAGGCTCGCCGGCGCGGGCGATGGCGCGGCCGAGCGCGATCTGCGCGGCCTTCGAACTTTCATAGGCCGGGTTGCGACCGCCGGCGCGCTGGCTCGCCAGAGATGACATCAGAATGATGGCGCTGCCCGGCGCGAGAATGGGCAATGCTTTCTGCGCGAACAGCATGTGGCTGCGCACGTTCACGGCGAATACTTCGTCCCATAACTCCGGCGTCTGGTTTTCCAGTCCGAAGGTTTTGGAGATGCCGACATTCAAGACAAGACCATCCAGTCCGCCGAGCTGCTTCGCGCAACGCTCGAGCGCCGGGCCGATCGCATCGGCATTGCCGACATCGGCGACATCGGCAAACGCAACGCCGCCTTCCGCCTTGATCTGCGCGCAGGTGTCGTCGGCGGCTTCCTTCACCGCGTCGAGACAGGCGATCGCCGCGCCTTCGCGCGCGAACAGCACGCTGATGGCGCGGCCGTTGCCGATCGGCGGATGCTCGTCGATCACCTTGCGCTGCCCGCCGCCGACCACCAGGATCCTGCGACCCTTCAAGCGGCCGTACGCCGGCGCCTGGCCGAGCGTTTCGGGATGGATCGAGGCGGAGGGATCGAGTTGCTGCGGCGCATGGGTGATGACCGACATGGGCGTTCCTCTTTTTTGTTCTGATTGTCAGTTCGACGAATAGGTCACCTTTCCGTCGGGCATGGCCTGCGGTTCGATATCGACCTCGAAGTTTTCAAGGAAGCGGCTCACCATCATGTAGAAGCCGATGGTCAGCGTCAGCTCGGCCATGCGGCGGTGATCAAGCTGCGCCAGCAGTTCGTCGAACAGCGCCGAGGACGCCTTGACGTTGGCCACCACGTCGTCGGTGTAGCGGATCACCAGCTTCTCCAGCGGCGAGAAGGCGTCGCTGTCCGGCTGGTCGTTCTCCAGTGCGGCGATCTTGGCATCCGACACGCCGACATTGCGCGCCACGCGCTTGTGCTGATGGGTCTCGTAGGTCGCCTTGCTGAGGAAGCCGACGCGCAGGATCACGATCTCGCGCAACACCGGATCGATCGCGCTGTCGCGCAGGATCGCGCCACCCATCTTGAGAAAGCCCGGCGCAACGGTCGTCGCGTGCGGCAGCATGCGATAGAGATTGAGCGGATGGCGGACTTTCAAAAGCTCCTGAAGTTCGGCCGGCGCCTTGTCCATGTCGAAATAGGGAATGCGGCCCACGCGCGTCTCCTTGTGCTTCCTGCTGCTGTGAACGCAGCTTGGCGCGCATCAAACAGGCGTCGGCTGCAAATGGCAACGCTGCGGTGCTTAAGAGACGTGCGCGTTCTGTTCAGCGCAACGATTGCGGGCCGGCCGTGCGCTCGCGCGTCACTGTCCCGCCGCGCATCCGCGCCAGCAGTTCGGCGGTCGGCCATGCATCGGCGGGCAGGTCAAATTTGACCTGCATCGCCTTCACCGCGATGCGGGTCTGCTGGCCGAGTACGCCGTCGATCTTGCCGACATCGTAACCCGCGCGCGCCAGCAACTGCTGCAACGCGCGCAGATCATTGTGCGACAACTGCTCGACCTGCGCGGTCGGCTTGCGCATTGGCGCCGCGCCGCCGATGCGGGTGGCGAGATAGGCCGCGGTGGTGGCGTAGATCAGCGAGTTGTTCCACTCGGTGTAGGCGTCGAAATTCGGATAGGCGAGAAACGCCGGACCATGGCGGCCCATCGGCAGCAGCACCGAGGCCGGCAAACTGTCGTTCGGCAGCGGCCGCCCGTCGGCGAGCGTCACGCCCCATGCCGCCCATTTCGATCGCGGGTGCTTGATGGCGAGGTCGGTCTGGTCCCACGGCAGATTCGCCGGCACGCGGATTTCCTGCAGCCACGGCTGGCCGCGCTTCCACTTCAAGCCGGTGGCGATGTAGTTCGCGGTCGAGCCGATCACGTCCGGCGCGCTGCGCAGCAAATTGCGATGGCCGTCGCCGTCATAGTCCACGGCGTAGTCATAGTAATGACGCGGCAGGAACTGGGTCTGGCCGAGCTCGCCGGCCCATGAGCCGATCATTTCGCTCGGCGCAAGGTCGCCGCGATCGACGATCTTCAGCGCAGCGATCGTTTCGTCATGAAACATTTGCGCGCGACGACAGTCATAAGCCAGCGACACCAGCGAGCGCAGCGTCGACAGCTTGCCTTGCACCGCGCCGAAGTCGCTCTCCAGCGCCCAGAACGCGGCGATGACCTCTGGTGGTACGCCATATTCCTTCTCGGCTCGCGCGAACGCCTGCGTGTAAGTCTTGATCAGCTTCTGTCCGTGGATGCGTCGCGACTCCGACGCCATGCGGCCGGCGAATTGGGTGAAGAGCTGGCCGAACACGCGCTGGCCGCGGTCGCGATTCACGATGCCCTGGTCGTAGACCAGATAAGGCGAGGCTTCAGCGATAGCGCGTCGCGACACGCCGGCCTTGATCGCATCGTCCTTCAGGGTGTCGAGGAATTGCGCAAAGCTCATGCCGTTGTGGCAGCGCGCGCCGCTTTGGGCGAGGGCGGGAGAGGTTGCGAGGGAGGCGATAAGGGAGATAGCGGCTGCGGCGATTGTGAATGCTTTGGTTGAAAAACGCGCCATCGCGCCAAGTCTCCGTAGTTTCTCAGGTTATTTCATTGTCATGCCCGGGCGTAGCCGTTCGAAGAACGGCGTCGCTTCCGCTTGCCTATGTCCCGGGCACCCACGATTGACTGCGCCATCAAACAAGACGTGGATGGCCGGGACAAGCCCGGCCATGACGAATTCATGTTGATCGCAGGTTTGTTCGTTACCTGACCCTCATCCTGAGGAGGCTGCGTAGCAGCCGTCTCGAAGGATGAGGCTTCGATCGATCATGGCCTCATGGTTCGAGACGCCGCTTTGCGGCTCCTCACCATGAGGGACATGCGGATCCGATACTTACCGCTCGATCACCCAACGGGTCACGGCCTGATGGAAATTGAGCGGGCCCGGAACGGTCATATGAGTCTTGAGGTACTTGAAGCCGGCCTTCTGCAAAGTGCGGTTGGGCGCGACGTTGAACGCGTGCGGTTCGCAGAACAGCGATTTGAGCTTCAGTCGTGCGAAATAGAAATCGACGCTCTGCCGAACGAAGATCGTGCCTGCGCCCTTGTTGCGGTCGCCGACGTCGAGCACGTGGAGGTGCATGTTGGCGCGATCGCCGGGCACGATCTTGTCGCAACTCGAAAAGCCGGCGGGGCGATCGTCGGCGAGCCACAGCAAAAAGATGTTGCGGCGCTGATCGGCGGTGAGGGCGTATTCGGCCTCGAACAGTTCGCGCCACAGTTTCGCGCGCGGCAGCCGCGTCGGATCGACGCCAAGCATTTCGAGATGCTCAGGCGTCGCGCTGTGAAAGTAGTCGATGACGATGGCGGTTTCCGCCAATGTCATTTCCCTGACTTGCAGGCCCATATGCGTCCCCTCACAGCTCCCGTGCATTGCTGAACGCAAACGACGTCACGCGACGCGTGTTCTCGTCGAGGATCAGCGTGCGGGTCAGCGGCGGCTCGGCGCGCTGGCTGCAATTCTCGCGCTCGCACAGGCGGCAGTTGACGCCGATCGGCGTGCCTTGCGCCTTTTCCAGATCGAGACCCGCCGCATAGACCAGCTTCGAGGCGTGGCGGATTTCGCACCCGAGGCCGATGGCGAAGCGCGGCTGCGGCTGCGGGTAGGGCACGGCGGCGCGGCGCACCATCTGCGCCAGCGAGAAGTAGCGGCTGCCGTCGGGCAGTTCGATGATCTGCTGCAGCATGCGGTCCGGCGTGTCGAAGGTCGAATGTACGTTCCACAGCGGGCAGGTGCCGCCGAACTTCGAGAACGGAAACGTGCCGGATGAAAAGCGTTTCGACACATTGCCGGCGTTGTCGACGCGCAGCATGAAGAACGGCACGCCGCGCGCGTTCGGCCGCTGCAGCGTGGTCAGGCGATGGCAGACCTGCTCGAAGCCGACATTGAAGCGCTGGCCGAGCACCTGCAGGTCATAGCCGAGCTCTTCGGCGGCGGTATGGAACGGCGCATAGGGCATCATCACCGCGGCGGCGTAATAGTTCGCGAGCGTAATGCGGTAGAGACGCCGCGCGGTATCGTCGAGCGGGCCGGCGCGATTGACGAGGGATTCCATCGCAGGCCCGCATTCGGCGAGCGCCACCTGGATTGCGAGTTGAAACACGCGGCCGGGGCCGTCGACCAGTTCGGAGATCAGCACCTGGCGGCGATGGCGGTCCCAGCGCCGCAGCGTCTCGCGCATCACGTCCACCGGCATGATGCGCACTGTCGTCGAATGACGTTCGCGCAGGCGCTCGCTCAGCGCAGCGAACAGATCGTGCGTTGCGGAGACGTCGATCTCGTCGCGCAGCGTCTCGGCGGCAGTCTCGAGTTCGGGGAAATAGTTGCGGTTGGCTTCGATCAGGTCGCGGACGCGCTCGATCGGGTTGGCCTCGTAGCGCGTGCCGGTGCTCTCGTCGCGATCGGCGAATTGCGCCGCCACCATGGTCTCGCCACGCCGCGCTTCGGTGTAGGCCGCATAAAGCCGTTGCAGTGCGTGGGTGACGCCGGGGCAGAGTTCCGCGAGATCGCGCAGTTCCTGCTTCGGCAGGTCGATCTGCCGGAACAGCGGATCGGAGAACACTTCGTTCAGTTCGGCGAAGAACCGATCCTCGTCGGCGGTGGCAAGGTCACGCAGGTCGAGGTCGTAGGTTTCGGCGAGCCGCAGCAAAATCTGCGCCGTCACCGGACGCTGGTTGCGCTCGATCAGATTGACGTAGCTCGGCGAGATGCCGAGCCCCTCGGCGATCTGGGTCTGCGACAGGCCGAGTTGCTGGCGAATCCGCCGGAACCGCGGGCCGACGAACAGCTTTTTTCCCGAATCCGAGGCCATGACCTCTCTCCGTTCCGGTTTTAGCTCTGTATTTTTACAAAATTTACAAATTCACATCTATTACATGTAGTGATGTTACATGACATCATCATTCAATTACAAGCCATCTGTACGAATTTTCCGGAGTCGCGTTTAACTCATGTCACGTTCTCGCAACGCAATGTCATGAATGTAGATTGGAACTAGGATGAATTACCAGACGCGCAACATCACCGACCACGCCATCCAGGGCCCGTCCTCCTACCAGAGTGAGATCAAGGCGGCCGAAGCGCTCCTCAAGGACAAGGGCACATGGAACGGTGTGACCGCCGAAGCTGTCGCGCGCATGCGTCTGCAGAACCGCTTCCGGACCGGCCTCGACGTCGCCCGCTACACCGCGGACGTGATGCGCGCGGACATGGCGGCGTATGACGCCGATCCGACCAAGTACACCCAGTCGCTCGGTTGCTGGCATGGTTTCATTGCTCAGCAGAAGCTGATCTCGATCAAGAAGCACTTCGGCGGCAAGACCGATCGCCGTTACCTCTATCTGTCGGGCTGGATGATCGCGGCGCTGCGCTCCGAATTCGGACCGCTTCCGGATCAGTCCATGCACGAGAAGACCTCGGTGCCGGCGCTGATCGAAGAACTGTACACCTTCCTGCGTCAGGCCGACTCGCGCGAACTCAACGATATCTTCCGCGCGATCGACGCAGCGCGTAAGGCCGGCGACAAGGCCAAGGAAGCGGAACTGATCGCGAAGGTCGACAATTTCCAGACCCACGTCGTGCCGGTCATCGCCGACATCGACGCAGGTTTCGGCAATGCCGAAGCAACCTATCTGCTCGCCAAGAAGATGATCGAAGCGGGCGCCTGCGCGCTGCAGATCGAAAACCAGGTGTCCGATGAGAAGCAGTGCGGCCATCAGGACGGCAAGGTCACGGTGCCGCATGAGGTTTTCCTGGCGAAGATCCGTGCCTGCCGCCACGCGTTCCTCGAAATGGGCGTGGACAACGGCATCATCGTGACCCGCACCGACTCGCTCGGCGCAGGCCTCACGCAGCAAATCGCTGTCAGCCACAAGCCGGGCGATCTCGGCGACCAGTACAACAGCTTCCTCGATTGCGATGAAGTTGACGCGACCAAGGTCGGCAACGGCGATGTCATCATCAGCCGCAACGGCAAGCTGCTGCGCCCGAAGCGTCTGCCGAGCAACCTGTATCAGTTCCGCCCCGGCACCGGCGTCGATCGCTGCGTTCTCGACAGCATCACCTCGCTGCAGAACGGCGCCGACCTGCTGTGGATCGAAACCGAGCGGCCGAACATCGCGCAGATCGCCGAAATGGTCGATCGCATCCGCGAAGTGGTTCCGAACGCGAAGCTCGCCTACAACAACTCGCCGTCGTTCAACTGGACGCTGAACTTCCGTTGGCAGGTTTACGATGCGTGGAAGGCGGAAGGTAAGGACGTCAGCAAGTACAACCGCGCCGACCTGATGAAGGTGGAATACGACGAGACGCCGCTGGCGATCGAAGCCGACAAGCTCATCCGCACCTTCCAGGCGGATTCGGCAAAGCGCGCCGGCATCTTCCATCACCTGATCACGTTGCCGACCTATCATACGGCAGCGCTGTCGACCGATAACCTCTCGAAGGAATATTTCGGCGACCAGGGCATGCTCGGCTACGTGAAGAACGTTCAGCGTGCGGAAATCCGTCAAGGGATCGCCTGCGCGAAGCACCAGAACATGGCCGGCTCCGACATCGGCGACGACCACAAGGAATACTTCGCGGGTGAGGCAGCCCTGAAGGCCGGCGGCGTCCATAACACGATGAACCAGTTCGGTTGACGGTTGAACCTCAACGAACCTGTTGCACTTCAAGCTGACTAAAGGAGGCTCCTATGACGACTGGTAGCAATTTCTGGGTGATTGGCGGCGAGTTCGGATCGATGAACTTCCACAAGCTCGTGGAAGGTTCTGCTCAGGTCCAGGGCCCGTTCAAGACCCGAAAGGAAGCCGAGGACGCCTGGCGAACGGTGTCCGAGGAGAATCGCCATCGCGGGGCCGTGCGTTTTTCGATTGTCGAAGAACCGCAGCGCGCCACCGCCTGATAACTCCCAGGCGAAGCGTTCGCGCCAAGCCTAAACTTGCCGGCCCTGTCCCGATCCGGGACGGGGCCGCTTTGTTTTCCCGCGCCGGGAACCGGAGCCCTTTGCGGGCCTTACGGTTACTGATAGGTTAACCGGGTCCCAACAAAGGCGCGGATTCGATGTCGGAGCAGAATGCGGAAGGTCACGCGGCGGCAGCCCCTGTGCGGCTGCGCGATGCCTTGCGGAAGGCGCGGATCGAGGCCGCCGACCGGTCCGGCGTGGTCGTCGAGTTGCGCGATGCCGAGGCGGTCCGTCTCGAAATTCTCAATGACGCGCTGAACCCGCTGTTCGAGGAAATCCCGGCCCACGTCGATCTGTTCGATCGCGGCATCAGCCATGGCGACACGCCGAGGTTGTGGATCGATCCTGTCGCGCACATCGCCATGGGACGAGACAAGCGCATCTATCGCTTCGTGCAGGACACCCGCTTTGGCCGCATCGTGCTTGCCGAATCCCATGACGTGCCGGTGATGGTCGACGCTGTCACCGACTACATCGCCCGTCGCATGATCGAGCGCGAGAAGGCGATGATCGTCGCACCGGTGCCGGCGACTCCATCTGCGCCGAAGAAACAGTCCTCGCGGCTGTGGACCTTCGCGTTCGGCTTCTTCGCCGGCCTCGCGGCGCTGTTCGGCTTCGCGCTCGTCGCGGCGCTGCGAAATTTCTAGCTCACGCTGAATTTGGTTTCATCGTCCCGAGGACGGCGCTTGCGCGCCTCGAAGGGTGGATGATCCGCGCTGCGTTCGGCATCTCAGAGCGACGATACAAGGTCCGCTCGCAGCACCCGCTTGCCGATCTCGCGGACGCCACTCGCATCGCCCCGGGCAAACCCGCGTACCGTCTGTGTGACGCGCCAGTGCGTGCCGTCACGTTCGATCGCGAACAGATTGTACGCAGCCGGATCCTGGTGGCTGCCGGCGATCACCGACGATGACGGTACGCCGATCGCGGGGATGCGTCCATGTGGGCCGTCGAACCACACCGTGGCGTGACGATGATCGTGGCCATGCAGCACCAGATCGACGCCGCGCCGCGCCACGATATCGAGTACGTCGCCGGCATCGCGCAGTCGCGCGGCCCAGCGTCCCGGTGTGGTGTGCAGCGGGTGATGGATCAGCAGCACGCGGAAAAGGCCATCGTCGGCCAATTGCGCCAGCGTGCGGTCGAGCGCGCCGCGCTGTGCGCGCCCGAGCCGGCCGGTGGCCATGAACGGCGCGGTCGGAATCGCGCTCGACACGCCGATCAGCGCCAGCGGTCCGCGGCGGCGGACATAAGGAAACGACGCGGCACTGCTCACCGCGCGGTCGCCGCGCAGATAATCCGCCCACACTTCCGCGAAATGATGCCGCGTGCCCGACGCATAAGCGTCGTGATTGCCCGGCACCAATGAGACGTCATGCGGCGTGCCGACGCTTTCCAGCCATCGCCGCGCCTCGATGAATTCGGCGGGCAGCGCGATGTTGACGAGATCGCCGGTGACGGCAATGTGATCGGGCCTGTGCGCATGGAGATCGGCGACCAGCGTCGCGAGTATGTCGCGGCGATGGATCGCATGCCGCTTGCGTTGCCAGTTGAGATAACCGATCGCGCGCTTGCCGATCAGTTCGATCGGACGCGGCATCGGCATCGGACCGAGATGCGGGTCGGACAGATGGGCGAGGATGAACGGAGCCATCAGAACGCGACCGCCTGCATCTGGATTGCCATACCGGTTCGGTGTCACATAGTCTCTCCCGGGTCTACATCCCGCCTGATCGTCCGGCAAGACTCGGCCTTCGTTCCGAAGACTCCAAAGGCTTTCGCTTCATGACCATGACACGACAGCGGTTACGTTTTGAACCGCTGCTCCGGCGCTGCTTTCATTTGTACTGGCGGTTTGCGCGCGGCATGACGCTCGGCGCCCGCGCCGTCGTGCTCGATGCCGACAATCGCGTGTTCATGGTGAAGCATACCTATACGCCGGGCTGGCATTTGCCGGGCGGTGGCGTCGAGACCGGCGAGACCATGCTGGAATCGCTCTCGCGCGAATTGCATGAGGAGGGCGGCATCGAACTCACCGGCGCGCCGCAATTCCATGGCCTGTTCTTCAATCGCAAGGTGTCGCGGCGCGATCATGTGGCGGTCTATGTGGTGCGCGAGTGGCGGCAGGAGACAATGCCTGAGCCGAACCGCGAGATTGTCGCCTGCGGCTTTTTTGACGGCGCAGACCTGCCGCCGGACACCACCCCGGGAACGCGGCGAAGGATTGAGGAAGTCCTCCAGAACCGGCCATTAATCGAGGATTGGAGTTAGAGATCGTTCACGGTTTGGGCCGTATGTTCCCGGCATCCGACACCGTCCGGGAACGATGATGAGCGCCGCGCCCGATCTGAGCCGACCGCTGCCAGAACGCCGCGACCCGCTGCGCGGCGATCTTGCGAGCCTGACCGAGGCACTCGATGCGTTCGCGCGCGAGCCGCGTTCCGCGCCGGAGCCGGCCCAGCCGCGCGTCGCTGTACTGGTGCCTTGCTACAACGAAGCTGCAGCCGTCGGTACCGTGGTCGCCGATTTCCGCAAGGCGTTGCCGGATGCGACGGTCTACGTCTACGACAACAATTCCACCGACGGCACGGTCGCGATTGCGCGCGAAGCCGGCGCCAACGTGCGCAGCGAGCGCCGTCAGGGCAAGGGCCACGTGGTGCGCCGGATGTTCGCCGACGTCGATGCCGACGTCTATGTTCTGGTCGATGGCGACGCCACGTATGATGCGCCGAGCGCACCGCGCATGATCGAGAAACTCATCGCCGATCGTCTCGACATGGTGGTGGGTCTGCGCGTCGATCAGGATGTTGCCGCCTATCGCCGTGGCCATCGTACCGGCAACGCGATGCTCACCGGATTTCTGGCATCCGTGTTCGGTCAGGCGTTCAAGGATATTCTCTCCGGCTATCGCGTGTTCTCGCGCCGTTTCGTCAAATCGTTTCCGGTGCTCTCCGACGGCTTCGAGATCGAGACCGAACTCAGCGTCCATGCGCTCGAGCTGGCGCTGCCGGTCGCGGAAATGGCAACGCCGTATTACGCGCGGCCGGAAGGTTCATTCAGCAAGCTCAGCACCTGGCGCGATGGCTTCCGCATCCTCGGCACCATTCTCAAGCTCTATCGCTCGGAAAAGCCGCTGCGCTTCTTCTCGATCCTTGGCGCGCTGCTGGCGGCGCTGTCGGTGATCCTGATCATCCCGGTGCTGGTGACCTTTGTGGAGCAGGGCATCGTGCCGCGCCTGCCGACCGCCGTGCTGTCGATGGGCCTGATGATCCTTGCCATGCTGTCGGTGTCGTCTGGCCTCGTGCTCGACACTGTCACCCGCGGCCGCCGCGAGATGAAGCTTTTGGCCTATCTGTCGCAGCCGGCGGCGGGGGAGGGTCGGTAGGCGCGGTCCCGCGCGCTGGCCCTTTTGGGATCGGCATCCTGCGCTTCCCGATGGACCGCCGTCCCGGCGGATGCTAATTCGCTGCCACCATGACCGATCTGTCCTTGACCATTCTGGCCGAAACCCCGAACGACGCCCAGGCCATTGAGCGCCTGCATGAGCGCACCTTCGGCCCCGGCCGCTACGTGCTCAGCGCCTATCGCCTGCGCGAGCATGTCGATCATCTGCTGGCGCTGTCGTTCACGGCGCGGATCGGCACATTGATGGTCGGCTCGGTGCGTCAGCTCCCCATTTGCATCGGCGATACCCCGGCATTGCTGCTCGGTCCGCTGACGGTGGAGCCGCCGTTCCGCGATCGCGGCGTTGGCCGCGCCCTGCTGGCGCGGGCGCTCGACGAGGCCAAGAAGCAGGGCCATCGTCTGGTGCTCCTGGTTGGGGATGAGGCTTATTATGGCCGTGTGGGATTCAAGGGGATTTCCGGCGTCACCATGCCGGGACCAGTCGATCCGGCGCGCCTGCTGGTCCACGAACTGGTGGACGGCGCGGCTGAAGGATTGTCCGGCGCGGTGCGTCCGGACTGGAGCGCGGTAGTTTAAACGCCCAAGCTACGTCTGTTTCGATCTCACCTCTCCCCGCATGCGGGGAGAGGTGAAGCAGCCTAGAACTTGGCGCTGGCGAAAATTCGCACTGAACGGCCCGGCAGCAGCACTTCGTCCTTGCGGAACGACGAGGCATTGCGCACGTCGTCGTCGAGCAGGTTGGTGCCGACGATGCCGTAACGCACCTCGCGCAAGCCGGTGAGGGCGTAGTTGGTTTTTTCGGCGCGGCTGATTTCGGCGCGCAGCAGATTGTAGCCCTTGGTCGGCGTTTCATCGGCCGCGATGCGGTTCTGGTCGAAGGCGTGCAGCAGGCCGACGCGGGCGTACCACTCGTCGTCCTTGTAGTAGATACCACCGCCAAGCCGGTGCGGCGGAATGCGCGGCACGAAGCTGCCATCCTTGAAGCGCGCATCGACATAGTCGTACTGGCCGTCGATACCGAAGGTGCCGTGCCACACCTGGCCGACGTCGAATTGGGTCGAGACCTCGGCGCCGCGGAACAGCGCATCGCGCTGGTCGTAGATTACCTGAGTCAATTCATCGCCGCCCCCGGAGCCGCAACTGTCGAACTCGTCGTCGCAGCGCAGGCCCGTCGCGCGCTTGAAGATGTAGTTCTGGTAGCTTGTGTAGTAGGCGGCAAGATCGAAGCGCCAGCGGCCGGTCTGCTTGCGCAATCCGATCTCGAGGCTGCGCGCGGCTTCGGTCGTGAGATTCGGATTGCCGATCTCGAAAGTGCCGGGCGCGTCATGCGCGCCCTTGGCGAACAGTTCGGCGGAACGCGGAGCGCGCTCGACATATTGCGCGGTGAACGAGGCCACCATGTCGAACGGCAGCGCCTGAAGGATGCCGAAGCTCGCGCTCATCGGCGTGAAGTTGCGTTTCGCCGCGAAGTCCATCGCGTTGCCATCGGCGGGATCGAAGCTCGAGGGAAACAGCGCCGGCGTTCCGGAGACGTGGGCCTGATCGACGCGGCCCGCGAGCTGCATCTTCAGCGTGTCGTTCACGCGCAGTTCGTTGAACATGTAGGCGGCCGCGGCAAAGGTTTCCGCCGGCGCCAGCAATCCGCCGGCTTCACCGCCGGTGCCGATCTCCTGATGGTTGAGTTGCACGCCGGGCGCAGCGGTCCAGACGCCGAACGGCGTGTTGACGCCGGCCATCTGCACTTCAAGCCGCGCTTCCTGTTCCTTATTCTTGAACGTCGCGCGCACGCCGTCGCGGCCGTCGTCGGCACTGTAACCTTCCTCGTTGTGCTTGTAGTTGGTCGCGCCGAACCACAGGCGGATCGCATCGATCATCGCCGAGTCGGGGCGGTACTCACCTTTGCCGAGCAGTTTGGTCTGGTTGAGGTTGATGCGGTTGTTGACCTCAGCCGGTTCGATGCCGGGGATATGGTAGAGCGCGGAGGTCTGCGCCAGCGCCATGCCGAAATAGCCGCCGTCGAAGAAGTAAGTGCCGCCGACCGCGCCGCCCGCCGTTTGCTGCCGCGTGTTCTTCTGTACGCCGCCGGGAATCCGGTAGTCTTCGGTGACGCGCGTGAAGGCATCGGCGTGGATCGCGACGTTGTTGTGCCGCACGTTGAAACCGACCGAGCCTTCGCGGCCGAGATCGGCGCTGGTGAAGGCGGACGCGCCCCAGCCGCTCAAGCCGTCCGGCGTATCGGCGAGTGGAATGCGGTTGTTGTCGACGCTGACGACGCCACCGATCGCCTGCGGGCCGTAACGCAGCGACGCTGGGCCACGCACCACCTCGACGCGCGTGGCGGAAAGGGTGTCGATCGGAACGCTGTGGTCCTCGCCGATTTCGGAGACGTCCATCGACGATGTGCCGTTCTCCTGAATGCGGACGCGCGAATTGTCGAGACCGCGAATGATCGGGCGGCTCGATCCCGGCGCGTAGGTCGAGGCGCTGATGCCGGGCTTGTCGAACAACAGATTGCCAAGCGTGCCGCTGGTGCCGAGACCGCCGCCGGCCTGGTTCTGCAACTGGTTGGCATCGAGCACGGTGGACGCCGAGAACGATTGCGCCAGCAGGTCCGGCGCTGCCGGAGCGGGCGTCGTATCTGCGGCCGTGCTGGGTGCAGGCTGCGCTGCGCGGCGGTTGCGATGAACGATCGGGCTCGCGGTGACCGAGATTTCGGGCAGGGCGTTGCTGTCGGTGGATGATGCGCCTTGCGCGAAGGCGGGGACAGGCGTTGCGCTCAGGGCGGCAAGCGCCGACGTCGCGAGCAGGAGGTGACGCGAAATAAGTCGTGACATGAATTCGATCCTGATGCCGCTGGTGGAGGCGGCCCGTCTTCTGCGGACGGGATGATTCCGGAATGATCCCGTCACCCCGGCGCAGGTGCGGCGAGGAACAGGAACGTTGATTGACCGAAATCAGATCGAAGGTGGCGCGCGGGACTGGAACGCGGCGCGCTGCGAATCCGGGGCATCGGATTGCGCAATGATGATGTGGCGCGCGGCGGTGAAGGAGGTCGGGATCGGCAGAACCGGCGGCGCTGCGCCAAGCAGCGACCGTGCGAGCGCCACCGTCGCGCAGATGTCGCAGATATGGCCTGCGGCACCATGATCGTGGTCATGGTCGGCATCAGGCGCATTCGTCGCGGCAACCGCAGCCTGCGCGCCGACCGGCGCGAAGAAGCTGGCGTGGGTGTGGCCGAACGACAGGCCAAGCTGCAGCGCCAGCGCGAATAGCGCCAGCAGCGACAGCTTCCTTGCCTGCAATCTCAGCCGTTTCATGCGACCGACGCCCTTCGCCGGGCTTGGGCTGCCCGGCGTCCCCAATGTTATAATATAACATCGCCGGGGACGGCGGTGGTGTCAACCGGGGGATAGTGGATAGAAGTCGGATTGTTTCTCCTCATGGTGAGGAGGCGCTCCGTAGCCAAGTTTACGCAGGCTACGCCTGCTATGGCGCCGTCTCGAACCATGAGGCCACGATTGATCGGCCT